>NZ_JBFUFA010000012.1:0-159072 GCF_056403695.1 Mesorhizobium sp. P2_F7 | reverse complement strand
AGCAACGACGGCGACACGGTCGTCGTCGACATGCGCTCGGCCTCCCGCTACGGCCGCTACGACCTCGGCGACAATGCCGCGCGCATCGTCGGGTTCCTCGCCGAACTTGATCAGGAGGTTGCGGGCCAGGTGGGTGCCGCGCCGGCTGAGTGAGAGTTGCGCGCGGGGGATGAACGCTGGCACCATTTGCGCTAGCGTGCGGTCTCGAAGGCCGCTGCTAGCCGCTCTCAGAGAGCCCGAGTCTCGAAAAACTAAAAATGTAAGTGCCCACAGGCGAAATATTTTACCAATACCCGGAATATGACTGCTGCCTTCTGCAATAAAAAATTAATACCATAAATAAATCTGAAGCGCACTATGCGCGACATTATGTAATATAGACTAGGATACTAAGCTTGGAGCTTTCCGAGTCGGTGTCGTTGTGGTTTTACCAGCTATCGGCTTGGGGTGAAATATCCATGAAGAAATCCGCCACTTTGCTGGCGTCTACGCTTGGCTTGGCCGTACTGCTAGGTCTTGGCTATTGGGTGACAGACAGGTTTGCCCGGCTGTCCAGGTCGATCTTGCCCGGGATGCCAACCTCAGCATCCCGAAGTATGGAACCCTATGAATTGGCTTTCAAATTCGATGTATCCGAAGCGCAAGGTGGCAACGCCTCGCTGGTGGAGTGGCACCTCAAGCTGCCAAGGGCTTTTGTCTGGAACGAGCTTGGCGGCAATAGCAGCGTGGGGGGAGGTCCCAATCATCGCTATCACTCCGTTGACATAGCCGCGGTAATGGACCCCAGCAATGGCGATTTCTCGCCTTCTATCTTTTCAAGCACCAAAGACAGTTCTGCCCGTGGCTTCTTCATTTCCTTAAACAATGGACCGGTGCGCAAAAAATGTTCTTCGACGAATCAGTGTTTGCGCAATGATGATGTGGATGCGTTTTTAGGCAGAGAAAAGTCGAGTATCCGTGTATGTAACAAAGATGACAGTGTTGAGAGAAGATGTGACGTATACATGCACTTTGATGGTTGGGGTGTTCAGGTAAAGATGCCTAAGTCAATTTATTTTTCTGATTACCAGAAGGCATGTGACGCGGTCACGACCTTTCTGAAGAAATACACTTCGAGCGTCGACGACGTGCGCGAAGTAGTCGACTGAACTTTTTGGAACAAGCTACGCCACCGGCACAAAGACGCCGTCGATGGCCGGATCACCCTCGGTGGCGACCAGGCCACGCGCCACCAGGTCCTCGAGATGGGCAAGCACCGACAGTCCGGCGGCTCCATGCAGGCGCGGGTCGGTGTCCGGTAGATCGCCTTGCCGTGGCCCGGAGCTTCGTGGTCGGCCTGCCCGCCGACGTCGCAATCCGGGTCAGCAACGACGGCGACACGGTCGTCGTCGACATGCGCTCGGCCTCCCGCTACGGCCGCTACGACCTCGGCGACAACGCCGCTCGTATTGTGGAGTTTCTGGCAGAACTGGATCAGGAAGTCGCCGGCCAGGTGGGGCCGGCTCCGGCCGAGTGATACCCAGAGCATCTTGCAGCCAATCGGAATCAAGGCCGCAAGAATGCGGCTCAAGTCTGCGGACAGACTATTCCCCAGAGTCGAATTTGCCCTTTAACAAGAATGTCTCCACCGGCCCGAGCGGATTGACTATCCTGCGCTCCAGAACTTCGATAAGTTTGCGTCCGACACCGGCCATGTCCACAAAATGAACTTCAATCTTTGCCGGCAGGAAGCGTGCAAGCCGCGTGCTGTCACGCGTGACGATGTGGACGTCACGGCCAGGCTCGAGACCCCGCTTGCCGAGAGCGTGTAACGCTCCCAGAAGGCCCAGTTCGTTGGCGCATGCCAGGCCCGTCGGCGGATCTGACGACGCCAGCAGGCGATCGAACCATGCCGCGCTCGATTCCATGGTAAACATGCCATGACCGATCAGCGATTGGTCGATTGCAATACCGGCCTCGGCCATTGCCCTTCCATATCCGGAAAGACGCATGGCGCTCGCCTGATCCTCCGGAACGAGAAGTTGCAGGGCAATGCGTCGACAGCCCTTGTCCATGAGCCGTCGGGTCGCCTCGTAGGCAATCTGTTCATTGTCGACATCGACATAAGGATACGCGGTATCCAGGTCGGTTCTTCCAAACGCCACGAACGGCATGCGTTCATCCAGCAGCAACTTGACGCGCGGATCACCCGACACCATGCGGGTGATGATCAGTCCGTCTGAGCTGCGCGCCTGAAGCTGCCGCTGCACACTCTCGACGGGATCGTCGTCGGGCGTGGTGGAATAGATGGACAGACTATAACCCGCTTGCCGCGCCGCCAGCGTCATGCCTTCGATCAAGGGAAGCTTCAACAGATCGGACAGGTAGTCGCGTGTCTCCATCGGCAGCACTGCCGTCAGCGTCAGGGTTCGTCCGGTTTTCAGCGCGCGACCATGATGATTGGGAACATAGCCGAGCCGCTTCGCCGCCTCCTTGACCCTGGCTATGGTCGAGGGCAGCACTTCCGGCCCATCCTTCAGAGCGCGGGACACCGTGGTCACCGAAAGGGAAAGTTCCGCCGCGATCTGTTTTAGATTGGCCATATCGCCCGACTTCATTTGCGAAAGCGCCGGCTGATCTTGCTGGGCGTCGCAACGTTACCGGATTCGACCTGAGGGTCAAATTCAGGCTCGGCGAACCTGAGCGGGCCTGCCTGGCACCAGCTTGACTCTGATGTCGTTTTCAGCAATCGTAACGTTACGATTAACAAAAAAGCCGTTCTTATCGGCATTCTATGAATCCGGAGGAGGAGAAACCATGTCCCGTTTACTACGCATTTCCCTGGCAGCGATCGCGGTCTCGGCTGCCTTGCCCGTCTATGCCCAGACAGTCACCATCACCACCGCGGGCGGCGACTATGGCAACGCCATAAAGGAGGCCATGTGGGCCCCTGCTGCAAAAGAGCTCGGCTTTGATGTCCGCGAGGAGACGCAAAGCGACGGCCTGGCCGCGCTGAAGATGCAGGTCACTTCGGGTGCGATCACCACCGACATCGTCCATCTCGGCTCGCCGGAAGGGGCGCAGGCGGCCGCACAGTCGCTGCTGGAGCCGCTCGACTACAAGATCATCGATCCCAACTCCGTGCCCGCCGGCGCAAAGTCCGACTACTGCTATCCGTTCGACTCCTATGGCACCGTCATGTCGTGGAACACCAAGACCTATGGCGAGAATCCGCCGAAGACGTGGGCGGAGTTCTGGGATGTCGCCAAATTTCCGGGCCGTCGCGCGCTGCGCGCCAATGCGCAGGACCTGATCGAGATCGCGCTGCTCTCCGATGGCGTGGCGCCGGCCGACGTCTATCCCGTGCTCAGCACGCCGGAGGGTCTGGAGCGCGCAATCAAGCGGCTTGAAGCGATCAAATCGAATGTCTCGGTCTGGTGGACCTCGGGAGCGCAGTCCGCGCAGTTGCTGAAAGACGGCGAGGCGGATCTGGTCGTTACCTGGAACGGCCGGGCGCAGACCGTGAAAGCCGATGGCGGCACGGTTGACTACACGTTCAAGGGTTCGGTCATCGGCACCGACTGTCTTGCGGTGCCGAAGGGGGCGCCGAACAAGGAAGCAGCCATGAAGCTCATCGCGGCGATGACGCAGCCTGCGCGCGTGGCGAAGCTGACCGACTTCATCGCCTATGGTCCGGTCAATCCTGCCGGCTATGAAGGTGGCCTTATTCCTCAGGATCGTCTGAAGACCCTGGCGACCGCGCCTGAAAATGCCGGCACTTCGGTGTTCTCGAATGCCGACTGGTGGGTCAAGAATGGCGAGGCCGCTCAAAAGGCCTTCGATGAAATGATGAACCGCTGAGTCTCGAATTCATCAGCTCCAAGGCTGCAGCACATGATGAAGTCGCTCCCGATCACCATCGACAGCGTGCGCAAGACCTATGGGTCGTACGTCGCGCTGGACGATGTCTCGCTCGACATTCAGGCTGGCGAATTCCTCACGCTGCTCGGGCCATCCGGATCCGGCAAGACCACGCTGCTCATGGCTCTGGCCGGGTTTGTCCGGCCCGATTCCGGCAGGCTCCTGTTGGACGATCGCGACATTACGCGCCTAGCCCCTAACAAGCGCGACATCGGCATAGTGTTCCAGAACTACGCCTTGTTTCCCCACATGAACGTTCTGGCAAATGTCGAGTATCCGTTGGTGCTGCGCAAGACGCCGAAAGGCGAGGCCCGCCAGCGGGCGCTCGACACCTTGGCCCGCGTGAAGCTCGAAGGTTTGGCGGAGCGCAACATTGCCGCCTTGTCCGGCGGTCAGCGCCAGCGGGTGGCGCTGGCACGCGCAATCGTCTTCGAGCCACGCGTGATGCTGATGGACGAGCCGCTGTCGGCGCTCGACAAGAATCTGCGCGAAACCATGCAGTACGAGATCCGGCGTCTGCACGATGATCTGGGGATCACCACGATCTATGTGACGCATGACCAGCGCGAAGCGCTGATTATGTCAGACCGGGTTGCGGTGATGAATTCCGGCCGCATCCAGCAGATCGATACGCCACAGCAGATTTATGATCGTCCATCGACCCGCTTCGTCGCGGAGTTCATGGGTGAGGCCAATATTGTGGCCCCGGGCGCGGTGCGCAGAATAGACGGCGCCGATGCATCACGCGAAGCTCTGATGATCCGCGCGGAAAGCTTCCATCTTGATGCGAAGCTCGTCGGGCGAGACGGGGTGGCGCTCGAGGGAACGCTGCGCGCCAAGGCGTTTCGCGGCGAGAACTGGCTTTTGACGCTGGTGCTTGATGGCGGGCAAGAGATTCTTGTCTGCATTCCGGCGGCGCTGGCCGGTGGCTGCGCCGAGCTTGCCACCGGTCAGCGGATGACCGCCTATGCACCGGCAGCGAAAGTTCACGCGTTACCGAGGGCGAGAGCGTGACCATCATCGCCGATCCTGCGCTCGCGGCAGACGCTCGACGCGAGCGGCGGTTCTTCCTCTCGCTTTCGCTGCCTGCGCTTTTCATCGTCGGACTGGCGGCGATCCTGCCCATCGTCTGGATTATCCGGCAATCCTTCCTGACCACCGGGGGCGAATACACCGTTGGAAATTACGAGAAGGTGCTGTCGAGCGGACTGACATGGTCGGCGCTCGTCACGACGGTTGAACTGTCCCTGGGCACGTTGGCGATCTGCATTCTTCTCGGCACGCCCCTGGCGCTCGCCCTGGCCAGCGCCAGGCCGAGGGTGGCCAATTTGCTGATGGCCTTCGTCATGCTGCCATTGTGGACCTCCATTCTGGTGCGCACCTATGGCTGGCTCGTGCTCTTGCGGCGCGATGGCCTGATCAACGCGGCTTTGACCGGTTCGGGCCTGACAGCCGAGCCATTGCCGCTGGTCTACAACTTCACTGGAACGCTCATCGGCATGGTTCACTACATGCTGCCGCTCTTCCTGCTGCCTGTTTATGCCGCGATGCGCGATATCGACGCAAACCTCGTCCGCGCGTCGGCGAGCATGGGCGCCACGCTCGGGCAAACGATCCGCACCGTCATTCTGCCGCTTTCGGCCGGCGGCATCTTCTCGGGCTCGATCATCGTCTTCATCTACACGATAGGGTTTTTCATCACGCCGGCGGTGCTTGGCGGCGGCAAGGTAAATCCTCTCTCCATCCGGATCGAGCGCACGCTGTCGACCTTTCAGGATTGGGGATCGGCGAGTGTCCTGGGTATTCTGCTCCTCGTCCTTATGGCGTTGGTGGGTGTGATGTTCCTGGCTGCACGGCGGCTGATTGCCGGGCACAAAGTCGGTACAGCCCATGCTTGAAGCCTATCCAGACAACAGGCTGGCCCGCATCCTCTTGTGGAGCTTTTGCGCGCTCGTAATGGCGTTCCTGATTCTGCCCACGCTCGTCGTCGTCCCACTCTCCTTTTCGTCATCCAATCTTCTCGAATTCCCACCGCGCGCATACTCGTTGCGCTGGTACGAGGCTTTCTTCGGCTCGGCGACATGGATGGCCGCACTCAGGACGAGCCTGATCCTCGGCACATTGACGGCGATGATCGCAGTGCCCCTGGGGCTGCTGGCCTGCATCTCGATGAACAGGCTCGGCGGAAAGGCCGCCGTAGCCATTCAGGGCGTTCTGCTCACCCCGTCCATTGTGCCGGGCATCCTGCTGGCGATCGGCCTGTTCTTTGTTCTAGCGGCGCAACGTCTGGTCGGAACGCTGTTCGGCGTCCTGGTCGGACATGCGGTGCTGGCCATTCCGGTCGCGTGCATTGTGTTGTTGCCCGCACTGGCCCGTTTTGACTGGAACCAGGTTCAGGCGGCGCGCAGCCTCGGCGCAAACTGGGCGAGAGCCATTGGCGGCATAATTGTCCCGCAACTTAAGATCAGCCTGCTGTCGGCCACGCTGATGGCCTTCCTGACGTCGCTCGACGAGTCCGTGATTTCGATCTTCGTCGCCAGCGGGCAAAACAGCACGCTGCCGAAGCTCATGTTCCTGTCGCTGCGCGATCAGATCGATCCGACCATTGCGGCGATCTCGACCTTATGGACCGTCATCGTAGTGGCCGTCGTCCTGATTGTGACCCTTCGCCAAAAATCCTGACCGAGACTGGAAACATGCCCACAAATCATCACGCAGCCGGTGCTCCGGCGGATCAATCATCCGACATTCCTCAGGTCGGGCTGGCGATCATCACCGGCTCGGCAAACTGGGGGCTTGCCTTCCCGGAAGATGTCGAATTCGAGGGCGTGCGCACCTTGCGGCGCGACATCAGTTTTGAAACGCCTTTCGGTCGCTCCGATAACTGGAAGCTGCTTGAGTTCGATGCGTCGATTACCGTCGAAGGCAAACCGAAACGTGCCTTGTGCATGTATTCGCACGGCAATCCCCGCGACCATGTCGACCATTCCTGCCATCGCCGCGCGTTCTGGGTCTTGATGCAGGCGGGTGTAAGGCAAGTCCTGGCCTGCTCCACCATCGGCGCCGTCAACAAGGCGATCCAGCCCGGAGACATGGTGGTGAACGCCGATATCATCGAACTGTCGCAGACCCCGTTTTCACTGCTGCCTGGCCGCCAGAGCTTCGACTGCTCGGGCAAGCAGATCGTATGTCCAAGATGTGCGGCATTGCTGGCCGAGACCGCCCGGCGCCATTGGCCTGCCGAATGCCGGGTCCATGGCATCGAGCAGCAGTTGGTCGCTGCCCACTGCTACGGGCCGCGACTGACAACTCCCGCCGAAGCTCTGGCCTTTCGCAGCATGGGGGCGGATGTGCTCAACCATTCGATCGCCCCGGAGGCGACCTTGTCGCGCGAGATCGGCGCATGCTTCGTGCCCTTGGCGTTCGTCACCGCCGGCTTCAACGACTACATGGACCGCAATCGCCAGAAATTGCTGCAGGAGGACGTGTTGCCGAGCCTCTCCATGACAGCCTCGCGGGTCGCGCTGGAGACCGCGGCACGACTTCCGGTCAATCCGGAATGCTCCTGCCACGGTTTGAAGTCGCCTCAACCGGAAGAACGTTCCAGCCGGTTCTGAGTTTGTCAGCAGTGTCGTGCGAACAGGTGCTGCGGTCTTAACCCACCGGCACAAAAATGCCGTCGATGGCCGGGTCGCCGTCGGTGCTGACCAGGCCGCGCGCCACCAGGTCCTCGAGATGGGCAAGCACCGACAGGCCGGCGGCGCCGTGCAGGCGCGGGTCGGTGTCCCTGTAGATCGCCTTGACCATGTCCGGGATCGTCCGGTCGCCGCCCCGGATCCGCTCCAGGATCGCCCGTTCGCGCATCTTACGGTGGGTCTTCAGCCCGCGCATGAAGCTGCGCGGCGCGCTCACAGGGCCGCCATGGCCGGGCAGCAGCAGGCGGTCGCCCCGCGCGATCAATCTGTCGAGCGAGGCCATGTAGTCGGCCATCGCCCCATCCGGCGGCGCCACGATCGAGGTCGCCCACGCCATCACATGGTCGGCTGGAAACAGGACGCCGGTGCCTTCGAGCGCAAATGCCGCGTGATTGGCGGTGTGGCCCGGCGTCAGCACGGTCCGGATCGCCCAGCCGTCCCCCTCGACCAGCGCATTGTCGGGCAGCGCGATGTCCGGGACGAAGGCCGTGTCGGCGCTGGCGTCGAGCGGATTGATCTCGCCGATCCGCAACGGCCGCGCCGGGCGATGCGGGCCTTCGGCCAGCACGGCGGCACCGGTGTGCGCTTTCAGCCGGGCGGCCAGCGGAGAATGGTCGCGATGCGTGTGGCTGACGAAAATGTGGCTGACCGGCCGGTTTGCGATCACCCTTAGCAATGTCTGGAAATGCGCATCGTCGTCGGGACCAGGGTCGATCACCGCCAGGGTGTCGCGCCCGACAATGTAGCTGTTGGTGCCGTGAAAGGTGAACGGGCTGGCGTTTTTGGCGGTGACGCGCTGCACGTCCGGCGCAACGGTGACGCCCTGGCCATAGGCCGGATCGAAGCTGGTGTCGAATTTGAGCGCCATGGCGTGTCGTTGAGCTCCGGTCGAGGGACGGCAAAAGCGATTGCCGCATAGCACGGAAGCCAATATAGGAAAAAGCGAGGCCGCCATCTGCGGCAATCCGGATTGGGGAAGACCATGGCACTTGCAACGACGATGCGTCCGCTTGTTTCTCTCGCTTTGCCTCAGGAGGGTGCGCTGCGCCTGGCAACCCAGCTTCTGCTGGCGATCGCCGGAACGCTGCTTTTGACCCTGTCGGCCAAGACGAAAGTCGTGCTCGGGCCGGTCGATATCTCGATGCAGACGCTGGCCGTCCTGCTGATCGCCACCGCATTTGGCCTGCGGCTTGGCGTCGCTACCTTGCTTCTCTACATGGCCGAAGGCGCCATGGGCTTCCCGGTCTTCCAGAGCACGCCTGAAAAGGGCATCGGCATCGCCTACATGCTCGGCGGCACCGGTGGGTATCTCGCCGGCTTCGTCGTCATGGCGGCCATTGTCGGCTGGGCCGCCGATCGCGGCTGGGATCGCCACCCGATCAAGCTGTTCAACGCCATGCTGGTCGCCGAAATCGTCATGATGGCCATGGGCTTTGCCTGGCTGGCCACCCTCATCGGTGTGGAAAAGTCGTGGCAGTTCGGCGTCGTGCCGTTCATCGTCGGCGACTTGATCAAGGTGGCGCTCGCCGCCAGCCTGGTGCCGGCGGTCTGGTCGCTGCTGCCCAAGCAACCCTGAAATCGCTTGAACTAAAAAAAGCCGGCGGGTGCGAGCCCGCCGGCTTTTTGTTGTCATGCGTCCACCAGGATGGCGGGAAGCCGGCTTGCCAATTCGCCGTGCCGATTGCATCGCCAGCCTGTGGCCGGTCGGGCAGCAGCTTGTGGCCGGTCCGTCAAAATTGCCGCGAGATGGCAGATGCAGAGCAAATCTGGTGCAGATCCAGCGTCGGGATTGAATTGACAAGACATTGCGCGATACCTAAGCACGAGCAACTTGATTTCAGGGCGGGGGCCTCGGCAATTCAAGGAGAGCTTGTTGAAAGGAATCATCCTTGCAGGAGGCAGCGGGACGCGTCTTTATCCCTTAACATTAGCGATCTCTAAGCAAATTCTGCCGATATACGACAAGCCGATGATTTTTTACCCGCTGAGCGTCTTGATGCTCGCGGGGATCCGAGAGATTCTGATCATTTCGACACCGCGCGACTTGCCGATCTTTCGCGAGTTGCTGGGTGACGGTTCGGAATTCGGGCTCGAATTGTCCTATGCCGAACAGCCGCAGCCCAACGGACTTGCCGAAGCCTTCATCATCGGCCGCGACTTCATCGGCAAGGACAATGTGTCGATGATCCTCGGCGACAACATCTATTTCGGCGAGGGCCTGTCGCAGCTCTGCCGCGCCGCCGCGCAGCGCGAAAGCGGCGCGTCGGTGTTCGCCTACCATGTCGAGGATCCGGAGCGCTATGGCGTGGTGTCGTTCGACAAGCTCAGCGGCACCGCTTTGACGATTGAGGAAAAGCCAGAGAAGCCGAAATCCAACTGGGCGGTTACCGGCCTCTATTTCTACGACAACGAGGTCGTCGACATCGCTTCGACGATCAAGCCCTCGGCGCGCGGCGAGCTCGAGATCACGGCGGTCAACAACGTCTACCTCGAGCGCGGGCAACTGCACGTCCATCAGCTCGGCCGCGGCTATGCCTGGCTCGACACCGGCACGCATGACAGCCTGCATGAAGCCTCGTCCTTCGTGCGCACCATTGAGCACCGCCAGGGTATCAAGGTCGCCTGTCCCGAAGAAATCGCCTTCGAGCAAGGTTGGCTGACCGCCGACAAGGTGCTTGAGCGCGCCACGCGCCTGGGCAAGAACGAATACGCCGCCTATCTGCGCCGGCGTGTCACCGAGCTGACGGAGAATTAGATTGGACGTCAGGCAGCTCGGTCTCGACGGCGTGCTGGAGATCGTGCCGAAGCGGCACGGCGATGCGCGCGGCTATTTCATCGAGACCTGGAATGCCGAGCGCTTTGCCGAGGCCGGCATAGACTTGCGGTTCGTCCAGGACAATCACTCCTATTCGGCGGCTGCGGGTGTCGTGCGGGGGCTTCACTATCAGCTGCCTCCACGCGCGCAGGACAAGTTGCTGCGTGTGATCAGAGGCAAGATCCTCGACGTCGCGGTCGACATTCGCCGCAGCTCGAAAACCTTCGGAAAATGGGTCGCGCTCGAAATATCGGCCGAGAAGGGCAACCAGATCCTGGTGCCGAAGGGTTTCGCGCACGGCTTCGTCACGCTCGTGCCGGACACCGAGGTTCTGTATAAGGTCACCGACACCTATTCGCCGGCGCACGACCGATCGATCCGTTTCGACGATCCTGACATCGGCATCGATTGGCCCTCGCCTGCCGGCGCCCTCGAGCTCTCGGCCAAGGACCTCAAGGCGCCGACGCTTGCCACGGCCGAGGTGTTCGCATGACGCGCGACGATATGAGGAGAGCGCCATGAATTTTCTGGTGACAGGCGGTGCCGGCTTCATTGGCTCGGCGGTGTGCCGGCATTTGTGCGCCAATCCGGCCTACCATGTGACCAATCTCGACAAGCTCACCTATGCCGGCAATCTGGCCTCGCTGCGCACGATTGAGAATGCGCACAACTACAAATTTGCGCAGGCCGACATCTGCGACGAGCGGGCGGTCCTCGACATCCTCCACCGCGACGAGATCGACGTCGTCATGAATCTCGCCGCCGAAAGCCATGTCGACCGCTCGATCGATGGACCCGGCGCTTTCATCGAGACCAACATCGTCGGCACCTACCGGGTGCTGAATTCGGCGCTCGAATATTGGCGCGGCCTTGGCGAGGACGGGAAAGCCCGCTTCCGCTTCCACCATGTCTCGACCGATGAAGTGTTCGGCGATCTGCCCTTCGACGGCGGCATGTTCGTCGAGGAGACGCCTTACGCGCCATCCTCGCCCTATTCCGCCTCGAAGGCGGCGTCCGACCATCTGGTGCGGGCCTGGCACGAGACGTATGGCCTGCCGGTCGTGCTCTCCAACTGCTCGAACAATTACGGACCCTATCACTTTCCCGAAAAGCTGATCCCGCTGGTGATCCTCAACGCGCTCGACGAAAAGCCGCTGCCGGTCTACGGCGCCGGCGCCAATGTGCGCGACTGGCTGTTCGTCGAGGATCATGCACGTGCCTTAGAACTGGTCGCCACCAAGGGGCAGCCGGGCGAGAGCTACAATGTCGGCGGCAATTCCGAACGTACCAACTTGAGCGTCGTCGAGACGATCTGCGACCTTCTCGACGCGAGAAGGCCACGCGCCGGCGGCAAACGCTATCGCGATTTGATCAGCTTCGTCACCGATCGCCCAGGCCATGACCGCCGCTATGCCATCGATGCCTCCAAGATCGGCAGGGATCTTGGCTGGGCGCCGGCTGAGAGTTTCGACAGCGGTCTGGCAAGGACGGTCGACTGGTTCCTCGACAACAAGTGGTGGTGGGGGCCGATCCGCGAGCAGCGCTACGCCGGCGAGCGGCTTGGCCAAGTCCAGTCCCGGGGCCAGGTTGAAGGCAGGAAGGGCGTGGCGTGAGGCTGGTTGTCACCGGACGCGACGGTCAGGTCGCCACCAGCCTGCTGGAGGCCGGGAAGGCGCGCGACGGCATCGAGGTTGTCGCCGTCGGTCGGCCGGCCCTCGACCTCACGCAACCCGACACGGTGTTCGACGCCATCGCAGCAGCGCGGCCGGATGTCGTGGTATCGGCCGCCGCCTACACTGCGGTGGACCAGGCCGAGGATCAGCCCGAACTGGCCTTCGCGATGAACGCCGTTGGGGCCGGCAAGGTCGCCGAGGCAGCGGCTCGGCTCGGCGTCCCCGTCATCCATTTGTCGACCGACTACGTCTTCGACGGTTCGAAGGACGGCGCCTATGTCGAGACCGACACCACCGCGCCGCTCGGCGTCTATGGCGCTTCCAAGCTTGCCGGCGAACAGGCGGTGGCAGCGCTCAATCCGCGCCACCTGATCCTGCGCACGGCCTGGGTCTACAGCCCGTTCGGCAAGAATTTCGTGAAAACCATGCTGCGGCTGGCGCGCGACCGCGACGAGATCGCTGTCGTCGCCGACCAATGGGGAAATCCGACTTCTGCGCTTGATATTGCCGATGCGATCCTGCATGCGGCGGCGATGTTGCGCGACGACGACAGCTTCGACGGCTATGGGATCTACCATCTCGCCGGCACCGGCGAGACCAACTGGAGCGGCTTTGCCCGTCATCTGTTGGAGACGAGCCGGACGCGAGGTGGCGCGTACGCGCGGATACGCGACATCGCGACCAACGACTACCCGACAAAGGCAAAGCGCCCGGCTAATTCGCGGCTGTCGAGCGTGAAATTCGCGGCTGCATTCGGATGGGAGGCGCCGGAGTGGCAAGTTTCCGCCCAGATTGTGATCCTCCGCCTGGTGGAAGGGAATTTGGGACTTCGATTGCGAGATGGCGCCACGGATTTGTGTCCAGAGCCCACCCCGGGTGATTTGACGCCGGTCAAGGACAGTCTGCAACAATGAAAAAGCCAACACGCTCGCCCAAGAGCAGCGGTCCGCAAAAGAATGTCGAATCGACGGATGCCGGTGAACGGTTGCTTCGCCAGCTCTACGGTACCCATGAGGGCAAAGTCTCGGACAAATGGTCGATCTATCTCGACGAGTATGATCGGTTTTTTTCGAGATATCGAAATCAACCGGTCCGGATGCTCGAAATCGGAATCCAGAACGGCGGCTCGCTCGAGATATGGAGCAAATATTTTCCGCATGCCGAGTCCATCATTGGCTGCGATATCAACCCGGCCTGCGGTCTGCTGAATTTCGATGACAAGAGGATCGGTGTCGTCGTCGGTGATGCCAACGCCGATGAAACGCAACGCCATATCCTTGAGAAATCCGAGGCATTCGACATCGTCATCGACGATGGCTCACACAAATCTTCGGATGTCGTGCAAACCTTCTCGCGATATTTCCCTCATCTTGCCGAGGGTGGAGTATTTGTCGTTGAAGATCTGCATACGAGCTACTGGCAAGACTTCGAGGGCGGCCTCTATGATCCGCTTTCCTCGATGTCGTTCTTCAAGCGGCTGCTTGACCTGATTAACCACCAACATTGGGGGCTGGCGCACCGTCGAACCGATGCCCTCGTGGCCTTCGCCAACCGCTACGGCATTGCATTCGATGAGACGTCGCTAACGTCGATCCATTCCATCGAGTTCCTGAACTCGCTCTGTGTCATAACCAAACGACCGGCCCTGGAAAACGTATTGGGGCCCCGGTTTGTGGCCGGTCGGAGCGCTGTCGTTGCGCCAGAGATCATGACCGTGGATGGCGCAGCCGCCATTGTCGCCGACGAGGCCAGAAATCCGTGGTCCCCTCAATCGATGACAATTGAGCAGGAAATTGCGGAAAACCGCAAAGCAACTAGCCGGTATGCGGCACATCTGCGGGCGCTTGCCGACGAGCTCGTCGAAGCCCGAGAAAAGATCAGGAACAGTGAGGCCGAGACGGCCCGCGCACAGGTCGAGGCTGCCGGGATGGCCGAGCAGCTTCAAGTCCTCGCGGGCGAGACAGCCCGTACGAAAGCCGAGGCTGCCAGGATGGCCGAGCAGCTTCAAGTCGTCGCCGGCGAGGCAGCCCGCGCAAAGGCCGAGGCTGTCGGGATCGTCGAGCAGCTTCAGGCCCTCGCGGGCGAGACAGCCCGCGCGAAAGCCGACACCGCCAGCACCGCTGAGGAACTTCAAGCCCTTAAGACGCAACTCTCGGCCGCACACGTGGCTTCCAGCATTTTGCTCTCTGATCGCGATCATGCCCGTTCGGAGGAGAAGCGCCTGCACGATGTGATTGATGCCGTCTACGCCAGCACGTCCTGGCGTGTGACCCGTCTCTTGCGCGGGGTCAGGCGAGGTGTCGCTTCAATTGGTGACACGCCGGGAAGGGTTCGCAGGACGGTCACGCGCGGAGCTCACAAAGGCTGGCACTGGCTTCCGCTCCCGACAGGGGTCAAGCAGAGAGTGAAGAGCGCCGTCTTTTCAACGTTCCCGTCGTTGTTCCAGGCGACAAATGCCTACCGCGCCTGGAGGACTCTCCAGGCGCCCGGCGACCTGGGCATCGGTCCTCCATCGTGGCAGCCGCCTGTGTCCGGCGTAGACTATCAGGTGGCGCCGCCGGCAACCTATGTTCCGCGTCTCGAGGCTTCGCCGCTGCTACGAAAACCCGTTCGGATTGTCGCTTTCTACCTGCCGCAATTTCATCCAATCCCGGAGAATGATCAATGGTGGGGAGAGGGGTTTACGGAGTGGACAAATGTCGGCCCAGCTCAGCCGCAATTCGTGGGTCATCACCAGCCGCATGTGCCCGATGAGCTGGGCTACTACGATTTGCGCGACGTGGCCGTGCAGCGCCGACAGATTGAACTCGCCAAGCTCTATGGCATCGAAGGCTTTTGCTTCTACTTCTACTGGTTCGGAGGCAAGAGGCTGCTCGAAAAGCCGCTTGAGAACTGGCTGGCCGACCGGAGTCTGGACCTGCCGTTCTGCCTGTGCTGGGCAAACGAGAACTGGTCGCGCCGATGGGATGGGTTGGATCAGGAAATCCTCATCGCGCAGAACCATTCCGCGGAAGACGACCTCGCTTTCATTGCCGAAGTCGCCCCCTATCTTCGTGATCCGCGTTACATTCGTATCGATGGCAAGCCATTGCTGCTTGTCTATCGACCGAGCTTGCTCCCGGCGTCGGATCAAACAGCGCGGCGGTGGCGGACTTGGTGCCGTGAAAACGGCATAGGCGAGATATTTCTCGCCTACACCCAATCGTTTGAAGCTGGAGACCCTAGTCAGTACGGGTTCGATGCAGCTGTTGAGTTTCCGCCCAACAGATCATCACCGCCGAACGTCACGCATGCTGTGGTTCCGTTGCGGAAGGATTTTTCTGCGAACGTTTATGACTGGTCGGTCTTTCCTCAGCGGAGCGAAAACTATCAGCCCCGCCACTACAAGCTCTTTCGCTCGGTCTGCCCCGGCTGGGACAACACGGCCCGCCGCAAGCATGGCGCGGGCGTATTTATCAACAACACCCCGGACCTCTACCGAACGTGGCTGGAAAACGCCATTGAGGATACGCTGAGCCATGTCAGCGCGCCGAGTGAGCAGCTTGTCTTCGTCAATGCATGGAATGAGTGGGCGGAAGGTGCCCATCTGGAGCCGGATGCCGCAACCGGTTTTGCCTATTTGCAGGCGACCCGCGATGCCATGGAGGCTGTGAATAGGAAACGCAAACCTCGGATCGTCGTCGTTTCCCACGACGCCCATCCGCACGGTGCGCAATATCTGGCTTTGGCGATGGTTCGCGAGTTCGTCGCGCTCGGATTCGACGTCGACTTAATCGTCCTGGGCGACGGTCCCATGCTGCCCCGCTTCGCCGAAGTCGCAACCGTTCACCGAATAGCCCTCGACATCGAACCGTCGGACCGGGTGCTTGCCAAACTCCAGGCAATGCGCAGTGCAGGCGCCGAGGTCGCCATCGCAAACACCGCGGTATCTGGTCTCATTGTTCCAATGTTGAAGGAGGCAGGCTTCCGTACGGTGGCGCTGGTCCACGAACTGCCAGGGGTTTTGCAACAGTATCATCTCGAGAAACACGCCGCGGCCATTAACCGGTACGCCGACATCGTGGTCTTTGCGGCTCCGATGGTGCAGTCGGGGTTTGAGCAATTCCTGGGCGAACCACTCAGCAAGGCGGTCATTCGCCCGCAAGGTTTGGTCCGGAAAAATCCGTTCAAGCATCGGGCCGAAGAAGCCCGCCGCTTGGTCTGCAAACAGCACGGGCTCGCTCCAGGCACACGCTATGTTCTCGCTGTAGCCTTTGTTGACCACCGCAAGGGGCCGGACATTTTCATCGACATGGCGCAGGAAGTGCTCCGCACACATCCCGATACGGCCTTCATCTGGGTTGGTCACTTCGATGACGGCATGGAAGAAAAGATTGCGTCCACGCTGGACAAGCGGAAGTTGACGGAGCGGGTGAAGTTCGTCGGTTTCGTCCAGGAGCCGATGGCATATTACGCAGGCGCGTCTGCTTACGCACTGACCTCGCGCGAAGATCCGTTTCCGAACGTCGTTCTGGAATCTGCGGAAGTCGGCGTGCCGGTCGTTGCCTTTCAAGGGGCAACTGGCGCGGCGGATTTCGTACTCGAACATGGCGGGCTGCTTGCAGAGAACCTGAACAGCAAGGATTTTGCGGCGAAGCTGCGAGATGTCCTGAACCGTCCGGTGCAACCGAGCGGCGCTGGCGTAGGATCCATGCGACAATATCTGCTGGATCTACTTCACCATGCGACCGGGCTTCAGCGGGTGTCGGTGGTCGTCCCAAACTACAACTACGCGCATCACCTGATGCAGCGGCTGAACAGCATCTCGGACCAGACCTGGCCAATCTATGAGCTTGTCGTGCTTGACGATGCCTCCACCGACGGAAGCGCCGGCATTGTCGACGCCTTCCTGTCCGAGCGACCCGAACTGGATGGCGAGGTGATCGTCAACGAGCAAAACTCAGGTTCCGTGTTTCGGCAATGGGTAAAGGGGATTGCGCGATGCCGCGGCGATCTTGTCTGGCTTGCTGAGGCTGATGATTTTGCGGCGCCTGATTTTCTGAAGGAACTCGTACCGGCCTTCGCCGATCCTTCCGTTGTGATTGCCTACAGTCAGTCTCGCCAGGTGGACGGCGCGGGATTTACCCTGGCAGAGGACTACACCGCCTACACCGCCGATATTTCGAACAGATGGTCCGCTGATTATGTGCGCAACGGTTCCGACGAAATCAGCGAAGCGATGGCTGTCAAGAACACGATCCCGAATGTCAGCGCCGCCCTCTTTCGCCGCACGGCTCTAAACAGCGTGATCGCCGACCTGGGTGAGGAGTTGTTCAGCTATCGTGTGGCGGGAGACTGGCTCGTTTACCTCAGGGTCCTGTTGCAAGGCAAAATCCGGTTCAGCGCAAAGCGGCTTAATTCTCACCGGCGTCACGCAAGCAGCGTGACGAGGGCAGAAATGGCGCAGAGGCATCTCGACGAGGTGCGGCAGATGCAGGAACTCGCGCGCTCTTTCGTGGGCATCTCTGCCGAAACACGACGTAAGGCCGATGCGTGGCTGGAGCACGTGCGCAGCCATCTCGGCATTCAAGGTGCGGACGCGGCATGACACATGAGCACAAGCCGCAGCTCAATCTGCGGAAAAAAGCAGTTATCCTTGGCGCTTCGGGCTTTATCGGGGTCAATCTCGCACGCAAGCTCGCCGAAGAGGGTTTCGAGCTGACGTGCTTCGCGCACAAGGCGTCCGAGAGCTGGCCGGCTTCGGCACGGGTCATCCTTGGCGATCTTGTTTCTCCACCCGGCCAGCTTCTGGAGGCGATGGAAGGAGCCATTGTCTTTCACCTCGTCAGCTCGACAAGGCCGACAGCAAAAACCGAAATGGCGGTAGCGGAGATCGCTACCAATCTGATGGCGACAGTAGCCTTGCTGGAGACCACGCAAGGTGCAGGCTGCCGATGGGTCTTTTCGTCGTCAGGCGGGACCGTCTACGGCCAGACGGATGCCGCGCTGATTTCCGAGGAACATACTAATCTTCCGATCTCGTCCTACGGAACGGTCAAGCTTGCAATCGAGCGGTACTTCAGTCTCTACCGGACCTTGCACGGCACCGACTTCGTGATAGCGCGGATATCGAATCCGTTTGGCCCCTTCCAATCGGCGGCGAAAGGGCAGGGGCTGATCGCCGCACTGTTCGAGAGAATTGGCAACGGGGCGCCTGTCGAAATCTGGGGCGACGGCAAAAATGTTCGCGACTTCGTTTACATCGACGACGTTACCGACGCGTTGATGTTGCTTGGGGAGCGCGGGAGGCCGGGAGAGGTCTACAATGTCGGCTCGGGCGTTGGAACCAGCGTGATCGAGCTGGCAACCAAGATTTCCGCCATTCTTCGCGTTCCGGCGGAACTTGTCTACGCGCCGGCCCGTGGAGTCGATGTCCGCCGAAACGTTCTCGACATACAGAAGATCGAACGTGAGCTCGGTTGGCGCCCTGTTCATACGCTTGATGAGGGCGTCGCTCTCACGTATCGCTGGCGGCAGAGCCAAAGCCCAATTCCTGGGGAGTTCGCAACAGCGGGCAACGGCTGAGTCGCACACCGCCCGCCCCAAGGGACCGCCTTAAGAAGCCTGTGCCGAGCGCTGGAACACACGGACGGCCATCTTTGCAACCGATTTGACCGCTGCTGATATGCTTGGCTTGATCGGGGGCGATGCGGCGGTGATCTTTGCTCCTTTGGAGTGGAGCGCGTCAGGCTTTCTCAAGATATAGACCTCTGTCATGGGCCCAAGGACGGCAATGCCCTTCGACTGCATTCTCCTGACTTCGACGTCGAAGCCGGTGCGTCTCTGGATCAACAGGGGCAAGTCATAGCCATACCGCCATGTAACCAGCGATCCGGTAGGATCTTGAGGGTTGCCGTGATACTCAGGCTCGCCGACGATCCTGATGCCGTCAGACTCTCGAAAAGCAACCTGTTCCGAAGCCACTCTCTCGGCGTATGTCGGCGCGGTGAAGATGCAAATCCCGCCATGGTCGAGAGTGCGGAATATCTCACTCAATGCCGCGAAGGGGTCGAACAGGTGCTCCATCACATCGAGATGGATAACCAAGTCAAAGCTTCGATCGGGAAATGTCTGGTCTTCTAAGTCTTCATTCCTGATGTGCCCAACCATCGTTCCGAACGACTTGTCCGGATAGTAGCCCGAAAACACCTTTTGCCTGGCGTTGTGCCAAAGCCAGAGCGAAAGCCCCCGGCCGCCTGGCGCCGATTCATGGACGCGGAGCGTTTTAAAGGCTTCTCTTGGGAAGATCGAGAATACGACGTCAGCGGCGGCTCGCTCGCGCGTCACGCAATTGTTCAGCGGACAATCAATGCCCCGCAAGGAATCTCGGCAACTGTTGTAGTCGTCTGGTGCAGTGAACGTCTTGCGCTCGGCGCAAATCGGGCAAACGCCCTGAAATTCGATCAGTGGGGACGGATTTTCCATTGATCCTCTCTGGGTCAATCCTTGACGGTTGGTCAAGGCCAGTGTCTCGATTTTGGCGGTGCTGGCCACGGTTCAAAGAGGAACGTCAATTCAAAGGCGGGCTGAAAATGTTGACGATAGGTGCAACGTGGGGCGCATCTTCTTTACACCTGTGTCCTGCGATTCGCCTCCTCTAGTTTTCGCAGGCTGGAGCGCTCAACCGATGGCTACGGCAGATTCGGTATCGACGGTTGCCATCATCTGCCCAAACGTTGTCGAAAATTCACAAGATCCAACCTGAATTCCTTCGGCAACCGCTTTGAGCGCTTGATGAGGGCGTCCCCTTCAATTATCACTTGCGATAACGCGAAGGTGAACTGGGTGGCTGGCGTACGGCGTTTAGCAGCGAACCTAATCAAAGACTGTACTCGCGCTGCCACTGAGGCTTCTTATGTGGGGTTAAACTGTAGGCGTCGTACTGAACCTGAACCTGTGTTGAAATCAACGGCGATCTGCGCCTCCTCTGATAGACACGTGAACATGAAACTGGTGATCCATGCCGGCTTTGGAAAAACTGGAAGCAGCGCCATTCAAGAGGCGTTGCACGTTTATTCGGCGGAGCTTGAACGGGATGGAATTCGCAAGATTGGCGGTGATCTGACGTTCGATCAGCCTGGGATCCCGCAATGGTTGGTCGAAGAGGCATGCGATAGAGGCGAGGTATTGGCTGAGCGGCTCGATAGGGAAATCAAAAGAGTTGCGCCGCCTGTCACAGTACTTTCTGCAGAAAATCTTGAATCTGCGAATAAGCCGCGACTCTTCTCCGGAATTGATCGCGAGATCGATACGATCGTCGTCCTGTACATGCGCCCGCAATTCCAATGGATACCAAGCGCGTGGAAGCAGTGGTACATGAAAGATGCCACCAGCCTTCGGGCCTTCGTCGAGCGTTGCTTGACAACCGGAATGCCAAATTGTCTGGCATCGCTGAACGCGTGGCGCGCGGCACTGCCACGAGCTCGGGTCATTGTCAGACCGCTTGGACCGACTCTTGTCGGAGGTGGTATCGTTTCGGACTTCTTCGATTTGATTGGGAGCAGCGTCTCCCCACTAGACCTGAGGGCAAACGAGGGGATCGACTATTCTCTCATCCACCTGATGGCCAAAGGCGCGCGGGATCTCTTCTCGGGGTATCACGACGTCGAGCTCGAAACACGGTTGCTGACAGTGCTACCCGACGAGTACAAACGCGCCAACGCTCCCATGCTCGACCCCCTGACGGCCCAAAATATCGCAAAACGTTTCCGGAAAGAGAATTTGCAGATTCTCAACGAATTCTCCGATATCTCGGAGCCGGCGCTATTCTTGGATCGACATTGGCGCCCCGAGGTAAACCAGACGTCATATCTTGAGATGACAGATGCCGAGATGACTTCTCGCGGATTGGCTATCCTTAGGCAGATAGGTCCCAATGGTTTGGAGGGGTTCGCTATTCAGCCCGATGACTGCAATCTGGACGGCGCCCGCGAAACGATGGTGTCCACAAATTCGTGACGCCTGCGATGGCCCTGAAGCGATCTAAGTTTGAGGGCGCCCAGAGCTCATGATCCTCATAGGGAAGCCGGTTGCATCAGCACCGACACTTGGAATGGATCGAGTATCGATCGGTCATATCCCACTATTTTCCAACCGTCCCCGTCCAAAAAGTCTATCTCGCAAGAGATGTCGCCGTATGTTTCGCCTTCGACGCCATCATGAGGAAGATAGGCAAATCCATTATTTTGATGATTCGACTGCATTTTGGGGGCTATGGCAGTCTTTCGAATTCCATCGATGAACGGCCAGAATTCGATAGGCCGAATAGTGGCCACGAACAACCCGCCAGGCTTAATGTATTTTCGAATTGCCATGAGGCAAGCCTTGGCAGTCGAGGGCGCAAGATGCGTGAACACTGAGAAAGCGAAGATCAAATCGAACTTTTGATCGCCGACTGGTAAATCAGAAGGTATTCGCTCAGATTGGGAGAAATTGCCGGCTAGTCTTGTTTCTCGACACAGATTGATAGACTTGTCCCAGGCGTCGACGCCCCATATGCGGGATGGGTCGCTGTAGTAGTACATCATGCGCAGGATGCGGCCGTAACCACACCCGAAGTCGAGGATGTCAGAGCCTGCCAGAGGCTTCTTCGCATATCGAGTGAAGTTATTTTCGAGCTGGCGGGCAAACGAACTTGTTTGTCGATAGAGATCGAGGCCAGATGCTCCGGTCCAGGTCTTCTGCACCTCGTCGTTGGCCATCGCAGGGAGGAGGCGCGATAAGCCAGGATAGTCCTTGTTGTTCGGCAGTGAGATCAAAAAGAGGCCGAAGTCGTCTAGACTCATCAGGCGCAGCAACGCGAGCGCCTCTTCAACGGTGCATCCGCCAATCGCCGCACGTTCCGCGGCTTTGATGTGGGGGACAGCAGTGGAAAACATGCGAATATTCTCGCTCATTCTGGCATTCTCGTGAGGCGCGCGACCATGTAACACGCGCCTAACCCCAGTCAACCAATCAATCGTCAAACGGATCACCTCAAACTACTAGCCAAGCGGATGGTCATTCCGCAGTCTCAGGGCTTGGTCAACATTCTTAATCCGGCGTCCTTGCCAAAGACTTTGCCGCAGCGCTATAGGAGCAGAGTGCTTAGCAGCCTGAACCCGTCACGCTAATCTAAAGCGGCTAATCGGGCCTGACGTTTTGGAACGAATTCCTCAAGGCAGATTAATTGCGGTGCCCTCATCGAGTAGTCACCCTTGCAAGGGCTTGCTGGTTTGGGTAGGTGGGGGCCTCGCCAAGCCTTATCAGCGCAATGTCGTCCTTGATTTCTACACTGCCTGGGGCTGGCCACGCCGGCATCATCGAAAGACGGACAATTGTTTGGTCGACTTGATCCTGGGTCGCACCGTTCAAATTGGAATAACCCAGCAGTTTCATATAGTAAGCAATCCGCCAAGGATTGCCGCCGTCCCACTCGAAGAACGAATATCCCACCGTTGAACCGGGCGTTTTTGGGTATGTGGTCGCAAATGGCTGTGAGCCGAACACACTGATGGCGTAAGTGCGTTTTGCATCAAACCCCGGCGCCGTCGACAATCGGTCATAGAGGGCAGCGGCCAAAAGCGTATCGTGCTTCTCGACCAGATAGCTGGACGCCTGGCGGTAGTTCTGGATGACTTGAATCTGGAAGAGCGCAAGCGCCAGCAATATCGCGGCCGGTATGCATATCCGCGTGTTTGCGTTGGTTACGGCGGCGTAGGCAAAAAGCCATACCGCGAAAGGTGCCCCGACCAAGGACCTGACGGGCATGGTGCCCGCGGCGAGAAAATGGAAAGCGAAGGGAACCACCAAACAAGCCAAGGCCGCTACCGTAGCAAGCAGTTTTGTACGAGGCGCATCCTTGAAAATGGCCCAGATGCCCAGAATGATCAGGAGCGGAATAGCCCACAGCGTGGAGCCATAGGTGCCGTTGTCCAAGCCGTAGGTGTCTCCCACCGCCTTCAGCACACGTCCGATGACCACGCCCGGATGCTGGAAGAGAAATTCCGGTTGAGACAGCGAATCGAAATAAGCATCCCGCCAACTGGCGAAATATCTGAAAACGGCATTGCCGATGGCATAGACAAGCACCGCGCCGATCACCAATGCGGCGACGCGCAACAGATCTTGCAGCAATGATCTGCTGATGCCGGCGCGCGCCCGCAGAACAGAGATGGCAAAGCCCAAGGTCAACAGTGCGGTTGCAAAACTCTGATAGGTCGAGACTGCGAAGCCGCCAGCAACGATCGCGCATAAGAAGCGCAAGCCGATCAGGGGTGTTTCCTTCTTACCGCTCAACCAGAGGGCCGCCGCCGCGGCAAACAGGCCGATCCCGACAGTGGCGATGTTAGAATAGAACTCTACGATGAAGAACCAGGTCGGGAAGCTGCAGAACACCGCAAAGCATGCGTAATCGGCCAGAGAGAACTCATGCTTGTCGAGCAGGTCCATAACAAGCAGATAGGCCGCAACGCAGGCCGCGCCGAATACTGCGGCCGGCAGGAAAGGCATCACGGGGTGTGGGATGAGAAACCGCTCTATGAGATAGGCGCCCCAGCGCCCCTGCACGATCCAGATAGAAGAGTCAGTTCTGAACGCGCTCACCTCTTCGTCGATCGACAGCGGAAAGGAGGCCAGCTCCGAAAAGTACATCATGACGAAGATCGCGAACAGATTGGCGGCCGGTCGGATTGTGATAGGGCGTGTCAGCATGGCCGGCGCAGTATCCATCGGGAAATCAGGAAGTTGATGACGGTCGTTGCAGCCAGCGTGATGAAAAACGAGGCTGCTTTATTTTGTAGGACGCTTTCCAATACGTGGAGGATCGACAACCCGATCAGGAACACAACCGCGATCGAGCCACCGATCGCCAGCCGGTCGGTGAGGCCGGTGCGCCCGCCTGGAAAGACGCGATCAGGATAGAACACCATCACGAACACGAGGCCTATCAGCCAGGCGAAGGTGTAGGCGATAGCCGATGGCAGCACCATGAGGCCAACGAAGTAGGCGAGGCTGGTCAGCGCGGTGTTGAAGCCGCCGGCGACAAGAAAGCGGGCGGCGTCCGAGCCTATGCGGTTAGGGGCCATCCCGTCCGACCGCGGTGAGGAAATCTGAATAGTCCCTGATATAGTCGGCGGCGTCGTACGGATGTGAAGCCAGGACCTGCAGCACCGTGTCTGGCTGGAATTTGTACTGAATGCCCCAGACGCCCGGCGGCAAATAAAGGCCGATCGACGGCTCCGCCAACGACACTTCCTTCCTGTCCCGGCCGTCATCGACCACCACCGACAGCCGGCCGTGGGCGGCGATCAGGAACTGATGGCACAGGCGGTGCGCGTGTTCCCCTCTGACCTTGTCGGAGGGGACTCCATAGACCAGGAACGACCTTAGCGGCTTGAAGGGCAGGTTCTGTCCGAATTCGAGCGGAGCGAGTTCGCCGCGCAGGTCGCTGAAGTGCGGCAGGCGCCAGAGCTCGCATCCGCCGACGCCGAGTTGCATTCTCTCGCCGGCAGCGCTGGGAATAGCCTGTGTCAGCACCGGTTCGACCTGCGGCCCGGTCTGGTAGCCGATGATGATGGCGGGATTGCCGACCACGACCGCGTTGGCTGGCACGCTCTTGGTCACCACCGCGCCCGCGCCAATCATTGAGCGACGGCCAATGGTTATGCC
This sequence comes from Mesorhizobium sp. P2_F7, assembly GCF_056403695.1. Classification (NCBI taxonomy): domain Bacteria; kingdom Pseudomonadati; phylum Pseudomonadota; class Alphaproteobacteria; order Hyphomicrobiales; family Phyllobacteriaceae; genus Mesorhizobium; species Mesorhizobium sp. P2_F7. The sequence goes on along the minus strand of NZ_JBFUFA010000012.1, from coordinate 134,302 downwards.
CGGCAGGATCGTCGCGTTGGCGCCGATTGAGGCGTCATCCTCGACGATCGTCCTGAGAAACGTCTCCGGGTAATGTTTCGAGCGAGGAAAGCGGTCGTTGGTGAAAGTGGCATTCGGGCCGACGAACACGCGATTGCCAAGACGCACGCCATCCCACAGCTGAACGCCGCTCTTTATGGTCACGTCGTCACCGACCACCACATCGTTTTCTATGAAGACATGGTCGCAGATGTTGCAGTTCGAGCCGATCACGGCATCGGGCAGAACATGGGCGAACGCCCATATGCGCGTGCCCTGGCCGATATGTGCGCTTTCACAAATACCGCGATCGTGGACAAAGAACGTCTTGTCAGTCATGCAGAAGTCCCGTCGACGACGCGGCTTATTATACGCAAGGGACGTGACTTGGTGTTTTCAACCGCCCGCCACAGATAGCAGCCAAGAATGCCCTGAACCAGGAGACTGGCCGAACCGAAGCCCGTAATCAGCAGCACCAGCGTCGTGTAGCCGGCGGGATCGATATTGCCGAGCAGGCGGGCAATCACGGTAACGGTGGCAAATATCAGGCTCAAGACGCAGCCTGCGAAGCCCACCCAGAGTGTGAGCATGATCGGAAAATCGGAGAACGAAAAGACGCTGTCCATCATGTATCGGAACCGCCGTGCTATGCCCCAGGCGCTTGTTCCGTGCTCCCGTTCGCGCCGGCGATAGGGCACGAATTCCCGCCTGAAGCCGACCCAGAACAGTTGCACGACAAGCGAGCTGTTCGGCTCCTCGATGGACAGGATCGCTTCTAGCACCGGGCGATTGCAGGCGAAGATATCCACCCCGCCGCTCGGCATGCTGGGCAGGACCAACCTACGGTAGGCGGCCCAGAAAGCCCTCGATAGAAATTTGGTGAGAAGCGGATCGCTACGCCCGGCTCGCTGGCCAAACACCACGTCCGCCTCATCCTTTTCCAGTTTCGAAAAGAATTCGGCGATCAGTTCCGGCGGCTCCTGCAGGTCGGCCGCCATGGCCGCAACGTGATTGCCCGATGCATGTTCGAGGCCGGTGCGGATGGCGGTGAAAGAACCAAAATTCCGGCTGTGGAAGATGATCTTGTAGTCGTAGCCCGTGCTCTTCAATTCCTTGATCAGTAGAGGGCCGGATTCGTCAGGTGATCCGTCGACAACGAAGACGAACTCGATGTCGCCCTGATATCTGGAATGGAAATCAGCGACCGCCTGCAGCAGGGAGGGGATGTTTGCCTGATTTCGATAGATCGGGAAAACGATCGAGCGTGTTGTCACATTGCCTCCCATTCGCGGATGGCCAGGCACACCTGCTCTATTTCGTCACTCGTCATGTCGGGATAGCACGGGACGGAGCAGAGGCGGCTGACGCTGCCTCTTGAAATAGCGAGATTTTCCATTCCTTTCATGGGCAACTCCGCCCAGCCGACCTGATCGCAATCCAGCACAGGATAGTGAATGTCGGTATCAACGCCGCGCTCGCTCATGAACGCTCTGAATGCATCTCGATCGTCGCAGAGCGCGACGGCGAGATGGGCGACAGCGCCATCGCCACCCTCCAGGAACTGCAGTCGATGCCCGGCGACCGACCTATATCGGTCGAGAATGGCACGTCGCTGCCCATTGCGGATATCCACATCGCCCAGCAGAACGTCCAGTATTGCCGCTTGAACCTCATCCATGCGAGAGTTGCGCCCGTTGGGCACGCCGACATGATATTTTGAACTCCAGCCATATTGTTGCAGCTGTCGCACGTGTGCGGCGGCTGCCGCGTCGGAGGTGAGAACGGCGCCACCGTCACCCATTGCTCCGAGATTCTTGGTTGGATAGAAGCTGAAAGTGGAGATATCGCCCAGAGAGCCAGCAACGTCGCTTCCGATCCTTGCCCCGTGCGCCTGCGCGCAATCCTCCACAATTGGAATGTGCGAGAGCCCAGCCTCGGCAAGTCTCGCCCTGATGGCCCGGACATCAACAACGCCGCCATAAAGGTGCGTGACGACGATTGCAGCAGTGTCTGCGTTAACTGCTTTCAGCACCGACCGAACGTCTACAAGCTGGCTGGCCGATTCGATGTCGACGTAGTGCGGAATGAGATCGTTGTGCCAGCAGGCGCAGCTGGCATAGCCCCCGGCATTGGCCGCGAGGACAACTTCGCGCCCGCGCGCGCCGCTGCGCTTGACGACCGCGGCCAGTGCAAATTCGATTGCATCAGTCCCGTTGGCCACAAGGACGCATTCCGAAACACCGATAAATCTGGAAAAATTTGCTGCAAATCGTTTGCCGACCGCGCCATTGAGCCACCACCCCGAGCGCAACGTGCTCGCTACTTCACGCTCGATTTCGACTTGATAGCGCTGATATAGGCGCTTCAGGTCATTCATCGGAAGGGAGTCTTGTTTCGTCATCGTTAACTCAACTGCTCAAGCAGACTTCATTCGACAATATTAGCAGGGCGGAACGTTCGGTAAGCTCAAGTGCCGTGGGCATGGCCAATCCGGAAGTCTGCATTGCGAGTGCGAAGAGACCGGGAAGAAGGGGCACAACTATTGGGATTCTATCATCACTGCAACAGGCTTCAGATCGATTGCGAACGATGCACGTTGAAGGCGGCAGAATATCCGGTAAGAGATCGAAAAGCCTCTAATGCTTAGCCACCTTTTCAGCGCGCTTGACCGGCTCCACCGTGAGCGATTCCACCCGGCCGCTCTTGAGCGTCAATTTCTTCGTGCATACGCTTTGGATAAGCGCCTCACTGTGGCTGGCCAGCACGATGATACCTGCCTTTTCCGCCAGTTCGTCCATGCGTCGTTTGGCTTTCTCCTGAAAAGAGGCGTCGCCGGCGCCGATCCACTCATCCATTAGCAAAATCTGCGGCTCAAGCGCTGTTGCCGCTGAAAAGGCCAGGCGCGCGGCCATGCCCTGGCTGTAGGCCTTGAATGGCAGATCGATGAAGTCGCCCAGTTCGCTGAAGGCGATAATGTCTTCCATTTTCTCTTCGATCTCAGCTTCCGTCCATCCGCTGATCAATCCGCGCAACACGATGTTTCGGCGGCCAGTGGCCTCGCGGCGGAAGCCTATGTTGATGTTGAAGAGAGCGTCGACTTTGCCCTCTATCGCGACACTTCCCGCGGACGGCTCGTAGATTCCATAGAGTACCTTGAGAAGGGTGGTCTTGCCGGCTCCATTTGGGCCGACCAAGCCCAATCGGTCGCCCGCCTTGAGCTCGAAACTGACGCCGTCGAGCGCCTGGACAAACTGCTTTCTGCCCGAGCCCTCAATCCTGCCGCCAGGCCCAGCCACGCGCTTGTCCGGCGCTGAAAGCGTCAGCTTCTCGTGAAGCTTGTAAACAAGGCTAACGTTGTCCAGCTTGATAGAAACCATCGGTAACTCAGATAATGAAGACGACTTGTTTGCGATATCGGCCAAGCAGCAGCAAAGCAATCATCCATGTGACCAAACACACGATGATCGTTACAGCGAAGGCGTGAGCGGGAAATTCTCCATTCATGATCGGCAAACGGACGATCTCCAGAAAATAGGTGAACGGGTTCCATTCGTAGGCATATTTTTGGATGGGGTCTTTCCCATCATACACCCAGAAAACAGGCGTGAAGAACATCCCGACCCGCAGCAAATTGCCCACAATGAACTGGCTGTCAGGAAAGAAAGCCCCGAGAAACGCGAATACGGTGATAAGGGCCGGTGTGGCGAACAAGATCAGCAACAATCCCGCCAAAGACCACAGCCATGGAACGGCGACCGGTGAACCACTCACGATCAGTATGGCAACGCAACCAGCGATAGCATAGCCGGCCCTGATGACGGACTGTAAACCCAGTCGCATCACATACACAAACAAGGGCAGCGTCGTGCCTTCGATGAAGCTCTCTTCGCGTTGAAAGAGCGCCACGCTCAGGGACATCACTTCCATCAGGTAGAACCAAACCAGGAGACCTATCGCGACATAGGCGGCATACCCCGCAGCATCCTTGCCGGCGGGCTGGAACACGAAAACGAACGTGCCGACGAACGCAACATAGTTGACCAGCAGCCAAAGCGGGCCAAGCGTCGTGCGTCTGTGCTGGTCGCCGATATCTTCGTGAGCAAGCGCAATCCAGACCCGGTGCAGCCTTATTGCCTTGCTGATGTCGTCGACAGCGCCGTTTAGTGCCGCAATCATCGCTGCTGGTGTCGCATCTTGTTATTGGGCTTCATGACTTTCCGATGGCTGTGATGAGCCCCTAGATCTCTTCATAGTCGCTGCGGCGCGCATATGGCAACGACGCGGTGTCGTAGTGAAGTTGCCGGCGATTCGCAAAGCCATCGAGGCAACCTGGAAGTGCAGGCCCATAGCAATTGGGCTGAGGTTTAACCACAGGCGAATCCAAAAAATCTCTGGCGACGACGGCAACTCCACGTTAATCAGTACAGCGGCGGGGGCGAAATATCAAAGATGTGATCGGTGACGGATGATCGCTCGCGCGCCCCGGCAATATCTATGGCGATGCGCCTGGAGTGCAGACGAGACCCGATGACGTCATATTTGGAAGGTGTGTCCGAACGTCGGCCGAATATGGGGCGCGTCATTGTCATGGCCACCGTGTTGCTCAGCGAGGGCGAGCATTGACGGCATGAACAACGGTCCATCATTCGAAAATTTGCACGGTGCGACCTCCCAGGCTGCCGGCGATGCGGAGTCGGAAGCGACGAAGCGTATCTGTATCATGGTGCTAGGTATGCACCGCTCTGGCACCAGCGCTCTGGCCAGGGCGATTAGCCTGCTCGGTGCCGAGTTGCCGAAGAACACGCTTGGCGCCAATCCGACCAACGAAAAAGGCCACTGGGAGCCGCAGCGGCTTATGGAAGTCAATGACCGGATGCTGGTCGAGGCCGGCAGCCGGTGGGATGATTGGAGATCCTTCGATCCCCACGGTCTCGGTGCGGAGCGGCTGCAGTTCTACCGAGCCGAGATCGCCCGACTGATTGACGAGGAGTATGGCAGTACCACGCTCTTCGTCCTCAAGGAGCCACGAATTGCGCGTTTCGTGCCGCTTTACATGGAAATCATGGAACGAATGGGCATCGACGTTCGGTATGTGCTGATTGAGCGCAACCCGCTAGCGGTGTTCGCTTCGCTTGCCAAGCGGGACGGGTTCACGACTGGTTTCAGTTCCCTCCTTTGGCTGCGCCATGAAATAGAGGCCGAGAATGCGACACGCGGCCAGCAGCGGGTCTTCCTGTCCTATGAAACCATGCTTGATCGGTGTTGCGAGGGCATCGATGGGATTACAAGCGCCCTCAAAATCGACTGGCCTCTGCCCAAAGCGGAATGGCCAGCAATTCTTTCCAATCATTTTTCGGAGGAGTATCAGCATCATGCTGCGAGTTCGGGGCAGCTCGAAGCAGACTCGAGCATCGACAATCTGGTCAAGCAGACCTACGGCGCCTTGAGGGCGCTTGAGAATGACCCGGATGACAGCACCGCCATGCAGCAACTCGATTCGGTGCGCAGAACCTTCGACAACCTCAGTCCGGTTTTCGGAGACGCATTCTTTTCTGAAATGTCTGCGCGCGAAAGGGCAGCGGCCAAGCGATTCGAGCTCCAGCACCAGGCCGTTTATCAACAGGCGCTTGAGTTGGAAGCGGCACGCGCTGAAGCAGCCACGCAAAACGCGCTGCAGCGCCAGGCTGCCTATCAACAGGCGCTTGAGTTGGAAGCGGCACGCACCGAAGCAGCCACGCAAAACGCTCAGCTGACGCAACAACTGAGCAATCTTCGTGTTTTGACTGCGGAGACCCAGCGCTTGGCTGCCGAGACTCAGCGCTTGAATGTGGAACTTGGCGAAATCAAAAACAGCTTTTCGTGGAAGGTGATGTACCCGGTCAGGTATCTCAAGTCGCTATCGAGGTCTGACGCCGGAAGGGCGGACGGCGCTGCGCAAGAGACGACCGGGACAAGAAAGTAACCTGGCATGGGTGCGCATGCATTGGACCAGCCTGGGTTGGGCTTCATCGTTGGTGGGGTGCAGAAATCCGGCACTACCAGCCTGTTCGGCTATCTCAGGCACCACCGACAACTGGCAACGCCGTCCGTCAAGGAGATGCATTTCTTTGACGACGAGACGCAGAACTGGACGGAGCCGGACTATCGCAAGTTGGGAAGCTTTTTTCCAAAGATGCTAGCTAAGGGCATTTCCAAAAAAATATCTGGCGATGGCCTCGACTCCACGCTATGCGATACAAAAGCGGCGGGGCTGGGGATTGGCACTCTAAACTAGTGATCGGTGACGGGTTTCCGTCGCTCTCGCATCACGTTAGTGTCCAGATCCTTGCGCCTGGAGTTCAGTACTACCCAATGACATCCTATGTAGAAGTCGTGTCCGGACTTCGGCCGAAGATGCGGCGTGCCATCATAATGATCCAGGACATTGTCATGGTCCTGGTGGCGGTGGCGCTGAGTCTCGGGCTTTCGCAGTCGAGACTTTCATTCGACGCGCTCTCCTGGCCGGGCCTGGCGTGCTGGGGGAGCATCGTTTTTCTCAGCCATCTCCTGTTTCGCTATTGCGGCCTCTACAACACGGTGTGGCGTTTCGCCTCCACGCCGGACTTCTTCAACATTCTGAAGAGCTGTGCGATCCTGACGGTCACGCTCTACGTCGTCTCGCTGGCGGTTCGATGGTTTCAGCCGGTGACGGGGCTCAACGAGCGCCAGTTCATTGTCTTTTTCCTCGTCTCCTTCACCATCATTTCCGCGCCGCGGCTCTACTACCGGTTCCTGCGCGACGGTGCGAGCTGGCGAATCCTGAGCCGCAACGCGGGCAATGTGGCGATCAAGCAGGCGTTATTCGTCGGCAGGCTCGGCGAAGCTGACGTCATCATCCGGTTCACGCGCACGGCAGAGCCGGCCGAATATTCCATCGCCGGCATCATTGCCATCGAGAATGGCGCGCCGTTGGGCACGCAGATCCAGGGCGTCCCGGTTGTGGCCGTGCGGCCCCGCCTCGTGGAGGTCCTCGAAGAATATGTAAGGGGCACCAAAAGCCTCGACATGCTGATTTTCGGCAATGGCACCGAACGCGAGATCGAGGAATATTCGGAGCTGGTCCGTGTCGCCCGTCACAGCGGCATCGCCGTCGTCCAGTTCTCCGGCGTCTCGGAGCTCGGGCAGGGCGGAAAGCTGGTTCTCGACGCCGTCGAGATGGAAACCATCCTGCGCCGCTCCACGGTTCCGTCGGACGTTGAGCGCATTGGCCGCTTCGTCAGCGGCAAGCGCGTCCTGGTGACCGGCGGCGCCGGCTCCATCGGTCGCATCCTGGTCAAGCGGTCGCTGGAACTCGGCGCCGAGGCGGTTCTGGTTGCCGATATTTCGGAGTTCGGGATTTTCCAGCTCGACCAGCAGGTCGACGAAAAGGATCATACCCGGCTCAAAAGCCGCATCGTCGACGTCACCGACCGGCGCCAGATCACCCGCGTCGTCAGCGATTTCAAGCCCGACATCATTTTCCACGCTGCCGCGCTCAAACATGTGCCGCTGCTTGAGGAAAACTGGGAATCGGCGATCCAGACCAACATTTTGGGCACTCTCGTCTGCGCCGAGGTTGCCGCCAAATGCGGGGTGCCGCAGTTTCTGCTGATTTCCAGCGACAAGGCGGTCGATCCGACCTCGGTGCTCGGCATGACAAAACGCGCCGCCGAGCAGATCGTCTCTTCGCTGCACGAAACGCACGCCACCGAACCCAATGGCCGTCGCTCCGGCACCAAGTTCATTGCCGTGCGGTTCGGCAATGTCTTCGGCTCCAACGGTTCGGTCGCCACCATCTTCCAGGCGCAGATCGAGGCCGGCGGTCCGGTCACCATCACCGATCGCCGCATGACCCGCTACTTCATGACGGTGGCCGAAGCCGTCGACCTCGTCATCATGTCGGCGGCCGATGCCGAGCGGCGCCAGGGCAAGGACGATTACGCCATCTACATGCTCGACATGGGCAAGCCGGTGCCGATCCTCGAAGTCGCCGAAACCATGATCCGCATGGCCGGCAAGAGCCCCTACACCGACATTCCGATCCGTTTCACCGGGATCAGGCCAGGCGAGAAGCTTCACGAGGTGCTGCATGGCGGCAATGAAGAGATTGTCGCGCTCGATATCCCCAAGATCTTTGGTCTGCGAACCGATGTCGTGGGATGGCCCAAGGTCCAGGCCGCGCTGACATCGCTGCAGGCGGCCATGCGCGATCAGGACAAGGCCGCAGCACTCGCCGTCATGGCCGGGCTTCATCAGGCGGAAAAGCCGCCAGGTGACGCACGCCGGGAAACCGTTGCGAAAACAGTCGGACAAGCGGGTTAGAGCAATTCCAGAAAAAGTGTGAAGCGGTTTTCCCGTCCGGGATTGCGTCAATACAAAGAGCCTGTCCTGATCGATCGGAATTGGCTATTGAAACCAATCCGATGGCCGTTCCCAGGCGCTTGCAGATGATTCTGAACCAGTGACCAGACAAGATCAGCGCGTGGCCGTGCTGTTGGGCACAAAAGATGGCGCGGCTTTCCTTGACGAGCAGCTCGCCTCGCTGCTTGCGCAATCACATCCTCTTGTCGACGTCTGGGTCTCCGACGACGGTTCGACCGATGGCACTTCTGCCATCATCGGCGCCTGGCAGAGCCGTTGGTCCAAGGGGCTGCTGGCCCTGTCGAACGGTCCTCGCCAGGGCTTTGCCGCCAACTTCCGCTCGATGATCGTCGATCCGCGCATCGATGCCGACTACTACGCCTTCTGCGACCAGGACGATATCTGGGAGCCGGACAGGCTGGAGAGCGCTATTGCCTGGATGCAGGGGCACGATGCTGAAACACCGTTGCTGTTTTGCTCGAGGACCGCGACCATGTCCGAAACCGGAGCAGCGCAAGGGCATTCGCCGCTGTTCCTGAAGCCGCCGTCGTTTCGCAATGCGCTTGTGCAGAGCATTGCCGGCGGCAACACCATGATGATCAACCGCACGGCGCGAAAGTTGCTGGCAAAGGCATCGGCAAGGACCGAGTTCGTCAGCCATGACTGGTGGACCTATCTGATCGTCACCGCCGCCGGCGGCATAGTTCGCTATGACCCTCGGCCGCTGGTGCGCTACCGCCAGCATGAGGCAAATCTGGTCGGCGCCAACGTTTCGTGGAAGGCGCGGCTGTCGCGGCTGGGACGCCTGTTCAAGGGTGAGTTCGCCGTCTGGACCGATCACAATCTCAGCGGTCTGGCGGTCAATCGCGACATTCTCACCAAGGATGCCGCCGCCTGCCTCGGCCTGTTCATCAGGGCGCGCAAGGGCGGTGTCCTGCGACGACTGCGTCTTCTCAGAAAAAGCGGCGTCTACCGGCAGACGCTGGCTGGGACGCTTGGGCTCTATCTGGCCTTCATCTGGCGGCGGATCTAGATCGTGCAGAGATGGCCATGAGGGGACCCAAGCGAGCTTTCGACCTCGTCGTGGCGGCGGTTCTGTTGCCGCTGGCATCGCCTTTCGTCCTGCTTGCCATGCTGGCAATCAGGCTGTCTTCGCCTGGACCCGCATTGTTTTCGCAAACCCGGGTCGGACAGAATGGCGTGCTGTTTGCCTGCCACAAGCTGCGGACGATGGTGGTGGGAACGCCGTCTCTGCCCTCGCATCAGGCGCCGGAAAACTCCGTCACTACCGCCGGCGCGGTGCTGCGAAAATTCAAGATCGACGAACTGCCGCAGCTGTGGAATGTGCTGAAGGGCGAGATGAGCCTGGTCGGGCCGCGTCCATGCCTGCCCACACAAACCGAGCTGATCGAACGCCGCAGGCAATTGGGTGTGCTTGCGGCCCTGCCGGGCATTACCGGGCTTGCGCAGATGAAAGGCATCGATATGTCCGACCCGAAACTCTGCGCCGAAACCGATGCCGAATATCTCAAAGCGGCCTCGATCGGCCTCGATATCCGTATTCTTGTGGGTACGATCTTCTAACCAGAGCATGATCCCGAAAAGTGGCCCCGGTTTTCGGACGAGATCATGCTCAAATGGGCAGCTGAGCAGCGCCGGATTTGTAGCGGCGCGCGAGCTCGGTCAGTTGTTCGAGCGTGTCGGTCCGCGGCGCCCAGCCTTCGGCTACCAGCAGCGACGGATCGCATATCTGCGTCGCTGTCATCGCTTCCCATGCCTTGGCCTTGCCCAGCAAGGTCAACACTGCCCGCATCAGGCCGGCGGGCACTTTGGACAGTTTCAACGAGTAGCCATAACCCTGCCGGAAAGCCCTGATGATGGATGAAACCGGCAGCGGTGGCAGGTCGCAGGCGACGTAGACGGGGCGAAGCGGCTGCGGACGGCTGAGCAGATACACTGCCGTGTGTGCTGCCGCCTCGCATGACATCAGCGATCGTACGCCGCTGAAGACCGCCGCCGGCAGCGCCAAGCTTACAGGCATGCCGCCCCAGCGCATCAGATTCGCCAGGTTTCCCTTCATGCCTTCGCCATAGATCGGCGGCAGGCGCAGCGCCGTGGCATCGGCGGGTCTGGACGCATAGGCTTCCAGCAACCTGATCTCGCCTTCGCGTTTCGAGCGGCCATAGGCGCATTGCGGGGCAGGCGGCGTCGCCTCGCTGATCGTTCCACTGAAACCGGGACCGACGACTGCCCGGATCGATGACAGATAGATGAAGCGCCCGCTTGCCCGCCAGGCGGCGGCGTGCGCCAGCTGGGCGGTCAGTGTCGCATTGGCGGCGAGAAAATCGGCCTCGCTCGCCTTGCGGTCATTGTTGAGAGCCGCGCAGTGGACGACATGGGTGATGTCTCGCATCAGCGCCTGGAATGCCTGCGCCGGCGCGTCGAAATCAGGCAATAGCACGGCATCGCTCGCGGCATCGAGCTGTTCTGGGTGACGCGATGCCATGCGCACCTCGAACCCGGCTTCGCCAAGCTGGTTGACGACCTGCCTGCCGATGAAACCCGTCGCACCTGTGACCAGCACTTTCACGGCTGGCTTGCCTGCGGCGTCGAGGCTGGTTCCGGCAACGCCTGTTGCCGGCCCGAAGCAAGGTAGGTCCCGGACACCAGGAACACCATCAGTGTCGAATCGAGAATGTCGTGGCCGATCAGGATGCCGGTCAGGCCGGCGATCAGATAGGTGATCACGGTAGCGACGATCATCGTGGCGCCGAACCGCTCGATGGTGTCGGTACTGGTGCGCAGAACGATTGCTGCGTTTCTGGCGGCAACGACGAAAACAGCTGCAAGCGTGATGGCGCCGATGAGCCCGGCCTCAACCAATGCGGTCAGAAAGCCGTTGTGGAAATGGCTGAAGCCCGTGTATGGCATGTTGAACTGATTGTGGAATCCATCCTTGATCAACTCGCGGCTTGCAGCAATGCCGTGACCGAAAATCGGCATGTCGTGGAAAGCGCCGAGGCCGATCTGCCAAAGCGCGGCGCGGAAGCCGAGCGCCGTGGCATGGTCACCTTTCGTGGCCAGCGCATCCCAGTCGCTGAACAGGAAAGCTGCGCGCTCGTAAATGATCGGGAATCCGATGGCGGCGATAACCACGCCGATCGCGCCAGCAATCAGCAGCAGACGAAAGGCGTTTCGGCTGGTGAGCCTGCGCCGGTTGATCAGCAGGACGGCGATGCCGGCCACCGGCAGTGCCAGCCATATGATCCGCGACCCCGAGTAGAGGATGGCGACCGCGCCGGCCAGCGCTGCGCAGGCAAGCAGGACCTTGTTCTTTTCGACGTTTGAAAGGGCGCCCGCCAGGCACATCAGAACACTGAGGCAGGCGACCGTCGCGAATACGATTGGATTGCCGGCACCGCCTTCGGCTCGTACGCCCAGCCAGTAATGTTGCACGATCGCCAGCAGCAGGGCGCCAAAACATGCGGCAGCGCTCGCCAGCACGACGATGCGCGCCAGCGTGGTTTTCTCGGTGATGCTCCAGGTTGCGTATGAGACGGGGAAAAACAGGAAGGTGATCAGCCCTGCCAGATGAGGCGCATCCTTGGCGATCGAATTGTTGACGATAGAGGCGAGCACGAAGGCTGCACAATAGGCATAGATGGCCACCGTCATCGCGACCATTGGCCGGTCGATGTTGAGACGCCGTCTTTTCAGGGCAAGCAGAAGCACCGACCACAGGCCGCCGCCATTGAACACAAAGCTGACCGCCGACCCCAGCACAGGCGGGCAAAAGAAGCAGAGAATGGAGAAGGTGATGTTGATCCGTGACGGCGAGAGGTGCTGCTTAATGGTGGAAATCGGGGTCAATGCTCTGGTTCACAATGCGCTGGGGTCGCTTGGCGACGGACGGTGTTTGGTGGCGGCTTTTTTGCAGCATCCCGCCCGGCGCGGGTTCAGGAGCCGGTATAGCGGCTGGGTCCGGTTTTCGATAGTGCGGCGAGGATCTTGCAGCCATCGAAATCGGTGGCGTGGCCGCATCGCATAGCGGAAGCATCCGCCGGCCCGACCGTTTTCCCAGGGTTCCGGCAAGATTTTTCCCGGCCTTTGAGGGCTATCAGACTGCCGGGCAGGAATTTCCGGATTCCGGGCTTTTCATGGAAAATTCGTTCCCGATCGGCTTGGCGGCCGGGCTTTCCAGCGTTGTTATATCAGGTGGCGATCTGCTAGAACGCCGGCACGAACCGATAGTGTCCAGCGGTGAAGCTTGAACCGGGCGGCTGAAAAAGACGCCCGATCCATCTGATGCAAGGTCTGGATGGCACGAGAGAACGCTCACAGTCCATGAACATCGCGCTTACGCATTTGCAGCGGCTCGAGGCCGAATCCATCCACATCTTCCGTGAGGTTGCTGCCTCCTTCTCCAAGCCGGTGATGCTCTATTCCGTCGGCAAGGATTCCTCCGTGCTGATGCATCTGGCGATGAAGGCTTTTTATCCGGCCAAGCCGCCTTTCCCATTCCTGCATGTCGACACCACCTGGAAGTTCCGCGAGATGATCGCCTTTCGCGATCAGATGGCGCAGAAGCTCGGCTTCGACCTTTTGGTCCATGTCAATGAAGACGGCGTGCGCGACGGCATCAACCCGTTCGACCACGGCTCCAACACCCACACCCATGTGATGAAGACGGTGGCGCTGCGCCAGGCGCTCGACAAATACGGTTTCGACGCCGCTTTCGGCGGAGCGCGGCGCGACGAGGAGAAGTCGCGCGCCAAGGAGCGCATCTTTTCCTTCCGCAACGCCCAGCATGTCTGGGACCCGAAGAACCAGCGGCCTGAAATGTGGAAGATCTTCAACACCCGCATTGCGCCGGGTGAATCGATCCGCGTGTTTCCGCTGTCGAACTGGACCGAGCTCGACATCTGGCAATACATCCTGCAGGAGAACATTCCGATCGTGCCGCTCTATTTCGCCAAAGAGCGGCCGGTGGTCGAACGCGACGGTATGCTGATCCTCAAGGACGATGACCGCATGGTGTTGCGTCCCGGCGAGACGGTGGAGAACCGCCTGGTGCGGTTCCGCACGCTCGGCTGCTATCCGCTGACCGGCGCCATTGAATCCGACGCCGACACGCTGGAAGCCATTGTCGGCGAGATGCTGACGGCGCGCACCTCCGAGCGCCAGGGCCGCCTCATCGATCGCGATGAAGCAGGCTCGATGGAAAAGAAGAAGCGCGAGGGGTATTTCTGAGCATGCGCCACATCCTGGCCAAGAGCCTCGCCCCCACCGACGGCATCCGCGAATACATGGCGGCGCAGGAGAAGAAGTCGCTGCTGCGCTTCCTCACCTGCGGCTCGGTCGACGACGGCAAGTCGACGCTGATCGGCCGCCTTCTGTCCGACACCAAGCAGATCTTCGAGGATCAGCTCGCGGCACTCGAGCGCGATTCCCGCAAGCACGGCACCACCGGCGACGACATCGACTTCGCGCTTCTGGTCGACGGCCTCGAGGCCGAGCGCGAGCAGGGCATCACCATCGACGTCGCCTATCGCTTCTTCGCCACGCCCAAGCGCAAGTTCATCGTCGCCGACACGCCCGGCCATGAGCAGTACACCCGCAACATGGCGACCGGCGCTTCGACCGCCGATCTCGCCATCGTGCTCATCGATGCGCGCCAGGGCGTGCTGCGCCAGACCCGGCGCCACTCCATCATCGCCTCGCTGCTCGGCATCCGCCACATCGTGCTTGCCGTCAACAAAATCGATCTGGTCGATTTCGACCAGGCGGTGTTCGACCGCATCGTCGAGGATTACCGCCAGTTCTCGCACGAGCTCGGCTTCCAGACGATCGTGCCGATCCCGATGTCGGCCCGCTATGGCGACAATGTCACCAGCCGCTCCGACAAGACGGCGTGGTATTCCGGCCCGTCGCTTATCGAGCATCTCGAAACCGTATCGGTCGACGAGGCCGCGGTGGAACTGCCGTTCCGGTTTCCGGTGCAGTATGTCAACCGGCCCAATCTCGACTTCCGCGGCTTTGCCGGCACCATCGCGTCCGGCCAGGTTGCGCAGGGCGATGAGGTTGTCGTCGCCAAATCCGGCAAGGCCTCGCGGGTCAAGCGCATCGTCGCGCACGGCGGCGATCTCGCCCAGGCCGTCGCCGGCCAGGCCATCACCCTGGTGCTTGACGACGAGGTCGAAGTCTCCAGAGGCAACATGCTGGTGTCGCCCGCGGCGCGGCCGCAGGTTGCCGACCAGTTCGCCGCCAACATCGTCTGGTTCGATGAGGCAGCGCTGCTGCCGGGCCGTTCCTACATCCTGCGCACCGAAACCGACCAGACCAGCGCAACCGTCACCGACCTGAAATACCGCGTCAACGTCAACGATTTCGCCCGCGAGGCGGCAAAGTCGCTCGACATGAATGAAGTCGGCATCTGCAACATCTCGACCCGCGCGCCGATCGCCTTCGACACCTTCGCCGACAACCGCACCACCGGCGCCTTCATCCTGATCGACCGCATCACCAACGCCACGGTCGGCGCCGGCATGATCCTGCATACGTTGCGCCGCGCCGAAAACATCCACTGGCAGTCGCTCGATGTCGGCAAGCGCGGCCGCTCCGACCTGAAAGGCCAGCGCCCGGCCGTGTTCTGGTTCACCGGGCTTTCCGGCTCGGGCAAGTCGACCATCGCCAATCTGCTCGAGAAGAAGCTGTTCGCCTCGGGACGCCACACCTACATTCTCGACGGCGACAATGTCCGCCACGGCCTCAACCGCGATCTCGGCTTCACCGATGCCGACCGCGTCGAAAACATCCGCCGCGTCGCCGAAGTGGCCAAGCTGATGGCCGATGCCGGGCTGATCGTCATCGTCTCCTTCATCTCGCCGTTCAGCGCCGAGCGCCGCATGGCGCGCGAGCTGATGGCCGACGGCGAGTTCGTCGAGGTGTTCGTCGACACGCCGTTCGAGGAATGCGCCAGGCGCGACCCGAAGGGCCTTTACGCGCGGGCGCTGAATGGCGAGATCAAGAACTTCACCGGCGTCGATTCACCGTATGAAGCCCCGGAAAAACCGGAAATCCATCTTAAGACACTCGGCAAGACGGCCGAGGAGATGGTAGAGGCTCTGGAACACTGGCTGAACGAGCGCGACATTGCTGAAGACCAATACGAAGCCGGCGGCGGCATCTGACGACGAGGTGATGCTGGCCGTATTCGAGCGTCTGGCGCTCGACGCCGGGCGCGAGGTGATGCGGGTCTTCAAGGCCGGCTGTGCAGTCGACAAGAAGTCCGACTCCTCGCCGGTGACGGAAGCCGACCGCGAGAGCGAGACGATCATCCTTGCCGGCCTGCGTACCGCCTTTCCCGATATTCCCTGCGTGGCGGAGGAAGAGGTCGCCGCCGGCATCGTGCCGCCTGATCTCGATGGCGCCTTCTTCCTGATCGATCCGCTCGACGGCACCAAGGAATTCGTCAACCGCAGGACCGATTTCACCGTCAACATCGCGCTCATCCGCCACGGCGTGCCGGAGATCGGCGTCGTCTTCGCGCCTTGCAGCGGCCGCTTCTTTTCGGGACGGCCGGGCAGCGCGGAATCCATCGAAGTCGATGGCGACTTCCGGATCGTCGGCCGGCGGCGGATTTCGGTCAGGACGGCGGTGACGCCGCTCGCCGTCGTTGCCAGCCGCTCGCACAACACGCCGGAAACCGAAGCCTTTATCAGGGACCTCGGCGCCGCCGAGATCGTCTCGGTCGGCTCATCGCTGAAATTCTGCCTGCTCGCCGCAGCCGAAGCCGACATCTATCCGCGCTTCGGCCGCACCATGGAATGGGACACGGCGGCCGGCGACGCCGTGCTGCGCGCTGCCGGCGGCATGACGCGCACGCTGGACGGCGAGCCGCTGGCCTACGGCAAGCGCAAGCAGAGCGATGACGAGGATTTCGCCAATCCGCATTTCATTGCGAGCGGGAAGGCGGCACTGCCCGCCTGAATCTTCCTAAGTAGCGATCCTTCACGGCCCCCCTCTGTCCTGCCGGACATCTCCCCCTCAAGGGGGGAGATTGGATGTCGCCTGAGCTTTCGCCAATCGTCAAACGTTGCAGGAAGAGTGCCGTCGACAAAGCTGCCGATCTCCCCCCTTGAGGGGGAGATGCCTGGCAGGGCAGAGGGGGGTGCTTCGCGCCGACCCTGCAGTGTTACGCCGCCGCTACATGCGCCGAGTTCGAGCCGATATAATTGCGGATCGTTTCGATGATGCGGTCCTGGTCGGCTTCGCTGAGATAGGGATGCATCGGCAGGCACAGGATCCGCGTCGGCAGTTCTTCCGAAACGGTCAGCCCGGTCGGCGTGCGCGGATAGTTCTTGTAAGCGACCTGCTCGTGCAGCGGCTTCACATAATAGATCACCGACGGGATCTTCTTTTCGGTCAGATGCGCCCGCAAGCCGTCGCGCTTCGGCGTCTCGATGGCATACTGCGCCCAGGCCGAGCGGCCACTACCCAGATTGCGTGACGCCTTGACGATGTCGCCAAGACCTTCGGCGTAGCGGTTGGCCACCACCTGGCGGGCGACCATCTCGTCTTCGAGGATGGCAAGCTTTTCGATCAGGATCGCCGCCTGGATCGTGTCGAGGCGTGAATTGATGCCGACGCGGACATTGTCGTACTGCGTTTCGCCCTTGCCATGGAAGGCAAACGAACGAAGCTGGTCGGCGAGCGCGTCGTCATTGGTGAACATGGCGCCGCCATCGCCGTAGCAGCCCAGCGGCTTCGCCGGATAGAAGCTGGTCGAGCCGACATGGCCGAAGGCGCCGCACATCTTGTCGTCAGCCGAGCCGCCGATCGACTGCGCCGCATCCTCGATCACCAGCAGCCCTTCGCGCTTGGCAATTGCCATGATCGCCTCGTAGTCGGCGGCAAGGCCGAACAAATCGACCGGAATGATCGCCTTGGGCTTCAGCCGGCCTTCCTTCTTGATCATCGCGATCGCCGCTTCGAGGCTGGCGACATCGATGTTGTAGGTCTCGGCGTCGACATCGACGAACACCGGTTCGGCCTTGGCCAACGCCACCACTTCCGCCGTTGCGGCGAAGGTGAAGCTCGGCACGAACACCGCGTCGCCCGGGCCGATGCCGGCGGCAAACAGCGGCAACAGCAGCGCGTCGGTGCCGTTGGCGCAGGCCACGACATGCTTGGTGCCGATATAGGCGGCGAGCTTGTTTTCGAATTCGGTGACCTGCGGCCCCAGGATATAGCGGCCTTCCTCGACGACATTGTCGATGGCGGCCTTCAGCCGGTCGCGGATACGTTCGCGCTGCGCGCCAAGATCGATGAACTGCATGTCGGCCTCAAAACGGTAATGCGCGCGGTCCGGGAGACAACGATACGCGCAGAAACAACAACTTAACCGGCCCGCTGGTACCAGAGTTGCGCCGGTCGAGAAAGCCGGACCGCCACGGGGCGGGTTGCCGAGGTGTCGCAGCCTGTTACCACGGGTTTTTGCCGCACTGCAGCAAGATGCTGGAAATCCGGGCTTTCCAGGCCGTGACGCGGCTAATTTATCGCGTCTTTCCGGCTCGTGGAAACATAAAGTGATCGACTCTCGTAGCGGCCAGTGGCCGGACAAAGCGTGGATCAGGCGATTTCATGCCGCCAGGGCGGATTGGCGCCGGCCCGCGACACCGTCACTGCCGCCGCCTTGGCGCCGAGCGCCAGCGCCTGGCGGATGGCGTCCTCGGAAAGGCCGCCGATGTCAGCCTTGGAGAGCAGGCCCTGCTCGTGCAGCGAAGCCAGAATGCCGGCATTGAACGTGTCGCCGGCCCCGACCGTGTCGACCACCTCAACCTTCTGCGGCATCACCGTGACCTTGTGCTCGCGGCTGTAGCCGACGGCGCCTTCGCTGCCATGGGTGACGACGATCAGCTTGGGACCGCGATCCAGCCAGTTGCGGATGACGTCCTCATGCGAGCCGGCCTCACCGAACCAGTGCAAATCCTCATCCGACAGTTTTACGATGTCTGCCATTGCCATCATCGAGCGGATGCGGCGCAGATGCTTGGCCTTGTCGGGGATGAAGTTCGGCCGGATGTTGGGATCGAGCATCATGACGCGGCGCTGGTGCTCGCGCTTCATGAATTCCTCATAGGCAGCACCCGCCGGGTCCGAGATCAGGCTGATGGCGCCAAACAGCATGGCCTCGATCTCGGCGCCGAGTTCGGGCAGGTCTTCGATCGTCAGCATGCGCCCGGCGGTGTTCTCGTCATAGAAAGTGTAGGTCGCCTGGCCGTTGGTGAGCCGCACGAACGCCAGCGTGGTGGGGCGAGGCGAGGTGTGCGCATAGGTGGAACTGACCTTGCTTGCGCCGAGCGCCTCACGGAACTGGCCGCCGAACAGATCCGACGACAGGCCGGAAAAGAAGCCGGCCGGCGCGCCGAGCCGGCCGAGCGCGATCGCCGTGTTGAACACTGCGCCGCCGACATAGGGCGAAAAGGCCGGCTCGCCCAGCGTGGTGGTGCGCGGCAGCATGTCGATCAGGGCTTCGCCGCAGCAGAGAATCATGTCTCAGGACTTTCCGGCGGATAGATCACGCCTTTACGGATGATGATGTTGGCATAGAGCCTGGGTTCGCCGGTCGCGACGATCGCATACGCCGACCGGACGCGTGCATAAAAGTCGGCGCCGGCCAGCGCAACCACTTTGCGACCCGGCGCACGCTTGGTGCAGATCGCCTCGATCTCGCGGTGGACCGGATCGGCAACCGAGGGATCGCCCCTGACCGAGGCGCGAAACAGCGCTTCCGGCACGAAGTCGTCCACCGGCAGCACGCTCAATATGGCGTCGAGCACCGGAATGAGATGATGGCCGTCGGCCCGCACCAGCCGGTTTGCCTGTTCTTCCGCCGGATAATTGCCGTCGACAAGCGCGATCTCGTCGCCATGGCCCATGGCGCGCAATGTGGCCAGAAGCTCCGGACCGAGCAGCGCCGGGATACCGATCAGCATTCAGGTGCTCCTGGAGATGGTGGTCGAACCGATGAGGAAGCGTTCGGACAGCGGCAGGCTGGCGCCGCCGAGTGCGCGGGCATGGATGCCGACAGTGCCTTCGCGCACCACCGGCAGCTTGAGGCCTTCGCCGTCGATCGAACCGATGGCCTCTTTGATCGCATCCACGAGCCGGCGCCGCACCGACAGCGGCATCCAGCCGTCGATGACCGCAGCCTCGAAATCGATCACCGAGGACGCCGCGACAACAGCGTAGGCGAGCGCCCGAGCGGCATTGGCGATCCAGTCGTCGAGCTCGTGGCCGATCTCGCCCCAATCCTCAGGCGACGTCCACAGATGCGAAGCCTCGACGCCGCGTGCGTTAAGCGCCTTTTCCAGCATGGCGATCGAGGCGACGTCGATCAGCTGCGTCGGCTTGCCGTCCGGTCCCGGCACCGGCATCGAGCCCAGCGCCCCGGCATTGCCCGTCGGTCCACCAAAAAGCCGGCCGTTGAGCACGATGCCGCCACCGGCAAAGGCGCCGATGTAGAAATAGACGAAGTCGCGCGCACCGCCCGTCTGGCCGAACACCAGTTCGGCGCCGCAGGCTGACGTCGCGTCGTTCTGCAGATAGACCGGGAATTCGCATTGCGACTGGATGTCGGCGCGGATGTCGCGATTGCGCCATTCGTCCATGATGTCGCGCGGCGCACCGGCGGTGTCGGCCCAGTTCCACAGTTCGAACGGCATGGCGATGCCGAGCCCGGCAATGCGCTTGTCCTGCGCCGGCGTCAGTTCGGCGCGCATCGTCTTCATGCCCGATGTGACGAACTCCACCGTCTCGCGCGGTGCCGGATAGCGGTAGGAGTGCTGCAGCATGGAGCGCACATGCCCAAGGAAATCGATCAGCACCAGTTCGGCGCTGCGGCGGCCGATTTTGAGGCCGATGAAGAACGCGCCTTCGGGGTTCAGCGCCATCGGGATGGAAGGCTGGCCGATCTTGCCGCGCAACGGCGCCTGGCGCACCAGCAGGCTGTCTTCCTCCAGTTCGCGCATGATCACCGAGACGGTCTGCGCCGAAAGCCCGGTCATGCGCGCAATGTCCGATTTGGCCAGGCTGCCATGCTGGCGCACCAGAGACAGCACCAGCCGCTCATTGTGGTCGCGCATGCCGCTCTGATTGGTGCCACGGTGGAGACGGCTGGCGGCCGCCTCGGGCGAACCGTGCCTCGCAATGCCGGTCTCCACCCTTGTTCCTTCCCTTGGTTTATTCTTACTGCTTTTGCGGCAGAATGGGTGAACCGTGCAACGCTGTCAATAATAAATAAGAGTGATTTAATTATTGACAGGCGCCCCCCACTGGTGTCATTTGAGGGCGCGTCCACACTGGGAGATTTCGGTGGATGCGCTCGAGATGCCGGTTGGCGGCATCCGCATGGTTCCATGGGAGGAAGATCGTGACCAAAGCATTATTGAAGTCCACCGTGTTCGCCGCGGCGGGCCTCGGCCTGATGGCTTTTGCCTCTACGGCATCTGCCGCCGGCGTCGGCGCTTGCCTGATTACCAAGACCGACACCAACCCCTTCTTCGTCAAGATGAAGGAGGGCGCGACCGCTAAAGCCAAGGAAATCGGCGTCGATCTCAAGTCCTACGCCGGCAAGGCGGAAGGCGACAATGAAGGCCAGGTTGCGGCGATCGAATCCTGTATCGCCGACGGCGCCAAGGGCATTCTGATCACCGCCACCGACACGGCGGCAATCGTGCCGGCGGTGAAGAAGGCCCGTGATGCCGGGGTGCTGGTGATCGCGCTGGATACGCAGCTCGAGCCGGCCGACGCGGCGGACGCGACATTCGCAACCGACAATTTCAAGGCCGGCGAGCTTATCGGCTCCTGGGCCAAGGCAACCTTGGGGGACAAGGCCAAGGATGCCCATATCGCCTATATGGATCTGATTGCCAGCCAGCCTTCGGTCGACGTGCAACGCGACCAGGGCTTCATGAAGGGCTTCGGCATCGACCTCGGCGATCCCAAGAAGATCGGGGACGAAACGGATGCACGCAATGTCTGCCACGATCTGTCGAGCGGCAACGAGGATGGCGGCCACACCGCCATGGAGAACTGCCTGCAGAAGGATCCGGACATCAACGTGGTCTACACCATCAATGAACCGGCAGCTGCCGGCGCCTATCAGGCGCTGAAGGCAGTCGGCAAGGAGAAGGACGTTCTGATCGTCTCGGTCGACGGCGGCTGCCCCGGCGTCAAGAACGTTGCCGAGGGTGTGATCGGAGCCACCTCCCAGCAATATCCGCTGCTGATGGCCTCCCTCGGCATTGAGGCGATCAAAGCATTTGCCGATAGTGGCAAAAAGCCCGAACCGTCGCCGGGCCTGAATTTCTACAACACCGGCGTGACGCTGATCACCGACAAGCCTGCAGCCGGTATCGAGTCCATCGACACCAAGGCAGGGCTCGCCAAGTGCTGGGGTTGATTTGAACCTCCGATCGGCTCAATCTTAAGACAACGATAAGAAGAGAATTGCGCGAGGTGGCCACAGCCGCCTCGCGCAAAAGGCGGGGAGGCCGTTTTGAGCGTTGAAACCACCAAGGCCAGCGGACCACAGGAGTTCGAAAAGACTTTGGCCGCAAGCGACACCAGCGTCGCTTCCTTCGACACCCATTCGCGCACGCCGCTGGAGAGTATCCAGCACCGGCTGCACAAAAGCCCGGCCATGGTGCCGTTGATCATCCTGTTGCTTTCGGTGATCCTGTTTGCCATCGTCGTCGGCGGACGCTTCTTTTCGCCGTTCACGCTGACGCTGATCCTGCAGCAGGTGGCGATCACCGGCATGGTGGGCATCGCCCAGACTCTCGTGGTGCTGACCGCCGGCATCGACTTGTCCGTCGGCGCCATCATGGTGCTGAGTTCGGTCGTCATGGGTCAGTTCGCCATGCATTACGGCGTCCCGGCCCCGGTTGCCGTTGCCGTCGGGCTTCTGGTCGGGGCGCTGTGCGGCTTTATCAACGGCATCCTCATCGCCAGGGTGAAGTTGCCGCCCTTCATCGTCACGCTCGGCACGTGGTCGATCTATGCGGCCATCAACTTCATTTATTCGGGCAACGAGACCATCCGCAGTCAGGATCTCGAAACGAATGCACCGTTGCTGCAGTTCTTCGGCAATTCGTTCAAGGTCGGCGGCGCGGTGTTCACCTATGGCGTGCTGCTGATGCTGATCATGGCGGCGATCGCCTGGTACGTGCTCAACCATACCGCCTGGGGACGACATGTCTATGCGGTGGGCGACGACCCGGAGGCGGCCGAACTGTCGGGCGTTCGCGTCGACAGGATGCTGCTTGCGGTCTATACGCTCACGGGCATCATCTGCGCCATTGCCGGCTGGGCCCTGATTGGGCGCATCGGATCGGTGTCGCCACAAGCAGGTCAGTTCGAGAACATCAACTCGATCACCGCCGTGGTGATCGGCGGCACCTCGCTATTCGGTGGGCGCGGTTCCATTCTCGGGACCATCTTCGGCGCACTTATCGTCGGCGTGTTTGCGCTCGGCCTGAGGCTCTGGGGCACGGATCCGCAATGGACGCAATTGTCCGTCGGCGCCCTTATCATCGTGGCGGTTGGCATCGACCAGTGGATCAGGAAGATATCGGCATGACCCAGGCTCAGGACCCTATTCTCACCGCCCGCGGGCTCGTCAAACGCTATGGCCGCGTCACCGCCTTGGACAACGCCGACTTCGACCTCTATCCGGGCGAAATCCTTGCCGTCATCGGCGACAACGGCGCCGGCAAGTCGTCGCTGATCAAGGCGATTTCCGGTGCGGTCACGCCCGACGAGGGCGATATCCGCCTCGATGGCAAACCTATCGCTTTCAAGTCGCCGATGGAGGCTCGCGAAGCAGGCATCGAGACCGTCTATCAGAATCTGGCGCTTTCGCCGGCGCTGTCCATCGCCGACAACATGTTCCTCGGCCGCGAAATCCGCAAACAGGGCTTCCTGGGACAATGGATGCGCATGCTCGACCGTCCGGCAATGGAAAAGCGCGCCCGCGACAAGCTCACCGAACTGGGCCTGATGACCATCCAGAACATCAGCCAGGCGGTGGAGACGCTCTCGGGCGGTCAGCGCCAGGGCGTGGCGGTGGCACGCGCCGCCGCCTTCGGCTCGAAGATGGTGATCATGGACGAGCCGACCGCGGCGCTGGGCGTCAAGGAGAGCCGCCGCGTGCTGGAGCTTATCCTCGACGTCAAGAAGCGCGGCCTGCCGATCGTGCTGATCTCGCACAACATGCCGCATGTCTTCGAAGTGGCCGATCGGATCCACATCCATCGGCTGGGACGTCGCCTCTGCGTCATCGATCCCAAGCAATATACGATGTCGGATGCCGTGGCTTTCATGACCGGAGCCAAGGTTCCGCCGGAAGCGGCGCTCGCGGCCTGATCCTCTCTGCGGATAAATTGCCGCAGGGGAACCGGCGGCTATTCGACCTAAATCGATTGAATGTATGTTGCGATGCACTAGGATGGGCTGGGACTGAGAGCGAAAGCCGGTATGATCGCAGCACGATCACGAGAGGCAGTATGACGCGAACAATGACAGCCAAAGCCCCTGTTCTCGAAATCCCCGATCCCAAGACGCTCGCCGACGAGGTGCTGTCGGCCCTTAAATACCGGGTCGGCAAGGGCACCAACGTCGCAACCCAATATGATTGGCTGACAGCGTCGATCAAGGTCGTGCGAGACCGCATCGTCGATCACTGGATGCAGGCAACGCAGGAGGCCTACGCCCAGCAGGAAAAGCGCGTCTATTATCTGTCGCTCGAATTCCTCATCGGCCGGCTGATGCGCGATGCTTTCTCCAATCTCGGCCTGATGGACAATATGCGCGAGGCGCTGAAGTCGCTGGGCGTCGACCTCGACCTCATCGCGGGGCTTGAGCCGGACGCCGCGCTCGGCAATGGCGGTCTCGGCCGGCTCGCCGCCTGCTTCATGGAAAGCATGGCGACTGTCGACATTCCCGCGCATGGCTATGGCATTCGCTACGCCAACGGCATGTTCCGCCAGGAAATCCATGACGGCTGGCAGGTCGAACTGCCGGAAACCTGGCTCGACCACGGCAACCCGTGGGAGTTCGAGCGCCGCGAACGCGCCTTCGAGGTCGGCTTCGGCGGTTCGGTGGAATCGATCACGTCCAAGGACGGAAGGCTCGAACGCCACGTCTGGAAGCCGACCGAACATGTCCAGGCCGTCGCCTACGACACGCCGGTGGTTGGCTGGCGGGCCAACCGGGTCAACACGCTGCGGTTGTGGTCTGGCATGCCGATCGATCCGATCCTGCTCGACAAGTTCAACGCCGGCGATCACATCGGCGCGCTTGCCGAAAGCAACAAGGCCGATGCGCTGTCGCGCGTGCTTTACCCCGCCGATTCGCACAAGGCAGGGCAGGAACTCAGGCTCCGCCAGGAATATTTCTTCTCCACCGCCTCGCTGCAGGACATCGTCCAGCGCCATCTCAGCCAGTATGGCGATCTTGTCTCGCTGCCCGACAAGGCGGCGATCCATCTCAACGACACCCATCCGGCGATCGCCGTGCCGGAGCTGATGCGCCTGCTGATGGACGTCCACGGCATGGATTTCGACCAGGCATGGGACATCACCAAGCGCACCTTCGGCTACACCAACCACACGCTGCTGCCCGAGGCGCTGGAAAGCTGGCCAGTGCCGCTGTTCGAGCGGCTTTTGCCGCGCCACATGCAGATCGTCTATGCCATCAATGCGCAGGTGCTGCTCGAGGCGCGCGCCACCAACCAGTTCTCCAACGAGCAGATCAGCCGCATCTCGCTGATCCAGGAAGCCGGCGACCGCCGTGTGCGCATGGGCAACCTCGCCTTTGTCGGCTCGCACTCGATCAACGGCGTGTCGGCGCTGCACACCGAGCTGATGAAGGAGACGGTGTTTGCCGACCTTCACAAGCTCTATCCCGACCGCATCAACAACAAGACCAACGGCATCACGCCGCGGCGCTGGCTGATCCAGTGCAATCCAGGGCTGACCGCGCTTACCCGCGAGGCGATCGGCGACCGCTTCCTCGACAATATCGACGCCATCAAGGGGCTCGATGCCTTCGCCGACGACGCCGCCTTCCGCGACAAGTTCGCCGCCGTCAAGCGCTCCAACAAGGTCAAGCTCGCCAATCTCGTCGCCGACCGGCTCGGCATCAGGCTCGATCCCTCGGCGCTGTTCGACATCCAGGTCAAGCGCATCCACGAATACAAGCGCCAGCTGCTCAACATCCTGGAAGCCATCGCGCTTTACGACCAGATCCGCTCGCATCCCGAGCGGGACTGGATGCCGCGCGTGAAATTCTTCGGCGGCAAGGCCGCGCCCAGCTATCACAACGCCAAGCTGATCATCAAACTCGCCAACGACGTCGCCAAGGTCATCAACAGCGACCCGTCGGTACGCGGTCTGCTGAAAGTGGTGTTCGTGCCGAACTACAATGTCAGCCTGGCCGAGGTGATGATGCCGGCCGCCGACCTGTCGGAGCAGATATCGACCGCCGGCATGGAAGCCTCGGGCACCGGCAACATGAAGTTCGCGCTGAACGGCGCCTTGACCATCGGCACGCTCGACGGCGCCAATGTCGAGATCAAGGAGTGCGTCGGCGACGACAACATCTTCATCTTCGGCCTGACCACGGCCGAAGTCGCCGAGCGGCGCAACAATGGCTACAACCCGCGCGCCGTGATCGAAGGATCGCCGGAACTGGCGCAGGCTGTCGCGGCCGTCTCGTCGGGCGTGTTCTCGCCCGACCAGCCGGACCGCTACCGCGAGCTGATCGACGGTCTCTACAACACCGACTGGTTCATGGTTGCAGCCGATTTCGACGCCTATGCCGCTGCCCAGCGCGATGTCGACGCCGTCTGGCGCAACAGTCCCGACTGGTACGCACGCGCAATCCGCAACGTCGCCCGCGTCGGCTGGTTCTCTTCCGATCGCACGATCCGCCAATATGCGAAAGAAATCTGGAACGTGCCCGCCTGATATGATTGCATGAGGCCACGAACAATGTGGCCCAACTCCCTGGGAGGGACGCTACCTGATGAGGAAACCGCGCGTGACCGCTGCGACAAGCGGGCCGGACGGGCTGGCGCCAGCCAGCGATGTCGCGGCGATTGTTGCCGGCACGCATGGCGATCCCTTCGCGGTTCTGGGTGTGCATGAAGCCGGCAAGGGCTTCGTTGCCCGCTACTTCGTGCCCAATGCCGAGTTCGTCACCGCCTATACGCTGACCGGCAAGGAGGTCGGCGAACTCTCACGCCGCGACGATGCCGGTTTCTTCGAGGGCAAGGTATCGATCCGCAAACGCCAGCCGCTGCGCTATCACGCCAAAAATGCCGGCGGCGACTGGTGGCTGACCGATCCCTATTCCTTCGGCCCGGTGCTTGGCCCGATGGATGACTACTATATCGCGCAAGGATCGCACCTCAGGCTGTTCGACAAGCTCGGCGCCCATCTCATCGACCATGAAGGCGCCTCTGGCGTGCATTTCGCCGTCTGGGCGCCCAATGCGCGGCGCGTCTCGGTGGTCGGCGACTTCAACGAATGGGACGGCCGCCGGCACACGATGCGCGACCGCCGCGACACCGGCATCTGGGAACTGTTCATTCCCGATATCCGTGCCGGCCACCCCTACAAATACGAGATCATCGCCCCCGATGGCGTCCGCCTGCCGCTCAAGGCCGATCCGTTCGCCTTCAAGTCGGAACTGCGCCCGGCCACCGCTTCGGTGACGGCGGTGCCGCCGGCGCATGAGTGGGGCGACGATGCGCACCGCAGCTACTGGCGCAAGGCCGATCCCAGGCGCGAAGCCATATCGATCTACGAGGTCCATGCCGGCTCGTGGCAGCAACACGACGACGGCAGCTTCCTGTCATGGGACGAACTTGCCGACCAGTTGATCCCCTATGCCGTCGAAACCGGCTTCACCCACATCGAATTCCTGCCGATTTCCGAACATCCCTATGACCCGTCATGGGGTTATCAGACAACCGGACTTTATGCGCCATCGGCGCGCTTCGGCGACCCGGACGGCTTTGCCCGTTTCGTCGACGGTGCGCACCGCGCCGGCGTCGGCGTCATCCTCGACTGGGTGCCGGCGCATTTCCCGGTCGACGCGCATGGCCTGGCCAATTTCGACGGCACAGCGCTCTACGAGCATGCCGATCCGCGCAAGGGTTTTCATCCCGACTGGAACACCGCGATCTACAATTTCGGCCGCCGCGAGGTTGTGTCGTTCCTCGTCAACAATGCGCTGTTCTGGGCCGAGAAATACCATGTCGACGGTTTGCGCGTCGATGCGGTCGCCTCGATGCTCTACCTCGACTATTCGCGCAAGGCCGGCGAATGGATCCCCAACGAGAAGGGCGGTCGCGAAA
Source organism: Mesorhizobium sp. P2_F7 (assembly GCF_056403695.1). Classification (NCBI taxonomy): domain Bacteria; kingdom Pseudomonadati; phylum Pseudomonadota; class Alphaproteobacteria; order Hyphomicrobiales; family Phyllobacteriaceae; genus Mesorhizobium; species Mesorhizobium sp. P2_F7. The sequence goes on along the minus strand of NZ_JBFUFA010000012.1, from coordinate 106,479 downwards.
ACCTCGAAGCGGTCTCCTTCCTGCAGAAGATGAATAAGGAAGTCTACGGCCACCATCCCGGCGTGATGACCATCGCCGAGGAATCGACCTCATGGCCGAAGGTCTCGGCACCGGTGCATGAAGGCGGACTGGGCTTCGGCTTCAAGTGGAACATGGGCTTCATGCACGACACGCTGGAGTATTTCGCCAAGGAGCCGATCTTCCGCAAGCACCACCACAACGACCTGACCTTCGGACTGACCTACGCCTTTTCCGAAAATTTCGTGCTGCCGCTGTCCCATGACGAGGTCGTGCACGGCAAAGGCACGCTGCTCGGCAAGATGGCCGGCGACGACTGGCAGAAGTTTGCGACTTTGCGCGCCTTTTACGCCTTCATGTGGGGCTATCCCGGCAAGAAGCTGTTGTTCATGGGGCAGGAATTCGCCCAGCGCCGCGAGTGGAGCGAGGCGCGCGCGCTCGACTGGAACCTGCTCGACTTCCGCCCACATCGCGGCGTCTGGCAGACGGTGCGCGACCTCAACTATCTCTACCGCTCGCGCCCGGCGCTGCATGCGCGCGACTGCGAGCCGGATGGCTTCTCCTGGCTGATCGTCGACGACAAGGAAAACTCGGTCTTCGCCTGGCTGCGCAGTGCGCCCGACGGCAACCCGATCGCCGTCATTTCCAACTTCACGCCGGTGCCGCGGGACAATTATCGCGTGCCGTTGTCCAAGGTCGGCAAATGGCGCGAAATCATCAACACCGATGCTTCGGACTATGGTGGTTCAGGCAAGGGCAATGGCGGTGTGGTCGAAGCCAGGGCGGAGGGAGGAGGCATTTCGGCGACGATGCTTTTGCCGCCGCTGTCGACGATCATGCTGGAATTGGTTGGCGACTGAGCGATGCTCCAGACTGGTAATTTGGGAGGGTAAAAATGGCAGACTTGAAGAGAACCCAGCCGCTGGCGCGTGATGCCATGGCCTATGTGCTGGCCGGCGGCCGCGGCAGCCGGCTCAAGGAATTGACCGACCGCCGCGCCAAGCCCGCGGTCTATTTCGGCGGCAAGACGCGCATCATCGATTTCGCGCTGTCCAACGCGCTGAATTCCGGCATTCGCCGCCTCGGTGTCGCCACCCAATACAAGGCGCATTCGCTGATCCGCCACCTGCAGCGCGGCTGGAACTTCCTGCGGCCCGAGCGTAACGAAAGCTTCGACATCCTGCCGGCCAGCCAGCGTGTCTCGGAAACCCAGTGGTATGAAGGCACCGCCGACGCCGTCTACCAGAACATCGACATCATCGAGGCCTATGGCCCCGAATACATGGTCATCCTCGCCGGCGACCACATCTACAAGATGGACTACGAGCTGATGCTGCGTCAGCACGTCGACGCCAATGCCGACGTCACCGTCGGCTGCCTCGAAGTGCCGCGCATGGAAGCGACCGGCTTCGGAGTCATGCATGTCGATGGCAAGGACAACATCATCGCCTTCGTCGAAAAGCCCGCCGATCCTCCGGGCATTCCCGACAAGCCTGAGTTCGCCCTGGCCTCGATGGGCATCTATGTCTTCAAGACCAAGTTCCTGATGGAACAGCTGCGCCGCGATGCCGCCGAGCCGGGTTCGAGCCGCGACTTCGGCAAGGACATCATCCCCTACATCGTCCAGCACGGTAAGGCGATCGCGCATCGCTTCGCTAAATCCTGCGTGCGCTCGACGGCCGAGAACGAGGCCTATTGGCGCGACGTCGGCACGGTCGACGCCTATTGGGAAGCCAATATCGACTTGACCGATATCACCCCCGAACTCGACCTTTACGACCGCGACTGGCCGATCTGGACCTATGCCGAATTGAAGCCGCCGGCAAAGTTCGTGCATGACGAGGACGGCCGCCGCGGGTCGGCTGTTTCCTCGTTGGTCTCGGGCGATTGCATCGTCTCGGGCGCTTCGCTGAAGCGCAGCCTGATCTTCACCGGCGCGCGCATCAACTCCTATTCGACGCTGGAAGAAGTCGTCATGCTGCCCGACGTTCATGTCGGCCGGAACGCAAAGTTGAAGCGCGTCGTCATCGACCACGGTGTAAGGATACCGGAAGGCTTGGTGGTTGGCGAAGACCCGGCTCTCGACGCCAAGCGTTTCCGCGTTTCGGAAAAAGGTATCTGCCTGGTCACGCAGGACATGATCGACAAGCTGAAGCTGTAAGACAGGACGATAGACGCATGCAGGTTCTGTCGGTCACGCCCGAAATCTTCCCGCTGATCAAGACCGGCGGACTGGCCGACGTGACCGGCGCATTGCCGATCGCACTTGCCGCCAAGGGCGTGACGATGCGCACGCTCATCCCCGGCTTTCCCCAGGTGATGGACGCCTTCAAGAAAAAGAAGGCCGTCTATCAGTACCCGCTGCTGCAGGGCGGCAAGGCTTCGGTCCATGTCGTGAAGATCGCCGGGCTCGACCTGTTCGTGCTCGACGCGCCGCATCTCTATGACCGTCCCGGCGGCCCCTACGGCAATGCGGCTGGCGCTGACTGGCCCGATAATTGGCGGCGCTTCGCCGCGTTGAGCCAGGTCGGCGGCGATATCGCCGGCGGCGCCATCTCCGGCTACCAGCCGGATCTCGTCCACGCCCATGACTGGCAGTCGGCGATGACGCTGGCCTACATGCGCTACGGCAAGGCGGTCGGCGTGCCTTCGCTGATCACTGTGCACAACCTTGCCTTCCAGGGCCAGTTCGGCGCCGGCATTTTTGGCGAACTCGGCCTGCCGGCGGTGGCGATGGCGCTTGACGGCGTCGAATATTACGGCGGCGTCGGCTTCCTCAAGGCCGGCCTGCAGGCGGCCTGGGCGATCACCACGGTCAGCCCCACCTATGCCCAGGAAATCCGCTCGCCAGAATTCGGCATGGGTCTCGACGGCCTGATCAACATGCGATCCTCGGACCTCTATGGCATCGTCAACGGCATCGACACCGACATCTGGAACCCCGAGACCGACAAGCACCTGGTGTCGGCCTATTCCGCGCAGACGCTGAAGGCTCGCCTTCCCAACCGGGCGGTTGTCGAGGACCGTTTCAATCTGGAACAAGACGACAGCCCGATCGTCTGCGTCATCAGCCGGCTGACCTGGCAGAAGGGCATGGACATATTGGCGGCGGTGGTCGACGGGCTCGTCGCCACCGGCGCGCGGCTGGCGATCCTCGGTTCCGGCGATGCCGGGCTGGAAGGCGCGCTGCTTGCTGCCGCCGCCCGCCATCGCGGCCGCATCGGCGTCGTGGTCGGCTATGACGAGGGACTTTCCCACACCATGCAAGGCGGCTGCGACGCCATTGTCATCCCGTCGCGCTTTGAGCCCTGCGGGCTGACTCAGCTCTACGGCCTGCGCTATGGCTGCGTGCCGGTCGTGGCCCGCACCGGCGGCCTTGCCGACACCATCATCGACGCCAACGAGGCAGCGATCTCGGCAGGTGTGGCCACCGGCTTCCAGTTCGCGCCCAACAATGGCGGCGCGATGCTGCATGCCATCCGCCGGCTGGTCGACGCGCATTCGAGCCCCGCCGTCTGGGAACAGATCCAGCGCCAGGGCATGAAGGCCGATGTCTCCTGGGACAAGAGCGCCGACAAATACGTTGAACTCTACCGTCTGTTGCTTTCGAAAAGGGTTGCCTGAAGCATGATCCGGACCGTCGCCACCAAACCCTATCTTGACCAGAAACCCGGCACGTCCGGCCTGCGCAAGAAGGTGCCTGTCTTCCAGCAGGAGCACTACGCCGAGAATTTCATCCAGTCGATCTTCGACGCGCTCGATGGCTTCAAGGGCAAGACGCTGGTGATCGGCGGCGACGGCCGCTTCTACAACCGCGAAGTCATCCAGAAGGCCATCGCCATGGCCGCGGCCAACGGCTTCGGCAAGGTGATGGTCGGGCAGGGCGGCATTTTGTCGACGCCGGCGGCCTCGCATGTCATCCGCAAATACGAGACCTTCGGCGGCATCATCCTGTCGGCCAGCCACAATCCGGGCGGGCCGCATGAGGATTTCGGCATCAAATACAATGCCGGCAATGGCGGCCCGGCGCCGGAAAAGCTGACCGACGCGATCTTCGAGAAGACCAAGACGATTTCGAGCTTCAAGACTGCCGACATCGCTGAGATCGACATCGACAAGATCGGCACTGTCGAGGCCGGCGGCATGACGGTGGAGGTGATCGATCCGGTCTCCGACTATGCCGAACTGATGGAGACCCTGTTCGACTTCGACGCCATTCGCGCCAATTTCAAATACGGTTTCCGCATGCGCTTCGACGCCATGCATGCGGTCACCGGCCCCTATGCCAAGGAGATCCTCGAACGCCGGCTCGGCGCGGAGAACGGCACCTGCCGCAACTACAAGCCGCTGCCGGATTTCGGCGGCCATCACCCCGATCCGAATCTGGTCCATGCCAAGCACCTCTATGATGAGATGATGGGACCGGACGCGCCGGATTTCGGCGCAGCTTCCGATGGCGATGGCGACCGCAACCTGATCATCGGCAAGGGCATTTTCGTCACCCCGTCGGACTCGGTGGCGATGCTAGCCGCCAACGCGCAGCTGGCGCCGGGCTACAAGGACGGGCTGAAAGGCATCGCCCGCTCGATGCCGACCAGCGGCGCCGCCGACCGCGTCGCCGAAAAGCTCGGCATCGGCATCTATGAAACGCCGACCGGCTGGAAGTTCTTCGGCAATCTGCTCGACGCCGGCATGGCGACGATCTGCGGCGAGGAAAGCGCCGGCACCGGCTCCAACCATGTCCGCGAAAAGGACGGGCTATGGGCGGTGCTGCTGTGGCTGAACATCCTGGCCGTGCGCGGCGAAAGCGCCAAGCAGGTGGTCACCGAACACTGGGCGACCTACGGCCGCAACTACTATTCGCGCCACGACTATGAAGAGGTCGAGACCGATCGCGCCAATGCCCTGGTCGACGAACTACGCGCCAAGCTTGGCTCGCTGCCCGGCACCAGCGTGCGCGGCATGAAGATCGCCAGTGCCGATGATTTCGCCTATCACGATCCGGTCGACGGTTCGGTGAGCAAGAACCAGGGGATCCGCATCCTGTTCGAAGGCGGCTCCCGCGTCGTGTTTCGTTTGTCCGGCACCGGCACGTCGGGCGCGACGCTGCGCGTCTATATCGAGCGCTACGAGCCGGACAGGGCGAGGCACGATCTCGACACGCAAGAGGCGCTCGCGGATCTGATTGCCGCGGCGGATGATATTGCCGGGATCAAGAGCCACACCGGCCGCAACAAGCCGAGCGTGATTACTTGAGGGTGGTGGTGCGCGCCTCTCCTTCTCCCCTTGTGGGAGAAGGTGGATCGGCGCGCAGCGCCGAGACGGATGAGGGGTGCGCGAAGGATCGCCGTCCTTGCCAAGCTGGAACACCCCTCATCCGTCGCCTTCGGCGACACCTTCTCCCACAAGGGGAGAAGGGGGAGACTGCATGACCCAACTCGGCGCCACCATCACTCGCGATGGAATACGCTTCGCCGCCTGGACGTCATCCGCGCGGCGCCTTTGGGTGTCGATCTTCGACGAAACCGGCTCGCGCGAAATCGACCGGCTCGAACTCCAGCCTGAAGGCGAAGGCGTCTACGCGTTGTTCGTCGCAGGCCTCGCTGCCGGCACCCGCTACGGCTTTCGCGCCGATGGCGATTATGCCCCGGAGCGAGGGCTGTGGTTCGATCCCGAAAAACTGCTCACCGACCCCTATGCCGTCGAAATCGACCGGCCGTACCAGTATCACTGGCGGCTCACCGCCAAACGCAACGAAGGCGCCGACACCGCACCGCTAATGCCGAAGTCGATCGTGGTCGCGTTGCCGGAACCTGTGACGCCACTGCCACCCGTCCTCCAGCCTGGCGGCCTGATCTACGAGCTCAACGTCCGCTCCTTCACCAGGCTGCATCCGGATGTGCCGGAAGCGCAGCGCGGCACCATCGCCGCGCTCGCCCATCCCGCCATCATCGAGCACCTCAAGAAGATCGGCGTCTCCGCTGTCGAGCTGATGCCGGTGACGGCATGGATCGACGAGCGGCATCTGCCGCCGCTCGGCTTGAGCAATGCCTGGGGCTACAACCCCGTCACCTTCATGGCGCTCGATCCGCGGCTGGCGCCGGGCGGCCTTGCCGAATTGCGCGACACGGTAGCGGCACTGCGCAAGGCCGGGATCGGCACCATCCTCGATCTCGTCTTCAACCACACCGGTGAGAGCGATCGGCTTGGGCCGACGCTGTCGCTGCGTGGCCTCGACGCGCAGGCCTATTACCGGCACGAACCGGACGGCAGACTGGTCAATGACACCGGCACCGGCAACACGGTCGCCTGTGACCATCCTATCGTTCGGGAGATGGTGCTCGACACGCTCCGCCATTTCGTCCGCCATGCCGGCGTCGACGGTTTCCGCTTCGATTTGGCGCCGGTTCTCGGCCGTGTCGACGGCGCATTCGACCCGACGGCGGCGCTGCTCGGGGCCATCACCAACGATCCCATCCTCGCCGACAGGGTGCTGATCGCCGAGCCCTGGGACATCGGTCCGAACGGCTACCAGCTCGGCAATTTTTCGCCGCCATATCTCGAATGGAACGACCGTTACCGCGACGACGTCAGGCGCTTCTGGCGCGGCGATGCCGGCGCGGTCGGCGCGCTGGCGACGAGGCTCGCCGGTTCGTCGGACGTGTTCGGCAGGGAGGGTCAACCGGCCAGCCGCACTGTCAATTTCATCGCCGCGCATGACGGCATGACGCTGGCCGACATCGTCACCTATGAGGCCAAGCACAACCAGGCCAATGGCGAGAAGAACCGCGACGGCCACAATGAGAACCTGTCCTGGAACAATGGCGTCGAGGGCGAGACCTCCGACAAGGCGATTGCCGAGGCCCGTACCAGTGACCGCCGGGCGCTGCTCGCGACCTTGTTTGCCTCGCGCGGCACCATCATGCTGACCGCGGGCGACGAATTCGGCCGCACGCAAAGGGGCAACAACAATGCCTACGCGCAGGACAATGCCATCACCTGGCTCGACTGGGCGGGACGCGACCCCGCACTGGAAGCCCATGTGTCGGCGCTCGCGGCACTGCGCCGCGCAATGCCGGCGCTCGACGATCCACGCTTCCTGACTGGAGAGCCGCAAGGCGGTTTGGATGTGCCCGATGTCGCCTGGCTGACCGAGACCGGGGCGCCGCTCAGTGAGGCCGACTGGAACGATGCCTCGCGCCATCGCCTCGTCATGCTGCTCGCCGACAGCGGGGACGGGCGCCTCGCCGTCATCGTCAATGGCGACCGCCGCCAATGCGTCTTCACGCTGCCCATGCGGGAGGGGTTTCAGTGGCAGCCGGCCATCGAAACGCAGGCGATCGACCTTGCACGCCCGCTGCCCGGCCGCAGTGTCAGTTTCATGATCGAGCGACGGACCGCAAAGGGCCGCGCCAGGAAGGGTCCGTGATGGCCGACGACAATGCCCAGCCGGGACCTGAACAGAGCGCCGACTGGTGGCGCGGCTGCGTCATCTACCAGATCTATCCGCGCTCCTTCCAAGACACGACCGGCGACGGCAGCGGTGACCTCTCAGGCATCACATCGCGGCTGGCGCACGTGGCCTCGCTTGGCGTCGACGCCGTCTGGCTGTCGCCTTTCTTCAAGTCGCCGATGGCCGACATGGGTTACGACGTCTCCGACTATCAGGCGGTCGATCCGATGTTCGGCACGCTCGACGACTTCGGCGCGCTGGTGGCCGAGGCGCACCGGCTCGGCCTGAAGGTGATCATCGACCAGGTGCTGTCGCACTCTTCCGACAAGCACGAGTGGTTCGTCGAAAGCCGTGCCAGCAGGGACAATGACAAAGCCGACTGGTACGTATGGGCCGACACCAAACCAGATGGCAACGCGCCCAACAACTGGCTGTCGGTTTTCGGTGGCCCGGCCTGGGAGTGGGACGCCACTCGCCGGCAGTACTACATGCACAATTTCCTGGCCTCGCAGCCGGACCTCAATTTCCACAATCCGGAGGTCCAGGACGCGCTGCTGGACACGGTGCGGTTCTGGCTCGAGCGCGGCGTCGACGGCTTCCGTCTCGACACGGTCAACTACTATGTCCATGACCGCTGGCTGCGCAGCAATCCGCCTTTGGCATCGAGCGTCGCCGGCACCAATGGCGAAACCAACACCTATCTTTTCCAGGAACATCTGTTCGACAAGACGCAACCGGAAAACCTCGATTTCCTCAGGCGCTTTCGCGCGCTGCTCGACGAGTATGGCGGCCGCGCCAGCGTCGGTGAGGTCGGCGACGAAGGCCGCTCGCTGCAGACGCTCGCCGCCTACACCTCCGGCGGCGACAAACTCAACATGTGCTACACGTTCGATCTGCTCGGGTCGCAATTCTCGCCTGCCCATGTGCGTGGCTGCGTCGAGGCCTTCGAGGCAGCGGTTGCCGACGGCTGGGTCTGCTGGGCATTCTCCAACCACGATGTCGTGCGCCACGTCAGCCGCTGGACGCGGCAGGACGGCGATCCAAATGCGGTGGCGAAATTCTCGATTGCCCTTCTCTCATGCCTGCGCGGCTCGATCTGTCTCTACCAGGGCGAGGAACTCGGGCTGCAGGAGGCGGAACTGACCTTCGAAGACCTGCGCGATCCCGTCGGCATTCGCTTCTGGCCGACGGTCAAGGGCAGGGACGGTTGCCGCACGCCGATGGTCTGGGAGGCGGGCGCCGAAAATGCCGGTTTCTCCTCGGGAAAACCCTGGCTGCCGGTGCCGGCAAGCCACCGCGCCCAGGCGGCCGACATCCAGAATAGCGACGAAAATTCCGTGCTCGCCGGCTACCGGACGATACTGTCCCTGCGCAAGGCGCATCCGGCTCTGGTCGAGGGGTCGATCCGCTTTCTCGATACCGACGGCGATGTCCTTGCCTTCATCAGGCAGGGCGAGGGCGAGACATTGCTCTGCGTCTTCAATTTCGCCGACGAGCCGGCCGACTGGCCATTGCCACCGGATTTCGGGCCCGTCGTGGCGATCGCTCCAGGTGGCGGTGCGGTCCTGCGGGAAGGCGGCTTGTCGCTGCAGGCGCTGGGAAGCTTTGTCGGGCGAGCCGGCTGACCCGGCCTATTGCACCAGAACGGAGCGGCCGCACGTCGCGCCGGTGACCCGGACATCGGCCTGGCCGACGCTCACGCCGAGCGCTGCGAGCACATTGTAGACCAGTGTGTCGACCGGCGCTGTCACGCTGTTCAGCAGCGCCACCACGGCCGGCTTCACCGTTCCAAGCAGGGCGTTGAGGTTGATCGGCAGGCCCAGCACGTTGGCCGTCAGCGACAGATCGTTGACCAGCGAGGTGGTCAGCGACTGCGTCAGGTTCTGCGTTGACACGGTCTTGATCGTCTTGGCGGCGATGTCGCTATAGTTGAAGACCAGGTTTGTCGAGTTCATGTTGGTCATCGCAAACGCCGCAGAGCCCTTCACCGCCAGGAGCGGGACGAGCAGCAGTCTCACCGCCGCGATCTCGGTGTTGTAGAAGGATTGCGGTTTGGTGAAGTCGGCGAAGGCACCGGCATTGCCGTCGGCGCTGCTGGCCGCGAGATGCGCCTCGACGACACCGGGACGCGCGGCGATGGTGACCTTGATGCTGTCAGGACCCTTCGGACAGCTTATGTCCGTCAGCTTGGCCTCCGCATAGGCGATTTCGATGTGCAGCGGCAGGGTGACGGAGAGCAGGCTGGTGCCGCCGCCGATATTGCTGTTGCCGACCGTAACTGACGCCAGAAGCTTGATGCGTGTCTGCGCGGTGCGCACCACGGTGCCGGCCTCGCCGACAGCCAGCCATGGCGACGATTGCATCGGCTCGCCAATGGCGACGTCGAGCGTCGTGGCGGTGAGCCCAGGCACGGTGACGCCCAGGTCGAGCTGGGCCTGGTTGGTACCGTTGGCAAGCGAGGCTGCGGCCGTCAGCATGCCCATGGCGCTGGCATCGACACCCAGCCCCGACGGCTTTTGCCCAAGAGCCAGGCGCCCGACCGTGCCGAGGTCGACAAGGTGGCTGAGCGGAATCTGGACCGTGCTGGTGGCCTTCGAGGCCACCGACTGCAAGGCCAGTTTGGCCGTGTTGTCCAACCCCGGAACATTGGCCATGGCGGTGGCGATCTGGCCGATGCTTGCCTTTGAAGCCAGCACATCCGAATAGGACACGCCGGTCATGTTCAACTGAACCGCAAGCGCATCGACGAAGGAAAGCACGTTGATGTCGGCGGCGATCAGGGAATTATAGTCCGTCACGCTGAGCGAGATGTTGCCGCCTACCAGCCCCTTGAGGAGCGCGTTGAGCAGCCCGCCATTGACGCTGAGCAGCCTCGAGCCGACCGAAAAGGTCGCCTGTGCCTGGGCGTTTGCAGTGGCCGTCGTGCCTATGACCGGCGGGGCCATAAGCGAGGCGCCGAAATAGAGCGTGCCCTGCTTCTTCAGGAACACGCGCACGGCATTGTAGGGCAGCTTGTTCGCTTCGAACCGGCTGCCGGCGGCGATGGAGCTCAAGCCCGTGTAGCGCCCGGGCACAATCTGGACCACCGCCTTGGTGGCTGTCGGCGCGATGGTTGTCCCGTCTTTCTGCACGGTAACGGAGCTGATTCCATTGTCCTTTAGTGTCGTCAGCACCGCCGTTTCGGCGTTGTTGAGATTGGCCGCGGCGGTGATCGCCGCCAGGTCGACGATCGACTGCGCTGCGCGGCGCTCGTTGAACAGCGCACCCTGGTCGACGGCGAACGCCGTCAGCACCAGTGCGACGGGCGCGCTGAGCGCCGTCATGACGGCGAAATTGGCCCGCTTGTCGCGCAGCAGCCGCCGGCATATCTGCCGCATTCCAGCCACGGCACTCCGCATCAGATGCCCCCGACCCGGATCGTCGATTGCCGGTGAATGGTCATGCCCGGCATAGGCAGATTGGGGAACAGATTCCAGATCGGCAAATTCCGTGCGTCGTAGCTGACCGAGACCACGAACTGACTGCCATCGGCGACGCTGTCCTTGGCGTCGACCGTCAGCTTCGTGGCATCGACGAAGGGATATCCGTTGACATCGTTGTTGATGAAATTGGTCACCAGCGTCTTGCGTTCAGTGGCGTTCAGCCCCGCAATCGCCGTTCGCGCCGCATCCGCCGCGATTTGCTGGACCGAGTGGCTGGCGCCGAAATAGATACCGTATGCAACCATGCCGAGCAGAAGCAGGATAAACAGCGGCGCCAGCATGGCGAATTCGATCGCCGAGGTTCCCGAGGCGTTCGCCCGGAAACGACACCATAAAGCGAGGAGTTTCGGGTTCTGCAGCATACTGCTGAGTATACCAAACCCCGGTAGCAAGAACAGAAAACCGATAAAGCAACCGCAAGGTGCAGCCAGTTGAAAAGCATCTGAATTTTAGCTGCTCCTATTTTAGCCGAAGACTGCTCACTCAACGTCAAGCAGCGAGCGGTTGAAATAATATTTCCGTCTGTCTAGTCTCCTGCCACCAGCTGCCCGGACGGGAACCGGCGGCGCGCTCAAAAGGGGCCAGAAATCGGTTCCGGGGCGTCAACACTCGAAGGCGCGAGCCGCTGGGCAGCGCCACAGGGAGAGACTTCATGATGCTGAAAAATATGCTGAAGGCGACGCTGGTCGCCACAACCATGACCTTTGCTGCAGGCACGTTCCTGACGCCGGCCCTTGCCGAGACTGTCTATAACCGGGGCAGCGCCGCCGAAGCGGAGACGGTCGATCCGCACAAGACCTCGACGGTCTACGAAGCCGATATCATACGCGACCTGTTCCAGGGACTGGTCATGCACGATCAGAAGACGAACCTCATTCCGGGCGCTGCCGAAAGCTGGACCGTATCGGATGACGGCACCGTCTACACCTTCAAGCTGCGCAAGGACGGCTTGTGGTCGGATGGCAGCCCGGTGACGGCGGACGACTTCGTCTACTCCTTCCGTCGGCTGGAGGATCCGGCGACTGCCGCCGAATACGCTTCCATGCTCTATCCGGTGAAGAATGCCGAGGAAGTCAACACCAAGAAAGGCAAGCCCGAGGATATGGGCGTCAAGGCGATCGACGCCAACACCCTGGAAGTGACGCTGAAGGCGCCGACGCCATACTTCCTTGAGATGCTGACCCACCAGGCCACTTATCCGGTCAACAAGGCCTCGATCGACAAGCTCGGCGCCGACTGGATCAAGGCGGGCAATCTGGTTTCGAACGGCGCCTATACACTGGCCGAGTGGATTCCCAACGACCACATGAAGCTGGTCAAGAATCCGAAATTCTGGGACGCCGCGACCGTCAAGATGGACGTCGTCAACTACATCCCGACCGAAGACCGCTCATCGGCGATGAAGCGCTTCGAGGCCGGCGAACTCGACAGCTACGGCGACCTGCCGACCGAACAGCTCGCTGATCTCAAGACCAAGTTCGGCGATCAGGTCCGCGTCGGACCGTATCTCGGAACCTACTACTATGCGATCAAGACCGACAAAGCGCCGTGGGACAATGTCGAGCTGCGCAACGCCATATCGATGGCGATCGATCGCGACTTCCTCGCCGAGAAAGTCTGGCAGAACTCGATGCTTCCCGGCTATTCGATGGTCCCTCCGGGCATCGCGGGCTATACGCCGGCAATGGCCAAATACGCCGACATGTCGCAGATCGACCGCGAGGACGCCGCCAAGAAGATCCTCGAGAAACTCGGCTATACGCCCGAGCATCCGCTGAAGATGGAGATCCGCTACAACACCTCGGAAAACCACAAGAACACTGCGGTTGCCATCCAGGAACAGCTGAAGCCGCTTGGCGTCGAGATCACGCTGCTCAACACCGATACCAAGACCCACTATTCCTTCCTTGAGCAGAAGGGCAACTACGACGTGGCGCGTGCCGCCTGGATCGCCGATTACAAGGATCCCGAGACCTTCCTCGGCATCACACGCAAGGCCAGCGGAAACAACTACTCGAGCTACGTCAGCCCGGCATATGAAGCGGCCATGGACAAGGCCGCCGCCGCTGGCGGCAAGCCGGAAGAGCGCATGAAGGACCTCACTGAGGCCGAGCGCATCCTCGTCGACGACGTCGGTAACATTCCGCTTCTCTACTACAGCTTCCACGACATCGTTTCCTCGAAGCTGCATGGCTTCGATGACAATGTGATGGACATCCATCCGTCCCGCTTCGTCTCCAAGGACTGATAGTCATCCTTGACTGGACCGCCGCGCCTCATCCGGGCGCGGCGGGCTGGTCGGTCATCGCACCGGTCCGAAAGTCGTGGTCGATTTTCGGCAAGCCCGGTGCGAAGATTTGGCGCCGGAGCGTGGTTATGCGTCCGCATGGACGCGTGTCGCTCTGGCCGAAGCGGGGCGCTTATGCTGCGATATATCTTACGGCGGCTTCTGACCGCCATACCGACGCTATTCGTCATCGTGACCATGGCGTTTTTCCTGATACGCGTCGCACCAGGCGGCCCCTTTAATCAGGAGCGGGGCCTCAGTCCCGAGATCAGGGCCAATCTGGAAGCCCAGTTCGGCCTCGACGATCCGCTCTGGCTGCAATATGCCCACTATCTCGGCAACCTGCTGCGCGGCAATTTCGGGCCGAGCTATAATTTGCCTGACTTCACCGTCACCGAACTCTTCGCCAAGGGCTTGCCGATTTCAGTCCAGCTCGGCACCTCCGCACTGATCCTGGCGCTTCTGCTGGGTTCGGTGCTCGGCACCATTGCCGCGCTCAACCAGAACAAGCTTGGCGACTATACGGTGATCGCGCTGGCGACCGCCGGCAGTACCATCCCCACCTTCGTCATCGCCCCGATCATCCAGCTTGCCTTCGGATTGACCTGGAAGCTGTTGCCGATCGGCGGCTGGGGTGATGGCGCACTGATCAACAAGGTCGGCCCGGTGCTGACGCTCGCTTTGCCGCAGATCGCCATCGTTGCCCGCCTGATGCGCGGCTCGATGATCGAGAGCTTGCGTTCCCACCATATCCGCACGGCGCGTGCGCTCGGCCTGTCCGACTGGTCGGTGGTGGTCAAGCACGCACTGCGCGGCGCCATTCTGCCGATCGTTTCCTTCACCGGTCCGGCGGCCGCGGCGCTGCTTACCGGTTCGGTCATCGTCGAGACGATCTTCTCCATTCCCGGCGTCGGCCGCTATTTCGTCGATGCCGCGCTCAACCGCGACTACACGCTGGTGATGGGGACCGTGGTGGTGATCGCGCTCTTCACCATCGTCTTCAACCTGATCGTCGACGTCATGTACGCGGTCGTCGATCCGAGGGTGCGCTATGACTGACATTGCAGCCGCCGCCGCTCCGCCGGCCGTCATCGGCCGCTCGCTCTGGGGCGATGCCTGGGCGCGTCTCAAGGCCAACCGCGCCGCCATGTTCAGCCTCTATTATCTGGCCTTCATCGGCGTCATCAGCGTGTTCGGGCCCTGGTTCGTGCCGCATCAATACACCACCATCTACGCCGACTATGTGCGCACGCCCCCGAGTTTCAGCCCCTATCCGCAGGCCGACATGATCGAGACGGCGCTCACTGACGCGATCAAGCGCATGCGCGTCGACATCAAGGAGTGGAAGCAGGAGGGCGATCGCGTCACCGTCACCGTCACCTCGACCAAGCCGATCGACGAGCGCAACATCCGCTATCTCGACCGCTCCGATGCCTTCGACGATACCAAGATAGAGAGCAAATCGCCCGACGGGCTCGAATTGACGATGACTGCGTCGGTCAAACAGCAGTATTTCCTTTTCGGCACCGACAACACCGGCCGCGACCTGTTGTCCCGCACGCTGATGGCAGGGCGCATCTCACTGGCCATCGGCCTGCTTGCCGGCGTTGTCGCCGTGGTCATCGGCGTGCTCTACGGCGCGGCGGCCGGCTTCTCCGGCGGCAAGATCGACGAGGTGATGATGCGCATCGTCGACGTGCTCTATTCCTTGCCCTTTATCTTCTTCGTTATCATGCTGGTGGTGTTCTTCGGCCGCAACTTCGTGCTGATGTTTTTAGCGGTCGGGGCGGTGCTGTGGCTCGACATGGCGCGCATCGTGCGCGGCCAGGCGCTGTCGATCCGCCGCCAGGAATATGTCCAGGCCGCGGAAGCCATGGGCATCGGCCAGCGCGGCATCCTGATCCGCCATGTCATCCCAAACCTGCTCGGACCAGTGGTGATCTACATGACGCTCTTGGTGCCGCAGGTGATCATCCTGGAAAGCTTCCTGTCCTTCCTCGGCCTTGGCGTGCAGGAGCCGATGACCAGCTGGGGCGTGCTGATCTCGGTCGGCGCCAAGAACATCGGCACCGCCAACTGGCTGCTCCTGTTCCCCGCCTTCTTCCTCGTCTCGACGTTGTTTGCGCTGAATTTCGTCGGTGACGGCTTGCGCGACGCGCTCGACCCGAGAGACCGATAATATGGGGACCGCCGAGATGAAAACTCCCGAAACGATCCTCAGCGTCAAGGACCTGCGCGTCCGCTTTCGCACGCTCGACGGCGCGGTCGAAGCGGTCAAGGGCATCAACATCCACGTCAATGCCGGCGAAACCGTCGCCGTGGTCGGCGAGTCCGGCTCCGGCAAGAGCCAGACGATGATGGCGGCGATGAGCCTGCTGGCCTCCAACGGCGAGGCGACAGGTCACGTCGACTATCGCGGCCGCAACCTGTTGACGTTAAGCAAGTCCGACCTCAACAAGGTGCGCGGCGCCAAGATCAGCATGATCTTCCAGGAGCCGATGACCTCGCTCGATCCGCTCTATTCGATCGGCAACCAGCTGATTGAACCGATCCGCAAGCACCGCGGGCTGAACGCGGCCGAGGCGCGCGAGGAGGCGCTCAAACTGCTTAGGCTGGTGCATATTCCCGATCCCGAGCGGCGGATGAAATCCTATCCGCACGAAATGTCGGGCGGCCAGCGCCAGCGCGTCATGATCGCCATGGCGCTCGCCAACGACCCCGATATTCTGATCGCCGACGAGCCGACGACGGCGCTCGACGTCACCATCCAGGCGCAGATCCTGGTGCTGCTCGCCGAACTGCAACGCAAGCTCGGCATGGCCATCGTCTTCATCACCCACGACCTCGGCATCGTCCGGCGCTTTGCCGACCGCGTCTATGTCATGCGCTATGGCGAAGTGGTGGAGGAGGGCGAGGCCGAGGCTCTGTTCGCCAATCCGCAGCATGCCTATACGAAGATGCTGCTGGCCGCCGAGCCGACCGGCACCAAGTCGCCGCCGCCGGCCAACGCGCCGGTGCTGCTCGAGGGCAGGAATGTCGAAGTGACCTTCAAGATCGGCGGCGGCTTCCTCGCCGGTGATCCGCTGCTGCTACGCGCCGTCGACCACATTTCGATCCGGCTGAAGCGCAACCAGACCATCGGCATCGTCGGCGAATCCGGTTCCGGAAAATCGACGCTCGGCCGCGCGCTGCTCAGGCTGCTGCCCAGCGACGGCGTGATCCGCTTCGGCGACCGCGACATCTCCACCGCCGACCGCCAGGCGATGCGGCCGCTGCGCCGCGAGATGCAACTCGTCTTCCAGGATCCGTTCGGCTCGCTGTCGCCGCGCATGACCATCGGCCAGGTCATCACCGAAGGGCTTCTGGTGCATGAGCCGAACCTGTCAGGCAAGCAACGCGATCAACGCGCGATCGAGGCGTTGCTCGAGGTCGGCCTCGATCCCAACGCGCGCAACCGCTACCCGCACGAATTCTCCGGCGGCCAGCGCCAGCGGATCGCCATTGCGCGCGCCATGATCCTGAAGCCCAAACTGGTGGTGCTGGACGAGCCGACCTCGGCGCTCGACCGCTCGGTGCAGAAACAGATCGTCGAATTGCTGCGCAAGCTGCAGGCCGACCACGAACTGTCCTACCTCTTCATCAGCCACGATCTCGCGGTCGTGCGCGCCATGGCCGACTACATCATCGTGATGAAACAGGGCAAGATCGTCGAGGAAGGCCCGACCGAAGACATCTTCAGCAATCCGCAGGCCGCCTACACGCAGACGCTGATGGCTGCAGCGATCGATGTGACGCGCTTCAGGTTGAGTGCTTGAGCTGATCAGAGAGATATCTCATTATGAGATTAAATGTTGATCTGTTTAGTTCAATGTGAGATATTGATCCGTGAAGCGGGTTGTCTACCTGACTGCCGCAATCAAATCGCTGCGCAAGCACAAAGCTGATGCCGCTCGCATCGTCGACAAGGTCGCCGTTTATGCCGAGACGCCGGAAGCCATGTCCAACAACGTCAAGAAACTGGTTGGTTCAGATGAAATGCGGCTGCGTGTCGGAGACTACCGCATCATCTTCACCGAGACGGAAGATGAGGTCATCGTCAGCAGGATCGGCCCTCGTGGCTCCGTCTATGAATAGGAAACGGCAATGAGTATCCACTACTTCACCACGCCCAAGGGCGACGAAATGGCGGTCCTGCCGCGTGCAGAACTCGATGCGTTGCAGGACCGGGCTGCGCGTGCCCGCGAGGTGGCGAGCTACCGAGCCGGCGAGGCTCCTGGCTTCACCGCCGATGAGGCGCTCGCCTTTGCCAATGCCGCATCGCCGCTTGCCTTCTGGCGGGGGAGAAGGAGCAAGACTCAGACGGCCCTGGCGGCAGAAGTCGGCATTTCACAAAACATGCTGTCGGCGATTGAGAACGGCAAGCGCGGTGGTGATGTCGGACTATGGCTGCGGCTGTCGCGCGCGCTGGGGGTGCCTGTCGATCAACTGGTTGACGAGGACTGAATTGGATGTGCCGGCGCGCTTGATAGGACTTATCGGGCGAACCTAAGCCACGCAGCTCAGCTATCCTGGCGAGTCGAACACCTGTTGGCTCTTGCGGCGACGAGCGCATCTTGTTGTTGTTTCAGCTTTTCGATCCTGGCCGTCTCCCGGTTGGTGACTGCGCTCTTCACGCGTGCGCCGCCGAGCAGCCAGTTCGGCACGCTGGTGTTGGTGACCTTGCCGCGGGTGATGGCGGTTTGCGAGATCTCGCGCGCGGTATCGCCCACGGCAGTGTTGAGCTCGGCGCAGGTCATGCTGTCGTATTTCGCCGCGTTCACCGCACCACCCAGCGATGAGCAACCTGCCGCCAGGGACAGAACAAGCAGCGCTGACAGCCGGCCTGCGCTCGAAATCAACAACTTCATCTTCCGCACACCTCGTTCCCGGCCGCTGTTTCGGCGGCAGTCCTATTATCGAGGTAGCGCAGATGGTTGTCGCGTCAAAATACCATGCCGACACCGGATGCCGATGCGGCCGTTTTTGCCTTTGAGGTATCTTGTGGGGTGTCGGGAGAAACGGACACCTAAGTGTCTGTTTTTTCTGGTCGGAGTGGCAGGATTTGAACCTGCGACCCCCTCGTCCCGAACGAGGTGCGCTACCAGGCTGCGCTACACTCCGTGACCAGACCGCGGGCTTATAGCCGCCGTACTTCGTTCCTGCAAGCGGCAATGACAGCGCTTCTGTCGCATTTCATTCGCTTTCGTCGGGCATTGCCGCAAAGCTTGGATTTCCCGCTCGGGGTAAACCCGGCTTAAAGCCTTGCGTGCTAGGGAGCAGCCTCGATAAATCGTATTTTCGCCATCCGGAGCTCTGCTGTCTTGCCCCTGAAAATCGTAGGCGACGCCCGGCCTAACACCTTCGAGTTTGAAACCTCGGCGCTGATAAAGCCGTCCGGGTTTCGCGAATATGACGCCCGCTGGTGGTTCGGCCATCCGGCCTCGGAAGTGCCGCCTCAGCTCAACCTGATCGGCGTCCAGGCGCTCGGCATGGGGCTCGGCACGCTTATCCGCCGCCTTGGCGCCGGGCCCGACATCGTCACCGGACATGATTTCCGGTCTTATTCGCTGTCGATCAAGCTGGCGCTGGTGTCCGGGCTGATGGCCGCCGGCGCGCGTGTCAGGGATGTCGGCCTGGCGCTGTCGCCGATGGCCTATTTCGCCCAGTTCGCGCTCGAGACCCAGTCAGTGGCCATGGTCACGGCCTCCCACAATGAGAACGGCTGGACCGGCGTCAAGATGGGCGCGACGCGCCCCTTGACCTTTGGTCCCGAGGAGATGGGTACGCTGAAGAAAATCGTGCTGGCCGGCGACTTCGACCTTGTCGGCGGCGGCTCCTATGATTTCGTTTCCGGCTTCCGCGAGACCTATCTCAACGATCTGACTGCGGGCAAGCGCATCTCGAGACCGCTGAAGGTGGTCGTCGCCTGTGGCAATGGCACCGCCGGCGCCTTTGCGCCGGAAGCGCTGGCGCGGATCGGCTGCGAGGTCATCCCACTCGATGTCGAGCTTGATCACACTTTCCCGCGCTACAATCCCAATCCCGAAGACATGCGGATGCTGCACGCCATCCGCGACAAGGTGCTGGAAGCCGGGGCCGATGTCGGCCTCGGCTTCGACGGTGACGGCGACCGCTGCGGCGTCGTCGACAATGAAGGCGATGAGATATTCGCCGACAAGGTCGGCGTCATGCTGGCGCGAGATATTTCGCGGCTCCACCCGGGCTCTACCTTCGTCGTCGACGTCAAGTCGACCGGGCTGTTCAACACCGACAGTGTCCTGCGCGCCAATGGCGCGGTCACCGACTACTGGAAGACCGGCCACTCCTATATCAAGCGCCGCGTCGCCGAACTCGGCGCCGTCGCAGGCTTCGAAAAGTCAGGTCACTTTTTCTTCAATCCGCCGATCGGGCGTGGCTATGACGACGGCCTGGTGACGGCGATCGCCATCTGCCAAATGCTGGATCGCAGCCCGGGCAGGTCGATGGCCGATCTCTACCACGATCTGCCACTGACCTTCGGCACGCCGACCATGTCGCCGCACTGCCCGGACGATGTGAAATACAGCGTTGTCGAACGGGTGGTTTCCGACTTTCAGGCAATGAAGAAGGACGACGCCGTCTTCGCTGGCCAGAAGATCGCCGACCTCATCACCGTCAATGGCGTGCGTGTCGTGGCCGAGGACGGCACCTGGGGCCTGGTGCGTGCCTCGTCGAACGAGCCGTCGCTTGTCGTGGTGGTGGAGAGCCCGGTATCCTCCGAGCGCCGCTGGCAGATGTTCGAAGCCGTCAATGCCGTGTTGCGCCGCAGTCCCGAGGTCGGCGCCTACAACCAGACTTTTTGAGGTTCAGGGCCGGGGGTAAGCGGATCCGCGCCTTGCATGGTCCGCTTCCCAAGAACTTCAGGGGCGACAGGCAGTCAGGCGACGGAAGTCGCCTGCCCAAGGACGCTCCAATCGAATTCTCGTGCCCAGTCGGCGAAACTGTGCCAGCGGACCTCCGGGAATTCCTTGCGCAAGGCGTCTATGTCGACGTCGTAGCCGACGCGGTCGAACCATTCGAACATCAGCGCGGCATCCTCACTCTGCTGGCGCGCCACGGTGATCGGGATTTCCTGATAGCTGATCGGGCGGCCGATGGCCTGCGACAGGATCTTCGCCTCGTCTTCACCCGACAGTTCGTCCCCGGCGAAGTCGAAGCGCTTGCCGAACACCTGTTGGCGCCGCTCGGCCAAGGCCGCGACGAAAGCGCCGATGTCAGCCAGCGCGACCAGCTGGAGGGCACGCTTTGGCGGCACCGCGAAGGCATAAGTGCCCTGGCTGAGCGCGCTGATCGACCACGGCGCGACGACATTCTCCATGAAGGCGACCGGCGCACTGATCGTGTAGGGGATGCCGAGCCCGACGACATGTTTTTCGACGAGATACTTGCTGTCGAAATGCGGAATCCCGGTTTTCTTGTCTGCACTGGCAACTGATGAATAGATCAGATGCCCGACGCCGGCAGCCTTCGCCGCATCGGCGGCAAGGATCCCCTGGCGGGTTTCTTCTTCCATGCCGGCCTCATAGCTGTTGCCCATCAGGAACATGGTGTCGACGTCTCCGGCGGCCCTCACCACGGAGGCTCTGTCGGCGAGATCGCCGGCCACCACTTCGGCGCCCGCCGCTGCCAAATGCCGAGCAGCTTCGCTGTCTGGCTTGCGCGTCAACGCCTTCACCCGATGTCCTTTCGACAGCAGGGCGCGCGCCACTGCACCGCCTTGCTGGCCGGTAGCGCCGGTCACCAGAATGGTTCGTTTGCTGGTCATCTCGTCTGCTCCTTGTTGTTTCGCTGGAGCAAAATTAGGACCTGTCGCATTGATGCATAATTGCCTATAATTGGAAAACTTTGTCCCATATCTGGATACAATGCTCGATCTCAACGACATCGTCGTATTTGCGCGCGTCGTCGAAGCCGGCAGCTTCACCGCCGCGGCGCGCTTGCTGGCCATGCCCAAGACGACGGTCAGCCGCCGCATTGCTGCGCTGGAACGCGAGGTTGGGGTGCGCCTGCTGCAGCGCACGACGCGTAGCCTCAACCTGACGGATGCCGGGCGCCTCTATTACGAGCAGAGCAGCCAGGCGCTGCGGACGATCGAGGAAGCCAATCTGCGCCTTGCCGAGGCGCGGGCGGAGCCGTCGGGCACGATTCGCATTTCGGCCCCGGTCGGCTTCGGCGGCCATTTCCTTACCCCTACCGTGGTCGACTTTCTCAAAATGTATCCAAAGACCAAGGTCGAGCTCCGCCTGACCGACGACAAGCTCAATCTGGTCGAGGACGGTATCGATCTCGCTTTCCGCACCGGCGTGCTCCAGGATTCGACGCTGATCGCCCGCAAGCTCGGCTCGACGCACAGGCTGCTCTGCGCCAGCCCGGACTATCTCGCGCGCCACGGCGTGCCGGAAGAGCCCGCGGATCTCGCGCGCCATCAATGCGTCGTCGCCGGCCCATCGACGTCGGGTGCCCACTGGGTGCTGGATGGGCCGCGCGGCCAGGAGACGGTCGCCGTGGCCGGCCGCTTCGCCGCCAATGAGATGCAGGCGGTCGTTGCAGCCACGCTTGCGGGCTTCGGCATCGCCCAATTGCCCCACGTGCTTGCCGAGGGGTTGATCAATGAAGGGCGGTTGCAGCGCGTTCTCAAGCAGCACACGACGCCGGCCGGTGGCCTTCACGTCCTCTATCCGAGCAGCCGTCACCTTTCGCCCCTGGTCAGGGCCTTCGTCGAACTGGCAGCCGTGCGGATTTCCAGTCAGGTAAACACGGCTTAAAGGCATGCGTGCTACCCAATCGACCAACAACCCTTGAGCACGAGACCCGAATGACCGAGCGCATTGTCAGTTTTGTCATGAGTGGCGGCGTCGGATCGCGGCTGTGGCCGCTGTCGCGCGAGGACAATCCAAAGCAGTTCCACGACTTTTCCGGCGACGGCTCGATGCTGGCCAAGACGTTGCGCCGGCTGACGGCGCGGCCGGGCGGCGAGACGCCGATCTTCCTCATCGCTGCCGAGCGCCATGCCGAGCGCGTTCATGCCGACCTTGCCGGCCTCGACCTCTCAGGCGGTGGCCCGCTGTTCGAGCCGACCGGGCGCAACACCGCCGCCGCCGTCGCGCTGGCCGCGCTGCGCACTTTGTCGGAGTTCGGCGACAGCCTGGTTCTGGTGGTGCCCTCGGACCACGAGATTGCGACACCGAAGCAATTCTGGCAGAGCGTCGAGGCGGGCAGCGAGGCAGCCCTTGCTGGCCGGCTGGTGGTCTTCGGCATCAGGCCGACGCAGCCCGAGACCGGCTACGGCTATATCGAGGTGTCAGGCGAGAACAGCGGTGTCTTCGACGTCTCGCGCTTCGTCGAAAAGCCCGACCTCGCCACCGCGCAAAGCTACCTCGAGGCTGGCACCTTCTACTGGAACACCGGCATCTTCCTGTTTCGCGCCGGCGCCATGCGCGACGCCTTCGCCGCCTTCCAGCCCGACATCTGGCAAGCCACCGAAGCGGCCTACAAGGCGGCGACATCGGATCTGTCCGGCCTCTATATGCCGCTGGACCTCTACGCCGCCATCCCGTCGAACTCGATCGACTACGCCATCATGGAGCGGGCCAAGGACATCGGCATGGTGCCGGCCGGCTTCCGCTGGAACGATCTCGGCTCCTGGCAATCGCTGCTCGATGTCGGCCCGGCCGACGCCAAGGGCAATGTCCTCGTCGGCGACGTCGTCGCCATCGATTGCGAGAATTCCTATATCCGAAGCGACGGCCGGCTGTTGTCGGCGATCGGCATGAAGGACGTCGCCATCGTCTCGACCGCGGACGCCACCTTCGTCGCTCCGGTCAGCCACAGCCAGCATGTGAAGAAGATCGTCGAGCAGCTGGAGAAATCGGGCCGGCTGGAAACAAGGTTCACCCCGGCGCATGATCGCGTCATCGAAAGCGGCGCCTGGCGGCGGCGCGTGCATCACTGGCTGTTCGAAGAGACCTTGCCGCTGTGGTCGACGGCAGGCGTCGACGAGCGCCATGGCGGCTTTCACGAGGCGCTCGGTTTCGATGGTAATCCGCTGGTAAAGCCCAAGCGCATGCGCACGACGGCCAGGCAGGTCTATGCCTTCGCCGTCGCCAAGGCGCGCGGCTGGGACGGCCCGGCCGACCGCTTGATCGCCCATGGCATTGCCTTCATGGCCGGCAAGGGCCGCACCGACAGAGGCGGCTGGGTGCGCACGCTCAATGTCGATGGTTCCGTCGCCGACGCCACCGAGGACGCCTACGACCATTCCTGCGTGCTGCTTGCGCTGGCGCATGCGCATATGTGCGGCAATCCGGAGGCGCTGCGGCTGGGCGAGGAGACCTTCCTGTTTCTCGACGCGCATCTCGAGGACAGCCGTATGACTGGCTTTCTCGAGACGTCGGACGGCGCGGGCGAGCGCCGCTCCAACCCGCATATGCATCTGCTCGAGGCCTTCCTCGCCTGGTACGAGGCGACAGGCGATCGCACCTATCTGCGCCGCGCCGCCCGCATCATCGACCTCTTC
Source organism: Mesorhizobium sp. P2_F7 (assembly GCF_056403695.1). Classification (NCBI taxonomy): domain Bacteria; kingdom Pseudomonadati; phylum Pseudomonadota; class Alphaproteobacteria; order Hyphomicrobiales; family Phyllobacteriaceae; genus Mesorhizobium; species Mesorhizobium sp. P2_F7. Next base: position 82,645 of record NZ_JBFUFA010000012.1, on the reverse strand, counting down.
CGCAGCCATTTCTTCGATGCCGAGAGCTGGACGCTGGGCGAATATTTCGACGCCGGCTGGAAACCGGCGACCGGCGAGAAGGGCACATGGACCGAACCCGGCCACCATTTCGAATGGGCCTCGCTGCTCACCGACTTCGCCGCCCGCAGCGGCCAGAACGAGTTGAGCAATTTTGCCCGCAAGCTCTATGCCTCGGCCATCGCCAACGGCCTCAACCGCGCCACCGGGCTTGCTTACGGCGCCGTCTCACGGCAGGGCCTGCCTCTCGACCTTGTATCGCGCAGCTGGCCGCAGGCAGAAGCGATCAAGGCGGCGATCGCACTGGATGGCTCGGGCGGTCCCGATCTCAAGCCCGAGATCGAGGCGCGAGTCGGCCGCCTGTTCCGCTGGCACATCGACCCGGCCCCGCTCGGCCTCTGGATCGACCGCATCGACGAACGCGGCCGCTCGCTGGCATCAGATGTGCCGGCCAGCATCTTCTATCATCTGGTGTGCGCGCTGACGCAGTATCTGGATGGGACGGTGGAGAAGGGGTGAGGCGTTGAAGCTGCCAATCTCCCCCCTTGCGGGGGAGATGCCTGGCAAGGCAGAGGGGGGTGCTGTCCCGCCAGCCTATCCGTTATTCACGACTATCAAATGCCCTTCGGGTGAAAAGATCACACCTGAGCTTGGCGATCCTTCACACCCCCTCTGTCCTGCCGGACATCTCCCCCGCAAGGGGGGAGATTGGCTGTCGCCTCGGCCTTCGCCAATCGTCAGCGTCAATACGGGCTCGCCACATCCCCCGTCTCGACATACACCGCCTTCAGCTGCGAATAGAGCGCCAGCGCCGCCAGCGAATTCTCGCGGCCGATGCCAGACTGCTTGACCCCACCGAAAGGAATTTCCACCGGCGTCAGATTGTAGGCGTTGATCCAGCAAGTGCCGGCCTGCAACTCGGCGATCACCCGATGCGCTCGCTGCAGGTCGCGGGTGAAGACACCAGCGGCAAGGCCGAATTCGGTGTCGTTGGCGCGGTCGATCACCTCGTCCTCGCCGTGGAACTTCAGCACGCTCATCACCGGGCCGAAAATCTCCTCACGCGCAATGCGCATGTTGTCCGTGACACCGGTGAACACCGTCGGCTCGACAAAGAAGCCGCCATCAAAGCCTTGCAGTGACGGCACATTGCCGCCGCAGGCGAGCGTCGCGCCATCCTGCTGGCCGGCCTTGATGTAGGAAACGACCTTCTCCTGCTGCGCCTTGTTGACCAGCGGTCCCATCTGCGTTTCCGGGTCGAGCGGATCGCCGATGCGGATCTTTTTCGTCCGCTCGACCAGTCGGTCGACGAAACGGTCATGGATGCCGCTCTGCACGAACACCCGGGTGCCGTTGGAACAGATCTGGCCTGTGGAATAGAAATTGCCGAGCATGGCGCCGCCAATGGCGTTTTCGAGGTCGGCGTCATCGAAGACGATCAGCGGCGACTTGCCGCCGAGCTCCATCGTCGCGTGCTTCATCTTCGAACCGGCGAGCGACAGCACCTTGCGGCCGGTCGGCACCGAGCCGGTCACCGAGACTTTTGCAACGACATCATGGCCGACCAGGCCGGCGCCGACATCGCCATAGCCCTGCACGACGTTGAACAGCCCGTCGGGCAGGCCGGCTTCCGAGTAGATTTCGGCCAGCGCCAGCGCCGACAGCGGTGTGTTTTCCGACGGCTTGAACACCATGGCGTTGCCCATGGCGAGCGCCGGCGCGGATTTCCAGCCGGCGATCTGGATCGGATAGTTCCAGGCGCCGATGCCGACGCACACACCGAGCGCCTCGCGGCGCGTATAGGCGAAGGGTCCGCCGAGATCGATGGCCTCGCCGTTGAAGGCGGCGACCGCGCCGCCGAAATATTCGAGGCAATCCGCCGCTGAAGGCGCGTCCGCCACCAGCGTCTCCTGGATCGCCTTGCCGGTGTCGAGCGTCTCGATGCGGGCGAGATCGGCGTTGCGGGCGCGCAGAATGTCGGCGGCGCGGCGCAGGACGCGGCCGCGCTCCACCGGCTTCATCCGCGCCCAGGCTGGCTGTGCGGCGCGCGCGGCTTCGATGGCGAGCTCCAGCACATTCGGCGTTGCAGAATGCAGCGTGGCGATGACCTCACCGGTCGCCGGGTAGATCACCGGCAACGGCGCACCACCCTCGTCCTCGATGTAGCGGCCGTTGACATAGTGCGATGCCGTTGGCTGGGCGCGCATATGAATTCTCCAATGATCTTGGCTGGACAATGCCCTATCGATCCGCGACCTGCCAGCGCGGATTGATCCAGGGTTCCTGGTTGGACGGCGCCAGCGGCGTGCGGCCGAGAATGTGGTCGGATGCCTTCTCGCCGGTCATGATCGACGGAGCGTTGAGGTTGCCGTTGGTGACGCGCGGGAAGATCGAGGAGTCCGCCACTCGCAACCCCTCGACGCCAATGACCCGGCACTCCGGATCGACCACGCTCATGACATCATCGGCGCGGCCCATCTTGCAGGTTCCGCACGGATGGTAGGCGCTCTCGGCATGATCCCGGATGAAGGCGTCGAGATCCTCGTCCGACTGAACATGCGAACCCGGCGAGATTTCCTTGCCGCGAAAACTGTCGAAAGCCTTCTGGCCGAAGATTTCGCGGGTCAGCCTGATGCAGTGGCGGAACTCGGTCCAGTCGTCTGGATGCGACATGTAATTGAAGCGGATCACCGGCGTCGCTTTCGGGTCGGGCGAGCGCAGCGTCACCGAGCCGCGCGACTTCGAGCGCATCGGCCCGACATGCGCCTGGAAGCCATGCGACTTCGCCGCCGCCTTGCCGTCATAGCGCACAGCCGCCGGGATGAAGTGGTACTGGATATCTGGGTAGTCGACGCCGGCTTGAGAGCGCACGAAGGCTGCTGCCTCGAAATGGTTGGTGGCGCCGAGGCCGGTCTTGAAGAACAGCCACTGCGCCCCGATCAGCGCCTTGGAGAACGGGTTGAGGACCGAGTTCAGCGTGATCGGCTGTGTCGATTCCTGCTGGATGTAGAGCTCCATATGATCCTGCAGGTTGCGACCGACGCCGGCCCGGTCGGCGACCACCTGGATGCCGTTTTCGGCGAGATGCGCGGCAGGGCCGATGCCGGACAGCATCAGGATCTTGGGCGAATTGATCGACGACGCCGCAACGATCACCTCACGTCGCGCCTTAACGACTTGAATCTGTTTGTGAGCTTCGATCTCGACGCCGACGGCGCGTTGATTCTCGATGATCACGCGGCGGGCGAAACCTTTGACCACGCTGACATTTTGCCGTTTGAGAGCCGGCTTCAGATAGGCCGATGCCGCCGACCAGCGGCGGCCGCCGCGGATGGTCTGCTCCATCGGCCCGAAGCCTTCCTGCTTGGAACCATTGTAGTCGTCGGTCAGCTCGAACCCGGCCTGGCGACCGGCCTCGACAAAGGCGCCGTAGAGCGGATTTTTCCGCGGGCCGCGCTGAACATGCAGTGGGCCGCCGTGACCGCGCCAGCCTTCCTCGCCGCCGTCATTGTCTTCCATCCGCTTGAAGTAGGGCAGCACGTCAGCGAAGCCCCAGCCGGTCGCGCCCTCTTCAGCCCAATGGTCGAAGTCGCGTGCGTGGCCCCTGACATAGACCATGCCGTTGATCGAGGACGAGCCGCCGATCACCTTGCCGCGCGGCGTCGCCAGCACGCGGCCGCCGAGATGCGGTTCGGGCTCGCTGGCAAAGCCCCAGTCGTAGAGGCTCATATTGAGCGGGATCGACAGCGCCGACGGCATCTGGATCAGCGGGCCGATATCGGTGCCGCCGAACTCGATGACGATGACCGAATGCTTGCCGTCTTCCGACAGGCGGTAGGCCATGGCCGAGCCGGCCGAGCCGGAGCCGATGATGACGAAATCTGCTTCAAGCATTGTTCATATGCGCCATGAAATCGGCGAGCGAAACGTTGCCGCCGGTAGCCACAACCAGGACTGTTTTGTCAGCCACATTCACCTTGCCACCGAGCAGCGCTGCCAGCGATGCGGCGCCCGACGGCTCCAGCACCAGCTTCATCCGCTCGAAGGCAATCTTCATCGCCCGTCGCACCGAGGCGTCGTCGACAGTGATGCCGCGCACGCCTGCGGTCTTGACGGCCGCGAAGGGCGCATCGCCCGGCCGCCGTGACATCAGCCCGTCACAGATCGACTTCGGCGCAATCGGCATGGTTTCGATGGCGCCGTGATCCAATGACGCTCCCATGCCGTTGAACCCTTCCGGCTCGACACCGATGATCTCGGTTGCCGGCGACAGATAGTGGAAGGCGAGCGACACGCCGCCGATCAGCCCGCCGCCACCGACCGAGCAGAACAACAGATCGGCGCTGGCGCCCTTGGCATCGAGCTGTTCGAGCGCTTCGAGCCCGGCGCCGGCCTGGCCGGCAACGATCTCCGGATCGTCGAAGGGATGCAGCAAAGCCAGACCTTCGGTTTCGGCGATCTCGCGCGCCTTGGCGGCCGCGACTTCCTCACGGGCGCGATCGCCATGATCGGTCAGCACGACCCGCGCGCCGTAGCCTGCGGTCGCATCGCGCTTGGCGGCCGGCGCGTCGATCGGCATGACGATCGTGACGGGAATGCCGAGCGCCTGGCCGGCAGCCGCCAGCCCTTGCGCGAAATTGCCCGAGGAGTAGGCGACGACGCCTTTCCTGGCTTCGTCAGGCGACAGCCGCTTCAGCCGCCAATAGGCGCCGCGCACCTTGAACGATCCTGCCCATTGCAGTGATTCCGGCTTGATGAAGACGCGCGCAGCGCCCGTCTCTTTGGCGAGCGCTGCTGATTCCAGCAGCGGTGTAATCTGCGTCGCCTTCGATGTGACGGCATAGGCCTGTCTGAGATGGTCGAGAGAGGGGACAATTGTCATCATTCGCCTCGCGGAAAGCGTTTCTGGTCCTCGAGATTGTCGAGGTTCATGTGGTTGCGCATGTAGCGCTCCGAGGCCTTCTGCAGCGGCTGGAATTCCCAGGGGTAGTGCGTGCCATTTCGCAGGGCGGGATAAACCACCCAGCGCCGCGCCTGGCTGGCGCGCACGGCCGCATCGAAGGCCGCCATGTCCCAGCGCGCCCGCACGGCTCGGGTGAAGGCCGCCACCAGATCGGCATGTGCCGGATCGGAGGCAAGATTGGTCAACTCGCGCGGATCGGCTTCGAGATCGAACAGAAGCGGCGGGTCGATCTCGCAATGGATGAATTTGTAGCGGCCGTCGCGGATCGCCACCAAGGGCGCGTTGGAGCCCTCGGCGGCATATTCCATCAGCACCGGGGCGTTGCGTTTCGTGCCCTCAAGCAGCGGCAGCAGCGACTGACCGTCCGTCCACGGCGCGATCCCTGAGATATCTATGCTAGCGAGATCGCGCAGCGTCGGCGTCACGTCGAGATTGGAAACCGGCTCGGAAATCAGGCCTGCAGGAATGCCCTTGCCGGCAATCATCAATGGTACCCGTGCCGAGCCCTCGAAAAAATTCATCTTGAACCACAGGCCGCGCTCGCCAAGCATGTCGCCATGGTCGGAGCAGAACAGGATGATGGTGTCGTCCAGCACGCGCGTACGCTCCAGCACCGACACCAGCTCGCCGACCTTGTCGTCGAGATAGGAGATGTTGGCGAAGTAGCCGCGCCGCGAGCGGCGGATCTGCTCCGGCGTAATGTTGAAACTGTCATAGTCGCTGGCGCGGTAGAGCCGTTGCGAATGCGGGTCCTGGTCGGCATAGGCGATGAATTCCACCTCCGGCTCCAGTGCGGGACAGTCTTCATAGAGATCCCAATATTGCCGCCGCGTGACATAGGGGTCGTGCGGGTGGGTGAAGGAAACCGTCAGGCACCAGGGCCGGCTGGCCGCATCATCGGAGGTGCGGGCAAGGTCGTAGAGTTTTTGCACCGCATGGAAGGCGACCTCGTCGTCATACTCCATCTGGTTGCTGATTTCGGCGACGCCTGCGCCGGTCACCGAACCCAGATTGTGATACCACCAGTCGATGCGTTCGCCGGGTTTGCGATAGTCCGGCGTCCAGCCGAAATCGGCGGGATAGATGTCGGTGGTCAGCCGCTCCTCGAAGCCGTGCAACTGGTCGGGGCCGACGAAATGCATCTTGCCCGACAGGCAGGTGTAGTAGCCGGCGCTGCGCAGATGATGCGCATAGGTCGGGATCGACGAGGCGAACTCGGCCGCGTTGTCGTACACTTGGGTTCGCGACGGCAATTGCCCGCTCATGAAGGCGGCGCGGCCGGGCGCGCAGAGCGGCGAGGCTGTGTAATTGTTGGCAAAGCGCGCCGACCGCGCAGCCAGCGCCTTGAGATGCGGCGCATGCAGAAAATCCGCTGGCCCATCTGCAAACAGCGTGCCGTTGAGCTGATCGACCATGACGATCAGGATGTTGGGTCGCCTTGATGTCACTGAGGCTGTCACTGTGTCTGCCGCCCGCCGAGTTTGATTTCGAGATAGTCTTCGACCAGCGCGATCGCGGTCGCCGCGTCCGGCACGCCGTCCTTCAGTGCGCGCCTGATGTAGAGCCCGTCGATCATCGCCGCCGTCGCTTCCGCTGCACGGTCGGCTTCGTGCCTGGCCAGTATGCCGGTCAGCCCGCTCATAAGGTTGGAATGCAGCCGCCGGGCATAGATCCGGAGCAGCCGGCGCAGGGCCGATGATTGCTGCGCTTCGACATAGAAGGCGAGCCAGGCGGCGATGGTTTCGGCCTGGAACTGGATGTCGGAGAAGTTGACGGCGACCACCGCCGAGACGCGTTGGCGCGGCGTGGCGGCGGATTGCAGAGCGCGCCGCATGTCGGCGGTGAGTTCCGCCAGAATGTGTCGCATCGTTGCGAACAGCAGCTCGTCCTTGGCGCCGAAATAATGATGAGCAAGGGCCGAGGACACGCCGGCCCGTCCGGCGATCTCCGACATGGTCACGTCCAGCGAGCCTCGCTCGCCGATCGCAGAGATCGTCGCGTCGATGAGCGCCTTGCGGCGCAGTGGCTCCATTCCGACTTTCGGCATTGTTATTCCCGGCTCTTGGTTCGCATGATTATTTTTTATTGATCCGTCAATCAACAAAAAATCGACTCGATTGCCGCCTGCACCAAGCGATTGTCGGCTTGCGGCCCTTTTCGACGCACGAGGGATTGTTTATATTTGAACAATAAAGGCGAAGTGCGCCATTTGAGCCCACATGTTAGGCTGGCGCCAAGGATGGAGACCGCCATGACCGCATGCATCGTTGGCTGGGCGCATTCGCGCTTCGGCAAGCTGGAAGGCGAGACGCTGGAAGGCCTGATCACCAAGGTTGCGGTCGACGCGCTCGACCATGCCGGCATCGGCCCGGACGAGGTCGACGAGATCGTGCTCGGCCACTTCAATGCCGGCTTCTCCCCGCAGGATTTTACCGCCAGCCTGGTGCTGCAGGCCGACGACCGGCTGCGCTTCAAGCCGGCGACGCGCGTCGAAAACGCTTGCGCCACCGGCTCGGCCGCGGTCCGCCAAGGCATCCGCGCCATTGACGCCAATGCCGCCCGCGTCGTGCTGGTGGTCGGCGCCGAGCAGATGACGACGACGCCCGGTCCCGAAATCGGCAAGAACCTGCTCAAGGCGTCCTATCTGCCGGAGGACGGCGACACGCCCGCGGGCTTTGCCGGCGTCTTCGGCAAGATCGCGCAGGCCTATTTCCAGCGTTATGGCGACCAGTCGGATGCGCTGGCAATGATCGCCGCCAAGAACCACAAGAACGGCGTCGACAATCCCTATGCCCAGATGCGCAAGGATTTCGGCTACGAATTCTGCCGCCAGGAAAGCGAGAAGAACCCCTTCGTTGCCGGTCCGCTGAAGCGCACCGACTGTTCGCTGGTCTCCGATGGCGCTGCCGCCCTTGTCCTGACCGACACCTCGACGGCGCTGAAGATGCGTCGTGCCGTTGCCTTCCGCGCCAACGAGCATGTCCAGGATTTCCTGCCGATGTCGAAGCGCGACATTCTCTCGTTCGAAGGCTGCGAACAGGCCTGGAACCAGGCCTTGAAGAAGGCCGGCGTGACGCTCGACGATCTCTCCTTCGTCGAGACGCATGACTGCTTCACCATCGCCGAACTGATCGAGTACGAGGCGATGGGCCTGGCCAAGCCCGGCGAGGGTGCGAAACTTGCGCTGGACGGCACGACGGCCAAGGACGGCAGGCTGCCGGTCAATCCGTCCGGCGGCCTGAAGGCCAAGGGCCATCCGATCGGCGCTACTGGCGTGTCGATGCATGTGCTGACCGCCATGCAGTTGACTGGCGAGGCCGGCGGCATCCAGGTGCCCGGGGCAAAACTCGGCGGCATCTTCAACATGGGTGGCGCGGCCGTCGCCAACTACGTTTCCATCCTCGACCGGATCAGGTAGAAGCAGCCCGTATTTTTGGGGCGTAGCTTATGACAAATCCGGTTCTGGTCGAAGTCTTGCGCGGCGCGATCGTCGAGAGCGCCCATCGCGGCGCTGTCGCGATCTTCGATGGTGACGGCAAGCCTGTCCTGGAAATCGGCGATACGGCGCGGCCAGTCTCTCCGCGCTCCGCAGTCAAGGCGATCCAGGCGCTGCCGCTGGTCGAAACGGGCGCTGCCGATGCCTACGGCTTCGGTGACCGCGAACTGGCGCTGGCCTGCGCCTCGCATTCCGGCGAGCCGGCGCATGTCGAACTGGCGCAGGCGATGCTGGCCAAGGCCGGGCTCGACAAGTCGGCGCTCGAATGCGGCGCGCATTGGCCGTCCAGCCATGGTGCGGAGATTGCTCTGGCGCGCGCCGGCGGCTCGCCGAACGCGCTGCACAACAACTGTTCCGGCAAGCATTCCGGCTTTCTCTGCACCTGTGTGCACTCGGGGATTGCCCATCAGGGCTACGTCAAGGCCGGCCACCCCTTTCAGGAGATGGTACGAGACGCCATGCAGGCGGTGACCGGCGCTGCCCACGATGCCGATGACCGGGCCATCGATGGCTGCTCCATCCCGACCTACGCCGTGCCGCTGAAAAGCTTCGCGCTGGGCTTTGCCCGTATGGCGACGGGCAGGGGCTTTGGCCCTGTGCGCGCCAAGGCCGCCAAACGTTTGCTGTCAGCTTGCATGGCCGAACCTTTCCTGGTTGCCGGCACCGGCAAAGCGGACGTCGCGCTGATGGAGGCCGCGCCCGGCCGCATCTTCGTCAAGACCGGCGCCGAGGGCGTTTATTGCGCCGCCGTTCCAGAGCTTGGCCTTGGCATTGCGCTAAAATGCGATGACGGTGCCGGCCGGGCCGCCGAGGTGATGATCGCGGCTGTGCTGGCTAAATTGCTGCGGGTGGACGAAACGGTGGCTGCAAAGCTCGGCGAACTGGCCCATCCGCCAATTGAAAGCCGCATTGGAGCCAAGGTCGGGGCGTTGCGGCCGACCGCGGCGATTGGCTAGCGATGCGCCCGCTACCTTAAAAGCCGAACGAAAGTGCGCCTAGCGATTCATCGAGGTCATTCCAATTCGATGTTCGGCTTTTGCCAATTTTCAGATATTTAAGTATAAGTTCGCGCTATATTCCGGATTGTGAGCCGCATTGTGTATCACCGAATTGCACTTGGTCTCCTATACGGACTTCTTTTTACAAGCTTGGCGCTTTTAGCCTTTAGCGTGCGGATAGCGCATTGGGTGGCCGACAATGCCGGTCTGAAAGCCATGCTTGCGGGCGTGTTGGCCTATATCGGTATTGTTTCCGGCTTGGTCTGGGCCATTAACAAAATCAACAAGGCCTTTCCGACGTTGGATCTTCCGTCTTCGAGTGCTCGTTCCGAGCACGCCTGGTTCGTGGAGCCAGTGGTAGTCGATGTGGAATCGGACGTGGCTGCCGAGAAGTCGCCGCCAATAAAACGCGAGAAGCCGTGACTATTCTAGCTGACCTTGTTGCGTTCAACCGTCAGATGCGCATAGCCGCTGTCGCTTGATTTGGCGAGGTCCCCGGTCGCGGGTTCGGCCCAGCGCTGGCCGATAATGGCGCCGTTTTTGGCGCCGTCGATGACATTGTTGGAAATGATGGCGTTTCCCGCGCCCTCGACCACGGTGACGGCGATGCCGGTTCCGGCCTGACGAATGATGTTTCCGGTCGCAACCACATTGCGCATATAGGCGCCCCAGCCGATCTGCATGCCATAGAGCGGCGCGTTCTCGATGACATTGCCCGAGACGGTGGTGTCGGCCTCGACGCTGATGCCGACGCCGAAGCCAGGTGGATCGGCAGGGTAGGGGCCTGTGGTCGACAGATTGCGCACGATGTTGTTCGAGCACACGCCCATGCGGCCGCCCTCGTTGAAGTTGACGATCGAGATGCCGTTGGCGGCACCGTCGACGATGTTGTTGCCAATGATGGCGCCTTCGAAGGAGAATTCGGAATAGAGCGCGGTTTCGCCCGAACGCGAGCAGGTGTTGCCTGTCATCTGCAGATTGCTGGAACTGTTGGCGCGGATCGCCGAGAAGGCGCAGTCCGAGACGATGTTGCCGTTGACGGAGACATTGCCGGCGCGGAAGGCGTTGATGCCGTTGCCGTTCTGGCCGGTGCCGCCGCTGCGCGCGCCAATGCGCTGCACGCGGTTGCCGCTGACGATGGTGCCGTCCTCAGCCTGCTGCCAGCGGTGCACGAGAATGCCGCCATTGCCGCAATCCGACACCGTATTACCCGATATCTCGAGGCCGGCGGCCTCGACGGAATAGATGCCGGCATCCGCTGCCCCCGATATGTCGCAGCGCTCGACGCGGCCCGATACATGCTCGAACGCCAGCCCGTGCTTGCCGCTGCCGGTGATCGTGCAATTGTCGATGGCAAGATGGGCGACTCGACGCAGGTCGAGCAGGCCTTGCGCGTCATCGGCCAGCCAACTGTTGGCGCCGTCGAAGACCAGCCCTGTGAGGTCGATATGCTCAGCCTGTTCGGCGGTCAGCAAATGGCCGTTGCCGCCGTAGATAATGCGCGAGGCGCCGGGCACGCCGGAAAGCCTGACACGGGCGGGCAAGCTCAGGTTGGACACGACATAGTTGCCCGGCGGCAGGAACACCGGCGCGTTGCGTTCGCTCGCCTCGGCAAGCATTCGGATGAACGCCTTGCTCTGATCGTCCGGTGCGTTCGGCTGCACGCCAAGCTCCGTGGCGTCGATCGAGCCGCGCGCAGCCGTCTTTGCCAAGGCATTGCCCAGCGAAAGACCGAGCACGGCAAAGCCGGCCGTTCCCTTCAGCAGCGCTCGTCTGTTCAACATCGGCACATCCCTTGCGATCGTCCGGCCAACCGCAGGAATCATGCCAGCCGCAGAGGTCTTCGCCCGGCTATAGTCCGGCCAATGACCGGGTCCGGCAAGTGGCTTGTACAGTCGCCGAAGCGGGCCTAAGTTTATCCGATGAGCAGAGCCTTCACCCGCGAGGAAGACAGCGAAAACGCCATTGCCGGCATCGGCGAGCGGCCGATCAGCCCGCACCGCAATCTGGTGACGGAGCGCGGTCTGGCGCAGATCGACGACAGTCTGACCGATCTGCGCGACATACTGGCGAAAGCCGAGCGAAAGGCCGACCGCGAGCGCATCGCCGTCGTCTCGCGCGACCTGCGCTACTGGACCGCGCGTCGCGAAAGTGCCGAGCTTTCCGTGCCGGAACCCGGCAGCGACCAGGTGCGCTTCGGCATGGGTGTTACGCTGGAAGCCGATGACGGCAAGAAGGTGCACTGGAAGATCGTCGGCGAAGACGAAGCCGATCCCTCAAAGGGCAGCATTTCCCACGTCTCGCCGATGGCCGTTGCGCTGTTCGGCAAGAAGGTCGGCGACGTCGCAAGCGTCAACGGCAAGGAATGGGAAATCGTCAAGCTGTCGGACGCCTGACGCGGTCGCTCAGCCCGCCAGCAGCCGATCCAACAACCGATCCGCAGCTTCCGGAATAACCGTGCCCGGCGGGAAGATTTCCGCAGCACCAGCCTCCAGCACCGCGTCGTAATCCTGCGGCGGGATGACGCCGCCGGCGACGATCAGTATGTCGGCGTGGCCGAGTTTCTTCAGCGTATCGCGCAGTTCGGGGATCAGCGTAAGATGGCCCGCCGCCAGCGACGAGGCGCCGATGATATGGACATCCTGCGCGACCGCCAGCTTGGCGATCTCATCCGGCGTCTGGAACATCGCGCCGACGGTGACGTCGAAGCCGAGATCGGCGAAGGCCGTGGCGATAACTTTCTGGCCGCGGTCGTGGCCGTCCTGTCCCATCTTGGCCACCAGGATGCGTGGCTTGCCGCCGGACTTCTTCTCAAAAGCTTCGAGCTTCTCCACGAGCCGGTCGACCGCCAGATTGTCGCCAAGCGCATTGCGATAGACGCCGGAGATCGTCTGCACCGACGCGACGTGGCGGCCAAAGACCTTTTCCAGCGCCAGTGAGATCTCGCCGACGGTGGCGTTGGCGCGCGCGGCGCGGATGGCGAATTCCAGCAGGTTTTCGTTACCTTGCGCAGCGCGGGTCAGCGCATCGAGTGCGCTCTCGACCGCGCCGACATTGCGCGTGCCTTTCAGGTTCTGCAGCTTCGACAATTGCCGGGCTCGGACCTCGGCATTGTCGATCTTCAGCACGTCGACCGCGATGTCGTTCTCCGGCCGATGCGCGTTGACGCCGACCAGCATCTGTTCGCCGGAATCGATGCGTGCCTGCGTGCGCGCGGCCGCTTCTTCGATGCGCAGCTTCGGAATGCCCTGTTCGATCGCTGCCGCCATGCCGCCAAGGCTCTCGACCTCTTCGATATGGGCGAGCGCGCGCGCCGCCAGATCATGCGTCAGCCGCTCCAGATAGGCCGAGCCACCCCACGGGTCGACAATGCGCGTGGTGCCGGATTCCTTTTGCAGGATGAGCTGCGTGTTGCGGGCGATGCGGGCCGAATGGTCGGTCGGCAGCGCCATCGCTTCGTCGAAGGAATTGGTGTGCAGCGACTGTGTATGGCCTTGCGTGGCCGCCATCGCCTCGATCATGGTGCGGGTGATGTTGTTGTAGGGATCCTGCGCCGTCAGCGACCAGCCCGACGTCTGGCAATGGGTGCGCAGCGACAGCGAGCGTTCGTCCTTCGGCGCGAAATTCTGCTGCATCAGGCTCGACCACAAAAGCCGCGCGGCGCGGAGCTTGGCGACCTCCATGAAGAAGTTCATGCCGATTGCCCAGAAGAAGGAAAGCCGTGGCGCGAAACGGTCGATGTCGAGCCCGGCGGCGACGCCGGCGCGGGCATATTCGATGCCGTCGGCAATGGTGTAGGCGAGCTCCAGGTCGGCCGTCGCACCGGCCTCCTGCATGTGATAGCCGGAGATCGAAATCGAATTGAACTTCGGCATGTTCTTCGATGTGTAGGAGAAGATGTCCGACACGATCCGCATCGAAGGCTTCGGCGGATAGATGTAGGTGTTGCGGACCATGAACTCCTTCAGGATGTCGTTCTGGATGGTTCCCGCCAAATCCTTCTGTGCCACGCCCTGTTCTTCCGCCGCCACGATGTAGAGCGCCATGATCGGCAGCACGGCGCCGTTCATGGTCATCGACACCGTCATTTCGTCGAGCGGGATGCCGTCGAACAATTGCCGCATGTCGAGGATGGAATCGATGGCGACGCCCGCCATGCCGACATCGCCGGCAACGCGCGGGTGGTCGCTGTCATAGCCACGATGCGTCGGCAGATCGAAGGCGACCGACAGGCCCTTCTGGCCGGCAGCGAGGTTGCGCCGGTAGAAGGCGTTGGATTCTTCCGCCGTCGAGAAGCCGGCATATTGCCGGATCGTCCACGGCTGCTGGACATACATGGTCGGGTAGGGGCCGCGCACGAAGGGCGGCATGCCCGGATAGGTGTCTAGATCGGCAAGCCCCTTGAGGTCGCCCTGGCCGTAGAGATGCTTGACGGCAATGCCTTCCGGCGTCAGTCGCGAGCCCTTGACCTCGACGGGTATGCGCCGTGGCGCCGACCAGCCGATCTCTGAGAAATTCGGGATCACGGCGCGGCTCCGATTGACTGGTCGATGCGGACCGGAAACAGCGCCTCGCACACCGCCACGCCCTCGGTGAAGGGAGGCCGCCGCTCGGCCGCCAGCGTCTCGACCGGGGCCTCGCTTTTCAGAGGGTAAAGCGTGGTGCCAATGATTGCCCGTTCACCCGACCGGTAGGCCTCGGCACGGCGCTCGGATGCTGCCCTTACGCGCGCCTGGATATGGCCTTGCTGCAGGCTCGCCAGAACGCCGCCTTCCGCTTCGATCCTCTGGAATTCTGCCCATGCCGCTTCGCACAAGCCCAAGGTCAGCGCCTCGACCGCGCCCGAGCCATAGGTGGGGTCGGCGACGTGGTCGATATGGCTTTCATTGGCCATGATCAGCTGCGCGTTGCGGGCGACGCGGCGCGCAAAAGGCGCCGGCAGGCCGTGCGCGATTGTGTGCGGCAGGATGGAGATCGAATCGGCACCGCCGGCGGCCGCGGCGAAACCGGCGATCGCAGTGCGTAGAATATTGGTCTCGGGATCTGCCGCCGTCATCATGCGGAACGAGGTCTCGGCATGGATGTTGGCGGTCGAGGCCGGGATCGAGCACGTCTCCTGGATTCGCGCCCACAGCCTGCGCAACGCCCTGAGCTTGGCCGTCGACAGGAACTGGTCCTGGTCGACGCTGAGCGCAAAGCCGATATGTGGTGCGGCATAGACGAGGGGCTGGCGCGCGTCCTCGAACATCCTGAGATAGGAGACCGCGGAGGCAAGCATGGTGCCGAGCTCCTGCGCCTCGGTGGCGCCGGCATTGTGGAACACCCGCCCGTCCGCCTCGAGCAGCACGCCCGGCACGCCCAGCGAGAAGAAATGCGCAAGCGATTGCGGCATCGATGCCTGCAAGGCCTCGATCGACATGCGCAGCCGGCCGGTGCCGGCAAAGATCGCCGCCGGGTCGATGCCGAAGGAGAGGTTGAGCTTTGCCGGATCGGAGCGGCGCTTGCTCAGGAACGCCACCAGCCAGTCGGCCACGGCGCGGCTCCAGGGATGCGCGTCGATGCGGATCTGCACGCGGTTGAGCGGCACGCCGTCAAGCACCGTCTCCAGCGCCTGTGCCGTCCTCGGCAGGCCATAGCCGAATGCATTCGGGGCGCCTTCGAAGACCAACGACAATCCCGTCGCGCCTTGCGCGACATCGTCGAGCGCCTGCGCCTTGGCGCGGCCGCTATCGGGATCGTCGATGCGCTGGCTGACGATCCAGGGCAGCTTGGGGTTGGCGCGCACAAGCGGTTCCGCCCCGCCGGCGCGCTCATAGAGCGGTTCGATGCGAATGGCGTCGTCGGTGTGCGACACCAGCCTGTCCTCGAAGGATGCGCCGGCCAACGCCTTTTCCGCCAAGGCCAGCCATCGCTGGCGCTCGACGTTTGTGGGTTCGACTTCCTGCAAGGCTCCGGCGCCCATCCATTTTCCTCGTTCTTATGCGGCCGCACCAGCCTGGGCAGTCCAGTCTACGGTTCCCCGTCCGATATCGCAATGCAATGCGACTCCAGGGTCCGAACTCGATCTCTCTGATATAGGTCAGACCGCGTGGACGAACCATGAACGATTGCCAAACAGCGGCAAAATCCGCAAGCTCCAAAAACCGATTTGGAGGATTGGTCCAGTTTAGACAATTGGCCCATCTGACGATTGGCATTGTCGCTGTGCAATGGCCTGACTATAGGTGCGGCAAGGCCATTGGCCTTAACACTTCAGTTTGCGGAGACATGGACATATGGCTGACGAGACCAGCATTTTCCTCGGCGCCAGCCGCAAGCCCGACGACAGCTACCAGCGCGCCGAGCAGCTTTTGCTGCAGTATGGCAATCGCCATGGCCTGATCACCGGCGCCACCGGTACCGGCAAGACGGTCAGCCTGCAGATCCTGGCCGAAGGCTTTTCCAATGCCGGCGTGCCGGTGTTCTGCGCCGACATCAAGGGCGACCTGTCCGGCATCGCCATGATGGGTAAGGCGCAGGATTCCCTGGTCAAGCGGGCCGAACAGGTCAAGCTCGACCCTTATGACTTCCAGGAGTTCCCGGTCATCTTCTGGGATCTGTTCGGCGAGCAGGGCCACCCGATCCGCGCCACCGTCTCGGAAATGGGGCCGCTGCTTTTGTCACGGCTGATGAACCTCTCCGAAGCGCAGGAAGGCATCATGAACATCGCCTTCCGCATCGCCGACGAGGACGGCCTGCTGCTGCTCGACATGAAGGATCTGCAGGCGCTGCTGGCCAACATCGCCGAGCGCGCCGACGAGATCAGCGCGCGCTACGGCAATGTCACCAAGCCCTCCGTCGGCGCCATCCAGCGCACCCTGCTGGTGCTGGAACAGCAAGGTGCGGCGCATTTCTTCGGCGAGCCTGCCCTGCGCATCGCCGACATCATGCGCACCACCCGCGACGGTCGCGGCGCCATCAGCGTGCTCGCCGCCGACAGGCTGATGATGAACCCCAGGCTCTACGCCACCTTCCTGCTCTGGCTGATGTCGGAGCTGTTCGAGGAATTGCCCGAGGTCGGCGATCCCGACAGGCCGAAGCTGGTGTTCTTCTTCGACGAGGCGCACCTTCTGTTCGACGAGGCGCCGAAGGTGCTGATCGACCGCGTCGAGCAAGTGGTTCGCCTGATCCGGTCCAAGGGCGTCGGCGTCTATTTCGTCACGCAGAACCCTTTGGATATCCCCGAGAAGGTTCTGGCACAGCTGGGCAACCGCGTGCAGCATGCACTGCGCGCCTATACGCCGCGCGAACAGCAGGCGGTGAGGACAGCCGCCGAGACGTTCCGGCCAAATCCCGACTTCGACTGCGCCACCGCCATCACCCAACTCGGCACCGGCGAGGCGCTGGTCTCGACGCTGGAAGCCAAGGGCGTCCCGTCCATGGTGCAGCGGACGCTGATCCGGCCGCCATCGTCCAGGCTTGGCCCGATCACAGTGGACGAGCGGCGCAAGCTGGTCGAACAGAGCCCGGTCGCCGGCCAGTATGACCAGACCATCGACCGTGAATCGGCTTTCGAGATGCTGCAGAAGAAGGCCAAGGGCGCGCAGGAGGCGGAGGAGCAACAGGCCGACAGCGGCCGCTCGCGCTGGACCATCCCCGGCTTCGGCAATGACGATTCGCCGCCGCCGTCCAGGCGCGCGCCGGCGCCGCGCCCGTCCAACCGCCAGACCGTGGCCGAGGCCGCGATCAAAGCCGTCGTGCGGTCCGTCGGCTCATCGGTCGGCCGGGCGATCGTGCGTGGGATTCTGGGCAGCCTGTCCAGGGGACGGTAGCAAGCATCAGCCCGCCCGACCGATTTGAGGCGACGGCGGCCAACGCCAGCGGTCTCTCCCCGGCTGCATCGCGGAGAACCTAACCGAAGCGGTTGCTCGATTGGCCTCGTTCCCCCGGCCGGAGCGCAAAAAGGGCGCCCTCATTTGGGTGCGCGTCAAGGTGCTCGGCGGTCATCGTGAAGCGCGCCGAAGTGACGAACAGCGTATCGAGATCGGCGC
This sequence comes from Mesorhizobium sp. P2_F7, assembly GCF_056403695.1. Lineage (NCBI taxonomy): Bacteria > Pseudomonadati > Pseudomonadota > Alphaproteobacteria > Hyphomicrobiales > Phyllobacteriaceae > Mesorhizobium > Mesorhizobium sp. P2_F7. Next base: position 65,140 of record NZ_JBFUFA010000012.1, on the reverse strand, counting down.
CGCCAAAGGCGCAGCTCGTCGGCCAGGAGCAAGGAAGTTCGACGATCCGGTCCAGCCGGCCGTCCGGCGCGATGCGGGCAAGACAGCTGCCGCCCACGACCCGACAATTCCAGATGTAACCTTCGGCATCCATGCAGGAGCCGTCGGGCAGGCCACGCTCAAAGCTGCCGAAAAAATGCCGCCGGTCGGCAAGCCGTGAAGAGCCGCCGTCCGAGGCGTAGCTGTAGATTGCGTTTTTCATCGTGTCTGCGGTCACGAAGCGACCGTCCTGCGTCCACACCATGGTGTTGGTGATGCCAAAACGGTCGTCGGACAGGCGCGTCACGCCGCCGTCGAGTGCGACCCGAAACAGCTGCCCGGCGTCCTGCGTGATGGCGACGGGTGCGTCGTCCGCTCCGATGTTGTTGGCCATCGTGCCGACCCAGAACGACCCATCGGGAGCACCGACGCCTTCGTTCAGCCGTATGTCGGGCCGGTCCGGCTCAATCGTCGCGATCGTTCGGAACGGCCCGCCGAAGTCCCACAAGGCAATCTCGTTCCTGAGGCCGACAATGGCGCCGCCATCGGCGCGCAGGCCGATCGAAGTGACCAGATCGGGCGTCTCCCAGGATTCGTGAACCAAGGTCAGCGGATCCAGCCGGTGGATCCTGCGGCCGATAATGTCAATCCAGACCAGCCGGTCGCAGCGATCGTCCCAGATCAGGCTCTCCCCGACGACGTCACGCGCATCGAAGAGCAGGCCAGCGTTCGTCTCGTTCATGCGGTTCCCCAGGCTAGAAACACTCTTGACATATATCTCTTGGATAAATTAACAACAATTAGATAGCAACCTGTCATACAGGTTTTGAGGGAGCGACATGCAGGATCCGACGGAGACAGCGGCTGAGCCGAATCCCGGCCTTGTGAGCACGGCGATCCAGGCGATCACCCAGCACATCCGTTCGGAGGGCCTTGCAGCCGGCGATCCGCTGCCAAGCGAAGCGGCCATGACGCGCCAGCTCAATGTCTCGCGAACCGTCGTGCGCGAGGCGTTCCGGTCGCTTTCAGCAATGCGCCTGATCGACATGAGCGCCGGGCGCCGCGCCACCGTCGCCAAACTCGACACCGGCGCCATGTCGATGGTGATCGAGCACGGCATCACCACGCAGCAGATCAGCGTCCATCAGGTCTATGACGTCAGGCGCACGATCGAGATGCGCACGGTAGCGCTCGCGGCGCTCCGCCGCACCGAGGCGGAAGCTGCTGCGATTGCGCAATCCGCCAGGCTGATGCGTGAGAATTTCCAGAACCCCGAGATCGTCATGGAGCACGACATCGCCTTTCACGAGGCGATCGCGGCGGCCTCGCACAATCCCGTCTTCTCGCTGATCGTCACCGCCTTCAGCGGGGTCACGCGCCGCACCTGGGTGATCGGCTGGCGCACGCGCTCTTCGAGCGAAGACCAGCTCAAGATGATCAAGGGGCACGAGGACATAGCCGAAGCGATCCTCAAGGGCGATCCGCGGCTCGCCGTCGAGCACATGGCGCAACATTTCGACAAGAGCGTCAAGGCGCTGCTCGACGCGGGAATCGCCTGACATGAAGATCACCGCGATCGAGACCATTCGCATCGAGGAGCGGCCCAACCTCCTCTGGGTCGAGGTCCATACCGACGAGGGCATCACCGGGCTCGGCGAGACCTTCTTCCTGTCGCGCACGGTCGAGGCGTATCTGCACGAATACGTCGCGCCACGGGTGATCGGCCGCGACCCGCTCGAGATCGACCTTTTGTCCGCCGACCTGGTCGGCTATCTCGGCTTCCGCTCCAGCGGCGCCGAGGTGCGCGGCAATTCGGCCTTCGACATCGCGCTGTGGGACATTTTCGGCAAGGTCACCGGTCAGCCGATCGCGCAGCTTCTGGGCGGCTTCAGCCGGCGCTCCATCCGCACCTACAACACTTGCGCCGGCACCGAATACATCAAGGACGCCAAGGGCCAGACGACGGCCAATTACGGCATCGGCGCGGGGCGCGACTATGACGATCTGAACGGCTTCCTCAACCGCGCCGGCGAACTGGCCGAAGAACTGCTCGAGGACGGCATCACCGCCATGAAGATCTGGCCGTTCGATCACGCCGCCGAAAAGACGCGTGGCAACGACATCTCGGCGGCGGATCTCAAATCCGCGCTGCAGCCATTCGAGAAGATCCGCCACGCCGTCGGCGACAAGATCGATATCATGGTCGAGTTCCATTCGATGTGGCAGCTTTTGCCGGCCATGAAGATCGCCGGCGCGCTGAAACCTTATGCCACCTACTGGCACGAGGACCCGATCCGCATGGACAGCCTCGGCGACCTGAAACGCTACGAGGCGGTCAGCCCCGCGCCGATCTCGGCCTCCGAGACACTGGGAAGCCGCTGGGCGTTTCGGGACCTGCTCGAAACCGGGGCTGCCGGCATCGTCATGCTCGACATCTCCTGGTGCGGCGGCCTGTCGGAGGCGCGCAAGATCGCCTCGATGGCGGAGGCCTGGCGGCTGCCGGTTGCGCCGCATGATTGCACCGGTCCGGTCGTGCTCGCCGCCTCGACGCACCTGTCGCTCAATGCGCCCAACGCGCTGGTCCAGGAAAGCGTACGCGCCTTCTACCGCACCTGGTACCGGGACCTGGTGACGGCGCTGCCTGAAGTGAAGAACGGCATGATCACCGTGCCGCCCGGACCGGGCCTGGGGCTGGCGCTCAACCCCGACCTTGGCAAGGCCTACACCGTGCAGCGCCGCGTCTCCGACAAGACCGACATCTAGAAAATCCAAAGGGAGGAATTGAAATGAGAAAACTGACTGCAACACTTCTGCTTGGCGTCGCTCTATTCGGCGTCCAGACCGCTGCGCGCGCCGACGGGCTGAACATCGTCTTCACGCACCATTCGTCGGCCTCGAACACCTTCTGGCAAGCGGTGAAGAAGGGTTTTGACGACGGCTGCGCCAAGGTCGAGGCCAGCTGCAACATGGTCTTCACCCAGACCGAGGGCTCGGTCGAGCAGCAGATCGCCAACATGCGCGCTGCCCTTGCCGCCAAGCCCGACGCGCTGCTGACCTCGATTGTCGACGACCACGCCTTCGATGACGTCATCAAGGAGGCGCGCGACGCCGGCGTGCTGGTGATTGCCGTCAATGTCGACGACACCGAAGGCGCAAAGGGCAATGCGCGCCAGGCCTTCGTCGGACAGGGCTTCAAGCCGGCGGGCTATTCGCTCGCCAAGGCCATTTCCGAGAGCTTCCCGAAGGACGGGCCGATCAAGGTGCTGGTCGGCATCTCGGCACCCGGCCAGAACTGGTCCGAAAGCCGCGGCGCCGGCGTGATGCAGTTCCTGGAGGAATACAAGGCCGCGCATGCCGACCGCGACGTGTCGTGGGAGCGCATCGACAGCGGCACCGACCTTGCCATCACCTCCGACCGTGTCGGCGCCTACCTTAACGCCCATCCCGACACCACTGCCTATTTCGACACCGGGTTCTGGTGCGCCGGCGTCGCCCGCGTGCTGGCCGATCGCGGCGTAGCGCCTGGCAAGGTCCTGCTCGGTGGCTTCGACCTGGTGCCCGAAGTGCTGCAGCAAATGCAGAAGGGCTACGTGCAGGCGCTGGTCGACCAGCAGCCCTACATGCAAGGCTTCATGCCGGTGATGGAGGCCTATCTCAACAAGAAGATCGGCCTGGCGCCTTCCGACATCGACACCGGCCAGGGCATCGTGCGGCCGAACCAGGCCGACGCGATCATGGCGCTCTCCGCCCAAGGGATGCGCTGACAGCGCAGCGCCAATGAATGGCTTTGCATCGGCGGCGCCGCGCGCCGCCGATGCATCAACCGAACTTCGAATTCCTGGAGCCTGACGTGAAGCGTCTGTTCAAGACCTATCTCGAAAAGCCGGAGCTGGCCGGTCTGATCCTGCTCTTGCTGCTGATCGTCGTGTTCCAGATCCGCTCGCATGGCGTGTTCCTCAACCAGGACAATCTGCGCGGCATTCTCGGCATCCTGCCGGAGGCCGGCCTTGTTGCCATCGGCGTCACCATCCTGATGATCAGCGGTGAGTTCGACCTCTCCGTCGGCTCGGTGTTCGCGCTGATGCCGATGACGATGGCGGTGCTGATGGTGCATGGCGCCCCGTTCCCGCTGGCGCTGCTTATTGGACTGCTTGTCTCAGCGGGCATCGGCTTCATCAATGGCTACATCACCCTTCGCTTCGCCATACCGAGCTTCATCACCACGCTCGGCATGCTGTTCATGGCGCGCTCGCTCACCGTCGTCGTCTCGGGCGGCTTCCCGCCGCTGCTCCCGGCCGACCTGCCGAACTGGCTGTTCACCTCCTTCGTTGGCCCCGGCAACATGTTCCGTATGTCCTTCCTGTGGTTTGCCGGCATTGCGGTGCTGACGTCGCTGATGCTTTCGCGCACCAATTTCGGCAATTGGATCAAGGCCACCGGCGGCTTCCCGCCGGCCGCCGCCGCCATGGGCATCCCGACCGCCAGGGTCAAGATCATCTGCTTCATGCTCTGTTCGATGCTCTCCGGCTTCGCCGGCATGCTGCAGGTGCTGCGGCTGGGCTCGCCCTTGCCGTCGATCGGCGAGGGCATGGAACTGCAGGCGGTGGCCTCCGCCGTCATCGGCGGCGCTTCGCTCGCCGGCGGTATCGGCACCGTCATGGGCGGCATCATCGGCACGACGCTGATCCGCGTCATCGACAATGGTCTCGTGCTCAGCCATGTCGACGCCAACTGGTTCAAGTTCGCCATCGGCTTCCTGACCATATTCGCCGTCGTCGCCAATGCCTGGATGCGCAAGCGCGCCAAGGCCATCAAGATGGAGGACTAAGCGATGGCCGACGCGATCATCTCCGTGCATAAGCTTCACAAATGGTATTCCGGCGTCCACGCGCTGAAGGGGGTGACGCTCGACTTCACCCGCGGCGAGGCGCTTGGACTGGTCGGCGACAATGGCGCCGGCAAATCAACCCTCATCAACATCCTCTCCGGCGTCCACACGGCGGACCAGGGCGAGATCAAGGTTGAGGGCCAGACAGTCCGCATAGCCAAGCCGCGCGACGCGATGGATCTCGGCATCGAGACGATCTACCAGTACAATTCCATGGTGCCGACCATGTCGATCGCCAGGAACCTGTTCATCGGCCGCGAGCCGACCCGGTTTTCGGTCTTCGGCGTCGGCTTGCTCGACCAGAAGAAGATGGCCAGCGAAAGCATCCGCGCGATTGCCAATGTCGACCTGCACCTGCGCTCGCCGGATGCCCTTGTTGGCGAGCTTTCCGGCGGCCAGCGGCAGGGCGTCGCCATCGCCCGGGCCATGCATTTCAAGTCGAAGGTGATGATCCTCGACGAGCCGACCAACCATCTCTCCGTCAAGGAGACGAGGAAGGTGATCGGCTTCGTGCGCGGCCTGAAAGAGCAAGGCATCACCGGCGTCTTCATCAGCCACAACATGCACCACGTTTTCGAATGCTGCGACCGCGTGGTGGCGATGGCGCGCGGCGAAATCGTGCTGGACAAGCGGGTCGGGGAGACCTCGATCGATGAAGTCCACAGCGTTCTCTAAGAGGTGCCGGCAATGAAGGTCCTTGCCGATCGTGTCGTGCTCCTGACCGGCGGCCTTGGCTCGCTTGGCCGGGCCCAGGCGGTGACGCTGGCTAGGGCCGGCGCGCGTGTTCTGGTGCTCGATCGCCCCGATAGCGAGGACGGGCCGGGGGTCGCCTCGGAACTGGCTGCGCAGGCAGACGGCGATGTCACCTTCGTCGGTTGCGACCTCAACCGGCTTGCCGAGGCGGAAGCCGCGGTGGCCGCGCTGGCGGCGAGGGAAGGTGGGATCGACGTCCTGATCAACAACGCTGCCCTGATCATCAACCGGCCGTTCGAAGAATTCTCGCTGACCGAGTATGAGGATCAGATCCGCGTCAATTCCTCAGCCGCCTTCGCGTTGGCGCGAGCCTGCGCGCCGGCATGAAGGCGAAGGCTTATGGCAAGATCGTCAATTTCTGCTCCATCACGCTCAATGGCCGCTGGGACGGCTACGTCCCGTATGTCGCGTCGAAGGGCGCAATGCTCGGCCTGACCAAGTCGCTGGCGCGGGAGCTTGGGCCGCACGGCGTCAGGGTCAACGCCGTATCCCCTGGCGCGGTGGTTTCGGAGGCCGAGGCGCGTGTGTTCGGCGACCGGCTGGCGCAATACAACGCCTGGATCCTGGAGAACCAGGGTCTCAAGATGCGCATCGAACCGCACCACGTCGCCGATCTCGTGCTGTTCCTGGCATCGCCCGCCTCGGACATGATCAGCGGCCAGAACATCGCCATCGACGGCGGCTGGTGAGGGATGGCTGGCCTTCTGGAACTGCGCGACGACCGCGCCCGTCTCGTCCTGGCGCCGCAGAAGGGGGCGGCGATCGCGCGCTTCGACGCACTGATCGGCGATGTAGCGGTGCCGCTGCTTAAGCCCGGCGATGGCACCGGCGCCTCCGGCTGCCAGCTTCTGGTTCCCTGGTCGAACCGTATTTCTGGCGGCGGCTTCGCGTTCGACGGCCGCTTCCACGCGGTCGAGCCGAATGTGCCGGGAGAGGCCTTTCCGATCCATGGCGACGGCTTCCAGAGGGAGTGGCGGATTGCCGGCCACAGCGCCACCGAAGCGGAACTGGTCCTCGACGCCGGCGGGATCGGCCCCTACCGATACGCGGCACGGGTCGTCTATGCGTTGCATGACGGGGCCCTCGATGCCACGCTCACCGTGGAGAATCGTGCCGGCATTCGACTGCCTTACGGCCTCGGCTTTCATCCATGGTTCCCGCGCAGCGCCGCAACGACGCTTGAGGCGAAGGCGGCGCGGGTCTGGCTGGAGGACAAGCGTCATTTGCCGGTCGGCGTGGCGCCCGTGGCCGACTACCCCGCGTGGAATTTCTCGAGCGCCTCCCTGCTGCCGCGAAGCTGGGTGAACAATGCCTTCGACGGCTGGGACCGCCGCGCCAGGATAACCCGGCCCGAGGACAGGATCGCCATCTCGCTCACGGCCTCACCGGCGCTCGACGTCTTCATCCTCTACTCGCCGTCGCACGATGCCGATTTCTTCTGCTTCGAGCCGGTGTCGCATACCGTCGATGCGCATCACGGCGAAGGGCTGACGCCGCTTGAGCACGGCGCCACGTTGAGTGCAGACATGCGGCTTGATTGGAGTTCCACCGCTTCGCGTTGACGCGAACAGTCCGCACAACCGAATACCGACAGCAGGCTGGTGCTTAGCCAACTGGCTTCACCGTCCAGGCGAGGCGGCGAGCGGCTGGGTGAAGGGGGTCCTGAGCCGCAGCAGGAGCCTTACGTACACACCCATTCGCGGATCTTGCATTTCTGTCCCGTCCGCTCGCAGGCCTGCAGCGTCAGGTCTTCGGCCTCGCGGCGCGTCTGCGCCGTCTCCGATCCCCAACTGGTCAGCTGTCCCTCCGCCTTCTCGCCGACGGCGAGGGCCCCGCAATGATTGTAGGGAAAGCCGGTGTTATCGTCGTCGTCCCAGTGACGATGATTGCGAAACACGCTGACCACGGTACAGCCGTCGCCGCCGGCGTTCTGACAATGCTTGACGGCGATGTCCATCGCCTCTTGCCGCTTGTCGGCGCCCCAGAAGAAGCCGTGCTTGCCGTCGGGGATCGAATAAGCGATCGCCGCCCAGATGCCTTTTTCCTCCTGGGCCGGCGGCTCAGGCACGTCCGCCGCCGGGGCGAGGTCCGCCGCACCGAGCCGCCCGGCGCAAAGCAACAGCATGCCGATCGCCGCAATGGCGGAATTCACCCTCATTGTACGCCTCCTTGTTTTCCTGCTGCCGAGGCCACGGAAATGACGACGCAGCTGTTGCCGGTGGGCAAGAGCATCGCGTTGCCTCCTCGATTGGCCAGTTCATAGACGCTGATTTGTCCAAGATTATTGGCAAGCTTGCTGCCCTTCGGAAGCAGGGCCGGAACGTCGGCGCAACTGGCCGCGAACGGTGCCACCCGGACCATCGTGCCTTCGCAAACAGATGCGGTGGGTGCTGCGAACACCAGGCCCGCGGCCGGGCCGCTGTAGCCCTGCGTGGCGTAGTTCATGCCGACCAGGGCTTCCACCACGTGTTTGTCGGGGGCCTCGTTGTTCCAGATCGACTGGACGCTGTACGTCGTGCCGGTCGTCAGCATCTGCCCAAGGGCCGGGAAAATGTTGGAACAAGACTGCAAGCCTGCCTGTTTGGCGTGTTGCAGAAATGGCGTGTCGGCCAGCGCCGGATCGGGTTGGCTGGGCGGGCTGGTCTCCGCAACCGCCGGCAGCGGCAGGACAGTGTGGACCAGGTCGTATCGCATGGCGGCGAAGCCGGCAGCGCCGATGACGGCAATTCCAAACAGCGCAAGCATCGCCGTTTTGGTCCAGTTCCGTTTCGGTCTGTTCACATTGCTTGCGTCGACCCGAACGGCATCGACGTTCTGGTTGCGGGACATGATCCGGTCATGGATCGATTGCTGGTTCATTTGGGACGCCTCGGTCATTTTATCGCCTCAACCGCCTTGGAAAGGCCCTTGAGGGTCGCGGTCACGTTGATCGTCCTGCCGTCCGTCGTCGGATAGGAGATGGTGGACGCCGCGTCCTTCGAAATCTGTTCGCGCATGATCGGTCCGACCGGCAGCATGCCGATGCAAACGGCCTGATTGCATCCCTCGAGTTGAATTTTTATAGGCTCCTTGCGCCCTTCGAAGCTCAGCAGGACAGGAGCGTCGCTCCTGGCAACCGGCGGGGTGCGCAGGATCATGTAGGGATTGCCTGCCTTGGTGGCGGCCAGCGACCAGCTGAAAGCGACCTGTCCTGCCTGGTCTTCGATGATCTGGGTGACGTTGCAGACCCGTTGGCGGGCCTTCAGGTTCTCGTCGCAGATCAGCGTCCAGTTCTCGAACGGACGCGTGGTCCGTTGATACTCGCCAAGCTTCGCATCGGCGGGCACCGCGACGTCGGAAGGTTTTACCCTGTAGCCGGAAGGGATCGCTCCCTGCCCGGCCGCAAACGAGCCGGACAGGAGCATGAAAGTCATGGATAGTGCGCCAGCAAAGACCGCTTGCCTGATCATGACCGGGTTCAGTTCAGGGTAAGGCTGACACCCGCGCCAACACCCCAGTGCCCGCCAGCCGTCGTGCCGGACAGGTTGGCCCGAACCCGTCCCTCCTCGCTGGTGTAGCCCGCACCGAAGGCGACGGCGCCTTCACCGCGCCAATAACCGCCGCCGGCCGCCACGCTCAGCTTGCCGGGACGGTCGTCATAGCGCAGCGAGGCGGCCGCCAGGCCGATCGCGGCGGCCTGGCGCGCTTCGCCGCGAACCTCGCCCATGTCCATGTTGAGCTGGCTGAGTTTGGAGTCCGCATACGCATTGGCCTGCTGCAGCGTCGTGGCCGCCACCTGGTTGGTGTAGGTCTTCGAATCCGCCAGCGTGGTCGACAGCCCGGTGTTGAACTGCTGCACATTGACCGCATCGGTGTTGGCAACGCCCGGTCCGACATTGTGGATGACCACCGGCGTGTTCGGGTCGCCGCCGGCAAGGGTAATCGAGTTGGATTTGCTGCCGTCCCCGTTCTTGTCGTACTGGACTGCGAACTCGTTGAGATCGCCGACGCTCCCCTGCATGGCTTCGACAGCCTGGTTGGTCGCGTAGAGCTGGCTGCCGTTGATGGCGTCGGTGGAGGTGCCGCTGATCCGGCCCGCAGCGACATTGGTGACCGTGCGCTCGTTGCCGACGGTGCCGACGCTCACCGTGCTCGTCGGAGTTGTTCCGGCAAACGTGTAGTTGACGCCGTTGATCGTTGTGCCGGTGGTGGCGACCGCCGCCGCCGTCGTCGAGCCGGCGCCGAGCGCGACGCTGCCCGGCTCGTTGGCCGTCGCGCCGGCGCCGAGCGCCACTGCCTGGGCCCCGTTGGTGGTCGAGTTGGTGCCGAGCGCGATGCTGTCGGCCTGGTTGACGGTCGAGTTCTGGCCGATCGCGATGCCTCCCGGCGCCGTCTGCTGCACGATGGCGCCGTTGCCGATGCCGATGCCGTTGTCGCCATTGACGGTCGTGCGCGGACCGACCGCAACCGAATCGACGCCGACCGCAAGCGAGTCAGGAGCCGTCGAATTGGCATGGAAGTACAGGCTTCCCGTCACCGCGAACGAGCTCAGCGCACCCTTCAGTTGGCGAAGCGTGACCGCGTCCTGGTCCTGGGTGCCGTCGGCCACGTTGATGATCTGGCGATAGGAGGTGGAGGTGCCGACCGAGACTGCGCCGAGCAAGGTCGCGTCGGTGGTGTTGTAGGGAACCAGGCCGGTGCCGGCGAGGATCGATCCAGATGCCGGCGCCACAGCACGATCCGAAACGGAACCGGCGCCGAGCGCCACGCCGCCGATTACGCTGGCCTGGGTGTCGCGGCCGAGTGCCAGCGCATTGTCGGCGCTCGCGGTCGCCTGGTAGCCCAGGGCAGACGAGCCGATCCCTTGCGCGAAGGAGTCCGCGACGGCAAGCGTCCTGTCGTTGGTGCGCACATAGCGGATGCCGTCGCCATTGGCGTCTGTGTAGGCGGTCGAGGTGTCGCCGGTAATGTTGCTGATCGAATTGCCGAGATTGGTGATGTCAGTGGTGTTGGCCGCGATATCGGCGGTGTTGGCGGCAATATCGGTGGTGTTCTGTGTCACCTGCTGGTTGGTCGCGAACAACTGCGAGCCGTTGACCGCATCGGTCGACGAGCCGGTCAACTGGCCGGCTGCGACGTTCTGGATCTGGCGTTCGGCGCCCACCGAGCCGACCGAGAACGCGCCGGCTGGCGTGGTTCCGGCGAAGGCATAGTTGACGCCGCCGATCGTCGTGCCGCCGACCGCGGTCGTGGTGCCGGAAACGGAATTCAGACCGATCGCCACGTCGCCGGCATTGTTGGCCACCGCGTTCGGGCCGACCGCAACGGAATCCGTGCCCAGCGCCTGGGAATCCGCCAGCGTCGAGTTGGCGTGGAAATACTTGATGCCGCCACCGGTGCTGATGCTGTTGATTGTGTTGCCGAGAGTGGTGATATCAGCGGTGTTGGCGGCGATATCGGTGGTGTTCTGCGTCACCTGCTGGTTGGTCGCAAACAGCTGTGAGCCGTTGACCGCATCGGTCGATGAGTTGCTCAGCCGTCCGGCCGCGACGTTCTGGATCTGGCGCTCCGCGCCGACCGAGCCGACCGAGAACGCACCCGCCGGCGTGGTTCCGGCGAAGGTGTAGTTCACGCCGCCGATCGTCGTGCCGCCGACCGCCGTCGTGGTGCCGGAAACGGAATTCAGGCCGATCGCCACGTCGCCGGCATTGTTGGCCACCGCATTCGGACCGACCGCGACGGAATCCGTCCCCAGAGCCTGGGAGTCGGCAAGCGTCGAATTGGCGTGGAAATACTTGATGCCGCCCCCGGTGCTGATGTTGTTGATCGTGTTGCCGAGAGTGGTGATGTCGGCGGTGTTGGCGGCGATTGCAGTCGTGTTCTGCGTCACCTGCTGGTTGGTCGCAAACAGCTGCGAGCCGTTGATGGCGTCGGTCGATGAGTTGCTGAGCCGGCCCGCCGCGACATTGGTGATGGTCCGCTCCGCGCCGAGCGCGCCGACGCTGACGGTGCTCGTCGGCGTCGTGCCGGCGAAGCTGTAGGCCGTACCGCCGATCGTCGTGCCGCTGGTGCCGACCGCCGTCGCGGTCACCGAGCCCGAGCCCAACGCCACGTCGCCGGAGCTTGCCGCCGCCGTCGCGCCATTGCCCAGCGCGACATTGCCGGCAAGGCCGGCAGCACCGGCGGTCGAGCCGTTGCCCAGCGCCACCGAGCCTTGCCCGATCGCCTTGTTGTTGTTGCCGATGGCGACAGCACCGGCGGCCTGGTTGGCGGCTGTGGCGGTTGCCGTGCCGTCGCTGTTGGCGATGTTGTTGGCGCCGCCAGTGAAGGCGCCGGTGCCGCTGGCATAGCTGGGGTCGCCGATCGAGACCGCGCCGTCGCCGTAAGCCGTGTTACCCGAGCCGATCGACACCGACTTGCCGCCGGTTGCCACCGCATTCGTGCCCATGGCGACCGCTTCGGCCGAATCCGCCTTGGCGTTGTTGCCGACGGCGATGGCGCTCGTGGCGCTGGCGGTGGAGAGGGGCCCCAGCGCGATCGCATTCGCGGCGCCAGCATTCGCTCCTACGCCGAGAGCGGTCGCTTGAACGCCGGACGCAACCGTGTTCTGGCCGATCGCGGTGCTGGACGTCGCTGAGGCATTGGCGTTGGCGCCGATGGCGGTGCTGTATTGGCCCGAGGCGTTGGATATGTACCCCATCGCCGTCGAGTCAAGCGCCGACGCGGCGGCCTGACGTCCTACGGCAGTGGAATCGGCGCCGCTGGCGACTGATCCCCAGCCGGCGGCTGTCGCATAATTGTTGCTGGCCGTGGAGCTTGTGCCGACAGCAGTGGAATTCCCACCTGAAGCGACGGAGAAGGTGCCCAGGGCGTTGGCGCCAGCCCCGGTGGCACTGGCGGTAACGCCGAGCGCGACCGAATTGACGCCGCTCGAGATCGTGCCCTGGCCCAGAGCCATGGCGCCGCCAGCGCCTGTGGCCTTCGCTTGCAGGCCGATAGCTACCGAGTATTGTGCCGACGCAACGGATTGGGTCCCCATCCCAATGGCGTTGACCTGAGATGCGTTCACATCCGTGCCAATGCCGATGGCGCCCTGAGCCGTCGCACCTGTTCCTGCCACGGTGCGCGCGCCAAGATAGATGGAGTTGATCTGGGACGCGATCGACTGGAAGCCGATGGCGATGGCATTCTGGTTGCCGGCGTTGGCGCTGGTGCCCTGGGCAATCGAATCGATACTAGCCTGCGTGGCTCCAGAGCCAATCGCGATACCGCGCAGCCCGGGTGTGGTGGCGGAGGGACCAACCGCGACCGAGCCACTGCCGGTCGCGGTGCCGCCACCGGCGGCATACTGTGCCGATGCCGGGGTGGCGATGCTCCCGAATGCGATCGCACCCAGCGCCGCTGCCGCAATCCTGCCGCTGCCGAGCGCGCCAAGCCCCAGACCTCTGCGCCCCATGCCGAGCACACGACAGGCCTGGCGCAGCACCGCCATCAGGCGGCGCCGCACCGAGCGGCTGTCGGCCGCGCCAGCGATCCAGTTTCGGACAAAGCTTGAAGAAAGTTCGATCCTTGCCCGCCCCTCGACGTATCCGGTCATGCTACTTTTCCCTCGCAATTGCCGAGGCGCCCTGATGTGCCGCATCATTCGCCTCGACGGCCAAAAAATCCTTGAAATTACCGGTCGTCTCTCGCAGCGAGAGACCTATCTTCACACCTTGTTTTTCAATCAGCTGGCAGGCGCTCGCGACCCATGGCTGCGTCGGCTCGGGAACCGTGTGCAAGGCGGCTTCGGTCCGCTCCGGCGACAGGTTTATCGCCACCAGCGCGCGACAGAGATCGAAATGAAATCCCGGATCGCCTTCGCCACAAGCCGGAGAGGTCAGTCCAAGCACGAAACAGGCCAGGAGGTGGTCGAGTTCCGCACCGCTGATCCGGCTGGCGTATTGGCGTTGTAGCGCGGCCCAGGCCGCTCCGGCCTTGGGTGCGAAGACCTCAATTTCCGCGAATTGAATGTCCATGGGACAATCCGACATGCTGCTTCATCTGGTTGCCCCCGCCCCAAATGACTTCCCATCGCGACCATGGGTACGTTCGCGGCGTATGTATTTTGGAAAAGTCCGGAATCTTTGTAGGAAAATCCGGTCTTTGAGCGCTGAGCGGCAGGTGTGGCCGCTCTGCAACACAACTTTTGGCTGCCGGGATCTCGCGATCGACCGCTGCGGCGAACCGAGAGGCGCCCGCGACAAATGTCACCCCTGCAGCTTCACCTGTTTGGGGGTTCTGCCGCGATATTTCGACATGGTGACAGTCAGGTGGCTCTGGTCTGAAAAACCACTCAGGTGAGCGACTTCCGCAATCGACAGATCGCTCTCGACGAGGAGCTTTTCGGCGAAATCGAGACGCAGCCGTAGCAGGTATTTGTGCGGCGGCTCACCGAAGGTCTTGGTGAAGGCCAGGATGAAGTGGCTAGGTGAAAGGCCGGAAACCGCAGCCAGTTCGGCCACGGTGATCTTGCTGGAAAAATTCACGTCCAGGAATTCCTGCACCCTCCGGGCGCTGCGGTTCGACAGACCGCCCTTTGGGCCTTGTGGCAACTTTCCTGCTCCTGCGTAGTTCCGGAGTATGTGGACGCCGAACATGGTGACCAGCGAATCGACATAGAATTCGTTTGGAGTCTCCCGCTCCGTCAATTCCACCTTCAGCAATTGCGCCAGCTGCAGTGCCTGGAGGTCGACGGTCCCGAGAGGCGGCGGCTGGAGCTCAGTTCGGCCGGTGCCGAATTCGCGCACCGCCAGGTCAAGGAGGCTATCGGCGGTGAGCGCCACGATCATGCACTCCATGGCGGATGACCACGTCACGCTGGCTTCGATGTTCGCCGGGATGACCACGATCATGCCGGTGTCGCCGTCATGATCGTGGACTTCGTCGTTGCCGAGCGAGACCCTCATCCCGGGCGAGGGCGCCAGCATGACCGCACCGAAATGCTCCGCCGCCTTGAATGTGTGCGATCCCGGCGCGCGAACGGCATGAGCCGCGCCGCCCCGAAAGGTGACCATGCGCGCGCCCGCATCTTCCGAAATTCCATCGAAGATGCTCTGGTCCGCGCGTCGCCGGCCTGTCCCGGTGCGTTCCAGAACGTCGCCTCTGTGTTGCATTTCCGTCGTGCCTCAGCCCTGTCCCGGTCGATTGAACCTGTGCTGCATCGAGGCGCCCAGAAATCACGTCGATTCCTGGACGTTCCTTCGAACCTTAGCGGCGTTGCTTTATATTGAAAAGAAGATTTTCGGGCTGAATAAAAACTTTAAAGGGTTTCGTCAATAAATCTACAGTTTTATTCTTTAGATTGCACTAATGTTACGATTTTCCGATCCTATCTTACCCTTGAGCTTATGCATCGCGCCAGCCGCGCAATCCAGCGTTGCGTGCCGAATATAGATCGCGCGGTTGTTGCTGGACCTGCCGGCCTATACCGCCAAAGCCACGGACGATCCCGCAGCAATTATCGCCCGAACCGCTCCCTCGCATGGTGGCTCTTCGCAGGCCGGCGCTTTCTGGGATTATCTCCAGGACGTGCCGAGATGCCCGATCGACGCCTCCACGCGTTCCTTGCCCGCATTGTTCATTCAGCCTGCCTCAGCCGCTTTGCCAGCCATCGTAGTCCCGTGCCTGCGATGAAACGCACGGAACCCAGACGCCAGCGCGAATCCCCTCTAGCCCAACGCTGTCCCCAGAGTCAGCGTAACGCCCATGCCTCGGAAAAAACCATGTGTGTGTGAAGAAAAAAATAAACACGAGGAAAAATATGGTCGACGGAGAGTCGCTGCAATCTTCGCTTTATTCATGATCGGCTAATATAACGGCGCGTAGCGCAAAGATCGGCGGCCGTTCAGCGACGCGATACAGAATTATCGGGTTCATCCAGGATTGTTACAGATCGCCTCGGCGCTTCTCATACATATCCCAAGACAGCTCAACCATGGCCAGAAGAACATCCTCCTGGCTCCACCCGGCTGCAACCGCCGCGTCCACAATTGCGCGCACAAGCGGCAGCAATTGGCGCTCGCATTCGGCCAACAAATTGACGTCGCCGTTCCCCGCCGGCGGACTTTCGAAATCAATTCTCATCGTTGGCGCTCCCCGCCATTAATGATCTACTGAAACGTATGTCTCTGCAATTCTAATCCTGCCTAATATACATGCATCTTGGGATGAAACATAGCAGCGTCGGAATTGACGCCACGGCAAGTCATCGACTGCCAGACAGTCTGGCCGGGCAGCGGAATCCGCCGCTCCTCTTGCTCAATCGGACCAGAACACCGGTTGGTGATCAGTTCACCGGGCCGAGCAGGACCGAGTCCGGCACGCCGCCGTCGATCGGAATGGCCTTGCGGTTCGCGCTCGCCACCATCGGCTGGCTGATGTCGGACGTCACGATCACCGGCGTCTTCGGAGGCACGCGGTCGTAGAGATCGATAACGTCCTGGTTTATCAGGCGCACGCAGCCCGACGAAACCGACTTGCCGATCGAGTTCCATTCCGGCGAGCCGTGCAGGCGGTAGAGCGTGTCGACATTGTCATGGAACAGATAGTGCGCGCGGGCGCCGAGCGGGTTCTTCAGGCCGCCGGGCATGCCGCCATTCTTGGCGCTGTACTGCTCCAGCTCCGGCTGGCGGGCGACCATCTCATCCGGTGGCGTCCATTTCGGCCATTTCTGCTTCCACTGGACGACGGCGTCTCCCGCCCATTCGAAGCCGGCGCGGCCGAGGCCGACGCCGTAACGGATAGCCTGGCCACCTTCTCGCACCAGATAGAGGAAATGGTTGGTCGTATCGACGACGATGGTGCCTGGCCGCTGGCCGGTCGGATCGGGAACGATCTGGCGCAGGAACTGCGGGTCCATCTTCTTGATCGGGATAGCCGGCAGCTCGAAGCCGCTGTCCGTCATCGGGCCGTACATGGTCGCGTAATCGCCGAGCGGCGGCTCTTCATAGGTTGGCGGCGGCGGTTCGACCGGCGGCGGCGTTGAGCTGGTGGTGGTGCAGGCAGAGACCACAACCGACGCGGCACCAAGCGCTGCGGCGTTCAGAAAGCCGCGACGGCTCAGGCGATAGGGGTCGATTCCGGTCTTCAACATGGTTGCCTTTTTTAAGTCTCAAGTCGCAAGAAAGCGTGAATGCCTTCAGGCGGCGCAGTGTCGTCCTCCCCCAATGCCTGGCGCGATAGGCGGTTCCGATTCTGGCCTGAGGGTGGACAAACAAAGGCGAAGCTGTGACCATCCTGCCACTGTTGCTCGAGGGCAACAGACCCTTAGCCGCCTGTCAGCAATCCTTCCAGCGATGGCAGGATCAGCGCCGGCGGGAAGTCCCTGTACTCTTCGGGCTGGTCGGAGCGGTTGATCCACACGGTGCGAAAGCCGAATTTGGTGGCGCCTGCGATATCCCACCGGTTGGAGGACTGAAACGAGACCGCCCCCGGATAGAGCCGCCAGCCCGTCGCCACCATGTCGTAGGTCGACGGATCGGTCTTGAAGCGCTTGACGGCGTCGACCGAAAAGATGTCGTCCAGTACCTGGTCGAGCGCCGCCGACTTGACCGCTGCTTCAAGCATCTCGGGCGAACCGTTGGACAGGATTGCCAGTTTCGCGCCGGACGCTTTGAGCGCTTTGAGCACGGCCGGCACTTCCGGATAGCAGTCGAGCCGCCAATAGGCCTCGAGCAGCTTTGCCTTCAGCCCCTTGTCTGCCGAAGGGACTTTGCGCAAGGCAAAGTCGAGCGCCTGTTCGGTGAGCTGCCAGAAATCGGCATAGCCGCCCATCAGCGTGCGCACCCAGGAATATTCCAGCTGCTTGGCGCGCCAGATTTCCGACAGCAACTGGCCGTCCGGCCCGATCTCGCCGTCGTGACGGCGCACGGCGGCGTGCACGTCGAACAACGTGCCATAGGCGTCGAAAACGTAAGCCGCGTAATGCATGGCGACAGTTTTGAGGGCAGGCGGGGCAAGGTGCAAGCGTCGATTGCATCGCTGGGGCTACTGGCCTCAACAAAATCCGCTCCATGCCGGTTGACGGCACCGGTCAAAGCATCTTCCAATGCTCAGCAACAGGCAGCTTTGAAGCGGAACCGAACAATGACACTGGCGACTGCGGCGCAATCGACGACATGGACCTTCGTCGACGGCGACTGGTACGAGGGCAACGTCGCCATTCTTGGGCCGCGCAGCCATGCCATGTGGCTTGCCACCAGCGTCTTCGACGGTGCCCGCTGGTTCGAGGGCGTCGCCCCGGACCTGGAACTGCATGCCGCCAGGGTGAACGCCTCGGCGATCGCGCTTGGCCTCGCGCCGTCGATGAGCGCCGACGAGATCGTCGGCCTGACCTGGGACGGGCTGAAGAAGTTCGACGGCAAGACGGCGGTCTATATCCGGCCGATGTACTGGGCCGAGCATGGCGGCTATATGGGCGTGCCGGCCGACCCTGCATCGACCCGCTTCTGCCTTTGCCTCTATGAATCGCCGATGATCCCGCCTTCCGGCTTTTCGATCACCGTGTCGCCGTTCCGGCGGCCGACGATCGAAACCATGCCGACCAACGCCAAGGCCGGTTGCCTCTACCCCAACAATGGCCGCGCCATTCTCGAAGCCAAGGGGCGCGGCTTCGACAATGCGCTGGTGCTCGACATGCTGGGCAATGTCGCCGAAACCGGCACCTCCAACATCTTCCTGGTCAAGGACAGCCATGTGCTGACGCCGGCGCCGAACGGCACCTTCCTGTCCGGCATCACCCGCTCGCGCACCATGACGCTGCTTGGCGACTATGGCTTCAAGACCACGGAGAAGATGCTGTCGGTGCGCGACTTTCTCGAAGCCGACGAGATCTTTTCGACCGGAAACCATTCCAAGGTCGTGCCGATCACCCGCATCGAGGACCGCGATCTGCAGCCCGGGCCGGTGGCCAAGAAGGCGCGCGAACTCTATTGGGAATGGGCGCATTCGACGCCCGTGGGCTGAGCGGCCGGCGCTCCGTTTGTCAGGCATTCTTTTTTGACGCAGCATCCTGTCCGCAAAACCGTGTGACACTTTTCCGGAACCTGCTTAGAAAGGAACCGGCGCTTCATTCCGGAGTTGTTCCAGAACAATCCAGCCCTATCTTAATCCGGTATCCACACCGGGTTTTTCCATGAGGAGTATGACCGATGGCTTTTGAATTGCCCGCCTTGCCCTACGACTACGAGGCCCTGCAGCCCTACATGTCGAAAGAGACGCTGGAGTATCACCACGACAAGCACCACAAGGCCTATGTCGACAACGGCAACAAGCTGGCCGCCGAAGCAGGCCTTGGCGATCTGTCGGTCGAAGAGGTGGTCAAGCAGTCGTTCGGCAAGAATGCCGGCCTCTTCAACAACGCCGCCCAGCACTACAACCACATTCATTTCTGGAAGTGGATGAAGAAGGGCGGCGGCGGCAGTAAGCTTCCGGGCGCCTTGCAGAAGGCGGTCGACGCCGACCTCGGCGGCTACGACAAGTTCAAGGCCGACTTCATCGCCGCCGGAACCACGCAGTTCGGTTCGGGCTGGGCCTGGGTCTCCGTCAAGGACGGCAAGCTGGCGATCTCCAAGACGCCGAATGGCGAGAACCCGCTGGTCCATGGCGCCTCGCCGATCCTCGGCGTCGATGTCTGGGAGCACTCCTATTACATCGACTATCGCAACGCCCGGCCGAAATATCTCGAGGCCTTCGTCGACAGCCTGATCAACTGGGACCACGTCCTCGAAATGTACGAAAAAGCGAAAGCCTGATCGATCCAGAAAGCCCCGGCATCCCCGGGGCTTTTCTTTTTTCAGATCGAAACGGAGGCACACTGCAAAGCGGCAGTTTCCGTGCGGCGAGCAGGGAATAATCTCTGCCCGCCATCCGTTAACGTCAGGTCGCGACCCCTCATCATCCTGGAGCCAATTGAATGAGAAAGCTTGTCATCGCCATCTCTATGCTCAGCCTGGCCGCCTCGGCCGCTTTTGCCGACCCGATCCTCGACCGACAGGGACTGATGAAGGAGCGCGGAAAACTCGTCGGCGGCCTGTCGAAAATCGCCAAGGGGGAAGCAGACTTCGATGCCGCCGCCGTGTTGACGGCGCTGCAGGCGCTGCAGGTCAATGCCGAGAAGGTCGATGTCGATGCGCTGTTCCCGGCCGGCAGCGACAGCGGTGACACCACCGCTTCGCCGAAAATCTGGCAAGACATGGCGGGCTTCAAGACCACGAACGAGAAATACGTCGCCGACGTCAAGGCCGCTGTCGCCGCCGCACCTGCCGATGTCGATGCGCTCAAGGCGCAGATCGGCACCCTCGGCAATGATTGCGGCACCTGCCACCAGACCTATCGGGTGAAGAAGGGCTGATCCCGGGCAATGGCCCTGTTGAAAAAACTCGTCGGCGCCGCCCTTGTCCTGGGCGTCGTCGGCGCCGGCGCCGGCTGGTTATTGTCGGCGCCAGTGAAACTCGACACTGAAACCCTGGCGCAACTCGCCCCCGGCGACGCCGCCAGGGGCAAGCGCATTTTCAATGCCGGCGGCTGCACATCCTGCCACGCCAAGCCGGGGTCCAAGGGCGAAGCCCGTTTGCAATTGGTTGGCGGCCTTGAACTCAAGACGCGGTTCGGCACCTTCGTTCCGCCCAACATTTCGCAAGACGCCAAGGACGGCATCGGCGCCTGGACGGTCGAGGACCTCGCCAATGCCATGCTGAAAGGCGTGTCGCCGTCCGGCGAGCATTTTTATCCGGCCTTTCCCTATGCGTCCTACGCCCGCATGAAGCCGGCTGACATCGCCGACCTCTATGCCTTCCTGAAGACGCTGCCGGCGGTCGCCGGCAAGGCGCCGGACAACGCGCTCAGTTTCCCCTTCAACATCCGCCGCGGCCTCGGCCTGTGGAAGCAGCTCTACCTCAGCAAGGAGCCGGTGACCGCCTTGGCCGACGGCACGCCAGATCCGGTGCTGGCCGGCCGCTATCTGGTAGAAGGACCGGGCCATTGCGGCGAATGCCACACGCCACGCGACTTCACAGGCGGCACCAGGAAAGGCCAGTGGCTCGCGGGTGCGGCGGCCGCCGAAGGCAGCGGCATCGTACCGAACATCACATCGGGCGAGGGCGGCATCGGCGATTGGTCGCAAGCCGACATCGCCAACTATCTCGAAACCGGTTTTACACCCGATTTCGATTCCGTCGGCGGCGCCATGGTCGACGTTCAGCGCAACATGGCGCAATTAACACCGGAAGATCGTGCAGCCATCGCCGCCTATCTCAAGGCGGTGCCGCCGCATCCCAACGGCTATCCGGTGCGCGCCAAGCCGGCTAAGTGATCTCGGCTACAGGTGGCGATCGCCGAGGAAATCGAAGCCTGTTTCGAAGAAATGACTGTAGTTGCAAGTCAGTTCCTCGCCGGGAGCGATGTCGCGCAAGGCATAGGTCTCTTCAGGGGAGGAGACATCGCAATTCGGTTCGTCGTCATGGTTCATGTATCGGGCGTCGTCGGCTTCGAAGACGATATAGGCCGGATCTCGCCGGTCGGGATAGGAATAGCGGTCGAGATAGCTCTTCACCGGCCCGCTCTCGCCCTCATAGGTCTCGACGTCGATGATCCGGTCGAATCTTGGGTCGAGCTTCCAGACCAGCGTGCCCTTGGCAATGTGTTCCTTGGCAAACACACCGATGCCCTGGATCGGCGATTTCTCGAGATAGGTGTCGACGAGCAGCATAGTGGACCCTTTTGCGTATGTCGTGATCTGGAAGGCGCCGCGCATTGGGTAACGCGCAGCCATTGCAATTGCGAGTGAAAATGAGCAGCGCGGAATTCAAAAAGTGATGATCGGCACGCCTGGATGGGCGCCTTCGCTGCGACGTCAGCGCTGCTGCAAGGCCAGGCGAACGCCCAACGCGCAGTAGATACCGCCGACCACCTTGCCTTGCCATTTCACCACCGATGGATTGCGGCGCAGGAACGTGCCGAGCCGGCCCGCGCTTACGGCAAAGACGACTGTGCTGAAAAGGCCGAGCAGAACAAAGATCATGCCCAGCGTCATCAGCTGGAGCATCACCGATCCGTTTTCAGGCCGCACGAATTGGGGCAGGAAGGCGAGGAAGAAAAGCGCGGTCTTTGGATTGAGCACCTCGGTCAGGACAGCCTGTCGAAACGCCTTGCCGGCGGAGATCGCAAGCGCTCCGGCACCAGGGCTGGCCGGTGTTCTCTCGATGATCGCGCGAATGCCGAGGTAAACCAGATACGCCGCGCCAATGTATTTTACGATGCTGAACAGCGTTGCCGACGTGGCGATGATCGCCGAAATGCCGACCATCGCCATGACGGTATGGAACACATCGCCAGCTGCGACGCCGGCGCCCGTCGCGATGCCAACCCGGGTTCCGGAACTCGTCGCTCGCGCCACGGTCAAAAGTGTGGCCGGGCCTGGAATAAACACAAAGCCAAGCACAACCGCGACGTACGCCATCAAGGTGGATAGATCGATCATGACGCCTCCTTTGCAATCTCGGCCTTGCCCGACACTTTGAGCGCAAAGGAGTAGGTGTAGGCAATCTCCTCCAGCCTCGAAAAGCGGCCGGACGCGCCGGCATGGCCGGAATCCATGTTGATCTTGAACAGCACCGGATTGTCGCCGCTCTTGCGCTCGCGCAGCCGCGACACCCATTTGGCCGGCTCCCAATAGGTGACGCGCGGATCGGTCAGGCCGGCCAGCGCCAGGATCGGCGGGTAGTCGTGATCAGCGACATTGTCATAGGGCGAGTAGGCGGCGATCGTCCGATAGTCCTCCGCCGATGCGATCGGATTGCCCCATTCGGGCCATTCCGGCGGCGTCAGCGGCAAGCTTGCATCGAGCATGGTGGTCATCACGTCGACAAAAGGAACCTCGGCAACGATGGCGCCGAAACTGTCCGGCGCCATGTTGGCGATCGCACCCATCAGCATGCCGCCGGCCGAGCCCCCTTGCGCGACGATGCGGTCGTGTTGTGTGTAACGCTCGGCGACGAGATGCTGCGCGACGGCGATGAAATCGGTGAAGGTGTTCATCTTGTGCGCCCGCTTGCCGTCATCGTACCAGCCATAGCCCTTGTCCTTGCCGCCGCGGACGTGGGCGATGGCAAAGACAAAGCCGCGATCCACCAGTGAGAACCAGTTGGTATTGAAGGCTGCCGGGATGGCGATACCGTAGGAGCCGTAGCCGTAGAGCAGGCAAGGTGCGGAGCCGTCGAGCGGCGTGTCGCGGCGATGCAGGAGCGACACCGGCACAAGTTCGCCATCGGCGGCGGGCGCCATCAGCCGGCGCGTGACATAGTGGTCCGGATCGTGGCCGGACGGCACTTCCTGGGTCTTCAGCAGCACGCGCTCGCGGCTGCGCATGTTGTAGTCGAAGACCTGCGCCGGGGTCGTCATCGACGAATAGGTAAAGCGCATGATCTCGGTGTCATACTCATAGGATCCCGACAGGCCGAGCGAGTAGGCTTCCTCGTCGAACGAGATCAGGTGCTCCTCGCCGTTGCGGCGGTCGCGCACGACGATGCGCGGCAGGCCTTCCTTGCGCTCGAGCCTGACCATATGGTCCTTGAAGCCGACCACCGACAGGATCAGCCGGCCCGGTTCGTGCGCCACCAGCTCTTCCCAGTTGGCGCGCACCGGGTCATCAGCCGGCGCCGTCATGATCTTGAAGTCCTTGGCGCCGTCGGCATTGGTGAGGATGAAGAAGATGTCGCCGCCTTCTTCCAGATCATATTGCAGGCCGATCTCGCGCACCGCCACCAGCTTGGGTTCCGCGAACGGCTCATCGGCGCGCATCAGGCGGTATTCCGAGGTTTCGTGATCGTTGATGCCGATCATGATCCATTTATTGGAGCGCGTGCCGCCGACATCCATGAAGAAGCCGGGATCGGTTTCCTCATAGATCAGCCGGTCATTTTGAGGGCTGTCGCCGAGCGCATGAAACAGCACCTTGGACGGGCGATGATTGTCGTCGAGCCTGGTGTAGAAGAAACCGTCATCAGCGGCATTCCAGGTGCCACCACCACTGGTGGCGTCTATCTGGTCAGGCAATTCCTTGCCGCTGGTGAGGTCGCGCACGCGCAGCGTGAAGAATTCGGAGCCCTTGTCGTCGAACGCCCACAAGAGCTTGCGGTGATCGGCCGAATGGTCGACGCCCCCGAGGCGGAAATACGGCTTGCCCTCGGCTTCCGCGTCGCCGTCGAGCAGGATCTGCTCATCGCCGCCATCGCGCGGCATGCGGAAATAGCGTGGTTGTTCGCCGCCAAGCTTGAACGATGAGCCATAGGCATAGGGGCCATCCTTCATCGGCACGGTCGAATCGTCTTCCTTGATGCGTCCCTTCATCTCGCCGAACAGCTGCTTCTGAAGCTCCAGCGTGTCAGCCATCAGCACTGTCTGATAAGCGTTCTCGGCTTCGAGATGGGCGCGGATGCGGCCATCGAGCAGGGAAGGATCCCTGAACATCGCCTGCCAGTTATCCGCCCTCAGCCATGCATAGTCGTCGATGCGGGTAATGCCGTGATGCGTGTCGAAGACCGGGTGTTTCTCAGGGTTCGGCGGGCTGGCGGTCGGAAAGGCTGGGGTCTTGGTCATTGCGTCTCACTGAAGAAGTTACTTGAATGGCAAGTGAACACGCCGATCAGCGCGGGTTCAAGGGCAGGCAGGCATTGGTGCGGCGGGCTCGGGACAATGAGCCGAAAGGAGAGGATGATGAATTTCTATACCAGCACCGCCGCGGCTCTCGCCGTCGCTTCGACCGTTCTGGCCGTTACCGGCCAGTCTCATGCAACCGCCTTCGCCGCTTGGCAAGTGGCTGGCGTGCCGTTCGGCGACACGCTCAACGTTCGCAAATATCCGTCCAACGCATCCCAGAAGCAGGCCGCTTACCCCAACGGGACGATCCTGCAGATGACCGGCAAGTGCACGGGAGGGCTCAACCTTCTGGAAATCGCCGGTCGGCCGCACTGGAAGCAGAAACAGGCAATTCGCTACCAATGGTGTCAAGTTTGGCACGACCCGGCGCAAAATGGCGGTTTTGTTGCTGGCTGGGTCTACGGAAAATATCTCGTTCCCTATTGAATCCGGTCTAAGCAGGTCTTCCTTCGGCGGGCGTCGTAACACCTTGCAACTTCTGATTTTGTACGAATCCAGCAATTCAGCTATTCGAGCCTACAAAGCATAGGCCAAGCATCGCAATCCACTTTATGAGTCCTTGCTGATTTAGTGATGCATGACCCTACGTCATGCCAGTCCTGGTCCGACCAGAAAATATCGCAAAGTTACAGAGTGCACGAAAGATTGAAGCTGAAGAGCGACTATTCGATGAATATCGTTGAATATAGCGCAAGATGCGAATTGACTTACTTGGTCCGTAGGCTCATTAAGATGCCCGGACGCGAATCCATGAAGCTCTTCCCGCATGAAATTCGCGCCATGCCCGATCTCTCAAAAAGGGCGCAAACAGAAACATCTTTCGTTGGGGCCTGAACACCATGGATATCGTCGAAACACCTTCCCGAAATAGCGATGCGCTGATCGAGCTGACCGCCGATGTGGTCGCCGCTTACGTCAGCAACAATCCCGTGCCAGTTGGCGAACTGCCAAATCTTATCGCCGACGTCCATGCTGCTCTCGGGCGTGTGGGCGGAGCAAGCGAACAGCCTCCTGCCGACAAGCAGAAGCCTGCTGTAAACCCGAAGCGTTCTGTGCATGACGACTACATCGTCTGCCTTGAAGACGGCAAGAAGTTCAAGTCGCTGAAGCGCCACTTGATGACCCACTACGGTCTGACGCCCGATGAATACCGCGAGAAGTGGAATCTCGACGCCAGCTACCCGATGGTTGCCCCCAACTATGCCGCTGCCCGTTCGCAGCTGGCCAAGAAGATGGGCCTCGGCCGCAAGCGCAAGGGGCGGTAATACCGGCTACAGTTCGACAAGATCAACGGCGCCTTCGAGGCGCCGTTTTTTGTTTCCGGAATTAAGCGGTCTGCTTGAGCGCCATCTCGGCGTCGCGCTTAATGCGCTTGACCATCGAGCGCAGACCATTGGCCCGCTGCGGCGACAGATGTTCGTCGAGGCCGAGCGACTTCAGCGTTGCCTCGGCGTCGGTTTCCAGAATCTGGCTGGCAGACCGTCCCGAAAACAACGCCAGCATGATGGCGACCAGGCCGCGCACGATATGGGCGTCCGAATCGCCGGTGAAGGTGATGGCGGGATCGGCGCCCGGCGCTCGGCTCGTGGTTAGCCAGACCTGGCTGACGCAGCCGGGCACCTTGTTCACGGCATTGCGTTCGGCGTCGGGAAATGGCGGCAGCGCTTCGCCGAGCTCGATCACATAGCGATAGCGGTCTTCCCACTCGTCGAGCAGGGAAAAGTCGTCGCGGATCGTCTGGATCGTCGTGGCCATTGCTTGGGATATAGTCATCCGCGGCTGCGGCGTCACGGAAAAAGAAGAAAAACACCGCAGGCGCCGAGAGGTCCGACCGGCCTGCGGTGTCGCTGTAGAGACAGCGGAAACGGTGTTAGTTCTTCGCCACCAGCTTGGCAGGGATGTTGACTGTCGCCGGCAGCACAACGTCCTCGGCGACGCTGCCGGTGGCCAATGAGGTGTCGGGCGACGTCGCGGGTTCGGTGCCCTTGTCGTCCAGCATGGCGGCGGCGATCTTGGCGGTTTCCCTGGCCCGGGCGGTGATCGTATGCATCGCCGACTTGCCGGTCTCGCAGACATCTGGCTTGCGCTCGCAAATGCCGGCGATGTCGCCGACCGCCTCGCGCGCTGCAAACAGTGCCTGGATCGGCCCAACGCTCTCGTGGCCGTTCTCGTCGGCGCCGACGCCCAGCGGCAGCGCCAGCAGCACCAGCGAAAACCAGAACGCCATTCTTATAAGAAAGCCCATCGAATTGCCCTCTCGTCCATGACCGGATCATGTGTCCATGCGCCATGACCTCTTTTATCTCAGCGACAATGACACATGAGGCGCAAAGGACGGCTTGCTTGCCCAGTGAAAATTTTCCTCAAATTTTAGGCAAATTCGAAACGAAGCATTTTGCAATGCATTGGCTTCAAATGCCGGCGATTCCCTTAATCATGCACTAACCATCTAAGCAATTGTTATGCATGGATATATCCGGGAGTGCTGGCATGCCGGCTCACGCCTTTTGCCCATAACGCTCCGTTTACTATGGCCGCAAATGACGGCGCATTCCGGCGCCGGCGCCGCAATTTTTGCCGCAGGGCGGGCGTTGTTCCGGTCAGCCTTATTCATTCCTTAAACGCTGGATGCGAGTTTCAAACAAACAAAAACGACCTGCAAAGCAGGGGCTGTCACGACCGGGTGCGAGTGCGTTGAGTTGAGTTTGATAAAGGCCAGATATCTTGAACTGCCTGGCGCGCTGGCGGCCGGTTGCGAACGCATGGTCCATCCGGTCATCGTCGGCCGGGACGACCGCCTGCGCCAGCGCCGCTTCATCGGCATCATGCTCGCCGCTCCGTTCTTTACCGCGGGTGCTGCTGTGACACTGGTCACCTCGGGCATGGGCGCCGCCGTTACCGTCGCAACAATCTTCGCCGCCTTCGGTCTTTGCTGGTTCGCCGCCTTGCTGGTGGCGGCGTCGGGCAAGATGGCGCTGGCCGCCCAGGTCGCGCTTGCCGCCGGCAGTCTTGCCCTTGCCGGCGTCATCGCGGCAGCGGGCGGCCTGGCGTCGCCGGTTGCGCTGCTGGCTCTGGCGCTTCCATTCGAAGCCTGGTGGATCGGCGGTTCAAGGCGCGCGGCACTTTGGGGTGGCATCGCCGCCCTTGCCGCAGTGCTGCTGCAGCCCTTTGTCGGCTCTGTCGTCCCGCTCGGCGCGGTGCAAGTCGCGGCATGGCACTGGCTGCTGCCGCTGGCCTGGGGGTTGACGCTGGTTCCCCGGCTTGCAGCCCTTGGCGATGCCGTACGCGCGCAGCCTGCGCTCCTTCCAAGCGATCGCCTCGAAGACATGATCGACGCCGTTGTCCTGCATGTCGCTCGGCATGGCGAAGTCCTGGATGCATCGGCCAGGGCGCGCACCATGCTGAAGCTGCCGCCGGAACTGCTTTTCGGCGCCGGGTTGTTTGACCGCATCCATCTGTCCGATCGCGTTGCTTATCTGAGCGCGCTTGCCGACCTGCGCGATGGCGCCCTGACGCGGCGGCTCGATCTTCGGGTGCGGCTGCCGCAGGACGGCAATGCTCCGATGGCCGACAATTACCGGCCATTCCAGCTCGAACTGGTTCGGGCCGAAGAGCAGCAGGAGACCTTCACCCTGCTGCTGCGCGAGAACGACGAGATCGCCGAACTGCGCGACGAGCTTGCCGCCGCCAATGAGGCGGCAGCCTCGGCTGAGGTGGCGAAGGGCCGCTTCCTGGCCGTCGTCAGCCACGAGCTTCGCACGCCGCTCAACGCCATCATCGGTTTTTCCGACATGCTGCTGCATGAGATGTTCGGCGGCTTCAAGGACCCGCGCCAGAAGGAATATGTCGGCCTGGTCAGGGATTCGGGCCAGCATCTGCTTGCCGTCGTCACCTCGATCCTGGACGTGTCGAGGATCGAGGCCGGCGCCTACGCGACCGAGCCCGAACCGTTCCGCTTCATCGAGGCGGTCGAGATGTGCCAGTCGATGATGCAGCTGCAGGCCAATACCAAGAACATCGACCTCCAGGCGCAGATTGCGCCCGACGCCGGCGAGATCAATGCCGACCGCCGCGCCGTGCAGCAGATCCTGATCAACCTTGTCTCCAACGCGGTCAAGTTCACGCCGGATGGCGGCGATGTCGTCGTCGGCGCCAAGCGGATCGGCTCGCGGCTGCATTTCTGGGTCAGGGACACCGGCATCGGCATCGCCGAAGAGGATTTCGCCAATCTCGGCAAGCCGTTCATGCAGATCCAGAACGACTATACGCGCCGCTTCGAGGGCACCGGGCTCGGCCTGTCGCTGGTCAAGGGCCTGGTGGCCCTGCACGACGGCACGATGTCGATCGAGAGCATGCCGGGCGAGGGGACCACGGTCACGATCAGCCTGCCGGTGAACGGGCCGAAGGCGCGCGCGACCGACAGGAACGGCGTGCTGCCGATGCCCGTGACGAGGACGAAGGGCGACGCGAAAGGGGACAGGAATGGCTCGCTCCGCAAAACAGCCTAAGGCGGTCAAGCGCCGCAGCAGCGCTTTCGAGGCCGGTGCGATTGCGCTCGGCGGCGCCATCTCGCGCAATCCGGTCCTGGTCGGCGGCTCGACCGCCTTTCTGGTGACGCTGTTCTACGTTTCCGCCAACGCGCTGTGGTACCAGCCGTTTCCGCATGCCGGCGCCTTCTTCGCCACCCGCAGCATCGAGGGTTTTCCGCACCCCGGCACAGACGAACCTGAAACCACCATCAACATCCTGCGGCCTGCGCCCGTTAAGAGCGACCCGACTGTCGAGCAGGTCCAGGGCATCCTGAAGGACCTCGATTTCTATACAGGCACCGTCGATGGCATTTCCGGGCCGAATACCCACAAGGCAATCCAGGCCTACCAGCAGAAGGTCGGTTTGCCGGCATCCGGTGAGATCGACGCCGTCCTGCTCGACCAGCTCGGCGCCAAGCAGACGACGGCGGGTATTCCGCATCCGGCGCCACGGCCCGTGGATATGGCCGCTGCTCCCGCTGCCGCGCCCGTGGCCGCCCCCGCGCCCATTCCAGTCTCAGCGCCGGCATCCGCCCAGGCGCCCGATCCCCGCATCGTCAAGATCCAGGCCGGGTTGAAGGCATTCGGCAATGACGACATGCAGCTCGACGGCGTCGTCGGCGCCCGCACCAAGGCTGCGATCAAGGAATTCCAGTCACTGTTCGGCCTGCCCGAGACCGGCGAGCCCGACGAGGTCGTCTACGTCAAGATGCGCGAGATCGGCCTGACCAACTGACGAGACGACCGCTCGCGGATCGGCGAAAATCCGGCTAAGACGCTGCGCATGTCCTCCGGAACTCTCCCATGCGCGTAACCACCGATCTTTGGGTGTCGGCCCTGCTGCGCCGTGTGTTCGGTGCTGGCGGCTTTGCGGCCATTGTCAAGCGCGGTGCGACCGAGGCCGGCGCGGTCTTCGTGCTGTCGCGTGGCCGGCTCGGGGAAGTTTCCTTGTTCGGCCCGGCGCCGCAGACCAGCTACGATTCGGCCAAACCGGATGACCGGTTTTTTACGCTGCTCGGCGCCGGCGACGATGCCGCCGTGCTGGATGCCAGGCTGGAGCGGGAGAAAAAATTCGATCCCGATATCTGGGTGGTCGAGATCGAGGCCGGCTCGGTCCCCGTCGAGGAGCTTCTCTCCGTCAAGACGCCTTGAGGCTGGCCCCTAAACTGGCCTTGTCGCCGTCCGGCGCCTGGTCGGCGTTCGCGGCGGCGAGTGCATTGCCGCGCACCGATCGCGAAAGTGTTTCGGCCTTCCAACCGCGGAGCTTTTCGAGAGCGGCCTCGTGGTGCAGCAGCCGGTAGCGGTCGAGGAAGATGCGGATCGCCTGCGGGTGAGGGAATTCCTTGGGGTAGACGGCGACCGTGATCAGGAATGCCCTGTCCTCGCTGAGGTCGAGCGCCCGCAAGCCGGCGAGCAGCGAGACGTAGCTCGACTGCTCGGTCAGCGCGCGCGCCGTCGAAAAGTCGATGTCGAGCGCGTCGGCAAGCGCGGTCTGGAAGAAGGCGGCGTTGCCCGTCAGCGCCGTCTCGCGCAGCTTGCTGTAAGTTGCTGAGCCGACGAAAGGATTGACCGATGTCGCCTCGCTCTCGGCGAGCATCATCGTGCGCAGCCGGCGCCTGGCGCTTTCGGCAGCGCTGCCGGGCAGTTTGGGTGAGCTGGGAGCGGCGGCAGCGGGTTCGGCACTGTCGCCCGTCACTTGGGCGATCGGCTCGGGCTGCCGCACCCGCACCAGCGTCGGCCTTTCCAGCGCCTTGATCAACTGCGCGATGGTCGGGTTCAAATCCTTGCGGCGGGCAATGGCGCGCGCATGCGGCAGGCCGTGGCGGCCGATCAGCGCAATCAGGTCGATATCGCTCAGGGCGCGGGAACGGACAATCAAGGGCGCGCAGACATCGACTGGCTCCTCGCAAAGCCGCCGCACCAGGGCAGCCGGCGCATATTCGCATTCGGAAAGGGCGGCGGCGACATAGCGGCGTGATTCGACCGACACGCTGTCAAACAGCGGCAGCGTCAGATCCTCGAGCTGGGCGATCTCGCGGCGCGACGGGCGGGTCAGCGAGCAGAACGCCGACACCGCGGCGCGAAACAGCCTTTCGGCTTTTCCCGACTCCGTTCGTATAGCGATTTGCCTGAAATCCGAAACTGACACGGAAGATACGCCCGACACTCGACACGACCCGGACCATGCTCAACCGCAACTGTGTCGGTTTCGCGTGAGGCCTGGAACAAACATCAAATTAGCGGCGATCCGTTAGCGCTCCGTTAACCCTCTGCCTGCCTTAATCACATTTGGAGGCGTTGCGTTGTGCTCCGGGGCAACCGAGAGGAATACGCGAACCATGGGCATGGTACTGTCTTTTGTGCCGCGACGGGCACCAGTCAATCGAGCAGTTCAGAACACCGGTACGCCGGCGGCGGTGATCATTTTCCCTGGCGTCCGCTACGAGCATCCGCCGGCGGCGGGCGGGGCGCGGCCAGCCGGCTCGGACAAGCCAGGCACACCAAACATGCCTGTTCCGCACCACTGAGCCGCCTCCTGATCAGGGCTGAAAATCAGTAGTCCTGCAGCTCGCAGGAACTCTGGTCCAGAAACTGCGACACAACCGGCTTCCAGCTGTCGTCAGGCACGAAGGCGCGGATGACGAAGATGCCTTCCTCGATCGGCGCTTCGACGAATATCGCCCCTTGCAAATCCTCCGGCAACTCCCGGCGCACGTCGATCATCTGCGCCGGCGTCAGCACCACGGTGTCGAGCTTGTTGCCGGTTGCTGTGTGGTCGTTGAAGGAATAGAAATTGTGGCCGTTGCGGTCATAGACCGACACCGACCAGAACGGCACGCTGCCCGGCGCCTTGATGCGCACCACGCCTTCGGCAAGGTCGAAGCGGCAGGCGGCGGCGTAAAACAACGGATCGACCGACTTGACCACAGGCGCGCCGCCGGCCTCGGCGTCGAGCCTGGTCATCTTGTAGAGGTCGGACGCCATCGCCAGCCGTGACCAGGCGTCGCGCTCGGTAAACTCCGGCACCAGCAAAAGCACCACGATGTGAACGATGCCGGCGCCGAGCAGGCCGAGCAGGACGGCGTGCAGCAGCCTACGCATTGCAGCCCGCCTTGACGATGCGGGGCAGCGTCACGTCGGAAAGGCCGGTACTCGAGGCGATCGGCGTGTCATAGAAGGTGAGCACGAAATACATCCGGCCAAAACCCTCGGTCAGAAGCCAGTTGCCGGGCGCCGGGCGGTTGCCGACGGCAATGATCACCGAATTGTCGGGCTGGCGCAGCACCTGGTAGGACTGCAGCGCCGCCAGCCTCGGCTTGCCGGTGTCGACCACGCCGAGCGACTGATCGGCGGCATAAAGTGTCCAGAACCGGGCGGTGGGGAAACTGCCTTCGATCCTGTAGTCGCATTGCCGCTGAAGCTCGTCGCCGGCCGCATCGCGTTCGGCGATGAAAGACAGCCCCTCCGCCTTGCCCAGCGCCAGCACGCCCTCGCGCGCCACGCGCGCCTTCGAATAGGGGTCGGCATTTTGCGTGCCGATCTCGGGGAAGGCGGTCCATTGGCCGATGCTGATCGCACCGACGCCGCTCTGCGCCTGCAGCGCATACCAGACGCTGCCGCCGCCGCCGCCGATGGCAATGGCAAGCGAAAGCAGCGTGAAAAAGGCGGTCTTGAGCATGAAGAACCGGGACGAGAGAATTGTCGTTCGGGGATATAGCGGGGCAGGCCGTAGAGCAAGCGGGGCTGTGGAATGGCGGATCAGAGCGCCGACAGGGTCTCCGGCGCCGATGGTGCGCTGAGCACGGGTGCTGTCTGGAACACCTTCGTCATCTCGCGCAGCGTTTGCGTCGTGCGGCTGGACAGCACCGGCGGACGCTCGGCAGCGGCATCGGCGGCCGCCTGGTCGGCATTTTTCTTCTCTGCCTCTTCGGCCTTGGCGGCGATCTCTTCGTCAACAAAAGGCTTGTCGAGACCGGGGATCGGCTTCAGGTCGATGTTCTGGTGCGCGTAGACCATCAGCCGCTGCCACACCATCGCCGGCAGCGTACCGCCGGTCATGTTGCGGGTTGGGGTGAAGTCGTCATTGCCGAGCCACACGGCGGCCGTGTAGTTGCCGGTGAAGCCGACGAACCAGGCGTCGCGGTAGGACTGCGTCGTGCCCGTCTTGCCGGCAACGACGATGTTGGGCAGCTGCGCGCGCCGCGCCGTGCCGATGGCCGGCACCGCCGCCAGCATGGTGTTCATGTATTTCAGCGCCTGTTCGGACAAGACGCGATGCGGCGCCGCCGCATCCTTGGCCCAGTCGTAGACCACCTCGCCGGTGCGGGTGACGAGCTGGGTGATGCCGTGGCGGGAGCCGGCGAAGCCGTCCTGCGCGAACACGCTGTAGCCCGTCGCCTGGTCCATCACCGTCATGCCCGACGTGCCGAGCACCATGGTCTTGTGCGATTCCAGCGGCGATTCCACACCGAATGATTCCGCCATCGCCTTGATCGGGCCGATGCCGAGATAGTCCTTGGCCAGCCGCACCGGCACGGTGTTGATCGATTTGGCGATCGCCGTGATCAGCGTCACATTGCCGGCCGAGCCGCCATTGTAATTGTGCGGCGACCAGCCGCCCCAGCTGATCGGCCCGCCTGAGACGACGGAGTCCGGCGTGAAGCCATGCTCCATCGCGGTGGCGTAGACGTAAGGTTTGAAGGACGAACCGGTCTGGCGCAGCGCCTTGGTGGCGCGGTTGAACTGGCTGGCGCCATAGTCACGGCCGCCGACAATGGCGCGCACCGCGCCGTTGGTCTCGATCACCACCACGGCGCCTTCGGTGACGTTGTATTCCTTGCCGAACTGGCGGAGGTGGAATTCGACGGACTCTTCCGCCGCCTTCTGGATGTTGGCGTCGAAGGTGGTGTGGGCGACCAGCGAATGCTGGCCGGGCTTGGCGATCTTCTTGACCTCGTCGAAGGCCCAGTCGAGGAAATAATCCGGACTTTTCTGCTCGCCGCGGTCGACGATCTCGGCCGGATGCAGCCTTGCCTGCAACACCTGGCCTTCGGTCATGAAGCCGGAATCGACGAGGTTGGACAGAACCACATTGGCGCGGGCACGGGCAGCCGGCAGGTTGATGTGCGGGGCGTATTTGGTCGGCGCCTTGAACAGGCCGGCCAGCATCGCCGCCTCGGCGAGGTTCAGATCCTTGACGCTCTTGCCAAAATAGAAATCCGCCGCCGCCTCGATGCCGAACGTGCCGCCGCCCATATAGGCGCGGTCGAGATAGAGCTGCAGGATCTCCTTCTTCGACAGATTGGCCTCCAGCCACAGCGACAGGAAGGCTTCCTTGATCTTGCGCTGCAAGGTCCGCTCATTCGACAGGAACAGGTTCTTGGCCAGCTGTTGGGTGATGCTGGAGCCGCCCTGGACGACAGAATTGGCCCGCACATTCTCGAAGATGGCGCGCGACAGGCCAAGCACGTCGATGCCGTAATGCTCGAAGAAACGCCGGTCCTCGGTCGCCAGCACTGCCTTGATGACATGATCCGGCATCTCGTCGACCGGAACGGAATCGCGCTGGATGATGCCGCGCTGGCCAATCTCGTTGCCGTAGCGGTCAAGGAAGGTGACGGCGAAATCGCCCTGGCTGCGCCAGTCGCCCGTGGTGATCTGGAAGGCCGGCATCGCCAGCGCCAAGAGCACCACGAAGCCGCCGGCGCCCATGGTGAAACCTTCGCTCAGCACTTCGATGATGCCGCGCCGCCAGCCGGTGACGCGAAAGCGTCGCGAAAAAATGGTTGCCGATTCCCAGAACTGGCCGGCCTTGAAGCCAATTTCGTAGAGGGAGGAATCGATCCACGCATCCACCGCCAGCAGTGCGGCGGCGATCGGACCTCTTCTTCTTGGACGTCGTTCTAAAGGACTGGCCATTCCCGAAACTCACCCCACCACGACCTGAAGACCGCAAGCGGGCAATTTCAGGGCGGGCACACCCGGCGAAGACTATTCATCCATTTCACCCGGCTCACAAGGGCAGCCGGGCCACACCGCACGGATTGTTGCTAGCAGCTCCAAGGAACGACAGCGACGCCCCTGCCTTAGGATCTGCCTGAGGCATGCGAGAGGGCATCTAGTGGTCGACATTCGGCCGCGTTTGTTTAACCTGCACCATGTCAAACACAGCCGCGAACAGCGTTGCAGTTGTCCAGCGTCCTTTCTCGTCGGAGGAAAATCATGTCGATTGCGGCCAGCCGGTTTGAGCTCGCTTTGACAACAATGAAGGGGTCTGACTGGGAGTACTTTGAAAGGTTATGTTCGACCTTCCTAGCGACCGAATTCCCGGGACTGCGCACAACCGCGAGTGCCAGTGGTGATGGTGGCCGAGACGCTGAAGTATTCTCGGACCTCGAGGCTCCCCGCGTTAAGTTTCAGTATTCTGTTAGAAAGGACTGGAATGCAAAGTTGCTTGAAACAATAAAGCAGATACGAAAGGATTTTCCAGATACTACATCAATAGTGTTTATGTCAAATCAGAAAATAGGTGCGGCTTCAGATGGAATCAAGGCTGATTCGGCCAGAAATGGAATCAACATTGATGTACGGGATCAATCGTGGTTTATCGAGCGAATGGATCTGGATGAATCCAGGCGCTCTGCAGCGCTTGAGCTGGCTCGAGTATTTGTTGATCCGCTCCTTGAAGCAAAAGGTATTTTGCCGGGAAATGTAGAGCTGAAAGGGCAAGAGGCGAGAACTGCACTTCACTACTTAGAAATGCAAGCGCATGACGAAGACGCAGCTAAGGGATTAACTAAATCCTGCTACGACGCCCTAGTAAAGTGTGTCCTTCGGTATACGAGTGCCGAAAATAAAATGAAAGGTGAGGAAGTTTATTCTGCCATAAACAAGTTGCTACCGCGGCATTCTCCTCATCAGCTGAGGCCATTCATCGAAAGTTCGTTAAAGAGGCTATCGAAAACGGTGTTGAAGCATTGGAGGAAGTTGGATGAATACCATCTAAGCTTTGAGGAGCGCGAAGCAACCAAGGATCGAGTCGCTGACCTTAAGATTTTAAATGATGCCTTTCAGCAAGACGTAGATGAAATATTGGATAGAACAAAATTGCCGGACGAAGAAACTGAAGTAAAATTTAGCTCTATAATAAGAAATGCCATTGAGATATATTTCTATAGGTCCGGTGAAGAATTCGCTCAATCTCTAGTGAGTGACAAGAATATGGCCCTAAATGCCGACCTCATGGGTGACGTTATTGGTGGTCTATCACCCAAGGGAAAGCTTAACGACGGTAGAACTTATCAGAGCTTCTTGCATGAAACGTGCCTAGATATTCTAGAAACTCCTAGCCAACCTACTCGCGAGTTGCTCCGATTGCTGTCGACCGCTTACACCCTTTTTGCATTTTTGTCGGAAGTCCCTGACGTTCAGAAGGCTACAAAAAAGCTCTTTGAGCATGGTGTGATTTGGCTTGATACGACCGTCATCTTGCCACTCATCGCCGAGCAGGCTTTCGACCCCGATTTGCGGCCTTTTACGCGAATGTTGGCTCAACTTTCCCGAACCGGCACAAAACTGCTGGTCACGGATGGGATTATGAATGAGTGCGAACGCCATATAAACCTATGTAAGACCTACTATCGAATGTCGTCGGGCGCTTGGAAAGGTCGCGTCCCATATCTCTATGGGCAGTACACGGCACAAGGGCGCAAGAATAGTGACTTTCTGATTTGGCTTGAGGGGTTTGCTGGCGAGTTTAGGCCAATTGAGGATCTCTTAGACTTTCTATCGGATACGGCAAATATCGAACTAGCAGAAACGCCGGAATTATCCAGGTTGGATACCGATGTGATCTATGAAGTTCGAGAATACTGGAGGAAGATTCATGACAAACGCAGACGGGGAGATGAGGGGTTCAGTATCAATGCTCATCGCCTTTCAGAGCACGATTCTGAAAACTACTTAGCGGCCTTGGCTCAGCGAAAGCGGCATACAGGGGCATCTGTGCTTGGATACTCGAGCTGGTATTTGACGCTTGATAGCGCGGCGTGGTCGCTGCTGAAGAATGTAGACAAGGACGTTGCAAAGTTAATAGGTCATGCCCCTCTTATTTCTATAGATTTTCTAATGAAATACCTGGCTTTTGGCCCTCGCCGTGATCAAATTGACACGTCCGGCGTCGGTTGGTCTCGGATTTTTATTGCACCGGTATTCGAAACGATACCGAAGGATGTTATCGAGGTTGCTGAAAAGGTTCGAACGGACAACGTTGGTCTTCCAGAACGACTTATAAGACGACGCATCCGCGACGAGCTAGACAAGCAGAGAATGGCAGCAGGAGTTGCCCAGAAGGCTGGTTTGGAGGGAGCGGAGTCAGCTTTCCTTGGCGAGTTGTGAGGTCGTTCGTCAGCGTATTTTCTGACAAATAGCGTTGAATCTCCGGCTATTCCTAGCGTGGCATTTCGATTCGGCTTCCGAAGGTACGAGATCGCTTCGGCGATGAATGCATATCAGCGCGCAGCGATGAAGTGCATGAAATGCGCCACATCGGCGTCGCTCGGCTCCTGGCCGGTGAAGGCGCGCAGATAGGCGGCGAGATGGCTGACCCGCGCCTCGACCGGCTCCTTGAGGTCGAGCACGTAATAGCCGATCTGCATGTAGTAGAGCACACGTGCCCGGATGAAGGCGTCTTCCTCGTCATAGCCGTGGCCGCGATACATCTCGCGGATGGCGCCAAGGCGGTCATTGTCGGCCTGGTCGATGGCGGCGCGAACATCGTCTGAGCGCCGTGCCCATTCGCGGACGGCAAAATCGAGCCTGGGATCGAACAGGCGCTCGTCGGCCCAGCATTCGAACACGTTCATGACGCCCATAATGATGGTTGCGGCCGGCCGCCCGGCGCGCTCGACGATCGCCTTGGTGTTGGTATCATGCCAATGGGCGAGCAGCTGGTCGAGCAGGTCCTGGCGGCTCTGGAAATACCAGTAGAAGCTCGAGCGCGAGACGCCGAGCTTCTGGCCGAGCGTCAGCACCCGCACGCTTTCGATGCCATCCGCGATGAGGGTCTGCAGCGCCAGATCGATCCAGTCCTGGCGCGTCACCTTGATGTTGCCGGGTGCCGGCTCGGCCTGCGGAGCAATCATGATCATGGACCCACAAGTGCCATGGCGCTGAATTCTGCGCAAGCTCTGGACATAAGTGTCTAGACACATGTGTCCAGTGTATGTATCGTGTGGGCATCCAACGAGAGGGAGAGGCTCGTGAAGTCGCATTATCGGGCGGTCGTGATCGGGGGAGGCGTGGTCGGCGCCTCGGTGCTTTACCATCTGGCGCGCTTCGGCTGGAGCGACGTGGCGCTGATCGAACGTGCCGAGCTGACCGCCGGTTCGACCTGGCACGCCGCGGCAGGCTTCCATGCCCTCAACGCCGATCCCAATGTCGCAGCACTGCAGGATTATACGATCAAGCTCTATCGCGAGATCGAGGCCGAGTCCGGCCAGAATGCCGGCCTGCATATGACCGGCGGCGTCAACATGGCGAGCGATCCTCAGCGCTGGGAGTGGCTGAAATCGGCTTGGGCAGTGTTCCAGTCGGTCGGCATCGAGACCGCGCGGCTGGTGACGCCGGAAGAGATCAAGGCTATGTGCCCGATCGTCGATGTCAACGGCGTGTTGGGCGGCCTCTATGATTCCAACGAAGGCCATCTCGATCCCTATGGCACCACGCATGCCTATGCAGGGGCCGCGAAAAAACGTGGCGCCGATGTCATCCTGCGCAACCGGGTGCTCGATCTGAAGGCGCGCGCCGATGGCGGCTGGGATGTGCTGACCGAACAGGGCACGATCGTCGCCGAACATGTCGTCAATGCTGCAGGTCTGTGGGCCAAGCAGGTCGGCCGCATGGCCGGCGTCGAGCTGCCGGTGACGCCGATGGAGCATCATTACTTCGTCACCGAGGACATTCCGGAGGTGGCCGCGCTCGACAAGGAGCTCGGCCTCGCCGTCGACCTCGACGGCTTCTCCTATCTGCGCCAGGAGCGCAAAGGCGTCCTGCTTGGCGTCTACGAGCAGAATCCGAAACACTGGAACATGGACGGCGCGCCGTGGGATTACGGCATCGAGCTGATCCCCGAGGACATCGACCGCATCAGCCCCGAGCTCACCAAAGCCTATGAGCGCTTTCCCTGCCTGGCGCACGCCGGCATCCGCAAATGGGTCAACGGCGCCTTCACCTTCACGCCCGACGGCAACCCGCTCGTCGGCCCGGTGCGCGGCTTGAAGAACTACTGGGTTGCGTGCGGCGTCATGGCGGGCTTCAGCCAGGGCGGCGGCGTCGGCAAGTCGCTGGCCGAGTGGATGATCCATGGCGAGCCGCAAGCCGACATATTCGGCATGGACATCGCCCGCTACGGCGCTTTTGCCGCCAACCGCGAATATCTGAAGCAGACGACGCGCCAGTTCTATGCCCGCCGCTTCGTCATGACCTTCCCCAATGAGCGCCTGCCCGCCGGCCGGCCACTGAAGCGGCCCGGCGCCTACGACGGCATGACGGCGGCGGGATGCGAATGGACGTCCTCCTGGGGGCTGGAAATCCCCGCCTATTTCGCGCCGATCGGCTTTCGCGAGGAGACGACGCTGAAGCGCTCCAACGCCTTCGATATCGTCGGCGACGAGGCGTTGCAGGTGCGGCGCGCCGCTGGCCTCGTCGATACCTCGGCCTTCTCGCGCTATGCGGTATCGGGGCCTGGCGCGGAGGCCTGGCTCGACCGGCTGCTGGCGTCGAAACTGCCGAAGCCGGGGCAGGCGAGGCTGGCGCCGATGCTTGGTCCGGACGGCAGGCTGAAGGGCGATCTCACTGTGCTCAACTGGGGCGGCGGCGAATACTGGCTGATGGGTTCCTACTATCTCCGGGAATTCCACATGCGCTGGTTCGAGGCGCATGCGGCGCAGGGTGTCTCCGTCATCGACATCTCCGACACAGTCAGCGGCTTCCTCGTCACCGGGCCGAACGCGCGGGATATCGTGGCGCGGACCACGCATCAGGATGTCTCGGCAAGCGCCTTGCCCTTCATGGCCTGCGGCCGGTTCGACATCGGCATGGTGAGCGCTCGCGTGGCGCGGCTGTCGATCGCCGGCGAGCTCGGCTTCGAGATCAATTGCCCGACCGTCATGCACGCCGCCTTGCGCGAAACCCTGCTCGCCGCCGGCGCAGATCTCGGCCTGGCGGAAGTCGGTTTCTATGCGCTCAATGCGCTCAGGCTGGAAAAGAGTTTTGGCATCTGGTCGCGCGAATTTACGCAGGCCTACACGCCGGCGCAAACCGGCCTCGACCGTTTCATCGCCTTCTCCAAGGGCGATTTCATCGGCCGCGAGGCTGCGTTGAAGGAACGCGATACCGGTGTCCGGCGACGGATCGTGACGCTGGAGGTCGATGCCGTCGATGCCGACGCCAGCGGCTTCGAGCCGGTCTGGCATAAGGGCCGGCGCGTCGGTTTCGTCACCTCCGGCGGCTATGGCTACACCATTGGCAAAAGCGTCGCGCTGGCGTTGATGGACGACGATTTCGCCGGGGAGGGCACCGGGCTTTCGGTGCACATTGTCGGCGTCGAGCGGCCGGCGCGCGTTATTCCGGCCTCACCCTACGACCCTGACGGCAAGGCAATGCGGCAATGAGGCAATGAGGAGTGGTGGCCATGGTCGATGATGTCATAAGGGAGACCAGGCGCGAGCGCCGGCGCGGACACACCGGGGAGGCCGGCAGCGGCTCAAGCCGCCACCCGAACTATCGTTCGCTCAAAAACCCGTTCCTGCCGCAGCCGGTGTTTTCGGACGATCGCGTCGCCGCCATCCACGACACGGCGCTGCGGGTGCTGGAAGAGCTCGGCATCAAGGTGCTGCTACCCGAGGCGCGCGCGATTTACGCCAAAGCCGGTGCGCTGGTCGATGAGGACAGTCAGATGGTGCGCATCGGCCGAGACATCGTCACGGCCGCACTGGCCTCGGCGCCAAAGTCGATCCCGGCGCTGGCCGGCGACCGCAGCCGAGACCTCACGCTCGAACTCGGCTCGATGACATTCCTGGCCGGCGCTGGCGCGCCCAACGTCACCGATCTCGAACGCGGCCGCCGGCCGGGAACGCTCAGCGCCTTCGAGGAATTGACCAAGCTCATCCAGCATTTCGACGTACTGCACATGCTTTGCCCCTGCATCGAGCCGCAGGATGTCGACAACCGTTTACGCCACTATGCCGTCAACCGCGCGCAATTGACGCTGTCCGACAAGTTCCCCTTTGTCTTCGCTCGTGGAACGCCGCAGGTCGAGGATGGGTTTGAGATGATCCGGCTGGCGCGCGGGCTGTCAGAGGATGAATTCCGCGCTGGCGCCCATTGCTACACCATCATCAACACCAATTCACCGCGCCAGCTCGACATTCCGATGGCGCAAGGCATCATCGACTTCGCCCGCGCCGGGCAGGTCCTGGTCATCACGCCGTTTTGCCTCGCCGGGGCCATGGCGCCGATCACGGTCGCCGGCGCGCTGACGCTGCAGCATGCCGAGGCGCTGGCCGGTCTGGCATTGGCGCAGGTCGTACGCCCGGGCGCACCCGTGCTTTACGGTTCCTTCTCCTCCAATGTTGACATGAAGTCGGGCGCTCCGGCATTCGGCACGCCCGAACACGTCAAGGCGACACTTGGGGCCGGCCAATTGGCGCGCTTCATCGGCCTTCCCTGGCGTTCGGGTGCCGGCAGTGCCGCCAACATTTCCGACGCGCAGGCAGCTCATGAGTCGCAGTTCGCCCTTTGGGGTTCGGTGCTTGCCGGCGCCACCGTCTGCATTCACGCCGCGGGCTGGCTGGAGGGTGGCCTGAGTGTCTCTTTCGAGAAGCTGATCACCGACATCGAGGCAGTGCAGTCGATTGCCGAGCTTTGCGCGGCAACTCCCGGTGACGACGATGCGATCGGTTTCGAGGCCATCGCCGAAGTGCAGCCAGGCGGGCATTTCTTCTCCGCCGGCCACACCATGGCGCGCTATCGCACCGCCTTCTACGAGCCGCTGGTCGCCGACTGGTCGAATTTCGGCAACTGGACGCAGTCCGGTTCGAAGTCGGCGACCGAGCGCGCCACCGGCATCTGGAAACGGACGCTGGCCGACTTCCAGCCGCCGGCTTCGGCCACTGCCACCACTGGCATTCTCGATGAGTTCATAGCCCGGCGCACTGAACAAGGCGGCGCGGCGCCGGTCTCGTGAGGTAGTGCGGGCCGGCGCATCGCTCTCAGCTGTCAGCGGAGCCCGCCGCTCACGCGCCGGGCCCCTCCTTTGTCGTCACCGATCACGCATGCGCGTGCGGGTGATGGACGTCCCAGACTGCCCAGGCCGATGCGAGAACCACCAGCACGCCAAGAACCATATGGGTTCCCATTGCGTTTGCGTTCGCCACAAAACCAAGCAGCCAGGGCGAGACGATCAGCCAGAGCCCGAGAACAAGATTCACCCACTCTTCCCACTCGGCGAATACGGAAAGCGTCGCGAAAGCCAGCGCACCGAGCACAACGCCAACAATCCAGGCGTTGTAAGCGGCAGTGGTTTCAGCGGCGAAGCCGACTATCCAGGGTGAGACGAACAGGCAAACGGCAAGGATCAGATTGATCAGATCCTGGCCACGTTTTCCTTCCATGAGTTTATTGGCCATGACAACCT
The DNA here is from genome assembly GCF_056403695.1 of Mesorhizobium sp. P2_F7. Lineage (NCBI taxonomy): Bacteria > Pseudomonadati > Pseudomonadota > Alphaproteobacteria > Hyphomicrobiales > Phyllobacteriaceae > Mesorhizobium > Mesorhizobium sp. P2_F7. Next base: position 22,581 of record NZ_JBFUFA010000012.1, on the reverse strand, counting down.
CCATAGAGAAGCTTGACCAAAGCACTATGTGTCGCGTGCACCGCACGCTTAGTGATTGATATAATTACGCTTCAAATGGCCTTCAAGGAGCTGCCCAAGGAGGCCGATGGCTGCGAATTCATGGCGTAGCGCGCCGAACAGAGTTGGGGCGGCCCCGGTCTCGTGACGAAACGCGGCGCGCGCCTCACATCGGCCGCTTGTCGCCGGTCTTCGGCGGTTCGCGGCGGATCGTGCCGGCGTCGGTCAGCTTATGCTTGTCGGCGGCAATCCGGCGGATGCGATCGAAGCGGCTTTCCTCTGCCGGCTTCGCCGGCACGCCATTCGGCTTTGGTGCGAACGTGATCATCTGTCGGTCTCCCTGTCGTTGCTGACTGCTGACTGACGGAAATCCTTGGGCGCGCCGGGAAAATCTCCCCGGCGGCCGTTGTTCTGTCTATCGCCCGGCTCCCCGGGCGGGCATTTCAGGCGCGTGGTCAGTAACCGCCCATGCCGCCGCCGTTGCCCGCAGGTGCTGCATCCTTGGCCGGGATGTCAGTGATCATCGCTTCGGCGGTGATCAGAAGCGCTGCGATCGAGCCGGCATCCTGCAGTGCGGTGCGCACCACTTTCGCCGGATCGACGATGCCCGCCTTGATCATGTCGACATAGACCTCGTTCTGGGCGTCAAAGCCCTGATTGTGATCCTTGCTGTCGGAGAGCTTGCCGACGACGATCGAGCCTTCGACGCCGGAATTCTCGGCGATCTGGCGGATCGGCGCTTCGAGCGCGCGCAGCACGATCGAAATGCCCGCCGTCACATCGTCATTGGCGCCGGTGAGGCCGGCAAGCGCCGACCGGGCGCGCAGAAGTGCTACGCCACCACCGGGGACGATGCCTTCCTCGACCGCGGCGCGCGTCGCGTTCAGCGCGTCGTCGATGCGGTCCTTCTTTTCCTTCACTTCCGACTCGGTGACGCCGCCGACGCGGATGACGGCAACGCCGCCGGCAAGCTTGGCCAGCCGCTCCTGCAGCTTCTCCTTGTCATAGTCGGACGTCGTCTCCTCGATCTGGCCCTTGATCTGGGCGATGCGCGCCTGGATGGTGGCCTTGGTGCCGGCGCCGTCGATGATCGTGGTGGTGTCCTTCTCGATCAGCACGCGCTTGGCGCGGCCGAGCATCTCGATGGTGACGTTTTCGAGCTTGATGCCGAGATCTTCGGAAATCATCTGCCCCGATGTCAGCACGGCGATGTCTTCCAGCATCGCCTTGCGGCGGTCGCCGAAGCCCGGCGCCTTGACGGCCGCGACCTTGAGGCCGCCGCGCAGCTTGTTGACGACCAGCGTCGCCAGAGCTTCGCCTTCGACGTCTTCGGAGATGATCAGCAACGGCCTGCCGCTCTGCACCACCGCTTCGAGGATCGGCAGCATTGCCTGCAGATTGCCGAGCTTCTTCTCGTGGATAAGCACGTAAGGCTCTTCCAGCTCGACGCGCATCTTGTCGGCGTTGGTGACGAAGTAGGGTGAGAGATAGCCACGGTCGAACTGCATGCCTTCGACGACGTCGAGTTCGGTGTCGGCTGTCTTGGCCTCCTCGACGGTGATGACGCCGTCATTGCCGACCTTGTCCATCGCCTTGGCGATCATGGCGCCGACGGTGGCGTCGCCATTGGCGGCGATGGTGCCGACCTGGGCGATCTCGGCCGAGGACTTGACCTTCTTGGCTTTCGCCTTGATGTCCTTGACCGCGGCGGCGACAGCCTGGTCGATGCCGCGCTTGAGGTCCATCGGGTTCATGCCGGCGGCAACCAGCTTGGCGCCTTCGCGCAGGATCGAGGCGGCCAGCACCGTGGCGGTGGTGGTACCGTCACCGGCGAGGTCATTGGTTTTCGAGGCCACTTCGCGCACCATCTGCGCGCCCATGTTCTCGAACTTGTCGGCAAGCTCGATTTCCTTGGCGACGGTGACGCCGTCCTTGGTGATGCGCGGCGCGCCATAGGCCTTGTCGATGATGACGTTGCGGCCCTTGGGGCCGAGCGTGACCTTCACCGCATTGTTGAGGATCTCGACGCCGCGCAGCATGCGGTCGCGCGCGTCGGTGGAGAATTTGATTTCCTTGGCAGACATTTTTTCATCCAGTTCGTATTTGGAGTGGACCTTTCGCCGCGCGGACCGCGCAGCGCGCCATTCAGGCAGCCTTCTTGGCTTCGACGCTCTTCTCGATCACGCCCATGATGTCGGCTTCCTTCATGATCAGAAGGTCCTCGCCGTCGATCTTGACCTCGGTGCCCGACCATTTGCCGAACAGGATCAAGTCGCCTGCCTTGACATCGAGCGGAACAAGCGCGCCGTTTTCGTCGCGCGCGCCGGGGCCGACGGCGATGACTTCGCCTTCCTGCGGCTTTTCCTTGGCATTGTCGGGAATGATGATGCCGCCCTTGGATTTGGTATCGCCTTCGGCGCGCCGGATGACGACGCGGTCGTGGAGTGGCCGAAACTTCATGAGAACTTCTTTCTGGGGCCTGCACAGGCGGCCACACCGCTCTTATAGGCGCGTTGGCACTCGATAGATAGGAGTGCCAAAAATTATTCGCGGGCAATCCAAAATATTAAAAAGTATTATGTGGCCTGCGGATTTCCAGATATCGCGCTCCGTCTAAATAATTCAAAAAATTGAATTTCTGTGCCAAAGCGACTATTTATATGGAAAGTTTCATTTCAACGGTTTCAGGCACCAGGGAGATTTAAGCGATGGCCGACGGCAATCAGAGTATCATGGAAAAAGCTGAGGCCCGCTTCATGGACAAGCAGAAGAAGACGGCCGAGCGCAACAAGGCGACCTCCGATTACGTATCCGAGGCCAGAGCCAGGGAGATCAAGACCGCAAGGCTCAGGGGATTGCGCCTGGCCAAGGAAGAGGCCGACCGCATTGAGGAAGCCCTGAACCCGACACCGAAGAAGAAGCGGGCGACAGTCAAGAAGGCTGCCGCCGCACCGAAGGGAGCCAAGTCATGAGCCTGACATTCCCCAATCCAAGCCGCAGCTATGACGAGGCCGGCAAGCGCATCCGCTTTGTCGGCCATGACGGCATGTTCCAGATTTCCTTCTCTGTCGCCGCCGATGCCATCTCGAAGGCGCCATCGGGGACGGCGACCGCGGAAGCCACCTATCTGGCGGCTTTCGATACGGCGTCAAGGTCCATCCATGACATTGCCAGCAAGGCTTATGCCCGCACCCGCAAGAGCATCTATGTGCTCACCGCCGCGGATTTCAGTTAGCCTCTGCTGCGATCGACCTGGATCAGGATTTGCGGTCGGCTTTTGCCCGCCGCTTGGCGTCCCGGCTGTTCAGGCGGTCGGCCATCGCTTCCGCATCGCGCACAGTCATGCCGACCATGACCTGATGCTTGAGCTCGACAGGCTGGCCGGTGAAGATGTCGAAGATGGTCCAGCTGTCAGGCTCGTCCATGCGCAAGGCGTAGCGGTTTGCCATCTCGGCGTCAGGCCTTTGACATAAAAAATGCCGCCGCCAGGATCAGGATTGTCCAGGCCAGCACCGACAGCTTCAAGACCAGGCCGCCATGCACGGAAAGAACCTCCCGCATCCGCAAAGCCATGGCATTCATGCCCTTCGACGGGGTGGGCGCTGCCGCAATCGCGACCGGGGGCTTGACGCCAAGCTTTCCAAAAGCCGGCAGCAGCGATGGCGTTCGCATGAAATGACCTCGAATTGTCGGAGAAAACAGGCCTCCTCATAACACCCTTCTTGAAACTCCCTGCATGCCAAATAGAAACCGGTCCGTGAACCGGCCATGCCGCCCGATTCGCAACCGCGTCGGGCCGGTTGTCATCTGGCGAAACCGACGCAACGCAGTTAGGTTGCGCGCGAAACTGCCGGCGAGCATGAGGTTTGTTCCAGAGCATGATGCCGAAAAGTGTGAAGCGGGTTTCGGATGACATCATGCTCTTAGGCGTGACAGGCGAACGGAGACGACGATGACGGCGCCCGGCGATTTGCTGCAAGCCCTGTTCATGAGATTGAAAAGCGACGCCTCGCTGACGGCGCTGCTCGGCGGCGCCGGGTTGCGCGAGCAGGCGGCCGACAGTGCCGCCTTTCCCTATGTCACCTATGGCCGGACCAGCGCGTTCGATCTCGACACCGGCGCCGACAACGATGACGATCAGCTGATCACGCTGCATGTCTGGTCGAAGGCGCAAGGCGAGGCCGAGACGCGTCTGATCATGGACAGCATCCGGGCGCGCCTCGACGGCGCTGCATTCGCCACCGGCTCGCGCGACCAGACCCGCCTGTCGCTGGAATTCGCCGAGGCGCGCTACGACGAGGACCTGGCGCTCCATCACGGGGTGCTGCGGATACGCGCCATCACGCAAAGCGCGACCTAAATTTGCGCCTGGATTTCGGCCTTGTCGATGACCGACCACACCTCGCGAATGCGAGCGTCTGCGAATTCGTAGAAAACATTCTCGGCGAACGTCACGCGCTTGCCGTTCACCGGCAGGCCGAACAGCATTCCCTTGGGATGACAGTCGAAATGCAGGCGCGCCGCCACGCGCGGCGGCTGGCAGACCAGCAGTTCGATGTTGAAACTGAGATCGGGAATGGCCGCGAAATCGCCTTCGAGCATGCTGCGATAGCCTGACAGGCCGAGCATTTCGCCATTGTGCTGAACTTCATTGCCGACAAACTTTCCGAGATTGGCCCAGTCCTGGGCATTCAGGCAGGCGATGTAGCCCCGGTAAAGGTCGGCAAGGTCATTATCCGTCATGGCGCGCTCCGATGATTTGGCGTTCCCTACGCTAATTAGGGCGCCCCTGAGAATGGTCGCGCTTTGACCTGTTCCCGATCCACCTGCGACTTGAGAACCAGCTGGCAAAAAACATAGCCGCGCTGCCGGTTTTCCGGCTATGAATCGCACGCCCGGTCTGAGGGGATCTGGGCGGCATGATTGCATTCATTCGTTTCGCGCGCAGGGGGTATTGCGGGGATGGATTTTCAACCGCTCACCGTTCATTTCACGTTCAGCACAGTTGCGTTACAACGCTGATCATGAAAACGCTTCGCTCTCATTTCAGAACCGCGACACTGGCGCTTGGCATCGCCGGGGTGTTGGCGTCGCAGGCGACGCCGGCGGCCGCGGCCGATTGCTACGCGATCGGTCAGCAGGTTGCCGAGCAGAATGGCGGCACACTGGCCAAGGCTTCGCAGTCGACGCGGGGCGGTCAGGAGGTCTGCGTCATCGTCGTTCTGGTGCCTGGCAAGGACGGCCAGCGTCCGCGCCGCTCCGAGATCGTCGTCCCGGCGAACTGACCCCCCAATCTTCCCTTTACAGGGCTTGTTTCCCAGGCCGTCGGAATCGGCCTATATCTGAGACATCAACAGGCCTGCCCGATCATGCGCGTACTCGTCGTCGAAGATGACAAGGATCTCAACCGACAACTGGCCGACGCGCTGGTCGATGCCGGCTATGTCGTCGACCGCGCCTATGACGGCGAGGAAGGCCATTTCCTCGGCGACACCGAACCCTACGACGCCGTCGTGCTCGACATCGGCCTGCCGCAGATGGACGGCATCAGCGTCGTCGAGCGCTGGCGCCGCAACGGCCGCAAGATGCCGGTGCTGATCCTGACCGCGCGCGACCGCTGGAGCGACAAGGTGTCGGGCATCGATGCCGGCGCCGACGATTACGTCACCAAGCCGTTCCACATCGAGGAGGTGCTGGCCAGGGTGAGGGCGCTGATCCGGCGCGCCGCCGGTCATGCCTCGTCCGAGCTCACCTGCGGGCCGCTGCGCCTCGACACCAAGGCCTCCAAGGCCGATGTCGACGGCCAGCCGCTGAAACTGACCTCGCATGAGTTCCGCCTGCTTGCCTATCTGATGCACCATATGGGCGAGGTGGTGTCGCGCACCGAACTGGTTGAGCATCTCTACGACCAGGATTTCGACCGCGATTCCAACACCATCGAGGTGTTTGTCGGCCGGCTGCGCAAGAAGATGGGCATCGACATGATCGAAACCGTGCGCGGCATGGGCTATCGCATGCGTGAGCCGGAGGCGTAAGGCGGAACCGCTCCCCATACCAGAAAGGAAGCCTTTTTCGGCACGGCTCTGGCCGCGCTCGCTGGCCTTTCGCGTCATCGGCTTTTCCACGATCTGGGCGATCCTCACCCTGATCGTCATCTTCACCTTGATCACCACGCTCTACCGCCAGGCCAGCGAGCGTGGCTTCGACAGCCTTTTGTCGGCGCATCTGTTCAACCTGATCGGCTCCGTCGGCGTTTCCGAATCCGGCCAGCTCACCGGCGCTCCCGACCTCGGCGACCTGCGCTTCTCTGAGCCGAATTCGGGCTGGTACTGGTCTGTGGAGCCGGCTTCCGAAGGCGTGCACGGCAACCTTCATTCATCCTCGATGACCACGACGATCCCGTCGCCGACCGTCGCCGAGGTGCCGTTCAATTCCAGTTTCCAGCGCAGCTATTCCACCGACGGCATCGGTGACGAGGAACTGCAAGTGTTCGAAAGCGAATTCGTTCTCGACGCCAAAAACCGCGCCGCGCGCTTCCGCGTCATGGGCAACAAGACCGAGCTCGAGCAGGAGATCGCCACCTTCCAGCGTCGCCTCTTGACCTATCTCAGCCTGTTCGGCGTCGGCATGATCGCCATCAACGCCATCGCCATCCTGCTCGGCCTGCAGCCCTTGCGCCGGGTCCGCAACGCGCTTGCCATGGTCCGCGAGGGCACGGCGCAACGGCTTGACGGTCAATTCCCGGCCGAGATCGAGCCGCTCGCCAACGAGACCAATGCGCTGATCGAAAACAACAAGCGCATCGTCGAACGCTCGCGCACACAGGTCGGCAATCTCGCCCATTCGCTGAAGACGCCGCTCGCCGTGCTGATCAATGAGGGCCGTGCGCTCGGCGGCGCCAAGGGCCAACTCATCGCCGACCAGGCCGCCTCGATGCAGAAGCAGGTCGATCACTATCTGCAGCGGGCGAGGGTCGCGGCGCAGCGCGACAGCGTCGTCTACCGCACGCCGGTGACGCCGCTGGTGCAGCCCATGGTGCGCGTGCTGCAGAAGCTCAAGCCTGATGTCAGCCTGTCGCTTACGTTGCCGGTGGCCGACATCGTCTTTGCCGGCGAGCGCGAGGATCTGGAGGAACTGCTTGGCAATCTCCTCGACAATGCGATGAAATGGGCAAAGAGCACTGTCGCCGTGTCCGTCACGCCGGCCGGCGCCGCCGGCTTGTTCGAGATCGCAATTGAGGATGACGGTCCAGGCATTCCCGAGGACAAGGCGCGCGATGCGCTGAAACGTGGCCGGCGCCTCGACGAGACCAAGCCGGGCACCGGGCTCGGACTTGCCATTGTCGCCGACCTCGTCAACGAATATGGCGGCGCGCTTGCGCTGGACCGCTCCGCCTTGGGCGGGTTGAAGGCGGTGGTGCGCCTGCGCAGCCTTCCATGATGCTCTTCCCGGGAGCCAATCGACATGGCCGAATGCCTGTGTTATGGCGGCCCATCGATTGCACAAAAGCCGTTAAAAACGGCCAAATTTCCGACAAATATCAATAGTATGGCCTCCAGATATCCCCGATGACGCGGCCCCCCAGCGCATCCCGTTCAAGAAAACTGGTTGTAGGCATGAAGATTCGCGTTGCGCTCGTTTCCGCACTGCTCGCTCTCTCCGGCTGCGGAACCCTGAGCAAGGGCGGCGGCCCGGATATCTCCATCACCAACCCCCCCGCGTCGCCTCCTTCAGGGGCTAAAGTCGCGACGACGATCATCTCGGCCATGGCCGGCGGGCTCGTCGGCGGATCGATCGGCAGCGGCCTGAGCGAGACCGAGAAGCGCAAGGCGCTCGAGGCGGAATACAAGGCGCTCGAATACACGGCGAGCGGCCAGAAGGTGACGTGGAAGAGCGACAGTTCGGCCCATTCCGGCGAAGTCGTCGCGGCCCAGCCCTATCGCGTCGGCTCGCAGGATTGCCGCCAGTACACCCATACGGTGTTTACCGGCACGGCCGGCCAGACCGCGCGTGGCACCGCCTGTCGCAACGCCGACGGCAGCTGGACGCCGCTGACCTGACCGTTCGGGCCGGCTGATCGTGATCGGCCTCCCGTCAAAGCGTCGCAGCACCCTCATGTTGTGAGAGCAGGGCTCTCGCTCTATTGGAAGAACCATGCTGTTCTGGGTCATAGCCGCAATCCTCACGCTGGGTGCAAGCCTGGCGGTGCTGCTGCCGCTGACCAGCGGCGGCAACGGCGCTTCGACCAGCAGCGACCATGACCTTGAAGTCTATCGCGACCAGCTGGCCGAGCTCGAGCGTGACGCTGCGCGCGGCCTGATCCAGCCGGCGGAAGCCGAGGAGGCGCGCGCCGAAATCGCCCGCCGCATCCTTCGCCTGAGGGATGTCGGACAAGCCGATGCGCCGAAGTCGCGGCAGCCGTCGAGAGCAATAAGGCTGGTGGCGACGTCAGCGGTGCTGGTGGTCCCGCTGCTCAGCTGGAGCCTGTACAGCCAGCTCGGTTCGCCCGATTTGCCGTCACAGCCGCTTGCCGAGCGGCTGGCCAAGAACCCGGCCGACAGCTCGGTCGACGAGTTGGTGGCGCGCGCCGAGGCACATCTTGCCGCCAATCCGTCCGACGGCAGGGGATGGGACGTGCTCGCCCCGATCTACCTGCGCCTGCAGCGCTTTTCCGATGCGGTGACCGCCTATCGCAACGCCATCCGCCTCGATGGCGACACGTCTGCCCGCGAGGCCGGGCTCGGCGAAGCGATCGCCAATGCGGCCGGCGGCATCGTTTCGGCCGATGCGCAATCGGCTTTCGAGCAGGCGTTGAAGCTCGACCCGGCAAACCCGAAAGCGTCCTTCTACCTGGCGATGGCGCTGGCGCAGGAAGGCCGCATACCGGAAGCCACAGCGGCCTGGCAGAAAATGCTCGGACTCCTGCCGCAGGATTCGCCCTGGCGGGGCGCTGTCCAACAGGCACTGGCCGAGGCCGCCAACCGCAGCGTCGCGTCAGGAGAGCCCGCGAAAGGCCCCGATGCCGCAGCCGTCGATGCCGCCTCGTCGATGCCGCCGCAGGACAGGCAGGCCATGATCGATACGATGGTCGCTGGTCTCGACGAAAAACTGCGACAAAATCCGCGTGACACGGAAGGATGGATGCAGCTCATTCGTTCCTATGTGGTGCTGGGCAAGGCCGACCAGGCGCGCGACGCGCTGCATCGCGGTATTGCCGTGTTTGGCGCCGACAGTGAGGAAGCGAAGAAATTCACCGCCTTTGCCGCCTCGCTCGGCCTGACGGCGACGGAGTAGGGCATGACGCGCAAGCAGAAGCGATTGTCGGTGATTATCGGAGGGCTGGCCTTTCTCGGCGCCGCCACCGGGCTGACCTTCTACGCGCTCGGCCAAAAGGCGTCGTATTTCTATATGCCTGCAGATCTGACCACCGCCAGCCTGCAGCCGGGCCAGCGCATCAGGCTTGGCGGCCTCGTCGAAAAGGGCACGGTCGTGCGCGGGCAGGGCGCAACCGTTGCGTTCTCGGTGACCGACACGCACAAATCGGTCAAGGTCACCTATACCGGCATCCTGCCCGACCTGTTCCGCGAGGAGCAGGGCGTCATCACCGAAGGCAGCTTCGGCGCGGACGGCGTCTTCCTCGCCGACAGCGTGCTGGCCAAGCATGACGAGCGTTATATGCCCAAGGAAGTGGCCGATGGGCTGAAGGCCAAGGGCGTGTGGCAAGAGAACAAGAGTGAGTAATGGTTGAGACCGGACATTTCGCGCTCGTCCTCGCCTTCGCCCTGTCGCTGGTGCAGACGCTGGTGCCGCTCATCGGCGCCCGTACCGGCAATCAGCGGCTGATGGCTGTCGGCGGTCCGGTCACGGTGACCGGCTTCGCGCTGACCGCGCTCTCCTTCGCAGCCCTCGCCGGCGCCTATGCCGCCTCCGATTTCTCGGTGGCGAGCGTTTGGGAAAACTCGCATTCGCTGCAGCCGCTGATCTACAAGATCACCGGAACCTGGGGCAATCACGAAGGCTCGATGCTGCTCTGGGTGCTGATCCTGACCTTCTTCGGCGCGCTGGTCGCCGTCTTCGGTTCCAATTTGCCGGCAACGCTGCGGGCCAATGTGCTGGCCGTGCAAGGGGCGATCGGCGCCACCTTCTTCCTGTTCATCCTGGCGACGTCCAACCCGTTCATCCGGCTCAATCCGGCGCCGATCGAAGGCCGCGATCTCAACCCGGTCCTGCAGGACCTCGGCCTCGCCATCCACCCGCCGCTGCTCTATCTCGGCTATGTCGGCTTCTCCATCTGCTTCTCCTTCTCGGTCGCGGCTCTCATCGAAGGTCGCATCGATGCCTCCTGGGCGCGCTGGGTGCGGCCATGGACGCTGGTCGCCTGGATGTTTTTGACCGGCGGCATCGCCATGGGCTCCTACTGGGCCTACTACGAGCTCGGCTGGGGCGGCTTCTGGTTCTGGGATCCGGTCGAAAACGCCTCCTTCATGCCGTGGCTTGCGGGCACGGCCTTGCTGCACTCGGCGATCGTCATGGAAAAGCGCTCGGCGCTCAAGATCTGGACGCTGCTGCTCGCCATCCTGACCTTCTCGCTGTCGTTGCTCGGCACCTTCCTGGTGCGCTCCGGCGTGCTGACCTCGGTGCATGCCTTCGCCACCGACCCGACCCGCGGCATCTTCATCTTGTGCATCTTGACGCTGTTCATAGGCGGTTCGCTGGCGCTGTTTGCGCTGCGTGCCTCAAGCCTGACGGCCGGTGGCCTGTTCCACCCGATCTCGCGCGAAGGCGCGCTGGTGCTCAACAATCTGTTCCTGACCACCGCCACCGCCACCGTGCTGGTCGGCACGCTCTATCCGCTGGCGGTCGAGGCGCTTTCTGCCGGCAAGATCTCGGTCGGCGCGCCGTTCTTCAACCTGACATTCGGCCCGCTGATGGTGCCGCTGCTGGTCGTGGTTCCGTTCGGGCCGCTGCTCGCCTGGAAGCGCGGTGACCTCTATGCCGTCGCCCAGCGCCTGATGGCGGCCTTCGCCGCAGCCTTGCTGGCGATGCTGGTCACCGGCCTGTTCATCGACGGCGCGTCGGTGTTCGCCGCTCTTGGCGTCGGCCTTGCCTGCTGGCTCGTCTGCGGCGCGCTGACCGACCTTGCCGTCAAGTCCGGCTTTGGTTCGGTAACCCCGGCCATCATGCTGCGCCGTTTCGCCGGCTTGCCGCGTTCGGTGTTCGGCACCGCCCTTGCCCATCTCGGACTCGGGCTGACGACGCTCGGCATTGTCGGCACGCTGTGCTTCGGCACCGAAAAAATCCTGTCGATGCATGCCGGCGAAAGCGTCGAACTGTCCGGCCACACGCTGCGTTTCGATGGCCTTTTCCCGGCGCAAGGCCCCAACTACAACGAGCAGCGCGGCCGCTTTTCGCTGATCGGCGCCGATGGTGGCGTTTCGGCGGAAATCACCTCGGCCAAGCGATTCTTTCCGGTGCGGCAGACGACGACGACCGAATCCGGCATCGAGACGCTTGGATTCAGCCAGCTCTATCTGTCGCTGGGCGACGAAGGCACCGATGGTTCGGTCGTGGTGCGCCTGTGGTGGAAGCCGCTGGTGACGCTGATCTGGGGCGGTGCTCTGGTGATGATGGCAGGCGCGGCGATGTCGCTGCTCGACCGTCGCCTGCGCGTCGGTGCGCCCTCGCGCCGCCGCAAGCAGGCAGCTGTCATGCCGTCGGCAGGCGTGCCGTGAGCACCAGATTCTCGCTGGCCTCGCTCATTCTGCTGCTGGCGCTGCTGTTTGCCGGCGCAGCGCAAGCGGTGAAACCGGACGAGGTTCTCGCCGACCCCGCGCTCGAGGCGCGGGCGCGGCTGCTGTCGGAAGGCCTGCGCTGCATGGTCTGCCAAAACCAGTCGATCGACGAATCCGATGCAGACCTTGCCCGCGACCTGCGCATCCTGGTGCGCCAGCGCCTGGTCGCCGGCGATACCGACCAGCAGGTGATGGACTACATCGTGTCGCGTTACGGCGAGTTCGTGCTGTTGAAGCCGCGCTTCAGCCCGCGCAACGCCTTGCTGTGGGGCACGCCGGTGTTGCTGCTTCTGGTCGGCGGCATTTTCATCGTGGCGACCACGCGCTCCCGCCGCTCGCTGGCAACCAAGGCGCTGAGCGCCGAGGAACAGGCGGCGCTGGACACCATCCTGCGGCGCGACTGAACAGCGCCAACATTACAAAACTTTCATGCTTCGGAAATGGCGCCGTAATGTGCGCCTCTCTATTCCTCTTGTCCGAGGATGCTCTGCCTGAGCCGCATCCAGTGAAAAGAGGATACAGATCCATGTCTATTGCCCCCAATTCATATTCCCGCACCCGCAAGCGTCTGTTGGCCGCCGCCGCTTCGCTGGCCATTGCCGGCGCCATCGGCTTCGGCGCCGTCGCCACCGGCACGGCTCCTGTTCTGGCCGACGCCGTCCGGGTCGAAGCGCCGCAGGTGCCGGGCTTTGCCGATGTCGTCGAGCGCGTTTCGCCGGCCGTGGTCAGCGTCAAGGTTAAGGCCAAGATCGAACCGGCCGCCGATGACGGCTCCGACCAGTCCGACGATCCGGATGGCTTCAACAACATGCCCGACAATCCGCAGCTGCGGCAGTTCTTCAAGCAATTCCGCGGCTTCGGCGATCAGAACGGCCAGAACCGCCGCTTCAGCCATCGCGACCGCAACAACGACCAGCCCCGCCCGGTGGCGCAGGGTTCGGGCTTCTTCATCTCCGATGACGGCTATCTCGTCACCAACAACCATGTCGTCGAGGAAGGCTCGGCCTTCACCGTGGTGATGAATGACGGCAAGGAACTCGACGCCAAGCTGATCGGCACCGATCCGCGCACCGATCTCGCCGTGCTCAAGGTCGATGGCGTCGGCAAGTTTACCTATGTCGACTTCGCCGACGATTCCAAGGTTCGCGTCGGCGACTGGGTGGTTGCCGTCGGCAATCCGTTCGGCCTCGGCGGCACCGTCACCGCGGGCATCGTCTCGGCCCGTGGCCGCGACATCGGCGCCGGCCCCTATGACGACTTCATCCAGATCGACGCTTCGGTCAACCGCGGCAATTCGGGCGGCCCGACCTTCAACCTCAATGGCCAGGTCGTCGGCATCAACACGGCGATCTTCTCGCCCTCGGGTGGCAGCGTCGGCATCGCCTTCGACATTCCGGCCTCGACCGCCAAGCAGGTCGTGCAGGACCTGATGAAGAGCGGCTCGGTGCAGCGTGGTTGGCTCGGCGTCGAAATCCAGCCGGTCACCTCGGATATCGCCGAATCGCTTGGCTTGAAGTCGCAGAACGGAGCTCTGGTTTCCAGCGCCCAGGACGGCGGACCCGGCAAGAAGGCCGGCATCACCGCCGGCGACGTGATCACCCAGGTCGAAGGCAAGGACGTTGCCTCGCCGAAGGAACTGGCCCGTCTGATCGGCGCCTATTCGCCCGGCAAGTCGGTTGACGTCACGGTGTGGCGCGACGGCAAGAGCCAGACGATCAAGGTCGATCTCGGCACCCTGCCTTCGAGCGACAAGCAGGCTTCGGCCGACCCGCAGCAGCCCCCAGCCCCGGCAAAGCCGGCCGCGCTGGCCGATCTCGGCCTCACCGTCACCAAGTCGGAAAACGGCAAGGGCCTGGTGGTCACCGATGTCGACCCCGACAGCGATGCCGCCGACCGTGGCATCCAGCCCGGCGATGTCATCACCTCGGTCAATTCGACGGAGGTGAACGGCACCGAGGACGTCGCCAAGGCGATGGCCGATGCGGTCAAGTCCGGCCGCAAGGCGGTGCTGATGCAGATCACCCGCGACGATTCGAACCGCTTCGTCGCGCTGCCGGTCGCCAAGGGCTGACATCGAACACTTTTCCAGTGCGGCGGTTTCAACACCCCCGAGCCGCCGCACGGAAAAGCAAGGGGCCGAACGCGTTAGTCAGTCATCGTGTTCTGCCCCCGGCGGCAGCGGGCCCCCATCGCCCGCTGCCGCTCTAACAGCAAAGCATGTCGCCCAAAAGTGCACGGCAGTTTTGGGACAAACAACATGCTTGAACGAAAGCTTTCACGCTCATGGCGGCCCCTCAATCTTCCAGCGAAATCGCGTATAACGGCTCTATGAAGATTCTCGTCATAGAAGACGATCGCGAGGCGGCGGACTACATGCAGAAGGCCTTTGCCGAGGCCGGGCACACCGCCCATGTCGCCGGCGACGGCGAAACCGGCTTCGCGCTTGCCGATGCCGGCGACTACGACGTGATGGTCGTCGACCGAATGATGCCGCGCCGCGATGGGCTTTCCGTGATCGCCGGCCTGCGGTCGCGCGGCAACACCACGCCGGTGCTGATCTTGTCGGCGCTGGGCGAGGTCGACGACCGCGTCACCGGCTTGCGCGCCGGCGGCGACGACTATCTGACCAAACCCTACGCCTTTTCCGAATTGCTCGCCCGCGTCGAGGTGCTGAACCGCCGCGCCAGCGCCAGGGAAGCCGAAACCGTCTACCGGGTCGGCGATCTTGAGCTCGACCGTCTTTCCCATTCCGTCAAGCGCGCCGCGCGCGAGATCACGCTGCAGCCGCGCGAATTCCGCCTGCTCGAATATCTGATGCGCCACGCCGGCCAGGTGGTGACGCGCACCATGTTGCTCGAAAATGTCTGGGACTACCATTTCGACCCGCAGACCAACGTCATCGACGTGCATGTCTCGCGGCTGCGCGGTAAGATCGAGAAGGGTTTCGACAAGCCGATCCTGCACACCGTGCGCGGCGCCGGCTATATGCTGAAGAGCGGCTAGAACGCCAATGGCCCTTTCCCTGCCGGCCATCATGAGGACGACGGCGGCGCGGCTTTCGGCGCTTTATTTCCTGCTTTTCGCGCTCTGCGCCGTGCTGCTCGTTTTCTACATGACGTCGCTGTCGGCGCGCATGCTGACCGGCCAGACCCAGCAGACGATCAATGACGAGGTGCTCGGCCTGGCGCGAGCCTATCAGCGCGGCGGCCTGCCGGTGCTGGTACGCGTGGTCGAGCAGCGTTCGCGCCAGCCCGGCGCCAACCTCTATCTGATCGCGGACGCCAACGGCCAGATCCTCACCGGGAACGTGCAGAGCCTGGAGCCGGGTGTGCTCGAGACCGATGGCTGGACGACCGAGCCGTTCTCCTACCGCCGCTTCGGCGAAGGCGAGCTTGAGCGGCAGCGCAATCAGGCTGCCGACCCCAACGGGACGCAGCCCGGCGAGCCCGAAATTCAGGTGGAAGGCGAGAAGGGTCACAACGCCATCGCGCTGGTGCTGCGCCTGCCCAACCAGATGATCATGCTTGTCGGCCGCGATCTCGGCGAACCCGAGCGCTTCCGCGCCGTCATCCGCCGCGCGTTGATGCTGGCGCTGGGCATGATGGGGTTGGGCGGGCTGCTGATCTGGTTCTTTGTCGGCCGCGCGGCGCTGAAGCGCATCGACAGCGTCTCGGAGGCGAGCCGCCGCATCATGGGCGGCGATCTCACGGGACGTCTGCCGGTGACCGGCGCCGGCGATGAGTTCGACCGCCTGTCGGAAAACCTGAACACCATGTTGGCCAGGATCGCGACGCTCAACGAAGGCCTGAAGCAGGTCTCCGACAACATCGCTCATGATTTGAAGACGCCGCTGACCAGGCTACGCAATCGCGCTGAGGCCACGCTTTCGGGCAAGCACAAGACCACTGACTACCGGCAGGCGCTGGAAGGCACCATCGCCGAGTCCGACCAGCTGATAAAAACCTTCAACGCCATCCTGATGATCTCCAGGCTGGAGGCGGGCTATTCCTCGGAAAGCACCGGCAAGGTCGATCTCGCCGCCGCCGTGCGCGATGTCGTCGAGCTTTACGAGCCGGTGGCGGAGGAGGCCGGCGTGGCGCTCGAAACCTCCGTGGACGGGGACTTCACCGTCAATGGCAATCGCGAACTGATCGGCCAGGCGCTGTCGAACATCGTCGACAACGCCATCAAATATTCAACCGACGCAGCTGAAAAGCCGGCCGTGCGCGTGGCGCTGCAGCGTGTCGGCCATGACATCCGGCTCTCCGTCACCGACAATGGCCAGGGCATTCCCGATGACGCCGATCGCGCCAGGGCGACCGAGCGCTTCGTGCGGTTGGAAAAGAGCCGCTCGCAGCCGGGGTCGGGCCTGGGCCTCAGCCTCGCCAAGGCGATCATGACGTTCCACAATGGCCGGCTTGAACTTCTGCCTGCCAATCCCGGATTGTCCGCTATCATGAGTTTCCCGGTACGGGAGGACCATTGATGGCGGTGAGGATGGCGCAGACGCAGGTAGAGACCGAATGGCATCTGCAGCTGGCGGCGCAACTTGCGCCGCTGGATAAGAGCCGCGCCCGGCGCGAACTGTCGGAGCTCGCCGCCGAAGCCGAGGACGAGAACCTGCCGCGGCTGGCGAAATTCCTCGCGGGCAAGGGCGCCGCCCAGGATTTTCTCGCTGCCGTCTTCGACCTCTCGCCCTTCCTGCGCGATGTCGCGCGCCGCCGGCCGCAAATTCTCGATGCGCTGTTCGATGCCAGTGTCGAGGCCAGGCTGACCGGCATTAGCGACGCCATCGGCAAGGCCGCCTTTGCCGAGACCGTCTCGGAATCGAGCCTGATGATGGAACTCAGGCAGTGGAAGAGCGAAGCTCACTTCCTGATTGCCCTTGCAGACCTTTCCGGCGAGGCCGAGACCGCGCTGACGGTCAGGCGCCTCAGTGATCTCGCCGATGCCTGCAGCCGTGCTGCCGTCAACTTCCTGCTGCGCGAGGCGCACAGCCAGGGCAAGCTCAAACTGCCGGATCCCGAAAAGCCGTCTCAGCAGTCCGGCTGGATCCTGCTCGGCATGGGCAAACTCGGCGCCCATGAACTGAATTTTTCCTCCGACATCGATCTCGTCGTCTTCTTCGATCCGGAAGCGCCGGCGATCGTCGATCCGCTCGATGCCACCGAGCTGTTTGCGCGCCTGACCCGCAGGCTGGTCCGCATCCTGCAGGACCGCACCGAACACGGCTATGTCTTCCGCACGGACCTCAGGCTTCGCCCTGATCCCGGCTCGACGCCGCTGGCGATCCCGGTCGAGGCGGCGCTCCGCTACTATGAGGCGCGCGGCCAGAACTGGGAACGCGCCGCCATGATCAAGGCGCGCCCGGTGGCCGGCGATCTCGCAGCCGGCGAGGCGTTTCTGCGGGAGTTGCAGCCTTATGTCTGGCGCAAATACATGGACTATGCGGCGATCGCCGACGTCCATTCGATCAAGCGCCAGATCCATGCCCACAAGGGCCATGGCGAAATCGCGGTGAAGGGCCACAACGTCAAGCTCGGTCGCGGTGGCATTCGCGAGATCGAGTTCTTCGTCCAGACCCAGCAACTGATCGCCGGCGGACGCTTTCCCGAGTTGCGCGGCCGCGAGACCGTGCCGATGCTGGGTGCTCTGGCGGCGCGCAACTGGATCACCGCCGATGCCCGCGATGCGCTCACCCGCCAATACTGGTTCCTGCGCCGCGTCGAACATGCCATTCAGATGGTCGCCGACGAGCAGACGCATATCCTGCCGGACGATGATGAGGGGCTGGAGCGCATCGCCCAAATGCTGGGCTTTGCCGATGCCGCCAAATTTTCCGAAACTTTTCGCGCGGCTTTGCATGAAGTCGAGCGCCATTACGCGGCGCTGTTTGAAACCGCGCCGGAACTGTCGGCCGGCGTCGGCAATCTGGTCTTCACCGGCGATGTCGACGATCCCGACACGCTGCGCACCTTGCACGGCCTCGGCTTCAAGCGGCCGAGCGACATCTGCCGCGTCATCCGCGGCTGGCATTTCGGCCGCTACCGCGTCACCCGGTCGGCCGAGGCCCGCGAGCGTCTGACCGAACTGACACCGGCGCTGCTCAAAGCCTTCGGCCAGACGCGCCGGGCCGACGAGGCGTTGGTGCGCTTCGACGAATTCCTCGCCGGTCTGCCGGCCGGCATCCAGCTGTTTTCGCTGCTGCAGTCGAACCCCGCTCTGCTGAAACTGATGGCGACCATCATGGGCGCCGCACCCCGGCTGGCGGCGATCATCACCAAGCGTCCGCATGTCTTCGACGGCCTGCTCGATCCGGCGCTGCTGAACGAATTGCCCAATCGCGCCTATCTGTCCGCGAGGCTGGCGGCTTTCATCGAAGGTGACAGGGCCTATGAGGACGTGCTCGACCGTCTGCGCATCTTTGCCTCCGAGCAGAAGTTCCTGATCGGCGTGCGCCTGCTCGCCGGCTCGATCAGCCCCAGCCGTGCCGGACGTGCCTTTTCCGACCTCGCCGACCTCACCATCGACGCCGCACTGCAAGCGGTGACGGCCGAATTTGCACTGCGCCACGGCCGCATCGCCGGCGGCACGGTTTCGCTGCTCGGCATGGGCAAGCTCGGCAGCCGTGAGCTTACCGCCGGCTCGGACGTCGACCTCATCCTGCTCTACGATCACGACGCCGATGCCGAGGAATCCGACGGCCACAAGCCGCTGGCGCCGTCGCACTACTACACCAGGATGACGCAGCGGTTGATCGCGGCTGTCTCAGCACCGACCGCCGAGGGCGTTCTCTACGAGCTCGACCTGCGCTTGCGGCCGTCCGGCAACAAGGGGCCGGTCGCCACCCATGTCGACGCCTTCAAGAAGTATCAGCGTCAGGAAGCTTGGACCTGGGAGCACATGGCGTTGGCCCGCGCCCGTGCCATCGGCGGTGACGCCGCACTGTGCGTCGAGGTTGAAGTCGAGGTGGCCAAACTTTTGGCCCTGCCGCGCGACGCTGCCAAGGTGCGGGCCGAGGCAACCGAGATGCGCGCGCTGATCGAGAAGGAAAAATCACCGCGCGATCTCTGGGACATCAAGCTGATCCCTGGCGGCCTCATCGACCTCGAATTCATTGCGCAAGTGGCCGTCATCACCGGCCAGGTTGAAGCCGGCAACAGGGTGACAGCGACCGGCGAAATCCTGTCGCATCTGACGCCGGATTTCGCCGACGCAGACGTCAGGCAAGAGCTTTGCGAAGCCTATCAACTCTATCTGGCGCTGACCCAGATGACGCGGCTTTGCCTTACCGGCGCATTCGAACGCGACGACGTTCCGCCGGGATTGTCGGATCTGCTTCTGGCGGTGACTGACCTGCCGGATTTCGGTGTGCTGGAAGCACATCTCAAGGAGACGTCGCAAAAGGTCAGAAAGGACTTCGACCTTTTGCTTCGTACGAAAGGGTCGTGAGGGCGTGAAGCGCTGACGGCTGTTTCGGATCGCATCGGGGGTGACGATGCAACAGGAGATATCAATGAGAAAGACAACCGGACTTGCCCTTGCCTTCGTCGCGCTCGCCGGCGCCGTCGGCACCACCGCCTATGCCGAAAACAATCATAGCGCCAGAATGCGCGAGGACACGATGATGCGCCTCGACAAGGCGATGAAGGATTCCAACGGCACCATCAGCTTCGACCAGTTTTCCGACGTCATGAACGCACGGCTGAAGAAGCTGGTCGCCGACAATGGCGGCAAGCTCACCGTCGCCCAGCTCGCCGACGCGCTGGAGAAGGCGCGTTTCGAAGAAATGGCCAAGCGCATCGTCGCCCGCTACGACACCAAGGGTGACGGCACGCTGACCACTGACGACATCACCGGGCGTGAGAAAAAAGTGTTCGCCATGCTCGACCGCAACAATGACGGCAAGATCGAGCGCAACGAACTGCCAAAGAACGGCCGCATGGGCCGCCATCGTCAATGGGATGGCGGCGACGACAGCATGCAGTGAGGTTGAGTGATCTGGGTCCGGCGGCAAGGCCGCCGGATTCTGCACGGTTTGACCACGATGAAAAACTAGGCCGCCGCCTTCACCGCCGGCGCCGCCTTCTTCACCGGAATGCGCACCGATACGATGGTGCCGACGCCTTCGGTCGAGCGGATTTTCAGCGCGCCGCCCTGCAGCTCGGCCAGTGAGCGCGAGATGGCGAGGCCAAGGCCGGAGCCGGCGTGGTTCTTGGAAAACTGGTTCTGCACCTGTTCGAATGGCCGGCCGAGCTTGCTCAGCGCTTCCTTCGGAATGCCGCAACCATTGTCCTCGATGGTCAGCACCAGCGCGCCTGAAGTATTGCGGGCACGCACCGAGATGTGGCCGCCCTGGCCGGTGAATTTTACCGCATTCGACAGAAGGTTGATGGCGATCTGCTTGATCGCCCGGCGATCGGCGAACAGGGTCATCGTATCGGCGATGCGGGTTTCGACCGTGATCGATTTCTCCGCCGCCTGCAGCGAGATGACGCGGACCGTCTCGCGGATCAGCGGACAGAGATCGATCTCCTCGCGGTCCATCGAGAACTGGCCGGCTTCGATCTTCGACATGTCGAGTATGTCGTTGATGACGCCCAGCAGATATTTGCCGCTGCCGTTGATGTCGTTGGCATATTCCTCGTAGCGCGGCGAACCCAGCGGCCCGAACAGGCCCTGTTCCATCAATTCGGAAAAGCCGATGATGGCGTTGAGCGGCGTGCGCAGTTCGTGCGACATGTTGGCCAGGAATTCGGACTTGGCCCGGTTGGCGGCCTCGGCGCGCTCGGTTTCCTTCATGTATTTGCGGTTGAGTTCGACCAGTTCCTTGGCGCGTTCCTCCTCGGCCCGCCGGGCGAGGCTGAGGTCGTGGATGGTCGCCATCAGCCGGCGCTCGCTGTCGACCAGCTTCTCCTGGTGCAGTTTGATCTGGGTGATGTCGGAGCCGACCGAGACGGTGCCGCCATCCCTGGTCCTCAATTCGTTGACCTGAAGCCAGCGGCCGTCGGAGAGCTGCCGCTCGAAGGTCGCGCCGCCTTGCGGCCCATTGGTGTTGGCCAGTCGCCGCTCCGAGGCGAAAGCCAGCATGCGTTCTTCCAGTACGGCACGCGCTGCGCCCGGCATGACGTCGCGGTCCGACAGGCCGTTGTCCTTCTGGTATTTGGAATTGCACATGATCAGCCGCTGGGTGGCATCCCACAGCACGAAGGATTCGTTGATGTTTTCGATCGCCGTGCGCAGCCGCAGGTCTGCCGCCTCGGAGCGCAACGCCAGATGCCGCTGTTCGGTGACGTCGACGGCGATGCCGATCAGCTGGATCTCGGGCGCTTCCGGGTCGATCACCTGCGCCCTGGCGCGCATCCACACCCACTGGCCGTCGGCGTGGCGCATGCGGAACACCTGGTCGATATGGTCGATCTCGCGCTCGACGATTTTGTTGGCCAGCTCGAACAGGTCGCCGTCCTCGGGGTGGATGATGTCATCGACCTCGCCGAACGACAGCATCGAGTTGCAGGGCTCGTAACCCAGCATGTCGTACATCGAGCGCGACCAGTACATCTTGCCGCGCACCATGTCCCAGTCCCACAGGCCGCAGCGGCCGCGCACCAGCGCCATGTCGATGCGCTGGTGGGCTTCGAGATAGATGCGGTCGGCCGTCTGGGCGCGCGATGCCTGGCCGAAATAGGCGTAGAGGATGATGATCAGCACGCCGGCCGTCAGCACGAACAGCGTGACGTTGAGCGACACGGTTTTGCGCCAGCTGTCGAACACGGCTTCCTGCGGCACCAGCACGGCGGCGGCGTTCTTGCGGTCGCGGGTCAAGCTCACCGCCGCATACCAGTCCTGCCCGCCGATGCTGACATCCATGACGCCGGCGCGGTCGCCGAACATGAACAGCGGCTGGCCGTCCAGCACCAGGCTGTCGAGCGAGCGCCCTTGCCAGCCGCTCGACAGCGGCGACACGGCAATGATCTTGAAGGCGCTGTCGGTGATGACAAGCACATGGCTCCTGCCCATGGCGCCCTGGCGGCTGGTGCTTTCCAGCAGGTCGATGGCGCCGTTGGATGCCGCGTTCGGGTCGGCCGAGATTGCGTTCGCCATCTGGCCGGCGGCCAGCCCCAGAACCGCCTTGACGTCGCGCTCGGCATCGTCGCGCTCGTTCATCAGCGAGAGCACGCGCAGTGCGGCGATGACGATCAGGAAGATGATGATGAGCGCCGGTATCGAACGACGCAGAAGGGGTTCGGCAGCCAGGAGCCGCCGGTAGGCTGGTTCAGCGATGAGCCGCGTATTGCCGGCGAGGCCGTCGCCCCGCGCCTTGCGCCGCTCAAAAGCCGTCCCCTCGGGCGCGCCCCACGCGTCCGCCTTGGCCATAAATGGCACTCCCCGAATTTCCGTACGCTTGACGATCCGGCAACACCGCACGTCCGAATCGTCTGTAAAGAATCAAAGGTGATTCGCCTTGTCCAGTGGCGCAGGCGAAAAACATTAAAAATTGATTGAAATAACGCAGGAATCCCTCCCCCGCAAGGGCAGGGGAATCGCATATGGCGATTTTGGGCTTGAAGTTGGCTTGAGAAGAGATTCTTTGGGAAGGCAGTCTTAGCGAAGGAGCGACTGCCATTTCCAGCCTTGAGAGCTATTTCGGGGCGGTGCCAGATCCGCGTGCGGCCAACGCCACGCACCGGCTAGGCGATCTGATCGTGATGATGATCGCGGCAAGCCTGTGTGGCGCAACCAACGCGACGGAGTTTTCGCTGTTCGCGCA
>NZ_JBFUFA010000011.1:0-181796 GCF_056403695.1 Mesorhizobium sp. P2_F7 | reverse complement strand
GCCTTGAACATCACCAGCGAATTGTACGCAGGCCGCCCTGGCCCCGCCGGCGAGCGCAGCCGCGCCAGAATCTTCTCGAAGCGATACCACTTCACCAGCGACGACAGCCGGTCCAGCCGACCGCTCCGACCAAGACCCTGTGGCAGCAAAGCCTCCACAAAACTGAACTGACCGCTCGGCTTCGTCGTCATCGCAAAATCCCCGTTTCAAAAACAGGGAATCACATCCATCCAATTTTGCAACAGTCCCTCAAGGGGGGAGATTAGCAGCTTCCGCTTTTACGCCCGTTCTTCAACGATGAAAATTGGCGAAGGCCGTCGTGACATCTAATCTCCCCCCTTGAGGGGGAGATGTCCGGCAGGACAGAGGGGGGTGCTGCCCCGCCAGCGTTTGGAATAGTCGTCTCTGACCGCCGCTAAGCCGCCACGCCTAGCCCCAGCTTCTCGATCGCCAGCTTCCGCGTCGAGACATAATCCGTCTTGCCCGAGCCCAGCACCGGGATCTCCTCGACCTTGACGATGTCGTTGGGCACCATCAGTTCGGCCGCACCCGCTTTCTTGCCGAACTTGCGCAATTCTTCCGGATCGGCGTCGTCAGCGGTGGTGACCAGCACGATGCGCTCGCCGCGCCTTTTGTCCGGCACCGCCACCGCGGCGTGGCGCTCTTCCGGCCATAGCGACTGCACCAGCATCTCGACCGCGCCCAGCGACACCATTTCACCGGCAATCTTGGCGAAGCGCTTGGCCCGGCCGCGAATGGTGATGAAGCCTTCGCGGTCGACCGAGACGATGTCGCCGGTGTCGTGCCAGCCGTCCAGCGGCTGCAATTCGCCGGGGCGGTCCGCCGTCATGTAGCCCATCATCAGATTCGGCCCGTCGAGCCATAGTCTTCCAGCGTCTTCAATGCCCTCGACCGGTTCAAGCTTCATTCGCATCGCCGGCAACAGCCGCCCGACCGTGCCGTCGCGGCCATGGATGGCGGTGTTGACGGCAACCACCGGCGCTGCCTCCGTCAGCCCGAACCCCTCGATGATCGAGGCATCGAAGCGCTCGCGGTAGACGCGGCGCGTCTCCGGCTTCACCGCTTCGGCGCCGGCGACGACGAAACGCAGGCTGGAGAAATCGCCATCCTTGGCGGTGCGGGCATAATTGGCGAGGAAGGTGTCGGTGCCGAACATGATGGTCGGCTTCACCTTGCGGGCGATCTCCGGGATGATCTTGTAGTGCAGCGGCGAGGGGTAAAGGAACAGCTTTACGCCGGTCACCAGCGGCAGGATGGTGCCGCCGGTCAGCCCAAAAGAGTGAAAAACCGGCAGCACGTTAAGCAGAATGTCGGACGGCGAAATGGTGATGCGCGCCTCGGCCTGCATGGCGTTGGCGTGGAGGTTGCGATGGGACAGCACCACGGCCTTGGGCGTACCTTCCGAGCCCGAAGTGAACAGGATCACCGCAGGCTTCGCCGCATCCTGCCGCTGCAGCGGCAGGCGCCACAGCAGGGCGGCTGTGAGCTTTTCCAGCGCGGTGACGCTTGCGCGCACATCCTCCAGCCACAGCATTTTGGCGCCACCGGCCTCGACGGCGGCGATGATGTCGGCAAGCGCGGCCTTCTCGACGAACGCCCGGGAGGAGACAACAGTGCGGATGACCGCCGTGCGAACCGCCGCGGTGACGCTCGCCGGCCCGGCGGTGTAGTTGATCATCGCTGCGACACGGCCCGCCGATAGCAGGCCAACGAAGGACAGCACCACGCCATTGGCGTTGGGCAAGAGCACCCCGACGGCTTCGCCGGGTGCCGTCACTGCCTCGAAACGGCGGCCGAGCACGCGCGCGCCGATGAACATCTTTCGATAGCTGAGCGAGCCGCTGATCACGTCCTCGATGATCGGATGCGAGGCGCCGGTGCGATCGGCTGCATCGCGCATGGCCAGGAACAGGCCGCGATCGAGGTTGCTGCCGAAAAGCCTGGCCTCGGCGATGCGGTCGAACAGCGCATTGGTGTTGGAAGCCTGGTCGGGATTGCGTGCCACCAGTTCGGCAATCGTCATCGGCTCCAGCACGCTGACCGACAGTTGTGGGAACCAGTGGCGGGGCGCCCGGTCTTTTGGTGTCAAGGACACCGGCAGGTCGCGCCCGCCGGCGACGAAGATCGGCACGATGCGGGCGTCGGCCTGCATGGCTATGCGGGTGACGGCGCGGAAGAGCCGGAACGCCTTCACATCGGGTTCGACGTCATCGGGCAGGTAGACGGCAAGCCGGCCCTTGCCCTTCAGCACCCTGACCAGCCGCCGGCTGACGAAAAGATGCTCGGCATTGAAGGCGATGGTACGACCAAGCTCGCGCCATGGTTCCAGCCAGGGCGAACGCGCCGAGGCCTCGTCGAGAATGTGCAGCGTGTCGTCGGGCAGCAGCGACAGCATCAGCGCCGGCTCGAAGCGCGACTGGTGCGAGACGACGTAGATCACCGGCGTCGGCGCGTTGCGGGCAATGCGGATGCGGCTATCCTCGATCCGGTAGGCAAGCTTGAACGGCACATAGAGCAGCGCCTGGGTGAAGCGCAGATCGAGGCGAAAGGTCTCGATCGCGGCAATCAGCAGCCAGGCCAGCACAAGGCCTGCAAGCAGCGCCAGTGTCAGGATCATGCCGCGTCTCTCCCAACGTTCCAGTATCGCAGCTCTTCGTCCGCTTTGCAGCAGAGGGTAGCGCAATGGGGGGTAAGGTCAATGCGCGGGCGCGATGGAGCGGTGTTCCAATCTGCCGTCGCCAAGGGATGAGCCAAACGTAGGTCTTGAAATGTTGCGACACGCGTCGTAAATAAAGCGACACGTGACGGAGAAGAATATGGCCAGTTCCCCGATGGGTTTTGCCGAAGCACCGTATATGGAGCCGGAATTCGAGCGAATGGTCGACCTGTTTGGCGGACCGAAGGTTCTTGGATTCTTGGTAGCCAGTCCGCTCGAAGCTCATGAAATGATCCTGCATGGAATTCCGGGCCAGGCACTCGAGAGCCTCGTCAGGCGCCTGACCGTCATTGATCCCGCTGATGCGTTTGAAACTGCATTCGGCATGAGCGAGCGGACATTTCAGCGGCACAAATCGGATCACTCCAAGACCCTCAGTCGGGAGCAAGGTTCCAGAACCTGGAATTTCGCCAAGGTCCTGACGAAAGCCACATCCGTGCTCGGAACTCAGGAAGACGCGGAAAAATGGATGATTGAGCCGGCCATGGGGTTGGACAACCACCGGCCGATCGATCTGCTGGCCACCGCGGCGGGGACGGCGCTTGTGCAGGAGTTTCTTGAACGGCTCGACTACGGTGTCTACGCGTGACGCCTTTGCCGGGTTCTCTCGGAACAGGGCGTGTGTTGGGCTGGAGGCTTGATCACAGACGCTTCAAGGTAACATGGGACAGTGGCGAAGGAGCCTTCAAGCTTGGCGGAAGGTGGAACAGCAAAGGGGTCAGAGCGGTCTATGCGTCCATCGACCCGTCGACCGCCATTCTTGAGGTGGCAGTCCATAAGGGGTTCCGCACATTGGATAGTGTTCCTCACGTGCTGACGGCATTCGACATCGTCGATCTATCACAGATTTATGTGGTGCAAACCGACGATGTCCCGAACGCAAACTGGCTGCGTCCGGGCATTCCCGGCGCGGGACAGCAGCAGTTCGGCGACAGTCTGCTGGCAAAGCATCCCTTCTTTCTAATCCCCAGCGCGGTATCCCAGCACAGCTGGAACCTGGTGTGCGACCCCGGCCGGGCGGCAGGCCTTTACAGGTTGCATCTCCAGGAGGATTTCGCGCTTGATACAAGGCTTCATCCTCCTGCTGGGTAAGCAATCAACCCGCCTTCAGCCGCCCACTGATAAACCGGAACTCCTGGCTCTTGCCGCCATAGCCATAGGCAGCGGCTGGCACTTCATGCACGAAGGCATAGCTCTCCTCGTGCACACCACCCAGCAGTCTACCAAAGGCGTCAAAGATCGCCTTCAGATAGGCCTCCAGCTCCAGCTTGGTGTTGGTGCCGTCGACCACCTTGATGTCGAGCCAGAAGGTGTTGGCGCGATGCTCGGCCAGCGACTTGCCGCCGGCGAACCAGTGCTGCGGGTCGACATAGCTGACGGCGACGGCGGTGATCGTCGGGTCCTTGCGCAGATGGGTTGCGGTCAGTTCGGTGATTTCCTTGGCAATTGTCGCGGACAGCCTGGCGTCGGGCTTGCCGGTGACGCTGATGTTGATGATGGGCATTTTTCTCTCCTTCGATTGGGCGGCGTCTGTTTGCCGTTGGAGAGACCATGTCACGACCTTAGAATCAAAAAAATCGAATTGTTTCGAATAAAAGGTTCTGTAATATCGAAGTATGCAAGTGCTCGACCCCGATCTGCTGAAAACCTTCCTCGCCTTTGTCGATGGCGGCTCACTGGCCCAGGCTGCGTCTGTTGTCGGCCGCTCGCCCTCGGCGGTGACGGCCCAGATGCAGCGGCTGGAGGAGATCGTCGGCGAACCGTTGCTGGTGGCGCAGGGGCGCGGGCGAGGCCTGACGCCGGCCGGCGAGGATCTGGTCGGCCATGCCCGGCGCATCCTTGCGGTGCACAGCGAGGCCTGGCTGGCGCTGAAAGGCGCGCGTGCCGCCGGTCGCGTCGCTATCGGCACCACGCAGGATTTCGCCGACAGCGGCCTGCCGGAGTTGCTCAGGGCCTTTGCGACCAGCCATCCGCGCGTCAGGATCGAACTGCGCGTCGGCCGCTCGGCCGAGCTTGGCGACGCGCTCCAGGCCGGTCAGCTCGATCTGGCCATCATCATGCGCAAAACCCCGGCCAATGACGAAGTCGGGCTGTTCAGCGAGCCGATGCTGTGGCTGTGCTCGCAAAGGGGCCTTGCCGTGCGGGAAGAGGAGTTGCCGCTGGCGCTGCTCGACCCGTATTGCGGCTTTCGCGAAGCGGCACTCGCAGCCCTCGATGCCGCCGGCCGGCGCTATCGCATCGCCGCCGGCAGCGCCAGCCTTGCCGGCCTGCGCACCGCGGTCAACGCCGGCATAGCGCTGACCTTGCGCACCGCCCGCTTTGCCCATTCCGGCATCGTTGAAGCACCGCGCGAACTCGGTCTGCCGCCGGTGCCGATCGCACAATTCGCCATCCGGCTCGGCCAGGGCGCCGAACGGCCGGCACGCGACCTTGCCGCCTTGCTCAGCGACAATCTCGCCTTGCCCGGCCTTACCGGCTGATATCCAAAGAAAAAGCCGACCTTACGGTCGGCTTTGAGGAAGACGGGTCGAGGGGTTTGGGGGGACTTGGGGGGTGACCCGTCGCACCAATAATGCCTGAGTCGAGTGATGGTTCCATGACTCCGAAAATAATTATGGGGCTGCCGCACATTTTCTCGCCACCAGCCAATCACGCCCGGCATGGGTAAAAACCGCGCACAGCACGATGGCGCCGCCGATCAGGCTGGCGGCCGGTGCGATCTCGCCCAGGAACAGGAAGGCAAACAGGATCGCGAACGGCACTTCGGCGGCGCCGAGCAGGCCGGATTCGGGCGCCGGGATCAGCCGCGAGCCCTCCGTCCACAGGATCGAGGCCATTGCAAACGATCCTCCGAAGGCAACGAGCAGCACGGCGTCGCGGGCCGACACCGCCAGCGGGTCGGTGACGAACCAGCCGAACACGAACAAAAGGAACGCCGACACCGCGCCCGCCCACACAACCGGCGTGTCGCGGAAGGCGCGCACCATGATCATGTAGAGCGCGCTGCCCGTGGTCATCAGCAGTGCGAGCCCGTCGCCGAACAAATGGCCGCTGCCGAAGCCGGAGCCGACCATGATCGCAACGCCGCACAGCGAGACGGCAGCGGCAACAAGCGTCTGCGCCCGGAACGGCTCGCGCACCAGCACGAAGGCGAGCAGCGCGGTGATGAAGGGCGCGGTGGCATAGATGACCGCGACATTGGCGACATAAGTGAATTTGAACGCCGAGATGAAGGCGATGCTGGCCGCCGCACCCTCGATCGCCAGCAGCCAGCCACGCCAGCCGAGCCGCAAACTTTCGCGCCCGCCGGAACGACGCCGCTGCCACAGCACATAGAAGGGGATCAGGATCGAGCCGACGAAACCGCGCCAGCAGGTGATGGTCAGCGGGTCGGCATGGATCGATTTGGTCAGCACCCCGGTGAGGGCGAAGAAAGCCGCCGACGCCGACACCAGCGTGATGCCGAGCGTGCGCTCGGCAGCGGTATCGGTGCCTGGGCTGTCGAGAGCTTCCGTCATCTCGGCAGCCTATCCGCCTTCTCCTGCCACCATTCTGTCAGCACAGCGATACTCATAGCCGCTTGCGGAAATGTTCGTTTCCGATGATCAGCATGCCGGCACCGACGATCAGCGCCGCCCCCAAAAACACCTCGCGGCGCGGAACGTCGCCCCAGATGGCAAAGCCGAGCCCGAAGGCCCAGACCAGCGAGGTGTATTCGAACGGCGCCACGATCGACACCGGCGCCCGCTTCATGCCTTCGAAAAGCATGAATTGCGCCACGCCGCCGAGCGCGCCGACGCTGATCAAAAGCAGCAACTGGCGCCAGTCCGGCATCTGCCAGACCAGCAGCGCCGGCACCGCCGAAAACACCAGGAAGTAGAAATTGTTGAGCACAAGCTGGATCAGCGTGCGCTCGGCCATCGCCGTCTTGCGCAACAGCACCACGGCGATGCCCCACAGCACCGCCGCCGCCAGCACCAGAAGCATCGGCATCGACAGGCCGAGATGGGCCGGATCGCAGGCAATGAAGACGCCGACGAAGCCGATGAACACCGCCAGCCAGCGCAACAGTGGCACCTTTTCGCCAAGCATTACAACCGACAGCACGGTGACGATGATCGGCGCGGCGTAATAGATGGTGGTGAGTTCGGCCAGTTGCAGCGAGCGGGCGGCGTTGTAGTAGCAGAGCCAGGCGCCAAGCGTGAAGGCGCTGCGCAGCAGCATCGGCCGCACGATGGGCGAGCGCATTGTGTCGGCAAAGATGCGCGGCCCGCCGATTGCCACGCAGGCGAGGAGCACGGTGATGGAGCGGAAGAACATGATCTGCCAGACGCTGATGCCCACGACCAAAAGCTTGATCGCCGCGTCCTGCGTCGAAAACAGGAAATAGGCAGCACCTGTGAACAGGATGCCGGCAAGCACCCTTTCGCGGGTTTCCAATATGGCAATATCGGCCATGCGGCGTCGGCCTATGTCAGAAAGACATTGAAGGCGGCTCCGGCCCCTGTCGGACCCGCTTGCATCAGCTATACGGGCGAAAGCTGGCGCGGCGCTGCTCCAGCGCCGGCCTTGCGTTGGCGCAGCCTGGCGAACCGCGCTGTCGCGGCGCTTACTGCGTCGCCTGATAAAGCTCCGCAACGGCCTCCTTCAGCGCGCGCCGGCCGTCGGGCCGGAAATACATCATGTGGCCGCCTTCGACGACGTCGAGACGGATGGGTTTTGCGCCGCCGAGCGTCGGGAGCTGGTTCACCAGATAGCGTGAGGCGAGATAGGGCGTCACCAGGTCGGTGTCGCCATTGACGATCACCACGCCGAGCGCCGGGTTCAGCGAGCGCGCGCGCTGCAGATCGTCCATCACCCCGGCATAACCTTGCCGCGAGCCGCCGTAGTCCCAATTGTGGGTCACGTCGCCATTGAGCAGCCGGAAGCTGACGTCGGTACGAAAATTCAGCTCGTCGCGCGCATAGGCGACGAAGGCCGAGGTCAGTGCCGGCACGCTGCGGTCGAGCACCGGATCAGGGCCGGCGCTGCGGGCGCTTTCCGGCGCGATGTCGGCAGTGGCGATCATGCCGTCATAAGGGCTGAGCACCTTGCCGCCGGTGCGCTGAAATTCACGCGCGAACAGGCCGGTCGGAATGCGGGCGAAATTGCGTTGCACGAGCTCGAGCGGCAGGCCCGTGATCTCGGCCACGCGCTGGCTGGCCAGCCGCCCGCCTTGTTCCAGCCCGCTGGTCAGAGCCGTGAGGTAGTCACCCAGAGCGTACTGTTCGACCACGGCGAGTTTTTCACGCAATGCCTCGCCGCTGATGCCTTCGCTGCGCAGCCGCACCGCCGCCAGCGAGGGCAGTTCGAGCGCCCAATGCAGCGGCTGGAATTCGTCTGGCAGCACCAGCGTGAATTCCAGCGCCGGCGAGATCAGCACGATGCCGTTCGGGCTCAGGCCAACATCCTCCTGCAGGGTCCTGGCGAGAAGCGCCGCCCGAAACCCGCCATAGCTTTCACCGGCAAGGAAGAGCGGCGATCCGGTGCGGCCGTTCTGGGCGAGATAGAGCCGGATGAAAGCGCCGATCGAACTGGCGTCCTGGCTGACGCCCCAAAAATCTTTCGTGTCCTGGCCGGGCGCCTCGCGGCTGTAGCCGGTGCCGACCGGATCGACGAAAACGAGATCGGTCATGTCGAGCCAGCTGTCGGGATTGTCGATGAGCTTTTGCGGCGGCGGCAGGAATTGCCCATCCGCGCCGGTCGCGATGACGCGCGGCCCGAGCGCGCCGAGATGCAGATAGGCCGACGCGGCGCCCGGACCGCCATTGAAGACGAAGGTGATGGGACGAGCCTTCTCCGCGCCCGCCGCTGGCGGCAGCGTGTAGGCGACATAGAAGATTTCCGCCGTGACCTGGCCTTTGCCGGAAAGCAGCGACAGCGTGCCGGCCTTTGCCTGGTAGTCGAGTTTGCGCCCGGCAATGGTGATCGAATGGCTGGTGATCTGCGGCGCCGGCAGCAGCGAAAGCACACCCCCGGCAGGGGCGGGGCGCTCGGGCGTTTCGGAGAGGCCGGGCTGCGCGAAGGCGACAAGCATCAGGAGAATTGCGGGAATAAGCTTCAGCTTGGCACGCATGACACCTCCGGGAATGGCTCCCGCATAGGTATGGTCTAGGCGGTCGAAGTCAAAGTAACTATTCGCGACGTCGTGGCCTCTCTGTCCCGCCGGCATATCAGTGCTATCAAAGCGTGAAGGACTCGAAAGGACAGACCATGGACGCCACCGAACTCAAAGCCATGCAGGCGCCGCTGAAGGAGGCTTATCGGGGCGATGCCGCGCAGGCGCTGATCACGCTTCGCGCCAGGGGCTCGATCGACGACCAGTCGATTGCCTGCAAGGTCGAGACGGGCAGGGCGATTGCCGTGGCCGGGCTGCATCCGGCGACTGGCGGCTCGGGGCTCGAATTGTGCTCGGGCGACATGCTGCTCGAGGCGCTGGTGGCGTGCGCCGGGGTGACGCTGAAGGCGGTGGCGACGGCGCTGGAGTTCAGGCTTGGTGCTGCCACCGTCGAGGCCGAAGGCGATCTCGACTTTCGCGGCACGCTGGGCGTGGCCAAAGATGCCCCGGTCGGCTTCCGCGCCATCCGGCTGAATTTCAACCTCGACACGGACGAGCCGCAGGAGCGCATCGATTCACTCATCAAGCTGACCGAACGCTATTGCGTGGTGTTCCAGACCATCAACAGCAAGCCGGAGTTGACAGTGAGCGCGCGGCGCTGATCTCCCCCCTTGAGGGCAGGGGAATCGCATATGCGGAACAAAGATGGAATCTCGCGACGTTTGTTCTCGACGCGATTCCGATTTGTTCGCCGTTCGATTCCTCGAAAGAGTCCATATGCGATTGCCCTGCCCTTGAGGGGGAGATGTCGCCGAAGGCGACAGAGGGGGTCGGGCCGACCGGGCGCGACCTCATACGGCAGAAGGAGGTTGGCGCTCTACGCGCGGCGACCCCCTCTGGCCTGCCGGCCATCTCCCCCTCAAGGGGGGAGATTACGCTACTGCGCCGCCGGCTCTTCCGCGTCACCCTCATCAGTGAACGGCGAGGCGCTCGGCACGCAGTTCACCGCCCAGCCGGCCGGGGTCGGCTGCTTCTGGTATTCGGTGATGGCGTTGGTGCATTGTTCGCGGGTGTCAAAGGTGCTGGGCAGCACCACCATGCCGCCTTGCGGGCCGGCGATCACCAGGTACCAGACCAATGCTACGCTGGGAGCAGCCATGGGAATTCCTCGCTTTGCTGGATGTCGGATTCGGATCGACCCTAGCAACTCCCGGCTGATGGCGAAAGCAGGGCGACGGGGGAGCGGCTCGCCGGATCATCACAGACCCGTGAACAGAACCGCTCCCCCAGACGTCTCTCAGTTCACCGCAAAGCAGTAGAACAGGCCGTCGCCGCCGGTGCCTTTCAGCGCGTCCTGGCTGCAGCCGCCGCGCGAAGCATGCGAGGAGTTCCAGGATTTCGCCGCCGCCGACTCGTCCAGCCCGGTGCGGTCGTGATGGCCCATCATCGCCGCGCCCTCCGCCCCGCTCAACGTCCAGTCGCCGCAGGTCTGGTCGGCGATTTTGGTGCCGTCGGGCTTCGAGCCGGTCAAAATGTCGTGCCGGTTCGGCTTGTCGCCACGGCCGTTGACCACTTCGCCCTTTTCGGTGAGCGCCGTCTGCTTGGTGATGGCGTTGGCATCGCTGTGCAGCGAGGCGACGTCGTCTGCGATCTTTTCGCCCTTGGCGTTGACCCACGGACCCTTGCCGATGCGGTCGCGCGCATCGACATCGGCGGTCGAGAGATAGGCGTGCCATTCCTTGCCGGTCACCCCAGCAGCCTCTGCCAGCGAGGCGCAATGCGCATCGGCGCCCTTGAGCCCGCCGAGATCGGCGCCCTTGCCGGAACCGACACTCGTCACGAAGAAGCTCATCTTGGCGTCTTGGGCGAAGGCTGCGCCAGCCGTGGCGGCAATCGCAGCGGTGGCAACGAGAAGAAGTCTACGCATGTCGGTCCTCCGGTTTCGAATGTCCTACATTCGAAGAAACGTAACTGGAGGCCTGTTTAATCCCGGTTCAATCCGGTTTTATTCCGGCTGCCGGTAGGCGACGAAGCGCTGGTGCCTGGCCTGGAAGATCAGCCCTGTTTCTTTCAATTCCGGGCTCGCCAGCGGCACGATGCGTTTCGCGATCTCTGATGGGTGCGGCAGCGTCCCCGGATCTTCGCCGGGCGCGGCCTGAGCACGCATCGCGGTGCGGGTGGCGCCGGGATCGACAGCATTGATGCGCAGCGCCATGCTTTGTGTCTCATGCGCCCAGGAGCGCGCCATGGCTTCCACCGCCGCCTTCGACGCCGCATAAGGCGCCCAGAAGGCGCGCGCCGAATGCGCGGCCCCAGATGACATGAGAATGGCGCGGCCGGCGTCGGAGAGCCTGAGCAGCGGGTCGACCGAGCGGATCAGCCGCCAGGTCGAGGTGACATTAATGGTCATCACCTTCTCGAAGGTTTTCGCCTCGACGTGGCCGATCGGGGAGATGACGCCGAGCACGCCGGCATTGGCCACGAGGATGTCGAGCTTGCCCCAGCGCTCATGAATGGCGCCGCCCAGCCGGTCGATACCAGGCATGTCGGCAAGGTCGAGCGGCACCAGCGTCGCTTCGCCCTTGCCGGTTTTCGCGCGTTCGGCCTTGATCTGGTCGTCGAGCTCTTCCAGCCCGCCGACGGTGCGGGCAACCGCAATCACATGCGCGCCGGCGGCGGCCAGTTCTTTCGCGATGAAATAGCCAATGCCGCGCGAGGCGCCGGTGACGACCGCTATGCGGCCGGAGAGGTCGAGGGTCATGCAGTCGCTTTCAAGGGTGGCAGTGCGGCTTTACGCCCCGTTGTTCGCCAGCAGCGACAGGGTGCGCACATTGTCGTGGCCTTCGAAGTCGAGCAGGCGGGTCGGGTACTGGCCGGTGAAGCAGGCGTCGCAGAATTGCGGCTGCTCATTGTCGCGGCCGGCCTCGCCGACGGCGCGATAGAGCCCGTCGATGGTGAGGAAGCCGAGTGAATCGACGCGGATGAATTCGGCCATTTCCTCGATCGACATGCGCGACGCCAGAAGCTTCGACTTCTCCGGCGTGTCGACGCCGTAGAAGCACGACGCGCTGGTCGGCGGCGAGGCGATGCGCATATGCACTTCCCGGGCGCCGGCATCGCGCACCATCTGCACGATCTTCTGGCTGGTGGTGCCGCGCACGATGGAATCGTCGACCAGCACCACCCGCTTGCCTTCGATCATGCGGCGGTTGGCGTTGTGCTTGAGCTTGACGCCCATATGGCGGATGGAATCGCCGGGCTGGATGAAGGTGCGCCCGACATAGTGGTTGCGGATGATGCCAAGCTCGAAGGGAATGCCCGCGGCTTGCGAAAAGCCGATCGCGGCCGGCGTGCCGGAATCCGGCACCGGCACGACGATATCGGCCTCGACCGGGCTTTCCTGCGCCAGTTCGGCGCCGATGCGTTTGCGCACCTCATAGACATTGCGGCCTTCGACCGAGGAGTCGGGACGGGCGAAATAAACATATTCGAAGATGCAGAAGCGGGTCTTCTGCGGCTCGAACGGGAACAGGCTCTCAATGCCCTTCGAGGTCACGACGACCATCTCGCCAGGCTTCAGGTCGCGCACGAAGCGGGCGCCGATAATGTCGAGCGCGCAGGTTTCGGAGGCGAGGATCCAGGCGCCGTCGAGGTCGCCGAGCACCAGCGGGCGGATGCCGAGCGGGTCGCGGCAGCCGATCATCTTCTTGGAGGTCATCGCCACCAGCGAGAAGGCGCCTTCGACCTGGCGCACGGCGTCGATGAAGCGAGAGTTGAGGTCGCGCTCCTTGCTGGTCGCAACCAGGTGCAGCAGTGTCTCGGTGTCGGAGGTCGACGAGAAGATCGCGCCCTGCTTCTGCAGCGCGCGCTGCACGGTCATGGCGTTGGTGAGGTTGCCGTTGTGGGCAACGGCGAAGCCGCCATCAGCAAGCTCGGCGAAGAAGGGCTGGATGTTGCGCATGCCGGCACCACCGGTCGTGGCGTAGCGCGTGTGGCCGATGGCGCGATTGCCTTGCAGGCTGTCAATGACATGCTGCTTAGTGAAAGTGTCGCCGATCAGGCCGACATGGCGTTCGACATGAAACTGCGTGCCGTCGTAGGAGACGATGCCGGCCGCTTCCTGGCCGCGATGCTGCAGCGCATGCAGGCCAAGCGTGACGATGGCCGCGGCGTCCTGCCGGCCGAAAATGCCGAACACACCGCATTCGTCGTGGAAATGATCGTCTGCTTCGGCGGAAAGCACGTCGTCTGCGTCTGCCTTCGAAACTGCCATGGGGCTCAAGCTCCGCTAAAATGGCCATATAAGGCGACAGCGCCGCGAAAGCAACGCACGCCGTGCGCCGTTTACATCATAGTCAGCTCATAAATGGCGCCCGCCCGGTGGGCGCCATACCGTTTCAGGTCAGTTTGCCGGTGCGGCCGGGGCCGGAGCGGCGGGCTGTGCCGGCGCATTGTCGGCCGGAGCGTCGGTCTCGTCGTCGGGCGCTGGCGCATCCTCGCCTGTTGCCGGAGCATCCGCCGCCGGCGCATCGGCTGCCGGAGGTGTCTCGGGTGCTGCCGGCTGATTCGGATTGAGCTTCTTCAGGATGGCGTTTTCCGGATCCTCGGGCAGCAGGCTTTCCAGCTTGGCGCCGATGGTTTCGAGCAGCGGCTTCGACTTGGCGTTGGCGATCCAGGCCGGAGCCTTCGCGCCGGCCAGCCAGTTGAAGAACAGAAGCGCCACCGCAACGACAAGGATGCCGCGCGCCGCGCCGTAGAGGAAGCCGAGCGTACGGTCGAGCGCGCCGATCCTGGAATCGATGATCCAGTCGGCGAGCTTCATGGTGATGACGGAAACGACGATCAGCGCGATGAGGAAGACGATGCCGGCGGACGCCGCCATGGCGATCTTGTCACTTTCGACATAGGGCTGAACGTAAGGCAGCACCGGCTTGTAGAAGAAGAACGCCGCCGCGGCGGCAGCTGCCCAGGAGACGACGGACAGGATTTCGCGGGACAAGCCGCGAACCATGGCGAGCATCGCCGAGACCAGGGTGAAGCCGACGAGAATTCCGTCAAGCAGCGTAATCGGCATGTTGTTCGCCCCACTCCGATTCTCTTTTCACGGCTCGGGCGAGCCGCGTTAGTCTTCCTCGTCGACACGGCTGCGCCTTGAGCCGGCTATGCGTGCCACGAGATCGGCAAGTTCGGTTGGCTGGAAAGCGCCGGCTCCGATCCCCCCGA
The DNA here is from genome assembly GCF_056403695.1 of Mesorhizobium sp. P2_F7. Classification (NCBI taxonomy): domain Bacteria; kingdom Pseudomonadati; phylum Pseudomonadota; class Alphaproteobacteria; order Hyphomicrobiales; family Phyllobacteriaceae; genus Mesorhizobium; species Mesorhizobium sp. P2_F7. The sequence continues at coordinate 167,739 of NZ_JBFUFA010000011.1, read as the reverse complement.
CAACCTCCTCGCTGCCCAAGGGCAGAACCGCACTTCCAAAACCCAGCTTTTCGGCCTCTTTAAGGCGTTGCTGCGCATGCGCAACTGGCCTCACTGCGCCCGACAGGCTGATTTCGCCGAAATAGACGCAATCGGCGGGAAGGGCAAGACCGGTGAGCGACGAAACCAGTGCAGCAGCGACCGCCAGATCGGCAGCCGGCTCGGAAATGCGGTAGCCGCCGGCAACGTTGAGATAGACATCGTGGGTGCCGAAGCGCACGCCGCAATGTGCCTCGAGCACGGCCAAAATCATCGACAGCCGTGCGCCGTCCCAGCCGACGACGGCGCGGCGCGGCGTGCCCAGCGAGGACGGTGCCACCAGCGCCTGAATCTCGACCAGCACCGGCCGCGTGCCCTCCATCCCGGCGAAAACCGCCGCACCGGGCGATTTCGCATGGCGCTCGCCAAGGAACAGCTCCGACGGATTGGCGACTTCGCGCAGGCCCTTGTCGGACATTTCGAAGACGCCGATCTCGTCGGTCGGGCCAAAACGGTTCTTCACCGTGCGCAGGATGCGGTAGTGGTGGCCGCCTTCGCCTTCGAAATAGAGCACCGCGTCGACCATGTGCTCGACGACGCGCGGGCCGGCGATCTGGCCTTCCTTGGTGACATGGCCGACCAGAACGATGGCAGCGCCGGTCGATTTGGCGTAGCGGATCATCGCCTGGGCGGCGGCACGCACCTGGGTGACGGTGCCGGGTGCCGAATCGGCCATGTCGGTCCACAGCGTCTGGATCGAATCGAGGATGACGAGGTCCGGCCGCCTGCCGTCGGCGATGGTTGCCAGGATATCCTCGACATTGGTTTCGGCGGCGAGTTCGACAGGTGTGTCGGCGACGCCAAGCCGCTGCGCCCGCAGCCTGATCTGGGCGACTGCCTCTTCGCCCGAGACATAGACGATGCGATGGCCTTTTGACGCCAGCGCCGCGGCCGCCTGGGTGAGCAGCGTCGACTTGCCGATGCCGGGATCGCCGCCGACCAGCAGCGCCGAGCCGCGCACGAACCCGCCGCCGGTGGCGCGGTCGAGTTCGCCGATGCCCGAGATGATGCGCGGCGCATCCTCGATGTCGCCGGACAGGCTGGTCAGCACCACGGCGCGGCCCTTGCGGGCATTGCGCGTGTTGGCCGGTCCGGAGCCAATGCCGCCCGACGTGCCTTCCTCGACCAGCGTGTTCCACTCGCCACACGCATCGCATTTGCCGGCCCAGCGCTGATGCACCGAGCCGCAATTCTGGCAGATGAACTGGACGCGGGATTTAGCCATGGGGCGGGGCGGCCTGCAAATAGCCAGAGGTCGGCGATCCTGCGCACCCCCCTCTGTCCTGCCGGACATCTCCCCCGCAAGGGGGGAGATTGGCTGCCATCGATGCTTTCGCCAATCGCCGACGTCGCAAGATGAGCGCCACCCGCAAAGCCGCTGATCTCCCCCCTTGCGGGGGAGATGGCCGGCAGGCCAGAGGGGGGTGTGACGGAGTGTGACGGTAGGCCAAAAAGCTACTCAAACCTCTCCGCAATATGATGCTCTTCAGCAAGGTCGGAAAACCGCGTGAATTCGCCATGGAAGGCGAGGCTGACCGAGCCCGTCGGGCCGTGGCGCTGCTTGGCGACGATGACTTCTGCCTTGCCGCGCATCTCGTTCATCTCGTGTTCCCACTTGATGTATTCGTCGGTTCCGGGCTTGGGCTCGCGGTTCTTCAGATAATATTCCTCGCGATAGACGAAGATCACCACGTCGGCGTCCTGCTCGATCGAGCCGGATTCGCGAAGGTCGGAGAGTTGCGGGCGCTTGTCTTCACGGCTTTCGACCTGACGCGACAGCTGCGACAGCGCGATGATCGGCACGGAGAGTTCCTTGGCCAGCGCTTTGAGGCCGGTGGTGATCTCGGTGATTTCCTGCACGCGGTTCTGCGAGGCCTTGGCGGATGAACCCTGCATCAGCTGGATATAGTCGATGACGATGAGGTCGAGGCCGCGCTGGCGTTTTAGGCGGCGCGCACGAGCGGACAGCTGGGCAATGGAAATACCGCCGGTCTGGTCGATGAACAGCGGGATTTTCTGCATGGTCTGCGAGCAGGCGACCAGTTTCTCGAAATCCATCTCCGAAATCTCGCCGCGGCGGATTTTTGACGACGAAATTTCCGTCTGTTCGGAAATGATACGGGTAGCCAGCTGTTCAGACGACATTTCCAGCGAGAAGAAGCCGACGACGCCGCCATTGGCTGCCTTGAACGAACCATCGGCCTGCTGCGCCGGCACATACATCTCGGCAATGTTGAAGGCGATGTTGGTGGCGAGCGATGTCTTGCCCATGCCCGGACGGCCGGCAATGATGATCAGATCCGACGCCTGCAGGCCACCCATGCGGCGGTCGAGATCGCGCATGCCTGTGGCAAGGCCTGACAGGTGGCCGTCGCGCATATAGGCGGCGTTGGCCATGTCGACGGCGGTCTTGACGGCGTCGGTGAAGCTTTCGAAGCCGCCATCATAACGGCCGGTTTCGGCCAGTTCGAACAGGCGCCGCTCGGCATCCTCGATCTGCTCGGAGGGCGCCATGTCGACCGGCGCGTCATAGGCGATGTTGACCATGTCCTCGCCGACCGTGATCAGCGCGCGGCGCGTGGCCAGATCATAGATGGCGCGGCCATAGTCGGTAGCGTTGACGACGGTGACGGCTTCGACGGCGAGGCGCACGACATATTGCGCCACCGTCATGTCGCCGACCTTCTCGTCGGCCGGCAGGAAGGTTTTCAGCGTGATCGGCGTCGCCACCTTGCCCATGCGGATGAGCTCGGCTGCGACCTCGAAAATCTTTCGGTGCAGCGGCTCATAGAAATGGCCGGCCTTGAGGAAGTCGGAGACCCGGTAGAAGGCATCGTTGTTGACGAGGATGGCGCCGAGCAGCGCCTGCTCGGCCTCTATGTTGTTCGGCGCCTCACGATAAAGCGGTTGCTCCGCCACGCCGAATTTTCGTGCTGCCTCTGCCATGATGTCCCCGATTTCGATCCCGGCTTCTCGATACCAGAACGCGAAAGATCCGGTGCTGACTTATATGCATCAGTTGCATTCAATCGGCGTTGATGCCCGCTGTTCACAGGGACGGCAAACCGTCCACAGGACAGAATTCCGGTGCTCTGATTCCGATTGACTCGCCAAATGCTGATTGTATTGGTTCGACAGGAACGAAGCAAGAACAATCTCGGTCGCTATTCGATTCTTCCATCCAATGTATCGCCCCAGTCGAGCCGCCGCGCTGCCTTGAACAGCTCGCCGTCTCGCTTGGTGAAAAGCGTCTCGCCGGCCCTGCCGTCCGGCAGGCACAGTTTGAGCAGCACCTTGCCGGAGCCCGATTTCGGCGGCGCGATGACGCGCGGCTGATGTGCAGGCGCCGGTTGCCGCGACGCCCCGACGTAGATGAACTTCTCGTCCTCCCACGGCACATCCGCATCCTTGGCCAGCCGGTGCAGGCGCGAGCGTGCGACGCGGCGCGAAAAATGGCACCAGTCGGGCGGCTCAAGCGGGCAGGGCGCCTCGTGCGGGCAAGGCGCCAGCACATGCGCGCCGGCCTCTATCAGTTGCCGACGCACGGCAAGGATGCGCTGCCAGCCGGCCGGCGTGCCCGGTTCGACGATCAGCAGCGTGTCGGCGGTCAACTGCCAGAGCCGTGCGACAAGCTTCGGCAGCGATGCCGGCGCGATCTCGTCCAGCACATAGGCGCAGGTGACCAGATCGGCAGGCTTGAGATCGGCAAGGTCGATGGTGACGTCGCCGGCGCGCCAGTCGGTGCTGGCGGCGATGGTTTTAAGAGCGAGCGACTGGCCGACCTTGCGCACGGCCGCACTGGCTTCAACCAGCACCGCCTGCTGAAGATCAGGCCACTGGTCCGTGGTGGCCCAAAGCACCGTGCCAGGACCGGCGCCGACATCGAGCAAGCTCTTTGGCTGAAAGTCGGGCCGTGCATCGGCGAGCGCATCGAGGCTGGCGCGCACCGCGGCATAGGTCGCCGGCAGCCGCGTCGCCAGATAGGCTTTCACCGCCATCTCCTCGGCCATGTGCAGGCGGCCATCGCGCAGTTCGGCGCGGTAGCGGTCGGACAGCGTCTTGGCCGCCTGGCGCAGTGCCGGCAGCGGTATCGTTTCGAGCAGGCGTTCGACGCCTTGTCTGAGCGGTGCCGGCAGTTCCACGCTCAGGCTCCGCGCGGTGCGAGCAGGATGACGGAGGTGCCGGCAATGCACAGAGCCGCGCCGGCGAGGTCCCAGCGGTCTGGGCGCACGCCTTCCACCAGCCACAGCCAGCCGAGCGAGGCCGCAATGTAGATGCCGCCATAGGCGGCATAGGCACGGCCGGCGACCGACGTGTCGACCAGTGCCAGCAGGAAGCCGAACAGAGCCAGCGAGACAAGGCCGGGCGCCAGCCACAATGGTGACTTTTCAAGCCGCCACCAGGCCCAGAAGGAAAAGCAGCCGGCGATCTCGGCCAATGCGGCGGCGATGTAGAGGAGGTAGGTCATGAAAAAGGTCTCGGCATAGCGAGACCTTTTTCATGTTTGGGCAGGCGATGGCAAGACCGATGGGGCCCTTGGCTACTCCCGATCCGACACCTTGCGGCGGCGTGCCGGTTTGGCGGCCGCGGACCTTGCAGCCACAGACCTCGAAGCAACCGACCTGGCAACAGCAGGCTCGGCGGCTGCCGTTTCCTGTCGATGCCCCATCTCGCGCATTTCCAGCGCCTTTTCACATTTGGCCATGTAGTCGCGCGTCATCGGCAGCGTGTCGTTCCTCTTGGCGATCTGGATCTGGAAAATCACCAGATCCTGCCAGCGGAAGGCGGCTTCCGAGGCGGCGAGATAGAATTCCCACATCCTGCAGAAGCGCTCGTCATAGATGGCCTTGGCCTTGTCGCGGTTGGCGGCAAAGCGCTGGCCCCAATGCTTCAGCGTATCGGCGTAGTGCAGCCGCAGCATCTCGACGTCGGTAACCACCAACCCCGACTTCTCGATCGCCGGCATCACCTCCGACAGCGAAGGGATGTAGCCGCCCGGGAAGATGTATTTGCGGACGAAGGCGCTGGTCGCCCACGGCACGCCGGAGCGGCCGATCGTGTGCAAGAGCATGACGCCGTCCGGCTTCAACAGCGTCGCCGACTTCTCGAAGAAGGTGCGGAAGTGGTTGACGCCGACATGTTCGAACATGCCGACCGAGACGATGCGGTCGAAGCGCTCGTTGAGTTCGCGGTAGTCCTTCAGGTCGAAATGCACGCGGTCCTGCAGGCCTTGCGCATGCGCCCGGTCGGTGGCGACGCCGTGCTGCTCGGTCGACAGCGTCACGCCCTGCACGTCGACGTCGAAAGCCTTGGCGAGGTAGAGGCCAAGCCCACCCCAGCCGGAGCCGATGTCGAGCACGGTCTGGCCGGCCTTCAGCCTGAGCTTGGCGGCGATGTGGCGCTTCTTGGCGACCTGCGCCTCGTCGAGCGTCATGTCCGGCTGTTCGAAATAGGCGCAGGAATACTGCATGTCCTCGTCGAGGAAGAGCCGGTAGAGGTCGCCCGACAGATCGTAGTGGCGCTGCACGTTGCGGCGCGAGCGCGAGGCGGTGTTGATCTGCTGCAGGCGGCGGAAAGCGTGGCGCAGGCCCTCGATCGCTTTCGACCAGGTGGCATCGATGCCGCCGCTGCCCATGTTCTGGAAGGCGATGCGCATCAGGCCGAGAACGCCGCCTTCAAGGATGTCGAGTTCGCCGTCCATGTAGGATTCCGGTACCGCCAGCATCGGATCGAAGGTGATGGCGCGTTCGGCGTGCCTGGTCTTGATGTGCATGTGCACCGGCTCGCCGCTGCCGTCGCCGAAAACCACAGTCAAACCCTTCGGCCCTGTCACCTTGAGATTGCCTGTGCGCACCAGGCGGTCGAGAACGCGCTTCAACAGAATATTCATCACCAAATGTCCCCTCACGGTCAGACTGGCTGTCTAATTCTGCCTCAATATATAGGGGCTCGAAAAGTTCCATTTGGCATAAAAATGCCCGGGCGAGACGCCCGGGCATTGGTCCACAAAGGCTGGATGACGACAATGTGATTGGGAGCGGTGCTCCCTCCCTTGTCGTTAAGCGATCAGGCGTTGTCTTCGCCGCCTTCGAACTCGGTGTTCGGGTCGAAGAAGTTCTCCGGCCGCGCATTGTCGTTGATGTCGTCGCCATAGATGGCTTCGGCGGTGGTCAGCGTCTCGCCCTTGGCCTGACGCTCGGCTTCCTCGGCCGTGCGGGCGATGTTGAGGCTGATGGTGACCTCGACTTCCGGATGCAGCGCGATCGCCACATTGGTGACGCCGATGGTCTTGATCGGCTGGTTGAGCTGGATCTGGTTGCGGTTGACCGAAAAGCCTTCCGCCGTCAGCAGCTCGGCGATGTCGCGGGTCGACACCGAGCCGTAGAGCTGGCCGGTCTCGCCGGCCGAGCGCACGGCGATGAAGCTCTTGCCGTCGAGCTTTTCGGCAACCTGGCTGGCTTCCGACTTGCGCTCGAGGTTGCGGGCTTCGAGCTGGGCGCGCTGTCCTTCGAACTTCTTCTTGTTGGCTTCGTTGGCGCGCAGCGCCTTGCCCTGCGGCAAGAGGAAGTTGCGGGCAAAGCCGTCCTTGACCTTGACGGTATCGCCCATCTGGCCGAGGCGGGAAACGCGTTCGAGAAGAATAACTTGCATGGTCTTGTTCCTTCGTCTGGGCACCGACCGCGGGATCGGCGCCGAATTGAATGGAACAGGTCAGGAAGCTCGGGGCGCGCCTTGGCGCCGGTGTCGCTGTCCTGCCTGTCGCGGCAGTTAGAGGCTTTTTCACCTCAACTCGGGATTTTGATGCTCGAACCGGTCGCGCCCGTCACGGCCGGTGAAAAAGAGCAGGCGGCGAACCGCCCGCTCGAAAGTCTTAGCGAACCACGTAGGGCAGCAGGCCGAGGAAACGGGCGCGCTTGATCGCCTTGGCGAGTTCGCGCTGCTTCTTCTGGCTGACGGCGGTGATGCGCGAAGGCACGATCTTGCCGCGCTCGGAAATGTAGCGCTGCAGCAGACGCACGTCCTTGTAGTCGATCTTGGGCGCGTTGGCACCGGAGAACGGGCAGGTCTTGCGGCGGCGATGAAACGGGCGCCGGGTCGGGATCTGATTGATGTCGACCATTATTCTGCACCCCCTTCAACACCTTCGCGCGGACGGCGCGGACCACGATCGCCACCGGCGTCGCCGAACGAGCGCGGCGGACGGTCGCCACGGTCGCCGCGATCACGGTCGCCGAACGAGCGCGGACCACGATCACCACGGTCGCGGTCGCCGAAGCCGCCGCGTTCCGAGCGCTCTTCGCGCTTCTGCATCATGGCCGACGGGCCTTCCTCATGCGCCTCGACCTTGACGGTCAGGAAACGCAGCACGTCTTCGGACAGACCCATCTGGCGCTCCATCTCGTTGAGCGCTGCCGGCGGGCAGGTGAGGTCCATAAGCGTGTAGTAAGCCTTCCGGTTCTTGTTGACCCGGTAGGTGAGGGACTTCAGTCCCCAGTTCTCGACCCGGCCGACGGACCCGCCATTTGCGGAGATGACGCCCTTGTACTGTTCGACAAGCGCATCGACCTGCTGCTGCGAGAGGTCCTGCCGGGCAAGGAACACATGTTCGTATAGAGCCATAGTGGTTCAGTGCCTTTCTTCGTTTCTCTCCCGGATCCTCGCGGCAAAAGCCTCTGCAACTTCTCTGACCCGCTGGTCCCGAAAGGGGCGGGGAAGAAAGGAGCATTTCGAGACGGTCGAGAGCGGAGACACGGGAGGCGGAAGCGCTTCTGGCTTCACACGAAGGTTTTGGGTAAAGCCTCCGGCCCTCCGTTCAGCCCCCAGCAAGGACCGGCAGATTGCGGGCGTCTATACAGCAATTTGGCTGGAAGGCAAGGGTAGGACATCGGCCGGCGGCCGTTTTGACGCGCGTCACGGCCGCTGGCCGCTCAGCTCACCCGTCTGCTCAACTTGTATGGGCGACGACCTTGTCCACCGTTTCGGGGAAGAAATCGGGCGCGGCCTTACGCTTGCCGAACATCATGTCGTACTGCAGCAGGCGGAAATCGTTGATCGCCGGATCGACGTCCTTCTGCCGCGCCCAATCGGGCGTCGCTTCGCCTGACGGCGTCAGCAGAAGATTGCGGTCGACGACGCGATAGCGTTCGCGCAGCGCGCCGAGGAAGCCGGTGTAGAAGGGGTGCGTGATGCCGGCCGTGGTCAGGATGTGGTAGGGCAGGAAGGCCGGACTGACCGCGCCCATATCCTGCGCCGGACCGGTGCGGTTCGACCAGATGATCAGCGGCGTCTGGTGGTGCTCAAGTGCCGCCTCCGGCGTCGGCTCCTTGCGCGGCGCGACATTGTCTTTCAGGAAGCCGGTCTCGACATAGACGGGACCGAGCGGCGGCAGATGGTCGCCGAAGAAGGCGATGACCGTCGGCCGCTCACGCTTCTTCGCCCAGTCGATCAGCCGTTCGAGGCCTCGGTCGGCATCGGCCGAACCCTCGGCGTAGCTGAGCAGCGATTCCCGCGCCCATGTGCTGATAGGTGCCGCGACCTTGTGGGTCGGATTGTAATAGCGGTACGGCTCGTAGGGGCCGTGGTTCTGCAGGCTGACGGCGAAGAAGAACACCGGATCCTCGCTGGCATCGGCCTCGGCGATGATCTCGTCGGTCATTGCCGCGTCGGAGGCCAGCGGCCCGCGCTTTTCCAACGGCGGCAGCGTCTCTTCCGAGCGGAAATCGTTGAAGCCGAAATCGGCATAGACCGCGCCCCGGTTCCAGAACCAGTTGGTGCCAGGATGGATGGCGCGCGCCCGGTAGCCTTCGCTTTTCAGGAAGGTCGCCAGCGACGGCGTCGGCGTGCGCACATATTGCTGATAGGGGATCGAGCCCGCCGGCAGGAAGGCATTGGAAAAGCCGGTCAGCGCCTCGAATTCGATGTTGGCGGTCATGCCGCCGAATTCCGGCGAGAACATATAGCCCGAGCGCAAAGCCCGCACATTGGGGATCGGGTCCGGCGTGATGGTAACGCCGGGCAGCTTGGTCGGATCCCAGAAGGATTCGCTCATCACCACGATGATGTCGGGTTTCTCGTCCGGCACCGAGGCCGTCACATCAGGCCTGTCGATCGCGTCGATCGCCTTGTCGGAATAGCCGGCCGGCGCAGAAACATGCGCCATCGGCACGTTGAGCGCGAAAGCCAGCGCAAAGCCGTTGGAGGCGTAGTTCTCCTTCTGGTCCCACATGATCGGGATGATCTGCAGCCGGTCGCGGGTCCACGAGAAGGTGGCGTAGTCCATGATCGAGACGAAGAAGGCGAGCAGCGGCACCGCCAGCGTCAGCCGCGCCAGGCGCCCCTTGCGGCTGAGGATCGGCACCTTGCGGCGCCACAGCCGCCAGCCATAGATCAGCAGCGACAGTCCGGCGACGATGCCGACGGCCATGGCCACGGCCGTCCAGGGCCGCTCACGCACCAGGAGCGGCATCAATGCCATGATCTGGCGCGAATAGAGGAAATCGGTCGGGTAGAGCGGATCGCCGAGATAATGCGACTTCTGGTGCCCGACGAAGGCCAGCGCCAGCGTCAGCGGCGCCACGATCATCAGGCTCTGGTGGCTGCGGCCAAGCACGGCGTCCAGTCCGATCAGCACCAGCGCAAAGACGATGATGGTGGTCCAGCCAGGTTTGAAGGGCTGCAGAAAGAAGTCGACCGTGCCGAAGAAGTCGCCGCGCACGATCCATTCGATGGCAAACACCAGGACGGCGGCGGCAAGCAGCGTGACTAGGCCATAGCGGATGACAGGCCATCTGCGCCCCGGCAGATAGCCGGTGGACGGATCGTCTTCCAAGAACTGTGGCGCGGGTACTGCCGCGCCCTTCCTGATCCTTGCCACGTCTTTTCCCCCGGCCCAAGCAACGCGCTTTTCCACACGCGTCACCGTTCTGTCATAGAACTGTCATCCAAAAGCTAGCGCCTGTGGCGAAAATAAGAAGAGCCAGCAAACGATTCGTGAGCGGTTTTCATCAGGAGTGATCGGCAAAAAGCCTTTCGGAACAGGGACTCAAGGCTGGCTTCCACCTCGGACAAGGGCCGAAATGCCGCCAGCGGGCTTGACTTGGCGGTCCGCCTTGCGTCACAGGCAGGAAAAATCAGGCGCTGGAGAGAGCCCAAATGACCGTTGCATTCACCTTTCCGGGACAGGGCAGCCAGGCTGTCGGCATGGGCAAGGACCTTGCCGACGCCTTCCCCGAGGCGCGCAGGGTCTTCGAGGAAGTCGATGACGCGCTGGGTGAAAAGCTGTCGAAATTGATCTGGGAAGGCCCGGAAGAGACGCTGACCCTGACCGCCAATGCCCAGCCGGCGCTGATGGCGGTGTCATTGGCCGCGGTGCGGGCGCTGGAAGCGCGCGGCTTTTCGCTGAAGGGCAAGGTTGCCTATGTCGCAGGCCATTCGCTCGGCGAATATTCAGCCCTTGCCGCCGCCGGTTTCGTTTCGGTCGCCGATGCGGCCCGGTTGTTGCGCATTCGCGGCAATGCCATGCAGGCGGCGGTGCCGGCCGGCGAGGGTGCGATGGCGGCGATCATCGGACTGGAACAGCCCGATGTCGAAGCCGCTTGCACTGAAGCCGCAGCCGGGTCCGGCAAGGTCTGCCAGATCGCCAACGACAATGGCGGCGGCCAGCTGGTGATCTCCGGCGCCAAGGTTGCCGTCGAACTCGCCGCAAAACTGTGCACCGAAAAGGGCGCCAAGCGGGCGCTGATGCTGCAGGTCTCCGCCCCCTTCCATTCGGCGCTGATGGCCCCGGCGGCCAACGTCATGCGCGAGGCGCTGGCGGGTGTGACCAAGAATGCGCCGGTGGTTCCCGTCGTTTCCAACGTCACCGTGACCCCGACCAGCGATCCCGACGAGATCGCACGGCGCCTGGTCGAGCAGATCACTGGCCGCGTGCGCTGGCGCGAAACGGTGGAGTGGTTCGGCGCCAATGGCGTCACAACGCTCTACGAGATCGGCGCCGGCAAGGTGCTGTCCGGCCTGGCACGGCGCATCAACCGCGACATCGCCACATCGGCAGTCGGCACGCCCGCCGATGTCGAGGCGGCGCTGGCCGCCTTGCATAATCCACTGGCGATTTGACCCCTCTCGTGGGAAGGGTGTTCTCTTAAGATCAGGAGACGAAAATGTTCGAACTGACCGGCCGCAAGGCGCTTGTCACCGGCGCATCGGGAGGCATTGGCGAGGGGATTGCCCGCGTGCTGCACGCGCAAGGCGCCATTGTCGGCCTGCACGGCACCCGCATCGAGAAGCTGGAGACCCTGGCTGCCGAACTCGGCGACCGCGTAAAGCTGTTTCCGGCCAATCTGGCCGACCGCGACGAGGTCAAGGCGCTTGGCCAGAAGGCCGAAGCCGAGCTCGAAGGCGTCGACATACTGGTCAACAATGCCGGCATCACCAAGGACGGACTGTTCGTGCGCATGGCGGATGCGGACTGGGATTCGGTGCTGGAAGTGAACCTCACCGCCGTGTTCCGGCTGACCCGTGAACTCACCCATCCGATGATGCGCCGCCGCCATGGCCGCATCATCAACATCACTTCGGTGGTCGGCGTCACCGGCAATCCCGGCCAGACCAATTATTGCGCCTCCAAGGCCGGCATGATCGGCTTTTCCAAGTCGCTGGCGCAGGAGATTGCCACCCGCAACATCACCGTCAACTGCGTCGCCCCGGGCTTCATCGAATCGGCCATGACCGACAAGCTCAACGACAAGCAGAAAGAGGCGATCATGGCGGCGATCCCGACACGCCGCATGGGCACGAGTGTTGAAGTGGCGTCTGCCGTCGCCTATCTCGCCTCCAACGAAGCCGCCTACGTCACCGGCCAGACCATCCACGTCAACGGCGGCATGGCGATGATTTGAGGGGATAGGCCGGCTTGTGAAAAGTGACCATTTCGCCTTTTACCTTAGCCAATTTTCGTGTAATGCGGCCCGCAACCCGGCGGTTCGGGCAAAAACCGGTCCGGCGTCGTTGCGTTTCCGGCAGGACCATCTTTCAGCTTGATTAGCGGCATTCTGCCCGCTAACGAAGACAGACAAACAAAAGACGAGGATGCCCCAAATGAGTGACACCGCAGAGCGCGTCAAGAAGATCGTCATCGAACATCTTGGCGTCGATGCCGACAAGGTGACGGAGCAGGCGAGCTTCATCGATGATCTGGGCGCGGACAGCCTCGACACGGTCGAACTCGTCATGGCGTTCGAAGAAGAGTTCGGCGTCGAGATTCCGGACGATGCGGCCGAGACCATCCTGACGGTCGGCGACGCCGTGAAGTACATCGACAAGGCTTCGGCCTGACGCTATCCGCAGTCATCACCGGGGAGGACCTGCGATGAGGCGTGTCGTCGTCACGGGCCTTGGCCTGGTTTCGCCATTCGGCATGGGCTTCGAGCACAGCTGGAAGGAACTGCTGACCGGCCGCAGCGCCGCCAAGCGCGTCACCGAGTTCGAAGTGGAAGATCTTGCCTGCAAGATTGCCCACGTCATTCCGCGCGGTGACGGCACCAACGGCACGCTCAATCCCGAAGCCGTGCTTGAGCCCAAGGAACTGCGCAAGATCGGCGACTTCATCCTTTACGGGATCGCGGCCGCCGACGAAGCGCTGAAGGATTCCGGCTGGGAGCCGAGCACCGAAGCCGAGCGTTGCGCCACCGGCGTCATGATCGGCTCCGGCATTGGCGGCCTCGAGGGCATCGCCGAGAATGCGCTGATCCTGCACGAGCGCGGACCGCGCCGCATCAGCCCGTTCTTCATTCCCGGTAACATCATCAACCTGGTCTCCGGCCAGGTGTCGATCCGGCACGGGCTGAAAGGCCCCAACCATGCCGTCGTCACCGCCTGCTCGACCGGCGCGCACGCCATTGGCGATGCCGCCCGGCTGATCATCTTCGGCGATGCCGACGTGATGCTGGCCGGCGGTGCAGAATCGCCGGTGACCAGGCTTTCGCTTGCCGGCTTCGCCGCTTGCCGGGCACTGTCCACCGAGCGCAACGACACGCCTGAAAAGGCCTCGCGTCCCTATGACCGTGACCGTGACGGCTTTGTGATGGGCGAGGGCGCCGGCGTCGTCGTGCTGGAAGAGCTCGAACACGCCAAGGCGCGCGGCGCCAGGATTTATGCCGAGGTCACCGGCTACGGCCTGACCGGCGACGCCTATCACATCACCGCACCCGCCGAAGACGGCGACGGCGCCTTCCGCTGCATGACGGCGGCGCTGAACCGGGCCAAGCTGACGCCCGCCGATCTCGACTACATCAATGCGCATGGCACCTCGACCATGGCCGACACGATCGAGCTCGGCGCCGTCGAGCGGCTGGTCGGCAATGCCGCCTCGAAGATCTCGATGTCGTCGACCAAGTCGTCGATCGGCCATCTCCTGGGTGCCGCGGGGGCCGCCGAGGCGATCTTCTCGATCCTCGCCATCCGCGACAACATCGCGCCCGCCACCATCAATCTCGACAACCCGGAACGCGAAACCGCGATCGATCTGGTAGCGAACACGCCACGGCCCCGCCAGATCGACGTGGCATTGTCCAACTCCTTCGGCTTTGGCGGCACCAACGCTTCGCTGGTGTTCCAGCGTTATATCGGCTGATTGCGGTATCGACCGGCGCGCCAGCGGTCTGTCGTCAATTTTGCCATATTCGAGCCTACTCTGCCGCTGGGGATTCGTCGCATCGGCCTGAAATCGAAGGCGCTTTTTTTAGAAGCACGATGCGTAGGCTTGAAATGTTAGGGCACGCTGTGCGTCCAACCGGACGCATGGTCGCTCTAAGAGATCAGATGGTAGGGCGCTTATGAACACCAATCCGGGCGGCAGCGGACAATTCGGACAAAACCAGCAGACCGGCCCGATCGTGCCGAAGACCGCGGCCGAGGCCTTGCGGCCGGAAGCCGGCACACCGCCGCCGAAGCGCTCTCGCGCCTCGCGCAGCCAGGTCGTGGTGTTCATGAACTTCGTCATCTCCGCGGTGATGTTGATGATCCTCGCCGCCGGCGTCTCGCTCTATTTCGGCAAGCAGGCGTTCAACGAACCGGGCCCCTCGGTCGCCGGCGACACCTTCTTGGTCAAGCCGAGCACCGGCGTCCAGGAGATCGCCGACCAGCTTGAACGGCGTGGATTGATCAGCGACGCCCGCATCTTCCGCATTGGCGTTCGCGTCTATGGCAATGATTCAGCGCTGAAGGCCGGCGAATACGAGGTCAAGCCGCGTGCCTCCATGCGCGACATCATGGAGCTTCTGAAGAGCGGCAAGTCGGTGATGTACTCGCTGACCATTCCCGAGGGCCTGACGGTCGAGCAGGCGCTGCAGCGCGTTGCCGAGCAGGATGCGCTGACCGGGGACATGCCGGCGACCAAGCCGGCCGAGGGCAGCCTTGCCACCGATACGTTGCGCTTCACCCGCGGCGCCACGCGCCAGCAGATGGTCGACAAGCTGCTCGCCGACCAGAAGAAGCTGGTCGATGAGGTCTGGCAGCGGCGCGCGCCCGACCTGCCTCTGGCCAATGTCGACGACTTCGTCACCTTGGCCTCGATCGTCGAAAAGGAAACCGGCAGGGGCGACGAGCGCTCGCGCGTTGCCGCCGTCTTCCTCAACCGTCTGGCCAAGGGCATGCGGCTGCAATCGGATCCGACCATCATTTACGGCCTGTTCGGTGGCAAGGGCAAACCCGCCGACCGGCCGATCTATCAGTCGGACATCGAGAAGCAGACGCCTTACAACACCTATCTGATCAATGGCCTGCCGCCGACGCCGATCGCCAATCCCGGCCGCGCCGCGCTCGAGGCCGTCGCCAACCCGTCGAAGACCGACGATCTCTACTTCGTCGCCGACGGCACCGGTGGCCATGTCTTTGCCACCACGCTTGCCGAGCACAATGAGAACGTTGCCCGCTACCGGGCGATGCAGAAAAAGCAGGCTGAAGACGCCGCCAAGGGCGCCAAGACCCCGGGCCAGACCGACGCGCCGGCGGATGGCGACGACAGCGGTGACGCCGGTGGCGATGCCGGCGCCGACAGCGGGGATGCCGGCGCCGATGCGGGTGCCGCCCAGTAGCAGGCCGGCGCTTTTTGACGGATTGACCTTACGCGCTGCGGACATAGACGACGCGTTGCTGCTTTGAACGCGCAACGCGGTTCGAAGCATATTGGGCCTTGCTCTGAGGCCTCTGCAGATTTCGACACTGCGAGCTCAAAACGACACCGGAAATCAACACCTTGCCGGTATTGCGATTCTGACATTCGCGCTGCCCGTGATATCGAACGCGAGCGGGATTTCAGAATCGGAACATCAGGGAGACACGAGCCGCATCATGAATTTGCAGAGCATGACCGGATTTGCACGCGCCGTCGCCGAGCACGACGGCGCCTCGATCGCCTGGGAGGTCAAGTCCGTCAACGGCAAGAGCGTCGAGGTCAGGCTGCGGCTGCCGCAAGGTTTTGAGCGGCTCGAGCCGGCGGTCCGGCAGACGCTGCAGAAGCGGTTTTCGCGAGGCAATTTCCAGGCGACGCTGACCGTCGGCCGCGCTGCCGGCCAGCAGGTGCAGCCGGTGGTCAACGACGTCTTCCTCCGGGATCTGGCCGGCCTGGCCAAGCGGCTGCAGGAGCAGTTCGGTGTTGCCCCGGCAACCGCCGACGGCCTGCTGTCCCTGCGCGGCGTATTGGATATACCTGAAACCAGCGAAACCGAAGAAGTGCGGGCAGCGCTCGACACGACAATCCTGGCAGCGCTGGAGGCGGCGCTTACAGGTCTCGAACAGGCACGCCAGAGCGAGGGTGAAGCGCTGCGCTCGCTGCTTTCCGGCCATATCGATGCCATCGAGGCGCTGACGCTCAAGGCCGAGGCCGACCCGTCGCGCGAACCGGCGGCAATCCGCGAGCGGATCGCCGAACAGGTGCGGCTGCTCATGGACGCGTCGGCCAATCTCGATGCCGGCCGGCTGCACATGGAAGCGGCGTTTCTGGCCACCAAGGCCGATATCCGCGAAGAGATCGACCGGTTGAAGACGCATGTGGCGTCGGGCCGTGCGCTGCTGGCAAATGGCGGCGCCATCGGCCGCAAGCTCGATTTTCTGGCGCAGGAATTCAACCGCGAATCGAATACGCTGTGTTCCAAGTCGAACGCCGCCGCCGTCACCGCCATCGGGCTGGAACTCAAGGCGGTGGTCGACCAGTTTCGCGAACAGGTCCAGAATCTGGAGTAACCCCAAATGGGTGCCAAGGAGCCGATGGTTGCCAGGGATCTGGGGTCCCGCATTCGCCGCCGCGGGCTGATGCTGGTCTTGTCGTCGCCGTCCGGCGCCGGCAAGTCGACGATCGCGCGTAACCTGCTGGAAAGCGATGGCAGCCTGGAACTGTCGGTCTCGGTCACCACCAGGCCACGCCGCGGCTCGGAGATCGAAGGTGTCCACTACCACTTCCGCACCATGCGCGAATTCGAGCGGCTGCGCGATTCCGACGCGCTGCTCGAATGGGCCGAGGTGCACGGCAATTGCTACGCGACGCCACGCGAGCCGGCCGAACTGGCGCTGGCGCAAGGGCGCGACATGCTGTTCGACATCGACTGGCAAGGCGCCCAGCAGCTCAAGGAGAAGATGCGCGCCGACATCGTCTCGATCTTCATCCTGCCGCCGTCCATGAAGGAATTGAAGGCGCGGCTGAAGCGCCGCGCCGAGGATCAGGAGCAGGTCATCGAGACCAGGCTGAAGAACGCCCGCAACGAGATCGAACACTGGAAGGAATACGACTTCGTCATCGTCAACGACGATCTCGACCGCGCCTTCGCCGAAGTGCGCGGCATCGTGACGGCAGAACGGCTTCGGCGCGACCGCCGGCCGGGTTTGTTCGATTTCGTATCGGGGCTGTTGGACGAGAAGACGGAGTGAATCTTCCTTCTCCCCGTTTATGGGGAGAAGGTGGCCGAAGGGCCGGATGAGGGCGGCACCGTGCCTACGAACGTTTGCACTGCCCCTCATCTGTCTGCCGGCATATTCTCCCCGTAAACGGGGAGAAGGAACTACACAGCGTTCGTCAGCCTTACGAACTCCTCGACGCTGAGCGTCTCCGCCCGCCGGGTCGGATCGATGTTGGCTCGCATCAGCAAGGCCTCGCCCCCCAGGCTCTTCACGCTCTGCCGCAGCATCTTCCGGCGCTGGCCGAAGGCGGCCTCGGTGACGCGGCCGAGTTTTTTCACGTCGGTCGCCAGCGGGCTGGCACGCGGCACCAGATGCACCACCGAGGAAGTCACCTTGGGTGGCGGCGTGAATGCTTGCGGCGGCACGTCGAAGGCGATCCTCGCTTCGGTGCGCCAGCCGGCCAGCACGCCGAGCCGGCCATAGGCGTCGCTGCCCGCGCCGGCGACGATGCGCTCGGCCACCTCGCGCTGAAACATCAGCGTCATCGATTGATAGAAGGGCGGCCAGTCGGCAACGGTCAGCCAGCGGATCAGAAGCTCGGTGCCGATATTGTAGGGCAGGTTGGCGGCAATCCTTACCGGGCCGCCGCCTTGCGACGCGGCATTGGCAAGCGTGGCAAAATCCGTCTTCAGCGCGTCGCCGCTGATCACCTCGAGCCGGCCCGGATAGTGGCTGGAGACCTCGGCCAGCGCCGCCAGGCAGCGTTCGTCGCGTTCGATGGCGATGACGCGTCGGGCGCCGGCAAGCAGCAGCGCCCTTGTCAGCCCGCCCGGCCCCGGGCCGACCTCGATCACCGTGCTGTTGGTCAGGTCGCCGGCGACGCGCGCGATCTTGCCGGTCAAATTGAGGTCGAGCAGGAAATTCTGGCCAAGCGCCTTCTTCGCTTGCAGCCCATGACGTTCGATCACCTCGCGCAGCGGCGGTAGTCCATCGATGCTCATGGCTTTGGGCTCATGCGGCTGCAGCCTTTGTGCCGGTATCGGCCAGCCGGCGGGCCAGCTTCAGCGCCGCGATCAGGCTATCGGGACGTGCGATGCCCTTGCCGGCGATGTCGAAGGCTGTGCCGTGATCGGGCGAAGTGCGGATGAACGGCAGGCCAAGCGTGACGTTGACCGCCTCGTCGAAGGCCAGCGCCTTGGCCGGGATCAACGCCTGGTCGTGATACATGCAGATCGCCACGTCATAGCCGGCGCGGGCGCGCGCATGAAACATCGTATCGGCCGGCAGCGGCCCGAAGGCGTCGATGCCTTGCGCGCGCAAGATGTCGACCGCCGGACGGATGATGCGCTCATCCTCCGTCCCCATCGCACCGCTTTCGCCTGCATGCGGATTGAGGCCGGCAAGCGCGAGCCTCGGCCTGGCGATGCCGAAGCGGCTTGCAAGATCGGCGGCGGTGATGCGCGAGATCGCAACGATCAGCTCCGTCGTCAGCGCCTTCGGCACCTCGGCCAGCGCGACGTGGATGGTGACCGGAACGGTGCGCAATTCGGGGCCGGCGAGCAGCATCACCGGCGTCACCGCGCCACCGGAGTGCAGAGAGGCCAGATGCGCCAGATATTCGGTGTGGCCGGGAAAGCCGAAGCCGGCATCGTAGAGCGGCTTCTTGGCGATCGGACAGGTGACGACCGCGGCCGCATGGCCGGCAAGGCAGTCGGCGACGGCGCGGTCGATCGCCTCGATGGTGCCGGCGGCATTGGCCGGATCGGGCCGGCCGGGATCGTCGGTGAAGCGGGCCGCCAGCGGCACCACGGGCAACGCATGCCGAAAGACATCGGTTGCTTGCGCCGGCACCGTCTCGGCAATTGCAACCTCGGTGCCGAGCCGGCGCGCCCGCGCGGCAATCAGCGCCGGATCGGCGAGAAGGTAGAAGGGTGCTGCACCCGAACCGCGGGCGCTCTGCCACGCGGCAATGGCGATTTCCGGCCCGATGCCGGACGGATCGCCGACGCTCAGTGCCAGCGGAAGCTCTATGTCACACACGGCCAGGCCGGTTTCAGCGCGTGACGATCTTGGCTTTCGCCTTCAGCTCCTCGATATATTTGGCCGAGAGCTCGTCGGCGTTCTTGTCGCCGGTGCTTTCGCTCTGGAACACCATCTGGGCAGCCTTGTCGTCGGAGACCTCGCGCGACGAGCAGATACCGATGAATTCGATGCCGCGATCGGTCTCGCGCACGGCCGTGGCGCCGCCCAGCTTGGTGGCCTTGATCTGCTCGGCCCAGTCCGGCGGAAGCTGCGGCGCCAGCACCCGGGGGAGATCGCGAACGGTGACGTCGATGAGGCCCTTGGCGAATTCACGCGTGGTGTTGCAGCCATTGAAACGGGCGCGCATGGCCTCGGCCTCACGCTTGCGTTTGGCGAGTGTGGCGCTGCGCTCGGCTTTCGGCACCACGAAGATCACCTGCTGCAGCATGTACTCGGTGGCGCTCGGCTTGGCGCCGCCTTTTTCGAGCATGTGCTTGACCAGGTCCTGTTCGCTCATCTGCCCGCCGCCGCCGCTATAGCGTGCGCTCAGCGCCTGGTTCCACGCCATTTGCGCGCGGATGAATTCCTTGAAATGCTCCTTGGTCACGCCGGACTGCGTCATGACGCCGTCCAATTGCTTGAGCTGCATCTTGTTGGTCGAGGCAAAGCGCTGATAGGCGGCCTCGACCTGGGCGTCGGTGATGCGGATGCCGAGACGCCTGGCCTCGGCGAGGCGCAGCGTCTGGTCGATCATCTCCTGGCCTGCATCGCCCTTCTTGCGCTGCAGTTTCAGGAAGGCAGCCCGGTGCGCGATGTCGCCGGTGGTGATCGGTAAGCCATTGACGACATACTTGATCTCGACGGCGAAAGCCGGCGGCGCCATCATGGTGACCGAGACCGAGGTCGCCGCTACCAGGAGCGCGAATCCTGCCGAAAACAGGTATTTCCTCATCGAAAGCATCCCAATTCTAGCCCGGTTCTGGATGAGCGAATGCCGTGCCCGCTTTATGCGGCAAAACGATGTCGTCAGCCGGCTCTACTGGATGGTGTCGATCGAGCTTTGTGACGAGCCGAAATCGCCGAGCGTGCGGAACGACAGGTTGAAGCCGACATTCTGCGACACTTCCCTGGTGTTGATGTCGCGCGATTCCGAGAACGTCATCAGGTAGGTGAAGCAGGAATCATTGTAGGCAAAGCCGACGCCGTCCTTGACCAGCACGCTTTGCTGCAGGTCGTAGGTGCCTGTGCCGAACACGCGCCAGTTTTCGGCCAGGTGCGTCGAGGCGCCGAGCGTCACTTCGTGGCGATCGGTGGTGAAACCGTAGAGCGGCTGCGCCTGGATGAAAGCGTATTTGGCGCTTAGCGAAACCGGCAGGCCGGAATAGGCGGCCTTCACCTCGGCGCGGCGAACTTCGAAGCTCTGCTCGTCGAAGCGGCCGCTGAGCGAGCCTGAGAAGCCGCTCGGGCTGCTGAAGCCGACAAGGCCGACATAATCCGAGGTCGAAGTCTCCAGGCCGGAATCGGCACCCGCATTGACCAGATCCGGTGAATCGAACGAATTGCGTCCACCCAGCTGGTAGGATTGGCCAAAGATGGCGTTGGTGCCCCAGCCACTATCATAGGCGCCCGAATAGCGGAACCCGACATTGGCGCGGCTGCCGCCTTCGACACGGTCGTAGCCGGAGAACTTGTCGCGCTCGAACAGCGTCGTGGCGTCGAAGACGAAGCTCTGTGCATCCTCGTTGGGAATGGCCAGGCCGCCGACATATTGCTCGTTCGGGCGCACGAAGACCTGCGCCATGGGCTCGACGATGTGGCTGGAGCCGGTCATCGAAAACAGCACCGGCCAGCGCATTTCAAGTCCGGCGGTCGCCATGTAACGGGCAAAGGAAGACCGCATGTCGGCGGTGGTGTCTATTCGAGGATCGGCGGCCATCGCATTGATGGCAGCGAGCGAACCTGAGGACGCATTGAGATAGTCGACGTCACCCTGCAGAGCCAGGAGAGGCGTCAGTTGCAATCCGCCGTCCGTGGTGAAGGTGCGCTTCCATTCGGTCTCGGCGGTGAGGCGGCCGGATTCGCCCTCGATGCCGCGCACGCGCTGGACGCCTGAGGCCGGCACATAGGGGGTAAAATAGGCCTGGTCGAGTTCGTCGCGGCGGATCACCCGCGCGTTGACGTTGAACGACAGCTGGCCGCCGGCTACCGACATGTCGGGGATATAGGCGTAGTCGAGCGACGGCAGCACCCAGGGCTGCTTGTCGCTGCGCGACGAGATGTTGCTGTCCAGCGCGTTTTCCTGAACCTGGAAGCGCATGGCGCGCACATCGAAATAATTGCGACCGTTGAGGCCGGTCAGGTAGACCGACGATTGATGCACCGCGTCATTGTAGCCGTCGATCGTATAGGTGCGCGAGAAATTCTTGTCGGTCTGCAGCAGGATGTCCCAGCCGAAGTCCCAACGCGGATTGATCGCGAACTGGCCTTTGGTGCCCATCATGCCGCGGAACTTGTTCGGATCGCCGATGTCGCCCGAATTGACGTTATGGCCAGCGCTAGTGGGGAAAGCGGAGGCATCGATGAAGGCGTTGGGGTCTTCCTGCCGGATGCCGGCGATCTTCAGCGTGTACTGGCCATTGTTGAAGCGCTGGCGCCACTCGGCCTCGCCGAGGAAACCCTGCTTGGTATAGCCGCTGCCGGTGACGGTGAGGTCGTAGGTCGGCGACAAGGCGAAATAGTAGGGGACATGGACGCCGACGCCCAGATCCTTGTTGAAGGAGATGCTGGGGATCAGGAAGCCGCTTTTGCGCTTGACCGTCGGGTCGGCGATCTCGAACGCCGGCAGATAGGCCAGCGGGAAGCCGAAGAATTCGAAATTCGCGTTCTCGAAGCGAACCGTCTTCTTTTCGCCGTTCCAGATGATCTTCCTGGCTTTGACCCGCCAGGTCGGCGCCTTGTCCGGCTTGTCCTCGCAAGGCTCGCAGGCCGTATAGACGCCGTTGTGGAACGTCGTCAGCACGCCGCCCATGCGTTCGGCGCTTTCGGCGGCAAAATAGGCCTTTTCGGGGGTTTCGACGCGCAGCGCGTTGACGAAACCGTCGGCGAAATCGTCGGTAATGTCCATATGCTGCGAGTTGATCTTGGTGCCGTCGCTGTTGACGATCTCGACATTGCCGCTGGCAACGAGCCGCTTGGTGTTGCGATCATACACGACGCGCTGGGCGACGAGCTTGTTGCCGCCGTAGTCGATCTGGACGCCGCCGACGGCGGTGACCGTCTGGTTGTCGTTGTTGTAGACGAGCGTGTCGGCCGCCAGCAGCATCTGGGTGCCGGACGGAACCTTGGTTGCCACGTCGGTGACGTCCTGCGCCAGCGCAGGGGCCATCGGCACGCCGCAAGCAAGCAGGCATGCCAAGGCGCTCGCCGAATAAAGGCGCGCCAAACCGGCCTGCCTATGGCTGCGCAAAGCCGCCTCCCTCACTAGCCGTCTTCCTTGTATAGCAGGAATGTCACCCCGAAGAACATAGCCACGACAACCGGAACCCATGCAGCCACGGCTGTGGGCACGAATCCCGCCACGCCGAATGCCTTGACCAATACCGAAACGACATAAAGCAGAAAGCCGGCGAGGACGCCACCCAGAATCATCGTTGCTGACTGCCCCATCCTCGCAAATCGCATTGAAACTGTTGCCGCAATCAGCGTCATGGCCACAAGCAGGAACGGTAACGCCACCAGCGAATCGAACTGCATGGCGAAGGCATTTGCCTTGAGGCCGAAGGAGCGGGCAACCTCAATCTTGCCGGGAAGCTCGTAAAACGGGATGGTTTCGGGGCGCGCCAGCCGTTCCTGCACGAATTCCGGCTTGAGGTTGGTCGGCAACTGGTCGGTCGCTTCCGAGCGGATGTTGCCGTCCTTGAACACTTTGACGTCCTGCAATTCCCAGTAGCCATCGCGCAGGAAAGCCCGGGCCGCGTCCTTGCGCTCGACGATATTGCCTTGCGGATCGAGGACGAAGAACACTGCGTCGGCCATTTCCAGGCCCTGGTTGAGAATGGCGCGGGCGCCGATGATGGTGTCTCCGGAGCTGGTTTTCTGGCGGATCCACGGCGTGGCATCGGCCGCCACCGTGTTCGAATTGCCGGACCGCAGCTGGTTTTCCAACTGCTCCGACCAGGAAAAGCCGTGCGCGGCGATCGGATTGAGCACGCCGACCGACAGCGCGCCGAATAACAGCGCACCGATGCAGCAGGGCAACAGGAACTGCCAGGCCGACACGCCGGCCGAACGAGCAATCACCAGCTCATATTTGCGGTTGAGCGACACCAGCGTCGCCATCGCCGAAAACAGGCCGACAAACGGCACCGTCTGCAGCATGATCATCGGCATCCGCAGCGCCGAGATGGCGACCGCCGTGCCGTAGGTGAAGCCCGGCAGGCCGGTGATGCGGCCGGACAGTTCGGTGAAGTCGATCAGGAACACCAGCGCCAGAAGGCCGATGAAGAACCAGATCGTGATCGACACGTAGCGAAAGAAGAAGTAGCGGCCCAGGGTCCAGCCCATCGTCAGGCTCCCTGGCCGGATGTGTAGCGGCGGGTGAGGCGCAGCTTGAGCGCCGTCCAGCCATCGCTGACACGGCCGGCGAAATTCGTCAGCCAGTCGGCCCAGCTGCCGGGCAGTTCCATGCTTCGCGAGGTGACGATGAACCAGGTGGCGACCGCCGAGGCGACGATCGGCACGCCATAGACCATGTAGGCGTATTGCGGGATCTTGTCGGCCTTACCGGCGGCAAAGAAGCCCAGCCAGCGCACGAACAGCGCAATGGCGATGGCTGTGATCAGCGGATGGATGCGCGCCTCGCGGTGCGAGCGCGCATCGCCTGCCACGGCCAGCGCGATCAGCGCGAACACCAGCGAATATGACCATTCGGAAAAGCGCTGGTCGAGCTCCGCCTTGTAGGCGCCGGGCCTGCGCTGGAAGATCTTGTCGTTGGGGTCTGGGTTGAGCAGGTACTGCGTCGTTCGGTCCTTGGGTAGCAGCAGAATATCGTTCGCCGCCGACATGAAGGCGGACAGATCGAAGGCGTAGGAGGTGAAGCGGATGACCGAAAGGTCGCCGGTCAGCGACTTGCGATGAATGACGCCGTCATTCATCATCAGCACCTTCTCGTCGCCCTTTTCGACGACGCTGCCGCTCTTGGCATAATAGATCAGATTGGCGCCTTCCTCGCGCGAATCGGCGACGAAGATGCCGCCAAGCCGGTTGTCCGGCAGCCGCTCGCCGACCTGCAGGAACAGCCCGTCGTCGATCTTGCGGAACGTGCCCTCCTGGATGATCAGTGACAGAAGATCGGCGCGCGAGGATGCGATCAGCTRGCGGTTCTTCTGCCTGGCATAGGGTTCGATGCCATTGTCGACGGCGAAGGAAAAGACGCTGGCGGCCAGCGCGAGCAAAAGGATTGGTCGCGCGATCGTCCAGCGCGAGGCGCCGGCGGCGTTGATGACAGCCAGTTCCGAATCGGAGTTCATGACGCTGAGCGTCTGGGCAACCGCCACCACCAGGGCGAACGGCACCACGATCGGGATGATCGTGGGGATGATGAGGGCCGCGACCTCGAAGAACGTCAGCGCCGATTGGCCGTTGTCGGTGACGAGGTCGATGCGGGCGAGCACCTGCGTCGTCCAGACAATGGCCAGCGTCCAGATCAGCGCAGCGAGAAACACCGCCAGCGCGCGACGCATGATGTAGCGTTCAACGACCTTCATGTAAGGCTTTTCTCGATTTGCCGAACGGCATCATGCCCGCAGACAAGGTAGTCGTCCGGCTGCGCCTGTACAACTGGGTCTGCAAAGCCTTTCCATCTCAGCGGATCGATCCGATTTCCGTCCCACATCGTCCGCCCCGCGGGCCGGAGTGTCGGCGGCAATGGATAAGAAAGGGAGAACATCGATGGTTAACAACAGGTTGCGGCAGGAGAGCGGGGCCGTGCCGCGACGAATCGTCATCGATTCCACAGCGCATATGGGCCCCGATTCCGGCAAAGTCTTGCCAAATGAAGGAAAACGACCAAATGTCGCGCATCTTCCCTGAGAACGCATCTTCCCTGAAAATCTGAGCCGTTTCCGAAAGCAGGACCTGATGACTTTGAGACCGTTGATTGCCTTCGCCAAATTTGCCGCGCCCAAAAAAGGCAGCGTCTTCGTGCTGGCGGCCGATGATGGCGGTCTTGGCGAGCCGGCAAAGGCCAGCGATCCGGACGGAACGCTGGCGCGGGCGTTTCCGGTGGCGGAGTTTTCCGGAAAATTCGCCAGCGTGGTCGAAGTGCTGGCGCCGCAGGGAACATCGCTCGACCGGCTGGTGGCGGTCGGCACCGGCAAACCCTCCAGCCTCGATGACTTTGCCTGGCTGAAGCTTGGCGGCACCATTGCCGCGTCCCTGCGCAAGGCGACCGAAGTGGCCGTCATTCTCGATGTCCCGGGCGCAAAAATCAGCGGCAAGCAAGCGGCTAATCTGGCTGCCGGCATCATCCTGCGCAGCTACGCCTTCGACAAATACAAGACCAGGAAGGACAAGGACGACACCGAGCCGAAGAAGCCGGTCAAGGTCACTATCCACACTGCCGATCCGGCCGCCGCGAAAAAGGCCTTCGCCGACGAAGTGGCGGTGATCGACGGCGTGCTTCTGGCGCGCGACCTGGTCAACGAGCCGGCCAATGCACTTGGTCCGGTCGAATTCGCCGGTCGCGCCAAGGAACTGGAAGCGCTCGGCGTCGAGGTCGAAATCCTCACCGAGAAGGAAATGAAGAAGCTCGGCATGGGCTCGCTGCTCGGTGTCGCGCAAGGCTCACCGCGCGGCGCCCGGATGGCCGTCATGCAATGGAAGGGCGGCAAGGCCAAGGATGCGCCGGTCGCCTTCGTCGGCAAGGGCGTCACCTTCGACACCGGCGGCAATTCGATGAAGCCGGCTTCCGGCATGGAGGATATGAAGGGCGATATGGGCGGCGCCGCCGCCGTCACCGGGCTGATGCATGCGTTGGCCGCGCGCAAGGCCAAGGCCAATGTCGTCGGCATCATCGGGCTGGTGGAAAATGCCGTCGACGGCCATGCCCAGCGCCCGGGCGACATCGTCACTTCGATGTCGGGCCAGACCATCGAGGTGCTCAACACCGATGCCGAAGGCCGCCTCGTGCTGGCCGATGCGCTGTGGTACTGCAACGACCGTTTCCAGCCGAAATTCATGGTCAATCTGGCGACGCTGACCGGCGCCATCATGGTCGCGCTCGGCCAGCATTATGCCGGCCTGTTCTCCAACAATGACGAACTGTCGGACAGGTTGACAGCGGCCGGCCAGGCGACGCAGGAGCGGCTGTGGCGCATGCCGCTTGGCGCCGAATACGACAAGCTGATCGATTCCAAGAACGCCGACATGAAGAACATTGGCGGCCGCTACGGCGGCGCCATCATCGCCGCGCAGTTCCTGCAGCGCTTCGTCAAGGAAACACCGTGGGCGCATCTCGACATCGCCGGCACCGCGATGGGCTCGCCGCCGAGCGAGATCAACCAGTCCTGGGGCTCGGGTTTCGGCGTCAGGCTGCTCGACCGCCTGGTGCGCGACAATTACGAGGTATAAGGCCTGATATGGCTGACGTCCTGTTCTACCACCTGACCGAATCGACGCTGGAGGATGCGCTGCCGGGCCTGCTTGAGCGCAGCGTCGATCGCGGCTGGCGCGCCGTGGTGCAGACCGGCACCGAGGAGCGGCGCGACGCGCTCGACCAGCACCTGTGGACATTCAGGGACGATTCCTTCCTCGCCCATGCGACCGACCGTGAAGCCTATCCGGCCGAGCAGCCGATCCTGCTGACCACGAGCGAAGCCAATCCCAACCAGGCGCAGATACGCTTCCTCGTCGATGGTGCAGCACCCGCGGATCTCGCCGGCTACGAACGCGCAGTGTTCCTGTTCGATGGCCATGACGCGGCTCAGGTCGAAGGCGCCCGCACGCATTGGAAGACGTTGAAAGAGGCCGGCCACGCCGTGACCTACTGGCAGCAGACACCCGACCGGCGCTGGGAGCGCAAGGCGTAGACTGGCGTGTCCCAGAGCGGGATCCGCAGGAAACAGAATGCCGAACACCGGCGATGCAATTTGTTCTTAACCTGCATAAACAAAGAAAGCCTGACGTTTGCGGGGAACGACGAGGATCATTCCAATCCGGCCATAGGCATAGAAACTGCCCGGACCGGAGATCGCGCCATCTATGGCAGCTCCGATTGGCCCAGAAACCGGAATGCCAAAACCATAGCGGTTTAGATAGTTGGCAAGCCTTGATGGCCCAGGGGTGCCCCATTTTTCATCGGCGAGAATGGGAGTTTCTTGCCATTCGTCGTAACGGCCATGCCAATCATGCCTGCCCTTGGCACAGGACAGCTGACGAAAATACCCGATACCCTGGGCGTCGATCCCCTGCATGGCACGATCCGGAAGGTTGTAGGCGATGACGCCGGTTTCATTGTCGCCTGGCATTCCGATGCCCCACGATTCTTCGGTCACATAGGCAATACTGCTGACTTCCATCCCGCATGGCGCGAAACTCAAATGGTGGTTTCGCTCCAGGACTTTACAGCCCGCATAGGGGGCGACGATTACTACTGCGAGAAGAATTGGCCACCGACGCATCTATTCTAACCATTAGTTTTTTGATCAAGTCAAAATCAAAAAGAAGTTGGTTGAGACTACGGCGTTGAATAGGCGCTAATTTGGCGCGGTCATGATAATTCGTGCATTAGTACGTGCGGAAATAGTGGAGGGAGCGCGGGCGCGTCTTGAAAACGACGCTGTTATCTCCGAACGATCCGATCTAAGGATTGCGAAAAGCGCAACTCATGCGGCGGGCTGAGAATGCGGGTCAAGATCATCGGAACCGGGCGAGCCGTGCCGGCTCAATGCGTGACGTCGCGCTGTCTCGACGCGCGGCTGGGGCTTGGCGATGGCCATCTCGAAGCCGCCACCGGCGTCGTCGAACGCTATGTCTGCGAGGCCGAATCGCAAGTCGATCTTGCTTGCGCGGCAGCGCGCCTGGCGCTCACCGATGCCGGCATTGAGGCCAGCAGCATCGATCTCGTCATCGGCGGCTGCGGCGTGCCTTACCAGCCGCTGCCGGCGACCGCACCGCTGGTCATGCAACGCCTCGGCCTGGCGGACGGATCGGCCGCCGCCTTCGACGTCAACAGCACCTGCCTCGGCTTCCTCACAGCCTTCGAGACCGCATCGCGGCTGCTTGAGGCCGGGCAATGCCGCACCGCGCTGGTGTTTTCCTCCGAAATCGCCTCGCGCGCTCTGCCGTGGCAGGACCAGCCGGAAATCGCGGCACTCTTCGGCGATGGCGCCGCGGCCGCGGTGCTGCAGTTGGCTGCACCCGGCGAGGGCAGGGTGGCGGCCAATCTGATGCGCACCTATCCCTCGGCCTACGAAGCCTGCAGCATCGGCTCCGGCGGCACGCGTTTCGACTTTCACCGCCAGGCCGAGGAATTCGCCCGCCACAGCCTGTTCCACATGGACGGCAAAGAACTGTTCCGTGTTACCTCACGCCATTTCAACGGCTTTGTGGCGGAGTTGCTCGATCGTGCCGGCTGGCGGCGCGACGATGTCGATGTCGTCGTGCCTCACCAGGCAAGCCCTTTCGCGCTCGCCCACATGGCGCGCCAGACTGGCTTTGCCAGGGAAAAGCTCGTCGACATCGCCGCCCGCCACGGCAACCAGATCGCCGCTTCCATTCCGTTTGCGCTCGATGTCGCGCGCCGCGAAGGGCGCGTTGCGCCTCGCACCAAGGTGCTGTTCCTCGGCACCTCGGCCGGCGTGTCGTTCGGCGGCATGGCGCTGGAGGCCTGAGCATGGGACGCGTGCTCGTCACCGGCGCCAGCGGTTTCCTCGGCTCCCATGTCATGGCGCGGCTGGCGGCACTGGGCACGCAGGCGCTTGGTCTTGGCCGGGACGCCCAACGCTGCGCTGCGCTCGAAGCCGCCGGCCATGAGGTCGTTCGCCTCGATCTGTCCAAACCATTCGGCGCTGCGGCCGAACGCGATCTCGGAACCGTCGATGCGATCGTCCATTGTGCCGCTCTTTCGGCGCCCTTCGGCAGGCTTGCGGATTTCGAGACGGCCAATGTGACAGCCACCCGCAACCTCGTCGATCTTGCCCGCCGGCAGGGTGTGCGCCGCTTCGTCCATATCTCCAGCCCAACGGTGTGTTTCGCCTATCGCGACCAACTCGGCGTCCGCGAGGAAGCGGCCCTGCCGCCGCCGGTCAACCACTATGCCCGCACCAAGCGGCAGGGCGAGGAGATCGTGCTGGCGGCGCCTGAAACCCGCCCGGTGGTGCTGCGTCCGCGCGGCCTCTACGGCCCGGGCGACCGCACCTTGCTGCCGCGCTTGCTGCAGGTGGCGCGGAGCCGCCCGCTGCCGCTGTTTCGCGACGGCCGGGCGCGCATCGATCTCACTTACATCGATGACGTCGTCGATGCTGTGCTTGCCGCCCTGTCCGCCGGCGGCTCTGCCGAGGGGCAGATATTCAACGTCTCCAGCGGCGAGGTGGTGCCGGTGCGGCGCATTGCCGAGGCGGCCTGCGCCCGCGCCGGTGTGCAGCCGCGCTGGCGCAAGATGCCGCTTTGGCCCGCCATGCTGGCGGCCGGGGTGGCCGAGACGGTGGCTGAGCTTTTGCCCGGCCGGCCCGAACCGCCGGTGACGCGCTACGGCCTTGGCCTGTTCGCCTACGCCCAGAGCCTCGATATTGCCAAGGCGGCCCGCATCCTCGGTTGGGCGCCGAAAGTGTCGTTGGAGGAAGGGCTTGATCGCACCTTCGGCAAGGCGGCGGAAAATCGGGGGGCGGCGTGACGATCGTCTTCGCCAACAGCGCCTCTGTCAGTGCGGCCGAGCGCCTGATCCTGCGCGGCGGCAGCTGGGCAAAGGTCAGGCTGCGTGTCCGCTACGGTCTGATCCTGCATCCGCAGGCGGGTCCAGTGCTCATCGACACCGGCTATACGCCGCACGTCACTGTGGGCGACGGGCGCAGCACGGCGCTGCGTCTCTACAATGCGATCCTCCGGCCCGAGCTCAACGAGGCCGAGCAGCCGCTGCCGCTGCTGGCACGCTTTGGCCTGTCTTTGCAGGACGTGCGCGCTGTCATTGTCACGCATTTCCATGCCGACCACATGTCGGGCCTGTCGCTGTTTCCCAACGCCCGCTTCATCGCCAATGACGCCGCCTGGGCGCGCGCCAAGGCCAAGACAGCGCGGCAGAATCTGCGCCACGGCGTTTTCAAAGAACTGTTTCCGGCCGATTTCGAGGCACGGCTCGACGGGCTGTCGTCGAAGCGGCAAATCGAGCCGCGTGGCGATGTGCCCGGCGGCGCCGATCTGTTCGGCGACGGCAGCGTTGTCGCCGTCGATTTGCCCGGCCATGCCGATGGCCAGTTTGGCCTGCTGTTTCCCAAGCTGGCGCGGCCGCTGCTCTATGGCGTCGATGCGCAGTGGCTGATCAAAGCGCTGGTCGAAAACCGGACGCCCGGTCTGCCGGCTGCCTTGCTGGCCGAGGATGCCGCCGCGCTCGAACCGACCAGCGCGATGTTGCGCCGGTTTCTGGCAACCGGCGGCGAGGTCATGCTTTGTCATGATCCAGCGACGACGTCCTACGATCTGGCCGGAGAGGGCGCATGAACGGGCCGGCCGAAGCGGTTCGTGCGTTTGCGCTGACGCAATGGCTCTCGCGCAAGAGCCGCGCGGGGTTCGAGCGCTGGCAGGCTCAGGCCTTGCGCCGCTTTCTCGACCGCGACCTGCCGCGTGCCCCGTTCTATGGCAAGGCGCCATTCCATCTCGGTGACCTGCCGGTGACCGACAAGGCGATGCTGATGGGCAAGTTCGAGCGCTTCAACATCTGTGGCGTCTCGGCCGCCGACGCCTGGAAGGCGCAGGCCGGCGATGGCCGCATCGGCGCGCTGACGGTCGGTGCCAGCACCGGCACGTCGGGCAATCGCGGCCTGTTCGTCATTTCGGAAGCGGAAAAATATCGCTGGCTGGGTACGATGTTGGCCAAGGCCGTGCCCGACCTACTCTGGCGCCGACAGCGTGTCGCGGTGGTCCTGCCGCAAAACACCGGGCTTTACGAAAGCGCCCGCAAATCGCGGCGCATCGATCTCGGCTTCTTCGACCTGACGCTCGGGCCGGAGAGCTGGCGTTCCAGCCTTGAGGATTTCGCGCCGACGGTGATCATCGCGCCGCCGAAAATGCTGAGGCACTTCGCGGCCGAGGGTTTTCTGCTCAAGCCACAGCGGGTCTTTAGCGCTGCCGAAACGCTCGACCCGATCGACCGCCCGGTCATCGAAACATTCTTCCGGCTGCCACTCGACCAGATCTACATGGCGACGGAAGGGCTGTTCGCCGTCACCTGCCGAAAGGGCGGGCTGCATCTGGCCGAGGATTCGGTGTTCTTCGAGTTTGAGCCGGCCGGCGATGACCTGGTCATGCCGCTGGTCACCGCCTTTGGCCGCCAGACCCAGATCTTGGCGCGCTACCGGATGAATGATTTGTTGCGGCTCTCCGAAACACCATGCCGCTGCGGTTCGCCGCTGCGCACGGTGGATGAGATCGTCGGCCGCATGGACGATGCCTTCCGGCTCGCCTCGCCGTACGGGCAGATTCTTGTGACGCCCGACATTCTGCGCAATGCTGTGTTGAAGGCCGACCGGCGCGTCGACGATTTCCGCCTGGTCCAGACCGCGCCCGATGCGATCGAACTCAGCCTTGTACCCCGGCTTGCCGACGAAGCCGCTGTCGCCGCGCATACGGCGGTGCGGACACTGCTGGCGGCGCGTCAGGCGAAGGCGACGATAAGCCTGGTGCGCAAGGACCTGCCGCTGGAGACCGGCCGTAAACTGCGCCGCGTCGAATGCCGCTTGGGAGCGTCGCCGTGAACGCGCCTGCTACATTGGAGCAGGCGGGCCAGGTGGAGAACAATCCACGCGATGTCGACGCTTTCGTGCGGCTTTTCAACGAAGTGCCGGTGCGCGACCTCGTGCGCAATTTGACGGTGGCCGTCGAGACCTTCGAGATCGCCGGCCGTTCGTTTCCGCTGACACTAAACGACAGAAGCGAAGCGCCGAACTGCTATATCTGCTGCCCGTCCAGCGCCTATATCGACTATGCCATCGACGAGACCCGCAATTTCGTCTCTTCGCCCTTGTTGCAAAAAGCGATCCGGATGCTGATCGGCATGTGTGCACCGCTGGTCAGGGCCAGCGGCCTCGACCATCAGGTGCAGGTCAACAACTGGCTTTATTCGACCAATCCCGTGCCGCTGCTCGACCGCCAGGCGGTCGCGGCAATGCGCGACGATCTCACGGCGCGCTTTCCCGACCGGGCTGTTCTCATCCGTTCGCTGAACGAGATCGCCGATCCCTCGACTATCGCGGCGCTGAAGGCGGAAGGGTTTCGCCTGCTGGCGGCGCGGCAGATCTACATCTTCACTGAGCGCGGTTCGGCCATGACCGGGGACATGAAGCGCGACCGCAAGCGGCTGCGCACGACGCCTTTCGAGAGGGTCGGCGATGCCGATTTCACCGAGGCCGACTATGCGCGCTGCGAAGCGCTCTACCGGATGCTCTATCTCGACAAATACACGCCGCTCAACCCGCACTACACCGCCCGTTACATCGGCGAGATGCATCGTCGCGGCATTCTGCACATGGCAGGCCTGCGTCGTCCCGGTGGTGAACTGGTCGCAGTCACCGCTTTGTCGAAGAACGGCAGGACATTGACGCAGCCGATCGTCGGTTACGACACCGGCCTGCCGGTGAGCGAGGGTCTTTATCGCATGATGATGGCGCTGGCACAGGACCATGCCACGGCGCACGGCCTGTTCTTCAACATGAGCGCCGGTGCGGCCGCCTTCAAACGCTTGCGCGGCGCCGTGGCGACAGTCGAATACAATGCCGTCTATGCCGGCCACCTGCCGCGCCGCCAACGCGTGGCGGTGCGTGTCATGGAAATCGTGCTCGCGAAGATCGGCATTCCGCTGCTCAGGAGATTTGAATTGTGAGCGAAGCTCGGCAGCAAAAAGACAAGGACCATTGGCAGGCGGTGGTGCTGTCTGCCGATATCAAAGCCAAGCCGAAGCGCATCCTGTTTGACGGTGCGCCGCTGGTGCTGTTTCGCTCGGCGCAGGGCATTGCCGCCCTGTTCGACCGCTGCGCCCACCGGCTGGTCGAACTGTCGACCGGCAAGGTCATCGGCGGCGAGATCGAATGCCCCTATCATGGCTGGCGCTATAATGGCGAAGGACGCTGCACTGCCATTCCAGGCCATGTCGGTGACATGCCGCACTATCGCATCCGCCGCTACGCTGTGATCGAGCGCGACGGCGTTGTCTTTGTCTCGGCAGGTACGCCCGAGGGCGAGCCTTATCTCCATTGCATGCAGGGCAAGGACGTCGTCGTGAAGCGCGTGCGCAGCTCGGCGCAATCGACGGTGCTCGACGCAGCCGAGAATATTCTCGACGCCACCCACACCCACTTCACCCACAAGGGCGTGCTGCGTGGTCTCACGGCAAAGCGCCATCTCGTGCGCGTCGAGGTGACCGGTGGCGAGGGCTGGGTCGAAAGCTGCTACACCGGCGAGGACCGCCAGCAAGGACTGGTCAGCCGGCTCCTGGAAGGCGAGCGCGCCAGGACCATCGGCCGCTACCGCCACCCGGGCATCGTCGAACTGGAGTATTGGGGCAAGGGCGGTCTGGCACTGGCGACGACGTTCCATTTGCGCCAGGCCGACGAATGGACCGTCGAAGGCGTCGGCTGGCTCATCGGCCCACGCCAGGGCCTGTTCGGCGAGCTCAAGGCGCTTGCCTTCCGGCCGCTCTTTGCCTTCGCGCTCCAGCAGGATCGCCGGGTGCTGAAATCGGCGAGCGACAACGCCCGCATCCCGCCACAAGTCCAGCCGGCGATCGGCCCGCTGGACTTCCTGCGCCGCGACATAGCGG
Source organism: Mesorhizobium sp. P2_F7 (assembly GCF_056403695.1). Classification (NCBI taxonomy): domain Bacteria; kingdom Pseudomonadati; phylum Pseudomonadota; class Alphaproteobacteria; order Hyphomicrobiales; family Phyllobacteriaceae; genus Mesorhizobium; species Mesorhizobium sp. P2_F7. The sequence goes on along the minus strand of NZ_JBFUFA010000011.1, from coordinate 133,724 downwards.
CGATCATGGACGGCAAGATGCCGCCGGCGGCGGCGGAACCGAGGGTGTACCAGATCGAGCTGTAAGAAACTGCGAGATCTCTTCTACGTCTGCGCCGGCCCGTTCCACTCGATATCCCGTGTCGAGGCCGCCTGCAGGCTGATGCGCTGGCGCAGTGCGGTGCCGGCGATCTCGGCCAGCGCGCTCGCCATTGCGCTTTTTTGGGCGCGGGGTCGCCAGGCCAGTCGAGCAGCTCATCGGCGTCGCGCATGGTTTGGCGGAAGCGACCAAGACCATCCGATCGCAGCGCCGCCGGCAGCCCGAAGATCCACATCGCCAGTCGCACCGTCTGTGGCCTGGCGACGTCGGCCTTCACTTCCGGGCCATCGTCCAGCATGGCATCCGCGAAGCGCTGCGGATCGCGGAAGAAATGCAGCCCGCTCACGGCACGCGGATTGCACTCCAGCGGCAGCACCTTGCCGTCCTTCTCGCGCATCAGGTCGAAGGAGATCTGGCCGGTCCAGCCGGTGCCGGCGACGAAGGTTTCGACGAAGTGTCGCGCGGCCGCATCCTCGACCGGCTCGAAGCAGATGCCGGCGCCCTTGCCGGCGCGATAGAGGGAACGATAAAACGCCAGCGCCTTGAGCTTGCCGTTCAGCGCCACCGCATAGGCACTGATCTCGTCGCCGGCGACGAAACGCTGCGCCACCCAAGGAGCGGCAGGTGAGGGGCGGACGACGTCGAGTTCGCCCTGCGATGGCAGCAGCAGCACATCACGAGCGAAACGCGACCACACCGGCTTGAACACCAGTTCGTGCGAATGGCCGCGCACGCTCGCAAGATCGGCATCGCTTTGCAGCAGCGTCGTCTCCGGTACGTCGAGGCCGAGGCATTGCGCCAGCCGGATGAAGGCGTGCTTGTCGTGGACGCGGGAAAGCATCGCCATGTCGGGTGCGAGCAGGCGGGCCGGCATGGCGCGGTCGCGCCAGAGGCGGCCGAGATAAAACACTTCCTCGCAAGTCGGGATGACGAGTTCGATGCCTTCCGCTCGAACAAGCGCTTCCACGGATTGTGCATACGCTTCGCCAGCAAAGCGCGGCGGCGGCAGGCGATGGTAGGCGGCGCATGCCGTGCTCGCGGCGGCGATCGGCCGGGCCGGACTATCGGCCAGAATCACCCGCCGCCCGGCGCTGTGCAACAGTCGGGCCAGATGCAGCGCCACCGGCGCGCGGGCGCCGGTGACCAGCACGGTGCTGTCTGCCCCCGCCACCCTTGTCAGCCGCCCTTGTCTTGACGGAGTATTTCGCGATTGGCGCGCAGGAGTTCGAGATAGCGCGCCTTCGCTTCTGGCTCGGCGAAGCAGTAGAAACGAAACAACTCGTTGCCGGCACCCTCAAAGCCATGAAAAGCCGGCGCTTCCTTCGTTGCCTCGCTTGAGGCGCGATCGAGCGAAAACAAATCCTTGAAAACGGTCCCGTCTTCCGAATGCGCAATCGTGATTTTTTCCAGCCGCCCGTCCTTGTAAACGAATGTGGCGCGCGACTGGTTGCCTTCGGGGTTTTCGCTGATCTTCTCCAGGACGCCGTTGCCTGCCTGGCTTGGGCATATGACGGAAACATTGAGAAAGTCGCCACTGGCAAAGGCATCTGCGCTGCCGCACATCGCCAACAGGAGTGCAGTCAGGCTCTGTACGAGACGGGACATGTTCGGCACTGCGAATGATCTCTGCTTCTGCCGCGAACATGTGGCTGCTGTCTCGTGAAGTCAAACCTTGCGCTGCCGCTGGCCTGAGGGCCCGCTGCTTACGGGCGCTAGCGATGGTCCGCTCATGCGAACCATCGCCAGGTCAAAATCACTCCCCGCCCATTTCTTTCTTGAACGTGTCGAAGTCGACCTGCATGCCGTTGAAGATGGTGCTCCAGTGCCGCGTCAGTGCGGCCATCGCCACCGCTTCCTGGATCTCCTCGTCGGTCGCGCCGGCGCGCTTGGCGTCCCGGGTATCCGACCAGACGCAGTAAGTGCACGGAATCTGGGCTGCCACCGCCAGCGAGATCAGCGACTTGACCTTCGGCGGCAGCGCCGTCTTGTCGCTGAGCTCGATAGCCTTGACCTCGGCCCAGGCGCCGGGCAGACCAGCTTTCGGGAATTGCTTCACGAAGCTCGGCACGCCGCCCATGGTCGACTGGATGTCCTTGATGGTCGCGTCATAGTCATCGGCACGAGCGGGTGCGGCGGCGAGCGTCAAGGTCAGCGCGCAAGCGGCCGCCGCGAGCAGCGGGCGAACGAGGGAATGGGTCGATGAAAGCGTGCGATAAGCAGACATGGTTTTCTCCTCTGGTGTTTGTTAGCCTTACGGTGTAAGGTGATGTGGAAATTGAACCTTACAGTGTAAGTTGTCAAGCGACGCCCATGGACGCATCGATCAAAAAAAAGCGAGCACGCGGCCGGCTGTCCCGTGAAATGATCGAGGACGCCGCCTTCGAAGTGATCGAACGGGAAGGGCTTGCCGGCTTTTCGATGCGCAAGCTCGCCGCCGCGCTCGGCTGCGAGGCGATGAGCATCTATCATCACTTCCCCTCGGTGGCGCATCTGCACGAAGCCCTGGTCGACCGGCTGATCGGCGCGCTCGAAATGCCCGACGCCGGCCTGCCGTGGCGGCAGAGGATGCGCATGGCCATGCAGGATTTCCGCCGCCTCGGCCGCGAGCATCCGGCCTTCGCGCCGTTCCTCGTTACCTACCGGATGAATTCGCCAACCTGCCTTGCCTGGCTAAACAGCGTTATCGGTCTGTTCGAAGCCGGCGGCTTCGGCACTGAGCTCGGGGCACGTTTGTTCCGCACGGCCGGATACTACCTTATGGGCGCCATCCTCGATGAGACATCAGGCTATGCCCGGGGTCCGTCGGCGGTCAGCACGGTCAGCGACGAGCAACTGGCCAGCGATTTTCCCAATGTCATGGCCGCTGGCCGCTATTTCGGCACCGCCGAATTCGACGCGACGTTCGAGCTTGGTCTCGACATGCTGCTGGATGAGATGGAACGGCTGCGCGACAGCGCCAACACTAGGTAGTGTCAGGCAGGCGCCGGCCAATCCGGATCTCGCGAGCTGTTACATCAGGGACGCGGTTGCCAGACGACTGCGAGCGTCGTTCGGCTTCTGGTCGCCAACGTACTCGACTTTCGTGTCCACCAGACGGTCGCTGTCGATCCCGGCCGCGATCAAGATATCCTCGATCGCCTTCGCGCGCTGCTTGGCCAGTTCCTTGTTCGTCTTTGCAGCGTCGGCGCCGGTGAATTCCGTGCCCGCGAGAGCCGTCAGTTCGACATTGCAGCGTGAGTCCCGGATGCTGGCGGCGAACGTCTCGAGGTCGGCCTTGACCCGCGGTGAGATCACATATGACTGGCTATAGAAAAACAGGTCGACCTGCACAGGGCTGCGCTTCTCATATTGCCGGCACGATATTCCTTGCTTTGGCAGCGTGTACAGTATCGCGCTCCGCGCAGTATTGGTGTCGGCGGCGCTGTCATCAACCCAATGCGAAAGCGCCAGCACCATTTCGGGCTTGACGCCTTGCGCCTTGAGAAAATCGCCGGTTGCATCGAGCCTGCGACCAGCGATGTCGTAGGCTTTGTTGTAGTTGCCTTCCTTGCTTGCCGTTGCGTAGAGCCGGTAGCCGCAATCGTGCCCAGCATCCTTGACGAAAGTCGCCAGCGCCTTCGCGGATTCCCCGGATATCTTGCCGTCGCCCTTCTCGAACAAGACCCGGTACGAGTTCCACTGGACGCATTTCGGGCCCACGTCGCGTTCTTGGGCGGCCGCGGTGAAAGATGCTGCGCTGCAGACAAAGACAATAAGGGCCAGAACAAGACTGAATGACTTCTTCATCTTCTGGCACCTCCTGAACGCGCTCAGTTTTGTACCGCACTCGGTGCTTCGACAAGGTAACGTTCTCGCGATAACGACACGTGCCTGTCAGTCCCACACCAGCAAGAGCTTGCGCCAGAAAGCATTGGACGGCATCGGCTTCGAGCCGCGTGGCAGCCGGATTGCCAGATAGATCGTCAGCCACTTGCGATCGACCTCGCGGATCGAAACTTTCAGGTCATGCAGCTCGAAAGGTCTCGAGACGCGCGTCCATCCCGAGAATGACAAGGCGCCGACCGGAGCATCGTGTTTCCACACGAGTTTTTCTTCCTGCCTGCCCAGCGCCATGGCGAACTCGAATGGAGATGCGTCATCGTGGGCGATCTCCACCGTCGCGATGACACTTCTGGCAAAGGCCGGGAAGGCCGAATTGAGGGCGGCAACAACCGGACCATGCGTGTTCGGCCGCAGGAATATGCCGCCATTGTCGCCGGCGATGAGCAGCGTCGGCAACTCGGAGGGATAATCCGTCACAAGCGTTGCACGCTTCAGTTCATCATTGGTCATTCGACGCGTGCGTTGGCGCTGTTGCGGCGCGTTGAGGCGCGGGCGCCTCGCACCGTTCGAAACGACATGGCGGATATGGACGCTTGAAAAGCCGCCGAGGACGCGCGCGTCCGGGCGGCTGCCGCCGCATTTGACTGCCAACAACAAATCGCGTCTGCCGGTTGCCGGCGAACTGACCATCGCCCCTATCTCACGCGCCTCGTGCCGTCGGCTGACATCAGCCCAGCCGCTGCCGCTGCCATCCTCAAGCAGCCGGGCGAGATTGCTGAAGGTCTGGTTTTCTGCGTCCACGATCGCAAGCTGAAACTGCGCAGAGCCCGTCAGCTCTTCGTCGAGGTAAACCCAACACGTCGCGCCTATGGCGCCTGGCGGGCAGACGCCTTTCAGCAAAGCCATTGTGACATTGCTGCCCTTGGCTTCGAGGAACAACTGGTCCGGAGATTGTTCGACATAGCTCAGCAGGTCCGGATCGGCATCCGGATACGAACTGACATGAGCCAGGCGCATGGGCTCGGCGGAAAGATACTGCTCGCGGTACAGCGAGGAATGCAGCTCCGGCACCGTCTCTTCGGTCGCCGCGTTGAGTATTTCAACCATACCCAGGGCGAAGTCGCTTCGCCCTGCGCGGGCGAGAAGTGAAATCGCGGTGTCCGCCCTGCCTTCGCGTGCCGCGATCTCGGCCAGCAACTGCATTGCGTCTGCGGTATTGGCGGGACCCGTACTCAACCTGAGATACCGCTCGTCGTTGACCCGCAGCTCCAGATTCCAGAGGTTGAGCTCCTTCTCATGATTGTCGGTGTTCGAGCTGATGGCGAGTTGCACGAACATGTCCGTTTTCGCGAATCGATGCTTTCGAAAGACCGCGATGATCGGCTTGCGATTCCTCAACCACTCGGCATTTCGATTCATGCCGGTCGGCGCCGACCGGTACCAATAGAGCGGCTCCGGGACGGGGACGATCTCCAGACCTGCCAGGTCCGCGCGAAGGAAAAACTCCCAATCGCTTGCGGAAAATCCCCGCTCTTCGTTCAGGTAACCTATCTTGTCGAACACCTCACGCCGGAACATCGCATTGGCATCGCCATACGGATTGTTGAGCATGGCGATGTCCGTGGGACCACCGACCGGGAAGTAAAGCACATAGCCGCTCTTGGTGTCCGGCGGCACGAAGGGCTCGTTGAGCCACTTGGCGAAGGTCGTGCAGATATCGGCGCCGGACTTTTGCATGCCGGCGACGAACGTACTGACGGCGTTTGGGAACAGCACGTTGTCGTCGTCCAGGAACAGGATCAGCGAACCCCTGGCGGCACGGATACCGGTGTTGCGCGCCTTGCCGAGAAAGCCGTTCTTCTGCCGGATGATCCGCCAGCCTCGCTGCTCGAACTCCGGTTCGAGCTCCGCCAACAGGTTGATTGCATCGGGATCGGCGCTGCCGTCATCGACGACGATCAATTCGATGTTGGCATAGTCCTGGCGCCGAACCGAGGCAATCGCCTGCGGCAACAGGCGCGCCCGGTTGTAGTGCGCAGTGATGATCGAAACGAGCGGCCGTTGGCTCCGGCTGCGACTGGAGACCTTGCCGGGGCCGCGGGAGAATTTTGCGTGCAGCCTGCTCCAGGCTTTCTCGAGCGCTTCCCGTTTTTGCACGGGCTTTGCCGGACCAAAAGATCGGCTTTCCAGCACAGACGCAATCTTGGCCGCAATGGCGGAAGCCGACGCCGCCATCATGACGGCGTCAGCCGACTTCGGATGGAGCACGTCGCGAATGCTGCCGACATCTGTCGCAATGAACGGAATCTCTTCGTTGAGGCACGTCATCACTTCCAGCGGCAGCTGAGCCGCTGAGTGCGTCATCGCCACCAGAGCATGACTCTGCCGCAGGTATCTGTAGATATCAGGCTCATCTCGAATGGGCAGGAGCTTCAATTTGAATGGCCATTGCCGCGCACGCCGAACGATCATGCCGCCCGAATGCTCGCCCAGGACATGACCAAACGCGCCGACAACCGTCACGGTCAGATCGGTGACGCCGCTGTCGGCCAGACGATCGAGCGCATCGCAGAACAGCGTCAGTCCATCACGCGCCTCTGTGCCTGAGAAATGAACCACTTCGGCGGCGAGCCGCTCTCGCGGCCTGTAGTGATCGACAGCGAAGTTCGAACGCCACTCCTCCGGCTCGAGTGGCGCAGCAATGTGACTGCTGGTGGGCAGCTTCCATCCCGCCTTGGCCATCCAGTCGAGCAGCGACTGGCCAGCGATGACAAGATGGTCGCACGTCTCGGCCGACGTCTTTTCCATGTGCGCGACGGTCATCTGCTCCTTGCGTTCGACCGCCCGGGAATTGGCTTCCAGCTTCCACGCAAGCGGCTCATGCGCGAGCACGACGATCGCAGGAGGGTCGGGAAAGACGCCTGTGCGCTTCGCAAGCGTAGAAAAATGCGCCAGCCCGCCTTCAAGCGCAAAATAGACGACGTCGAATGCATTCTGCTTGAGGTAGTGGTAGACGGCCAATGAGTTCTTGTCGCTGGACTCCGTGCCGCGCAGCAACTCGGGCGAGGGCGGCACCAATTCGAGCCGCACCAGGAAATTGTCGAAGCACCATTTGCCCAGCCTGGCGATTTCCTGATCATCGGGCTGGCTGCCGAGCGGGCTCGGCGCCCAAAGCAGCGTCACGGTGTCGCCGGTTCCCGCCAGATGCTGCGCCAGCGCGTAGGTCACCGACCCGTGATCGCCAGTCGCCGTCGAGCCGAACTCAACCTCCGAAACGACACACACATTGCGAGGCTTCTGGCTTGCCTGTCGCTTGGCCTTGGGCATAGCGCCTGCCTTGGAACCAACGCTCAATGAGTCCCCCTTGTCAGCCCGCTTCGTTCGAAACAGTCTTGCCAACAGTTGGATAACACTTTGATAATCGTTTCGCGGGACTCTCCATACCGTACCTGCCTTTCGCGTAAACTGGTTGATGACGTTCGATGGTTGAACTTCGATCCCCAAAGCATCTCGCGCGACTGGACGACCGGCCGATTGACGTGACCGATGGCGAGATCTTGTGCTTTGTCGGACTGCGCAACGAAGCGACGCTGTTACCGCACCTTCTCGACCATTACCGCGGCCTCGGCGTCGATCGGTTTTTCTTCCTGGACAATGGTTCCACGGACGGGACGCGTGAGCTGATCCTGGAGCAGCCGGACAGCCACTGCTTCCACACGCAAGGATCGCATTTCGCTGAAAACATCGATCCGCCGCGATGGATCAACACGCTGATGAATGTGTTCGGCACCGGCCATTGGTGCCTTTCGATCGACGCTGACGAGCTTCTCGTCTATCCCGATTTCGAGCGAGCGAACCTGCGGCAGCTTTGCAGCTATCTCGATTCGACCGGCGCCGACGCCGTCATAGGCTCCATGATCGACATGTACGCCGACGGCCCATTGGCCGAATACAGCTATGATGGCAAGATCCCGCTTGTTGAAGCCTCACCCTACTTCGACCCGGAGCCGGGGTGGCTGCGCGCCCGCGACGGTATGTATCCACCCGAGCAGATGTTCGGTGGCGTGAGGGAACGGGTTTTCTGGCACGGCCGGTTCAAGCAAACCTTTCCCCCGTGCCTGACAAAGGTGCCGATCGTAAAATGGGGGCGGGGCACGCATTATCACGTCGCACAGCATACGATCAGCAAGGTCAGATTCAGCGAACTGCGCGTCGCATTGCTGCATTTCAAATTCGTCTGGGGATTTCGTCAGAAATCAGCGTCGTCTCTGAGTGAAAATGCGCAGCTCAAGGAAAAGACGCTCGAGGAACGCGCGGCCTACATGGAAGCCCTGGAGCGCAATCCGAAACTCGCGCTCCGAGACCAAAGGTCTGTCCGCTATCGGGGTGACGCCGCCCAGCTCGTCGAACTCGGCTGGATGAAGACCTCGGAGCGCTACGCCGGATTCGTATCAACCCTGGCCACACAACATGGGCGCAGCGACTACGCCACCTGATGTGCTCGAACTACTGAAGGGAAAAATCCGGCTGATGCTTACCCGCCGTAGCGGCCGCCGCCTTCACCATGCTCGCCGCTGCCATCACCGCCCGCAAACTGGCCCAAACTGTTGAGAGCAAGCGCCTTGCAGGCCGTCGGAGCATTCGGGTAACGGTGCAGATAATCCTCAAGCGCCTCGATGGTGCCGATTTTAAGAGCCTGCTCGCAGGCAAGCTCGGCTTCCTGGACACCAACATCGGTCTTCGCCTGCGCCGCGCCAGAAAGAGCGACGCTCAACCCCAGCAGACTAAGTCCGCCCAACAGCAGCGAATGAATTCTACGCATAACACACCCCACCTACTTCAACCCACTGAAATATTAGCATCTGTTAACGTTTTGTCAACCATTCTGGGAAGGTTCCACCAACGTGGTTAACGCGCACTATTGATGAACGGCCTCGCTTGCGCTCGGATCTCCCTTGCTGGTTGGATCGACGTTTAGTCGCTGAACAGTGTCAGCTTGCGGAAGAACGCATTGGTCGGAAAACCATTGGACGTTGCGGTGAAACGAACGGCCAGAACGATTGAAAGCGGCATCTTCCGTCGGGTGCGAAGCACTGCCACCAAGGGATGACGCACAAATCTGTCTTCGATGCTCACCCAGCCTGAGAAGGCGATCGCTTGCGCGCCGATGTCCTGTTGCCAATCTATGGTTTGGTCGGGGCGAGCAAGGGCGAGACCGAAATCCATCGCCGGCGCATCGGCATGAGCGATTTCAACGATTGCTTCCACCTTCCGGAAGAAGGCTGGAAATTGGTGGTCAAGCGATGCGGCAACTGCGCCGTCCGCATGCGGACGCAAGAACACCCCGCCGTCATCCGGTGCGACAAGCAGCAGCGGGAAGGCCGAGACGCGCGGTGTAAGCAACCGCGCACGCCTCAGTATGTCGTAGTCGAGGATGATCGAACTGCCGCCGACATCAGGACGGTCCGGGGCATTGTGGTATGTGGCGGGGCGTCCAAGCAAGGTGGCAGCCGTATCGGGGCGGCCGATCGACCCAGCAATGCTCGCAAGCTTCTCTATGGCAGCATCGCTGTTCGGTTCGATGTCGCACAGCTCCAGATATTTTCGATTGCCGGGGACGTATTTCAGGTTTTCGCGGGCACTTTCAATTTCGGACCGGTGCGTGTTCTGGGCGATGGCCAAATGATGCAGCAGGCGGACGTCATCGGGTTGGCTCGACCTGAACGCCTCCAGGACGGGAAGCCGGTTGTCGTACCAGTTCGACGTCCGAAACATTCCATCCGGTTTCGAGCGATACCAGTATAGCGGCTTTGGAATTGTCCTGATCTTGAGTCCGGCGAGGGAGGCTCGCGCAAAGAACTCCCAGTCGTGCATGGCGTAGCCGGGTTTTTCGATCAGGAAACCGATCCGCGAGAACACAGACCGGCGCATCATCGCATTCGCGTCACCGTAGACGTTATGGATCAGGCCAAGCGCGTCGGGACCACCTAGGGGCAGGTACTGGATCAGCCCGTCGGCGCGATCTTCGGGCACAAAATCCTCGTAGAAGATCAGTTGGAACGCAGTGCAGATATCGGCATCCGATGTAGCCATCGCACGCACGAAATGATCGACGGCCTCCGCAAACAGCGCGTTGTCATCGTCGACGAACAGGATCAGCTCGCCATGCGAAGCGCGGATGCCGGCATTTCGCGCCGCGCCGAGATGCTTGTGCGGTCGGCGCAGGATCTTCCATCCGCGCTGACGGAACGTCGGTTCCAGCGTATCCAGCAATCGCCTGGCGTCGTCCATGTCGCTTCCGTCGTCGACCAGAACCAGTTCCAGGCGATCGTAGGTTTGCGCTTCGATCGCCGCGATTGCCTGTTTCAGATAGAGCGGCCGGTTGCGATGGGCCATGACAATGGAGACCAGAGGTGAGGGCCCGGCACTTTTGTCGACTCGCCTGCGCCTGGCCGACGTCGGCAAATCGCGCGTATCCAGCCAGGACTGCCAGCATTGGCTGAGGCTGTCGACAGGCAGTGGGCGAGGCGGGTCATCGAGCGCCGCCGAAATCGCCTGCGCCAACGCGGCAGCGTCAGGATCGGTAAGCCGCGGCTGCCTCGCCTGCGCATTCCAGCGCTCGACGTTCGCGTCGACATTGGTCGCAACGAAAGGCAATCCCGCCTCGATACATGCGGCAACAGTGCCGCCCGTCGATGCGGCGCGGGCGGGGATGACGGCAAGCGCGCCGGTCCTCGCGACGTAGTCGAGCTTTGCGGCGGGGCTTGCGTGCGCCAACAGGTTGAGCTTGAACGGCCACCGCTCGGCGCGTCTCAGAAGCAGTCCACCGCTGTGCTCGCCCATGATCTTTCCGAATGGGCCGAATGCGGTGACCGTCAGCTCTTTTGGCGCAGTTGGCGCGATGATGTCGAGCGCGTCGCAAAGCAGCGTCAGGCCATCGCGGAAGCGCCACCCGGCCAAGACGGCAAGTTCTCTTGCGCTTCCCGTCACAATCGACGGCCGCGCGCCGGCTGGACCGAGACGATCCTGCAACGGCAACATCGGCGTCACGATCGCCTTCTTCACCTTCCAGCCGTTCGACAACATCCACTGTCGCAAGGCGGCCGACGCACAGATCGTCCTGTTCGCCATCTCGGCGCAGTATTTCTCCATGTAGGCGACGGCAATCGCCTCGGTGCTGTCCATGAACGCCTTGTCGGCTTCATGTTCCCATTCTTCCGGTGCGTGGGCGACGACCACGATCGGCGGCGCGGCAAAGGCCGCAGTCTCGACCGCCAGCAGCGTGTAGTAAGGCAACCCGCCCTCGAGCGGCGCATAGACCAAATCGTGGCCGGACCGTTCGAGATAATGCAGCACAGCGGCGGCCCGGCTCTCGGGCGTCGTCAGCGAAGGAAGCAATTGATCGGACTTGTCGAGAATTTCCAGTCGCACCGAGGCCGCCTCCAGGTCGCGGTGGCGCGCTGCCTCCGCCGCTGGAGCATTCCTGCCTGGAACCCATAGCAGGGTGACGTCGTCGCCATCTTCGGCGAAAAGCCTGGCAAGCTCGACCATGGCGCCGTCTTCGCCACCATGATCGATTGTATTTGTCACGACGCAGACGCGGCGAGGCTTGCCTTCCCTTGACGGCCTCCGCTCCTTGCCACCAACGGCCATCCGACTTCCTCTGATCCAAATCCGCCGAGTGCGCTCCGCAGCACAGTCGATCTGCAATGATGCCCGCGACGGGTTTACTTTTCAGTGATCATCCTTCTGCGTCATTGGTAAACCAAATCGTCAATCAGGTCCTAAAACGGCTGCACAATCAATCGACTGATACAACTTTAGCGACGCGGAATATTCAATCTTTACGCCTCCCAGCTAGTCATTGACGGCATAGCAGGAGGCGCAAATGAAAACGATAATGAAGTTTCTCGGTGCGCTCGGTTTGATGGGCGCACTGGTGTCGGCAAGCTCCGCGGGAGAATTGCTGCGACCGCGCATCAGCCTTGGCACGGCCAACGTCAAGACCATCAGTGGCGATCGCGGCGGCTATGTGATCGACTATGCCATCCGTGCGCTGAAAATGCGCCGCAGCGGCACCTTTGTGCGGTTCAACGGTTCGTGCGACTCGGCCTGCACGCTTTATCTGTCGATGCCCAGGAGCAAGGTGTGCATTACGCAGAGCGCGTCGTTCGGCTTTCACCTGCCATATGGCGTTTCTGCGCGGGGCAATCAGGTGGCCGCGAATTTCATGATGAAAAACTACCCTGGCTGGGTTCGCGGCTGGATCGCCAAGCGTGGCGGGCTGAAGAGCTCCATCGCGACCATGACATACGCGGATGCGAGCCGCTTTCTGCCGACGTGTCCTTCCCAACAGCGGGGCATGACCGTCGCGAGCCTGAGCCCGACGCGTCTGCGTGGCGGCTGATTGCTGACGCAGTACTGAAACATCACGACGGCGGGTGCTCGACAGCGCCCGCCGTCGCCGATTCATGCGGCGGGTGCACAGTTGATTGAACGGCTCACTTGGCCAAAACGCATCGCCGATGAATGCCTTCGGTTAACCAGTTCTCAAGAGACTTGGTTAACGCAAACTTGATTTTGTTGACTCTTTTTTAGCGCAAGCCGATTCTGCGGGTGGGGGTTTGAACGCTATCGGCCGTGGTTTGGGCCGAAACGCAAACTGGCGGCGGGTAGTTGTATGAGCATCGGCGGCGGTACGGGGTCGGCGAGCCGACCTGGGAGCGGCGTTACGCCATCGAAGGCGGGGACGGCTCCGTCGAAGGACTTGCGCTTCCGGCGCAGGAGCCTGCGGATCATTTGCACGGGCCTGTTGTCCTGGCTGCTTTTGGGTGTCTACCGCGGCGCAATCGTTGATCCGCAAACGACTTTTCCAGGTCTTTTGGGGGCCATCCCCCAGGGATTGGCATCGAGCTACTACGACCTGATTGTCGTTACGTCCCTGACCGTGGTGACCTTGATCCTGCTGTTCCTGGCAAAGGCCAGCCGTCTCGGCTCAGCAATCATCGTCTTCCTCTTCTATGTTGCTGTCGTGGTCTCTCTGGGCTGGGGATTTGCCAACATCAATCTCGTCAAGATGTTGGGCGAACCGTTCACGTTCCAGTGGCTGGTCTATGGCGACTTCCTGCAGAATGCTGATGCCAGGAACGCGATGGGCGACGCGCTCAACATCAAGGACTTCGCGACCCTTTCCGGGTCCGTCATTCTGGTGCTCATCCTTGGCTATGCCGCGGCCAGTCTGTGCCGGCGGCTGAGCGCCGCTGGTTACGGGGCCTTTCTGGGCGTGCTCGTTGTGTGTGTCGGCGCGGCCATCGCCGGTACCGGATACCACGTGCGGGCGGAAGCGCTGCCGGCGGCCAAGATCGACAATCCGATCCTGTATTTTGTTGAATCGGCCCTGCTCAATCCAACGCCGGTTGTGCTGACGATGAATGCCAGCACCAATGACCCGGATGTCGCCAGCGTCGGCGAGCGTCCGCCGGAAACGTCGACATTCAAGGCGCCGACGCCAAATCCGATCAAGAACGTGCTGATTTTCATGATGGAGTCGGTGCCATCCAAATACATCGAGACGTTTGGCGGCAAGTATCCGGTCACACCGAATATCAAGAGTTATGCAAAGGACTCGATACGGTTCGACAACATATATGCGCACGCACCGTCCACGCATTACTCGATATTTTCTCTGCTCACCTCGATGTACAACGACATTTCATACTATGGCATGACCACCAGGTATCCATATCTGCCGCTGGACACGATCTCCAACACCCTGTCCAAGAACAATTTCCGCACGGGGTTTTTCTGGAGCGCGGATTCCCGATTCCAACGGGTCGACGAGTTTTTCCTCAACAAGGGACTGGATGTGATCCAGGACTACCGGGGGCAGAAGTGCGGCACCCCGACCTTCAAGCTCAGCTCCGAGCAGTGGAAGAACATGGACTACAACAGCGATCTTTGCACGGCGCAGTCGATCATCGACTGGATGAACAAGGACGAGGGAAAACCCTTCTTCGGCATAATGTTCACGGCGATGACCCATTATCCCTACATCACCGACAGCCCGATGTTTTCGAAGATGGCGCCTTCCTCCGACGGCAACACGCTGGTCCACTACTCGGACGACCAGAAATTCAATGCCTATCTCAACGCCCTGAAGGTCGGCGATGCGGCGCTTGGCGAGATCCTTGAATCGCTCAAGCAGTCCGGCAAGCTCGATTCGACGCTCGTGGTCATATTGGGCGATCATGGCGAGGCGTTCGGGGAGCATGGTGACTACATTCATGCCAGCGCGATCTACGAGGAAAACATCCACATCCCGCTGATCATGATCAACAAGTACCTCTTTCATGATGACGTTGCGCATCCGGTCGGCGGCATCGTCGATATCGCCCCGACGATCTTCGACATACTGGGACTTCCGCTGCCGAAGCAGTGGCAGGGGCGCAGCCTGTTCAGCGAGCAACGGCCAAACAAGACCTTCTTCTTCAACCCCTGGGCCGGTTTCCTGTTCGGCTATCGCGAGAACGATCGAAAGGTCATCTTCAACGCGACCACCGGCAAGGTCGAGGAATACGACCTCAAGGCCGATGCCGGTGAACGAACCAACCTCTTCACGGTCGATGCCGGCGACCGAAACGCGCTGCTGCAGCCCATCGCCGGATGGGTGCAATCGCAGAGGCAGCGCGTAGCCGACCTGGTGGCCGCCGCTGCGAAAGACGCGGGACGATGCTCCATAACCAGTCTCGAGGTCGACGCTGCCGGCATCAATCTCCAGGGCGCGCCTCGGTTCGACGTCGTGGTCGACGGAAAGACCGTCGCCGAGATCGACGTCCCGGGCAAGGAAAGCACTGCATCGACGCCCGAAGCCGCCGTGGCGGAGTTGATGCAGGCGTCAACCGAGGCCAAGCCGTTCCACATCGATCTCAGCAGCGTACCGAACCCGAAGACGATCGAACTTCGCTATGTCAACGACCTGTGGGGCGGAGACGGCAAGCCAGGTGATCGCAACCTGTTCATCAAGAGCGTCAAGGTGAACGGTCAGCTGGTGCCAAACACCAGGCTGCATGTCGACGAGCAGTCTCATGGCTACACCGACGACAACGGAACCGCCATGTACAGCAACGGCTCGCTATGGGTTAGCGGCCCCTTCGTCGAGGGATGTGTATAGCGTGTCGCGTGCCTGACCGTCGTCCTCGATTTGCAGCCCGTGCGCGCCGCGACAGATACTGTTGGCCCTCCCGGTTGACATCTTCGCGCGGCAGTCAATAGCATGCGAAATACTGATGATTGTGGCGCGGAGCCACTTGTCGGCGCAGGACGGACCGGGCCCGTTCTTGCGGTATGCTCGGCTGGTCGACGCCCGCTTGGGAAGCGAACATTGAATGCGACCGTTCAACATGACGACCCGGACCGGATTGCCATCTGAAACAGCGAGCGGGGTGAGGCGCCATCGACTTGCCAGGTCTGTCTCGCTTGCCGCCCTCCTGGCCATTTGGTGCCAGGTGGCGCTGTGCGAAGCCGCGCACGCAGTTGGTGCCAAAGACAGCGCACCTGTAAATGCCGTTACCGTCCCGACGGCTTTCGAACTGCAGCTTGTTTATGCCGACCGCACCTGGATATGGGATAACGGAGCCGCCTATTTCGGACAGAAGGGCAGACCGGTCCGGGCCTGGACTTCCGAGCAGGACGCGACTTCTGTCGCTGAGGGGACATGGCATCTAAGCAACGATGGCAAGATGTGCATGGATCTCGTCTGGCGGTCCAAGACCTACGCCGCAGCGCCGATCCGCACGTGTTTCAGCCACCGCTTCCGGGGTGGGACCCTCGAGCAGCGCAGGGATCCAGACGGTGTCTGGTACAGTTTCCGGCACTCTTCGGAAAACCTTTCCGACGAGCAGCGGAAATTCGAGGAAGGCGATACAAAGGGCGCGCAGTTCGACGAGATTCGTAGCGTGATCGATTCCAAAAGTTGAGGCTCGCTGAGAAGCTCTCACCTCAGCGAGCCCACGTCCCCGACACACGACAAACAGGGACGACTACCAGCTTTGCGAGCTGGTATTGCTCTCCGATGCATTTGGCGTGCCTGGCGCAGTTGACCGGCGGTGCTTCGCCGTCGGCATCGGAATTGTGGACGCGGCCGCCTCCAGTCCGAAGAATGGGGCGGCTGTCCTGACGATCGTATCGATGTCGGAAAGTTCCGGCACGAAACCCAGATGTTCGCGCGCTTTGACAGGGTCGGCGTAGAGCTCCGCCGGGTCTCCCGGGCGCCGGGGCTTGAAGACCGCAGGAACCGATTTTGTCGTCACCCGACTGACGGCTTGCAGGATCTCCTTGATCGACACCCCGCGTCCGGTGCCGAGATTGACCGACAGGCTTTCGCCACCCGCCTCCAGATGCATGAGAGCCTTCAGATGCGCGCGGGCCAGATCGCTGACATGGATGTAGTCGCGCACGCAGGTGCCATCCGAGGTGTCGTAGTCCGTGCCGAAAACCTCGATCTCGTCGATCGTGCCGGATGCGGCCATGAGCACGCGCGGGATCAGGTGCGTCTCAGGCGAGTGCCACTCACCGAGCTCACCGTCGGGATCGGCGCCGCAGGCATTGAAATAACGCAGGATCGCATATTTCATTCCGTAGGCGCAGGCATAGTCCCTGATGATCTGCTCGCCCATCAGCTTGGTCCGCCCATAGGGGCTGATCGGATTTTGCGCCGAGGACTCTCGAATGGGCAGTGTTTCTGGCACACCGTATGTCGCGCAGCTGCTTGAGAAGATGATGTTTTCGATCGAGCTTGCGCGTGCCGCGTCCAGCACCGCGATGGTACCCGACACATTGGTCGAATAATATTCCGCGGGCTCATGAACAGACTCGCCCACATAAGCCAGCGCTGCAAAGTGGATGATCGCCTTCGGCTGATAGGTCCTGATCGCCTGCTGCAGCACTGTCCGGTCCCGGATATTGCCGACGACAAGCGGCCCCCAGGCAACCGATCTCTCGTTGCCGCGGCTCAGATTGTCGAAAACGACGGGCAGGTAGCCGGCAGCTGACAACAGCTTGCAGGTGTGGCTGCCGATGTAACCGGCCCCGCCTGTCACCAGGATTGCCGGGCGGCTCATTTACATCGCAGCTTCTTTGACGGGCCGGCTCGGGTAGAGCAGGGCGTCAAAATAGGCCGCAGTATGCGCGAGCCCCTGGCTCAGGCTGATCTTTGGCTCCCAGCCAAGATTTTGCCGGGCAAAGGAGATATCGGGCTTGCGTTGTTTGGGATCGTCGACGGGCAGTGGCCGATGCACGATCTTCGACCGCGAATTGGTGTATTCGATCACCTGTGTCGCCAGCTCCAGAATGGTGAATTCGGCAGGGTTGCCGAGATTGACCGGGTGCTTCGGTGCACTCGGTGCGTTCATCAGCCGGATGAAGCCTTCAATCAGGTCGTCCGCGTAGCAGAATGAACGGGTCTGTTGGCCGCTGCCGTAGACGGTCAGGTCGTCACCGTGCAAAGCCTGGACGATGAAGTTCGACACGACGCGGCCATCGTCTGGCTGCATGCGGCGGCCATAGGTGTTGAAAATCCGGGCTACGCGGACATCGAGGCCATACGTTCTCGAATAGTCGAAGAACAGCGTCTCGGCCGAACGCTTGCCCTCGTCATAGCAGGATCGCGGACCGTGCGGGTTGACGTTGCCGAAGTAGCCTTCCGGCTGCGGATGCACCAGGGGGTCGCCATAGACCTCGGACGTCGAAGCCTGAAATATCTTGGCATTGTTCCGCCGCGCGAGCTCAAGCAGGTTCAGCGAACCAAGCACGCTTGTCTTGAACGTATGGATCGGATCTGCCTGGTAATGCGGCGGGGAGGCCGGGCAGGCGAGATTGTAGATTTCATCGACCTGGAGATCCAACGGCAGTGGGTCGACGATGTCGTGCTCGATGCACGTAAATCGCGGATCGCGCAGGAGGGCATTGAGATTGTATCTTTTGCCGGTGTGGAAATTGTCCAGCGCGACAACGTCGTACCCGTCCAGCAAAAGACGCTCACACAGATGCGAACCCAGAAATCCTGCCCCACCGGCAACCAGGGCGCGGCCCCGATTGGAGTTGGCGCCCCTTCGGCTTTTCCCGGACTCGAGTTTCAGAACATTGACAGTTCTACCCATACTCTACCCCTTTGCCCTTACGCACTGCGCACCCTACCGCCGGCCATAGCGTTGCCCGGCGACGTTCCTGAGAACGTCACAAACCTTCCGCGTCGGCGGAATCGTCCACTCCTGATGTTTGTCGATTGCTTTCTGAGTTCGCTGGGCGACGCTACGCGGCTATTAGCTGCCGTTCAGCATTCGATACGCCCCGAATCGCGGTCACGCGTCTGGTGCCACCATCGCCCATTGCTCGCCCAAATTGCACATCCCAACGTACTGAAAATATACCTGTGGAAATCATAGTCAACTAAATTAGCGATTCGTTAACCGTGTTCGTCCGGGAGTGGTTAATCGTAGGGTCGGCAGCGCAGGCGCAACAATCCGAGAATTGACGCCGAAATTCGAAATATACCAACAAAAAACAAGAATATTTATGCGATTTTTCGATAGCTGAATGCGGCTATTCGGCAGGATAAGTTTATTTCTGGAGCACAATTAGTCATATTAAAGCCGGTAATAGTACTATAAGTGTCGACTTGCCCTCGCGAAAGTTGACATTTGGAAATATCGAAAATATTGCTGCATCGCACTTTGTCCATAAATTCTTACGAGGCAATGCGATTGGCGCCCGAGGCGACTAGGGCTAAAAATGTTGGCGGCATTCCCAATGTATGAGGTTATGTTCGGCTCATCCGTTGGAGTGGGCGCATTCATGCTCTTTATTTCCTGGGTCGATATTCAGCTTATCCGGGAAAGGCTCTATAATACCATGAGAATTTAGCAGTATTGACCAAGCGGTTAAAGAAGATTGATTGATGGTTACAGTTACGATGAAGCGCATGGCTGCGTTACTATGCATGAAAACTTGCATCGAAGGCATTTCGGATTGAAATATGTGCCGTCGTGCCACTTGTAGGCCTCGGGAGCGAAATTCCCCTGGGCACAATATGCGCCTCAATAATCAAATCGTGGAACGGTCCTGGCGCCCATCCATTTATGTAGACTTTTTTTATTTTAGCAGTTGCTCATGAGCGTATAGGTAGAAATCCGTCAGTGCTGCCACACAGATATGACGCCGTTGCAGTTGGGCGGCGGGCGGCTCGCTTGGCCAAATCCGCACAAACATTCATTTGGCTATTATCTTTGTCTTGGACAGACGAGGCTCGCTGCGCAAGCCATCGCCTTTTGATCCCTAGGGCGCTATTGGCAAGCTGGTCGAACACTCGGGTTATTCTCAATGCGCTTTCTTTTCTTCCTGATCCTGCTGGCCGGTATCGCCGTCGGCGTCGTCTATCCCTGGGCGATGACGAACTTCTCGGGTCATGAGATCGGCAGCTACAGGGTCTTTGAACAAGGCCGCTTCAAGCCGGTGACGGTGGCGCTCTCGGCAGGCGATGCACCGGTCAGGGTGCTGGTCGACTTGACGGCGCGGGCCGAGCGCATTGTCTCGCAGCAGCGCACTGTGCTGACACTGACCGCTGCCGCCGGTAGCCGCACGGTGCTGGCCTCGACGCTGCAGTTCAATCATGCCGACAATCCGCGCCAGGTCAGCCCGCAACTGCCCGACAAGATCTTTCGCGACGAAGCGGGCGTGATCACGACCGTCAGCCCCGGCGCCTATCTTTTCACCGTCGGTCCGGGCGATGCCGATGATATTCCGATGCGGGCAGTGGATCTGGTGCTGCGCTCCGGTGCCGGCGAGATCGACAGTCGCGCCCGGCCGGTCGGCTATGGGCTGATGGCCGTCGGTCTGATCGGCTTCCTGCTGTCCTTGCGTTTCGGTGGCGGCCGGCCGGAGAACCCGAACTCCAAGCCGCCACCGCCGCGCTGGGGCAGGGGCTCCTCGACATGAGCGCGGCATGAACTACCGTCACGCCTATCACGCCGGAAATTTCGCCGATGTCGTCAAGCATGTCGTGCTCAGCCTTCTGCTCGACTATCTGAAGCAGAAGGACAAGGCGTTCCGTGTCATCGACACGCATGCCGGCATTGGCCGCTATGATCTGTCGTCGACGGAAGCGCAAAAGACCGGCGAATGGCAGGGCGGCATCGGCCGCCTGATCGACGCCCCGTTGGACAAATCGGTTGCTGCGCTCCTTGCCCTCTATCTCGAAGCGGTGCGTTCGCTCAATCCCGATGGTGGGGTGAAGAAATATCCAGGCTCGCCACTTATCGCCCGCCATCTCATGCGCAAGCAGGACCGGCTATCGGCGGTCGAACTGCATCACGATGATGCCGCCAGGCTGAAGACGTTGTTCGCCGGCGATTTCCAGACCAGGGTGATCGAGCTCGACGGCTGGCTGGCGCTCGGCGCGCATTTGCCGCCGAAGGAAAAGCGTGGGCTGGTTCTTATCGATCCACCGTTCGAGGAAGCCGGCGAATTCGACCGCCTCGTCGACGGGATGCAAAGAGCGCACAAGCGTTGGCCGGGCGGCATCTATGCGCTGTGGTATCCGATCAAGGATCGCAAGGCGATCATCGCCTTCAGGAAGGCGCTCAAGCAATCCGGCGTCCCGAAGCTGCTCGACATCGAGTTTGAGATCCGGCCTGCGTCGCGGGAGCCGAGCCTCGACGGCAGTGGCATGGTGGTGGTCAACCCGCCCTTCACGCTGGAGCGTGACCTGCGCATCGTGCTGCCGGCTTTGCACAAATTGCTGATGCTGGAAAAGCCGGCGCACTGGTCGCTGGAATGGCTGGCCGGGGAATAGCAACGCTTCGCTGCGGGCGCCGCATGCGCCCGCAACCTCGAGCGAAGTCATGCTTGCGGTGTCCTGCGACAGCCGTGCGGCGGTCGATGCGATGAACGAGGCGGCGGCGAAACATGGCGGCACTGCCGACATCAACGCCCAGCAGGATTATGGCTTCATGTACAATCGCAGCCTGGCCGATCCTGACGGCCACATCTCCGCCATACCGCAAGGCGACGCCAAGCAGGGCTGAAGCGGGATAGAGCGCCGGCCATCGCAGTCCCGCTTTCCCAGACATAGGGAAGGCGGGTACTTCAAAGGTCAGGACGGGTGGTTTCACGGCTGCGCACCGGCAAAACCGCTTGCGAACCGGGAAACCATCGTCCGCGCGACCGCTTGACCGCGCGCCGCCGAATCCGCACAGTGCACGCAGTCGACGTTTGAGAGGCTGCCATGACTCGCTTTGCCAAATCCGCTCTTGCTGCCCTGATTTCGCTTTGCACGCCGCTGGCCGCACCTCTTGGCCAGCCGGCGCAGGCCGCCGATCTTTCCGTCTATTCCGACGAGGACAGCGGTGTCTGCGGGCAGGCCTGGGTGCTGAACAAGATCTCCAGCCGCTTTTCCTATCAGGTGCATCACGTGCCGCATCTGCCCGATGTTTCGATCACCGATTTCCAGCGCATTCACCAGCATCGCTACCTGCCGGCCAGCGAAGAATGGCCGATCGGCCGCCGCTATTGCGGCGCTACCGTCAGCCTGTCTGATGGCCGTGCCCGCACCATCTGGTACCTGATCGAGGAAGGCCAGGGTTTTGCCTCGATCGGCGACAATGTCGAATTCTGCGTTTCGGGCTTCGACCGCTGGATGGTCTACAACGGCCGCTGCCGCGTCCTGCGCTGAGAGAGTACCTTTCTCCACCTTTAACGCCTGCGGCAAGATCGGCCGCAGGCGTTTTCATGTGGCGTGTTGACAGGGACGGTGATTGGTCGCATTGATAGACAGACCTGTCTCATCACCGGTAAAGGATCATGTCTCCATCGCCTGCGATCGACAAACGCCAGCATGTCGTCGAAACCGCCTACGCCCTGTTCAAGCGCGCCGGCTTCCATGCCACCGGCATCGACCGCATCATTGCCGAGGCCGATGTGGCCAAGATGACGATGTATCGCCACTTTCCCAGCAAGGACGAACTGATCGTCGAGGTGCTCGACTATCGCGCCAAGCGCTTCGAGCGCCAGCTCGACCAGCTTGCGCAAGAGGTCGCCACGCCGGAGCGGAAGATCGCAAATATCTTCGACTGGTACGACCGCTGGTTCGGCAGTCCTGATTTCCACGGCTGCCTGTTCGCGCATGCACTGGCCGAATTCGGCGATCCCGGCCATCCGGTATTCCAGGCCGTCGCCAGGCAGAAGAACGGCCTCAAGCGGCGCATGCGGGCGATCCTTGAGGACATGATGCCGTCGAAGCAGGCTGAGGACGCCGCGGCGGCACTACTGATGCTGATCGAGGGCGCGACGCTGATGGCGCAGATGGGGCAGCCCGCCATCGACAGCGCCCGCAAGGCGGCTGATGCCGTCATCGCCGGCGCGCGTGCAGCGCAATGAGTGCGACGGTCATTGCGCTCGCGCTGTTCGCGGCAGTCCTGCATGCCGGCTGGAACGCCTTCCTGCGGACGGGTGCCGACAGGTTGTGGACGGTCACCGTCATGAGTTTTTCGAGCACACTCATCGCCATTCCAATGGCGCTTTTCCATTCGCTTCCCGCAACCGGTGCCTGGCCCTATGTCGCGCTCTCGGCCGGCCTCCAGGTCGGCTACAGCGTGTTCCTGGTCGCCGCCTACCGCTATGGCGAGTTGGGGCAGGTCTATCCGATCGTGCGCGGCAGCGTACCGCTGCTGGTCACACTCGGCGGCTTCGCGCTGGCCGGCCAGCAGCTCACAATGTCCGAGATCGTCGGCGTCACGCTGGTCGCCTGCGGCATCATGGGCCTGTCGCTGGGCAGGGGCAGGGCATCGACGACCTCGATCCTCTACGCGCTGGCGACCGGCGCGATCATAGCCGCCTACGCGACTGTCGACGCCATCGGCGTGCGGGCGGCGGGCGACAGCGGCGCCTACACCGCCTGGGTGCTGCTGATCTACGGCGCCTTGCTTCCGGCGACCTTCATCGTCCTGCGCGGCAGGCTCGTCGTCAACTTCAGCGCGCCGGAAACCCGTAGGGCACTCGCCGGTGGCTTGTTCGCGCTGCTTGCCTATGCCGTCGTGGTCGCCGCCTTCGCGCTCGGCCCGGCCGGTCCGATCACCGCCATCCGCGAAACCAGCGTTGTCTTTGCCGCCTTCATCGGTCGGTTCTTCCTTGGCGAGCAACTGACGCCGAGGCGCATCAGTGCCTGCGCCGTCGTCGCGCTTGGCGCCATCTGCCTCGGCTATCAGCCGTGAGCGGCAAGCGATCTCGATCGCGCTATTCTGGTCATGCGCTGCGGCCGGAACCCGACACGTAAGCGCAGATCAGCTCGACGAGTTGCTTCTGCAACTCCGGCGCATCGAGCATGTCTCGCCGTGCGGCATTATGGATGACGCCTTCGACCGCCGAAGACAGCACGCGGGCAACGACCTCATTGTCCTTCCTGCGCTTGCGATATTGTGTCACCGCCGCCGTGTAGTGGTCGAGGTAGCGCGACTGGAACGAGGCATGGGCGGCGCGCGAGCCGCGATCGCCTGGCACCTCGTCGAGCAGCACCTGATGCAGCGTCGGATGGATGCTGTGCGCCTCGATCATGCCGCGCACCAGCTCCTGTGCGAATCGCTTGAGCGGCTTGCCGTCTTCTGCTGATTCGGCGATCACCGACAGCACCTGATCGAAATGTCGCCGGCGAATTGCCTCGACCAGCGACAGCTTGTCGGGAAAATACTGATAGAGCGAGCCGATGCTGACACCGGCGGCCCCGGCCACTTTGTTGGTCGTAAAGCCGGCCCAGCCGAGCGCGCTCAGAACGTGAGCACCAGCTTCGATGATCGCTTCCACGGTTGCGCGCGAACGCGCCTGGCGCGGCTGCTTGCGCATGCGCGAGCGCGGCTTTGCAATGCGAGTAGACATGTCCGCTCCATCAGCCAAGAATATGGACAACATACTCACATTTTTTGGAAAGGATACGGGCCATGAGCGCGCTGGATCTGCTTCGCAGTCTCTTCGTCTATCAAGCCTGGGCCAATGGCGAGTTGCTTGAGAAGCTCGCGGGTATGGATCAGCACAAGCATGCGAAGGAACGTCATGCGGCGATCCGTCTGCTCAACCACAATCTCGTCGTGTCGAGAATATTCACTGCGCATCTTTCCGGCACGCATCACGGCTACGCGTCAGACAATACTGAGGACACGCCGTCGCTCGATGAACTCGGCGCCGATGTCGCGGCGATGGATCGTTGGTATCTCGATTATCTGGAGACCGTGTCGCCGAAACTTCTGTCACAGCCTGTGCCCTTCATCTTCACCGACGGCGACAAGGCAATGATGTCGCGCCAGGAAATGCTGAGCCACGTCGTCACTCACGGCGTCTACCATCGCGGTGAGATCGGCCGCATCCTGGTGCAGATTGGTGTCACGCCGCCATGGGATACGTTTGCCGTACATCTGCATCAGAGTGAGCCTTCGCGTCGGCTGCAGCTGCGTGAGCCGGTAGGGGTGTAGCGCCTACACCCCTTGGATTCCAAGGGATGGCGGCTCCCAGCATGAGCGTTGCCGCGATCCTTCATCTATCCCTTTGTTCGCTGGGCATCTCCGGCGCGCCGAAGCTGGCGATCGCGCTTCTCGTCGGAAGATGTTCGGCACAACAAGATGGGTTCAGTTCCATCAAATGCTGTCTTTCAGAGCCTCAACCTAACCTCGCCGTATATACGAGTAAAAAGCTCGTATTCAATTTGGTGCTGTTTCTGCAGCCGTCAGGATGAAGCAAGATCAGCCTCTGCGGCGCGATGATTTTTGGCGATCTGATAAGCCACCGATGACCACACGAGTCCGACGGCGCTGCAAGAGAATGTGAGCTTGACGAGAAGATCGCATGAGTCGCGATGCACGAAATTTCTCTCGCAAAAGTTCGCTGTGACGCGCGAAGATTCTTTGCCGGTTTCTGTACCCACCATCGCGAACATGCTCTCGGTGTAACCGAAATTTAATCTGCGAAATTCAATGTAATGCTTCGCTGGCTAGACACACGCGAGTCAGGTATGAATTAACTTGCCGGGTCACTAACGGCCATCGGCACAAACTCAAGGGGCATCGCATGGCAAAGACCACGACGAAGGCGCCGGCGGCGAAAGCGCCGGCAAAGAAAGCGGCACCGAAAGCTGCCGCGAAACCTGCAGCAGTAAAGAAGGCAGCACCGAAGGCAGCGGCAAAGCCGGCAGCCAAGGCAGCGGCGAAGCCGGCAGCTAAGGCTGCGGCAAAACCCGCCGTCAAGGCAGCAGCGAAACCCGCCGCCAAGAAGCCGGCAGCCAAGGCAGCGGCGAAGCCTGCTGCGAAGGCAGCAGCCAAGAAGCCGGCAGCCAAGGCAGCGGCGAAGCCCGCCGCCAAGGCTCCGATGAAGGCCGCCGCCGCCAAGTCGACGGCAGCTGTGAAGAAGGCAGCACCGGCCAAGAAGCCAGCCGCCAAGAAGAAGTAACAGCGGACGACGTTCCATCTCAAAGCTCCCGGGAACTTTGCCGATTGGCAGATTCCCGGGAGCTTTTTTGTTGAGCTTTTGGTCTTGTCTTGATGCCTATCGTTCTCTCGAAATCGACGCCACTTCTGTGCGACATGCACTAGCCACTTCATTGTCGGCGGATTGGCTGCCTGGTTTTGCCCTTCTGGCAGTTGCCCCCTCGGAGAAGATCGGCCAACACTAAAACGGTCGCATTCGAGCGGGTTCGGGCGACGCGCTCTTGACCTCTGTTTTACGCGCGTCGTTCTCTCAAGACCGAACCCGCTTTTGAGCGACATACGCTGGCCGTCTGAAAACAGGGAACCGATCATGCCGAAGCTGCTCTACGCGTCCTCATCCCCCTACAGCTCCAAGGTGCGCATGGCAGCACTCTATGCCGGCATCGCCGTCGAGCTGGTGCCGGTCAAGACCGAGGACAAGCCCGCCGAACTGCTGACGGCCAATCCGCTCGGCAAGATCCCGGTGCTGGTGCTGGACGACGGCCGCTCGATCCACGACAGCCGCGCCATCACCCAGCATCTCAACCGCGCCTCGAAGAATCTGCTGTTGCCGCGCAATGCCGACAAGCGCCTCGAGGCCGAAGTGTTGGAGGCGCTGGCCGACGGCATTTGCGACTGCGCGCTGTCGATGGTCTATGAGCGGCGCACGCGGCCCGAGGAGATGGTCTACCAGCCCTGGCTCGATCGCCAGTGGACCAAGATCACCGCCGCACTCGACCTCCTCAACGCCAATCCGCCGAAACTGCCGAAGAAGATCACGCTCGGCCAGCTGGCGCTGCGCGCCTGCCTTGGCTATCTCTCGCTACGCTTCGCCGGCAAATGGGAAAAGGGCCGCGGCCGGCTGACCCGCTGGGCAGCGCGCTTCGATGAGAAGTTTCCGGGGCTGAAGGTGGCCGTGCCGGCGTGAGGCCAGCGCTTTTTCCTTCTCCCCTTGTGGGAGAAGGTGTCGCCGAAGGCGACGGATGAGGGGTGTTCCAGGGAACGCCAACGCCTCACTCCGCTGGAACACCCCTCATCCGTCTCGGCGCTGCGCGCCGATCCACCTTCTCCCACAGGGGGAGAAGGGAAAAATGCTGCCAACAAAAAAAGCCGGGCACGAGGCCCGGCTTTCTTGTGTCGTGGCTTGAACGACAGTTAGAACTTCATACCGACGCCGAAAGTGACGCGGTTGTCGCTTTCCTTGACCTTGGTGCCGACGCTGTCGAAGCTCTTGGAACCGAAGTCGGTGTAGCGGTACTCGACACGGCCGAACACATTGTCGGTGATCTTGATGTCGGTGCCGACGCCGGCCGTCCAGCCGAGCATGGTGCTGCTGTCGCTGTCGCCGGGGACCGAGACCTTCTGGTTCTTCAGGGCGCCACCGCCGGTGCCGTAGAGCAGGATTTCCGGGGTCACAGCATAGCCGAGACGGGCGCGCAGCGAGCCTTCGAAGCCGCCCTTGGAATTGACGCCGCCGCTGTCACCCTTGACGCCGTTGTAGCCGAGATCGGCTTCAGCACCGTACACGAAGTTTTCCTGCTGCCACTGATAGCCGCCGAAGACGCCGCCGACAAAGCCCTTGGTCTTGATGTCGGGGCCGCCGTCGTGGACCTTGGCATGACCGCTGAAACCGTAGCCGGCGCTGATACCGGCATAGGGGCCGGCCCAGGAAGCGACGGGGAGTTCGGCAACCGGGGCAGGTGCCGGGGGCTCTTCCGAGACGACGTCAGCGGCAAAAGCGGTGCCGCTGAGGGCGAAGAGCCCGAGCGCGACCGCGATTGGCGCGAATTTGAGATTGGATTGCATTGTTGTTTACTCCTTAAGCCACAAGACACGTAGGCTTGTTTGTCCTGAGCGCCATCAACCCGTCCGGGGGATGAAACGGATCTGGCACTCAACGGTTCCGAATGTCGTGTCAAAATGCGGCGGCAGCGAACCTGAAACTGGGTCATTCCCCGGCGCGAATGAGGCCGAAGCTTGACGTTGCATCTTCGCAACAGCGAAATGTCAGCACGCTTGCGATGCTGCACTGCACTCGGCTTGGTGCAAGGACTCCAGCGTCCTATATTGCGGACCTGCCGACCCGAATCCGGGTCGGGCCAAGGTGCTGAAAAGGCCGCTTCGCCACATTCCTGCCCCAGGTGGAAACGGCATTTAACACCTGGACGCGTCACAATGTGCCGGCTAGCGGATCAGAGGCGCCAATTGAGGATTGACAGATGATCGAAGCCGCCGGAACGGCGCTGGTGACGGGTGGGGCAAAGCGGATCGGCAAGGCGATCGTCCAGGATCTGGCCGCGCATGGCTTTGCCGTCGCCATCCATGCCAACCGCTCAGGCGCCGAAGCCGACGCGCTTGCCGCTGGTATCAGGGGCGAGGGCGGCCGCGCCGCCGTGGTCGCCGCCGACCTGACCGACATGAACGCCGTTGGCGATCTCGTCGGTCAGGCAGAGGCAGCGCTCGGCCCGGTCACGCTTCTGGTCAACAATGCGTCGCTGTTCGTTGACGACAGCGTCGAGGATTTCGACTGGGCCGCCTGGGACCGCCACTTCGCCATCCATGTGAAGACGCCGGCGCTGTTGGCGCAAAACTTCGCCCGTGCCTTGCCGCAAGGGCGGGAGGGGCTGATCGTCAACATCATCGACCAGCGCGTCTGGCGGCCGACGCCACGCTATTTCTCCTACGCGCTGTCGAAGTCGGCTTTGTGGACGCAGACTGAGATGCTGGCGCAGGCGCTCGGTCCGCGCATTCGCGTCAACGCCATCGGCCCTGGCCCGACGTTGAAGAATGCGCGCCAGGACGATCATGATTTCCAAAAGCAGGTCGACGGCCTGATCCTGAAGCGCGGCCCGCAATTGGCCGAATTCGGCGCCACCATCCGCTATCTCTGGGATGCGCGCTCGGTGACCGGCCAGATGATCGCGCTCGACGGCGGCCAGCATCTTGCATGGCAGACGCCGGATGTGACAGGCATGGTGGAATGAGTCCCGCAGACCAGAAAAACAAGACGCGCGCCGGCGCCGCTGACGATATGCCGCCTGAGATCGACCTCGAGGACGAGGCGGCCGAGGAGATCGTCGGGCCCGAGGCCACTGGGCCTGATGTCGCCTTCACCGCGATAGACTGGGCGCCGCATGCCGGTGACGCCGACGGCATGGTCGGCGCTGAGGTCATTCAGACGCTGGTCAAGCGGCTGCCCAATGCGCCCGGCGTCTACCGCATGATGAACGCCGCCGGCGACGTGCTTTATGTCGGCAAGGCGCGCAGCCTGAAGAAGCGCGTCACCAACTATGCGCAGGGCCGGTTCCACACCGCCCGCATCGGCCGCATGGTGCGCGAGACGTCGACGATGGAGTTCGTCGTCACCCGCACCGAGATCGAGGCGCTGCTGCTCGAAGCCAATCTTATCAAACGCTTGCGGCCGCGATTCAATGTGTTGATGCGGGACGACAAATCGTTCCCCTATATCCTGTTGACCGGCGATCACGTCTCGCCCGGCATCTACAAGCATCGCGGTGCGCGCTCGCGCAAGGGCGACTATTTCGGCCCGTTTGCCTCCGCTGGCGCGGTTGGCCGCACCATCAATTCGCTGCAGCGCGCCTTCCTGCTCAGGAGCTGCACCAATTCCTTCTACGAGAACCGCACCCGGCCGTGCCTGCTTTACCAGATCAAGCGTTGCGCCGGTCCCTGCACCGGCGAGATATCGCACGAGGGCTATGCCGAGCTGGTTTCCGAGGCGAAAGATTTCCTCTCCGGCCGCAGCCAGAAGGTAAAGACAGAGATCTCTGAAGCCATGCAGCAGGCGTCACAGGAGCTCGATTTCGAGCGCGCTGCCATCTATCGCGACCGGCTGGCCGCCCTGTCGCATGTGCAGAGCCATCAGGGCATCAACCCGGCCACGGTCGACGAGGCCGATGTCTTCGCCATCCACCAGGAGGGCGGCCAGGTCTGCATCCAGGTGTTCTTCTTCCGCACCGGCCAGAACTGGGGCAACCGCGCCTATTTCCCCAAGGCCGATCCGGCGCTGGAGGGGGCGGAAGTGCTGGGCTCGTTCCTGGCGCAGTTCTATGACGACAAACCGACGCCGCGGAACATTCTTCTGTCGCGAGCCGTCCAGGACCAGGAGCTGCTCGCCGAGGCGCTGTCCACCCGCGCCGGCCGCAAAGTGTCGATCTCGGTGCCGCAGCGCGGCGAGAAGAAGGATCTGACCGACAACGCGCTGCAAAATGCCCGCGAGGCGCTCGGCCGCCGGCTGGCCGAAACCTCGACCCAAGGCAGGCTGCTCGCCGGCTTTGCCGAGACCTTCGGCCTGCCGAAGCCGCCTGTGCGCATCGAGGTCTACGACAATTCGCACATTATGGGCACCAACGCCGTCGGCGCCATGGTCGTCGCCGGGCCGGAAGGTTTTGTGAAGAACCAGTACCGGAAGTTCAACATCCGCTCGACCGAGATCACGCCCGGTGACGACTTCGGCATGATGCGCGAGGTGATGGAACGGCGCTTTTCAAGGCTGCTGAAGGAGCACGGCGATGTCGCCGTGGCCGACGATGCGGCGGCAGGCGACGACATCGAGGAAGATATCTCCGGCAGCTTCCCGGCCTGGCCCGACGTCATCCTGATCGATGGCGGCCAGGGCCAGATGAGTGCGGTGCGCAAGATCCTCGCCGATCTCGGCATCGAGGACCGCGTCGTGGCGATCGGCATTGCCAAGGGCCAGGATCGCGACGCCGGCCGCGAGCGCTTCTTCGTCAGGGGCAGGGACTCGTTTTCGCTGCCGGTGCGCGATCCGGTGCTCTATTTCGTCCAGCGGCTGCGCGACGAGGTCCACCGCTTTGCCATCGGTTCGCACCGCGCGCGGCGCAAGAAGGAATTGGTCAAGAGCCCGCTCGACGAGATCGCCGGCATTGGTCCCGGCCGCAAGCGGGCGCTTTTGCTGGCCTTCGGCACCGCCAAGGCGGTCAGCCGCGCGGCGGTCGAGGATCTGGTCAAGGTCGACGGCATTTCCGAGCAGGTGGCGAAACTCGTCTACAATCATTTCCATGAGAATTGAGCGCCAGTGACACCGGGAGTGTCTGTGCGATCGAATGTCAGCTGCCGTCTTTTCTCAGAAGCCACTCGAATCCCTGCAATCGCGCGCTATTTTCGTCTGGCCAATCGAATCTCGGCTGTTGACCCCCTACATCCGGTTCTGATTTGAGTACGCAGGCAGAAAGAGTCCCCCCGATATGGCCCAGCGCGCGTTCAACCTGCCCAACATGCTCACCTATGCCCGCATTATCGCGGTGCCGCTGGTGGTGCTGTGCTTTTTTCTCGAAGGGCATCTGAAATCGAGCGACTTCGCCCGCTGGTCGGCGCTGATCATCTTCCTGCTGGCCTCGATCACAGATTATCTCGACGGCTATCTGGCGCGCGCCTGGCAGCAGACCTCCAACATCGGCAAGATGCTCGATCCGATAGCCGACAAATTGCTGGTCGCCACCTGCCTGCTGCTCTTGGCCGCCGACACCGACCGCCACGCCGGCATTGCCGGCTGGTCGCTGTGGGCGGCAATCATCATCCTGTGCCGCGAGATCCTGGTCTCGGGCCTGCGCGAGTATCTGGCGGCGCTGAAGGTCTCGGTCCCGGTGACGCAGCTCGCCAAATGGAAGACCGCCATCCAGATGGTCGCCATCGCCTTCCTGCTTGCCGGCCCCGCCGGCGACAAGATCTTCCCGCTCACAACGCAGACCGGGCTGGTGCTGCTGTGGATCGCCGCACTGGTCACGCTCTACACCGGCTACGACTATTTCCGCGCCGGCCTCAAGCACATCATGGACGAGTGAGATGACCACGCGGCTCATCTATTTTGCCTGGGTGCGCGAACGGATCGGCAAGCCCGAGGAAGACGTAGAACTCCCCGCCGGCACCGAGACGGTCGCCGATTTGCTGCGCTGGCTGAAATCGCGCGGCGAGGAGTATGAGCACGCGCTGCAATATCCCGAGGTGATCCGCGTTGCCATCAACCAGGAACACGTCGAGCATCGCGAGAAGATATCCGGCGCGCGCGAGATTGCGCTGTTTCCGCCGATGACCGGGGGCTGACACCATGTCCGGCGCGCCGACGGTGCGCATCCAGCGCGAGGATTTCGACGTCGCCGCCGAGATCGCGAAACTGACCGAGGGTCGCGCGGACATCGGCGCCGTGGTGTCCTTCTCAGGACTTTGCCGCGACGAGCAGGGCCAGCTGTCGGCACTCGAGCTCGAACATTACCCTGGCATGGCCGAGGCCGAGATCGGCCGCATCGCCGCCGAAGCCACAGCACGCTGGCCGCTGCAAGGGCTGACCGTCATCCATCGCCACGGCAAGATCGCGCCCGGCGAAAACATCGTGCTGGTGGTGGCGGCCTCCGCGCACCGGCAGGCGGCGTTCGAAGCGGCAAATTTCCTGATGGATTTCCTGAAATCGCGCGCGCCGTTCTGGAAGAAGGAACACCGCGTGGACGGCACCGATGGCGGCTGGGTCGAGGCCAAGGACGCCGACGACCAGGCTGCGGCGCGCTGGACACAGTCGCCACCGGACTGATCCGCAGCCGGAATATTGCCATGCAGCCGCCTTCCATTGACCGCATTCCCTTGGCCAAATCGCATCTGGCAAAAGGGAGCAAGGGCATGCTGGACAGGATCGCTGAGTTCTTTGTCTTCGGTTTTGTGCCGCTGGTCATCGGCATGCTGGCCGTTCCCGAGCTTTCCGTCGCCGCCGAGAGAACGCTGAAGGGCGAGGTGATGTATCGCGAGCGCATCGCGTTGCCGCCCAACGCCGTGCTTTCGGTGCAGCTGGCCGATGTGTCGCTGGCCGATGCACCGGCCGCCATTGTCGGCGAGCGCAAGGTGGCGCCGGCCGGCCAGGTGCCGATCAAGTTCGAGATCGGCTTCGACCCAACGGTGATCCGGCCCAACATGACCTACGCGCTGCAGGCGCGCATCACCGCCGACGACAAGCTGCTGTTCATCACCGATACACGCTATCAGGTCGATCCGCTCAGCGACGCGCCGCAGACCATCGTGCTGAAAATGGTGGCGCCGAGCGACAAGCCGACCTCGGCCTCGCTGTTCGATCAGAGCTGGCTGGTCGAATATATCGACGGCATCGGCGTGATTGCGCAGCCGAAGGCGACGTTCAGGGTCAGCGAAGCCGGCAAGGCGGGGGGCAGCGGCCCCTGCAACACGTATTTTGCCACCGCCAAGGTCGAGGGGTCGACGATCGCGGTCAGCGACATCGGCTCGACCTACAAGGCCTGCGCGCCGGATGTGATGGCAGAGGAAAAGGCGCTGTTCGACGCGCTGGCCAAGGCGGCGTCCTACCATGTCGACGGCGGCAAACTGATCATCGCCGACAAGGACGGCCGCGACATTTTGCGATTCAACGCAGCGAGCTGAGGCTCACGCCTGCGGTGGCGGCGGCGCCGGTGTCAGGCCGAACCGGCGCATCAGGTCCATGAGCCTGGCGCGGTCGGGCGGGCCGCCGGCGCTGAAGATGGCGAAGGCCTCGCGAAAATAGTCCGGGCCGATCGCCGCCGGTGTCACCACGCACAGCACCTTGGCGGTCTCGGCGGTATTGTTGTCGAAGCGATGGACCGCGCCGCGCGGAATGCACAACGCCTGGCCAGGCCCGATATCGTGCCGGTGTCCGTCGACGGTCAGCGTCAGCACGCCTTCGATCCCGTACATCGTTTCCTCATAGTGGTCGTGGCTGTGTGCCGGGGCAGGCAGGCGCTGCGAGCCGGCGACCGTCAGTTCGAACGCGGCGATGCTGCCGTTCGATTGGTCGCCGGTAACCAGGAAGCGCACGGCAAGGCCGCCATGGCTGATTGTCTCCTCGGCGGGATTGACGCGAACCTCGTTGGCCTTGTCTAGCATTTCATCCTCCTATGTGGTAAATCGAATTTACCCAATGAGTAAACTCAATTTACCAAGGTGTCAATGCCGCCGTCCACCGAAGATCCACCAAAGAAGCCGCCGCTGATCGGCGCGCTGCTGCGTGTGCCGGCCATGGCCATTCACCGCAAGCTGATCCGGGATCTTAGGGCATCGGGTTTCGACGATCTCAGCCCGCCACACATGGCGGTGATCCAATATCCCGGCCCGGATGGCCTTCGGCCGAGCGCGCTTGCCGAGCGCGCGGCGATGAGCAAGCAGGCGATGAATCAACTGCTGAAGACACTGGAAGCGACGGGTTACATCACCCGCTCGGCGGCACCCGACGAGAGCGGCGGCACCATCGTGCACTTCACCGACCGCGGGCGCGCCGCCTACCAGAAAATGGCCGACATCCTGCTCGACGTCGAACGGGAATGGGCCGAGGAACTTGGCGAGAAGCGTTTCACGGAGCTGAAAACGCTGCTCGGCGACCTCTGGGACACGCCGCTCATTCGCTGAGAGCGGCATGAGGCCGAAGCCGGGACTGGACCAAAGAAAAAGGCCGGCGAAACGCCGGCCTTTTGCATGCATTCCGTTCGGTCGACTCAGCCGACGATCTCGGTGTCGGAGAACCAGTACTTGATCTCCTGCGCGGCGGTTTCCGGAGCGTCGGAGCCGTGCACCGAATTCTCGCCGATCGACAGCGCGTGCACCTTGCGGATGGTGCCTTCGGCGGCGTTGGCCGGATTGGTGGCGCCCATCACTTCGCGGTTCCTGGCAATGGCGTTTTCGCCTTCCAGAACCTGCACGATGGTCGGCGCCGACGACATGAATTCCACCAGTTCGCCGAAGAACGGACGATCCTTGTGGACGGCGTAGAAGCCTTCAGCCTCACGGCGGCTCATCCACACACGGCGCGAAGCAATGACGCGCAGGCCAGCCTCTTCCAGCATCCTGGTGATGGCGCCGGTGAGGTTACGCCGCGTCGCGTCCGGCTTGATCATGGAAAAGGTGCGTTCGAGCGCCATGGGGTCGTCCTTGTCTTGAGATTGGAATGTGGAGTGGCGGGCTCTATACAAGCCGCCCGGCCCATTGCCAAGGGGAGGCGCTCCATGTCCTGGAACGGTGCCGCCATCGTAGGGGCGACAGATCGTCCGGGGCGAAGATGGACGGTTCGCAGGGGCGGGACTATAATCTCCAGGGAAATCAGTTGGACGGAAAGCCGGACACCGGAGGACCTTCTACGAGATGAACCGGCCCTATTTAAGACCCGGGGATATCAAGGGGATCCTGCTGATGGTTGCCCTCTTCGGCGGCCTGGTCGTTGCCATGCTGCTCGGGCTTACGAAGAACACGAATTTCGGCTTCGGCCCGGAATGGCAATGTACGCCGATGCCGAAGGGCGACCCGATCTGCGTCAGGCTCATCGCCAAGGATGAGGCGAAGTGACCGGAACTACCGCCTGATCACCACCGGCGGCCGCCGCTGCTCCCAGCCTTCGCGTTCCAGCGTCGGCACATCATGCTCCTCGCTGGCATAGCCGAGGCAGAAATAGCCGATCAGTGTCCATTCGGGCGGTGTATCGAGAATCTTGGCCATCTCGGCCGCATCGAGGATCGACACCCAGCCCATGCCGATCCCTTCCGCCCGCGCCGCCAGCCACAGCGTGTGCACCGCCATGACGGCCGAATAGTCGATGGTCGCCGGCATGGTCATGCGGCCGAGCCCGTGGCCCTGTTCCGTTGAGCGGTCGGCGAAAACCGCGAACTGGCAGGGTGCTTCATTGAGGCCGGCAAGCTTCAGCCTGGCATAGAGCGCCGCGCGCTCGCCCGAAAAGCATGCCAGCGCCTCGGCGTTGCAGCGCTCGAAAGAGTTTCTCACGGCGGCGCGCCGTTCGGCACTCTCGACCACCACGAAACGCCAGGGCTGGCTGAGCCCGACGGACGGCGCGATGCTGGCAAGCTCCAGCAGCCGTTCCAACGTCCCCTCGGGCAGAGCCGTCGGCTCGAAGCGCCGCACATCCCTGCGCCAGCGCAGCAGCGTGACGAGCCCGGCGCGAAAATCGTCGGCAAAATCGGGGGGTGGTGGCATGGCGATCGGGAGGCTTTTGTTGGGAATAGGCAGTAGGCAGTAGGGAATACAGCGCGGAGACCCTATTGCCTACTGCCTATTCCCTAATTCCTAGGCGGCTGCAGCCGCCTCCACCGTGTGGCCGAGGCCGCCATGG
Source organism: Mesorhizobium sp. P2_F7 (assembly GCF_056403695.1). Lineage (NCBI taxonomy): Bacteria > Pseudomonadati > Pseudomonadota > Alphaproteobacteria > Hyphomicrobiales > Phyllobacteriaceae > Mesorhizobium > Mesorhizobium sp. P2_F7. Next base: position 98,204 of record NZ_JBFUFA010000011.1, on the reverse strand, counting down.
AGGTCGAGGCAGCGTCCGAACCATTGCGCAACGATATCGCTGTCGTCGACCAAGCGGTAGGGCGAGGTGATGCGTGCCCATTGCAGCGCGCCAAAGACGATGTAATCGGCATAGAGCGGCGAGGCGCCACCGATGAACGGCTGATAGCCGAGCATCGAGCGCAGCGGCTCCAGCGCGGCATGGAAACCTGCGAGCCCGGCATCGCGGCCGGCCGTCACCGCTTCCAGCGGCTTGCCGAAGCGCTGCTCGCGGCTGGCGCGGAAATAGGCGGCGTGCTCGTCGTCCTGCATGGCGTGGATGTCGAGCAATGCTGCCGTGGTGACATAGGGATGGATGGTGAGCTGTGACCAGCGCTCGATGAAACGCGCCATCGCCTTGCCGCCGTCGCCGGCAAAAAGCGTCGGCCGCTCGGGATAGGTCTCGTCCAGATAAAGCGCGATGGCGAAGGAATCGGCCATCACGCGATCGCCGTCGCGGATCACCGGCACGGTCTTCGAGACGCCGCCCTCGACCCTGGGCACGTCGAGCAAGCGTGTCGGCAGGCTGGATTTGTCCAGCCCTTTATGGGCAAGCGCCATGGAAATCTTCCAGCAATGCGGGCTGAACGGACGGGTCGTGTCGCGTCCGACGAGTTCATAGAACAGAATGGTCATTGGCGGCTGCGTCCTCGCGGTCTAATTAGGCGCCTGCGGCTGAAGCGGAACTGGTCGGCGGGAAGAAAAGATGAAACAGCATTTCATGATGTTTGCGGCCTACAATCAATGGGCCAATGGCCGCATCTACGATGCCGTCGCCGCGCTGGACGAAGAAGAGTTCAACCGCGATGTCGGGGCGTTTTTCGGCTCGATGATGGGCACCCTCAACCATCTGCTTGCCACCGACCGCATCTGGATGAAACGCTTCACCGGTGAGGGCGATGCACCGGCGAAGCTCGATGCCATCCTGCACCGTGCCTTGCCTGGCTTGAAGCTGGCGCGCGAGGCCGAGGACAGGCGGATCGTGGACTGGGTCGGGACCTTGAGCGAAAAGGCCTTGTCCGGCCGCTTCTCCTACATGACCGTTTCCGACATGCGCACCGTCTCGCAGCGGTTGGCGCCGGCCCTGGGCCACGTCTTCAACCACCAGACCCATCACCGCGGTCAGGCGCACACCATCCTGACCATTCTCGGGCGGCCTTCGGTATCGCTTGATCTGGCATTTTTCCAGCGCACTGACGAAGGGCGCGCCTACGCCTGATCTCCTGACCGCGCTTCCCGTTTGGGCGTCCCGTTTCACGGAAACGCCGAACCGTGCCGCTCATCGGTAGGCTGAAAAGCGTTCACATCTTCGTGGATTCGCGCCTGGGGGCACTCCCCTGCGGTCGATGCATTTGCGCCGACCGTCGACGCCCCGGCGACGAACAACGTCAAGCTCTGTACCCCCAGCCGGGCTTTGAAGATCCTGTCGGCACTGCCGATTTGTGGCCCTTCGGCGCTCGGAAGGGCACAGATACAACCTGCTCCAACTTACAGTAGAGGTTTTGTTGATGAAATTCGACAAAGTTTAAATATTGAAGCAAAAACCTATTTTTTTTTAGAAAATCAATACATTGATTGAGAACTACAATCTTGATCGTCAGAAAAAATAAAGAAACTCTAAGGAAGAGCCATGCGTAGCTCTACGTGCATAAGCATATGTCGTCTTAGGTGTTCTGACATGTTGCAGTGCACAAAGTAGAAGGGCAACAAAGGAGAGTGTCATGGCTAATATCACTCAGAAAATCGCTAGAACAATAGCGACGAGTGCAATTATCGTTATTTTTGCCGCTCCCGCGAATGCAGGTGGCGGAATTGGCGTCGGTGTTGGCGCATCTGTTGGCGGTGCTGGCGGTGTCAATGCCGGTGTTGGCGCCTCGATCGGCGGCAGCGGCGGTATCAATGCCGGTGCTGGGGCCACGGTCGGCGGCAGCGGCGGTGTCAAGGCCGGTGCCGGCGCCCAGGTTGGCGGCAGCAGCGGCGTTACTGCGGGCCTCGGCGCCTCAGTCGGCGGCAGCAGCGGCATCAACGCTGGTGCTGGCGCCAAGATTGGTGACGGCATCAAGGCTGGTGTTGGCGCCACGGTCGGCGGCAGCGGGGGTATCAATGCCGGTGTTGGCGTCAACGTCGGCAACGGCATCAACGTCGGTGTCGGCGTCGGCATTGGCGGAACGCCCGGCACGCCCGGTACCCCCGGCACTCCAGGAACTCCTGGAACACCAGGCACCCCTGGGGTGCCCGGTGTCGTTTCCAGCATGTCGAGCAGCCAGCTGACGCGCATGAAGAAGCGCTGCATCGATGTGCTCAGCAGCGAGGGCACCTACGACAGCGATCTGCGGCAGCTCTGCCTGATGATCTCCCGTCGCTGAGACGGGTTTCGCCGGGAGTGTCGAAACCAGCCGTGAGGCTTTACGACACTCTCCTACCGCATGCCCCGGACTTCCCGAGGGACATGCGCTGACGAGAAGCCTCCGGTCAGTCGGAAAGCCCGCCACGCAAGTGGCGGGCTTTTTGTGATCTCCGGCACCTTCACGGCGATCGGCCGTGCTTTCGATGGATTGTTAACCACATTACAATTGAAGGCAAGGTTTTAGGGTTTCGTTTGTGTTCCCACTGCAAAATGGCGAACACGGTGGGAGAATGGAATGCGGATCGATCTGTCGCCCACGAGTTGGGGCAGGGTCATAGCGGTCACAGTTGCCGGCACAGCGATCTGTATCGCGGCCGCCTTCTTCGTCGATTCCTACAATTTTCCGTCGCTGTCGCCCGAAGCGCTGCGCTGGGCGCAGCTCACCGACCTGCTGCTGCCGCTTGTGCTGGGTGGATCGTTCTTCTCTTTCCTGATGTACAAGATGCGCCAGCTGGCAATTGCCCAGAAGAACTTGAGCATCGTCGCGGCGACCGACAGCCTGACGGCGGTGTTCAACCGCGGCGCGTTTTCGATGCTGGTCGAAGCCTATCTCGAACAGGCGCGCCGCCAGACCGTCGTCAATGCTGGCGCCTTGCTGATCGTCGACGCCGATCATTTCAAGACCATCAACGATCGACTGGGCCATGATTGCGGCGATCAGGCGCTCAAGCTGATTGCGCAGACGATCAAGGCCCAGCTGCGCGGCGCCGACATTGTGGGGCGTATCGGCGGCGAGGAGTTCGCCATCTTCCTGCCTGGCGTCGACCCGTCGCAGTCGTGGCTGGTCGCCGAGGGGATCCGGCGGCGCATCCGCGAGGTCGAGTTTGCTCCGGGTGGACGACCTTGCCCGCTCTCGGTGAGCATCGGCGGCGTCGCCTTCAGCGGACCGACCACCTATGCCGACATGTTCCTGACGGCCGACCGGCACCTCTACAAGGCCAAGTCGAACGGCCGCGACCAGGTCAGTTTCGAGACAACCGGGCCGCGCGGCCTGCTGTCCGGGGATACGACGTTTCACTGAGGCGCCTGCGTCTACCTGGCGGCGAATGATGACCGGCCTGGTCAGGCTGATCATCTGGAGCTGTCCATCCACATACCGTCTGACAAACCTGAATGCGGTGTGCAACCCCTCGCCCGCCGAGTGCGATGTTGCGCTTCGGGTGCGCCGCATGAGGACGCGGCGGTTCCCTCAGCTGACTGCAGGCGACCGAGGTTCTTATCTTGGCCGAAACAGGCTGCTACCCGGTGCATCTCGCCTCTCACATCGTTCCGTTCCGATGGCCTTCCGTTCGATTCACCGCAGCATCGAGGAGATGGACTTGCCGAAGAGCTTGAAAGTGCCGCAAAGCCGATCGCGTAGATGCCACGGCCGGATCTGCAGATCGTCCTAGAACAGATTGGAATTGCCGCGTTTCTGAATGACCGTTAGCTTCCTCGAATCATGACCGATGTTTTCCAACACACCCTTGTCCATCCTATTGTGAGCGAGGCTCGCTATCTGCCGTTCGGTAAGAAGGACGCGAGGTGGAGTCCGGAAATGGTGGCGACCTCTCGCCGTTTGATCGCCGCCTACAAGGCGACAATGTTGCAAGAGAGCCCACTTAAACAGATCACGGACGATGACCTTTGGTCCGCGTTGATGCGCGACAATTTTGGTCAAATGCTGAGCTTCATAGACGCAGATGACGCAGAACAACTGTCGCGCTATCTGGTTGATTTCGGAAAAGAATACACTTGGTTTGGTGGGATTACCACTGGGATTGATGGTTATACATATTGGGACCAAAGCGAGAGTTTTGTTGCATACAGCTACTTTGACAAGTTGATCTGCCTAGGTGAGGCTCTCGGAGTTCTATCTGCGGAAACCCCCGAACAGGGGATCAGCGGGAAATGGGGCAAAAACATTCTCTTGGATCCAAACGATGTCGTGGACGCGATAGAGGCACGACTCGGCATACACATCGTTCCGCCGGAAGGCCCGGTTCACGTCGCCGGTCTGAGCGTTCGAGGTGGCCTACTCCACTATCGCCATATCAACGCCCTCTATCTGGCAACCCGCCTTCGGGATATTGCCGCACCCGAAGACCGGATTTGCGAATTTGGAGGGGGGCTCGGACTTGCTGCATTCTACCTTCGCCGGATGGGCCGCAAGGATATTACAATTTTCGATCTCCCTATTGTGAACATCCTGTCGGGCCACTTCTTGATTGGAACGCTAGGCCAGGAAGCCGTTTGCCTTGAAGGCGAGGACCCGCGCAAGGATGCAATCAAACTAAGAGCGAACTGGAATTGCGCTCGTGAGACAGACGGGACGTTTCGGGTCGCCGCCAATCAGGATTCTTTTCCGGAAATCAATCGCCGCATCTTTGATGAGTATGTGCGGCAGATTAAGCGTATCACGTCGGATTGCCTTCTCAGCATCAATCACGAAGGCGAACAATTCATCACCGAGAGCGCACGGCACCTTCATGTTTCAAGGCTGTTGGATGCTGACCGGAGTTTTCATCGCGTCTACAGGAGTCCCTACTGGCTCCGCAGAGGTTATGTGGAAGAGCTATACAGGATTGAGCGCGACACGTAGGCGGTTGCGACGAGTACCGGTCGAGACGGCTGATATGATCTCTGGCTACTGAATTTGGCTGTGCGCAAGGCCTCACGGCACTCGACGAATAGAGCAACCGCCATCTGACTATTATCAGAGCCGGCGCGCGTTTCAGTTGGTCGCAGTCCTAACAGCGGAAAGCCAGTGCCGTGTGCTCTACGCGATCCTCAATGGTGCCATGCCGTCCTTGCCCCAATCGTCGCGGTGCTCCCATTACCGCTGATGAGCTACCATCGAACGGCACAGCACGCCTTCGCGCATCGCTTCAGCGGCGTTCGACCAGCGCACGCCACCGTCTATCTCCCTGTGGTGGGTAGAAGCGCCGGCTCTGTCATTGCCTAGCCATCACAACCTTCAGTCCCAGCGACCAACCTCCGGCCTTTATGATCCGGCCGTCATGCGGCTGCGCGCATATTCAGCAGGCTTTTCGACCGGCTGCTGTCCTACGGTGCGACAGCGCATCTCTCTATCTTGGAGGGGTCCTGTGCAAGATACTCGCAAAAGTTGTCTTGCATTGTAAGATTGAAGATTTTCGTGGAAAGATTAAGAAGATCGAAGCGGATCCGATTGCTGCAATCACTAAATGGTGCGAAAATAGAAACTGATTAGCTGAGAGATGCTCAGCTTTCGGGGAATCTATGCCTAAAGTATTCTTTTCAATTCAGGGTCTACGTGGAGTCGCCGCGCTATTTGTCGTTTTTCATCATTACAATGGGACGTATATCGAGATTAATAGACTTACTGGCAGTGATACCCCGTGGCTCCTGTCATACGGCCATTTGTCGATTTTTGGCGCAGTGGGTGTTCCTATCTTCTTCGTGATCTCGGGCTTCGTTATCGGTATGCAGCGCTTTGAAACCGGCGCAGCCGGCGTCTATGACTTCATGGCAAAGCGGGTTGCTCGCATCGTCCCCTTGTATTGGTCAGCGACGTTGATTTTCGCCTGCTTTGTTGAGTGGACGCCAAATCGGCTGGTTCGATCCCTGCTGATGGTGGAGGGGTCGACAAGCGGTGACTTCCCTGTGTTAGGCCCGGGCTGGTCGCTGGAATACGAGATGTTTTTCTACATCTGCTTCGCCGTATTCGTAATCTCCGGCATAGCGGGGTCCAAGCGCGCGGGAATTACGATTTTGATCGCGCTCTTCGCACTCTTGATTCTGGCGAAAATGTTGACCGGTGCGCCGGTGCTTCGTTTTTTCGACCCCGTAATTCTGGAGTTCTGCGGCGGCGTGGTCGTCGCATCCACGATTCAGAACCGGAACGTGACCAGACCGTGGCCGCTCTATCTGGCCATTGGGACAGTGGTGCTGTTCATCTCGACGACACCGCTGGTCACGCAGTTTCCAAGCATCCGAACCATGTGGAGCGTTGGTGCTTTCTTTCTCGTCCTGGGGTTTGTTTCGGGTGAAGTGCGGGGTTGGGTCTTTATGCGGAGCCTGCCGTTTCAGAAACTCGGTTCTGCCAGCTACGCGATCTATCTCGTCCACACCATTCTGGCTTTCAGTCTGTTCAGATGGCCCATCTGGTATTGGCGCTGGTACGCGATAGTCGAGCCTCATCTCGGACTGATGCTCATGGTCGTCTGCGCCGCTGCTTGCGGACTGATCGTTCATTTCTGCTACGAGAAGCCGGTTAGTGCACTGCTGAAGCGATGGCTGCTGCGCCGCTCGTTTCTTATTGAGCGGCATCCGCTTCAGGCAGCGGTGCCTTCATCAACTGCTCATAGATAGGTCGAACCAATGACAACTCTAGAAGTCGCTCCCAAGTTTCTAGAAGTCGCCCCCAAATTGCCGGACGGGAGGCTATCAATGAGAGAAGCAATAATCCGGAGCGTGGCGTCGGATTTTTCGGTTGTTTCATCCGTCCATCAGGATGATCACATATTCAACTTCCTGATCAACCACGCTGGATTTCCATCTGATGAATCCAGGATCAGCTACTACTTCAGAGACGGGCAAACGTCCGCAATGAAGGTCAAGGGAATTTTGACGCGGCATCTTGGCCGCGGCCCCTTTTCGCTCTTTGAGTTTGCGTCCGGATATGGATGCGTGACGAGGCACCTTATAAAGGACAAAGACATCGACCTGGTCAGTTGCGATATTCATCCTCAAGCAATTTCTTTCCTGACGAACGAATTCAAGGCTAAGGCTGTTCAGTCGCGATCGATACCGGAAGAAGTGAATCCTGGCCGGCTTTATGATGCAGTCTTTGCGCTTTCGTTCTTTTCCCACATGCCTATAACAACCTGGTCGCGATGGCTGGTTCGTCTATTCAGCTTTGTGCGACCTGGGGGCATTTTGATTTTCACAACTCACGGTCCGCGATCGCTGCCTTTTCTTGGCATGGAGACACCTCCGTGTGAATTTGGCTTTCGGTTCGCATTGAACAGCGAACAGGCCGACATCCCACTTGAGGAATACGGCATGATGGCCATGGATCCCGGGTTTGTCGTCAAACATCTCAAGACGCTTGCCAATGCCGAGTTGCTCGACGATGAAGTGGACTCCTGGTGGGACCATCAAGACGTCTTTGTCGTCAGGAAACTCAGCTAAGTGCTTATGCGCGCAAAGGAGCGGATCGTAATAGCGAGGGCACGGGAATGGATTCAAATATCGCCGGATTTTATGCGAAGTGAGAGTGTAGCTATTACGACGCTTGCTTCAACGGCGAGCCAAAATTGACTCTGAAACTGACCTGATCTAGCCGTCAACAATCCGTTCATCCCTTGGCCGTTAATCTCCGGCGAGCCGATCTCCGGCTACAACGAGGGTAGGGGTGTCCGATCTCATAGACCTCAAGGCGGTGCTCATCATCGCGCTTATCTTCATTCCGCTGGAGCGGCTGTTGCCGCTGCATGCGGAGCAATCGCCAGCGCGCCGGCATTGGCTGAACGACGTCGTCTACCTTTTGTTCAACGGCATTGTCATCAAGATCGGCCTGCTCATCGTCATCGGCACAGCCATGCTGGTGCTCCACCGGTTTGTTCCGGCCGGACTTGCGCAGGCGGTGCAGTCGCAACCGGTCTGGCTGCAGGCGGTGGAGGTTCTGGTGCTGGCCGATGCCGGCTTCTACCTGGCGCATCGCGCCTTTCACGCCGTCCCGTTCCTGTGGCGCTTCCATTCGATCCACCACAGCATCGAGGAGATGGATTGGCTTGCCGCGCACCGCGTCCATCCTGTCGACCAGATCCTGACCAAATCGGCCTCGTTTCTGCCGGTCTTCGCGCTCGATTTTTCCAGCACCGCCATACTGATCTTCACACTGGTCTATCAGTGGCAGTCGCTGTTCATTCACTCGAACACGCGCATCAAGGTCGGACCGTTGAAATGGCTGCTGGCGTCACCGCAGTTTCATCACTGGCATCATGCCAATGAGCGTGAAGCCTGGGACAAGAATTTCGCCGGGCAGCTGCCTTTGCTCGACATGCTGGGCGGCACCTTGTTCATGCCAGACAGGATGCCGCAGAAATACGGCACCGATGACCCGGTCCCGCCGCTCTATCATCAGCAGCTTGCCTACCCGTTTGTCGGCAGCACCGAACGGCTCGCGCAGCCGGCGAGGCTGGCCGAAGCGTCACCGACGCCGGCCGGCAAGTCCGAGTGATCTTTTCTCCGGCTGGTCTGGTCCAGCCACGTCTCAGGCGGCGTAGCCGCCATAGCCACGCGCGACCGGCTTGACCGAGATGATTGGCTGGACAGGTGGCCACAGGATGCCCGCCGTCGCCGCAAAGGTGATCAGCGCATCGCGCGCGGCCTCGGTCGAGATTTCGCCGGCACGTGCCGCCTCGCACGCCTTTACCGCGGCGCCATAGCTCAGGCGCCGGCGCGACGGCGGAAATTCGGTCAGGAAATCATGCATTTCGAACAGCGAAGCGAGCATGCGTTTGTGGCCGGCGCCAACGCTAACGGCAACCGGGGTGAAGAACATCGCGTCGTGCATTCTGGCCTCTCTGGATGGGCGGAAGGGCGACGGCCGCCGCTCTCCGATCGCGGGTTGGACGCCAAAAAACGCGGCTGGCCGCCCGAGGTTCCCTAAGAGATGCCACGACAGAGAAATTTGCTTTTTGCGGCCGCTCCCCGTCTAGCATGTGCGGTTGCGGCCGGCGGCTATTTCCACATCCCGCGCATACGGGCGCCGAGGTCGACCCGCACATCAGGTCTGTGGCGCGGATCGTCCTTTGCGTGGACGCTCGCCCACGAGGTCTGCTCGAAGGCGCCGAGGATCGAGGCCGGGATGAAGCGGCTGCGTGAGGCGTAGACGTTGCGGTCGCCGCGCGCCGGCTGGTTGTGCGGATAAAAGCGCTGCGGTGTCACCAGGTGCAGGCCGTCCTTTGCCCGCGTCATCGCGACGTAAAGCAGCCGGCGCTCCTCCTCGATGTCTTCCTTGGTGCCGACGCCGAGATCGGCCGGGATGCAGCCATCGACGGTGTTGAGCACGAAGACGTTCTTCCACTCCTGGCCCTTGGCCGAATGGATGGTCGACAGGATCAGGTAGTCCTCGTCGCGATGCGGTGGCCCGGCCTGGTCGCTGGTTGCATCCGGCGGATCGAGCGTCAGCTCGGTCAGGAAGCGCTCGCGCGAGGCATAGCCGGAGGCGATTTGCTCGAGCTGCATGAGGTCGGCTCGCCGCGTCGTGGCGTCCTCATGCATGCGTTCCAGATGCGGCTCGTACCAGAGCCTGACCTGTTCGAGATCTGCCGGCCATTTGCCTGACCTGGCGCGCAAGCCGGAAAACAGGGAAACGAATGCCGGCCAGTCCTCCGCCGCGCGCTGCGGCGGCCGGTAGCGGGCCAGCCCCATCGCTTCGTCGAGCGATGTCGCCATGGCCTCGACGACGGCGCTGGCTGCCGAAGGGCCGATGCCGGGCAGGAGCTGCAGCACGCGAAAGCCGGCGACGCGGTCGCGCGGGTTCTCGGCAAAGCGCAGCACCGCCAGCACGTCCTTGACATGGGCGGCGTCGAGGAATTTCAGCCCGCCGAACTTGACGAACGGGATGTTGCGGCGCGTCAGCTCGATCTCCAGCGGCCCGCTGTGATGCGAGGCGCGAAACAGCACCGCTTGCGATTTCAGCACCGTGCCGGCCTCGCGCTCGGCAAGGATCGCCTGGCAGACGTAATTCGCCTGTTCGGCCTCGTCGCGCACGCTGACCAGTTTCGGCTTTTGCGAGGATTTGCGCTCCGACCACAGATTCTTGGTGAAGCGCTCCGACGCCTCGGAAATCACCGCATTGGCCGCAGCCAAAATGGTCTCGGTCGAGCGGTAGTTGCGCTCCAGCATGATGACGTCTGCGGCTCGCGCGAATTGCTGGGGGAAATCGAGGATGTTGCGCACTTCGGCGGCGCGAAATGAATAGATCGACTGCGCATCGTCGCCGACCACCGTCAGCCCGGCGCCGTCCGGCTTCAGCGCGATCAGGATCGAGGCCTGCAGCCTGTTGGTGTCCTGGTATTCGTCGACCAGCACGTGATCGAAACGGGAGGAGAGATGCGCGGCGATTTCAGGCTCGGCGGCCATCTGCGCCCAGTAGAGCAGGAGGTCGTCGTAATCGAGCACGTTCTGCGCCTGCTTGGCCTCGACATATCGGGCGAACAGCTCTTTCAGCTGTTCTGCCCACCCCGAGCACCAGGGAAACGCCGAACCGAGCACTTCGCCGAGCGGCGCTTGCGCGTTGACGGCGCGCGAATAGATCGCCAGGCAGGTCCCCTTGGTCGGAAAACGGCTTTCAGTCTTCGAAAAGCCGAGCTCATGGCGGGCAAGATTCATCAGGTCGGCGGAATCCTCGCGGTCGTGAATGGTAAAGGCGGGGTCGAGGCCGATCGTCAGCGCATAGTCGCGCAAGAGCCTCGCGCCGATGCCGTGAAACGTGCCCGCCCAAGCGAGCGCGTCGGCGATAACGGACGCGTCGCGGCCGAGCACGTCGCCGGCAATGCGTTCGACCCGTCTGGCCATTTCGCTGGCAGCGCGGCGCGAAAATGTCATCAGCAGGATGCGTCTCGGATCGGCGCCCTTGACGATCAGATGCGCAACCCGGTGGGCCAGCGTGTTGGTCTTGCCGGAGCCGGCGCCCGCGATCACCAGCAACGGCCCGGCGATCTGGCCGTCACCATGCTCGACCGCCAGCCGCTGCTCGGCGTTGAGCTTTGCGAGATAGGCGGGCTGCAGGGTCGAATCATTGATGGCGATAGTCATCGCCCATCAAGCATCGTTTCTGCTTTGTTCGCAACGGGATTGAGCAGCGTTGCGATGGAGCAGCAACGATCCAAGATCGTTGGAGGGAGGGATCTCATCTACGGTCGTCCTCGTCGGAGCGGCGGGTGGGCGCCTCTATGCGGAAACCGATTGCTGCCCTGTAAGCCACCCAAATGGCAGACGTGTATGTTTCTACTACGCCGCACAAAAATCGACCCAGGCCAAGCTTCGGCCTCGGCGACAGGTCGTTGGCGAAGACTTCGCTTGCCTTTCCCAAATCCTCTTTGACAGTGGACATTGGAGTTTCCCCTTGGATGTTGTTTAGTCGAGGGAGGCAACATCGAATTCGGGGCGTGAGCCGGCTGTGAAAAGTCTCGTGAAGATTGTGAAAAAAGCAGAAATTCAGAGTAAATCGCTATGAGCTTGGCGCGGCTCGACCTTCTGGGTGGGTTTCGTGTGACATCCCCGGAGGGGGAAATCGTAGGGGTGCCTGCCAAGAAGAACAGGGCACTTCTCGGCATCCTCGCGGTAGCGCCCAAGCAGGAGGTGACGCGTCACAAGCTGGCTGCTTTGCTATGGGGTGACCGAGGTGAGGAGCAGGCAAGGAACAGCCTGCGGCAGGCCCTGACGGCTATCCGCAAGGATTTTGCCGCACTCGAAACTGACGCCTTGGCACTCATAGGAGACCGTGTCGCGCTCAATCCGAAACTCGTCACGATCGACGTAGCGGAATTCATCGCAGCATCCGCGAGCAACGATGTGGCCGAGCTTCGGCAGGCAGCCGTCCTCTATGCCGGACCTTTTCTTGACGGTCTCAGCACAGCCGATAACGCTTTCGAGGACTGGCTGCGCGAAGCCCGTTCCGACCTGTCCATCCGCGCAACCAAGGTCTTCCAGTCACTGGCAGCCTCGATGACCGGTGCTGAGCGCGTCGCCATTGCCGAACGGCTGGTAGCTCTCGATCCACTGCGGGAAGCATCACATGTTGCGCTGATGCAGGCGCATATTGCCCTGAACCAGACAGCTCTGGCTATCAGGCAGTACGAGGTGTGCAAGATGCTGGTGAAGCGTGAGTTGGGAGCGGAGCCGGGTGATGAACTTCAGCAATTGCGCCGGACCATCGACGAGATATCGGCCAGAACGACACCAAATGCTCCCCCGGCCCGCAAGCCGGTCATCGCGGTTCTTCCATTCGAGAATATGAGCGGCGATCCCAGCCAGGAGTACTTCAGTGACGGGATCACGGAAGACATCATCACCGAACTCGGCCGCTTTGGCGAACTTCATGTCATAGCCCGCAATTCATCCTTTACGTTCAAGGGACGGACCATCGATGCCCCAACCATCGCCAGGCAACTGTCCGCCGACTACCTGCTTGACGGGAGCATCCGCCATGCAGGCAACAGGGTCCGGATCTCGGCGCGCTTCATTGAGGCCAGGTCCGGCAATCAAATATGGGCCGATCGATTTGATCGGGAACTGACGGCTATCTTTGAACTCCAGGATGAGATCGCGAGGAGCGTGGCCATCACCGTCGCCGGCACGATCCGGACGTCGGGCGTGGAGAAATCACGGCGCCTTCTGATCACCCAGCTTGATGCCTATCACCTGTATCTCCAGGCGCGCGTTCGCATGGCCCGCTACGACACTGTTCAGGAAGCCGTGCCCTTTCTGGTCAGGGCGATCGAGCTCGATCCCAATGTCGCCATGACTCACGCAATGATGGCGATCGTCCTGATAAACACTTGGTTGCTTGAGGGGGGTGAGGACACGCTCAACACTGCTCTAGCCCACGGTCGCCGAGCGCTTATGCTTGGGCCGCATGAGGCATGGAGCCATGTGGCGCTGGGTCATGCGCTGATGTTCAAGGGGCAACTGGATGAGGCGCTGGCCCATCTGGAACAGGGCGTGAGCCTCAATCCGAACGAGACCCGGTCGAAGGCGATACGGGGTTTGTGCCTCAGCTATCTCGGCAGGAATGAGGAAGCTCTGTCCGATCTGGACGACTGCATCGCCCGTGATCCCCTGACGTACGATTGGTTCTGGGATCTGCGCGGGCAGGTTCTTATGGTTCTCGGGCGCTATCCCGAGGCGATAACGTCCTATCGCAACCTCAATTCATATGCATTTTGGGCATATGGGTTTGTAGCGATCTGCCATTGGAGGATGGGCGACACGCTGCTCGCCGCCGACGCTGCCAGACAGTGCCTGGCGGCAAGGCCCGATGCGACCGTCAGCGCTATCCTGGTCGATCCGTATCGTGACCCAAAAGTCCTCGAGGACCTTCGCAGAGATCTTCTGGCGGTCGGCATACCCGACGGATGAACTCCGAAATCTGTGTGTGGGCGTATTATTTGGCTTGCACGCCCATCGCCGCCGGCTGGCGTAGCAAGGCGCGTTCGTCGCCGGGCATCGGTAGCGGATCGAAATCGTCGGGCACGGCGTCGATCGCCTCCTTGGCGACGCGATAGGTAGCATAGGCGACAAGGCCGGCAATGAGCAGACGGATCATGGTGCGATCTCCTTTGCTCAACCAACCGCAGAGGCGGCGTTTTGTTCCAGCCGGTGACGCGGCCCGATGCGGCGTGCAACCAAACCCGAACCACCTCGTTGCCTTTACGAAGGAGAGGGCAAGCCCAGGAGGTTGCCATGAAGAGGCTTCTGATTCTGTTTGCCGCCGGCTTGACACTCGCGGCCTGCGACAGCGACATCCAGCCAACCAAAGCCCCTGTGCTCGATCAAACCCCGCAGACGGATTCGGCGCCAAAGCCGGCAACTGGTGGCGAACAACCACCACCGGCGCAATAGATCGGGTCATCGCGGCCAGGATGAATCTTTACCGGCCCAGCAGATTTCGGGCGGCATGGAGCAGGGTGGACCAGCGCGATACGGCCTTGTCCAGTTCAAAGACGAGATAGCGCGCGGGTTCGGCGCCCACGGACTTCAGACCGTGCATTGCACCGGCAGGATGATAAAGCAGCGCCGGCGCCGAAACCACCTTGCCCAGCGTCTCAATCGCACCGGAAAACAGGACAATTGCCACGTCATAACGGTCGGCGTGGGGCGCGTAGCCGACGCCAGGCATTGCGATAGAGACATGACAGTGCAATCGATCGAGCCATCTGGTCCTTGCGTTGAGGACGGCTCCCCGGTTGCGCTTGCCGAGATCCGCAGCAGCAAACAGCATGTCTGAGCTCCGCACGAAGGCCAGCTTCGACGCTTCGCCGGGCGCATGGCCTCGCTCATTGCACCATTTGAGCATCGTGTAGAGCACTGGTTTGTCGCTGGCATTGACAAGCGTGTGCAGCTGGAAGGCGGGGTAATAGGCGAAATCGCCTGCGTTCATCGTCTCGCGTCGAACGCTCTCAGACCCGACATCGTCGGCAGTAATCAAGGCTGCTTGCCCCGAAACGACGACGAGGATTTCTTCTTCCACATGGGCGTGCAGTGAATGCGGCGTGGCGCCGGGCGCCAGTACCGATGAGTGCGCGTCCATGAATTCGATCTTGGCCGTGCGGCCGCGAAAGTGTGGCATCGAGGCGAAATGTGCCACCGGCTTGGCCGGCAGTTCGGGCAGGTCGAACACGGCATTCGGTATTGCGGCAAGCCTGCGCTTGCCGGGCGGTCTGGCGATCTGGTTGACACCGATCGGCGAGCGGCCGGAAACGACCAGTACCGGCGGTCTTGGCTCCGTCTTGAAATGAAACGGCCAGTCGAAGGTCTCGGGAATGAAAACCGGGCGGTCGGCGCGGGCATATTGCAGCAGCAAGGCGACGCGTGTGGTCGTCGACGGATTTTGCGAGCCATGCCAGACTCTGCCGTCAAAAACCAGCGCGGCACCATCGCCAACGTCGGGCTGAACGATTGTTGCGTCTTGAGCAAAACTCCGCGCTGCATCCAACACAGCCGCATCGGAATTTTCCGCCGGGTTCATTCCAAGCCTGGCTTTGATCTCCTGAATCGTGGCGCCATAGCGGTGCGAACCCCTGACGAATTTGAGGCCCGACGCTGAATTTGTGTTCTCCAGCCCGAGCCACACAGTCAGGAAGCCGCCATCGGCCGATGACGATTCAACATCGCAGTGGAACGGATGCTCTGTGTCGGGACGCCTGATGACGACATGCGCGGCCCACAGAATGATGTCTTCGCCGAGGACCGGACGTACCAGCTCAAGGATGCGCGGGTCGCTGGCGATCTTGTAGTAGTGACGATTGGCGACAGCGGACGCCTTGCTCCATACCTTCTTCTTCTGGCGTTCCTTGATCAGCCTGGGCAGAAGGCGGCCACGTTCCTTTCGGCTTAGAACCGGAAACGGGCCAGCGAAACCGTCGCGCTCGATGTCGTCGATCATCAATCAGCTCGCTTCAGGTGAACCCAATCGGAACCGATTGCCTGAGCCGAGAGTACGACAGGCGCGCATCGCAAAACAAGAGCGGGGAAGAAGGCCGGCGCCGCTTGGGAGGAAGCTGAAAGCGCCGGCCAAGCGGGAAAACAGGCCCGCCGCGCGATGGAAGATAGCTGAGTCTTTCCTCTGCGTCATGAGGTGAGCGCACAAGTCTCCTGGGCGGCCCGGACCAACTGCAAAAACCAACAGTAGAACCTGAAATTTTTTGCCGGAAATCATCGATCCGGTCGGACAGCTTTGCGAAAATACCCGAAGCCGTTGATAGGAAGCTATGGTGAAGTGCGAGAATAGTAGTGCGCTGGGCAATAACTCTCAGTAGAAGCGACCTCAGGCCATCGCCTGCCGCAGCACCGGGCCGCTGGCGATCTCGGCGTCCAGCTGACACTGCGTCAGCGCCGCCTCGGCCATGATCCACTGCTTGAACAATTCCACCTTGCGCGCATAAGGCGCGGTGACCGGGCTGACGAAATACCAGCCGGCGGTGTTGGGGTGATGCACGGCAAACGGCGCCACCAGCCGCTCGGCCCGGATGTCGCTCGCCATATAGGCGCGGTTGGCGACTGCAAAGCCCATGCCGGCATTGGCCGCCTCATAGGACATCATGCAGGAATCGAAATAGATGCTCTTGGCCTCGCCGAGCACGGAGCTCGCACCGGCAAAACCCAGCCACGACTGCCAGTTCTGCGTGCAGGTGTCGGAATGCAGCAGGGTGAAATACCTGAGGTCGTCCGGCGTCACCTTTGACAGCGGCCTGTCGCCGAGAATCTCGTGGAACAGCTTCCTGCTGCATACCGGCGTCAAATCCTCCTTGAACAGGAGGTCCGCCGTCAGGTCGGGAAAGCTGCCGTCTCCATAGCGGATCTCCAAGTCGAACTCGGAGGTGGCGAACTCATTCGTCGCATAGGAGGTCGAGACCCGCATCTCGATTTCGGGATATTGCTGCTGGAACAGCGGCAGGCGCGGAAACAGCCAGCGCGCGGCGAACGTCGGCAGCACCGAAATCTTGAGCACATGCGCCTGCGACTGTCCGGTCGCTTCCATGCTGGCCGCCACGATCCGCTCCAGCGCCTCGCGAACGCGCGACACATAGGTCTCGCCCTCGGGCGTCAGCGAAACCGCATTGCCGCCACGCTGGAAGATCTTGAAGCGCAGCTGGTCCTCGAGGCTTTTGACGCGCTGGCTGACCGCGGAAGCAGTAATGAACTGCTCTTCGCCGGCGCGCGTAAAGTTACGGTGCCGGGCGGCACTTTCGACAATCTTCAGCGAATTGAGGTTGACCTGACTGAGCAGACGCACGGGCTTCGACCTTAAGCTGGGCTTACACTAGCACCAGCATTCCTAATTTTACAGGGGTGGGGAAATTAATTGACAGTTTACCAAGTGATGCCCCCACCCTGGAGAAGTAGAATGAACGCCCATACCATTCCCGATTTGCGCTATGCGATGAGCCGTGAAGCCATTATCGGTCACGAAACAGCCTGGAAAGTGTCGAGTTTCGGCGTTGCGCAGTATCTGCACGGCTACGACCCGGCGTTGCTGGCGGCGATCGAGGAGGCGGCGTTGAAGCTCAAGTCCAGCCACGCCGTGCACAAGCATCTCGATCTGACCTTCATCACCGGCGCCGATCGCTTCATTCCGGAGATCAAGGAACTGCTGCATGACAAGCTGCGCCTGGAACGTCTGTCCGACATGATGGGCACCAAGCTCGAGCCTTACCCGCTGTCGATCGTTGGCTCAACGGTCACCTTCATGAATCCCAAGGACGGCGCGGTCGACTGGCATTGCGACGGTGTTCCGGTCACCGAACTCATTCCGTTGTCGATCAGCAGTCCGCTGGTTGGCGGCCATCTCGAAATCTACTGCGACGATTCCGAGACCGGCCGCGCCGTCCTCGAATCCGGCCGCGAGATCCCGCGCAACCGCATCATGCGCATCGACCACAAGATGAACTACGCGACGCTCGGGCAGTTTCTTGGCGTTCTGCACCGGACGGCGCCGATCCAGTTCGGTGAGCGCGTCACGCTGGTGCTCAACCAGCGCTCGGTGGCCAAGCCCTATGTCGATGACAACCGCATGTTTTATCTCGCGGCCGACAATGACCATGATCGCGAATGGGTCAACGAGCTGGCCGAAGACGTCTGGACAAACCAGCTGCCGGCCTATCGCCGCTTCGAGGAAGAACGTCCGGTTGCGGCGGCGACCGATGCGCCGTTCCCGGGCGGCTCAAGGGAATCATGGTAGCCTGAGCATAGAAGTGGACACCGGTTTGACCGTCGGTTCGGAAGAAGTCATGGTCGGCAATGGGGGCAGGGCGCCGTCCCGCCCTTCCCGGGATGGGTCGGGCTCGCCATCGGCGCTGGTTTTCGCCGTTGGCGCTGTCGCACTGTGGTCGACAAACGCACTGGTCGGCAAATCCCTGCTGGCCAGCCACCCGGTGTCTCTGGTGCAGTTGCTGCAGTTTTGCGGAGCGGCACTGGTGTTCGCCGTCATCCATTTGGCGAGCCGCAAGGAGGCAGTGCCGGAAAACGCAGCCACGGGTGTGCGGGCGGTCGCGGTCGGCATCATCGGCCTAGTCGGTACCATGGTGCTGCAATACATCGCCTTTGCCTCCATGCCGGTGATCGAGGCCAATCTCGTCGCCTACACCTGGCCGCTGATGGTTGCGGCGGCGGTCATAGTGCTGGGCAAGCCGCAGCGCCCGGTGCTTCTTGGCTTGACTGCCGTGCTCGGCTTTATCGGCGTGGCGCTGGTGATCTCGGGTGGCCGCGGCCAGCCATTTCTCCAGGGCAGCATCGTCGGCTATCTCGCCGCCTTCGGCTCGGCACTGTGCATGGCGTTCTATTCGATCGCGGTCGCGCGCCTGGCCACACCGTCGGAGCGTTTGCTCTTGCCTTCGGCACTGGTCGGCGTCGGCCTGACCTTGCTGTGGTGTGTTCACGACGGCGCGGCTTGGCCAACTGGAGCTGACCTCCTGCTTGGCCTCTATCTCGGCGCCGGCCCGATGGGGCTGGGCTATTATTTCTGGTCGCGCGCCTTGAAGCTCGAAGGCGGCGGCAAGGTTGCTGTCGTCGCCTATCTGACGCCGATTGCCTCGACGCTGCTGCTGACGCTATCCGGTGAGAGCCTGACGCTGACCGCGATTGCCGGTGCGGTCCTCGTCATCGGCAGTTGCATTGCGGTGGGCATAGAACGCTCGGAGGCTGAACATGCTTGACGACGATGAACGCCTTGCCAGACAGGAAGCATTCTGGCTGATCAAGGAGTTCGGCGCCGAGGCGCCGCTCTATGCCGCGATGAAAGCCGAAAAGGCGATTGAGCAAAAAGACTTCGGACGGTGCGCCCGCTGGAAACGTATTCTAGAGATATTGGCCGACTCCAGACCCGTCAGCACCGCAACGGCGAAATCGGCGGCTTCGAAGTATTAGATTTTCTAATTTGCAACGTTGCAACCGGATGTGGAAACATCCTCCGGCACCGATTCTCGATGATTTACTGACGCTTAACGACCCGTTGGGGGGTGCTGTTAAGTGGATACATCGAGAACACTCTTCAAAAAAAAGCCGGCAACTGCATCACCGGCGGGAGAAAAACAAATTGCACACTCTCGACAACAAGACTGCTATTGAACTGACCGCCGACATTGTATCGGCCTATGTCGGCAACAATCCACTGCCAGCTGCTAGTCTACCGGATTTGATCGCAAGCGTTAGCGCATCGGTCCGCAAGTTGGGCAATGCGGTTGCCGTGGAGAGCCCTGCGCTCAACCCGGCCGTCAATCCGAAGCGTTCGGTGTTTCCTGACCACATCGTCTGCCTTGAGGATGGCAAGAAATTCAAGTCGCTGAAGCGCCACTTGATGACCGATCATGGCCTCAGCCCGGACGAGTATCGCACCAAATGGAGCCTGCCGTCGGACTATCCGATGGTGGCGCCGAACTACTCCGCGACCCGTTCGGCATTGGCCAAATCCTCGGGCCTTGGTCGCAAGCCAGCCGTTCCGGCCGCCGCGGCCAAGGTGACGAAGCGCAAGCCAAAGGCCTGAACTAGGCGGTCTCTGAAAGTTAGTCTGCTGTTTGCAGTCATGGACGGCGCGCTTCAGGCGCGCCGTTTTCATGCCTTGTGCTACCAGTCACGCCCCAAGCCCTTGCGAAGCGCCGCCCTCCCGTGCAAAAGCCCCGGCATGCTTATCATCAACGACCTATCGCTCCGCATGGCCGGACGCTTGCTTCTCGACCATGCGTCGCTGACCTTGCCGGCCGGCACCAAGGCCGGCCTCGTCGGCCGCAACGGCACCGGCAAGACGACCTTGTTCAAGGCGATCACCGGCGATTTCCCCTCCGAGACCGGCTCGATCAGCCTGCCCAAGAACACCCGCATCGGCCAGGTGGCGCAGGAAGCGCCGGGCACCGAGGAGCCGCTGATCGAGATCGTGCTCAAGGCCGACCTCGAGCGCTCAGCACTGCTTGAGGAGGAAAAGACCGCCACCGATGCGCATCGCATCGCCGACATCCATATGCGGCTGGCCGACATCGACGCGCACTCGGCCGAGTCGCGCGCGGCCACCATCCTTGCCGGCCTCGGCTTCGATGATGCCGCGCAGCGGCGCCCGGCCTCGTCCTTCTCCGGCGGATGGCGCATGCGCGTGGCGCTCGCCGCGGTGCTGTTTGCCGAGCCCGACCTTCTGCTGCTCGACGAGCCGACCAACTATCTCGATCTCGAAGGCACGTTGTGGCTGGAGAACTATGTGTCGAAGTATCCGCACACGGTGCTTCTGATCTCGCACGACCGCGACCTGCTCAACCGCGCCGTCAACTCCATCGTCCATCTCGACCAGAAGAAGCTGACCTTCTGGCGCGGCGGCTACGACCAGTTCGAGCGCCAGTATACCGAGCAAAAGGAGTTGCAGGAGAAGGGCCGCGTCAAGCAGGAAGCCGCCCGCAAGCATATGGAGTCCTTCGTCGAGCGCTTCCGCGCCAAGGCTTCCAAGGCCAGGCAGGCGCAGTCGCGCATCAAGGCGCTGGAGAAGATGAAGCCGATCGCCGCGATCGTGAACGATACGGTGCGGCCGTTCTCCTTCCCTGAGCCGGTGAAGACGGTGGCTTCGCCGATCGTTGCGCTCAACAACGTCAATGTCGGCTACACCGAAGGCCAGCCGATCCTGAAGAAGATGACGCTGCGCATCGACGCCGACGACCGCATCGCGCTGCTCGGCGCCAACGGCAACGGCAAGTCGACCTTCGCCAAGCTTTTGTCGGGCCGGCTGAAGCAGGAGAGCGGCACCATGACGGTGGCGCCGGGCCTGAAAGTGGCGATCTTCGCCCAGCATCAGCTCGACGATCTCAGGCCGGACGAAAACGCCTACGAGCATGTCCGTCGGCTGATGCCGGAGGCGCCGGAATCCAAGGTGCGCGGCCGCGTCGCCCAGTTCGGCCTGACCACCGAAAAGATGAACACCGCCGCCAAGGACCTGTCCGGTGGCGAGAAGGCGCGGCTGCTGATGGGCCTGTCGGCCTTCGAAGGTCCGAACCTGTTCATCCTCGATGAGCCAACCAACCATCTCGACATCGACAGCCGCGAATCCTTGATCCACGCGCTGAATGAATTCCCCGGCGCCGTCATCCTGATCTCGCACGACCGCCACTTGCTGGAGGCGACGGCCGACCGGCTGTGGCTGGTCAAGGATGGCGCGGTCAACCCGTATGATGGCGACCTCGAAGACTACAAGACGCTGGTCACCGGCGTGTCCGGCGACCGTCGCGGCAAGCGCGAGGCCGAGAAGGCATCAAAGGCCGATCGCCGCCGCGATGCGGCCGCGCGCCGCGCCGCCTTCGAGCCGCTGGCCAAGGAAATCCGCGCCACCGAGGCGCTGATGGACCGCATTCGCAAGCGCATCGACCTGATCGAGGACGAACTCGCCAATCCGGCCGTCTATGAGAAGGATCCGTCGACGGCGACGAGGCTGGCGAAGGAGCGTTCGCAGCTGGCGCAGCAGCTTGCCGGCCACGAGGAGAAGTGGCTGACCATGTCGGCCGAGTATGAGGAAGGCACGGCGGAGTGAGCGCGTAATCTCCCACCTTGTGGGGGAGATGCCCGGCAGGGCAGAGGGGGGCGCTGTCCCGCCGTCCTGTCAGCCTTTTCTCAACCACCCGCTGCCGGCTTCGGTGACAAATGGATGGGGCTCAATAGGTCTCGATCCTTCGCGCCCCCCTCTGTCCTGCCGGACATCTCCCCCACGAGGGGGGAGATTGGCTAATCATTGGCCCTACACGCCGTCTCGACATCCCGCTAATCTCACGTCCGGATAAGCTGGGAGCGCCTATGTCAGTCTTTGATGACTTGATGAACGAATTTGCACCCGAGGACGGCTTCTTCCTCGGCATTCACCGACGCCAGTTCGATCCTGTCGCGGCTGAGCGCGCACTGCAGATTTTGCGGCGAGTTGAATTCGGGACCGATCACGGCGCGAATTACCAACTCATCAGCATCCTATACGAAGCCGGCGTGCAGCTCGAGATCTACGCGCATCACAATCGTGACGATCAAGAGTTCAACAAATACTACAGCCTGCTCTTCTCCGAGATTGCCGACTTGTTCAATGCAGTCGGCGAGTTAGGCGAGGCCATGCGCGGGAACTAGCGGTCGGAGCGCTGTCGATGTCCAAGGCACTGTGGATCGAAGCCGGCAAGATACTGGCGGTAGACCCCAAAGCTGTCGTCAAATGCCCCGACTGTGGCGAGGCGGATCTGGAGATTTTCGATACTCCGGCAGACGCAACCCATATCGAGCGCCACATGCGTTGCCCGAGATGTGGCGCCTACAATGCGCTGCTCAAGCGCACCGATGGCCTGTAACTGGCCCTACACGCCGCGCCCGAAACTAGCTAGACAAGCCCCATGAACCAGCACGCCAAGCTCCGCATCGGCCACTCCGCCTGTCCGCATGATTGCCCGTCGACCTGCGCGCTCGAGGTTGAACTGCTCGACGGCAACCGCATCGGCCGCGTCCATGGCGCCAAGTCCAACACCTACACATCGGGCGTCGTCTGCGCCAAGGTCGCGCGCTATGCCGACCGTGTCCACCATCCGGACCGGCTGCTGAAGCCGCTGGTGCGCGCCGGCGCCAAGGGCGACGGCGTCTGGAAGGAATCTAGCTGGGAAGCGGCACTCGACCTCGTTGCTGAAAAATTCATCGCGGCCGAGGAAAAATACGGCTCGGAGACGGTCTGGCCTTACTATTATGCCGGCACGATGGGGCTGGTGCAGCGCGACGGCATCGACCGGCTGCGCCATGCGAAAAAATACTCCGGCTTCTTCGGATCGATCTGCACCAACCTGGCCTGGACCGGCTGGATGATGGGGGCGGGCGCCTTGCGTGGGCCTGACCCGCGCGAAATGGCCAAGTCCGACTGCGTGGTGATCTGGGGCACCAATGCCGTGGTCACGCAGGTCAATGTGATGACCCACGCCATCAAGGCTCGCAAAGAGCGCGGCGCCAGGATCGTCGTCATCGACGTCTACGAGAACGCGACGATGAAGCAGGCCGATATGGGCCTGGTGCTGAAGCCCGGCACCGACGGCGCGCTCGCCTGCGCGGTTATGCATGTCCTGTTCAGGGAAGGCCTGGCCGACCGCGCCTACCTCGAAAAGTACACCGATGATCCGAAGGGGCTGGAGGCGCATCTGAAAACGCGCACGGCGGAATGGGCCTCCGCCATCACCGGCCTTGCCGTCGCCGAGATCGAAGCCTTTGCGCGATTGGTTGGCACGACCAAAAAGACCTATTTCCGCCTCGGCTATGGCTTTGCCCGCCAGCGCAACGGTTCGGTCAACATGCACGCGGCGTCCTGCATCGCCGCCGTCACCGGCGCCTGGCAATATGAGGGCGGCGGCGCTTTCCACTCCAATTCCGGCATCTTCAAGCTGAACCAGGATGTGTTGGAAGGGACCGCGATGCGCGATCCCTCGATCCGCCATCTCGACCAGTCGCGCATCGGCCCGGTGCTGACGGGCGCCAAGGACGCGCTGTTCGGCGGCCCGCCGGTGACGGCAATGCTGATCCAGAACACCAACCCGGTGAATGTCGCGCCCGAGCAGCGGCTGGTGAAACAGGGTTTCCTGCGCGACGACCTCTTCACCTGCGTGCACGAGCAGTTCATGACCGACACGGCAAAACTCGCCGATGTCGTGCTGCCGGCAACGATGTTTCTCGAGCACGACGACGTCTACAAAGGTGGTGGCAACCAGCACATCACGCTTGGTCCCAAGCTGATCGACCCGCCGGAAGGGCCGCGCACCAACCATTTCGTCATCGAGCAATTGGCCGAACGTCTCGGCGTCGCCGACCGGCCGGGCTTTGGCCTGACCGAGCAGCAGCATATCGACATCATCCTGGGTAAGCGCGGGCTGGGCACCTTCGCCAGCCTGAAGGAAGACAAATGGGTCGACCTGCAGCCGGATTTCGAGGCGGCCCACTTCATCGAAGGCTTCGGCCACGCCGACAAGAAATTCCACTTCCGCGCCAACTGGAGCGGGCAGGCGGCGCCCAACCGGCCGCCGGAAAGCATGGGCCTGTTCGGACCGGTAGCGGAGCTGCCGGAATTTCCCGACCATGTCGACCTGATCGAGGTGGCGGACGCCGAGCATCCGTTCCGGCTGACGACATCG
The DNA here is from genome assembly GCF_056403695.1 of Mesorhizobium sp. P2_F7. Taxonomy (NCBI): domain Bacteria; kingdom Pseudomonadati; phylum Pseudomonadota; class Alphaproteobacteria; order Hyphomicrobiales; family Phyllobacteriaceae; genus Mesorhizobium; species Mesorhizobium sp. P2_F7. The sequence goes on along the minus strand of NZ_JBFUFA010000011.1, from coordinate 73,923 downwards.
CCGGCGCGCAATTTTCTGAATTCGACATTCTCGGAAACACCGGTGTCGCGAGCCAAGGAGAGGCGGCCGGAATTGTTGTTGCACCCGGACGATGCCGCAGCGCTTGGATTGGGCGATGGCGACCGCATCGAGGTCGGCAACCGGCGCGGCGAGGTGGTGCTGCACGCCAAACTGTTCGACGGCATCAAGCGCGGCGTGGTTATCGCCGAAGGCATCTGGCCGAACAGCGCCCACGAACGCGGCGAGGGCATCAACGTGCTCACCGGCGCCGATGCGCCGGCGCCCTATGGCGGCGCGGCCTTCCACGACAACAAGGTCTGGCTGCGGCCGGCCGGCTAAAGCAATTCCAGGAAAAGTGTGAAGCGGTTTTCCGTCCGGAATTGCGAAAAAATGAGACCTATTATCCCGGCAAGGGCACCGTCAGGCCAACCTTGACGCGGTCCATGGCAACGAAGGTGCGGAATTTTCGCACATTCTTGCTGTCGAAAAACAGTTTGCGCGTCAGCGCCTCATAGGCGCCCATGTCGGCCACGGTGATGACCAGGATGAAGTCGGCCTCGCCGGTGACGTAGTAGCATTGCTGCACTTCGGGCGCCGCCGAGAATTGCCGCTTGGCCGCGTCGATCAGGTCCGAGCGTTCGCTCTCCAGCTCGACCTCGACGAAGATGGTGATGGGCTGGCCGACCGCCGCCGGCTCGACGACAGCGACATTGCCGGCGATGACGCCGGATTGTTCCATGCGCTTGATGCGCCGTTGCACTGCCGGCGCCGACAGGTTGACGGCTTCACCGATCAGCCGCTGCGGTGTGGTGTTGTCCCGTTGCAGGATGGCAAGGATGGCGAGGTCGAAACTGTCGAGTGAGGGCGATGCAGGCAATGGAGGTATCCCGGCGAAACAAACTTGCATTCCGAAGGTCCAATTACAGCGCTCTTTGCGCCTTGGCTGCAATATGATTTCGTCTGATCCCAAGGAGGCCGTTCGTGTTCCTGCTCAACAATAATGTGTTGCATCGCCGGCCGCTCGATCCGGTCGATGCCGAAACGCTGGGGCTTGCCGGTGCCGACACGGTCGAGCGATTTCTCGCCCATCGCGACAATCATCGGGTAACGCCGCTGCATGCCTTGCCGGCGCTGGCTGACGAACTCGGCCTCGGCGCCATCCACATCAAGGATGAAGGCTTTCGCCTCGGCCTTGGCAGCTTCAAGGCGCTGGGCGGCGCCTATGCCGTCTTCCGCCTGGTGCTGGAGGAGGCGAGCCGGTCGCTCGGTCGGCCCGTCGACGTGGACGATCTCGACCGGCCCGAAGTCCGCGCGGTCGCTGCCGGCATGACGGTTGCCTGCGCCACCGATGGCAATCACGGCCGCTCGGTTGCGCAAGGGGCGCAGCTTGTTGGCGCCAAGGCGGCAATCTTCGTTCACGCCGGCGTCAGCGAGGAGCGCATCGCCGCAATTGCGCGCTATGGCGCCGAGATGATCCGCGTCGACGGCAATTACGACGACTCGGTGAGGCAGGCAGCTGAGGTTTCCGCCGAGAAAGGCTGGACCGTGGTGTCAGACACATCCTGGCCGGGCTACGAACGCATCCCCGGTTTGGTCATGCAGGGCTACACCGCGATCGTGCGCGAAGCCTTGCGCCAGTTGCCGCAGCCGCCAACCCATGTGTTCGTGCAGGCCGGTGTCGGCGGCATCGCCGCTGCCGTGGCAGGCCATCTCGCCATCGTGTTGGGCGATGCCAGGCCGACCTTCATCGTCGTCGAACCCGCTCGCGCGGCTTGCGTTGTCGCGGCCGCCCAGGCAGGTCGCGTAGTCAAGGCGGCGCATGGCGAGCCGACGGTGATGGCGATGCTCGAATGCTATGAAGCCTCTCCGGTCGCCTGGCGCGTGCTGGCGCGTGTTGCCGACGCTTTCATGACGGTGGACGAGGACGAGGCCGTCACGGTGATGCGCCGGCTGGCGCAGCCGGTTGGTGCCGATCCGGCGATCGTTTCAGGCGAAAGCGGTGGCGTCGGTCTTGCCGGTCTGATCCGGGCGATGGCCGACCACAAGGTCGAACTCGGGCTCGACGGCAAATCCCGCGTGCTGCTGATCAACACCGAAGGCGCCACCGACCCGCATCGCTATGCCGAGCTTGTCGGGCAAACCCCTGCCGGTGTGTTGGGCGGCAAGCTGATGGCCGAGGCCTTGTCATGATCGGAGTTGATGCACAGCGCCTGCTTGGTCGCATCCAAGAACTCGGCACCGTTGGCCGTGACGGGGAGGGGCGGCTGATCCGGCTCGCCGCCTCCGACACCGACAGACAGGGCCGCGACCTCTTCGTCGGCTGGCTCAAGCAGGCCGGGCTCGATGTCGCCATCGACCGGGTCGGCAATATTTTCGGCATTTGGCAAAGCCCCGACAATGCCGGACAGGCGCCGCTGCTCATCGGTTCGCACATCGACACCGTCATCGACGCCGGCATCTACGATGGCTGCTATGGCGTGCTCGCCGGGCTGGAGGTGATCGAGACACTGAAGGCTTCGGGCTTTTCGCCCTCGCGCCCGGTTGCGGTCGCCGCCTTCACCAATGAGGAAGGCGTGCGCTACACGCCCGACATGATGGGCTCGTTGGTCCATGCCGGTGGTGCCGGCGCGGACGCGATGTTGGCCGCCATCGGCACCGACGGTAGCGTGCTTGGAGAAGAACTCGCCAGCATCGGCTATGCCGGCGACCGCGAGCCCGGCTTCCTCAAGCCGCACGCCTATCTCGAACTGCATATCGAGCAGGGGCCGGTGCTGGAACGCGAACGCGTGCCGATTGGCGCGGTCGAGAATTTGCAGGGCATTTCCTGGCAGCGCATCACCATCGACGGCGCCGCCAACCATGCCGGCACCACACCGATGTCGATGCGCAGCGATGCCGGCCATGCCGCCGCCCGTGTCATCACCTTCCTGCACGATCGGGCGAAGGCTTCGAATGGGCCGACCGTGGCTACTGTCGGCACGATGCGCTTCGAGCCGAATGCCATCAACGTCATTCCCGCTCGCGCCGTCTTCACCATCGACCTGCGCGATCCCGACGAACAGCGCCTGCAGGCGCATGAGGTGGCCCTTGCCGCCTATCTCGAGGAGCTTGCCGTTGCGGAGAACGTCACGATCTCGGTCGAGCGGCTGGCCCGCTCCGAACCGGTGCTGTTCGATATCGGCATCGTCAAACGGATCGAGGCCGCCGCGAAAAGCCGCGGCCTTGGCGTCAGGCGCATGACATCGGGCGCCGGCCATGATGCGCAGATGATGGCCCGCATGGCGCCCGCGGCGATGATCTTCGTGCCGAGCGCCGGCGGCATCAGCCACAATCCGCGCGAACATACCGACGATGCCGAGCTTGTCGCCGGCGCCAACATCCTGCTTGATGTCGCAAGTGAGCTTGCAAAATAGGTTGGGGGAAAAACATGGCTGAGCTCGATCGTGACGCGCTGAAGCAGGAGATGACCGGCTGGCGGCGCGACCTGCACGCGCATCCCGAATTCGGTTTCGACGAAAAGCGCACCGCCGCCTTCGTCGCCGCCAAGCTGCGTGAATTCGGGCTGGACGATGTCACCGAGGGCGTCGGCGGCACCGGCGTCGTCGGCACGCTGAAGCGCGGCAGCGGCAACCGGGTGATTGCGCTCAGGGCCGACATGGACGCGCTGCGCATCACCGAGCAGTCGACGGCGGCCTATCGTTCGCAAAATACCGGCTTCATGCATGCCTGCGGCCATGACGGCCACACCACCATGCTGCTCGGCGCGGCAAAACTGCTGGCCGCCGAGGGCGGGTTCGACGGCACTGTGCGCTTCGTCTTCCAGCCGGCTGAGGAATGGGGCAAGGGCGCGATGGCGATGCTCGATGACGGGCTGATGCAGCGTTTTCCCTTCGACGAGATTTTTGGCCTGCACAACATGCCCGGCCTGCCCATCGGGCGTCTCGAAACCCGCGTCGGTCCGTTCATGTCGGCGGAGGACAATTTCGAGATCGTGCTCAGGGGGATTGGCGGCCATGCGGCGAGGCCGCATTCGGGCAATGAGACGCTGGTCGCCGCCTGCGCACTGGTCACCAATCTGCAGACCATCGTCTCGCGCCGGTTGAGCCCGGCCGATATAGCGGTGGTTTCGGTGACCGAGCTGATCACCGACGGCACCCGCAACGCATTGCCCGGTCTCGCCCGCATTCTGGGTGACGCCCGAAGTTTTCGCCCCGAGGTCAGTGCCGAGATCGAGCGGCAGATGCGGGTCATCACGGCGGGCACGGCCAACGCTTACAACGTTGCCGCCGAGGTCACTTACAGCAGGGAATTCGTGCCGCTGCAGAATGATGCCGAACTGGTCGACGAGGCCTTTGCCGCCGCACGGCGCGTTTTGCCTGACAATGCCGTCGGCGTCGCGGCGGAGCCGATGACCGGCTCGGAGGATTTCGCTCGCTTTCTCGACCACGTGCCGGGCTGTTTCGTCTTCCTCGGCAATGGCGAGGCCTCGGCGCCGTTGCACAATTCCAGCTACGACTTCAACGATGACGGGCTGTTGCATGGCACCAATTTCCACGCCGCCATCGTCAGGCAAAGATTGGGTGGCCAAGCCGGGACGTGATGGCGGCCTGGTAGCGTCTCGACCTTGGCTGCTGGCCCAAGCGGCTGAGGTATCGCCAGCCAGCTCCCGGGTTTAGTGAGATTGCCTGTTGCCGGAGATCGCACGCCAATGGCCAGGGTTTCGCTTCTGGGAATACCGCATGACGACAACTCGTCCTATCTCAAGGGGCCGGCTGCCGCACCGGCTTTGATTCGCCGCGAGCTCGCCAGCGATGCGCACTCCTCATGGAGCGAAACCGGCTTCGATGTGGCGGACAGTTTTCTCGACCATGGCGACATTGATTTTTCCGGCGCCAGCGACCCGTGGGAGCGGATCGAGGCCGAGGTCGGCCGCGCCATGGATGCCGGCCATCCGCTGATCAGCCTCGGCGGCGACCACGCGATCGCCTGGCCGGTGCTGCGCGCCGTACGCCGCCGCCACCCCAGGCTGACAATCGTGCAGATCGACGCCCACCCGGACATCTACGATGCCTATCAGGGCAACAAGCGCTCGCACACTTCGTCCTTCGCCCGCATCCTGGAAGAGGGGCTGGTCGACCGGCTGATCCAGATCGGCTTGCGCACGCTCAACGACGAGCTTCGTGACCAGCTCGAGCGCTTCGGCGTCGAGGTCTTCGAGGCGCGTCATTTCAGCGAGGATCTGCGGCTCGACATCAGGACGCCGGTCTATCTCTCGGTGGATCTCGACGGCCTCGATCCGGCCTGTGCGCCCGGCGTCTCGCACCGCGAACCCGGTGGTCTTACAACCCGGCAAGTGATCAACCTGATCCAGCGAATCGACCAGCCGATCGTCGGCGCCGATGTTGTCGAATACAATGTGAACCAGGACGTCTCCAACCTGACGGCGCTGGTTGCCGCCAAGCTGGTCAAGGAAATTGCTGGCATGATGGTCAAGACCAATGGCGCTGCTTGAATCAATCTGGCAAGGCGGCATGCCAGACCATTGTTCGGTAAAGCATTCCCAACGAAAGCGGCCATGCCGCACCCAGTGAAAATAGCCATAGCCGGCGCGCTTGGCCGTATGGGCAGGCAGATGGTGGAAGCCGTCGAGGCCGACCCCAGGCTGGCGCTTGTCGCCCGCTTTCACAGGCCGGGCAGCGCCGGTGAAGGCCTGGTCGAGCGTGACGAGGCGCTGGCGCTTGCCGATGTCGTCATCGACTTCACCGCGCCGGCAGCCTCCGTCGAACTGGCAGAGGCCTGCGCCGCGCGTGGCGGCCCGGCGCTGGTCATCGGCTCGACCGGCTTTGAGCCGGCCGAACTCGCCGCCATCGCTACCGCTTCGAAGTCCGTCGCCATCGTGCGCTCCGGCAGCTATTCGCTCGGCCTCAACATGCTGGCCGGGCTGGTCGAACAGGCGGCGCGGTCGCTTGGTCCCGACACCGACATCGAAATCCTCGAAGCGCATCACCGCTTCAAGGTCGATGCGCCGTCTGGCACGGCGCTGATGCTGGGCGAGGCGGCGGCGCGAGGGCGCGGCGTGATCGTCGACGATGTGGCGAGACGCGCTCGCGACGGCGTCACAGGTCCGCGCCCTGCCGGCGAGATCGGCTTTGCCGTGCTGCGTGGCGGCAGCATCGTCGGCGAGCACAGTGTGAGCTTCCTCAGCCAAGGCGAGACGCTCACGCTTTCGCATTCCGCCGGTGACCGCTCGATGTTCGCGCGCGGCGCCATTGCGGCGGCACTGTGGGTGGTGGAACGTCCGCACGGCGAATACGACATGCGCGACGTTCTGGGGTTCGACAGAAGGGCCGGGCACTGACCCTGCCAATCCCTTGCAAGGCTGCGGTTGTCGCTGTTTTCCCGCCATCGACGCACTGTATCGTGATCGATGAACGCCGGCTCAGCGATTGGTCGCGCCTTATAGCAAGTGCTAGAACTTAACTACATGATATCACAATAGAAAATTCCAGCCGCCGCGTCATCTGGTGGATTTCAAGATCGAACTGAACGGTTCGGTTCGCACATTTTAGTGATTGGAAATGGCAGCAAGACAGACCCATCTCGGGTTGGTCCGAGCGACGCGAATTCCTCCCAAGGCACGCCACTAGACGGACAGGACCAGATATCTGGAGTACTTAAAATGACCAAGATCGCTCTTACCGCTGCTGCCCTCCTCGTTGCCACCGGCACCGCTTTCGCAAGCAGCGACCACTACGGCTCTGACGGTGTCAACCAGCCTGCTGTGACCGCGTCGACCACTCCGGCCGGCAACATAGACCACAGCTATACGGCCTCGATCGGCAAGCCGGCCACCTTCGGCGGCTTCACGATCAAGGGCGACTCTAACCAGCCGCAATCCGGCCAGGGCATCTGGGGCCGTTGATTTCCAGCGAGATCTACGACCACAAAGAGCGGTGGGCTTGGCCCGCCGCTCTTGTTTTTTGTGCAGCCGGCTTGGCTTCCGCGCGGTCTGAATCAACTCGGCAGCAATCTATTCTATCTTCTTGTTTGCACGGCATCTTTCTAGGCCAAGCTTGGCGACCTTCGTTCGCGGCCGGCCCGTTTGAGCGCTACTGATACAGGAGGGCGGCGGATTATCTCCCCCCTTGAGGGGGAGATGTCGCCGAAGGCGACAGAGGGGGTCGCTGCGCGTCAAGCGCCAGCATTTTTCGCAAGCGCTACGCCAAATCCTTCGGCCGGATGCAATGCGTCAGCCGGGCTGTGCCGAAGGCGAGGTCTGCCCAGTCGTCGTCGACGACAAAGCGAGCAAGGGCGCCGGTCGGGAATTTCTCTTCAAGCTTGCTGAGAGCCCCGGCATCCGATCGCGGACCGGCAAGCCGGCGCGCCAAATCCTCCAGGCCGGGATTATGGCCAAGCACCAGGAGACAGCCGGCCGATGCGATTGCCTGTTGCACCTCGGCCAGAATGTCTGCGGCAGTGGCTTCGAAGAGAGCCTCGGCAAACTCCGCCGGCACTCTCGCCGGCAGTTCGGCCGAGACCAGCCGCCATGTCTCACGCGTGCGCAGCGCCGGTGACACCAGCGCCAGATCGGGCAGCCAGTCGCGTCTGGCCAGCTCGCGCCCCATCCGCGGCGCAGCCTTCAGCCCGCGGGGCCCGAGCGGCCGGTCGAAATCAGCAAGCGCCGGATCGTCCCAACTCGACTTGGCATGGCGCAGCAGGAGCAGCTGTTTCATCGCTTACATCTCAGGACCAGGGAATGTTGAGTTGGAAATCTTTGCCATATCCGCCACCATACTTGGCGCCCGTAGCGACATCGAAAGCTGCCAACAAAGTGTCGAAGATGAACAGGCCGACACGCTTCTCGTCCTTGTCCCATTTGACGGCAATATCCGCTTCCGCGATCGCCCAGGCGCCTGATCGAATATGAATCGCGCCGATGATCGTCCCGGCGGCCTGGCCGTTCACTTCGCACAGGTAAAAATACGCTGTGGCGTTTGGCGGTCCATCGGTATCGTCGTATTCAAAGACGCCGGCGAGGTCGCCTTTTCTTCGGATCGCGCTGTCAAAGATATCCAAGGGCTTCAGGTCCCGACCTGCGTCCTGAAATTCTTACGGCGTGATCCGCGCCAGCTGTTCGAGATCACGCTCCTCGCGCAGCGGGTCGGGCGCCATCACCACGGAGGTGGCGTTGTCGGCGTCGTCGGCGAAATGCGCCAGCACGGTGCGGCCGCCTTCCATGCGTGCCTTGCCGTCGGCGACCAGCCCGAGCGCCAGTGCGTAGAGCCGGTGCTCGGCCTTCAGCACACGGGCGGCAAGCGTGTCCTCATTGTCGCCGACCATCACCGGCACCGCGGCTTGCGCGATGATCGGGCCGTCATCCATCTCGGGCGTGACGAAATGCACCGTGCAGCCATGGATGCGCATGCCGGCGCGCAGGGCGCGTGCATGCGTGTCCAGGCCCTTGAAGGCCGGCAGCAGGGCAGGGTGGATGTTCAGCATGCGTCCTTGCCACTTCTCGACCAGGCCGCGGGACAGGATGCGCAAATAGCCGGCCAGCGCCACGATCTCGGCATTGAACGCAACCAGCGCGGCGTCGATCGCCGCATCATGGGCTTCCTTGCTGGCATGATCGGAGCGCACGATGACCTTGGTCGGGATGCCGCGCGCGGCTGCAATGCCGAGGCCGGCGGCGTTCACCCGGTCGGAAATGACGCCGACGATCTCGGCGGGATAGGCCGGATCGCTCGCCGCCGCGATCAGCGCCGTCATGTTGGAGCCGCGTCCCGAGATCAAGACAACCGTGCGTTTCCTGCTCATAGGCCGATCGAGCCCCGATAAATGACGCCGGCGTCGCGGCGCGGCACGATGCGGCCGATTGGCGTCACCGTCTCGCCGGCCTCCTGCAGCACGGCGGCGACCTGCGCGGCCTGGCCGGAGGCGACGACGAGGATCATGCCGATGCCGCAGTTGAAGGTGCGCATCATCTCTTCCGGCGCCACGCCGCCGGTTTTCGCCAGCCAGGAAAACACCGGCGGCACATCGATGGCATTGAGGTCGAGTTCGGCGGAAAAATCCTTGGGCAGGACACGCGGAATGTTTTCGGGAAAGCCGCCGCCGGTGATGTGGGCCAGCGCCCTGATGCCATGCGTGTTGCGGATCGCCTTCAGGATCGACTTCACATAGATGCGGGTCGGCTCGAGCAGCGCCTCGGCCAGCGTCGCCTCGTCGTTGAACGGCGCCGGATCGCTCCAGGCAAGGCCGCTGACGCCGACAATTCGGCGCACCAGCGAAAAGCCGTTCGAATGCAGGCCCGACGAGGCGAGGCCCAAAAGCACATCGCCCTCGACGATATCGTCGGTCGGCAGCAGTTGGCCGCGTTCGGCCGCGCCCACGGCAAAACCGGCAAGATCATAATCCTTGTCGTGATACATGCCGGGCATTTCAGCGGTTTCGCCGCCGATCAGCGCGCAGCCGGCCTGCCGGCAGCCCATTGCGATGCCGCCGACGATCGCCGCCCCCTGGTCGGGGTCGAGCTTGCCGGTGGCGAAATAGTCGAGGAAGAACAGTGGCTCGGCGCCTTGGACGACGATGTCGTTGACGCACATGGCGACGAGGTCGATGCCGATCGTGTCGTGCTTGCCGGCATCGATGGCGATCTTCAGCTTGGTGCCGACGCCGTCGTTGGCGGCGACCAGCACCGGGTCCGTGAAGCCGGCGGCCTTGAGGTCGAACAGGCCGCCAAAGCCGCCGATTTCGCCATCGGCGCCCGGCCGCCGCGTCGCGCGCACCAGCGGCTTGATCTTTTCAACCATGAGGTTGCCGGCATCGATGTCGACACCCGCCTCGGCATAGGTGAGCCCGTTCTTGCGCTTGGCCTGGTCGCCCTTGCTCATCGTCGGCGCATCCCTGTTTCCCTTGCGGGCTCTTCGCATGAATGGTTTCGGGGGGCAAGGAGGGTGACAGCCCAATCTCCCCCCTTGTGGGGGAGATCAGATGCTTCGCCGCCTCGCTACTTGCGCCCACCTGCCATCTCCCGCATCTATCTCCCAACAAGCCACGACGGGACACACGATTGACCATCCCCAATCTGATCACCATCCTGCGCTTCCTGCTGGTCCCGGCCGTGGTGCTGGCGATGCTGAACATGCGCTGGGACTGGGCCTTTGCCGGCTTTCTCGTTGCCGGCATTTCCGATGGCGTCGACGGCTTCATCGCCCGCCGCTTCAACCAGCAGTCGAAGCTCGGCGCCTATCTCGATCCGATGGCAGACAAGGTGCTGCTGGTCTCGGTGTTCGTGGTCATGGGCTTCATCGGGCAACTGCCGCTGTGGCTGGTGGTCACCATGGTGTCGCGCGATGCGCTGATCATCTGCGCCGTGCTTTTGTCCACCGTCATGGCGCATCCGGTCGAGATGAAGCCGCTTTACGTGTCGAAGGCCAACACCGCCGTCCAGATCGTGCTGGCGGCGGTGGTGCTGGGCGAACTCGCCTTTTCGATCCACCTCGACCCGCTCCGGCCCGCGCTCATAATCCTGTCCGGGGTCTTGACCGTGGCTTCGGCCGCGGCCTATCTCGTGGCTTGGCTGAGGCATATGAGCGGCTATGGCGAAGGCTCCACCCCGGGCACCTGATCGAGAATCCATCGAAGTTGCGGCCGAGGCAGCGGCCGCGGGCGAAGCTGCGTCCCTGGCGTTCCGCCGCCAGATCTTCTTCTGGCTGGGAACCGCCGTCTTCCTGGCCCTGTTCCTCTACATCTTCTCCGGCATCCTGCTGCCCTTCGTCGCCGGCATGGTGCTTGCCTATTTCCTCGATCCGGTCGCCGACCGGCTGCAGCGCCTCGGCCTCTCCCGGCTGATGGCGACGGTGGTCATCCTCATTACCTTCATCGTCCTGCTGGTGCTGGCCTTCGTCATCCTGGTCCCGGTGCTGGCGACGCAAATGGCCGATTTCGCCGGCAAGCTGCCGGAATATTTGACCCGCCTGCAGTCGCTGATCACCAGCTTCGATCCGAAATGGCTGGAGCAGAAATTCGGCGTCAATGCCAATGGCCTGCGCGACGGGCTGAATTCGCTGCTGACCTCGGGCTTCGGCCTGCTGAGCACCGTCTTCACCTCGATCTGGAGTTCCGGTGTGGCGCTGGTCTCGGTGGTCAGCCTGTTCGTCGTCACCCCGGTCGTTGCCTTCTACATGCTGCTCGACTGGGACCGCATGGTTGCAATCATCGACAGTTGGGTGCCGCGCGACTATGTCGGGACGGTCAGGGCGATATCCAGGGACATCAACACCGCGACCGCCGGCTTCGTGCGCGGCCAGGGCACGCTCTGCCTGGTGCTCGGTGGCATGTACGCCACCGGCCTGACACTGACCGGGTTGAATTTCGGCATTCTCATCGGCTTGTTCGCCGGGCTGATCTCCTTCATCCCCTATGTCGGCTCGCTGACCGGGCTGGTGCTGGCCGTCGGCGTCGCCTTCGTTCAGTTCTGGCCGGACTGGACCATGGTGGCGTTGGTCGCCGGCGTGTTCTTCGTCGGCCAGTTCATCGAGGGCAACATCCTGCAGCCCAGGCTGGTCGGCAAGAGCGTCGGTCTGCATCCGGTCTGGCTGATGTTCGCGCTGTTTGCCTTCGGCGCCCTGTTCGGCTTCGTCGGCCTGTTGATCGCCGTGCCGGCCTCGGCCGCGGTTGCCGTGCTGGTGCGCTTTGCCATCGCCCGCTATCTGGAATCGCCGCTCTACAAGGGGCACGCCACTGAGCCCGTCCCGCCGCTGCCCGCCGATCGCGGCGGCGGTCACCGGACGCGGCGCGGCTGACCGTGGCCGACCAGAGAACCGAACCGCCGCGCCAGCTACCGCTCGATCTCGGCCATGGCACAGGCTACTCGCGCGACGAACTGGTGGTGTCGGCCACCAACCGCGAGGCAGCGACCCTGGTCGACCGCTGGCCGGACTGGCCCTCGCCGGTGATCGTGCTGGCCGGCCCGGCCGGTTCCGGCAAAACGCATCTGGGCTCGATCTGGCACGCACGGGCCAACGCCGTGGCGGTCGATGCAAGCCGCATCGGCAATGCCATCGCCGGGCTCGGCGGCAGGCCGGCGCTGATCGACGATGTCGACAAGGCAGCCATCGACGAGGCGGGCTTGTTCCATCTCATCAATGAAGTGCGCGGCGCCGGGTCCACCTTGCTGTTGACGGCGCGGCGTTTTCCCGCTGCCTGGGGTGTAAAACTGCCCGACCTTGCCTCGCGGCTGAAGGCGGCAGCGACCGTCGAGATCCACGAACCCGACGACCTGCTCCTGGCCGGCGTCATCACCAAATTGTTCGCTGACCGCCAGGTCGAGGTCGAGCAGCATGTCGTGCAATATCTCGTGCGCCGCATCGAACGCTCGCTGGCCACCGCCATGCGGGTGGTCGAACGGCTCGATCGCACCGCGCTCGAACGCAAGATGCCGATCACCCGTGCGCTGGCCGCTGAGATCGTCAGTGCGATGGACGAGGGGCAGGGCGAGTTGGAGATTTAGAGGCACCACCCAGCCACTGTCCCATTTCGGGATGGAAGCGTTGGCATCCATCTTGCAACGCTGCGCCTGCCGGCTGACCCCGGTCCTGATCGCGTTCCTGATCGGGTTGTAGGCTCGCCGGGAGTGATGATTGGGGTTCTCGCCCGGCGAGCTTACCATCACCTGGAGTGGTCGCCTGAGTGTCCTGTAAAAGGGCGCGCGGCTTCTACCCCCACAACGGCGCCAGATACCGGACCAGCAGGTAGACCGCTGTATGCGCCGCCACGTAGCAGGCAGCGACGACGACAAAGAAGGCCATGCTGGCGGGCCACGACCGGGGAGGGCCCTGCCTCTTGCTCGGCCGGTTGTTCCAAATCCACAGGGCAGCACAAATAATGGCCCAGACGACCACGAACGGAATCGCGATGCCGATATAGGCGAAGTAGGCAGGGCCTATCAGCGACAGCCATGCCTCGAGACCAAGCATCCAGAATCTCCCCTTTGCCAAAGTCCAGACCGCCGGCAGCGATGGACGCGAGGGGATTATCCGAGCGGAGCGCCTTGCGTCAAATCTTCAGCACGGGCCGAACGGCCGCTTCTCGATGAGATACCGCAAGCCTTCGGCGACATCCTCCAGCGCTACGACCTTCGCCACGACCGACCAGGCTGCTTGCCAGGCCGACGCGCTTTCGGTGAGCAGCAAAAACCTTGATGTCCGTGCGGCGCTCAAGATCTTACGCCGATGCCGTCGATGACGGCGCCATGGCCTTCGCTGATACGATTGACCCCTCTGCCCAAATGCGGATGCCAGATGGTTTCAATGAGGGCTGGATCGCATTCCCGGCCAATGGCGAGAGGATGGGGATGGTCAAAGGCGCCATCAGGCTGGCCGACGTGATTGCGGGCCTCATTGCCGGTGCGGGCGCCTAGGTCAGCCTAGGCCCCGGCCGACAAAACCGGCCGGAGCATGGCTAATGCGATCAGATCAACCGCAGACCCTGACCTGCTCGATGACCCTGTGGTGATGGCGCCAGTGCTTGACCAGTTCGATATGGCAGCGGTGATGGCGGTGGTGGCGACGCCACTGACCGTCATAGCCCTGGTTGTCGCTATATTCATCGTCGTCGTAGATTTTTTGGCGGTCGTGATGGCGGCGAATTCGTATTTGATCATTGTCCGATGAATATTGGTCGCCGTCATCGGACTGGATGATCAGGCTGGTGGCTTGTGTCGGTGCAATCAAAGCTGCCGTTCCGGCAAAAGCGATCATGGAAGCGATTATCAGGGTTTTCACTATGGCTCTCCTTGGGTCGAATAATACTCAACTCGCGGGAGAGCTTCGCGTTCCAATACAAATTTCAGGGTCGGCCGAAGCAGCCTGCCGGGCGCGGATGCGTACGGCCACGCGCCGGCACTGAGGCGCTGTTGGCGACAGGCAAACTTGCGGGGGAGAAAAATGGTCGGAGTGGAGAGATTCGAACTCCCGACCCTCTGGTCCCAAACCAGATGCGCTACCAGGCTGCGCTACACTCCGAGGCCCTGCGGCGTATAAGGTTCCGGGCCCTGCCGCGCAACCCCTAAAACGTCAAGCCGGCGTTGGCGGTCTGCGCTCGCGCGCAATCCTGGCGGCGATCGCCTTGGCCTGTATGCGGGCATTGGCGAAGCAGCCGCGGATGCTCGGCCGCATGCCGGTGAACCAAAGGCCCGGCAGCTTCGGGTCCTGGTCGGCGCCGTTGAACAGCGGCACGCCCTTTTCGTCGAGCACGCCGAGCTTGCCTAGCATGGTCTCGAGCCCAGTGCGGTAGCCGGTCGCCGCGATCACGATATCGGGCTGGATCGTCACGCCATTGTCGAAAATGACCGTGTCGCGGGTGAATTCCCGCACGGTCGGCAGCACGATGATCCGGCCGTCCTTGATGGCGTCGACGGCGCCGTCATCCGTGGCGATGGCGGTATAATCCGACGCCAGCCGGCTTGCCCCGCCCAAAGGCGTCGGCGGCAGGCCGAAGGCGGCGAGGTCACCGAAGACCAGCCGCTGCGTCGCTGCCATCACCGCATCGGCAAGCTTGAACGGCAGCCGCGCCAGCATCGGCGAGAAGCGGTGGACGGCGATCTGGCCGATGCGCTTGGGCAGCAGCGCCGGGCCGTTTCGCGCTGACAGCCAGATCTGCGCCGTATCCACCCGCGCCAGATGGTTGAGCGCGTCGAAACCGGAATTGCCCGCGCCGACGACCAGCACTTTCCTGCCGGCATAGTCACTGGCGTCGCCGAACTCTGCCGAATGGATGATGCGCCCGGCAAAGGCCTTCATGCCCGTCCAGGCCGGGATGACGGGCTGCCGGTCGCGCCCGGTGGCGATGACGACATGGCGCGCCAGTCGCGGCCCGGCGCCGGTCCGCACAAGCCAGTGGTCACCGTCGAAGGCGATCTCATCGACCGAGACGCCGAACTCGACCGGCAGCCGGTGCATGGCGCGGAATTCGTTGAGATGGCGGATGACCGCGCTTCGGTGCGGAAAGGCAAGGGTACCGGCGGGAAACGAGACGCCCGGAAGTGCCGAGAGATCGCGATGCGTGTTGAGGTGAAGCTGTGCGTGGCGCCGGTGCCATGGCTCGGCCAGCCGGGCTTCCTTTTCCAGCACCATCACTGGTACGCCGGCCTTGAGCAGCGCGTGGGCTGCGGTCAGCCCGGCCCCGCCGGCGCCGATGACGATCACGCCGTCGAAAATCGCTTGCTGGCCGGCCTCAGCGTGCAAAATCCCCGCGTCCATGCCTCTATGGGTCGCTATCATGACCATGACTTTTGATGCCACGCCAGTGTATCGGGCCTATGCCGCTTCCGAAGCGGCGCCGTTGCAGGCCGCTTCGGCCTTGCCGTCGGCAGTGTTGCACAGTATTGACTGAAATAAGGCGGCGCTGCCGCCAACGCAGCCACGAGGTGCCCATGTCCGCGCGTATTTTCAGCCCAGCCAAAACCGCGATGCAGTCCGGCAAGGCCAAGACCGGCCATTGGGTGCTGGAATTCGATCCCGCCCAGCGCAAGAGAATCGACCCGCTGATGGGCTACACCACATCGGGCGACATGCTGAGCCAGATCCGGCTCACCTTCGACACCAGGGAAGAGGCGGTGGCCTACGCCGAAAAGCAGGGACTGGCCTTCCGTGTCGAGGAGCCGAAGGAGACCAAGCGCCGGCAGATTTCCTATGCGGAAAATTTCCGCTATGACCGCAGGATTCCCTGGACGCATTGACCGGCATTGCCGGGGTAGCGTCCGGCGAAGACATCAGCCGGCCAAGATATAAAATGGCTTGTCCGGCCAGCGGTCCCGTAGCTCAGCTGGATAGAGCACCGGCCTTCTAAGCCGATGGTCACAGGTTCGAATCCTGTCGGGATCGCCAATAATTCAACGGCTTAGCTCGGGCGCTGTTCCACGAAATCCCACATCTCACCCTTTGTTTCCGCGGGGCGCGAAGTGGCCGTTGGCGCCATCCCTGGGGTGCCTGAAAAGCAGTTTTGCCGGTAGTAACGTTATGGTCTTGTGGAAAGAACGCGACGCTGGTAGGCTTTGGTCCGAAGTTGGCTAGGACTTTAGTCTGGTTATTTGGCTGGATTTTTGGTTTGTGCCAGCTGGGACTTGGCGCTGGTTTTGTATGTCGCCCCGGTTGAGTGGGCATGACGCGGCGAAATCATCGCAAAGGTGGGTTTATGGCTCTGCTGGCGCCTTTGCCCCATGGCGCTGGGTGAGCGCAAAAATATGTGGAATCGATGATTTCGAAAAAACTTGCCGCCAATGCGGAAACCGCCGCCGCCTTTCTCAACTTGCTGGGAAATGAGAAGCGGCTTTTGATCATGAACCATCTGGCCGTCGGCGAACTTTCGGTCGGTGTCCTTGCCGAGAGAGTTCAACTCAGCCAATCGGCCCTGTCGCAGCATCTTGCCAAGCTCCGCGCCTTCGGCCTTGTCGACACCCGTCGCGACCGCCAAATGGTCTACTATTCCTGCTCGTCCGGTGCGGCGCGCGAACTGCTTGCCATGCTGGATGGCTTCCTGGCGACCGAAAGACCGCTTGCGGGGCCGGGGCCGCATTACGTCGCCGAAAGGCTACGCCGGGCGCGAGCAGCCTGAGGGCAGGCATCGGCTTGGATTGGTTGGCCTTAGGCCGGGCTTCATTGCCGCTAACGCGCGAAGTCGATGTCGGCGCGTCCCGGCGCTGATCGCTAGTATTTTTTCCGATTTTTGCAGCTCTCTCCAGCGTTGGGTCGTCCATCCGGCCAGACTGCACGCTGTCGGGCGCCAACATGGGCGCAGCGCCGGTCCGTGCCGAACTTGCGCGATTTCTAATATAGGAGCACAGTTCGAAGCGTCGGGGGGAGAACGGCTCACAAGCAAAAAATCGGGAGGAAACCATGAACAGCATGAGCCTCACCACGCTTGAACGCGGCAAGACGACCGTCGACGCTGCGGTCCTTGAAGCGCTTTCGGCACAATTGCGCGGCACACTGCTTCATGCGGGCGACGCCGCCTACGACGAAGCGCGCACCGTCTGGAATGCCACGATCGACCGGCGCCCGGGTCTCATTGTGTGTTGCGTCGGCGCCTCCGACGTCATCAGTGCCGTGAATTTCGCGCGGGAAAACAGGCTTCTCGTCTCCGTGCGCGGCGGCGGCCACAACATTGCTGGCAGTGCCGTCTGTGACGGCGGCCTGATGATCGATCTGTCGGCCATGAAGTCGGTGCGGGTCGATGTCGTGGCGCGGCGGGTATGGGTCGGGCCCGGTGCCACGCTCGTCGATGTCGACCGGGAAACGCAGGCTTTTGGCCTGGTGGTGCCGACGGGTATCAACTCGACCACCGGCATATCAGGCTTGACGCTGGGTGGCGGCTTCGGCTGGATCACCCGCAAATTCGGCCTGACCATCGACAATCTTGTTTCAGCCGATGTGGTCACCGCCGATGGCAAGTTGCTGCGCGCCAGCCAGAAGGACAATCCGGACCTCTTCTGGGCGCTGCGTGGCGGCGGCGGTAATTTCGGCGTCGTCACGGCGTTTGAGTTCCAACTCCATCAGATGGGTCCGCAGGTTCTGTCGGGGCTCGTCGTCCATCCCTTCGCCGATGCCGAAAATGTGCTGCGGGACTATCGCAAGGCGCTCGAAACCGCGCCTGACGAACTGACCTGCTGGGTGGTCATGCGGCAGGCTCCGCCGCTACCGTTCTTGCCGACCGAATGGCATGGCAAGGAGGTGCTGGTTTTGGCCATGTGCTATTGCGGCGACATCCAGGCGGGCGAAAAGGCGACGCAGAAGCTCCGCGCCATCGGCACGCCGATTGCCGATGTCGTCGGCCCCAACCCGTTCACCGGCTGGCAGCAGGCCTTCGACCCGCTGCTGACGCCCGGCGCCCGCAACTACTGGAAGAGCCATGACTTCACGGAGCTTTCCGACAGCGCGATCGAGATCACGACAGCGGCGATATCCCGGCTTCCGGGTCCCGAATGCGAAATATTCTTCGGCCATGTCGGCGGGGCGGCGGGTCGCGTCAAGGCGGATGAAACGGCGTTCCCACAGCGCAGCTCGCATTTCGTCATGAACGTCCACGCCCGCTGGCGCGAACCGGCAATGGACAAGGCCTGCATCGACTGGGCCCGCGGTATCTATGAAGCGGCGAGGCCTTATGCAGCCGGCACGGCCTATGTGAACTTCATGCCGGAGGACGAGGTCGACCGGGTCGAAGCGGCCTATGGCGGCAACTATCGTCGGCTGCTGGAGATCAAGCTCCGCTACGACCCGCAGAACCTGTTCCGTATGAACCAGAATCTGCGGCCGAAGGAAGGCCTGCGCGCCGCTTGAGGCGGCAGCGCGTGATCCCGAACCGGAGATCCGTGCGTGCGAATATCGGAATCGATTTTGCCGCATTGACCTTCGGTTCGGAGCGGCCCGGGGCCGGCAATCGGATGATCGGCCAAGCTTGATCCTTGCGTCATCGGCACGGCTGGCGGAGCCTTCCGAGCCGATGGCCGCAGCTTCGACCCTGTCTGGGTCCGGACAGATTTTTGCCTTGAACGAGGCCTGTTTCATTGGCACCCTTGGCCGATGCCAGCGAGGGGCGGGGCCCAATGCCAGATAGCAAGTTCAACGTCGACGCTTGGCTTTCCCGTATCGGATACGACGGGTCGCGTGATCCGACGTTGAAAACGCTCAAAGCGGTGGTGACTGCGCACGCGACGGCCATTGCTTACGAGAGCATCGACGTTCTTCTTGATATCCCTCCCGCTCTCGATCCCGTCTCGCTGCAGGCCAAGATAATTCTTGGCGGACGAGGAGGTTACTGTTTTGAACAGAACATGCTGTTTCGCGCCGGCTTGCTGGCGCTCGGATACAGGGTGACAAGCCTTCAGGCTCGCGTGGTGCGCGGATTGGAGATCGATGCGCCTCGACCCATGCTGCACATGGTTTTGCGGGTGGAACTACCGGAGGGCTCGTTCCTTGCAGATGTGGGATTTGGAAATCTTGCGCCGACGACCGCGCTGAAGCTCTTCACGCAGGAGGAGCAGGAGACTCCCCACGAGATCATGCGGTTTTTGGAGATGGGGGATGAGTTGGTGCTGCAGTCGAGGCTGAGAACCGGATGGGAGCATATCTACAGGGTTGTCTTTCTGCCTCGTGTCGATGCCGAGTACGAGATTTGTAACTGGTTCACCGCCAGCCATCCGCAGAGCCCATACCTCAACAACCTGATCGCGGCGCGTCCCGGGCCAAACAGAACGCGACTGACCCTGTTTAATTCGCGCTTCAACAGGCGATACCCGTCAGGTGAGGTAGAACGGCGTACGATAGACGGCATCGAGGGGTTTCGCGATGTGCTTGCGAACGAGTTTGGCCTCCACCTTTCCGAGACCAAATTGCAAACGGCCGTCGCTCATATGGAACAACGAGGGACGCGCGGCGCGCCTCATCCGTTCTTCGCTTAGCGTGCCGCATCTCGACGACATTATTCTCCCTACGGATTTCCGGAGCTGACGATGCTCGATTCAGAAAAGGCCAAAACCGCGTCGCGTTTGCTGGTAGGCCATTGGGACAACGGTACTCGTCTCGACGCCATACCCCAGGAATTGCGGCCGCAAACGCGGATCGAAGGCTACGCCATCCAGTCGCATGTGGTGAATCGCTCGGCGGCGCCGCTTTTCGGCTGGAAGATTGCCGCGACCAGCCTGGCCGGACAAAGGCACATCAACGTCGACGGCCCGATGGCGGGGCGTCTGCTGGCCGAGAAAGCGGTTGAGGTTGGCGGCGTCGTTTCCCTGGCGACGAGCAAGATGCGCGTGGCCGAGATCGAATTCGCCTTCCGCTTCGGCCGCCAGTTGCCGCCTCGTCCGTCACCCTATCAAATCGCTGAAGTGATGGATGCCGTTGCGACCTTGCACCCGGCGATCGAAATACCGGACTCGCGCTATGATGATTTCTGTGCTGTCGGGGCGGCGCAACTGATCGCCGACAACGCCTGCGCCAATCTGTTTGTCATCGGCGAGGCGGTAGACGACGATTGGCGCGACGTGGACCTCGCCAAGCACCCTGTGGTGGCTTTCGTTTCCGGAAAGTCGCAGCACAACGGCACAGGGGCAGCGGTATTGGGTGATCCGCGCATCGCGCTCACCTGGATCGTCAATGAACTGTCGGGCCTGGGCATAGCCCTGCAGCCGGGACAGGTGGTGATAACCGGCACCTGCGTGACGCCGATAAGCGTCGAGGCCGGCGACGAAGTCACCGGCGATCTGGGCCGGTTTGGAAGGGTCTCGGTCAGGTTTGTCTAGTGCGGCCGCTGCCTGACGACGATGCTGCGCACGGCCAGTACCAGCACCGTGATAATGATCAGGATCACCGATAGCGCCGCGATCGCCGGGTCGATGTTGTCGCGCAGGCCCATCCACATCAGCCGGGGCAGGGTGATGGCGTTGACCGATGTGATGAACAGCGTGACGCCGATCTCCTCCCAGGACAATACGAAGGACAGCAGGGCGGCGGTGACGATGCCGAACTTGATGTTGGGCATGATGATGCGCGTTGCGCGCTCCCACACGCTGGCCCCTAAGCCGCGCGCGGCGAGGTCGATGCGGCGGTCGAGCTGGCTGAGCGAGACCAGGATCAGCACGGTGGCGAAAGGCACCGTCATCACCGAATGCGCCATGGCGACACCGAGCCAGGTGTCGTAGCCGAAGAACGAGCTCATGCCCGAGATCGAGGTGAGCAGGAAGTAGAGCGTGATCGCCGAGACCACCGGCGGCACCACCATCGGCAACAGCACGAAGCCGACCAAGGCTGCCGTGAAGCGTGGCTGGAACATCCAGACGCCAAGGCTGAAGCACAGTGCCAGCACGGTGGAGATGACGCTGCTGACGATGCCGATCCGGATCGACAGCAGTATGGCGTCGAGCCAGCGCGAATCCTCGATCAACGAGCGATAGTGGCGCAGCGACAGTTCGCCCGTCGGCATCGCCAGCATGCGGCTCGGCGTCAGCGACACAGGGATGACCGCCAGCAGCGGCAAGAGCAGGAACAGCGCCACCAGCAAGGCGAGGATCAGCGAGACGGGACCGGGGCGATAGGTCGGCATCAGATCAGCTGCTTCGGTCTGACATAACGGAACAGCACCGCCATCAGCGCGCCGACGAACAGCACCAGCACCACACTGATCGCCGCGCCCAGTCCCCAGTCGGGGCTCTGGAAGATCCTGAGATAGATCAGTTCGGCGATCATCACGCTGCGGCCGCCGCCGAGGATCGCCGGCGTGACGAAGAAGCCGAGGGAGAAGACGAACACGATCATCGCCGAGCCGATGATGCCAGAGCGCGTCATCGGCACGAACACAGTCCAGAAGGTGCGCATGCG
Organism: Mesorhizobium sp. P2_F7; assembly: GCF_056403695.1. NCBI lineage: Bacteria > Pseudomonadati > Pseudomonadota > Alphaproteobacteria > Hyphomicrobiales > Phyllobacteriaceae > Mesorhizobium > Mesorhizobium sp. P2_F7. Next base: position 52,549 of record NZ_JBFUFA010000011.1, on the reverse strand, counting down.
GCTGGAGCCAAGCCCGCGCGCCGCAAGCAGCACGCGCTCGTCGAGGCTGCGCATGGCAGACGCCAGCGGAAACACCGCGAAGGGAATGAGGAAATGCGTCATGCCGACGATGACGCCGAACTCGTTGCGCACCAGCGCCAGCGGCTCGGAGATGAAGCCGATCGATTGCAGCCAGGTGTTGATCAGTCCGCGGTTGGAGAGCAGCGCCACCCAGCCGAAGGCCCGCGTCAGCACCGAGATCCAGAAAGGAACGAGAATGCAGAATTCGGCGACAATGCGCTGCGCCGGGCTGCCGCGCACCCATACCATGGTAATCGCATAGGCCGCCGCCACCGAAACCACCGTGACGATCAGTGCAATGCGCAGCGTGCGGATGAACACCGACTGCACCAGCGCGTCGGTGGCGAGCGCGCCATACTGGCCGAGCCCCGGCGTTGGCAGCGTGACGCTCCATTTGACGACGCCAAGGAACGGCCAGGCATAGGCGAGCACAAGAAACAGGAGCAGCGGCGCCATCAACAGCGCCGCGCCCATCCTGTCGGAGAGGGTGCCTCTCATCTCGGTCCGATCGTGATCAGGCCGAGATGATCTTGGTGTACTCGTCGAGCGCTGCCCCGTAATTCTTGGCGTACCAGTCCATGTCGAGCGCGATCTGCTTCTTCATGTTTTCGGGGTCGACCGGGTTGATGCGCTTCTTGTCGGCGGGGATCAGCGCGTCGGTGGCCGGATTGGCCGGACCCTGTCCGAGCTTGTCGAACATCACCAGCTGCTTTTGCGGATCCTGGGCGCTGGCGATGAACTTCATCGCCGCGTCCTTGCCGCCGGGGTTGCCCTTGAGCACGGCCAGCGCGCCGGGCGAGATCAGGCCCTGGTCCCAGATGAACTTGATCTTGCCGCCCGAGTCCTGCTCGATCAGCGAGGCGCGGGTCGACCACACGATGGCCATCGAGGCCTCGCCGTTGAGCAGCACGCTCTGGCTCTCGGCGCCGCCGCCCCAATAGGCCACGACGTTTTCCTTGAAGGCGGCGATCTTGTCATGCGCGCGCTTCAAATCGAGCGGGTAGAGCGAGGCAGGCGCGATGCCGTCGGCGAGAAGGGCTGCTTCCCAGCTCGACACGCCCCATTTGTAGAGCGAGCGCTTGCCTGGGAATTTCTTCACGTCGAAGAAATCGGCCATGCCGGTCGGCGCGTCCTTGCCGTATTTCTCGGAGTCATAGGCGATGACATAGGAGAAGAAATAGGTCGACGCGGCGTATTCCCAGCCAAAGCCGTCGCGCATCTTCTTCTTGTCGACGATGGCGTAATCGATCGGCTCCAGCGCGCCCTGGGCGCCGAGCGTGATGGCGGAGAACGGGTCGACGTCGACGAGGTCCCAGGTCGGCGCGCCGCTCTTGAACTGCGCGGCAATCGCGCCTTCAGTCGGACCCGAACCGTCCATCTTGACGGTGATGCCGGTGTCCTTGGTGAAGGCCTGGCCATAGGCGGCGTCATAAGCGGTGAGCGCATCGCCACCCCAATTGACCAGCACCAGTTCCTTGGCCTGCGCAAAGGCGCCGGTAGAGCGCAACAGCATCGGCGTGCCGGCCAGCACAAGAGCCGCAAGCTGCGTGAATTGCCGGCGCGAAATCTCGCCGCGCACTGCCCTGGCGGACAGGCCGTCGATCGCTTGTTTTTTGGTTTCGTTTGTCATGTCAGTTCCCCTTTTTTCGTTGGTCGTTCCGGTGGTTGTGGCGTGCTCCAGATTCTTTGCTGGAAGACTTCGCCGGTGTGGTCGTCATCCTCCGTCCGGAAGGAGGAAACCTTTTTCCGCCGGCCAGGTCAGCCAGACGGAATTGCCTTTGCTCAGCGCCGCGGCCGCGACCTCGTTCGGCACCGACACCGTCACCTTGGCGCCCTGGCGCGTCGTCAGGTCTAACTTGGTCGCCGCACCGAGATAGGTCGAGCCGACGGCGGTGGCGGCAATGCCGTTTTCGCCGGCGGCTGCTTCGCGCGCGATCGACATATGCTCGGGCCGGATCGCAAGGATGGCGTTGCCGTTGACTGCTTCGGCATTGCCGCGCAGTGTGATCGCACGGTCCTCGCAAAGCGCCGTGCCGCCATCATCGGCGCACTTCACACCCTTCAGCGGCAGCATGTTGATCTCGCCCAAAAACTCGGCGACGAAGCGGTTGGCGGGACGGTCGTAGACCTCGTCCGGTGCACCAACCTGCAGCAATTTGCCGTGGTTGAAGATGGCGACGCGCGACGACAACGCCAGCGCCTCGCTCTGGTCGTGGGTGACGAAGACGAAGGTGGTGCCGGTCTCCTGATGCAGCCGCTTCATCTCGGCCTGCATCTGGCCGCGCAGGCTCTTGTCCAGCGCCGAGAACGGCTCGTCGAGGAGCAGCACGCCGGGCTCGAACACCAAAGCGCGGGCCAACGCCACGCGCTGCTGCTGGCCGCCCGAAAGCTGCGCCGGAAGTTTCGTCTCGTGGCCCTTGAGGCCGACGCGCTCGACCATCTCGGCGACGCGGCGCTTGATCTCGGCTGCCGACTTTTTGCGCACCTTGAGCGGGAAGGCGATGTTGGCTTCGACCGACATATGCGGAAACAGCGCATAGCCCTGGAACACCATGCCGGCGGCGCGCTGCTCGGCCGGCCGCTCGGTGATGTCGACGCCGTCGCTGAAAAGCTTGCCGGCGGTCGGCTGAACGAAGCCGGCCAGGATCATCAGGAAGGTGGTCTTGCCCGAGCCGGAGGGGCCGAGCAGCGTCAAAAACTCGCCGCGGCCGATGTTGAGCGTCAGATCGTCCAACGCTCGGAAGGAGCCGAAGCTCTTGCCGATCCCGATTGCCTTGATCTCTGCGGCCCGGCCGGGTTGCTGCATCCTGCCTCTTCCTTGGTCGTAGCATGAGCGTAGGGCAGGGCGCCGGCTCACCGCAACCGAATAGTTTTCGCCTGATCGGCAAATTTGATTCACGGATGGCGGGTGGCGCGACGCCGAAGCTGCTGATCTCCCCCACGAGGGGGGAGATTAGCTAACTTCCGACAGTTTCGCTCTTAGCCACCCCGCAAACGCCTCCAGCACCGGGTGGTTCGCCTTGGCGTGCTCTGAAACCAAAAAGTACGAGCGCGGCGAGGGGATCGCGATGTCGAACGGTTTCACCAGCCGGCCTTCGCTCAATGCCCGACGGCTGGTCAGTTCGTCGCCCATGGCGATGCCCTGGCCGGCGATCGCGGCGGAAAAGACCAGATTCATGTCCGAGAAGAAAATACCGCCTTCGGTGTCGGGGTTTTCCACCTTGGACAGCGCCAGCCAGCGCGACCAGTCCTCGGTGTCGCCGAGATGCAGGAGGTTGGCGCGGAGCACGTCGGCCGGTTTGGAAAAGCCGCCGACCTTGTTGAGCAAGGTCGGGCTGCAGAGCGGCGTGAACGAGATTTCACACAGCGGCTCGACCGCGCGGTTCGGCCAGTTGCCGACGCCGAAAGCGATGAAGGCGTCGGCGTCGGGATTGCTGACGTCGTCGAGCCGCCTTGGCGTCAGGATCGACAGCGCCACGTCAGGATACATCTGCCGGAACTCGCCAATATGCGTGCATAAGAACAGCGAAGCGAAGCCCGGCGTGCAGGAGACGGCGAACGAGCCGCCGACGCCGGTGCCGGCCTGGCGTGTCACCGCATCGCCAAGCACGGTCAGCGCCTTCCTCACATCGGCCGCATAGCGCTGACCGCGTGGCGTCAGCGCGACACCCTTGCCGATGCGCTCCAAGAGGTCGAAGCCGAGGTCGCGTTCGAGCAGCCGCAGCTGATGGCTGACGGCGCTGCGGGTCAAATGCAGTTCGTCGGCGGCGCGCCAGACGCTGCCGTGACGGGCAAAACTGTCGAGGGCGCGCAGCGCCTGGGTGGAAGGTATTCGCAAGAAGCCTCAGGTGAACCGAATTTGCACGAACCGGGAAAACATATCACTTTTTGCAAAGCCGCTTCACTGCTTTCTTGGGCTGCATGGAGAAACCGGTGACGACCTCGGCGCAAGCCACCGCGCTTGCCTGTCTCGATGGCATCCAGCCGTCGCTGTCGGCGTGGACGCGCACCATTTTCGATTTCGGCGAGACCGCCTGGCGTGAATACCAGTCGGCGGCCTGGTATGTCGCGCGGTTGAAGCATGAGGACTTTTCGGTCGAGGAAGGCTCGGCCGGCATGCCGACCGCCTTTTGCGCGCATTGGACGAACGGACCAGGTCCGACCATCGGCATGTACGCTGAATACGACGCTGTGCCTGGCAACTGTCAGGACGCGGCGACGGTGAAGCGGCCACGCGCGGGTCTCGGCGGCGAGGCCGGCGGCCACACCGATCCGCATTCCGGGCTCGGCATCGCCAGCCTCGGCGGGCTTCTGGCCACCAAGGCGGCTATGCAGCGCCACGGCATCGAGGGCACGCTGCGCTTCACCGGCGAGCCGGCCGAGAAGGTGAGAGGCTCCAAGCCCATCCATGCGGCCAAAGGCTATTATGACGGCCTTGCCGGCATGATCTCCTTCCACCCCTTCTACATGCTGCCGCTCTGCAACACGGCGCGCTGGGACACGCATTGCGGCGCTGCCTATGCGATGGTCTACCGCTTCATCTGCGACGAACCCGAGAACTGGGTTCGCGCCGGCGATGGCGCGCCGATCCCGCAGGCGCATTCGGCGGTGCGCGCGCCCGGTGCCAACGATGCGCTGATGACGATGTACATGGCCTCCAAGGCGCTGCGCGATTCCATGCTGCCGCATCAGGGCGGCTGGTCGATCAGCGAGGCGATCCTCACCGCGGGACAGGCCACGGCCGACAATCTGCCGGCGGGCCTGGCCGAGATTCAGTACATGATCCGTGTGCCGACCATTGCCATGGCCGAGCAGGTCACCGCGGTGCTCGATCGCAATGCGCAAGCCGCTGCTACGATCAGCGGCTGCCGCTATGAGCGCCACTGGGTGTCGAAGTCGCGGCCCGGTCTCGCCAATCACGTGATGGCCGGGATCGCCTATGAAGCGCTGACCACGGTCGGCCCGCCGCACTGGGATGAGGCGGCGAAGACAATCGCCCGCGAGGTGCAGGTCAATGCCGGCGGCACGGCGACCGAAAACCCGTTTATCGATGAGATGGAGCGGCTGATCGCGCCGCAAGACGCCGAAGCCATCCTGCGCCGCGATTTGCCGCCGTCGCAGATCAACTCGACTTCTGACGATTACACCGACATGAGCTGGCACGCGCCGACGGCCCGCTTCTATGTCGCCCGCCCGGCGTTGCGCTCGGCGAATGGCCATGCCTACCCGTCTTGGGCGATGAATGCGCTGGGTGGCATCTCGGCCACCATCGATCCGATGGTCATTTGTGCTGCGAAGACTGTTGCGCTTGCGGCGCTTCGCCTGCTCGAGGACAAGGCCGCGCGCGATGCGGCGATGGACGAATTTGTCACCCGCACCGGCGGCGGCGTTGGCGGCGCGAACTGGATCGCGCCGCTTTGCGACTATGACCCGCCGATTAATTTCCGGTGGCCGGAATATGTCACCACCGCGCGTGGGCGCGACTGGTGGATTCCATCCGCCGGCACCGCATGACCAACCACCGATATCACCACGAGGAGAAGCCCATGACCGTCCATGACCGCATTGTCGCCGAACCATTCTCGCTGCAGCGCCGCAACCCCGCCGGCGGCACCAAGCCGCTGACCGCATGGGGTTTTGCCAACGAGACCGACGTGCTGACCGACGTTCTGCTCGGCTCTCCGAATTTCCTGCGCCATCTCTCGACCAGCTCGCTGTCGCGCAAGCATCTGCGCGAGGCGCCCTGCAACGTCCAGATCGCGCAGGCGCAGCACAAGGACCTCGTCGCCGCCTATGAGCATTTCGGCGTCAACATCCACTGGCACGAACCGACGCCGGAACTGCCGATGCAGGTCTATTCCCGCGATTCCAGCGTCATGACGCCCTACGGCGCCTTCATCACCGCCATGGCCAACTGGTGGCGTCGCGGCGAGAACTATGCCGCCATCCGCACCTACGAGAAGCTCGGCATTCCGATCTACGACATGGTCACCGCCGGCACTTTTGAAGGTGGCGACTTCAACGTCATCGAGGAGGGTGTGGTGCTGATCGGCTGCGGCGGCGCCCGCACGCAGGAGGAGGGCGCCCGTCAGGTGCAGGATTGGTTCGAGAAGGAAGGCTGGGAAACGCGCCTTGCCTTCATCGACGAATATTACGTCCACATCGACCTGATGGTGGTGCCGATCGCCGAAAAGCTCACCGCCGTCTGCCTCGCCTGCACCGAGCCAGGCATCGTCGACTGGCTGAAGGGCAAGGGCCACGAGATCATCGACGTGCCGTTCCAGGACACGATGGCGCTCGGCTGCAACTTCATGTCGCTGGGCAAGGACAGGGTGATCGCGCCGACGTCGAGCCAGACGCTGATCGGCCAGCTCAAGGCGCGCGGCTTCGAGGTCGCGGCCGTCGACATGAGCGAAATCTCCAAGACCGGCGGCGGCATCCACTGCATGGCGCAGGCGCTGAAGCGCGAGCCGGCGTAAGAGCCGCATTTGACAAAACAGGCCCGAGAGGGGAAATTGATTCGATCAATTGAAGGGGGATTCTGTGAAAAAAGCTTATGAAAAGCCGAGCCTGGCCAAAGCAGGCAAGCTCGGATCGGTGGTCGCCTCAATCTCGTCGAAGCCCGCTCCCTGAGCGCCTGAAGGCCAAAATTCGGCTGTCCTGGCTAACGACAACCGGATCGAACTGTATAATTTGACCGCAGCCCGCCGGCTTTGAACGGCGGGCTTTTTGCGTTGGGCCAAGCGCTGTGGGCGCATCAGCCGGCTAATCCTGTTTTCCCGAACCTGAATTGAACTTGCGCCTGGCGTTTTCCAGATGCGCACGCATCGCCTGGCCGGCGGCTTCCGGGTCATGGCGCTCGATCGCCTCGAACACCGCCAGGTGGCCGGCGAAACTCTTGCGATTCTCGATCTCGGTGTTGGCCATGTGGATGCGCTGATTGATCAGCCACTCGACCAGCGCCTCATGCGCGGCGAGGAAGATCGGATTGCCGGGGATGACGGTCAGGGCGCGGTGAAACGCGACGTCGGTGACGGCGAAGGCTCGCGCCCGGGCGATGGCACGCTCGTTTTCGGCAAGTGCTGCGGCTAGCGCGTCGATCTGTTCGCGTGTCGCCACCTCGGCGGCATGGCGCGCGATCGAGACCTCGAGAAACAGCCGCAATTGCTCGAAATGGCCGATCCCGTCGGGCTGATCCATCAAAAGATGCGCCGTGCCGGTCAGCTGCTCCAGCATGTTCTTCGGCGTCGGCCGCGTCACCTTCGGCCGCTCGCCGCTGTTGATCTTCACCAGCCCCATTTTTTCCAGTGCAAACAGCGCCTCGCGCACCGAGGGGCGGCCGACGTCGAACATCGACATCAGGTCGCGCTCGGACGGCAGCGAGGCGCCGACCGGATAGACCTCGTCGCGGATCATCGCCTCCAGGCGAAGGCGAACTTCATCCGACAATTTTTTTCGAACTGGCATATTGTGCATGGTCTACCTTTTAAGCTATTAGACCAGTTGCCGCAAGCAAGGATCTTGCGCAACCGAAGGGATGGAGGTCGCCGTCTTGCCGATGGGCACGGCGGTCGCGCGACGGGCGAAGATCTGGCGCGAAATCGGCCCGAGGCATGCCTCGATTTCGGCCGGCGAAAGCAACGGGAGGAAAATTCCATGAGAAGACTGTTGATGAGCTTTCTGTCGGCGCTGGCGCTGACCTTTGCTGCCGGCGCCGCGAAGGCAGCGGACGGTGGCACGTTCCGCTCGGCGATGCGCACCGGCTGCATCGAGATGGGCACGCTGCACACCACTTGCGGCCACAGGCTCGACGAGACAGTGCTGCAGGGTCTTGTCCACATCAAATGGACGGGCGACGGCGTGCAGCCGATGCTGGCCGAGAGCTGGAAGACGCCCGACGGCGGCAAGACCTACATCTTCAACCTGCGCCCTGGCGTCAAATGGCATGACGGCACGCCGTTCACCGCCAAGGACGTGGTGTTCAGCCTCAACCTCTACGCCAATCCCAAGGTCGGCTCGCCCTGGGCGCAGAAGCTTGGCGCGGTCGCCGGATACAAGGCTTTCCAGGATGGTTCGGCCTCCTCGCTTGCCGGGGTCAAAGCCCTCGATGACATGACCGTCCAGATCGAGCTCGACAGCGCCAAGCCGCTCTGGGTCGAGCTGCAGCTTATCGCTATCTCGATCTTTCCCGAACACATTCTGGGCAAGGTCGCACCCGGCGACATCAAGGGCAACGCCTTCTGGGTCAACCGCGTCGGCACCGGCCCGTTCATCTGGAAGAAATACGAGAGCGACCAGTATGTCGAGGTCGACCGCAACCCCGACTATTTCCTCGGCGCGCCGAAGCTCGATCGCATCATCTACCAGATCTACAAGGACGTGCCGCCGATCATTGCAGCGCTGGAGACACAGGAGGTCGACGCAATGTCCTATGAGGGCGGCGGCGTGCCGGTCTCCGAACTCGCCCGCTTGCAGAAGCTCGACTATCTGACGGTGCTGCCGAAATTCTCCGCCGGCCTGCCGACCTATCTGCAGTTCAATCTGGACAACAAGCGCTTCGCCGATGCGCGCGTGCGCCAGGCGATGCTCTATGCCATCGACCGCAAGGCCATCATCGAGACGGTCAAGCAAGGCGCCGGCGAACTGTTGAACACGCTGTTCCCGCAGGACTGGGCGCGCGCCAAGGACCTCGAACCCTACGACTACAATCCCGACAAGGCCAAGCAGTTGCTGACCGACGCTGGGTGGGATGCCAGCCAGCCGGTCGACTTCATCTACTACTATTCCGATCAGATGAACGTCGACACCGTCACCGCCATCCAGAGTTATCTCGCCGCAGTCGGCGTCAACATCCAGCCGCGCCTGCTCGATCCGGCGGCGATCAACCAGGTCTATGCCGATGGCAGCTTCCAGATGGGCTTCTTCGCGCAAGGCATGGGGCTCGATCCCTCGCTCGGCTCGCCGCTGGTCGTCTGCGGTGCCAAGCCTCTCGCCATGGGCTATTGCAATCCCAAGGTCGACGAACTCTTCAACAAGGGACTGGAATCCAACGACCGCGCCGTGCGCGCTGCGAGCTACCAGGAGGCCTCGCGCATCCTCAACCAGGACCTGCCAAAAGCCTGGCTGTGGAACGAGGTGCGGCCGCTCGCCTTCAACAACCGCATCGTCGGCCTTGCCCAGCACTTCAAGGAGCAGCCGCTCGTGATCTTCAACCACCCGGTCTACAACGAAGTCGAGAAGTGGGAAGTGGCGAAATAGACGCTGCGGAACGTCCTCGCTCACCGATCATGGAGTTCCGTCGAAGCCCCTTGATCCATCGCCTCAAAAGCCTCGCTCGAACATAGGAGAGGCCGGTGCTCAGCTATCTCCTGCGAAAACTGCTGTTCAGCATTCCGGTGCTGTTCGGCGTCACCGTGATCGTCTTTGCCATTGCGCATGCCATGCCGGGCGATGCCGTGCTGGCGATGATCACGGCGGAGGCGCCGTCGAGCGAGGCGCTGATCGCCATGCGGCGCGGCGAGCTCGGCCTCGACCAGCCGGTTTACATCCAGTACCTCAACTGGATCGGCCAGATTCTGCACGGCAATCTCGGCCGCTCCTTCGTCAATGGCCGCAGCGTCGGCGACATCATAGCAGAACGGCTGCCGATGACGCTGGAACTGATGGGCGCGGCACTTCTCGCAGCCTTCATCATCGGCACCACGCTCGGCGTGATCTCGGCGCTGCGGCAATACAAGGCCACCGACTATTCGCTGACGCTTGCCGGCTTTGTCGGCGTCTCGATCCCGGATTTCTTCATGGGGCTGCTGCTGGTCTATGTCTTTGCGCTGGAGCTGCGTTGGCTGCCTTCGTCGGGCATTTCCACGGCTGGCGACAGCTTCTCGCTCATCGACAATCTCAAACACCTGATCCTGCCGGCGGCAGCACTCGCTTTGTTCCGCGCCGCCATCTTCATGCGTTATGCCCGCGCCGGCATGCTCGAAGTGCTGAACCAGAGCTATATGCGCACCGCCAAGGCCAAGGGCCTGCGCCCCAGCACCATCACGCTGCGCCACGGCCTGCGCAACGCACTGATCCCGCTGGTCACCGTCTTCGGCCTGGCGCTGCCGACCTTGTTCGGCGGTTCGGTGGTGATCGAGACCATTTTTCAATGGCCGGGCATCGGCCTTGTGTTCATCGATTCTGTGGTCAACCGGGATAGCCCCGTCATCATGGGCTACGTGCTGATCACCGCCATCATTGTGATGCTGGCCAACCTCGCCACAGACCTTGCCTATAGCGTGCTCGACCCCAGGGTGAGCTATGACTGACGCCACCGCCGCCGACATCGCGGTCACTGCTGGGGCCTCGCGTGGCCTGTGGGGCGAGGCGGCGCGCCGCTTCCTGCAGCACCGCTTGGCGACGCTCGGCCTGATCATGCTCGCCTTCATCGTGCTCGCTTGCGTGCTGGCGCCGCTGATCGCGCATTACGGCCCGAACGACATCGACCTGAGGGGCCGCAACCAGCCGCCCGGTGGCGTACATTGGCTGGGCACGGACGGCACCGGCAGGGATATCTTTGCCCGCATCCTCTATGGCGGCCGCATCTCGCTGACGGTCGGCTTCGTCGCAGTAGCGATCTCGTCGGCGATAGGCATCTTCATCGGCTGCATCGCCGGCTATTTCGGCGGCAAGGTCGATCTCTTGCTGATGGGCCTGATCGACATGGTGCTGACCTTTCCGCGCCTGGTTATCATCATCGCCTTCGTCGCTGTCGTCGGCCCCAGCATCTTCAACACCATGGTGGTGATCGGCCTGCTCAGCTGGCCCTCCATCGCCCGACTGACGCGCGGCGAGATCCTGGCGCTGCGCAACCAGGAATTCATCCTTGCCGCGCGTTCGCTCGGCACCTCGCCATCGGTCATCATCCTCGAACACATATTGCCCAATGTGCTGAGCCCGATCCTGGTGGCGATCACGCTCGATGTCGCGACCGTCATCCTGCTCGAGGCGTCGCTCTCCTTCCTCGGTCTCGGCGCACAGGCGCCGGCTGCAAGCTGGGGCAACATGCTGCGCGATGCGCGCACACTGTCCATCCTCGAGAGCCAGCCCTGGATGTGGATTCCGCCCGGCGCCATGATCGCCATGGCCGTGCTCAGCATCAACTTCGTCGGCGACGGCCTGCGCGACGCGCTCGACCCGCAGCACGTCATGGGTGGCAAATGATGGGTGCCGACGCACTTGCCGTTGAAAGGGCCGCCAAGGGGATCGGACAGCAGTCGGTGCTTTCCGTGCAAGGGCTGGGCGTTCAGTTCGGTCCGCAAGGCAACTCCGTCTATGCCGTCAACGACGTTTCCTTCGAGCTTGCCGAAGGCGAGTCGCTGGCCATTGTCGGCGAGAGCGGTTCGGGAAAATCGGTCACCGTGCAGACGCTGATGGGCCTGATCCGCAAGCCGCCCGGCCGTGTTACAGCGGGCCGGGCGCTGTTTCGCGGCCGCGATCTGCTGGCCATGCCCGACAGCGAGTTGCGCCAGATCCGTGGCCGAGACATCGCCATGATCTTCCAGGACCCGATGTCGTCGCTGAACCCCGTGCTTACCATCGGCCTGCAGCTGACCGAGGCGCTGAGCGAGCATCAGGGCCTGAACGAAGCCGAGGCTGAACGCCAGGCGCTCGACATGCTGGCGCTCGTCGGCATCGCCAACGGCCCGCAGCGCATGCGCGCCTTTCCGCACCAGTTCTCCGGCGGCCAGTTGCAACGCATCGGCATCGCCATGGCGCTGGTCTGCAAGCCGTCGATCCTGATCGCCGACGAGCCGACGACGGCGCTCGACGTCACCATCCAGGCGCAGATCGTCGAACTGGTCGCGCGCCTGCAAAAGCAACTCGGCATGGCGATCATCTGGATCAGCCATGACCTCAGCCTGGTCGCCGGCTTCGTCGACCGCGTCGCAGTCATGTATGCCGGCTCGATCGTCGAATGCGCGCCGGTCGATGCGCTCTTCTCGTCAACGACGCACCCCTACACGATCGGCCTGTTGAACTCGATCCCGTCGCTGACGGCCGACAACGCCAGGCTGGTGCCCATCAAGGGCGCGCCGCCCAATGTCACGTTGCCGCCGACCTTCTGCGCCTTCGCGCCGCGCTGCGACTACGCCGAGGCGCGTTGCCGTGAGGCGAAGCCGCCACTGGAAGCGGTTGGCGCCGGCCACACCACCGCCTGCTGGCGCTGGCGCGAGGTCGACCATCTGCCACGGCCGACGGCCGCGGCACAAAGCGCGAAGCCTGCTGCCGCGGCCGGGAAGGACGCGCTGCTCTCCGTCACCGATCTCAAAGTGCATTTCCCGATCCGGCGCGGCGTGCTCAGGCGGCAGGTCGGCGCGGTGCACGCCGTCGACGGCGTCAGCTTCGAGGTGCTGCGTGGCGAGACACTGGCGCTGGTCGGCGAAAGCGGCTGCGGCAAATCGACGACCGGCCGCGCCGTGCTTGGGCTGGAGCGGCCAAGTGCTGGCCGCATCGTGTTCGAGGGCAGGGACTATGCCGGCGCAACCGGCGAAGAATTGAAGCAGCGCCGCCGCGATATGCAGATGGTGTTCCAGAACCCGTTCGGCTCGCTCAATCCGCGCATGACCGTCGGCCGCATCATCGGCGAGGGCCTGCGCGCGCAGAAGATCGGCACCCGCGCCACGCGCGATGCAAGGGTCAGCGAATTGCTGGCGCTGGTCGGCTTGCGGGAAGCGCTGCGCAACCGCTATCCTTTCGAGCTCTCCGGCGGCCAGCGCCAGCGCGTGGGCATTGCCCGTGCGCTGGCAGCCAATCCGAAATTCATCATCGCCGACGAGCCGATCTCGGCGCTCGACGTCTCCATCCAGGCGCAGATTGTCAACCTGCTTGATGACCTCAAGACACGCCTTGGCCTGACCTATCTGTTCGTCGGCCACGATCTGTCGATGATCCGCTATCTCAGCGACCGTGTCGCGGTGATGTATCTTGGTCGCATCGTCGAGATCGGTACCACCGCCACCGTGTTCGGCAGCCCGCTGCACCCCTATATGCGTGCGCTGCTGTCGGCGATCCCGGTGCCCGACCCGAAGGCCGGCGGCACCCGCCGGCGCATCGTGCTTGGCGGCGGCGTGCCCGATCCGTCGAAGCCGCCGTCCGGCTGCCATTTCCATCCGCGCTGTCCGAAAGCGACCGACATTTGCAGCAAGGTGGACCCGCAACCGCGCGATTTTGGCTCGATCGCAGCGGGCCGGCACCTCGTTGCCTGCCACCACGCCGGTGAGGCCTGACCGATGCCTCCGAACCCAATCCGGTTGTCGAAAAAGATCATGCCGAAACAACACCATAGAGCCGGAACCGGAATCAGAGGTTCAGGCTCAGGTTTCCCCGAGACAATCCTGACAGCACCGAGGACTTAAGCAATGAGCAAAGAATTGGCGGGCATGTATGCCGCCTTGATGACCGGCCTCAGCGATGCCGGCGAGTTCGACCCGCAACGCCAGCGCAACATCAATGATTACGTCCTGCGCCAGGGCCTGGCCGGCCTCTATGTCGGCGGCTCAAGCGGCGAGTCCGGACTGCTGACGGTGGATGAATTGCTGGCCCAGCAGGAGGTGGTGTCCGCCGGCGCCGCTGGGGCGGGCGTCAATCTGATCGCCCATGTCGGCATGCCGAATCTGCGCGATTCCATCCGCCTGGCGCGGCACGCGAAAAAGCTCGGCTATCACGCGCTGTCGGCGCTGCCGCCGCATTCCTATCCCTTCTCCGACGAGGAGGTGTACGGCTATTACCAGGCGCTGGCGGCGGCGACGGACCTGCGGTTGATCGTCTACGAAATCCCGTTGCGAACCGGCCGCCCCTTGCCGCTTGCCTTGCTGGTCAGGCTTCTCGATCTCGGCAATGTCGTCGGCATCAAATACACCTCCACCGACCTGTTCAAATACTCGATGCTGCGCAAGCGGCAGCCGCAAAAACTGTTCTTCTACGGCTTCGACGAGATCTACGCCGCCGCCGGCATGCTGGGCACCGAAGGTGGCATCGGCACCACCTACAATCTGCTCGGGCGGCTCTATCTCTCGATCGACCAGGCTGTCCGCGCCGGCGACCTGGCGCAGGCGAAAACCTTGCAGATGGTGTCGCAGGATTTCGTCGAAGCGCTGCTCGAGACCGGCGTGCTGCCGGGCATGAAAGCGGCCTTCCGTGTCATCGGCGTCGATTGCGGCCCGACCCGCGCGCCGATGGCGCCAGCCGTCAAGGACGCCGAGGATCGGATGCGCGCCGTTCTCGCCCGCCCGGCGATCAGGGAGTGGCTGGCGTGACAGGCAGCCTCACTCGGCCTTCTGCCTGAACTTCGAATGACAGGCCGAGCAATCCTGCAGGATAAGGTGCAGAATATGCTCCGCCGGCAGTTTGGCCGGATCCGCTGGGGTCGCGCGCTTGCCGAGCAGGCTGCCGCCGCCCATCGCCAGACCGGCACCCATGCGCATGTCGTTGGTGATGACGGCGGGAGCGCTTTCGGCCTTGGCGGCCAGCGCGCTGGCCAGCGTCCCGATGTGATTTGCCAGCGCTTCGAAGTCCGCCCGCGACTGATCGATCTCCTGCCTGGCCTGCGAAGGTGGCCCCAGCGATGCGCTCGGAAACTCGGCAATCAGGGCAGGGCCGGTGCGTGCGCGCAGGGTTTGCGCCGCCGCCTTGAAAGTCGCGGTGTCATAGGCTTGCCGGCCGTCGAACATGCCGGCGATGGTTTTCGCCGCCGCCGCCATCTCCTTCATCGACGCTTGGCGCGCTTTCACAATCGGCCCGTCGCCGGCGGAGGCCGCCATCGTGAGGGCACAGACCAGCCACGGCAGTGCCGCTTTCACAGTCCATCTCACCGCGCCATGTCCTCGCCGCCCCATCCATCCGTGATCAGCCAGCCGCAGCAGGAGTTCGATTTGAGGTCGGATTCTTCGGTCGTGATGGCGATACGCATCGATAAAAATCCGTCGTCGGAGGCCTCTGTCTCGGAGACGGATAGACCTTCCAGCCACCGGAAGGTCAACTGCTTGAAACAGTCGATCGGCGGGCAGTCAGCCCAGGCTTGCAGAGACCTGACGCAGCGTTTTCTTGACTTGGATCACAAAAACGGGCAGCAAGGGCGAGGTGAGGGAGAGCATTTCTACCGTGGCAGAGACCATGGAGATCTCTTTTTTCGTATCGGGCACCGTATAATCGGTGGCTGATGGAGGGATTGGTTAACCAACTTTGTCCATCTTTTGATTCAATCGGCAACAGACGCGAAAGGTGCAGGGGGCACCAGCGAACTGTGGATGTCACGGATGCGAGGGTCGCAAGCCTGCATGCCGATTGAGAGTGGTTGTATGGCGTTTTTGCGTTTGAAAAACCGGGGCGACAATCCTGAACGGGATTTGACTTCGAAGAGATCCGGCCAGCGCTGGGTGGTGGTGCCGGTCGTCGGCGCGGCCCTTGCGCTGTGGTCGGTGGCGACCATGGCCGGCCTCTATTCGCTGGGCACCTCGCTCACCGCCGCGTCCAGCAGCCTTCCGCAAAGCCTGCTTCTGCCAAACGCTGCACTTGCCGATTCGCGCCGCAGCCTCGCCAATTCGTGGGCGCCGCGGCTTTCGGCGCAAAAGTTCCAGGCCTCGCTGCTCAGCCAATGCGACGCCGGCTGCAGGCGCGCTGCCGCCAGCTTCGCGCATGACGGTAAGACGGCGCGGCTGCACCTCGCCGCCCACGATGCAGCGCCGGCCGCCACAAACACGATCGCTGCAAACACCGGCGCCGCACCAAACACCAGCATCGCATTTGTCACCCCGCGCGATGCGCGCTTTGACGGCGTGGTGGCCAAGGCAAAGCTGTCGCCGCAAAAGCTGGCCGCAGCCTTCGCCAAGGCCTCGAATGCGCCCTTCATGCTTGCCAGCCTTCCGGCCGCTGCCCGTTTCGCCGAAGTCCGCATGCCCGACCAGAATGGCCCGGCCTCGGAGCGCTTTGGGCCGGAAGTGGCCGAGGTCGAACGCTCGTCCCGCCTGGCGCTCGCGCTCGCGAACAGTCTGCCGGAAGGCGCTGATATGCTGGCGCCGCCGCCGGCCGTCGCGGCAATCGCCAGTGCGCAAGATCCTGAGCAGGCCGAGGTTCAGGTCGCTTCGTTGCCGCCGCAGGACGATCTGCCGGGCAGCATTGCGCTGCCGGGTCGGCGTCCGCGCGCCGAAACCGCTCAGCCTGCCGAGGCGCCCAGCAAACCCAGGGCACAAGCGGCCAAGCCTCAGGCGGCCAAGCCACAGACCGACAGGGCGGCCGGGACCGCGGCATCCCAGTCGCCAGGCTTTGTGTCACCGCGCTCACCGCGCAATTCCCAGGACGTCGCCGCACTGCCGGGCGTGCCAGGCAGCGAGACCATTCGCACCAAGCCGGGCAAGCGCGTGAAGGCGCAAGCCGGCGAGATGCTGGCCTATGCCAAACCGGATGTCCCGGCTGGCGGTGTCGGCCGGGCCTTCAAGGATCTGTTCGCCACGCCCAACATGGGCAACGGCGTCGCCATCTACGATATCTCGGCCAAGACCGTCTACATGCCGGACGGCTCGCGGCTCGAGGCGCATTCGGGAATTGGCGCGATGGCCGACCAGCCGCGCTACGCCAACCGTAAGAATGTCGGCCCGACACCGCCCGGCACCTATGACTTGAAGCTGCGCGAATCGCGCTTCTACGGTGTCGAGGCGATACGTCTCACCCCAACCAGCGGCAGCAACCAATATGGCCGCGCCGGCCTGCTCGCCCACTCCTACCTGCTGCGCGGCGGCCGTGCGGAATCCCATGGCTGCGTGGCCTTCAAGGACTATGCGCGCTTCCTAGCCGCCTACAAGAAGGGCAAGATCAAGCGCCTCGTCGTGGTGCCGCGCATGTCGAAAACGCTGAAGCAAGTCGCCTCGAATGGCAGCCGCGCCTGAATCGGTTTAGCAGGATGAGCCTCTATCATCCTGTTTAAAATGGTATTTTCCGCAAGGCTACTCCGAGATCGATGATCTCGACGTTCTCCGCAATTGTCAGCAGCCGGCATTGAAAGCGTTTTCAATTCCGGCTGGGGATACTATGAGTGGACCGCGGCGGCTCCAGCTTCAAACAGTCAAGAGGACATCATGACAATACGCGCTGTCGTTTGGGGCGAGAACATCCATGAGCGGACCAATGAAGTGGTCGCCGCCCTCTATCCCGAGGGCATGCACACGACCATCGCCAAGGCGCTGAATGCCGACAAGGCGATCTCCGCCTCGACCGCCACGCTCGAACAGCCCGAGCATGGCCTGCCGGCCGATCGCCTGGCCGAGACCGACGTGCTGGTCTGGTGGGGCCACAAGGACCATGGCGCGGTTGCCGACGAAGTCGTCGAGCGCGTCGCCCGCCGTGTCTGGGAAGGCATGGGGCTGATCGTTCTGCATTCCGGCCATTTCTCGAAAATCTTCAAGCGGCTGATGGGCACGCCCTGCACGCTGAAATGGCGGGAGGCAGGCGAGCGCGAGCGGCTCTGGGTCACCAGCCCCAGCCATCCGATCGCCGAAGGCGTTGGCGAGTTTTTCGAGCTTGAGAATGAAGAAATGTATGGCGAGCAGTTCGCCGTGCCGGAGCCGCTGGAGACGGTCTTCATCTCCTGGTTCCAGGGCGGCGAGGTGTTCCGCTCAGGGCTGACCTACCGTCGCGGCGCCGGCAACGTCTTCTACTTCCGCCCGGGTCATGAGACCTATCCGACCTATCATGACGCCACTGTGCACAAGGTGCTGCGCAACGCGGTGAAGTGGGCGCACAACCCGCAAGGCACCAAGTCAGCCATTCTCGACGCGCCGAATGTGCCTGTGGAGAAAGCGCTGGAGCCGATCGTCGAGCGCGGCGGCAAGCTGCATGCCTCTGGCGAGGCCGGCTTCCGCTAAAACAACCCCAGGAAAAAGGCGCGGCGGCTTCCCTATGGATTCGGCTAGACCGCGTTTGTCTCATATGTTTGAATCGAACCAATTCGCTCGGAGTGTAAGAAAATGCGGCTTTTGATACTCGGTACCGGCTGGATGGCGCAGGAACATGCCCGGCAGTTCGGCAAGATCAAGGGCGTCGACCTCGTCGCCGCCGTCGATGTCGACGCCAAGCGTGTCGGTGAATTCGCCGACGGCTTCAAGATTCCGAAACGCTTCACATCGCTGGAGGAAGCGCTTGCCTGGGGCGGCTTCGATGCCGTGGCCAACGTCACGCCCGACCGCATCCACCATCCGACAACCATGGCGCTGATCGCCGCCGGCAAGCCGGTGCTGTGCGAAAAGCCGCTGGCCGAAAACTTCGGCAAGGCGAGCGAGATGGCTGACGCGGCGCAAGCCGCTGGCATCGTCAACATGGTCAACCTCACCTATCGCAACGTCGCTCCCCTGCAGAAGGCGCGGCATATGGTGCTGGCTGGCGACATCGGCACCGTCCGCCATGTCGAGGCGTCCTATCTGCAGAGCTGGCTGGTGTCGAAATTCTGGGGCGACTGGCGCACCGATCCGAAATGGCTGTGGCGGCTGTCGCGCAGCCACGGCTCCAACGGCGTGCTCGGCGATGTCGGAATCCACATCCTCGATTTCGCCAGCTATGGCGCCGCACTCGACATCGACCACGTCTTCTGCCGGCTGCGCGCCTTCGACAAGGCGCCGGGCAACCGCATCGGCGAATACGACCTCGACGCCAATGACAGTTTCGCCATGACGCTGGATTTTTCCAACGGCGCCTTTGGCGTCGTGCATGCCAGTCGCTGGGCGACCGGCCATATGAACGAACTGCGCCTGCGCATCTATGGCGACAAGGGCGGCATCGAGGTCGTGCACAATCTGGAGGGCTCGGAGCTGAAGGCGTGCATCGGCGAGGATATCGAGACCGCCAAATGGCAGGTGATCGACGCCGGCACCGTGCCGACCAACTACCAGCGCTTCGTCGATGCGGTCGCAAGCGGCGTGCAGACCGAACCGTCATTCCATCATGCCGCCGAACTGCAGAAGGTGCTGGATCTGGCTATGATGTCGGAAGAGAAAAGGACCGAGCTCAGGGCCGGCGCCGACACGCAGTAACGTCCTTCGAGGGAGGAGCAAGCCATGGTCACGCGCCGCGCGCAATGTCTCTGCGGCCAGTTGTCAGCCGTCTGTTCGGGCGAGCCGGTGCGCATCTCGGTCTGCCACTGCCTGGACTGCAAGCGCCGCACCGGCAGCGCCTTCAGCTACAATGTCCGGTTTGCCGAAGCCGATGTAACGGTCGAAGGAAAGTCGACGCAGTTCATCCGCACCGGTGAGCAGGGCGGCCGCGTCATCTACGATTTCTGCCCGCAGTGCGGCGCCAGCGTCCACTACCGGATTGACACGCAGCCCGGTGTGATCGCCATTCCCGTCGGCGCCTTCGCCGATCCGTCCTTCCCGCCGCCCTTCCAGTCCTTCTATCACGACAGCCGGCGCTGCGACTGGGTCGAGATCAAGGCAGAGCCGCTGTCGACGTTTGACTGAAGACGCAGTCAACCCGGCGGTGGGACCGCGACCCCGGCGTAGTGACTTCCCAGCTGCCAGAAGAGCAGCGGAAATCGCCGGCGCTCCCCATGGACGAGCCGAAAGCCGGCCCCGCCGACCAGACGCAATGGATCGCGATTGAGCTGGCAGCCGCCGGCGAGCACTCCCCACATCCGGTTCAGGCGCTCCTGCCACCTGCGGCAACGCGGCCCCTCGGCCTGGCCGTGCTCGATGAAGATCAGCTGGCCGGTTGACTTCAAGATGCGCCGGATTTCGCTCAGCGCCGCTTCCGGGTCCGGAATGGTGCAGAAAGCGTAGGTGACGACGACCGTGTCGGCAAAGTCATCGGCCAATGGCAGAGTTTCGCCTCTGGCCCGAAGGCATTCGACATCGAAGGGCATGGAACGGCTCTTCGGTTCGGCCAGGCCGAGCATCGTGCCGTCGGGATCGACGCCCACCAGCCGCTCCACTTTGGCCGGGTCGTAGTAGGGAAGGTTCAGGCCAGACCCGAAGCCGACTTCCACAACAATGCCCTCTGCCTGCGGGATCATGCGCCTTCGCATGTGGGCGAATGCGTTGGCCGAACAGCCGGCGTGGACAAAGTAGGGAGCAACGCAGCGTGCGTACCAGGAGAGACAGGATTGGCACATGTCTCAGCCTCCTTGCCCGGTGTTCGATACCCCGACAGGGCCGCCAGCCTCGGGTATGCGTTGACAGGTGAGAGTATTGACCAGTGACATTTATCGCTCCAAGTCTGTCTTCAGACGGGCCAAATCGGCCCAACGTCGTGGGGATGGATAGAAGGCCTGCGTCCCCTCAACGTCCCCGCTCGACGCATACGGATCGATGGAGCGATTAGAGTTCCGACTTCTGGGTTTCCCGGAGTTCCGTCTGAACGGGCGGCGGGTGGAGCTTGCCTTGCGCAAGGCAGCCGCGCTCGTCATCTACCTTGCCGAGGCCGGTAGGCCCGTGGCGCGCGAGGTTGCCGCTACACTGTTGTGGCCCGAAACCGACGAGGAAGCCGCACGGGCACGGCTTCGGCGCACGCTGTATAAAACCCGCATCGCATTCGGCAGGGATGTTATCGCCGCCAGCGGCACATCGCTCAGCCTGCACCCGGCGCTGTCCGTCGAGGTCGACTCCAGGGTTTTCGAGCATGCCTGTGATGTCGGCCCTCTCGACGCGGCCGCCGACACCTACAAGGGCGACTATCTCGCCGGCTTTTCACTGCCGGACTGTCTGGAATTCGAGGAATGGGTCTTCTTCAGGCGCGAGGCCCTGCGCAGCCGGTTGGTGCAGGCGCTGGAGCGGCTCGTCGAAGCCAAGATCGCCGGCGGCGAGCCGCGCAGCGCGGTCGTGCACGCGACGCGCCTTGCGGCACTGGACCCTTTGAGCGAAAGCGCGCACCGCCACCTGATCCGCGCATACCTGGCGGCCGGAGACAGGGCGGCAGCCGAGCGCCAGGCCGAGACCTGTGTTCGCTTGCTGCGCGAAGAACTCGGCATAGCGCCGGACTCCGCCACGCTTGCCCTGCTGCACGAGCCAACGCGCGATATTAGCCTGGACGTGCCCAGAACCCGCTATGTCGACGTGGACGGCGTCCATATCGCCTACCAGATCGTCGGCAGCGGCCCGATCGATATCGTGGTTGTTCCGGGGTTCATTTCGCATGTCGAGCGGGTTTGGGAAGACAGAAGCTGCCGCTCCTGGATCACCGCGGTTTCGCGTCTCGGCCGCCTTATCCTTTTCGACCGGCGCGGCATGGGACTTTCCGATCGCGTCGGTGCCCGCCCGACTGTTGAAGCGACGGCGCAGGATATTCTGTCGGTCATGGATGCAGCCGGTAGCCGTAGGGCCTTGCTCATCGGCGCATCGGAGGGTGGGCCGGGTTGTGTCCGCTTCGCCGTGGACCACCCCGATCGCCTGGTCGGCCTTGTTCTGTGGGGGTCCCTGGCGAAGGGCAGCCGCACACCCGACTATCCTTTTGCGCTGACCGCCGCGCAATACGATTTGTGGAAGCAACGCCTGCTCGCCGGCTGGGGTGGCCCGGCGGAAATCCAGACATTCGCACCGAGCCTGGCCGAAGACCGCCAGGCGCAGAGCTGGTGGGCCGGATTGCTCAGGGCAGCCTCCAGTCCCGGCGCGGTCGCAGGCCTGCTCGAAGCGCTGCGTGATACCGATGTCCGCCATCTCCTGGCAAAAGTCTCGGCGAGGACGATGGTTCTGCACCGCTCCGGCGACCGCGCCGTGCGCATCGAGGCCGGACGGTTCCTCGCAGCCAAAATCCCGGACGCACGTTTCATCGAGCTTGCCGGTGACGACCACTGGTTCTGGGTCGGCGACCAGCAGCCGCTGCTCGACACCATCAGCGCGTTTGCACGAAACAGCTGACGCGCAGCCGGGGACGATCAGGGGACACTCCCTGTGCAGGGTGACGCTCACAACTCTCGATGTCGGTTGTGAAGCACAGCGCTCTACAAAGGAATGATCATGTTTGCTGTCTCAGGAGACGGAACCCGCATTGCCTATGAGGTGGTCGGGACGGGAAGACCGCTTGTGCTGCTGCACGGCTTTACAGCAGATCTCACGATCTGGCGTGAGGCAGGCTACGTCGAGCGGTTGGCAGGGCGGCAACTGATACTGATCGACGGTCGCGGTCACGGCAGAAGCGACAAGCCGCATGCGCCCGAAGCGTATGACCTCGCACGATGCGCGACAGATGTCGCTGCTGTTCTGAATGACATCGGCGCAGCGAAGGCGGACATCTGTGGGCATTCCTTGGGCGGCACGATTGCGCTGGCGTTCGCTGCCCATCACCGGAACCGGGTGCGCTCACTTGTCGTCAACGGCGCACATCCCTTCGGTCAGGATCTGAGTCTGCTCAGGGCGGTCACGAGCGTCGACATGGAACCCTGGATCTCGTATCTGCGCGCCCAGAACTGGCCGTTGACAGACGGGAACATCAGGCAACTCAGAAGCAATGATCTTGAGGCCTTGCGAGCATCCGTTGCACTGGACCGGCCCGATCGGTCGGCGCCGTTTGTCGGCTTTGATCGACCCATTCTTGCGATCAGCGGCGAGGCGGATTCGATGTGTCCGAGAGTCCGTGATTTTGCCGCCCTTGCCGGCGCCGACTATCTCGAACTCGTCGGATGCAATCATTTCCAGACGTTTTTGGCGGTTGACCCGATATGCGCGCGCATGGACGAGTTTTTGTCTCTCCTCTAGTGCCTCAAAATCTTGCTCAGAAAAGCCCGGCTGCGGTCGGTCTTGGGGGCGGAGAAGAACTCCTCCGGCGTGCCGCTTTCGACGATGGCGCCGGCGTCCATGAACACCACGCGTTGCGCCACCTTGCGGGCAAAGCCCATTTCGTGCGTCACCACCATCATGGTCATGCCTTCTTCGGCCACCGCGACCATCACGTCGAGCACTTCCGAAATCATCTCGGGGTCGAGCGCCGAGGTCGGCTCGTCGAACAGCATGATCTTGGGCCGCATGCCGAGGCAGCGCGCGATCGCCACGCGCTGCTGCTGGCCGCCGGACAGCTGTGAGGGATAGGCATTGACCTTGTCGGCGAGACCGACCTTGGCCAGCAAGTCGCGCCCGGCCTGCTCGGCTTCGGCGCGGGGGATCTTGCGCACATGGATCGGCGCCAGCGTGACATTCTCCAGCGCTGTCTTGTGCGGGTAGAGGTTGAACGACTGGAAGACGAAGCCGATCTCGGTGCGCAACTGCGTCATGTTGGTGGCGGGGTCGCCGAGGCGCTGGCCGTCGACGATGAGGTCGCCGTCCTTGATCGCCTCCAGGCCGTTGATGCAGCGTATCAGCGTGCTCTTGCCCGAGCCGCTCGGGCCGCAGACGACCACCACTTCGCGCGGCTCGACGCTCAGCGTGATGTCCTTCAGCACGTTGAGCGCGCCGAACCATTTGTTGACGCCGCGAAAGTCGATCATGCCCGTTGTGGTCAGGTTTGGTTTGGCCTGGCTTGGCGTGCTCATATTCGTGCACCCTTTGGGGTTCGATGTCACAGCTGCACCTCGCCATGCGCCGCGCCCATGCGGCGCTCCAGCCGGCGGGCGAGCATGATCAGCGGATAGCAGACGATGAAATAGCCGACGCCGACGAGGAAGAAGACCAGCAGGCCGTTCGGCACGCGCTGCACCACCAGCCAGCCGACGCGGGTGAGGTCGGTCAGGCCAATGGCGGAGACGACGGAAGAATCCTTGATCAACAGCACATATTGCCCGACCAGCGGCGGCAAAACGATGCGCATCGCTTGCGGCAGCACCACCTGGCGCATGCGCTGCCAGCGTGACAGGCCCGACGCAAGCGCTGCCTCGACCTGGCCGGTCGGCACCGAGCGGATCCCGGCGGCGACGATCTCGCAGATGAAGCAAGCGGCGAGATTGGTGAGCGCGATGATGCCGGCGGTGAAGGCGTCGAGCTCGATGCCGAATTCCGGCAGGATGAAGAAGATCAGAAAAATCTGCACCAGGAACGGCGTGCCGCGGATCAGGTCGACCCAGGCGCCGATGACGCTTGAGATCAGCCGGTTGCCGCCGGTGCGCAATATGCCGAGGCCGAAGCCGAGAGCCGTGCCCAGCACCAGGCTGATCAGCGACAACATCACGGTCATGCCGAGGCCGCGCAAGGCGAGGGGATAGCTGCCGGCGAGGCTTTGCAGCTGCTGCCAGATCATGTGCTGCTCCTTGCCGGCTGCAAGCCGAGCCAGCGACTGGACAGCGCCGCCAGTCCTTTCAGTCCGTAGTAGAGCAGCAGATAGAAAGCGGCGATGGTGAGAAAACCTTCCGCCGGCATGAAGCGGTCGGACGCCAGCAACTGGCCGGCGCGCGTCAGTTCGGACACCGAGATCAGCGACAGCAGTGCGGAATCCTTGACCAGTACGATCGCCTGGCCGAGCAGCGGCGGGATCGTCACCTTGAACGCCTGCGGCAGGATGACGAGGCGCATGCGTTGGACATAGGTCATGCCCGAGGCGACACCCGCTTCGACCTGGCCGCGCGGGATCGACAGGATGCCGGCGCGAATGATTTCGGCGACATAGGCGCCGCTGTTCAGCGACAGAGCGATGATGCCGACAACCAACTCGGGCAGGACCAGGCCGAGACGCGGCAGGCCGAAATAGAGGAAATAGAGCTGCGCCAGCAAGGGCGTGGCGCGCACGGCGTCGATATAGGCCTTGGCCGCAATCCGAAACAGTTGGCCGCGTTGCAGGTTCATGGCGGCGAGAACGATGCCGACTGCAAGCGCACCGGCAAAGGACAGCGCCGACAGCCAGACGGTCGTGATCAGACCCTGCCCGAACAGCGGCAGATACTCGACGATGGTGCGGAAGCTGAAGTTTTCGAGCATGGGCTGTGAATGGGGAATAGGCAGTAGGCAGTAGTGAGTAGGTTTTAGGAACGGATAATTGATGCTCCCTACTGCCTAGCCCCTACTGCCTACTCCCCAATTCCTATTCCTCAGTGATCCTTCTTCCAGGCGTCGGAGTTGACCCAGTAGTCGAGGTTCTTCTGCAGGCGGCCGTCGATGGTGACCTGGTTGAGGAACAGGTTCATCCAGATCAGCAGGTCCGGCTCGTCATAGCGGGTGGCGAAGGCAAGCGGTTCCTTCGACAGGAGGTCCGGCATGATGGTGAAGGTGCCGGCGGGATAAGCGGTAGACTGACCTGTGACCGCCGAGACGTCATTGACGCCGCAATCGGCCTGGCCGTTGTTGACGGCGTCGAGCAGCAGCGGGCCGCCGCCCTTGTAGCTCTTGATGTCGGCGTCCGGGAAAGCGTTCTTGGCTTCCTTCTCGCCGGTGGCGCCGAGCAACACGGCGATCTTGGTGCCCTTGGCCTTGCAGTCCTCGGTGGTCTTGAACTTGCTGTCGGCCTTGGTGAAGACGGTGCTGCCCGTATACATATAGGGCGTGGTGAAGGCGACCTTCATGCCGCGCGCCAGCGTCGGCGTCATGTCGGCGACCAGCAGATCGGCCTTGCCCGAAAGCAGCGCCGGGATCAGCCCGTCCCAGTCATAGTCGAGGAAGGTGACCTTGACGCCCATTTCCTTGGCCATCAGCTCGGCGAGTTCGACCGAACTGCCGGTGCGTTCGCCATTGGCGCCGACCAGCGAGAAGGGCGGTCCCTGTGTCTGCACGGCGACACGCAATTCGCCGCGCTTGGTGATCTCGTCCAGGGTTCCGGCACTGGCCGCCGTGGTGAGCCCGGCGAGCGCAAGTCCGGCGATAAAAAGCTTTGCAATTTTCATGTGGCATTCCTCCCGTTGTGGTTGTCATTTTTCGCCCGCGAATTCCCGTGGGCTCTTTTTGAGCGGCAGCACCGTTGCCGGCGGCGCCACCGTTCGAAAATCGTCAGTCCCAGGACACCGTTTCGGAAACCCTGATGCCGCGCCTGCCCAGCTCATCGAAGAAGCTGGTGTCGGGCACATGCTGCAGCGGGTTCAAAAGCCCTGGCGTGGTGATCTCGCGCCGCGCCAGCATCTGCGCCACGATGCTGGCGGGATAGCCGACGCCGAGGCTCATGCCGAACAGCCCCGAGGCAAGATTGCGTTCGATGATCAGGTCCGATGTCACCGTCTTGCGGCGACCGCCTTCGAGACCGGAAAAGACATTGCGCATCACGCAAAGGTCCTTCTCGCCGGCGCCATACTGGAGTTGCGGGCCGAGCAGCCGGCCGAGAAATTCGCGCGGGCTGGCGCCGGTGCCGGGCACCTTGTCTTCGGAGAGGAAGCCGAGTTCTTTCAGCGGCGCCCAGAACGCCGACCAGCCCGGCCAGCGCAGCGTGTAGCGGCCCGAGCGCCGCAAGCCTTTGGCCGCGGGAAGCATCTCGACATAGTGCAGCGCGTCGCCATTGGGGAAAGCCTCCAGCCGGCCGAGGCTGGCGACGTCGATCTCGTGGATGAAGCGGTTGTCGTGCTGCTGCCTGGCCGACACTTCGACGCGTTCGCCATCCTCGATCATCACGCTGTCGCGGTTCTGGCTGACCAGAACCATGTCGAAGTTCCAGCTCACCTTGTAGCAGAGCGGCTTGGCCATCGCCTTCGGCTCGGGGATGCCGCCGCAATAGGAATCGATCGAGGAAATGCTGTCGAATTGCTTTGCGGCGCGCGCGTAAAGCACGAGGTCGATGCCGGGGTCGAGCCCGCATTCGGTCATGATCGAAACGCCGGCCTGTTGGGCTGCGGGGGCCAGATCGGCGATGGCCTTGCCGTAATTGGTGGTGACCAGCGGCGTGCGCGTCGCGATCGCGGCCTGCACCGCTTCGCGCATCAGCGGTTGCGGCAAGAGATCGATGACGGCGTCGACATCGGCCAGCACAGTGGCCAGCGCCGGACCGATGGCGCCTTCGGGCGCCATGAAACGCACGCGAGAAAGATCGGTCAGGCCGCCGAGCCGGGCAGGGCCGTCAGCGGCTGTGTCGACGCAGACGATTTCCCCGACGCCGGCGCTGGCGACGAGATCGGCGATGGCTGCCCGGCCCTGCAGGCCGAGGCCGCCGAGAACCGCTATTCTCATGCCGGCTCCTTGCGCGCCGGGGCGTCTTCCGACCAGCAGCCTTCGGGAAGGCTGACCCATTTGTTGCAGGAGCCCATGACGACGAAAGTCTCGCTGCGCACGACTTCGCCGGGAATACCCGCGCCCGGGATCAACTCGCTCGTGATGCGATAGAGGTCGGCGACATCGCCGGCGACGGTGACGTCGACAATGATGTCGAAGCGCCCGGTGACCACCGAGGCCGAGTTGACGAAAGGCAGTTCCGAGATTCGCTGCGCCAGCTCGCGGGCGCGGCCGCGCCCTTGCGCATTGATGCCGACAATGGCCGAGATCAGCTCCGGGCGCTCTGTCAGATTGAGCAGCCCGACGATTTTCAGCAGGTTGCGATCAAGCAGATTGCGCAGCCGCGAGCGCACCGTCGGCACCGAGATCGCCATCGTCTCGGCGAGCTTGTTGATGCCCGGCTGAGCATCCTGCGACAACAGCTTGACCAGCCGTCGATCGGTTTGATCGAGATGTTCACGCAAAAGGCCAGGCTTTCATAAAGGAGAAAAATTGGAGGAAATTTCTTGCATATATGAAAACAGCCTATGAGAAATTTTTAATAACAGCAAGAGGGGAGTTGCGGCTCGCTCTTGTGCCAGCTTCGGGAACATGGCGATCTCCCTCGCGAGGGCGAGGTCAGGCGCTATCGACGCATTCGTCAGCCGCTACGCCGATCGGCTGGCCCTGAAGATCGCCACCGCGGCCGCCACCAGCGCCGCATTGCCGGAGGCCACCGTGCCATCCGGCAGGTCCTTGCCGTCTTCCAGCCCGACGCGCGTCGACCAGTTGCGCTGCGCGGCGCGGCGCACGAAAGGCCAGACCGTGGCGTCGGACCCATGCAGCAGGATGGCGCGGCTGATACCGGCACGTTCCAGTACCTTTTTGATGCCGTTCGAAATGGCAAAGGCTTCGTCCAGCGTTTGCTCCGAAATCTCGATCAGGATGCGCAGCACGCGTCCGCCATGGTCGAGGCTGACGAGACGCTCGGCGTCGGCGATCGACGCCAGACCCGCCTCGATGCCAATGCCGCGCTGGCGCAGGCTTTCCATGACGATGGGCGCCGCCGTCTCGCTGAGATTGACCGAGGCATAGTCCGGCAATTCGCGCCAGCCGGCGATGGCGACCAGCGTGCTGGTATCGTCGTTCTCGATCCAGGCGCCGGTGGAGACGCCGATCAGCGTGCCGGGGCAGGCGCGGCGAAGTGCTGCGATCGTCGGATCCATCGCTGCCGGCGAAAGGCTTTCGCGCCTGTCGGCTCCGCGCGCATGGACGTGCAGTTCGGCCGCGCCCGCGGCAATCGAAGCCGCCCCGTCGCGCGCCATGGCTTCGGCGTCGAGCGGCAGAGTGGGATGAAAATCGGCGGCACGCGCGCCGTTGATGCAGGCCTGGACGATCATGGTTCTCGCGATCCTGTTGCGGATGAAGCGAGCCTAGCAAAGGGCAAGGCGGAGAGGGAACGGGCGCGGTGAAGGCTCCTGACAGGCGCATCGGCAATTTGAGCCAGGTAGCGTTCCTTCGCGCCCCCCTCTGTCCTGCCGGACATCTCCCCCACTTGGGGGGAGATTAGCAGCTTCGGCGCGCGGCCATCTTCTTGCAACGCTGATGATTAAGTGCGATCACCGCATCGAAGTCGGCCATCGCGTGGTCGTCATCGCCTCTAGCGCCGAAGACGCTGCCGCGCTTGTAATAGGCGGTTGCGCGGTTATCCGGCGGCTCTGTCGGGTCTTCGATCATGCGCGTGCAGGCGGCAATCCGCACCGCCGGCTCGACCTCGTAGTCGCTGACGCAGTCACTGCTGGCGGCAAGCGCGGGAAGCGTAGAGACAACTAGGACAGCAAGGCCGGCGGGCGCCAGCCGCGGCAGCCTGCGCCAATCCTGAACCAGACGACCCAACGCGCCCTCCCAATTCATCAAGAAGTCCGGCTCCTGTCTCACGGCGCCCGGAGCGCAGCTTCGGCGGCGATGTATTCGTAATAGTCCCTGGGGCAATCGCTGGCAGCGAGCCGGTAGAGCCGCAAGGCTTCGACGTTGTTTCCCTGCAACCGGTTGAACTCGGCGGTGAACAGGTTCGCTTCGCACAGATTGCCGCGCTTCGTGATCGGGTCCGGATCGTCGGCAGCCGCCTCCATCTCCGCCGGCGTCTGTTGGCCAAGCAGCATACGGACAACCGGCGCCGGCCATTTCGTCATGTCGAGCTTGTCTGCTGCCCGCTGCAAATGGCCGGCCACGCCGTTGCGCCGCTCGGCCATTTCAAGCCAGATCGCAAGATAGGCATTGTCGGGCTCGATCGCTGCGCCCTGTTCGAAGTCGGCCTGTGCGTCGGACAAAGCGCCTGAATAGAAACGGACAATGCCTCGACCGAGATAAGCGTAGATGTGTTTTGGATCGAGGCCGATTGCCTGATCGTAGTCGAGAGCTCCGCGGGCGTAGTCGCCTTTCGTCGACCAGACATCGCCCCGGCCGCTGTAGGCAACGGCGCTTTTCGGGTCGAGCAGGATCGCCTGGTCATAGTCGGCGATAGCGTGCTCTAGATCGCCCTTTCTCTGCCAGATGCGGGCTCGGCTTCGGTAGGTTGCGGCATCCGCCGGATCGATCGCGATCGTCTGGCTGAAATCGGCAAAAGCGCGGTCGTACTCGCCCTTGTGCGTCCAGGCGATTCCACGGCTGTCATAGGCGTTGGCGTGTTTCGGGTTGAGGCTGATGGCTTCCGTGTAGTCGGCGATGGCGCGATCATAGTCCCGCTTTTTCGCCCAAATGTTGCCTCTGTTGTAGAAGGCGCTGTCGTCTTTCGGGTCGAGGCCGATTGCCTGCGTGTAGTCGGCGATGGCGCGGTCATTTTCCCCCTTCTTCGCCCAACTGTTGCCTCTGTTGTAGAAGGCGCCGGCCTCTTTCGGGTCGAGGCTGATTGCCTGGTTGTAGTCCTCGATGGCGCGGTCATGCTCGCCCTTGCGTGCCCATGCCAGTCCGCGATTGTTGTAGGCACTGGCATCTTTCGGATCGAGGCTGATCGCCTGGTTGGAATCGGCGAGGGCGCGGTCGTAGTCACCCTTGGCTTTCCAGGCCAGGCTTCGATTGTCATAGGCATCGGCGTTCTTCGGATCGAGACTTATCGCCTGGCCGTAGTCGGCGATCGCACGGTCGTAGTCGCCTTTCTTTTTCCAGGCCAATCCTCTGTTGACGTAGGCTCTGGCGTTTCGGGGATCGAGGCTGATCGCCTGGTCGTAGTCGGTAATGGCGCGGTCGTAGTCACCCTTGCGCGCCCAGGTTGCGCCTCGGCCAATGTAAGCGTCGGGATCCTTGGGATCGAGACTGATCGCATGATCGTAGTCGGCGATGGCGCGATCATTGTCGCCCTTCCTTCTCCAGGTCAGGCCTCTGTTGTAATAGACGTTGGGGTCTTTCAGGCCAAGGCTGATCGCTCGATCGTAGTCGGCAATGGCGCGGTCATTGTCACCCTTGTGCGACCAGGCGATGCCCCGCTTTGCATAATTATAGGCATATTGGGGATCGAGGCTGATCGCTTGATTGTAATCGGCAATGGCGCGATCGTAGTCGCCCTTCTGCTCCCAAGCCGTGCCGCGATTGCTATAAGCCCTGGTCTGTTTGGGATCGAGACTGATTGACTGGGTGTAGTCGGCGATGGCGCGGTCGATATCGCCCTTTTTTCTCCAGACGATGCCACGATTGTTGTAGGCATTGGAATATTTCGGATCGAGGCTGATGGCCTTATCATAATCGGCGATAGCTCGGTCGTAGTCGCCCTTGTTCTCCCACGCTCCGCCCCGGCTGTTGTAGGTGCTGGCATATGTCGGATCGAGACTGATCACCTCGCCGAAATCGGCAATGGCGCGATCATTGTCGCCCTTGTCCATCCATGTGAAGCCTCTCACATAATAGGCGCCGGCAAGTTTCGGATCGAGCTCGATCGCCTGGTCGAGATCGGCAATCGCCCGGTCGTAGTCGCCTTGCGATTCCCGCGCACCGCCGCGTTTGTAATAGGCGGTCGCGCGGTTGGCGACGGGTTCTGTAGGGTCTTCGATCATGCGCGTGCATGCGGCAATCCGCACCGCCGCATCAACCTCGTCGTCGCTAACGCAGTCGCTGCTGGCGGCCAGCGCCGGCAGGGCAAGGACAAGTAAGACCGCAAGACCAGCCAGCAACTGCCAGAAAAGCCACTTCCGAACCAGCCCGCTCAACTCGCCCCCCAACGTCATCGACGGCCTCGCAGCGACAGCTGCTGCGCAGACTGACTGTAATCGATGGGATTTTTTGGGCAATCGCCGATGGCGTCGCTCGGGCTGCCTTCAGTCGATTTCCTCGCTCCAGATCAGCCGCAACAGGCGCAGCAGCGTTGCGCGCTCTTTTTTCGTCAGCCGCTGCAAGAACCGGTCCTCGTGCCGGCGCACCTGCCTGCGCCATGCCGGCATGGCCGCCTTGGCTGCCTTGGTCAGAGCGAGCACCTGCACGCGCTTGTCCTGCGCATGGTCGTCGCGTTCGACCAGCCCGCGCTCTTCGAGTTCGGCAAGCAGGGGCGCCATGTTGGCGCTCTTCATGCCGAGCAGGCGGCACAGCTCGGCGGCACGAATGCCGGGCCGTTCGTCGATCAGCGCCAGCATGCCGTAGGTGACTGGGCGCAGCGCCGCATCGTCCATCTCGACCGCGAAATCATTGAGCGCCAGGGCCGAAGCACGCCGCAGATTGTAGCCGATCTGCGCGTCCAGCCTGTCTTCGGGCGCGACCCTCTTGCCGGATTTGGTGCGATCTGCCGTGTCGTTCATGCTGCCAGCGATCACCGCGATCAAAGCTCTTGTCAAGGAGAAAATACTATGCGACATAGCAACTATGAAAGCTATGTCACATAGCTATTAACGCAAGGCAGGTCAGGGAGGAGCGCAGCTCCTGGCTCGTCACGCAGGACTGCAAGCGGGAGGAGAGTTGCCATGACCGACGAGACCGTTGCCTTCGACATCGAGGACGGCATCGCCTGGGTGCGCTTCAACCGGCCGGAAAAACGCAACTGCATGAACCCGGCGCTCAACCGGCGCATGATGGAAGTGCTGGATGGGCTGGAGTACCGCGACGATGTCGGCGTGCTGGTGCTGTCGGGCGAGGGCAATGCCTGGTCGGCCGGCATGGACCTCAAGGAGTATTTTCGCGAGACCGAGGCCAAGGGGCTGGGCGCCGTCCGCAAGGCGCAAGGCGAAGCCTATGGCTGGTGGCGGCGGCTGCGCTGGTATCGCAAGCCGACCATCGCCATGGTCAATGGCTGGTGCTTTGGCGGTGGCTATGGCCCGCTGTTTGCCTGCGACCTCGCCTTCGCGGCCGACGAGGCGCAGTTCGCGCTGTCCGAGATCAACTGGGGCATTCTGCCCGGCGGCGGCGCCACCAAGGTGGTGGTCGACCTCCTGTCGATGCGCGACGCCATGTACCACGCGCTGACCGGCGAGCTGATCGACGGCAGGAAGGCGGCGGCCTGGAAGCTGGTCAATGAAAGCCTGCCATTGGAGAAGCTGAAGGCGCGCGTCACCGAGGTGGCGAACATGTTGCTGACGAAAAATCCGGTGGCGCTGAAAGCGACCAAGGACGCCATCCGCCGCGTCGCCGAGATGACCTACGACAATGCCGAGGACTATCTGGTGCGCGCGCAGGAGGCGGCCAATTCCTACGACAATGACGGCCGCAAGGAAGGCATCCGCCAGTTCATCGACGAGAAGAGCTACAAGCCCGGCCTCGGCGCCTACGACAAGGCAAGGTAAGACATCCGAGCGAGGAGATGCGAGATGCCGGCCTGGACGACGCCCGATCCCGTGGCCTTGCATGCGGCAACGCAGCCCGAGCGCCTCGCTTGCGTCGACCTCGCTTCCGGGCGGCGCTGGACCTACAGCAGGCTCGACGAAGCGATCCAGCGCACTGTCGCGGTGCTCGAACGCGGCTACGGCATCGAGCCGGGGCAGCGCATCGCCACCGTCGCCCGCAACAGTGCCGACCTCCTGATCCTGCAGCAGGCCGCCATGCGGCTCGGCGCTGTCTTCGTGCCGGTGAACTGGCGCCTCGCTGCGCCTGAGCAGCAGGCGATCCTCGCCGATTGCGATCCCGCGCTGCTGCTGCACGATGCCGCGCTCGATGCGGTGCTGCCCAAGAGCTGCATGCCGGTCGAGGTCGCTGCCTTCGTGGCGGCGGTGGAAGCGCAGGCGCCGGCGCCGCGCCGGCCCTTGCCTGCGGCCGACCAGCCATCGATCATCCTCTACACCTCGGGCACATCGGGTCGTCCCAAGGGTGTCATCATCACCGAGGCCAACGCCTTCGCCACCGCGGTCAATTTCGGCGTCCTGGGACGCGTAGGCAATTCAAGCGTCTTCCTCTGCGACGCGCCGATGTTCCATGTCATCGGCCTCATCACCAACCTGCGTCCGCCCTTGCTGCAAGGCGGCACCGTGCTGATCTCGCCCGGCTTCGAGGCCAGCGCCACCAACCGCCGGCTGGCCGATCCGGAACTCGGCATCACCCACTATTTCTGCGTCCCGCAAATGGCCAAAATGCTGCGCGAGGACGCTGCGTTCGCGCCGGCGAACTGGACCACGCTCACCGCCATCTTCACCGGCGGTGCCCCCAATCCCGCCGCCGATATCCTTTGGTGGCTGGAGCAGGGCGTGCGCATGGTCGACGGTTTCGGCATGACCGAGGCCGGCACCGTGCTCGGCATGCCGCTCGAGGCCGGCCAGATCGCCCGCAAGGCAGGTTCCGCCGGCCTGCCGGGACCTTCGGTCTGCCTGCGCGTCGTCGACGAAGACGGCCAGGATGCCGCAGCCGGCGAGGCGGGCGAGATCTGGCTCAACGGCCCCAACGTCACGCCGGGTTACTGGAACCGGCCGGACGAGACGGCGCAGGCCTTCACATCAGATGGTTGGTTCCGCACCGGCGACATAGCGCGCCGGGACGATGACGGCTTCGTCACCCTGGTCGACCGCCGCAAGGACATGTTCATTTCCGGCGGCGAAAACGTCTATCCTGCCGAGGTCGAGATGGCGCTGCTCGACCATCCCGACATCTCGGAAGTCGCAGTCATCGGCATTGCTGACGAGCGCTGGGGTGAGGTCGGGCGCGCCTTCGTCGTGCTGAAGGCCGGTCGTGTCCTCGACCCGGCAGCGCTCGCGGTCCACTGCGCCGGCCGCATCGCCCGCTACAAGGTGCCGAAGGATTTTCGGCTCACCGACACCCTGCCACGCACCGCGTCCGGCAAGATCCAGAAACACATTTTGCGCGGGTGGCGGTGAGCTGGAGCATCGCCGCCAGGCTTCATTGCGCACGCGCCTTCGCAACGTCCGCTGGCGTGATGGCGGATTGCCTGCCGCCGAAATGCGCCAGCACATAATTGCCGAGCGCCGCGATCTCGACATCCGAATAGGCATTGGCGAAGGCCGGCATCGACTGTTTGCCGAGCGTCGTCGTCGTATGGGCGCCCTTGAGCATGACCTGAATGAGGTTGGTGCCATCGGGGTCGTTGACCGTGCGGCTGCCGCGCAGTGCTGCATAAGGTGTCTGCAACCCTTCGCCATTCCATCCATGACAGCTGGCGCAGGCGCCTTGGAACAGCTTGAGGCCGAGCCCGCCTTGCGCTGCCGCGTCTGCGGCCGGCGCATAGGCAGTTGAAGCCTTCAGCGTAGCCGGCTCCGCTTCGACGATCGCCTTGTCGCTGCTTGTCTGCGGCGGAACGGTTTTCACATAAGCGACGATCGCCTTGATGTCTTCCGGCGTCAGGTGGCGCAAGCTGAAGTCGACGGCTTCGCCCATGCTGCCGGTGGCGGAGCCGCGGCCATCGGCATGACCCTTGGACAGATAGTCGACGAGTTGCTCGTCGCTCCAACTGCCGATGCCGGTCGTCTTGTCCGAGCTGATATTGTAGGCCTTCCAGCCTTGCAGTTCGGCGCCGGCGAATTTCTTGCCGTTGTCGAGCCCATAGAGCAGATTGCGCGGCGTGTGGCATTCGCCGCAATGCGCCATGGCTTCGGTGAGATAGGCGCCGCGGTTCCACTCCGCGGTCTGCTTTTCGTCTTGCGGCAACGGCCCGTTGGGAACGAACAGCAGGTTCCAGAACCGCAGGACATAACGCTGGTTGAACGGGAAGCCGAGATCGTTCTTGGGCGCCTCGGCGTGCACCGGCGGCAGGCTGAACAGATAGGCCTTGATCGCCAGCGCATCTTCCGTGGTCATCCGCGCATAGGCGGCATAGGAAAACGCCGGGTAGAGATTGCGGCCTTCTCTGTCGATGCCTTGATGCAGCGCGCGCACGAACTCCGCGTCGCTCCAGTCGCCAATGCCGGTCTCCTTGTCGGCGGTGATGTTGGGCGAATAGACGGTGCCGAACGGCAGCTTGAAGGCAAGGCCGCCTGCATAGGGCTGGCCGCCTGATGTCGTGTGGCAGGCAACGCAATCGGCGGCGCGCGTCAGATATTCGCCGCGATCGATCAGCGTCTGGCCGGTCGGCAGCTTTGCCGCAGCCGCCGAAACATCAGGCAGCGGCGCCGGCTTGAACAGGAAAATCGCAACGCCGACGGCGACGACGACCACGATGGCGAGGAGGATGCGGACCAATCGTTTCATGGCTCGGTCCTCACAGCGTTTCGGCTTCGGTTTCGACGCCGCTCTCGGCGCGCTCCTCGCTATTTGCCAGCGCCGCCAGCACGGGTACTGCCAGCGGCGGCATCATCGATACGCTGGTCTTGTCGGCGCCTTCGCTCTTCAGCTGGTTGCGGTTTATGGGCAGG
Organism: Mesorhizobium sp. P2_F7; assembly: GCF_056403695.1. Taxonomy (NCBI): domain Bacteria; kingdom Pseudomonadati; phylum Pseudomonadota; class Alphaproteobacteria; order Hyphomicrobiales; family Phyllobacteriaceae; genus Mesorhizobium; species Mesorhizobium sp. P2_F7. The sequence goes on along the minus strand of NZ_JBFUFA010000011.1, from coordinate 16,674 downwards.
CTGCGCAGGCGTTTTCCCGTTGCGGCAAAGATCGCGTTGGCAAGGGCAGGGCCGGCCGAAACCGTTGCCGTCTCACCGATACCGCCGGGCGATTCCAGGCTCTTGACGTGATAGACCTCGATCTTAGGCGCCTCATTGTTGCGCAGGATGCGGTAGTCGTGAAAATTGCTCTGTTCGACGCGGCCATTGCTGAAGGTGATGCCGCTGTAGAGCGCCGCCGACAAGCCGAAGATCAATCCGCCTTCGATCTGGGCCTCGACCGTGTTGGGGTTGATGGCGATGCCGCAATCGACGGCGACCACCGCACGCTGCAGCGTGATTTCGCCGGCCGGTGACACCGAGATCTCGAGCACCGCGGCCATGAAGCTGCCGAAGGCATCGTGCACGGAAATGCCGCGGCCGCTGCCCGCCGGAAGCGGCGAGCCCCAGCCCGACTTTTCGGCCGCAAGCTCGAGCACACCCGCGGCTCGCGGTTGGTTTTTCGTCAGCGCCCGGCGATACTCCACCGGGTCCTTGCCCGCCGCATGGGCGAGTTCGTCCATAAAGCTTTCGACCACGAAGACATTGTGCGTCGGCCCGACACCGCGCCACCAGGTGATCGGCATCGGCGGGTCCTCGCGCACCCAGTCGACCTGAATGACGGGCAGGTCGTAAGGCGGTTTGGCTGCGCCGTCGACGGCGTCGTCATCTAGCTTGTCCTGCGGCCAGCCGCCCGGAATGTAGTTGCCGAGCACCGAGCCGCCGGCGACATGGTCGATCCACACCGTTGGCAGGCCGTCGGCACCGAGACCGGCGGAGAGGCGATCGAAATAGGTGGGCCGGTAAAGGTCGTGCTGGATGTCTTCTTCACGCGTCCAGATGACCTTGACCGGATAGCTCACCTGTTTGGCGATCGCCACCGCCTGGCCGACATATTCAGCGACGAGCCGGCGGCCGAAACCGCCGCCGATCAGATGATTGTGCACGATGATCTTGTCGAGCGGAAAGCCCGTGACCTGGGCGGCCCAGCCTTGCGCCTGGGTGGGGACCTGGGTGCCGAGCCAGATCTCGCATTCATCCGCGCGCACATGCACGACGCAGTTGATCGGCTCCATCGGCGCATGCGCCAGGAACGGCAATTCATAGCTTGCCTCGACCGTTTTGACGGCGGCTTTCAGCGCGCCGGCGACGTCGCCTTCCTGGCGCGCCATGATCGGCGTCTTGTTTTTGGACGCCGCTTTCAAGGTGTTCATGATGTCGGCGGTTGAAAGCGTGGCGTTGGCGCCTTCGTCCCAGGTGATGGTAAGGGCGTCGAGGCCTTTCTTGGCCGCCCAGAAATGATCGCCGATGACGGCGACCGCGTTGTCCAACTTGACGATGTCGCGCACGCCGGGGACGGCACGCGCCGCCGCCTCGTCGACAGCGCCGAGCTTGCCGCCGATGACCGGGCAGGCGGCGACCGTCGCCACCTTCATGTCGGGCACGCGCACGTCGATGCCGTAGATCACCGCGCCATTGACCTTGCCTGCCGTGTCGACCCGGCGCAGCGATTTGCCGATCAGCTGAAAGTCCTTGGGATCCTTCAGCTTGACGTCGCTCGGCACCGGCTGCTTGCCCGCTGCGTCAGCGAGCGCGCCATAGGCCAGTTGCCGGCCTGTCGGCTGATGGGTGACCACACCAAGCTTGGCGCTGCATTCCGAAACCGGAACCGACCATTGCGCGGCTGCTGCCGAAATCAGCATGGTGCGGGCTGCAGCACCTGCCTTGCGCAACGGCTCCCATGTGGCGCGCATCGATGTCGAGCCGCCCGTCGCCTGGCCGCCCAGCAGCGCGGTCGTATAAAGCTTCTCGTTGGGCGGCGCGTCGACGACCTTCACCTGGTCGAGGCCGACTTCCAGTTCCTCGGCAATCAGCGTCGCTTCGCCGGTGTGGGTGCCTTGTCCCATCTCGATATTGGGCAGGATGAACGTGATCTTGCCGTCGCTGTCGACACGGATGAAGGCATCGGGTGAAAAGGCGGCGGTGACGTCGCCCTCGACGGGCTCGGCCGCGGCAAAACCGGGCCTGATGCCGGCGCCCAGCATCGTGAAGCCGAGCAGAAGTCCGCTGCCTTGCAGGAAGGCCCGGCGCGAGGTGACTTTTTGGGTGGAGGACGGCTTGCTCATGGCTGGCTATCTCCCTCAGGCCTTAGCGGCCTGTTTGATGGCCGCTCTTATGCGTGTGTAGGTGCCGCACCGGCAGATATTGCCGGACATCGCCGCATCGATATCGCTGTCGCTCGGGTTGGGGTTGCGGTCCAGCAGCGCCGAGGCCGACATGATCTGGCCGGACTGGCAATAGCCGCACTGGATTACTTCGAGGTCGAGCCATGCATCCTGTACCTTCTTGCCGCTTGGCGTCGCGCCGATCGCTTCGACCGTGGTGACATGGCGCTGGCCGACAGCAGCCACCGGCAACACGCAGGAGCGCACAGGTTGTCCGTCAAGCTGCACCGTACAGGCGCCGCACTGGGCGATGCCGCAACCGAACTTCGTGCCGGTCAGGCCGATGACGTCGCGCAACACCCACAATAACGGCATGTCGTCCGGCACGTCGACGCTGCGATCCTCGCCGTTTACATTGAGCGCAATCATGGGTCACTCCTCGGTTATCCGCATCCCCGTGGATAAGGCAGTAGGCACAAATTTGCCTTTTGTGTCTAATCAAATGCGTTGTGTTTTCCGAAGCATAACGCGTGTGCGACCACGGTAGCTGGAGCATCGCCGGACTGCCAGCTAGCCGGCGGGCTAGGTGTCATTCGATCAGCAGCAAGCCGCGCTTCTTGTCGCCGTCGCTGTCGATTGTGTCCATGGCGGAGAACAGGCGTTCACGCTCGATCAGCCAAGGCTTGTAGCGCTCGTTGACGTCGAGAACGAAGACCAGGTCCTCGGCCTCCAGATAGCCGCCGATCGGGGAAAAATGACCACTGCCGGCGCCAAATATCGTCTCTCGGGTAAAGTTGATGATGTAGCGGCGGCCGGGGTCGTTGGCGTGCTTCATGTGCTCGCGGAACTCGTCGGCGCTCAAATTCCGAAGCACGGAGACTTTGCGCCCGGTTTTCGCCTGAGCGACGTCGGCAAGCTCGTCCAGCGTCAGACCGACGATGCAAAAGCCGGTCCAGCACTTTCCGGTTCCCGCGAGCACTTCGGCTTCGGTCGTCTCCTCTTCGCCGATCGAGCGGAATGTGTTTGCAACACTTGCCGGACCGCAGCGCGACCCGTTCGATTGCCAGTCAAGGTTGGCATTGAAGGTAGCGGCCACGGGCAACTTCCAGGCCCTGTCGATCAATGCCGGGGTACGAACAACCGACGACTGGATGGCGTCTGGCGAGACTGGGGACGCACCGACAATCAAAAATGCGGCACCGCAGAGCAGGCCAACGCCGGCAATCACAGCCAAAATGAAACTGCGCTTCATTGCTGAACCTCGAAGCAGACGATTGTTCGTCGGTCGATGTTGCGATGTCGGCCCAGAGACTACCATATACCGGCATTGCGTGGCAGGGCGCGCCGCCAGGCGGCTGCGCCTTGCATCTTGCCCGGCCCGAAAGGATAGTTGAAATGGCGGAACTCAAGATCAGGACCCGTGTCACCGGCGCGACGGCGACACTGCAGCCGGGCGGCTTGCCTTCCATCACCACGCCGACCGGCGGCGCGATCGATGTCGTCACCGGGGTCAGTGCGCCGGGCTTCAATCCGCTCGACCTGCTCTATGCCTCGCTCGCCGCCTGTATCGTGCTGAGCGCCCGCATTGCAGCCTCCAAGCTTGGCGTTGCCGCCGAGCTTGGCGAGGTGCGCGCCGAGGTCAGCGGCGAGAAGGCGAAGGACGAGCCGTCGCGTGTCGAAAGGTTCAACATCAGGCTCGACATCTCAGGCGATCTCGACGCGGTGACCAAGCAGCGGATCGTCGACGATGCCGAGGCGATCTGCACGGTGTCCAACACGCTGCGCACCGCGCCGGAACTGCACGCGACGCTTGGGTGAGGTTCCTCGCCCGCCGCCAACCAAGGACCATCCGATGGCCATGATTCCGCCGATCGATTACGCCACGGCATCGCCCGAAATCCGCGCCGAGCACGACAGGGAGCTTGGCCTGCGCGGGCGCATGACCAACATGAAGCGCATCTTGCTGCATTCGCCCGCGGCGCACCGCATCTATGCCGAATGGTTCACGCTGCGCGATCTGCTAAGGCCGACGCTCGACGACCGCGCCATCTGGCTGTTGTCCCTGGCGATCGCTGAGATGTGTCGCGCCGAGATTCCCGTCACCTTCTTCCGCCGCGCGCTGATCGACGGCGGCTTGGAGCCCGAGGCTGTCACGCCCAGCACCGATGAAGCGCTGCTGATCGCCTTCGGCAAGGCGGTCGCGGCCGGCGGCAACGCGGTTCCCGACGATATCTGGGCGGCACTCAAGACCCGCTACGACGACACGCTGCTGGTCAATCTCGCCGCCTTCGCCGGTATCATGGTGGCGACCTGCGTGTTCACCAACGCGGTGCGTGTTGATCTCGACCCGGAGTTGGAAGCGTATCGGAAGCGGTGAAACCGCCAATCTCCCCCCTCGTGGGGGAGATGTCCGGCAGGACAGAGGGGGGCGCTGTCCCGCCGGCCTATCAATCCATCACAGTGTGCCCGTCAGGCCTGGAACAGGCGAGGTAGGCGATCCTTCGCGCGCCCCTCTGGCCTGCCGGCCATCTCCCCCACTTGGGGGGAGATCGGCAGTTCCACCTCCGCATGAAACGGGTGGCTCTCATCCGCCATCCGCCCCACTTTGATCGTATCAAAGGAGGCGACCATGACCGTCCATTCCCTAACCACCCAACGCGTAACCCGTTCGGCCGAAGCGCGCGTTGCCGCGCAGGACTGGCGCGCGCTCGTCGCCGAACTGAACAGCTATGGCAGCGCCGTCATGCCGGCCTTGCTCTCACCTCAGGAGTGCGCCGACATCGCCGCGCTCTATCCGCATGAGGAACATTTCCGCAGCCATGTGGTGATGGCGCGTCACGGCTTCGGCAAGGGCGAGTACCGCTATTTCCGCTACCCGCTGCCGGATCTTATCGGCGGCCTGCGCACCGCGCTCTACCCCAGGCTGGCCGCCGTCGCCAACGACTGGAACGAGCGCATGGGCATTGCCCAGCGCTATCCCGAGGATCACGCCGCCTTCCTCCAGCTTTGCCACGAAAACGGCCAGACGCGGCCGACGCCGCTTCTCCTCCAGTACGGTCCCGGCGACTTCAACTGCTTGCACCAGGACCTCTATGGCGATCTCGCCTTTCCTCTGCAGGTGGCGGTCCTGCTCTCCCAACCGGGCGAGGATTTCACCGGCGGCGAATTCGTGCTGACCGAGCAACGCCCGCGCATGCAGAGCCGCGCCGAGGTAGTGCCGCTGACCCAGGGCGATGCGGTGATTTTTGCTGTCCACAACCGGCCAGTGCAAGGCACGAAGGGCCACTACCGCGTCAATCTCAGGCACGGTGTCAGCCGCCTGCGCTCGGGACGGCGGCATACGGTGGGGATCATCTTCCACGACGCGAAGTAACGTCGTCCGCTCCGGCGCGGCTCCTTCGTTTCGCTCCGAGACAGGCGAAGGCTCACACTTCGTCGACGTCGAACAGCAGCATCGTCAAGTCGTCGTCTCCTGGCGCGAGTATCCGCCGGTCAGCGGCGCAGGCAATGCCGATTTCGGTGGCAAATGCGCTCTGCATATCGGCGAGGCTGTCGAAATAGAGCGTCCCCACCAGATACGGCATCTCGCCCGCCGAGCGCTTGATGATGGGCCGCCTGCTGATGTCGTAGCGCCGCAGGCCGGGAAGCTTCTTGGCCAGCGGCACATGAACCTCGAAATAGTGCCGGTCGAATGCCTCCGGATCGGCCGGGGTTTTGTAGATCACGAGCATCTTGGCCATCGTCATATTCCTGCCCTGTTGGTGTCGCTGTTCGGGGGCCCTGCAGGCCGCCGTGCCAATGTCGTTCCGTGACGGCAGTTTTCGACAATCGCTGGATTTTTGTTTTCGGGCGCGATGACGGGGTCCTCGCCACCATCTGCGGCGCTTCTGCCTCTTCCCTCCTTGCGCTCATTCGCGTATGGCCCCGGGCAAATCCCTCAACTTTGCACCAACTCCCCCGGACCGCCCCATGATCCGTCTTGAAAGCATCGGCAAGCAGAACGGCCGCCAGATCGTCTTCATCGAGGCCTCGGCCGCCTTGCAGAAAGGCGAGAAGGTCGGCCTCGTCGGGCCGAACGGCGCCGGCAAGACGACGCTCTTTCGCATGATCACCGGCCAGGAGCAGCCGGACGAGGGCCAGGTCCAGGTCGATCGCGGCGTCACCATCGGCTATTTCAGCCAGGATGTCGGCGACATGGCGGGCCATAGCGCCGTCGCCGAAGTGATGAACGGCGCTGGGCCGGTCAGCGACGTGGCGGCCGAAATGGCCGAACTCGAGGCGGCCATGGCCGATCCCGACCAGGCCGACCGGATGGACGAGATCATCGAACAATATGGCGAGGCGCAGCATCGCTTTGAGGAACTCGACGGCTACGCGCTGGACGGCCGTGCCCGCGAAGTGCTCGACGGCCTCGGCTTCAGCCAAGAGATGATGGACGGCGATGTCGGCAAGCTCTCCGGCGGCTGGAAGATGCGTGTCGCACTCGCCCGCATCCTGTTGATGCGGCCCGACGTCATGCTGCTCGACGAACCGTCGAACCATCTCGATCTCGAAAGTCTGATCTGGCTGGAGCAGTTTTTGAAGGGCTATGACGGTGCGCTGTTGATGACCTCGCACGACCGCGAGTTCATGAACCGCATCGTCAACAAGGTGGTCGAGATCGATGCCGGTTCGCTCACCGCCTATTCCGGCAATTACGAATTCTACCAGCAGCAGCGGGCGATCGCCGACAAGCAGCAGCAGGCGCAGTTCGAGCGCCAGCAGGCGATGCTGGCCAAGGAGATCGCCTTCATCGAGCGCTTCAAGGCCCGTGCTTCGCATGCTGCACAGGTGCAGAGCCGGGTGAAGAAGCTCGACAAGATCGATCGCGTCGAGCCGCCCAAGCGCCGCCAGATCGTGAATTTCGACTTCCAGCCGGCGCCGCGCTGCGGCGAGGATGTCGTGACGCTGAAGAACGTCCACAAGTGCTATGGCAGCCGGTCCATTTATGAAGGGCTCGACTTCCAGGTCCGCCGCCGCGAGCGCTGGTGCATCATGGGCGTCAACGGCGCCGGCAAGTCGACGCTGCTGAAGCTGGTCGCCGGCGCGTCCGACCCCGATGCCGGCACGGTCGCGCGCGGGCCGAGCGTGAAGATGGGCTATTTCGCCCAGCACGCCATGGAGGTTCTGGAGGGCGAGCGCACCGTGTTCCAGACACTGGAGGACGCGTTTCCGCAGGCCGGCCAGGCGCCGCTCAGGGCACTCGCCGGCTGCTTCGGCTTTTCCGGCGACGAGATCGAGAAGAAATGCCGCGTGCTGTCGGGCGGCGAGAAGGCGCGGCTGGTGATGGCGCTGATGCTGTTCGATCCGCCCAATCTTCTGGTGCTGGACGAACCGACCAACCATCTCGACATCGCCACCAAGGAGATGCTGATCACGGCGCTGTCGCAGTATGAAGGCACCATGCTGTTCGTCTCGCACGACCGCCATTTCCTGGCAGCCCTCTCCAACCGCGTGTTGGAACTGACTGCGGAAGGCATCCACACCTATGGCGGCGGCTACACCGAATATGTCGAGCGCACCGGGCAGGAAGCGCCGGGACTGCGGAGCTAAGAGCGCCGGGCCAACCCTTTCTGCTTCACGGCCGAGCAAGCATTGGCCTACCCAGAGCCGGCCTGTACTATGGCAGGCGAATACAGGGGAGGAGGCGCGAGCGTGCGGCTGGATCGGAATCTCTGCCATTGGAGGATTTGGGCCTTCTTCGCCGTAGTAGTGCTTTGGCCGCATGCGGCGGCGGCCGACACAATCACGCCTGAGCGCATCACCGCCGCCATGTCGAAGCTCGAAGCGCTCGCCGAAGGCGCCGTCGCGGACGGTGCCGTACCTGGTCTCGCCATCGGGATCGTGCATGGCGACGAGGTGATCTTCCTGAAAGGGTTCGGGCATTGCGATGCCGGCAAGCCGGAGGCGGTCGACGCCGACACGGTGTTCCAGATCGCCTCCCTGTCCAAGCCGGTCTCCGCCACGGTGGTGGCGGCACTGGTCAGCGACGGGATTGTGTCTTGGGATTCGAAGGTCGCCGACCTCGATCCGGCCTTCCGGCTGGCCGAGCCCTATCCGACCAGCGAACTCACGGTGCGCGACCTGTTTTCGCACCGCAGCGGCCTTCCGGGCACCGCCGGAGACGACCTCGAGGATATCGGTTACGACCGCGCCGAGATCCTGCATCGCCTGCGCTTCGTGCCGCCATCGTCGAGCTTTCGCGCCGGCTACGCCTACTCCAATTTCGGACTGACCGAGGGCGCCATTGCTGCCGCCAAGCAGACAGGCAAATCCTGGGAGGATGTCGCCGAGGAGAAGCTCTACCGTCGGCTTGGAATGGCCTCGACCAGCTCGCGCCATGCGGATTTCGCCAAACATGCCAACCGCGCCGCGCTGCACGTCAAGGTCGATGGCGTCTGGGCCGCGAAGGTAAGGCGCGATCCGGATGCGCAGGCACCCGCCGGCGGCGTCAGCTCCACCGCGCGCGATCTCTCGCAATGGGTGCGCCTCATAGTCGGCAACGGGGTCTATGACGGCAAGACGCTGATTGCCGCCGATGCGCTGGACCAGACGCATGTTCCCCTGATGGCGCGCGGCAAAAACCCCGTCTCGGGCGGCGCGTCATTCTACGGCCTCGGATGGAATGTGGAATTCGGTCGCCACGGCCTTAGCTGGGGTCATGCCGGCGCCTTCAGCGTCGGCGCCCGAACCCTGGTGACAATCTTCCCCAAGGAGAGGCTTGGCATCGTCATCATCGCCAACGCCTTTCCGACAGGGTTGCCGGAGGGTCTGTCCGACAGCTTCGCCGATCTCGTCTTCGAGGGTTCTGTCGAGAGGGACTGGATCAAGGCATGGGACGGGATCTACGCCAGTCTGTTCGGTCCGGCGGTCGAGGCGGCCAAGGCCACTTATGCCGCGCCGCCGTCCCCGGCAAGGCCGGCCGCACCGGCCAGCGCCTATGCCGGCCGTTACGCCAACGACTTCATCGGCGATGCTGTCGTGGTGAGCGCGGGAGACGGCCTTGTGCTCAAGGTCGGCCCGGCTGGCGCCCGGTCCTATTCCTTGACGCATTACGACGGCGACCTGTTCCTGACCTTCCCCGATACCGAGACGCCGGATCGGCCCACCGGCGTGAGCTTCGTCGTCGGCCCCGACGGCAAGGCGTCGGCCATGACCATAGGTTTTCTCAACGACAATCATCTCGGCACGCTGCGGCGGGTGGGTGACTAGCCACCAGGTACGGGGCCGTACTGGAGCAGTGTGAAGCAATCGCCGCTGCCCGACTTTGACTGCGTCAGCAGTGGTTTCGACCGCTCGATCCATTCCTGGTGCGACTTGGTATCGGCTTCAATCTCGTCGGCCGGTCGAAGGGTGACGAAGCTCTTCCCCTTGCTGAACAGCCAGCACGCGCGGCCGAGAAATCGCCTGCTGCGCTGGCGCAGCAGGTCGGCATCATAGAAGATGTCGAGCACCTCGTGCTTGATCCGGCGCTCCTTTTCAGGATTGGCGACCGCAACCTCAATCGACTCGCCGCCGATCGCATCCTGCAGGTCCTTGTAATCGAGGGCGAGCTGGGTGGTGGCATATTTGATCTCGCTCTCGTCGCGCACGATGTTGAACCACAGCGTCGGATCGAGCTCGTTGACGACGAACGAGGATTCGAAATCGCGCGACAGGTTAAGGAGATCGAAGTCGCGCACGTCGACATCGCGCTCGACCAGAAGTATCTCGCCGACCTGCTTGCCGAGCTCGGTTCCCTGGGCGCTGACCGCGGCGTTCGCTCCCCCAAGCACCGGACTGACATAGGGCCCGCCTTGATCCAGAAATTCGTCGAATTCGCCAAGCGAGCCGGCGACAGGGGCGCCGCGGGCAATGCGTGCCGCCAGCTTTGCCATGACCTGCTGCAGTTCCGTCTCGCGCCTGCGCTGGTCCTGATAATTCTGCTGGAAAAAGAAGATGAACAAGGAGACGCCGATGCCGATCAGGATCACGCCGAGCTGCGAAAAGATGTTGCGATAGTATTCCAGGAGCTTTTCACGATGGCGCACGTCGTCGCGCACGCTGTGTGCCACGCGAAGATTGACGATCAGCGACAGGATCAGCAGCCCGGCGCCGACCAGGATGAGACCGCCGATGAGGAGGTAGCCATGCCCTGTGCCGAAATCCATTCCTTTGCCCCAAGAACCCGTACTGCGCAGATTAATACCAATTCGCTCAAACACCTATGTTTCCTGACACGCCGCTGGTCGATCGGGGGCCAGCCTGCGAGAAGCCGCATTTCCAATGCGAAAACTCGCCGGTGCCGCGTAGAGCAATTCCAGGAAAAGTGTGAAGCGGTTTTCCGTCCGGAATTGCGTCAAAACAAGGAGATAGAGCGGTTCTGCGTTTCCGTGAAACGATGAACCGCTCTAGGGTTGCTGCTCATACGCGGCAAGTGCTTTGGCGACACCGGCAACGAGATGTTCCACATCACTTGCATGTTCGTACGCAATCCCGGTCTGCGCAAACTGCATCGGCGAAAAGTCAGGTGCTATCCGCTTGACCTCTGCCATAACGCGCTGGGCTTCCTTCAGTTCGCCGAGTTGCGCGTGGCACCCCGCCAGCCTTGTCAGTCGCCAGGGCGACTTCGAGGGGACCTTGCACATGCAGACAAGCGCGGCCTTGTAGTCTCCAGCCGAGTATAGCGCGATGGCGCGATCATAGTGGTACCAATCAGGATGGATCGGGTTGATCCGTATCGCACTGTCAATCGCCGCGAGCGCTTCAAGAGGCCGGCCTCTCATCGACAGCAAGAACCCCATTTGCGCAATCGTATCGGCGTCATAGGGATTGAGGTCGAGCGCGCGCTGAAGGTGATGTTCGGCCGCGTCGAACTGACGGGCAGAGATTAAAGCCTGGGCGAGCACGCGATGGCAGCGCGGCTCTTCCGGCGCCAGGGTCACCGCACACTCTGCGCGATCGATCAGCGAACCAAGCAATGCCGGGGATGCCTCGGCATAGCCACCGATAATGAGATCGGCCAGCGCGATGTAGGAATGCGCCAGGGCATAGGTCGGGTCCTTTTCGACCGCAGCCTGGAAAAGATCGCGCGCAGCCTTATTGTCATCATCGCCATAACCGCGCAGCCGGGCCAGTCCACGCAGGAGAAGCTCATACGCGGCCAGGCTGTCGGGAGGCTTTGGGGTGGCTTGCTTGACGCCTGCGTCGTCGAGCCGAGCGACCAGCCGGTTCACCACACGGCGAGCGATTTCTTCCTGAATGTCGAAGATCTCGCCGCCGGACGCGGAAAAAGTATCGCTCCAGAGGACTCCACCCGTCGAGGCAGCAACGAGGCTGATCGTGACCCGCATGCCGTCTGGGCGAGTCGTCGCTCGGCCGCGGACCAGATAGGTTGCGCCTAGGCTGTCGCCAACGGCACGCCAATCGGAAGCGGAATCCGAGACAAATGCAAATCCGGAATTGCGCGCCAGCACGACGACCGTTCCGAAGCGAGCCAACGCATTGACAATGTCTTCGGCGAAACCGTCGATCAAAGGGGTATCTTCCGGCGCACCTTCATTGCTGAAACGCAGTACCGCAACGCTCGGCTGCCCGGCGCGCTCTTGCTCCGGCATATCGAGAACGGAGAGGATGTAGCCGCGTTTGGCGACCGTGCGGATAATAGTTTGGCTTTCGTCGTGCAGCGCCTTTCGCAACTCCCTGACCGCCTGCGTCAGTGAGTCCTCGGTCACAAAGACATCGGGCCACACCGCTGACATCAGTTCCGACTTGGCCGCGACACGCCCGACATTCCTGCTGAGATAGGTCAACAGGTCAAAAGCCTTGGAGCGCAGAGCAACAGGTTTGCCGTCGCACAGCAGCAGCCCGCGGGCAAGATCAAGCTCGCAACTGCCAAGTGCCAGTGGCACGTGCCCTGGGTTTTCTCGCGACATTCAATGCCGATCTGACCAGTTCGACCAAACGCTGCCTGATTGGGGTCCCAATCGGCGCGGACGTCAAGGGATCAGGAGAATTTGATCCACCTTCACTTTGGCTGGAAGTCATGCGCCTCTCCACGGCCATGATCTCCAGCATTTCGAACATTGTTCCAGGCATGGGCGCACAAGGGGACCCAGCCATGACGGTGGATGCAAATTCCAGGAGTTCCTGCCGGGCGGCTTGGCGCGTGTTCTCATTCAGTGACATGTTCGACCTCCTCCGGTTCGTTGCTGAGAACAATGAAGCCAAGGAACGGGCGCGTACCGGCAGATTTCTGAAATTCTGCTGAATCTCTACGTCGATCCACATGTCAAGCGCACGGGGCAGAGTGCGCCGGGGCTACGCAGTTAGAGCAATTTCAGGAAACGGTTCTGCGCCAGCGATTGCGGCCAGCAGGGTTTGTCAGCTCGCCGCCAGCCATTTGCGTGACTGGGCGAACGTCTTGAAGGCTTTTGCGTCCATCGGGTAGCCGAACAGGAAGCCTTGCAGGATATCGCAGCCAAGCTCTTTCAGGATCTGGGCGTGCTCCATCGTCTCGACACCCTCGGCGACCACTTCGATACCGAGCGACTTTCCGATGTCGATGATGGACGACACCAGCTGCCGCTGCGCGGTTGAGCTGGTGATGGGTGTGACCAGCTGGCGATCGATCTTGAGGCGACGCGGCCGCAACTTCAGGAGCGAGACGATCGAGGCATGTCCGGTGCCGAAATCGTCGATCTCGATGTCGATGCCGAGCCCCTTTATGTGCTCGATGTTCCAGGTGACCAGTTCGTCGTTCTCGTCGAGGAAAATCGACTCCACCAGCTCGAACGACACGGTCCCCTTCTTGATGGCAAGCTTGCGCAACCCTTTGATCAGTCCCTTGTCCTCCAGCCGCCTGGCGGAGACGTTGACCGACACGCGCGGGATGTTGAGGTGGCTACGCGACCAGCGCTCGAAATTATCAAGCGCCTGCGTCAGGACTGTGCGATCGATAAGCGCCACGACATTGAGTTCTTCAGCCGCCTTGATGTAGGCGTCGGGGGTCAGCACGCCGCGTTGCGGATGATCCCAGCGCGACAGCGCTTCGACGCCGACGATCTCCAGCGTCCTGGCGTCGAACTGCGGCTGATAGTAGACAACGAATTCGTTGCGCTCGAGTCCGCCCAGAATCTCGTCGGCGGTCTGCTTGGTCCGAACGATCTCGCTCTGCAGCTCTTCGTTGAAAAACTCGTAGCGGTTGCGGCCACGGCCTTTCGCCCGGTACAGCGCCAGATCGGTATTGACCAGCAGCTGTTTGGCATCGACGCCGCTGTTGGCTGCAATGCCGATGCTGACGCCGAACCGGCACTGGTGACCCAGATAGTCGACCGGCTGGCGCATGGCGTCGATGATGTGGTCGGCAAGCGCGGCGAGTTCCTTGTCGTCGCGTCCATGGCTCAGCACGACAAACTCGTCGCCGCCGATGCGCGCAACGAAATCGGAGCTGCCGACGCTGGCCTTGATGACTTTCGAAGCATGCACCAGCAATGCATCGCCTGCTGCGTGGCCGAGCGTGTCGTTGATCTGCTTGAAGCGGTCAAGGTCGAGATGCAGCAATGCTGCGCGGCCCTCGGCTTCGGGGTTTTCGGCAAGCATCTCGTCCAGATACCGACGGTTGGGCAGGCCGGTCAGCGAATCGTGCAGCGCGACATGCTCGATGCGGGCCTTGGCCATATTCAGTTCGGCATTTTTCGATTCTGAAAGGCGACGTTCGCGCACGAGATTCTCGTTGAGTAGCACGTCCCAGGTCACGTCCCATTCAGCGCCGATCATTTTCGATCCGCCGTTGATGTCCTGGAAGAAACTGGCGCGTGTGCGGACATGACGAATGGTGCCGTCCGGTCGCAGTATCCGATACTGCGAAGAGTAGGGGCCTTGTATCGCGGCAGCCGAATCGAAGTCCGCTTTCGCCCGCTCGAAATCTTCAGGGTGGATCGCCAGCGCCCAGTCGTCATAGCCGCGGGTCTTGCCGTCGGCGGGCTTGCCATAGATTTCGTTGATGCGGTCGTCCCATACGAGCTCGTTGCTGACGAGGTCGTGCTCCCAAACGCCTATCCCTGAGGCTTCCAATGCCAGCTCCAGCCGCCTCGACAGGCGCCTCAACTCGGCGTCATTTTTCTGTCGCTCACCGAAAAGACGTCCTGCCGCGAGGATCGGCAGCACCACCAGCGCGCCGGCGAGCGCCATGAGCCCCCGCAACAGCCACTCATTTTTCGGACCGGTCGGCCAGCCGCCTTTCGGTATCGCCGAAATCTGCCAGGAGCCTGAAGGCAGTTGCACCTCTGCCGTCACCGGATTGCTGGCCACGACATTGTCGCCGCCGAAGAACAGTTCGCCACCGCCCCCCAGCGCATCCTTGCCGATGAGCGCCACATCGATATCCAGGTCGGGCTCGGTCAGACCGCTCGCGCTGTAGAGCCGGTCGATATCGATCACGGCCGAGACAATCCCCCAAAAACGGTCGCCGCCACCCGCCGTCGGCACGAAGACCGGGATACGGCCGATGAAGCCACGCCCGCCTTGCGCCAGTTTGACCGGCCCGGCGAGCACCAGCGCGCGCTGGTCGCGAGCCCGAAGCGCAGCCATGCGTTGCGTATCGCTCTTGCGGTAGTCCAGCCCGATGGCTTTTTCATTGCCTTCCAGCGGGTATATCAGCGCGATGACGAGATCGGGCGCGCCGGCAACGTCGCGCAACTGCGATTTTTGCTCGAAGAGATTGCGGGCGAGTGCCGCAAATCTCTGCTGGCCCATATAGGGCTCGGTAACGATCGTGGATACGAGACCCTGAACCAGTTGGAGATTGCCGGTAATGTTGCCTTCAAGCTTGGCGCGTATGATGTTGACCTTGGCCAGGACGCCAGCGCGCGCCAACTGATCGGAGACTTCGCTGTTCCTCTGGTCGGCAACCAGGGCGCAGACGAGAAGCACAACAAAGGCAATCGCCGCCGGCAAGTTGGCGGAAGAAAAAATGGCCCGTTTCAACCGGCCGGGATTGAATTTCGCTCCTGCCAATTCGATCCGAATACCTTTCCAGGACAGTAGTCCGTCGGTCGACCGTAGTAGCTAAAGCTTAAATTTGGACTTCAAGGCGACCCTGAGAATAAACGTTGAGGTCTCGGTTGTCAGCATAGGTGCGAAAGCTGACTGGTCCCAGACAAAAACAAAGGTCGGTTCCCTGAACGATGAATTGAGCCAGCGGCATCGGACGGCCGCTCGCATCCTTCGCATCCAAATCGAAAAAGCCGACTGACCTTGCCGCGCAGGGCCTGTCCCGAAGCCTTACTTTCCCGCCATCTGATCGGCCAGCGCCTGCGCCTGGGCAAGCAGCGCCGGAAAGGCCGGGTCTCCCGGCAAATGTTGGCCCATGCAGGCGCGGTAGTCGCTGTCGCCCTTGTCCCAGGCTGCATTGGAGGAATCGAATGCTTTTTCGTCCTTGAGGTCCGAAGCCTGGTAGGCCTCCTGGAATTTCTGCGCAGCAGCGTCCGCAGCAGCCCAGACGGCGTCGCAGGTGGCGATCTTCGCAACGGCAGGGGCCGCCGGCGCCGCCATGATTCTAACGCTGTCGCCTTTGACGAGCGTAACGATGACTTCCTGCTCGTAGATCGGCCCGACATCCTGCGTCCAGCCGCCGAGCCGGGCGAAGGCGATGTCGGCGCCTTGCGGGGTCTTCAGCGGGAAGTCGAGCGTTCCCTCAAAGGCGGCGTCGCTGTTGATCGCCTGGGTATAGAAAGCATCCACCTTCAGCGCGGCATCGATGCCGGCGGGCAGTTTGAAACTCTCGTCGGTCTCGGCGGCTTTGGCCTTGAGCCAGCGCTCCAGCAGCCCTCGCGTCGTTGCCACCAGGCTGGGGCCGTCGTCGCCTTTGGTGTAGCGCAGTCCATCGAGCATGCCGGAGCCGATGTCGGAGTCGCTGAGGCTTTCGATATCGATCGTACCGCTTGCCGGAAAGTCCTTGACCGCCAGCGGGCCGATGATGCCGGCAAGCCTCTGTTGCAGGTCGGCCAGCGCCTTCTCGTTCTGGGCGTCGATCGTTTCGATGGCCGCATTGGCGCTGTTCAGCGCAGCGATCGCCGCAATCGCCTTGTCGCGCGCGGCGATATAGTCATCCTCCGGCGAAGCCGCGAAAGCAACGCTGCTCACGAGCGCGAACAGAAACGTCCAGACCATGCGCATGATTTAAACCCCGCTCTACGTTCGATTCCAAGGATACATGACAACATTGGGCCGAAAAAAGACGGCGTCGGAGCTGCAGATCTCCCCCTTGAGGGCAGGGGAATCGCATATGCGGAACAAAGATGGAATCTCGCGACGTTTGTTCTCGACGCGATTCCGATTTGTTCGCCGTTCGATTCCTCGAAAGAGTCCATATGCGATTGCCCTGCCCTTGAGGGGGAGATGGCCGGCAGGCCAGAGGGGGTCGTTGCGCGTGAAGCGCTGACTCCTTTTGCAGCGCGAGACGACGTTTGCG
>NZ_JBFUFA010000010.1:0-194490 GCF_056403695.1 Mesorhizobium sp. P2_F7 | reverse complement strand
CCTTTGCGCTGGCGATCATGTTCACGGGCGATGAGGATCTCATTGTCGGCGCCCGCAATGGCCCGCCGCTCGCCGTCGGTCATGGCGAAGGCGAGATGTTTTTGGGCTCCGACGCCATCGCGCTCGCCCCGTTCACCAATTCCATCACCTATCTCGAAGACGGCGACTGGGCGGTGGTGCGCCGCGGCGGCGTCACCATTTTCGACATCGATGGCAAAAAAGTCGACCGCAAGCGCCAGCAGTCGCTGTCGACCAGCTTCATGGTCGACAAGGGCAACCGCCGCCACTTCATGGAAAAGGAAATCCATGAGCAGCCGGAAGTGATCTCGCACACGCTGGCGCATTATGTCGATTTCGTCTCCGGCGTCTCGAAGCCACTGGATCTGCCCTTCGATTTTGCCAAGATCGGCCGGCTGGCGATCTCGGCTTGCGGCACCGCCTATCTCGCCGGGCTGATCAGCAAATACTGGTTCGAGCGCTATGCGCGGCTGCCGGTCGACATCGACGTCGCTTCGGAGTTCCGCTACCGCGAAATGCCGCTGTCGGACAAGGACGCCGCCTTCTTCATCTCGCAGTCGGGCGAAACCGCCGACACGCTGGCGTCGCTGCGCTATTGCCGCAAGGCCGGCATGAAGATCGGCGCCATCGTCAATGTTCGCGAATCGACCATGGCGCGCGAATCCGATGTCGTGCTGCCGACGCTSGCCGGTCCGGAGATCGGCGTCGCCTCGACCAAGGCTTTCACCTGCCAGCTGTCGGTGCTGGCGTCGCTGGCGGTGCGCGCCGGCGTGGCGCGCGGCACGATCTCGAAGGACGAGGAAAARACSCTGGTGCGCGCGCTTTCGGAGGCGCCACGCTACGCCAACCAGGTGCTGAAGCTCGAGGAACAGATCGAGCGCATTGCGCGTGAAATCTCGCGCTACAAGGACGTGCTCTATCTCGGCCGCGATACCAATTTCCCGCTGGCCATGGAAGGCGCGCTGAAACTCAAGGAAATCTCCTACATCCATGCCGAAGGCTATGCCGCCGGCGAGCTGAAGCATGGGCCGATCGCGCTGATCGACGAAAACATGCCGGTGATCGTCATCGCGCCGCATGACCGCATTTTCGAAAAGACGGTGTCCAACATGCAGGAGGTGGCGGCGCGCGGCGGCAAGATCATCCTGATCACCGATGCCAAGGGCGCGGCGCAGGTGAGCCTCAAGACGATGGAGACAATCATCCTGCCCGACGTGCCGGAGATCATCTCGCCGATCATCTACGCGCTGCCGATCCAGATGCTGGCCTATTACGCCGCCGTCTTCATGGGCACCGATGTCGACCAGCCGCGCAATCTGGCGAAATCGGTGACGGTGGAGTAGGGCGGATGGCTAATCGTCTCCGCCCAGAAGAGGTGACCAATGAGTCAGCAATTGGGACGAAGCCCTCGCGATCGAAGCTGCATTTTTCGTCGATCACAGATAAATGGGTCAGTTGCGCTCTTGAGGTTTTCATCGTCGCGATGATCAGCCTTTTGCTGGCTAGCGGCATCGGCCTGATGGTCCCCATTTTGTTCATAGGTCGAGCCTAGCGAGCGCAAGGAACATCCTTCGTCCGTTCGAACGAAGACAAGTAAGGAGATGGCGATAAAATTCGTACCACGCGGCATCTAGCGACGTGGCCTGCAGTAAGTAGAAAATACAATAGCGGTGAGGGCCGTGGTTGATGAGTTTCAGCGATGGTCTATGCACGGAATACCAAATCAAAGCGTCTCCGCTGGAACGTCACGTTCATTAGTCGACCCCTATTGATTTTGCTCCGAGGGATACGCGGCACAGCGCGTGGCGCCATATCTCCTTTCGCTCCGTTAACCCTCATTCTGCTGTTTGCATCTCCGGCGTACAGTCAATTGGCTCCGGGAACGTCAACGGTCGGCGCAGCTAACGACAGCTCGTCGGTCGTGGTTTCGGACCATACCGATTTCGAGAAAAAACCGGGCAACGCGCAAACGGGCGCGCCCGGATCCCCTATATCCGGTGCGGTCCTCGGTGAAGCGCAAGCATCCAAGGATGCAGGCAACCCGCTCGACGAGAATGTGGAAGGCCTGCGCCGCGAATTGGCCGCAGCACGAGCGGAGCTGGCCAGGCAAGCTCAGGCCTTAGAAGCGCAGCAGCAAACAGACAAAGCGCTCTCGCACAGTCTGGAGATGGCGCAACGTGTTATCGAAAATCTCCAGGCGGCAGCCACTCTTTCGGAAAACGCGAGCGGCAGCGTGCCCGTTGCCAACCCCGCCATTGAAGCCGCTCAGGCTCC
The DNA here is from genome assembly GCF_056403695.1 of Mesorhizobium sp. P2_F7. Taxonomy (NCBI): domain Bacteria; kingdom Pseudomonadati; phylum Pseudomonadota; class Alphaproteobacteria; order Hyphomicrobiales; family Phyllobacteriaceae; genus Mesorhizobium; species Mesorhizobium sp. P2_F7. The sequence goes on along the minus strand of NZ_JBFUFA010000010.1, from coordinate 192,198 downwards.
TGCCAAGCAGCCGCTTGAGGATGAGCGCCAGGTTGAGCTCTTGAAACAACAACTTACCACGGCTCATCAAACGATCGATGCTCTCAGGACAAGCGCAAATCTGGCAGCGGTCGAGCAGGCCAGCGCCGCAAAGGACCGCCAAGTGGCCGAGGCCGCTTCAAAGCAGGCTGGAGAAGCGCTCGAACTGGAGCGCGAACGAGCAAATTCAGCCATGAGTGAACTCGACTTGGTTCGGAAGGAACGCGATGCTCTGAGGCAGCGCTCCATTGGACTGAGTGCGGCGCTCGACCAAGAGCGTGAAAGGGCCACCGCTTTGGCCCGCAGCCTCAGTGCCGCACGGGCGACGATTGATATCTTCAAGGATAAGCGGCGCACTACAGACTTGCAGCGCCCGCCGAAAGCGCTCGCCCCAGCGGGTGAGCTTGCAGCTAAATTGCCGCGCTCAGGGGCAACCCGTAAACCGCCCTCACAGGGGAAACAGAAGGTAAAGGGCCAGGACCCATCGCAATCCGAGGTGCTGGCAACCATCGATCTTCCCGCCGCACTGCTCCCAAGTCGCCCCCCGAAAAAGCGCGACCTGCGACAGTGAGGACTAGGGAACGAAATGTATGCTGCACGGGAGCATGACAATGAAAGATTGCGTCGTGGCCGCGTTGATGATCGGGATGGCAGTCGGACCTGCCTCGGCTTTTGACACGGGCGTAGGCGGTCGTGTTGGCGGCATCGGGCTCGGCGCCGGTGTGAGCGCAGGTGCGCAAGGCACTTCTGCGGGGGTGGGCGCGAACGTCGGCGGTCTCGGGGTCGGCGCTGGAGTGAGTGCCGGTGCGCAAGGCACTTCTGCGGGGGTGGGCGCGAACGTCGGCGGTCTCGGGGTCGGTGCTGGAGTGAGCGCCGGTGCGCAAGGCACGTCTGTGGGGGTCGGGACGAGCGTTAGCGGCGCGGGCGGACTAGGCGTTGGAGCTTCGGTTGGCGCAAATGCCGGTGTTGGCGATGATCAGTCGGCCGAAAACCAATCGGCTACCACTGCCGGTAGTCCGGCCGCAGTCTCGACAGCGACTGCCAAGACCACCATGAAGTCGATTGTTCTGCCGTCCGTCCTCAGGCCTTCCAAATCCGGGCGGGGCTTCACCAAGGGATATCCCTTTGGATCTCTGCTACCACTGGAAGCGATACCCGGGACGCCGGTTGCGGTTGTGCAAGCCTGCCGCGCGGCGGTCATGTCCGCTGCCAAGCCACTTGGGGCCATCCGTGTCCGTGCGGCAAGCGCGGGTGCCTTGCGTCAACGCCGGGGTACAATCATGGCGCCGCTCAATGTGCGAGTGGACTACGCGAGGCAAGGAGGTAACGAAGTCCGGCAGGCAAAGGTCAATTGCAATCTAGATAGAGCAGGCAGGGTCATCGCAATAAAATAGACCCATGGCCTGTAAGGGCCACACAACTCTGCCGGAGTCGTTCGACATGGCGCGCGCCACCTGGGCGGCGGGTGGCGCCGCGCGCTGGAGTGATACGGCGACCATCTATGGCGAGGTCGACGACAGCAGGTCGCAAGCCGCGCTCGGTTGGATCCTCGCCTGGTCGGTGATCGCCTTGCCGGTTCCCGGCTTCACGCGACCCGAGCAGGTCGAGGACAATCTCAGTGCACTGGAAAAAGGGCCGCTGCCGGCAGCGGCGACGGCCGAGATCGACGCCGTGCTGAATATTGCCGAGACCGCCTAGTGTGACGAATCCGAAATTCGCATCACGTTGGAGCAAAACCGCACACGAAAGTACTGGTTTTGCTGGTCGCCGGGTGTCGTGAGGCGCCGTTCGATACTATTCGAGCGTGCGAGGTCGATGACGGTTTTCGCTATACTCGGCCGCCGGTCGCAGGACCATGCGGAACGATACGGGAAGATTTCTGATTTTGCCCACGAAAAACTCAATAAAATCAACGTTCTTACTACGTCCTCCGGCTCACCAAAAGACCATCTAACTTCTTGATTTTACTCATGTATTTTTTCCTTGCCCCGCGTCGTGGACTCGAACCTCCCATAAAAATCAAATCGGATTGTGCTCGAGACGATTTCCACGCCTGCCGCGAAGTTAGTCTTTGAGTCGTTCCGGATCACTGGCTCGGACGTGTGGCATGCCCGACTTGACCCCATAGTTGACCTGCGCGAGACGCAAGAGGGCGGCGGCTTTGCGCCTCATCTCGGTCGTTGAGGTCAGCTTTGGCACTGTCTAGAAGCAGACATCGCCGATGACCACGCGGTTTGCGCTGAGGCAGTGTCAGCTGACATGGCTCGGATGACCCTATTTGAGGTGACGTCGGTTGGGTCCTGGATCAATGATCTTGGCCGCCTCCACATTGCATCTGGCACCACGACGAGCTTGCCAACGAAGTCCTTACCCATGAAGTCTGTCTGGGCACGGTGGAAGTCCGACAGTTTGTAGACACCGCCAACCAGCGGCCGGATTTTCTTCGCCTCGATATAGCCAACGATGCGGCGAAAGTCGGCACGCGTGCCCTGGCTCGAACCATGCAGCTGCAGTTGCTTCAGATACATGGTCCTGAGATCGAGTTGCACCACCGGCCCGGCGATGGCGCCGGCGGTTGCATAGCGGCCTTCGGGCCTCAGGACGCGCAACAGGTCATTGAAGATTGTACCGCCGACGAGATCGGCCACGACATCGATCGGCTGGCCGCCGGTCGCCTCATTAACCGCGGCGGGCAAGTCGGCGACGCCACGTGTGATGACCGCCTCGGCGCCGATGTCGCGTACCGCCTGCTCCTTGCCCTTGCCGACGACTGCATAGGGGATCGCACCACGCGCCCGTGCCAGCTGCACGATGCCGGAGCCAACGCCGCCCGACGCACCGGTGACCAGCACGCGCTCGCCGGCTTTCAGCCCGGCACGCTCCAGCATCTGCTCGCCGGTGAGATAGGCGCAGCAGAAGGTGGCGAGTTCTACGTCGCTCATCTTGGTGTCGACGACATGGGCGTTTTCAGCCGGCACCGCCTGGTACTCGGCGTAACCGCCGTCACGGCCGTGTCCCATATAGTCAATGTCGGCGAGTGAATCGTCGTCGCGGTTGTAGATGGAGAAATCGACCATCACCCGTTCGCCAACGCGATCCGGCGAGACGCCTTCGCCGACAGCAGCAATGGTACCGACCGTGTCGGTGCCCTGGATACGCGGGAAAACAAGCGTGTTGCCCTGGCGTCGCCAGGTCGATACGGCGGCTGAGTCCTCCTCCGTGCCATAGGCCCCCTGGCGCACCCAGACATCGGTGTTGTTCATACCGCAAGCGCTGACCTTGACCAGCACTTCGCCGGCTGCAGGCACAGGCACTTTGACATCGGTGCGGTAGACGAGCTTTTCCGGTCCGCCGTGCCCGGTGAGCAGCACGGCGGCCATGGTGGCCGGGACGGTTCTTGTTGTGGCGTTCATGGATAGATCTCAGAGATTGGCAAACACGCTTCTAATGCATCCGTGGACCTGGAACCTATGCGACGTCCAGGCAGAGATATTTGAGATCGGTGAAGGCTTCGAGCCCGTGGCGCGAGCCTTCGCGGCCAATGCCGGATTGCTTGACGCCGCCGAACGGGATCGGTGCCCCGGTGATCTTGACGCGATTGATGGCGACCATACCGTAGTCGAGGGCGCGGCCCATGCGTTGCTGGCGAGCGCCGTTCTCGGTGACGACATAGGCGACGAGACCATATTCAGTGGCGTTGGCGCGGGCGATCGCCTCGTCCTCGCTGTCGAAGGGCGTCACCGCGGCGACCGGGCCAAAAGTCTCTTCGCGCATGATCAGCGCTTCGTCGGAAACATCGACCAGCAGCGTCGGCTGGTAGAACAACGGCCCGGCCTGATGCCGTCTGCCGCCCGTGAGGCAACGCGCGCCATGAGCGACGGCATCCGCGACCTGCTCCTCGACCTTGGTGACAGCGCGCTCATGCATCAGCGGCCCGATGTCGGTGCCGTCGGCAAGCCCATTGCCGGTGCGCAGCGCCTCGATGCGCCTAGCGAAGGCGGCGCAGAAACGGTCGTAGATCGGGCGCTGGATATAGATGCGGTTGGCGGCGAGGCAATCCTGGCCCGACGTGGCGAACTTGGCGTCGACGGCGATGCTCACCGCTTTGTCGAGATCCGCATCCGCAAACACGATCAGCGGCGCATGGCCGCCAAGCTCCATCACCAGCCGCTTCATCGTAGCAGCACTTTGCGCGGCGATCAGCCTGCCGATCTCCGTCGAGCCGGTAAAACTCATGGCGCGGACGCGGGCATCCTCGCACATGCGGCCGACAATCGTCGCGGCTTTGCCAGTGATGACGTTGAGGACGCCGGCGGGCAGGCCGGCACGCTCGCCAAGCTCAGCCAGCGCCAGCGCCGACAGCGGCGTCTCCGAGGACGGATGCGCGACGATGGTGCAGCCGGCGGCAAGCGCTGCCGCCGCCTTGCGGGTCAGCATCGCCGACGGAAAATTCCACGGCGTGACGACGCCGACAATACCGATCGGCTCGCGCCGCACCATCATTTCCGCGTTGGGCAGATGGCTGGTGACGCTCTCGGCGTTAAGGCGTTTGGCTTCCTCCGCATACCACTCGACGAAGGAAGCGGCGTAGTCGATTTCGCCAAGCGATTCCTGCAGCGGCTTGCCTTGCTCCAGTGTCATCAGCAGAGCGAGATCGTCTTTTGCGGCAATGATCAATTCGAACCATTTTCGCAGAATTTTGGACCGCTCCTGCGGCAGCAGCGATCGCCAGGCCGGGAAGGCACGCGCGGCGGCATCGATCGCCCTGGTTGTCTGCCCGGCATCGAGCGCGGCAACAAAGGCAACGGTGGTGCCGGTGGCCGGATCGGTCACTTCGAAGCTTTTGGCGGCATCGCTTGCCGTCCAGTGGCCATCGACATAGGCGAGTTCGCGAAGCAGCCGGCGGTCGGCAAGGCGTTCGAGCGCCTCATGGCGATGCGAGCGGGCGAAATGCGCGGACATGATCGAGGCCTCCCGTTTCGGACTGTGCGGGAAGACTATCGGTCATTAAGCAGACAGAGAGATTGTTTGCGCGCCCGGTCGTGGAGAGAGTCTCTCTATTCTGCCGCCTTGGCAGACGATCTCTCCAGGCTAGGACGATGCCGGCAGCAGGTCAGCGATGGGGAGAACGAGTTCCTCCTTCACTGTCTTGGTGACAATGTAGGTGAAGTAGCGATCGATGCCGATTTCGCGCTCGAGCAAGCCGTCGACCAGCCGCTGATAGGCGTCGATGTCGCGCGCCATCACCTTCACCACATGGTCGACGCCGCCGCCGACAGACCAGCAGGCTACTATCTCGGGGATATCGCGGATGACGCGCTCGAAGCGGTCGAAATCGGCCTGGCGGTGGCTGGCCAGCGTCACCTCCATCAATACAGTGGCGACCGGCGTCACGACACGCATGGCGATCCTGGCGTGATAGCCCGAGACGATGCCGGCCTTTTCCAGCTTGCGCAGCCGCATCCAGCACGGCGTCGGCGAAAGGCCGACCTGCTCGGCCAGCGCCAGCTTGGTGATGCGTCCGTCGCGCTGGATGGCCTCTAGGATTTCAGGTCGATCGCGTCGAGTTTCGCTGATCTCATCGGCGTCCACTTTTTGTCGGCATCACCATGACGGCGCATGATTTCGATTGTCAATTGCACTGATTTCGATCCTAATAAGTCATGACATTGTGGCAACCCGATCCAGCGCTGCTTCGCCGGCCGGCCTATCAATCGCTGGCCGACCAGTTCGCGCGCGCCATCCATGACGGGCGGCTGGGCAATGGCGCGCGGCTGCCGACGCATCGCCGGCTGGCAGACGATCTCAAATTGTCGGTGCAGACGGTCAGCCGCGCCTATGAGGAACTGATCCGGCGCGGCCTGATTTCGGGCGAGATCGGCCGCGGCAGTTTTGTCCAGACGCAGCGCCGCGAGCCCGAGCCGCCCTATCTGCCGGAACGCCTCGGCGAGGTCATTGATCTCTCCATCCTGAAGCCGGTCTGCGAGCCGATGCATCTGGAGCGGCTGAAGCAAGCGCTGGGCTGGCTGGCGGAAAACCTGCCGTCAAGTTCGGCGCTGTCGTTCCGGCCCAACATGGTGTTCCCGCGCCATCGCGCGGTGGCGGTGGACTGGCTGAAGCCGTGCGGGCTGGATGTCTCCGCACAGAATATCAGCCTGACCAACGGCGCCACCGCGGGGATGACGGTGGCACTGATGAGCGTCGCGCCGCCCGGTTCGACCGTCGCCACCGAAGCAATTGGCCACCACACGCTAGTACCACTGGCGCGCTATCTCGGCTTCAACCTTGAAGGCCTGCCGATCGACGACAACGGCCTGATCCCGGAAGCGCTCGACGAGGCCTGCAGGCTCTCCGACATCCGCGCCGTGTTCGTGCAGCCGTCGGTGATCAATCCGACGGCCACACTGATGGATGCGCGGCGGCGCGAAGAGATCGCGGCGGTGGCGCGCAAGCACGACATCGCCATAATCGAGAACGATGTGCTGGGGCCCCTGGTCGAAGACCGGCCGCCGCCGGTTGCCGCCTTCGCGCCGGAGCGGACGCTCTATGTCACTTCCTTCACCAAGATCACCGTGCCCGGCCTGCGCATCGGCTACCTCGCCGCGCCCGACCGCTATGTCGCGGCGGTGGCCAACCGGCATCTGGTGTCCAACTGGATGGCGACGCCGCTGGTGGCCGAGATCGCTACCAAATGGGTGACGGACGGCACGGCGATGGACCTCGTGCGCTGGCAGCGCGCGGCGTTGCGGCGGCGCCAGGATATCGCGGCCGAAGTGCTGGCCGGGGTCGACTACCGCGCCCGGCGCGACGGGCTGCATGTCTGGCTGCAATTGCCGGCCAACCGCGCCGAGGACAGCTTCGTCGCCCAGGCCCGCTTGCAGGGCGTGGCGATCGCGCCCGGCACCTCCTTCCGCATCTCCGATGCGCCTTGGCATCCGGCGGTGCGCATCTCGTTGGGCTCGACCACCGAGGGGGAATTGCGTGCCGGCCTCGGCGTTGTGACCAAGCTCCTGCTTGGCGATCCGGAGCATCTGCTGCTCGCAATCTGAGCGGAAATTGCCCTGAAATCATGCGGTGCCGGAAATATTGTCATGAGATTATTTTCTCAATTGACATGATTTGGCGCCTTCCCCATCGTTAAGGGCACAGGCTTCTCCAACAGGGGAAATTCATTTGTCCACACCCATCATCAAGGTCGACGCCATTTCGAAGAGCTTCGGCTCGTTCAAGGTGCTCGACGGCCTGTCGATGCAGGTCATGCCCGGCGAGAAGCTGGCGCTGATCGGCCCGTCCGGCTCGGGAAAGACGACAATCCTGCGCATCCTGATGACGCTGGAAAGGATCGATGGCGGCCATATCCAGATCGATGGCGAGCAGCTCTACCACATGGAGCGCAATGGCCAGCTGCTGCCCGCCGACGAGCGGCACCTGACCAAGATGCGCCAGAAAATCGGCATGGTCTTCCAGCTGTTCAATCTGTTTCCGCACAAATGCGTCATGGACAATGTCACGCTGGCGCCGATGCTGACCAAGGGCACGCCGCGCGCCGCAGCCGAAAAGCGGGCGATGGAACTGCTCGACATGGTCGGCATGGCCGACAAGGCGAAGTCGATGCCGGCGCAATTGTCCGGAGGCCAGAAGCAGCGTGTGGCGATTGCGCGCGCGCTGGCTTTGTCGCCGAAGATCATGCTCTTCGACGAGGTGACCTCGGCGCTCGATCCGGAGCTGGTCGAAGAGGTGCTCAACGTCATGCGCAAGCTTGCCGCGGAGACCGACATGACCATGCTGCTCGTCACCCATGAGATGGGCTTTGCCCACGACTTCGCCGACCGCGTGCTGTTTTTCGACCGCGGCAGGATCGTCGAGGAAGGCAAGCCCGACGAGATTTTCCGCCATCCCAAGCAGGAGCGCACGCAAGGCTTCCTGAAGAAGATCATCGCGGCCGGACATCGTGTCTGACCGCTTTGCGGGGCGGAAGACCGCCTCAGACAAAACCAAACAAGAAAACAAGGAGTTGGGAACAATGAAGAAACTTGGCATTCTGGCCGGCGTCGCCGGTCTCGCATTGACGGCGGTCCTGGCCGCGTCAAGCTCCGGTTCCGCCGATGACAGCAAGCTCGAGCAGCTGAAGGCGCAGGGCTTTGCCCGCGTCGCCATCGCCAACGAGCCGCCCTACACGGCCGTCGCCGCCGACGGCAAGGTTTCGGGTGCGGCGCCGGACGTGGCCCGCGAGGTCTTCAAGCGTCTCGGCGTTGGCGACATCGTTGCGTCGATTTCGGAGTATGGCGCGATGATCCCCGGCCTGCAGGCCGGCCGCTTCGACGTCGTCACTGCCGGCCTGTTCATGAAACCGGAGCGCTGCGCGGCGGTCGTCTATTCCGAACCGGTGCTGTGCGACGCCGAGGCGATGCTGGTGAAGAAGGGCAATCCGAAGGGATTCAAGAGCTACGAGGACGTCGCCAAGGACACGTCAGCCACCATCGGCGCGCCCGGCGGCGGCACCGAAGAGAAGCTGGCGCTCAACGCCGGCGTGCCGCGCGAGCGCGTCATTGTCGTACCGGACGGCCAAAGCGGCCTGAAGATGCTGCAGGACGGCCGCATCGATGCCTATTCGCTGCCGGTTCTTTCCATCAACGACCTGGTCAAGAAGGCCAATGATCCGAACCTCGAAGTCATTGCGCCAGTGCAGGGCGCGCCGGTCTATTGCGACGGCGCCGCCTTCAAGAAGGGCGACGAAGCGTTGCGCGATGCCTTCGACGTGGAACTCGCGAAGCTGAAGAAATCCGGAGAGTTCGCCAAGATCATCGAACCCTACGGCTTCTCGGCGGCAGCGGCGATGTCGACAACCCGCGACAAGCTCTGCGCCGCGAAGTGATTTTTCCTTCGCCCCGTTCAACGGGGAGAAGGTGTCACGAAGTGACGGATGAGGGGCAGCGCTTTCCCTTGAGAGGCTGGCTCCGCCCCTCATCTGCCTGCCGGCGTTCGTCGCTCGAAAAGCCAAGCAATTGGCTTTCGCCCGCTACGCGGACCGCTCCTCAACCCCCCGTAAACGGGGAGAAGGGACTCTGAAACCGCCAATGTTGGAACCTAGATGACCCAGTGGTCCGGCTATCTCGGCCTGATATTGCAGGGAGCGCTTGTCACCATCGAGCTGACGCTGATGGGGTCGGTGCTCGCGCTGATCATGGCCTTTCTCGCCGGCATGGGGCGCCTGTCGCGCTTCTTTGCGCTGCGCTGGCTGGCAACCGTCTACATCGAATTCTTCCGCGGCACCTCGATCTTCGTGCAGCTGTTCTTTGCCTATTTCGTGTTGCCGTTGATCGGCCTCGAACTGACTCCGCTGCAGGCCGGCGTGCTGGCGCTGGGCCTCAATGTCGGCGCCTATGCGGCCGAAGTGGTGCGCGGTGCCATCCAGTCGGTCGGCCGCGAGCAATATGAGGCCTGCATCGCGCTCAATTTCGGCCGCTGGCAAGGCATGCGCCACGTCATCCTGCCGCAGGCGCTGCTGATTATGCTGCCGACTTTCGGCAACAACGCCATCGAGCTGCTCAAGGCGACTTCCGTGGTGTCGCTGATCTCGCTCGCCGACCTCACTTTTCAGGCGCAGGTCGTGCGCTCGCAGACCGGCAACACGCTGGTACCTTTCACCACCATCCTGATCATCTATTTCGTGCTGGCGCTGATCATCTCTTGGGGCGTGCGTTCTCTGGAACGCCGCATGGCGCGTGGCCTCGATGGGGTGCGCGTCTGATGGATTGGGCCCTCTGATGGATTGGGATTGGAACTTCGTTTGGGAAATCATGCCGACGCTGATCCAGGGCGTGAAGATCACCATCCTGGCGACGCTGCTTGGCTCCGTGCTGGCCGCCATCGTCGGGCTGGGCATCGCACTGGCGCGCCGCTCGCCCAGCAAGGCGCTCTCGCGCAGCGTCGGCTGGGCGGCTGAATTCATCCGCGGCACGCCGCTTCTGGTGCAGCTCTATTTCATCTTCTACGTGCTGCCGGATTTCGGCATCCTTTTGCCGCCGTTGGTCGCGGGCGTCATCGGGCTCGGGCTGCACTACGGCACCTACACGGCCGAGGTCTACCGCGCCGGCATCGACAATGTGCCGCGCGGCCAGTGGGAAGCGGCCAAGGCCTGCAATCTCAGCGCCACACAGACCTGGACGAACATCATCATCCCGCAGGCTATCCCGCCGATGATCCCGGCGCTGGCCAACTATTTCATCGCCATGTTCAAGGAGACGCCGCTGCTGTCGGCGATCACCGTGCTGGAACTGATGAACCAGGCCAAGAGCGTCGCCAACACCTACTATCGCTACATCGAGCCGATCACGCTGGTCGGCGCCTTCTTCCTCGTCATCAGCCTCTTTTCGGTCGTGCTGCTGCGCTGGCTGGAACATCGCTACGGCAAGATCGAAAGGTAATCCTCAAGATGAAACCGCTGCCCGAAATCAGGCTGATGCCGACAAGGCCGGCACTCGACGCGCGCCCGCTGGAAAAGCGCGTCGGCCTGATCATCCTTGCCACCGACCACACCAGCGAGCCGGATTTCCGCCGCATGGTGGCGAGCGAGCGGATCGGCGTCTATGTCGCGCGCATTCCCTACAAGAACCCGACCACGCCGGAAAACCTTCGCAAGATGCAGCCGGAGCTGGCGGCGGGCGCGGCGCTCATCCTGCCCGACGAGAGCCTCGACGCCATCTGCTATTCCTGCACCTCGGCCTCGGTGGTGATCGGCGATGCGGAGATCGAGGCGGCAATCCAGTCTGCCAAGCCGGGCGTTCCCGTCGTCACGCCGCCTATGGCAGGCGTGCGCGGCCTGAAGACGTTGGGCGCGAAAAAGATCAGCATCCTCACCCCTTACACAGTGGAAACCTCGAGGCCGATGGCCGCCTATTTTGCGGCGCGTGGCTACGACATATTGAGCTTCACCTGCCTTGGCTTCGAAGACGACCGCGAGATGGCGCGCATCGCGCCGGCGGCGATTGTCGATCTCGCACGCGAGGCGACGCACGCCGAGGCCGATGCGCTGTTCGTCTCCTGCACGGCTCTGCGTGGCGCGCTGGCAGTCGCCGGCGTGGAAGAGGCCATTGGCCGCCCGGTGGTGACCAGCAATCAGGCTAGCGCCTGGAATTGTTTGCGGCTGTGTGGCGATGAAACACCGCATCCGGAGTTCGGCCGTCTGATGACGCTGCCGCTGCCGCGCGATTGACGATCATGACAACAGTTAGCCTTAGCGATATTCGTGCCGCGCGTGAGCGCATTGCCGGCAGGATCGAGCGCACGCCAACAGTATTATCCCAAAGCCTGTCCGAACGGCTGGGCGTCCCCGTCCATCTCAAGCTCGAACATCGCCAGACCACCGGCAGCTTCAAGCTGCGCGGCGCCTCGAATGCTGTCGCAACGCTGAGCGCTGAGGAGAGGGCGTGCGGCGTGGTCGCGTCCTCGACCGGCAATCATGGCCGCGCGCTGGCCCATGCAGCAAAGCTTGAAGGAATGCGCGCGGTGATCTGCATGTCGCGACTGGTGCCGGGCAACAAGCTCGACGAAATCCGCCGGCTCGGTGCGGAGGTCCGCATCGTCGGCAACAGCCAGGACGAGGCGCAGCAGGAGGTCGAGCGGCTGGTGGCGCAAGAGGGGCTGGTGATGCTGCCACCTTTCGATCATCCCGCCATCATCGCCGGGCAAGGCACGCTCGGGCTGGAGATGATCGAGCAGGTTCCGGATGCAGCTCTCGTTCTGGTCCAGCTCTCCGGCGGCGGGCTGGCCTCAGGCATCGCCGCAGCCATCAAAGGCATCAGCCCTCGGACAAAAGTCATTGGCGTTTCGATGGCGCGCGGCGCTGCGATGAAGGCGAGTCTCGATGCCGGCCGCCCGGTCGAGGTCGAGGAGTTGCCGACGCTGGCGGATTCGCTTGGCGGCGGCATCGGCCTCGACAACCGCTTGACCTTCGCCATGTGCCACGACCTGCTCGACGACGTCATCCTGCTCAGCGAGGACGAAATAGCCGCCGGCATCCGCCACGCCTATGCGCAAGAGCGCGAGATCATCGAAGGCGCCGGCGCGGTCGGCATCGCCGCGATGCTTGCCGGCAAGGTCAAGGCGAACGGATCGGTGGTTGTTCTGCTTTCCGGACGAAACATCGATATGACGCTGCACCGGAAGATCGTTTGCGTCGAGAAGCCATCGCTGACGGAGCGCGCTGCATGAGCCGCATGACCATCTTGACCGAAGCGGATCTGCGTAAAATCGTAACGCTCGACCTCGGCGCGGTCGCCTGCGTCGAGAACGCCTTCCGCGCTTTGGCCACGCTGCCCGTGATGATGCCCCCGATCCTGCGGCTCGACATTCACGAGCACCGCGGCGAGGTCGATGTGAAGTCTGCCTATGTGCCTGGCATAGATGGTTTCGCCGTCAAGATAAGTTCCGGCTTCTTCGATAATCCGAAACTCGGTCTGCCCAGCGGAGGCGGCATGATGGTGCTGCTATCGACAAGAACCGGTGTGGTCGAGGCGCTGCTGCTCGACAATGGCTATCTCACCGATATCCGCACGGCCGCCGCGGGCGCTGTCGCAGCCAAGCATTTATCGCGGCAGGACTCCTCCATTGCGGCGATCTTCGGTGCCGGCGTGCAGGCCGGCTTGCAGCTCGAAGCGCTCATGCTGGTGCGGCCGATCGCCGAGGCGCGCATCTGGGCGCGCGATGCCATCAAGGCGGAGGCGACCGCCGGCGCGCTGCGCGAGAGGCTTGGCATTCTCGTGCGTGCCGAACCTGACGCGGCAACGGCCGTTGGCGGCGCGGACATCATCGTCACCACAACGCCATCGACTGAGCCGCTAATCAAGGCCGGCTTCGTTTCCGCTGGGCAGCACATCACCGCCATGGGATCTGACGCCGAGCACAAGAACGAGATCGCGCCGGCGATCCTGCGCATGGCCGACCTCTATGTCGCTGATAGCGCGAAGCAAACGCGGCGTCTCGGCGAACTGCATCACGCCATCGCGTCAGGCGTGATGGGAGCCGACGCCGAGGTGACCGAACTCGGCCAGATCATCGCCGGCGACAAACACGGCCGGCGCTCGGCCAGCGAAATCACCATCGCTGATTTGACCGGCACCGGCGTGCAGGACACCGCGATCGCCACGCTCGCCCGCGACCGGGCAAGGGCAGCCAACTCCGGAACCATCTTCGAAAGCTGATGCTGGCCGCAAAGCATGATCCGGAAAAGTGGGAACCGGTTTTCCGGTCAGATCATGCTCAAGCAAAATTCCTGGAGCCGGATTCAACGAAGTTGAAACGGGCTCCAGGCCCAACAAACGAGGACCAAGAACAATGCAACCGAACCTGAAATTCTCGCGGGCCGAATTTGCGGAGCGCCTCGCCAAGACACGGAAAGCCATGGAGGTGAAGGGCGTCGATCTTCTGATCGTGAGCGATCCGTCCAACATGGCCTGGCTGACCGGCTATGACGGCTGGTCATTCTACGTGCATCAGGCGGTTATCGTGCCGCCGTCGGGCGAGCCGGTCTGGTATGGCCGCGGCCAGGATGCCAATGGCGCCAAGCGCACCGCTTATCTCGCCCATGACAACATCGTCGGCTACGCCGACCACTATGTGCAGTCGACCGAACGCCACCCGATGGACTTCTTGTCCAGCGTGCTCAGTGATCGCGGCTGGGGCAAGCTCACCATTGGCGTCGAGATGGACAATTACTGGTTCTCAGCCGCCGCCTTCGCCGCGCTGCAAAAGCATTTGCCCAACGCCCGCTTCGTCGATGCGACCGCGCTGGTCAACTGGCAGCGCGCAGTGAAGAGCGCGACCGAGATCGATTATATGCGCAAGGCCGCTCGCATCGTCGAAGCCATGCACCAACGCATCGTCGACAAGATCGAAGTCGGCATGCGCAAATGTGACCTCGTTGCCGAGATCTACGATGCCGGCACGCGCGGCGTCGACGGGATCGGCGGTGACTATCCGGCGATCGTGCCGCTGCTGCCGTCGGGCGCCGACGCCTCGGCGCCGCATCTGACCTGGGACGACCAGCCGATGAAGTCGGGCGAAGGCACTTTCTTCGAGATCGCCGGCTGCTACAACCGCTATCACTTGCCGCTGTCGCGCACCGTCTTTCTGGGCAAGCCGACGCAAGCTTTCCTCGATGCCGAGAAGGCGACGCTGGAAGGCATGGAGGCGGGGCTTGCAGCGGCCAAGCCCGGCAACGCCTGCGAGGACATCGCCAACGCCTTCTTCGCCGTCTTGAAGAAGTATGGCATCGTCAAGGACAACCGCACCGGCTATTCGATCGGTCTTTCCTATCCGCCGGACTGGGGCGAACGCACGATGAGCCTGCGCCCCGGCGACCGCACCGAACTCAAGCCAGGCATGACGTTCCATTTCATGACCGGCTTGTGGCTGGAGACGATGGGGCTGGAGATCACCGAATCCATCCTGATCACCGAAACCGGTGTAGAGTGCCTGGCCAATGTGCCGCGCAAACTGGTGGTGAAGAATTGAGCCCGATATCCCGCCCATCCCCAATCGCGCCGACCGTCGATTTCGACAGGGATGGCGTGCAGCATGGTTTCCTGCGCCTGCCCTACAGCCGTGACGACTCGGCCTGGGGTTCGGTGATGATCCCGATCTGCGTCGTCCGCAGCGGCAACGGGCAAACGGCGCTGCTCACCGGCGGCAACCATGGCGATGAGTATGAGGGTCCCTTGGCGCTCTACGATCTCGCCCGCACGCTCGATCCCAAACATGTCAGCGGCACGGTGATCATCGTGCCGGCGATGAACTATCCAGCCTTTCGCGCCGGCACCCGGACGTCGCCGATCGACAAAGGCAACATGAACCGCAGCTTTCCCGGCCGTCCAGATGGTACGGTGACGGAGAAGATCGCCGATTACTTCCAACGTGAACTGCTGCCTCGCGCCGACCTCGTCTTCGACTTCCACTCGGGCGGCAGGACGCTGGACTTCGTACCATTCTGCGCCGCGCACACGGTGCCCGACAAAGCGCTGGAGCAGAAAGCCTTCGACGCGGTAGCAGCATTCTCGGCACCGTTCTCGATGCGCATGATCGAGATCGATTCCGTCGGAATGTACGACACGGCGGCGGAGGAAATGGGCAAGGTCTTCGCCAGTACCGAGCTTGGCGGCGGCGGCACCTCGCGCGCGCAAACAGTTCGGATCGCGCGGCGCGGCATAAGCAATGTGCTGCGTCATGCCGGCATTGTTGAGGGTGCAGTCGAGACGGGCACGACGCAATGGCTGGACATGCCATCGAGCGATTGCTTCTCCTTCGCCGAGGATGACGGGATGATCGAAACCATGGTCGATCTCAGCGAGCCTGTCGAGCAGGGCGCGGTACTGGCGCGCATCCACTCCACCGGCCGCACCGGCATCGCTCCGCAGGAAATCCGGGCAAAGATGTCCGGCATGCTGGCCGCGCGGCATTTTCCCGGCTTGGTCAAAGCCGGCGACTGCGCAGCGGTGGTGGCGGTAGCGGTCGACTATGCCTGACGAACTCGCTACGAAAGATATGACAACTTGACCTGGCAGCCAGCCGGTCGCCGATCTGTTGGCCCTTTCGAAAGTGGTCGCGGAACCATGCGGAACGCTACGGGAAGATTTCTGAAAAGAGCAGTTGGTCGAGAGCGCGAGGCCTGTCGAAAAGTTGCCTTGCGGTCTGGCAGTGGCGTCGACGCATCAGGGAATCCGCCTTTACCCGGTCGATGATCCCGCATTGCACAATCTCCCCGCTTCGACATATTGGAGGCATGGTCCGCTCCCCACTCGCCGTCCTGGTGATCGACGAAAATCGCATCCGTGCCTCGATCATCGAGGCAGGCTTGCGCGAAGCCGGGCATGAGCAGGTCACTATCATTCATGACGTGTCAGGCATTGCGCGGCGCATCGCCGAGATCGAGCCGGATGTCATTGTCATCGATCTCGAAAATCCGAACCGCGACATGCTGGAAAGCATGTTCCAGCTGTCACGCGCGGTGAAGCGGCCGATTGCCATGTTCGTCGACCGCTCCGACCAGGCCTCGATTGAGGCGGCGGTCGATGCCGGCGTCTCGGCCTATGTCGTCGACGGGCTCAGGCAGGAGCGCGTCAAGCCGATCCTCGACATGGCGGTCAGCCGCTTCAACGCTTTCTCGCGCATGGCGCGCGAACTGGAAGAGGTTCGCGGCGAGCTCGAGAACCGCAAGGTGATCGATCGTGCCAAGGGTATATTGATGAAGTCGCGCGGCCTGACGGAAGAGGCCGCCTATGCGCTGTTGCGCAAGACGGCGATGAACCAGAACCGCAAGATAAGCGACATCGCCCAGAGCCTGGTGACCGCCGCCGGGCTTTTGGGGCCGATGGGGGACGAATGAGCATGACTGCTGCGCACCAGATCACCGCCGGTTTCATGCCGCTTTTCGACAGCGCGGTGCTGGTCGCTGCCCGTGAGTTGGGTTTTGCCGCCCGCGAAGACGTTGAACTCAAGCTGCAGCGCGAGACATCCTGGGCCAACATCCGCGACCGCATCGCCATTGGCCATTTCGACGTTGCGCACATGCTGGGACCGATGCCGCTCGCCTGCAGCCTTGGCCTGACGCCGCTCGCCTCCGACACCGTCGTGCCCTTCTCGCTGGGCCTGGGCGGAAACTGCGTCACCGTCTCCAACGCGGTCTGGGGCGGTATGACAGCACATGGCGCCGAGCCGGATCTCGATCCGGCGCGCGCCGGAGCAGCACTTGGCGCATTTGTCCGCGAGCGGGCGGCAGCCGGCCGAGAACCGCTGCGCTTCGCCGTCGTGCACCCGCATTCCGGGCACAATTACGAACTGCGCTACTGGCTTGCCGCCTGCGGCATCGATCCGCAGCGCCAGATCGAGATCGTCATCGTGCCGCCGCCCTTCATGGCCGATGCGCTGGCCACCGGGCGCATCGACGGCTATTGCGTCGGTGAACCCTGGAACAGCGCCGCGGTTGCCGCCGGGATCGGTCATATCGTCACCGTCAAGGCGCTGCTGTGGCGCAACAGTCCAGAGAAGGTGATCGGCGCGCGCAAGGCCTGGGCGGAGGAAAATCCGCAGGCGCTGGCGGCGCTTCTGAGAGCGCTGCATCATTCCGCCCGCTGGTGTCAGGATGCGGCAAACCGAGGGGATCTTGCCGCGTTGATGGCTGAGCCCCGCTTCCTCGGCCAGCCGCCCGCGATCCAGATGCCTGTCCTCACCGGACATCTCCAGCTTGGCAGCGGCGCGGAGCGGGGCGTCGAGGATTTCTTCGTGCCCTTCGACAAGGCGGCGAACTTTCCCTGGAAGAGCCATGCGCTGTGGTTCTACACGCAGATGGTGCGCTGGGGCGACATCGCGCACACGCCGGAAAACCTCGCCATCGCCAGGGATTGCTACCGGCCCGACCTCTATCGCGCGGCGCTGAAGCCGCTCGGCGTGGCGCTGCCCGGCGCCAACGCCAAGGTCGAGGGCGCGCTGAAGGCGGCGACGCCGGTCGGCTCGGCGGGGGCGAGCCTTGTGCTTGGTCCAGACGGTTTCTTCGACGGCCAGATCTTCGATCCCGACGAGATCGACGCCTATATCGCCGGGCAGAAACACGCTGGTTCCTTGGCGCAGTAGTTCCGACGTGCCGGGGTGGCGGATCGCCAATGCGCAAGTAGATCAGTTAAAGGCAACTTTGGTGTGCTATATACGCTGCGTTCTCGGGCGGATACGAGATCGATGGATCAGGAAAGACTTCTAGCCGCAGTCCTTTTGGCTGATGTCGTGGGCAGCACGCCCCTCTATGAGCGCATCGGCGACGCTGCCGCTCTGCAGCAGGTTTCGGATTGCCTGGACGCGATGCGCGAGATCGTCGCCCGGAACGGCGGTGATTTCATTTACTCGAAGGGCGATGACGTGCTCAGCCTGTTCGAGAGGCCGGAGGCGGCGCTGAGGGCCGTTCGCCAAATTGGCGGCCAACTGACGAAAGGGCCGTTGAGCGCCCGGATCGGATTGCATTTCGGGGCGGTCATTCGCGCGCGGGGCGCAATCTTCGGTGATGTTGTCAATGTCACCGCAAGGTTGTCCACCACGGCGAACCCCGGGGAGGTCCTGATCAGCCAGAGCTTCTTCGAAGCCCTTTCCGCGGGCAGTCGCAGTACCTTGCGGCTGCTCGACAAAATGGCCTTCAAAGGGAAGCAAGAACTCTTCGATGTCTATACTCTGGGGAGCGGCGATCGAACCCTCAGCACGCAGATCACCAGCCGGGGCACCATTATCGATACGCGCTCCGCCCAGCCGCCGCAGATCAAGCTGGTCATCCGCTATGGAGATCAGTTGCTATCCTGTCGAAACAACGGATTCGTGACCATCGGCCGATCTCCGGAATGCAATATCGTCGTCCAGCGGCCCTGGGTCTCAAGGCACCACGCGACCTTCACCATTTCGAATGGAAAAGCCCGGCTTGTCGAACGAAGCTCGTCGGGCACATTTGTGTCGATGGGACCCGGCGATGAAGTATTCGTACGCCGCGAAGATATTCTCCTCTTCGGCTCCGGCGTCATCTCGCCTGGAATGAGATCGTCCCTCCGCGACGCCCAGGTTCTTCATTACGAAATTATCTCAGACTGACCCGGCCGGACCCGTTAGCCACGACCGGCTGAAGCGGCCGCAACGATCTCTTCGGTATTTCTACATGCGCGCAGCGCTGGGTCGCTGACGCCGAGGCGCCTGATCATTTCAGCGCCATTCTTGTGCATTGCACAAAATTTGTGCGCACTGCTTACCCTTTTGATTAACGTTTGACCGTGTGGGCGGCAACTCCGCACGACGTCAGAAACATGTATCACATTGATTTTATTAATAAATCATAATCAATCCAAAACTGGCACGGTTCCTGCTTTGAAATGATCAGGCCCTTAGCGGGTCACGGAACAGGCGTCCAATGGCGGGCGCCACAGGCAAAGCTGCCGCTCAGGTCTACACGCGATCCCGGATGTACGGACGCGAGGCCTGGACGGCAGCTTTTTTGTTTTGGGCCAGCGCCCTCGCGTTCAACCGGAGACGACGATGAAGAAGACGATGAAGCAATGGATCGGGACGGGCACATCGCTCAAGGATATGACGCGGCGCGATTTTCTCGTCAGCAGTGCAATGACGGCCGGCCTGTTTGTGGCGGCTCGCAAGCTCTTTCCCTCCGGCGCCTATGCCGCTACGGCCGCTCCGGAAGTCACCGGCGCCAAGCTCGGCTTCATCGCGCTGACCGATGCGGCACCGCTGATGATCGCCAAGGAGAAGGGGCTGTTCGCCAAATACGGCATGCCCGATGTCGAGGTGATGAAGCAGGCCTCCTGGGGCGCTACGCGTGACAATCTGATGCTCGGCGGCGAAGCCAACGGCATCGACGGAGCCCACATCCTGACGCCGCTGCCTTACCTGATGCACACCGGCAAGGTGACGCAGAACAACCAACCAATGCCGATGGCGATCGTGGCGCGGCTGAACTACGACTGCCAAGGCATTTCGGTCGCACAGGAATATGCCGCAACCGGCGTCGGCCTCGATGCCTCCAAGCTGAAGGATGCCTTCGCCGCCAAGAAGGCAGCCGGCAAGGAGATCAAGGCCGCCATGACCTTCCCGGGCGGCACGCATGACCTTTGGCTGCGCTATTGGCTGGCCGCCGGCGGCATCGATCCCGACAAGGACGTCTCGACCATTGTTGTGCCGCCGCCGCAGATGGTCGCCAACATGAAGGTCGGCAACATGGACGTGTTCTGCGTCGGCGAGCCGTGGAACGAACAGCTTGTCCATCAGGGTGTCGGCTTCACCGCTGCCACGACAGGCGAGTTGTGGAAGGGTCATCCCGAAAAGGCGCTCGGCCTGCGCGCCGAATTCATCGACAAACACCCGAACGCCACCAAGGCGATCGTGATGGCCGTGATGGAAGCGCAGCAATGGTGCGAGGCCAAGGAGAACAAGGACGAGATGGCCGCCATCATCGGCAAGCGGCAGTGGATGAACGTGCCTGTCGCCGACATTATCGGCCGCCTCAAGGGCGACATCAACTACGGCAACGGCCGCGTCGCCTCCGGCACCGACCTCTATATGAAGTTCTGGAGTGGCGGCGTCTCCTATCCTTTCAAGAGCCACGACAGCTGGTTCCTCGCTGAAAACATCCGTTGGGGTAAGTTCGCGCCGACCACCGACATCAAGGCGCTGGTCGATCAGGTCAACCGCGAGGACATTTGGCGCGAGGCGGCGAAGGATCTCGGTGTCGCAGCGGCCGATATTCCGGCCTCGTCGTCGCGCGGCGTCGAGACCTTCTTCGACGGCAAAATCTTCGATCCGGCCAACCCGTCCGCCTATCTCGACAGCTTGAAGATCAAGGCATCCGCCTGATCGCCGGCGCGCCCCAAGGAGTTTTTCCCAGACATGTCGATCCAGACAATCGAGGACACCACAGTGAAGGCGTTTCCCGCAAAGCCGGCCGCGGTGATCGCTTTCACCGCCAAGGCGCGGCGCCGCTTCGACCCGATCGCCATCGCCGGCAATCTTGCCACCGCCCTGGTGCCGCCGGTCATCGTCATCGCCTTCATGCTGGTCGTCTGGCAGATCGCCTGCTCGTCGCCGACCGCCAGCCTGCCGCCACCCAGCCAGGTGTGGAACGAGGCCTATGACCTGATTGCACACCCGTTCTTCAACAATGGTCCGCAGGATATCGGGCTGGCGTGGCGGGTGCTGATCTCGCTGCAGCGCGTCGCCATTGGCTTTGGCCTTGCGGCGATCGTCGGCGTCGCGCTCGGCGCGCTGGTCGGCCAGTCGATCTGGGCGATGCGTGGCCTCGATCCGGTGTTCCAGATCCTGCGTACCGTGCCGCCGCTGGCCTGGCTGCCGCTGTCGCTGGCGGCGTTTCGCGATTCCAGTCCGTCGGCGCTGTTCGTCATCTTCATCACCTCGATCTGGCCGATCATCATCAACACCGCCGTCGGTGTGCGCAACATCCCGCAGGATTACCGCAACGTCTCGCGCATCCTGCGGCTCAACCAGTTCGAGTTCTTCGTCAAGATCATGGTGCCGGCTGCTGCACCCTACATCTTCACCGGCTTGAGGATCGGCATCGGCCTGTCCTGGCTCGCCATCGTCGCCGCCGAAATGCTGACCGGCGGCGTCGGCATCGGCTTCTTCATCTGGGACGCCTGGAACTCGTCGCGGCTGCCCGACATCATCGTCGCGCTCGCCTATATCGGCGTCACCGGCTTCTGCCTCGACCGCGTGGTCGCTGGCGTCGGCGCCTTCGTCACCCGCGGCACAACGGCAAAGTGAGGAGAGGGCGATGAAGGCCTATCTGAAGCTCGACCATATCGACAAATCCTTTGCCCGCGGCAATCAGGTCAGCGAGGTGCTCAAGGACATCAGGCTGACCATCGACAAGGGCGAATTCGTCTCGATCATCGGTCATTCCGGCTGCGGCAAGTCGACCTTGCTCAACCTGATCGCCGGACTGACCAAGGTTTCCGCCGGCGCCGTGCTGCTCGAAGACAGGGAGGTCGACAGCCCCGGACCCGAACGCGCGGTGGTGTTTCAGAACCATTCGCTGCTGCCGTGGCTCACCGTCTACGAAAACATCAGCCTGGCGGTATCGAAAGTCTTCGGTCGTTCGAAGAGCAAGGCCGAGCGGCATGACTGGATCATGCGCAATCTCGACCTCGTGCAGATGGCGCATGCCAAGGACAAGCGGCCGGCGGAAATTTCGGGCGGCATGAAGCAGCGCGTCGGCATTGCGCGTGCACTCGCCATGGAGCCAAAAATCCTGCTGCTCGATGAGCCGTTCGGCGCACTCGATGCGTTGACCCGCGCCCATCTGCAGGATGCGGTGATGGACATCCATTCCAGGCTCGGCTCGACGACGATCATGATCACCCATGATGTCGACGAAGCGGTGCTGCTTTCCGATCGCATCGTCATGATGACCAACGGTCCGGCGGCGACCATCGGCGAGGTGCTTGCCGTGCCGCTCGCCCGGCCGCGCCACCGCGTCGAACTCTCTTCGGATCGCACCTTCCTGCGCTGCCGCGAGGCGGTGCTGAAGTTCCTCTACGAACGCCACCGCTTCGTCGAAGCCGCGGAGTAACGCCATGAGCGAAAAACTCGTCATCATCGGCAATGGCATGGCCCCCGGGCGCATGCTGGAGCATCTCCTGGAACAGGCGCCGGGTCGCTACACAGTCACCATCTTCAACGCTGAGCCGCGGGTGAACTACGACCGCATCATGCTGTCGCCGGTGTTGTCCGGCGAAAAGGCCTATGAGGAAATCATCATCCACGGCGACGGCTGGTACATCGCCAACAACATCACCCTCTACAAGGGCCACAAGATCATCGCCATCGACCGGGAGGCGAAGACCGTCACCTCCGATCACGGCGTCACCGAGCCCTACGACAAGCTCGTCATCGCCACCGGCTCGGTGCCCTTCATCATTCCGGTGCCCGGTCATGATCTGCCTGGCGTGCTGACCTATCGCGACCTCGACGACGTGCAAGCCATGATGCTTGCCGCCCAGTCGCGCGCCAAGGCCGTTGTCATCGGTGGCGGCCTGCTTGGACTCGAGGCGGCAGCAGGTTTGAACGCCCAAGGCATGGACGTCACCGTACTGCATGTCATGCCGACGCTGATGGAGCGCCAGCTCGATCCGGCCGCCGGCTATCTCCTGCAGCGCGCTGTGGAACAGCGCGGCATCAAGGTCGTCACCAAGGCCAACACACAGGCGATCACTGGAAACGGCAAGGTCGGGCAGGTGGAGCTGGCTGATGGCACCATCATTCCGGCGACGCTGGTGGTGATGGCGGTCGGCATCAGGCCGAATTCGGCGTTGGCCAAACAGGCCGGCATCGCCGTCAATCGCGGCATCGTCGTCGACGCCGGCATGCGCAGCAACGACCCTGATATCTACGCGCTCGGCGAATGCGCCGAGGTCAACGGACAGGTCTACGGGCTGGTGGCGCCGCTCTACGAGATGGCGCGCGTTGCCGCGAGCCAGCTTGCAGGTAACGAGGCGGCGGCCTTCGTCCATATGGACACGCCGACCAAGCTCAAGGTCACCGGCATCGACCTGTTTTCGCTCGGCGACTTTGCCGAAGGCGAGGACCGCCAGGAGATCGTGCTGCGCGATGCCGCCGCCGGCGTCTACAAGCGCCTGGTGCTGAAGGACGATCGCATCATCGGCACCGTGCTCTACGGCGAGACGGCGGACGGCGCCTGGTTCAATGATCTCAAGAAGAAGCAGACAGACATTTCTGAGATGCGCGACACGCTGATCTTCGGCCAGTCCTACCAGGGGGGTGCCCCGCTGGACCCTATGGCGGCCGTTGCAGCCTTGCCGGATGATGCGGAAATCTGCGGCTGCAACGGCGTCTGCAAGGGCAAGATCACCGGCGCGATTTCAGGCAAAGGCCTGACTTCGCTCGACGATGTGCGCGCCCACACCAAGGCCTCGGCCTCCTGCGGCTCCTGCACCGGGCTGGTCGAGAAGCTGATGGTGCTGACCATCGGCGACAAATACAACCCGGCCGCCGTTCAGCCTATGTGTGGCTGCACCACACTCGGCCATGACGAGGTTCGGCGGCTGATCATCGCCAAGAGCCTGAAGACCATTCCGGCCGTTATGCAGGAGTTGGAATGGACGACCTCCTGCGGCTGCGCCAAATGCCGCCCGGCGCTCAACTACTACCTCGTCTGCGACTGGCCCGACGACTACGCCGACGACTACCAGTCGCGCTTCATCAATGAGCGCGTCCACGCCAACATCCAGAAGGACGGCACCTATTCGGTGGTGCCGCGCATGTGGGGCGGCGTCACAAACGCCGCGGAACTGCGCGCCATCGCCGATGTCGTCGACAAGTTCGAGATCCCGATGGTCAAAGTCACCGGCGGCCAGCGCATCGACATGCTGGGCATTCGCAAGGAAGACCTGCCGGCGGTGTGGGCCGATCTTGGCCAGGCCGGCTTCGTTTCAGGTCATGCCTACGCCAAGGGGCTGCGCACGGTGAAGACTTGCGTCGGCTCCGACTGGTGCCGCTTCGGCACGCAGGATTCGACCGGCCTCGGCATCCGCATCGAAAAATTCATGTGGGGCTCGTGGACGCCGGCCAAGGTCAAGATGGCGGTGTCGGGCTGCCCGCGAAACTGCGCCGAGGCAACCTGCAAGGATGTCGGCGTGATCTGCGTCGACAGTGGCTACGAGATCCATTTCGCCGGCGCCGCCGGTCTCGACATCAAGGGCACCGAAGTGCTCGGCCTCGTGAAGACAGAAGACGAGGCGCTCGAACATATCGTGGCGCTGACGCAGATGTATCGCGAACAGGGCCGCTATCTCGAACGCATCTACAAATGGGCCAAGCGCATCGGCATTGCCGAGATCAAGCGCCAGATCATGGACGATGGCGAAAAGCGCAAGGCCTATTACAACCGCTTCGTCTTCAGCCAGAAATTCGCCCAGGTCGACCCGTGGTCGGAGCGCGTCTCCGGCAAGGACAAGCACGAGTTCAGGCCGATGGCTTCGGTCGGGTTTGCGCAGGCGGCGGAGTGATGGAGATGAACTGGATTGCAATCGGCGCCATCTCCGACATCCCCCGCCGTGGCGCGCGTTGCGTCGACACGCCGGAAGGCAAGATCGCCGTCTTCCGCACCGCTGACGATCAGGTCTATGCCATTGACGACCATTGCCCGCACAAGGGCGGGCCGCTCAGCCAAGGCATCGTGCATGGCACGGCGGTGACCTGTCCCCTGCACAATTGGGTGATTTCGCTGGAGACGGGCAGGGCGCTCGGCGCCGATGAGGGGGCGGTGCGCACCATTCCGGTTAGGATCGAAGGCGAGCGTCTGTTCATCGCGCTGGAAGCGCTGGCCAGCCGCGCGGCCTGAATCATGGAAATCGACGCAGCGCGCGAGGTGAGGACCACCTGCCCCTATTGCGGGGTGGGTTGCGGCGTGCTGGCGAAGGTCGCCGCGGACGGTGAAGTCAGCGTCCGCGGCGATCCTGACCATCCGGCAAATTTCGGCCGGCTCTGTTCGAAGGGTTCGGCCCTTGCCGAAACCATCGACCTCGATGGCCGGCTGCTCCATCCGGAGATCGACGGTCGCCGCGCCGGTTGGGACGATGCGCTCGATCTGGTTGCCTCGACCTTCTCAAAAACCATCGCCGAGCACGGTCCGGATTCGGTCGCCTTCTATGTTTCCGGACAGCTGCTGACTGAGGATTATTACGTCGCCAACAAGCTGATGAAAGGTTTTGTCGGCTCGGCCAACATCGACACCAATTCGCGGCTGTGCATGGCCTCATCGGTGGCCGGCCATCGCCGCGCCTTCGGCTCCGACACCGTTCCGGGCACGTACGAGGATCTTGAGCTCGCCGACCTGATCGTGCTGGTCGGCTCCAACCTCGCCTGGTGCCATCCCGTGCTCTACCAGCGCATCGCAGCTGCCCGTGAAAAACGGCCAGAGATGAAGATCGTGCTGATCGATCCGCGCCGCACCATGACCGCCGACATTGCCGACATGCATCTGGCGATCGCGCCGGATGGCGACGTTGCTTTGTTCACCGGGTTGCTCGCCTGGCTCGGCCAGCACAACGCGCTCGACCGCGGCTACATCTCAGCGCACACCGCCGGTTTCGGCCAGGCGCTTTTTGCCGCCTCGAAACTCGACCTTGCCGGTGTCGCCGCCGCCACCGGCCTCAGCGAGGATGAGCTTGGCCGCTTCTACAGCCTGTTCGTGGCCACCGCGAAGACCGTCACCGTCTACAGCCAGGGCGTCAACCAGTCGTCGTCGGGCACAGACAAGGTCAATGCCATCATCAACTGCCATCTCGCTACCGGCCGCATCGGCAAGCCAGGGGCAGGGCCGTTTTCGGTGACCGGCCAGCCCAATGCCATGGGCGGCCGCGAGGTCGGCGGCATGGCCAACATGCTCGCCGCCCATATGGAGATCGAAAACCCCAAGCACCGTGACCGCGTGCAGCGCTTCTGGAATGCGCCGGCCGTTGCGCAAAAGCCGGGCCTGAAGGCAGTGGAAATGTTTCAGGCGCTGGCCGACGGGCGCATCAAGGCACTGTGGATCATGGCCACCAACCCGGTCGATTCCATGCCGGACGCCGACGCCGTCGAAGCGGCGATCAAGGCTTGCCCGTTCGTCGTGGTGTCGGATGTGCTGGCCAGGACCGACACGGTCCGCCACGCCCATGTCCGGTTGCCCGCCGCCGCATGGGGCGAGAAGGATGGCACCGTCACCAATTCAGAGCGCCGCATCTCGCGCCAGCGCGCGTTTCTGCCGGCACCCGGCGACGCTCGGCCGGATTGGTGGATCATTGCGGAAGTGGCGCGGCGGATGGGGTTTGGCGAGGCGTTTTCGCATGCCGCCCCTGCCGAGATTTTTGGCGAGCACGCGGCGCTGTCGGGGTTCGAGAATGATGGCGCGCGGGATTTCGATATTGGCGCTTATGGTGAAATGGACGCGGTGGCCTACGAGGAGTTGGCGCCCTTCCAATGGCCAGCGTCGGCTCGCGGCACCCCCCTCTGTCCTGCCGGACATCTCCCCCTCAAGGGGGGAGATCAGCCCGCACCCCGGCCTTCGCCAATGTTTGGCGTCGCAGAACAGGCGGCGAGCCCGAAGCTGCCAATCTCCCCCCTTGAGGGGGAGATGTCCGGCAGGACAGAGGGGGGCGTTCAAGCTCGACATCAGCCGGAGCGAGCCGTACCTGGTCCCTCCGACACCCGCTTCTTCGCCAACGGCAATTTCTATACCCCCGACCGCAAGGCGCGCTTCATCGCCATCCGCCCAACGGTCGAAATCCGAACCAATCCGGACTATCCGCTCATCCTCAACACTGGCCGGGTCCGCGACCACTGGCACACGATGACGCGGACCGGCAAAAGTTCACGCCTGTCCCAGCACATCGCCGAGCCGTTCGTCGAAATCCATCCGGCGGATGCACAGCAACACGGTATCGGCGATGCCGACATCGTGCGTGTCTCCAGCCCGCGCGGCGAGGTGCTGGTGCGCGCAATGATCACGTCCCGCCAGCGCCGCGGCAGTCTGTTTGCGCCGATGCATTGGACCGACCAGTTCGCCGCCAAGGGCCGCCTCGACACGCTCACCGCGCCGCTGACTGATCCTGTTTCCGGCCAACCCGCCTTGAAACACGTCGCGGTTCGGCTTCAGAAATTCGCTGCAAAAGCCTTTGGCTTCGCTGTGACGCGACGACGTCCCGAGGCGATCGACGCCGACTACTGGGCAGCAGCCCGCTGCAAGGGCGGCTGGCGGGTCGAACTCGCTTTTGCCGACGGCGACATCGACTGGGCAGGTTTCGCCCAGGCCCTGTTCGGCGCGCCGCCTGAAACCGAAATGCTCGCTTACCACGACCGCGACGCGGGCCAGCACCGTATCGCCGCCTTCGATGACAACCACCTCGCCGGGGCCTTGTTCGTTGCGCCCGGCCCGGTTGCGGTATCACGCGGCTGGGCAGCGCAACAGCTCGAGGAGGTGCACGCCAGCCAGCGCGAACGCTTCCGCATCGTCGCCGGCCGCGCCGGAACTGAGCGGCCAGATGCCGGTGCGATCGTCTGTTCCTGTTTCGGCGTCGGGGTCAACCAGATCGTGGCGGCAGCGGCGGCCGGCTGCACGACGGTCGATGCCATCGGCGGCGCGCTCAAGGCCGGCACCAATTGCGGCTCCTGCCGGGCCGAGATCAGGGCGATCATCCAGGTCAATCGGGTTCAGGCCGCAGAGTAGATGCGCTCCGGCGCTTGGAGTGTCGATGCCTTCAGGTGCTGCGCTCTAATCCAAGATCCACAGCGCCGGGCCGCGCCTACTGTGGCATCTCAAGTCCCGGCCGCAATCCTGTCGCGACGACTGAGACCCGGAATTTTCCGGCGAGTGCCCGGTCGAATATCGCGCCAACGATGATGTCGGCGTCGGCGTCGACCTCCTCGCGGATGCGGGTGGCGGCCTCATCGACTTCGAACAGCGTCATGTCCATGCCGCCCGAGATCGAGACCAGGACGCCCCTGGCGCCGATCATCGAGGCTTCGTCGAGCAGCGGGTTTGCGATGGCCGCTTCGGCGGCCCTCTTGGCGCGGCCCTCACCCGTGGCTTCGCCGGTACCCATCATCGCGCGGCCCATGTCGCGCATCACCGACTTCACATCGGCGAAGTCGAGATTGATCAGCCCCTCCTTGACGATGAGGTCGGTGATGCAGCCGACGCCGGAATAGAGGACACGATCGGCCATGGCGAAGGCGTCCGCGAAAGTCGTCTTGGCATCGGCGATCCTGAACAGGTTCTGGTTGGGAATGACGATCACGGTATCGGCGCATTCGCGAAGCCGCTCGATGCCCTCTTCGGCCGCTTGCATGCGGCGTTTTCCTTCGAAGGTGAATGGCTTGGTGACGACCGCCACCGTCAGGATGCCGGCTGTGCGCGCAGCGTTCGCGATGACGGGCGCGGCACCGGTTCCGGTTCCGCCCCCCATGCCGGCGGTCACGAAACACATATGGGTTCCCGCTAGGTGGTCCCTGATCTCGTCGATCGACTCCTCGGCAGCCGCGCGGCCCACCGCGGGCAGCGATCCGGCGCCCAGGCCTTCCGTGACATGGGCTCCCAACTGGATCAGCCGCGATGCCTTGGACATGGTGAGAGCCTGGGCATCGGTGTTGGCGACGATGAATTCCGCCCCCTGAAGATTTTCGGCAATCATGTTGTTGACCGCGTTGCCGCCACCACCGCCGACGCCGACAACGGTTATCTTCGGCCGCATTTCAGAGATGACGGGCCTTGCCGCGGTGCTCATCGTCTTGTCTCCTTGGAATCGATCGACAAAAAATTCATCCCGGAACGCGCCGTTTGAACACGCCAGGAGCAAGAATCAGCTTCTACAGCCTTGGCGCAGGGAATCAGAGGGCGAACTTCGCGGCAAGACATGATGTAGCGCTCGTATCATATGCGCCTGGTCGAGCCCACCACATGGCGTCCGCCTATGGACAGCGCGCCACGGAGCAGCGACATTGGCGGCTCACAGCAGGCGAACCAGGGCAGGTGGCATGGCATCGGTTTCGGATTTCGAGCAGGGGCAGAGCTTTTCCGTCGAAGCCGGCGGCAGGACGATCGCGCTGCAACTGAGCGCGGTAAAACCCATTGCCAACAGCCCGCGCGAGGGTGGCGGCTTCACGCTGCTTTTCAGGGGGCCGCGCGACATAGCGCTGCCGCAGGCCACATATCACCTCACGGGCGATACCATCGCCGACGACATCTTCATCGTCCCGATTTCCGTCGACGCCGCCGGCTATGTCTACGAGGCCGTCTTCAACTGATCTTCGGCGGC
Organism: Mesorhizobium sp. P2_F7; assembly: GCF_056403695.1. Classification (NCBI taxonomy): domain Bacteria; kingdom Pseudomonadati; phylum Pseudomonadota; class Alphaproteobacteria; order Hyphomicrobiales; family Phyllobacteriaceae; genus Mesorhizobium; species Mesorhizobium sp. P2_F7. The sequence goes on along the minus strand of NZ_JBFUFA010000010.1, from coordinate 162,820 downwards.
TAGGCCGGCAAGGGCGACGACCAGACCATCAGGTCACTCCGGAAGCGAGGACGGCTCGGAACATGATCGACTATATTGAGATGGCGGGTGTGCTTTCCGAAGCAGCATGCAGCGCGCTGTGCGCGGAAATTCGGGCGGCGCGCGGCCGTCCGGCTGGCCTGATGGGGCGGCCCGACCAGAAGCCGGCATGGCCGGAGGTCCGCAAGACCAAGCGCGCCGAGATCTCGCCGGCCAGCGAAGCGCGGGTGGTTACCCTTTTGGCGGAGCAGAAGACTGCGCTGGAGCGGCATTTTGGCCTCGCGCTGGGCCATGCTGAGAAACCCCAGTTTCTTCACTACCGGGAAGGTGATTTCTTCGTGCCACACCAGGATGGCAACACTCCGCTCATTCACGACGACTCGCGTTTCAGAAGGATCTCGGCGGTGATCTTTCTCAACCGCCAATCGGACGATCCTTCCCCCGAAAGCTACGCAGGCGGCTCGCTGGTCCTGCATGGTCTCTATAGCGGTCCGGACCTGCGCGTCGCGATGCCTGCATTGCCGGGTTCTCTGGTCGCATTTCGCTCGGAAACAACGCACGAAGTCACACCGGTCACACGCAACGAACGTTTCACCATCGTATCCTGGTATCGCAGCGCGTGACGATCGGCACAGCCGTCACTGCGGCGAACGGATCATCAGGTCGTAGACGCCCTTGTCCTCGGCAACCGTGAAGCCGAGCCGCTGGTAGAGCCGTCGCGCCGGGTTATTCTTCTCGACATGGATCGAGACCGACTTGCCGACAGTGGCCGCCTCATCAATGAGATCGGTGAGCAGCGCACTGCCGAACCCCTTGCCGCGGTGCGCCGGCAGCAAGGCGATGTCGATGATGCAATGCTCGCTCGGCGAGCGCTCGACATAGAGGCGGCCGATGTCTTGCCCAGCCTGCTCGATCACCAGCCAGTCGGCATTGGGATAGTATTTTTGGTAATGCGCGTGCTGCGCTTGAAACTGCATCTCGAGGAACGCCGTTTTCTGCGCGTCGCTCCACGGTGTGACGGCAAGTTCTTCGGCGCGGGTCGAGGCGTAGAGTGCCGACAGGAACGGCAGATCGGCGCCCGCGATCGGGCGGAACGTCAGGCCAATCCGTGCCGCGCGCGCCCAGCAAAATGGAACTCGCGCGCCGTCCGCGATCGGAAACCGGATCATGGAGTGGCGCTTACGGACGCGCCGGAAAAACGCCTTGCATGGCGATGATGAACGTCATCGCCAGATAGGGAGGCAGGTTGTTGTGAGGCAACGTACTGCCCGTCATGCTCAGCGCCTGGGGGTCCATCTGGACCAGATTTTGCGACGTGTTGTTCTGATACAGCATTCCGCCCCCCGACTTCCCCAGAACAACCGCATCGGTCAGAGTTCCTTGGGCGCCATTCTCGGTGGATATCGCGACAAAATGATTATGTTGCGGCATTTCCGTCTGCAGAAGGGTAACGGACGTTTCGCCACCCGTCTCGCCGAGAAACCGCTCCGACAATCCGTTGCCCTGTCCTTGCGCCATGGGTGCGGAGCCGGCCATGTTGGGCAAAGCGAAGGTCGACTTGCCGTCGCCGCCGTAGTACGTGCCCAGCAGTGAAAACAGCGCCGTATTCTGCGAGATTGGCAGCAGCTGACCATCGCAGGTCGCCCAACCAGTCGGGGCGAAATCTCCGGCAAAAATTCGTATTTCGGCGACGAACGGATTGGTCATGACAATCTCTAGCTTTGCTGAGGGAAGATGCCATACAGCGAGATGATGAAACTGACGGCGAGGAACGGCACCATATTGTCGTGAGGTTGGCTGCCGCCGGTCGGCGAAATGGCTCCGGCGGCCATGTTGCCATCAGGTGCGATACCCACATAGGGCGTCAGCAGGCTCGATGTCGCCAGGACACCGCCGGACGGACCCGGATTCTTGGCGATATTCGACGAACCCGTCCATGTATGGGAATGGTTCGGCATTTGTTGAGTTGAAACAGTGACGGATTCGACCCCGCCCAGTTCTCCGAGTTGATAGGTCTGGCTGACCAGCGGGCCTTTGCCAGCATGGACGGGGATGCGGGATGCGAGGTTGGGCAGGGCGAATGTTTCCTCCCCGTCGCCGCCATAGGTCGTACCGATCAGAGTAAACAAGGTTTCGTTCTCGGAGATCGGCATCAGCTGGCCTTGGCAGAACGCCCAGCCATTCGGAGGGAAATTGCCGCCGAACATCCTGATCTCGCCGACAAAAGGTTGGCTCATCGAAGCGTCCTCTTAATTTCGCGACGGGAAAATGCCTTGCAGGGCAATGATGAAATTCAAGACGAGATACGGCGATCTGTTCTCATGCGGCTGACCGCCACCGACGAAAGTGATGTTTTCCTTCGCCATAGCCACCGCGCTGCCAGGCGGTTGATAGATCGGGCTGGCGCTCGCCCCCAACAGTGCGCCGGATGGATTGTTGACGTTGCCGGCAGTGTTCGATGCGTTGACGAAATGGTTGTGTGTCGGCATTTCGCCGAGCGTGAGCGTGTGAAACTCTTCTCCGCCCTGACCGCCGACAACTGCACCGATAGGGCCGCCGGTATGAACAGGCGCGCGTCCCCTGACATCCGGAAGAGCAAAGTTTGTCTGGCCGTTGCCGCCGTACTTGGTGCCAAGAAGTGAGAACAATGCCTGGTTCTGGTTAATCGGCAACAACTGGCCGTTGCAAAATGCCCAGCCGCGCGGAGCATAGTTCCAGGAAATGATCTTGACTTCACCTAAATAAGGCTCACTCATCCCGGTTCCCCTCGGTTCGCGGCTTACTGTCTGAATTCTTGTATTATGCCTAACTAAGGCAACAAGTCGATATCAGATTTATAAAATATATTTCCCAAGGTGGAATCCAAGGTTGCGATTACGGCGTGGCTGCAGGCAGCAGTGGCAGCGGCTGGCTGAAGAACGTCCGGCCGTCCGTCAGCGCCGTTGCCCCGCCATTGACGGCTTCGATACCTGCCTCGTTCGCCTGCGGCACGTTGATGGTGCCGTCGGCGGCGCCGAGGCCGTCCGCGAGGAAGCGGATGGCATTGGCGTTGTTGACATTGGTGATGGTGTTGGCGTGAACGTCGGCATTGATGATGGCGCCGGCAAACGTGGCGGTGACCGTGATGCCGCGGCTGTCGGCATTGTCGCGAATGATATTGTTGGTTACCGTCGCGTGCACGGTGCCCGGCTGGACGAGTTGCGAGATCGTGATGCTGTCGCCACCGCTTACGCCGTTGACGCCGATGCTCTGGATGATGTTGTTGTCGATCAGCACCTTGGCGACGCCGAGGCTTTCATGTCCAATCCGGATGCCAGAGCCGGCTACCGATCCCGAGGTTGCCACGCCTTGCGTACCGATGACGTTGTTGGCGATGATGCCGTCGAGCGTCCGGGCGAGGTCGCCGCTGCTGAACACGTTGATGGCGTTCCCTTCGCTGTTGGTGACGGTGTTGTTCTTGACGGTGAAATTCAGATTGCCGCCCGTGCCGGCGCCGGCATTGCTGCTCTGGGTGAGGTTGATGCCGTTGTTCAGGTTGTTGAAGAGATTTCCCGTGGTCTCGCCGATGTGAGCGTTGACGGTACCGTCATTGGCAATGACGAATAGGCCGGTTCCAGGGATGACGCCCGGCCCGGGATAAGCGTTGTTGCCGGTAAAGGTTGCGCCGTCCACGGTCAGCGTCATCGTCGGCGTGCCGGCGACACCGGCGCCGTCCGCTTCGAAGATGAAGTCGCTGCCGGCATTGTCGGAGGCGCCGTTGTTTGAGAACGTGCCGCCGCTCACCACCAGATTCGTCAACGTGCCGCCGGAATTGATGACCTGCACGTTGTGGGTGAATGAGTTGGAGACAATAAGGTTGGTGAACGTGGTGACGTGCGAGGCATTGCCGGTAAGTTCGTTGAACAGGATTCCGGACTCGGTGTTGTTATCGGCATTGCTGTTCAGGGTCAGACCGTTGAGTACCACACCGTTGACCCGCAGGCCCTTTATGCCGTTGCCCGCATTGTCGCTGATGATCATGTTGCTCAGGCTGACATCCTGAGTGTCGGTCAGGCTGACGCCGTCGCCGGTCGAGTTCTGGATCGTGCCGCCGCTGCCCGCCGTCGCGCCGGTGCCGGTCACCACCAGATTGCCGCTCGTACCGGTGTTGTTGAGCACGATGCCGTTGGCTGCGCCATTGGACGCAATGCTCCTGAACGTCACGTCGCTGACGCCGATCGTCGTGTTGGCGATATTGAGGGCCGTGCCCGTGCCGGACGCGATGGTGTTGCCGGTGCCCTGCACCGTCACCGTGCCGCCGCCCGTGGCATTGAAGCCGGCGCCGCTGGTGGTGGTGATGGCCAGCCCGCCATTGGTGAAGTCGATCGTCGCGCCGCCATTGTCGGTCAGGCTGACGCCCGCCGCCGTCGTCGAGGTGATCGACTTCGAAGCGCCGGAGAAGGTGATGATGCCGGCGGCATTGTCGTCCATAAAAATGCCGACCTGGCCCGCCACATTGTGCGTGATGTTGCCCGACAGCGTGATGTTGCCCGCGCCCGCTGCGCGATCCTGGATGTCGATGCCACGGCCGGTGCCGCTGGTGATGGTGCCGGCATAGGTGAATGCCGCCGTGCCGCCGCTGTTGGCAGTGCCTAAGCCATCGCCGATGCGGATCACCGCGCTGGTGCCGCCGACCAGCGCGCCGGTGCCGAGATCGATCGCGCCGGCACCGATGACGGTATCGAGGATGACGGCGCTGGTGGCGCCGGCGCTCTTGTTCGTGGAAGCGAAGGTCATGCCGCCCGCGCCGATGGCGACGGTGTCAAGATTCACGGCGACGCCGCCCGTCGTGGTGATCGAATTGCCAGCACCTGTCACGGAGATCGTGCCGCCACTCGTGGCGTTGAAGCCGGTGCTGGTGGTGGTGTTGATCGCCAGCCCGCCATTGGTGAAGTTGATCACCGTGCCGCCATTCGCGGTCAAATCGACAGCGTTGTTGGCGCCGGTGGTCAGCGTTTTCGTGGTGCCGCCGAAGGTGATCGTGCCGCTTTGATTGCTGGTGGCAAGGATGCCCAGGCCATTGTCGTTGCGGGTGATCGAGCTGGCGGAGTCGAACGTGACCGAACCGCCATTCATGCCCCGGATGTTCACGACGTTGCCGCCCGGGTTGGTGATGTCGACATTGTTCAGGTTGACGGTCGCGCTGACATCGTTGTTGGGCGGCAGGCCCTGATCGCCGTCGATGACGAAGGCATGGTTCGTCGCGCCGGCGGCAGTCTGGATGGCGACATTGTTGAAGGTGAAGGTGCCGGTCGCGTTGTTCGCCGCATCGCCGAGGATGGTGATGCCGCGCGCTCCGGTGAGGCTCGCATTGTTGACGGTGACGTTGCCCGCCGCGCCGTCGATGAGTATGCCGGTGCCGGTGGCCGCCGAGTTGTTGAGGCCGTTCACCGTCGCGGTTGTGAAATTTATCGCACCGCCGGTCGTGTTCGCGATCGCGATCATGCGCTGGCCGGCGGTTGCCTGGGTGATGGTGCCGGCATAGGTGACGGTGGCGCTGCCGCCACTGACATCGAACGATGTGCCCGTCGCGCCGCTCAGCGCACCGGTGCCGAGCGCGACCGTGCCGGTGACATTGGTCAGCGCGACATTGTTGACGCCGCCGGTCGACGTGGTCGAGGTGAAGTTGACGCCGGCAGCGATACCGTTGAGGTTGACCGCCTGCGCGCCGGTGGAATTCACCGTGCCGGTGGTGACATTGACCGTGCCGCCATTGCTGGCGCTGAAGCCGGTCGTGCCGTTGCTGACGATGTCGAGGTTGGCGAAGCTGACCGTCGAGGCGGTGCCGTTGTTGTCGATCGAGACGGCGGTGCCGGTCAGCGCCGTGGTCGTGCCGAGAGCGACGCCGCCGGTGAAGCTGACCGTGTTCGCCGCTGTCGCGCCGGAAACGCTGATGCCGCTCGCCGCGCCATTTGCCACGACCGCCCCGGCAAAGGCGAAGCTGCCGCCAGTCCTGGTCGCGATGGTGACCGCCGTGCCGGTCGACGTGCTGGCAACAAAGCTCGCCGCGTCGAAGGTGATGGCAGCGTTGCCACCGGTGACCTTGATCCCGCCACCGGCGCCGCCCGTGACATCGACATTGGTAGCCGTAATCGTGCCCTGGGGACCGGACGCGCCACCGAAGACGATACCGGTTCCCGTCGCCGCCGTGGTGACATTGACGTTGGTCAGCGTCGTGGTGCCGGTGGTGTTGCGCAGGTCGAAGGCGATGCCGGTGGCGCCTGTGCTGCTGACGTTGGTGATGGTGGTGCCCAGCGCATTGACGATGACGTCCGACGCGTTGTTGGCGAATGTCACATTGCCGATCGTCGTGTTGGTCGACGGCGTGATCTCGACGCCGGCGGTCAAGAAATTTCGGATCGTCATATGGCTGATCGTGGTGCCGGAAGCACCGGCGCCATTGTCCTTGATGCCGCGCGCCGCGCCCGCCGGGCTGCCGTCGAGGATGAAGCCGTCGATAATGTTGCCGCTGGCGCCGAGCGTGATGGCGTTGCTGCCGGCACTTGTCGTCAGGGTCGCCGCGCCGTCCGGCGTCTGGTCGATGATCGAGATGTTGTTGCTGGCCAGCTGGATGGTTGAGGGTACCGTCAGCGCCAGGTTGATGTTGCCATTGCCGAAACCGCGCACCTGCTCGCCGGTGGCCAGCGCCAGCGTGTCGTTGCCGTTGCTGCCCTGCGCGGTGATGACGCCGCCATTGTTGACGAGAACGATGATGTCGGTCGCCACCGCCGCGGCTTCGGCCGTCGAGAGCGTGGCCAGATTGTTCTGGTCGCGCCCGCTGCCGTCGCCGGTCGACGTCGCGCCAACGAAATAGACCTTGCCGACACCGAAGCCGAGGCCTGGGGTCGCCTGGAAATTCACGTCCTGGAAATTGTAGGTGCCGGCCACCGGCGCGCTGGAAGCGTCGATGCCGACATTGGCGCCGATGGTCGAGAGCTGGTCGATCGCCGATTCGCCATCGCCATAGGTGAAAGCAAGGTTGGTCGCGCTGTTGAGGAACACGCCGGTGTTCACGCCGGCAATGCTGGAACTGGCGCCGCCGGCCGCGGCGTCGCCAAGGCGGACCGTCTGGCCGCCAATGGCGCCACGCAGGTCGATGCCGATCGAGGTGCCGGCGGCGGCCGCGTTGGTCACGTCGAAATCATTGGCCGTTATCGCCGCATTGATGGTGGCGCCGTTGAGATCGAAGGCCACACCCGTGGTGCTGTTCAGGCCGATGTCGAGATCGTTGAAGGACAGCGCCGCGCCAAGCGAGCCGGAAACATCGACGCCGCGCGTGGTGATGCCTTGCAAATTGACCGTGCCAAGCGCGATGGCGCCGCCGCCGGACGAGGCGATGTTGTTCAGCGAGATGCCAGTCGCCGCGCCATTGACGGAGATGGAGCTGAAGTTGAGGCCGCCCGCGCCGATCGTCGCGCCGCTGAGGTTCAGCGCGGTGCCGCTGCCGGTCGAAATCGTGTTGGCGCCGCCGGTGACGCTTATCGTGCCACCGCCGGTGGCGTTGAAGCCGGTGCCGGACGTGGTGGTGATCCCCAATCCGCCACCGAAATTGATCACGGCTCCGGTGTTGGCAATCAGACTGACTGCCGGGCTGGCGCCGGTGGAAAGCGTCATGGCTCCGTTGAAATTGAACGTGCCGCCACTGTTGGTGTGGACATCGATGCCGTTGTCGAAGCCACCGGTGGCGCTGAGGTTGCCCGACAGCGTGACCGTACCGCCGGTGACGCCGGAGATGTCGACGATATTGCCGGCGGTGGTCTTGGTGACCGTGCCGCCATAGCTGACGGTCGCGTCGCCACCGCCGAGCAGGAATGCGACGGCCGACGCGCCGGTCAGCGAGCCGGAACCGAGGCCCACCGTGCCGGTGACGTTGGTCAGGCTGACATTGTTGGTGCCGCCACCAGACGATGTCGAGTCCAACGCAATGGTCGCCGCGACGCCGGAGAGGCTGATCGCCTGGCCGAGGGTTGAGTTCACCGTCTCGGCACCGCCGGTGGCGGTGATGCCCATCGTGCCGCCGGTACCGGCGATGCCGGTGCCGGTCGTGGTGTCGATGGTCAGGCCGCCGGTGAAGCTGGTGGTGCCGCCGCTCTGCGACAGGCCGACGCCGCTCGCCGTATCGATGTTGGCGAGGCCGGTGACGTTGACCGTGCCGGATACCACATGGATGCCGCCGCCGGCGGTGGCGGTGTTGTTGACCGTCACCGCGCCGAAGGTGAACGTGCCGCTGTTGGCGCCGGTGACGTCGATGCCGAAGCCGCTGGTGCCGGTGATGCTCGTCGCGCCGGAGACATTCACCGCCCCGGTGAGGCCGTTGAGGATGATGCCGCTGGTGCCGCCGCTCGAGGTGATGCTGTCGAAGTTGACGCCGCCGCCGCCGAGCGTGCCTTGCAGCGACAGCGCCGTCTGGCCCGTCGCGTTGATCGTCGTGGACCCGGCATTGGCGACGGTCAGGACATTGAGGCCCGACAGGCTGAGGCCGGTGGTGGCGGACGTCGTGATGTCGAGGCCGCCGTTGAAATTGACCGCGGCTGCCGCGCTGCCACCCGAAATCGAGACGCCATTGCCGCCGGTGATGGTCACCTGGTCGGTGAAGGTCACCGCGCCGCCGGTGCGGTTGGCGATACTGATACCGCCACCGGTCAGCGTTCCCGGCGTTGCGCTGTTGGGCAGGATGCCGCGCGAGACCGAGATGGTGCCGGTGCCGCCATTGACGTCGAGCAGCGTGCCGGCAACGTTGATGTTGTTGTTGATGACCGACAGATTGCCATTGAGGCCGGCAACCTGGATCGCCGTCCGGCCTGCCGCGACATTCGAGATCGTCACGCCTTCGATGGTGATGCCGCTGGCATTGCTGAAGCCAACCGCGCTCTGGTCGATCAGGAAGGCGGCACCGGTGGCGCTGCTGAAGTCGAATGCGGTGTGGCGCACGGCATTGTCGCCGAGTAGCTGCATCAGGTTGGCCGTTCCGCTGACCACGGCCTCGTCGCCGGTGATGTTGCCGCCGGTGGCGCCGAGATTGCCCTGGACGTTGGCCGGCTGGATCGTGCCGGTCGAAACCACATTGCTGTTGCCGAAACCGGTGATCGTCTGGCCAGAATCGAGCGTGAAGGCGGTGGCGCCAAGATTGATCGTGCCGACGAAGGCGAAGTTCTGCGCGCCGGTCAGCGCATCGGCGGCGGCGAGCGAAATGGTGTTGACGCCCATGCTGAGATTGCCGGTCGTGCCGGCGGCGATGAAGCCGCCCGACTGCGAGACCAGCGTGACCGAACCGGGCGCTGTGGCAAGGTTGGCGCTGCCGGTGAAGAACACGTCGTCGAAATCGTAGTTGCCGAGCGTCGGATCGAGACCGACCGTGTTGACGGTGAAGCCGCCGGCGGCGGCGATGATGAAGGATTCCAGCCCGTCGGTGGAGTCGCCGTCGCCGAAAGTGAAGGTGGCGTTGGCTGAGGTCGCGGTGGTGCCGCCGGACGACAATTCGACGCCGACGCCAAGATTGTCGATCTTGGACCCCTGCAGGAAGGTGATGACCTTGTTGCCGGTGGTCGACGACAGGTCGATGCCGCGCGAGGTCAGATCGCCAAGACCGGTGATCGTCGTCAGGCCGAAATCGGCTGTCGTGGAGGAACCGCTGAAGTCGATACCGGTCTGGTTGGCGCCGACATTGTCGATGGTCGTCGTGCCGAAGCTCACATCGGCATTGGTGCCGCTGAAATTGATGCCGGCCGTATTGGCGGCGGCGCCCATCGTCACCTTGGTCGTGCCGAGCGTGACAGAGCCGGAATTGCCTGAAATGTCGATGCCGTTGCCGCCGGCGCCGCTCACCGTCACCGCTCCGAAGGTGGCGCTGCCGGCAACATTGGCGACGGACAGGCCGTTGCCGGTCGCGTTGGTGACAGAAAGCGCCGCGGTGGCGTTGAAGGTCGCGCCGACGCCGAGCCCGCCGATCACCGCACCGCCGCCGCCCGTCGCCGTCAGCGTCGAGCCCGTGAAACTGATCGTGCCGCCGCTCGGTGCCGTCGTCGAGCCGATGTTGAAGAGATTGCCGGTGCCGGTCGAGGTGGAATTGCCGCTGAAGGTCACCGAACCACCGGTGATGCCGTCGACCTTCACCGCGGTGCCCGGCGCGGTGGCCGAGTTGGAGATGCCGGCCGAGACCGTGATCGCCGCGCTGCCGCCGGATACGACCACGCCGTCGCCGCTGCCGGAGTTGGTGATGGTGCCGCCAATGCCAATCGTGCCGGTGTTGTTGGTCAGGTTGACGTCGGCGCCGGAAACCAGCGTTGTCACCAGATTGTTCACATTGACCGTCGCGGCGCTGCCTTCCACCACGAAACCGGCGCCGCCGCCAATGACCGTGTCGATCGTCGTCGTGCCATTGAAGGTAACGGCGTTGGCAACGTTGGTGAGGCGGATGGCGTCGCCATTGACGCGGTTGATGTTGACGGCACCGAAGGTGATATTGCTGCCGATGGTGTTCTGGATGACGATGCCCGTCGCCGCCGCTCCGCCAGAGCCGTCGACAGTGACACTGTCGAAAGTAAACCCTTGCGCGATGACCAGGGTGTTCGGGCCGCCCTGCAGTTGAATACCTCTTTCGGCTAGCCCGGCCCCCGTTGTAACCGTGTTGCCGGAGCCTGTGACGCTCAGTATTCCGCCACCGACGGAGCTGAAGCCAAAGCCGCCGTCGGTCGTCAGGTCGAGCCCACCGGTGAATTTGATCGTACCACCCAGATTGTTGGTCAGGTCGATCGCGTTGGCGGCGCCGGTGCTGGCGGTAATCTTGCCGCCGAAGGTGGCCGTGCTGCCGCCGGACATGGCATTGATCTTTACCGCGCTTGCCGCGCTGGTCTGGTTGATGGTGCCGTTGTAGGTCAGGTCCGGCTGGGCATTGTCGATGTTGAACGCCACGCCCGTCGTATTGGCAATCGAGCTCGCGGCGTCAAAGTTCAAGGTGCCTGTAGAACCACCAACGAGGTTGATGCCTATACCAGCGCCATTGATATCGAAATTCGCAAAAGTGGCGTTGCCACCGAAATTATCAAGCGATAGGGCGGTTCCGGTGACGCCACCGATCGTCGTCGTGCCGCCGAAGGTGACCGCAGCCCCGTTATTGTCCAGAGCGATGCCGTTCTGAGCCGCCTGGATTGTTAGGTTGGTGACGCTGACGGCGCCCGAGGCGGCGGTCAGGTTGACGCCGGTGACCGCGCTTTCGATGGTCACGCCGTTGATCGTCACGCCGACGGAGCCGGCCCCGTCAATCGCAGAGCCCGAGCCGGCGTTTCTGACGCTGAGATCGGCGACGCGGTTACCGTTGGCCAGGTTGATTGCGCTGCCTGTCGAGTTGTTGAGCGTGGCGGCGCCATTGCCGAACGGATCGACTTGGGTGCCGGCGGTCACGACCTCGGTGCCGGTAACGTTGGCCGGAGGCCCGCCCAGAGCGATCGTGTTGCCGTTGGCAAACGAGACGATCTGCTGGCCGTCGGCAAGCGTAAAGCCGTCGGCATCGGTGCCGAGGTTTCCGTTGCCGTCATTGACGAGGACGAAAATGGTACTGGCATCGGTCGTCAGATCGTCGGCAGCCGCCGCATTGATCAGGTCATTGACGCTGGCGCCGGTGCCGGAACCGGTATTGGCGGCACCGACGAAGACAACGTTGGCGGCATCGAACAGCTGCGGGCCGACCAGGTGCGTGGCGTTGAAGGCATAAGTGCCGCTGCCGGCCATCAGGCCGCGCATGTCGAGCGAGGCGGTGGTGCCGGTGATCGTGCCGCCGCCGGTGGCGCCGAAGGAGAACACCGTGTTGGCGGTGGTTCCGGCTGCCCCATGCGTGCCCATCTGCACGCCGGTATCGGCCGTAATTGTTCCGGTGCCGATCGTGACCGAGCCGCCGGTCGTGCCCGACAGGTCGATGCCGGTTGAGGTGGCGCCGCCGAAGACGGTGAGCGAATTGGCGGTAAAGGTCGACTGGCTGCCTGACAGGTCGAGGCCGGTGGCCTCGACGCCGCCAATAAATATCGTGCCGAAGCCGATCGTGCCGTTGACGCCTTGAACGTCGATGCCGTTGAGGCCCGGCAGACCAATTTCCGCATAGCCGAAGCTGACGGCGCCGGTGTTGCCGTTGAGCGCGATGCCGTTGCCAAGCACCTGGCTGATGAGCACATCGCCGCTGAACCCGACCGTTGCCGTGCTCCCGCTGACCGAAATGCCGTCGCCCGTGGTGCTATCGATCGTCGTCGGGCCGGTGACGCTGAAGCTGCCTGAGACACCCGAAAGGCTGACGCCGGTCGTGCCGCCGACCTGGCCGATATTGTCCAGCGTGACGTCGAGCCCGATGTTCGTGGCCTGGAAGGCGGCTGTCGTGTTGTTGCTGACGATGCCGCCTTCGATCGAAAGCGAGCCGGTGCCGGTTGACGTGGCCTTGACGCCATTGCCGCCATTGCCGGTCGCATTGAGCGTCTGGAAGCTGGTGATGGCGTTGCCGTTGATCAGCAGGCCATCGCCGGTATTGTCCGACAACGTCGTCGTGCCGGTGAAATTATACGTGCCGTCGCCCTGGATCGACAGGCCAGCGCCGCCATTGCCGGTCGAGCTCAAATCGCTGCCGGAAACGCCGTTGGTGCCGTCGAACAGCACGCCGTTGAGGTTGGCGCCGGACACGGTCATGCCCGTCAGCGTGACGCCGGTGACGCCGCTGCCATGGATGCCGTTGGCGGTGCCGCCCGAGATGTTGAAATCCAGCAGCGAGCTATTGCTGGCCAATGTGACGACGTCGCCGCTGCCCGAAGCGGTCAGCGTCGCCGCGCCCGCGCCGTCCGAGACGGTGGAATTGTGCTGGACATTGTCGCCGACGACGTTCATCGGCACGCCGCCGAGCGAGAAGGTGCGGCCGCTGCCGAAGGACGCCAGCGTCTGCCCTGCGTCGAGCGTGAAGCCGTCCGTATCGTCGATGAGGCCGCGATTGACCAGCACGAAGATGGCCTGGCCGTCCGCGTTGGCGTCCGCATCGGCAATCGTGGCCAGATTGTCTAGGGACGACCCGTCGCCGGTGCCGGTCGCCGCCGCGGCGACAAAGAGCAGATGCGCCACGTCGAATAGCTGCGGCCCGTTGAACTGGGTCGAGCCGAAATTGTAAAGCCCGGAACCGGGGTTCAGCCCGCGTGCGTCGAGTGAGGCAAGGTTGCCGCCGATCGAGCCGCCGCCGAAGGTGAACTGGGCGTTGGCGGTGTCGGCCGGCGAGCCGGCAATGCCGAGCCGCACGCCGGTGCCGACATTGGCGATGGTGCCGCCATTGGTGATGATGATCGTGCCGCCGTCGGTCTGGGCGAGATCGATGCCGATCGAATTCGTGCCGCCGGTGCCGGTTATGTTCAGCGACTGCGCCGTGAAATTCGTCGCGCTGTTCGAGAAGTCGAGGCCGACGCCAGCGCCAAGGCCCGCAATAACGATGTTGCCGGCAATCACCGATGTATTGGCGCCGGCAAACACCATGCCGTCGGCGAGGGGATTGGTGATGTTGATGTCGCCAAAGCGGATCGCCGCCGGCGATTCCGTGATCGCAATGGCGGGTCCGGTGGTGCCCGTCGCATTGGTCGCGCCGGTGACGGTAAAGCTGCCGGAGACATGGTCGAGGACAACGGCCGACGTGCCGCCGGTCTGGGTGATCGAATCCAACACGATATGGGCGGTGATCGGATCGATGAAGACGCTGACGCCGTCATCGCCGAGCGCCTTGTTGCCCGACACCTGGCCGCCCGTAATGGTGATCGAGCCGGCGACCCCGGTGCCCTTCACGGTTATGCCGGCATCGTTGTTGTCCAGGGCATTGAGGGTGGCGAAGGTGTAGGTGCCGTGGCCGGTTGCGTCCAGGCCGTCGTCGCCATTGCCCTGCAGCAGCGTCGTGCCGGTGAAGTTGTAGGTGCCGTCGCCTTCGATATGCAGGCCGTCGAGGCCGTTGCCGGTCGCGGTGAAGTTCGAACCTTTGACGCCGGTCGACGTGCCGGTGAAGCTGGCGCCATTGCCGCCGGTGCCGGTGACCGTGACGTTGGTCAGCGTAGCGCCGGTGATGTTGTTGCCGAAAACGCCGTCCTTGCCACCGGTGATGGTGATGCCGCTCAGCGTGTTGCCGTTGGCGAGCGTCAGGACATTGTTGGCGGGATTGGTGCCCTGAATGGTGCCGTTGGAGCCGCCGAAATTATAAGTGCCGATGCTGCCGTCGGCGAGCTTCGCCTGGACGCCGCCGCCACCGCCGATGACGATCTGGCCGTTGGCGAGCGTCACGCCGGCTGTCGTAATGTTGCCCTTGCCACCGAGCGCGACGACAACGCCATTTGCGCCGGCGCCGGCGACTGCATTGTCGAGCGTGGTGGGGTCGCCGATCGTGCCAAGGCCGAGCGCGTCGTTGTCGCCATCGGCGAAGAAGAACTGGCCGAACGCCGAGTTGGTGGCGGCGTTGATCGCGACACGCGTGGTCGAGCTTGTGACCTTGTCGTGGCTCTCGATCCGGACGCCGATGTCGCCGCGCACGCGCTCGTTGAGACGTTTGCGCAGGCCGGGGCTGACCGGGTAGACTGGCTCGGTGCCGTCATCGACCGATGAAGTGGTCTGGTCGAAAGCGTTGAGCGGCACCGTCAGCCGGATGCTGCCGGCGAACTGGGTGTCGTCGCGATTGTCGTTGCGCACCTCGCCGGTGAAGGTCAGCGACGTGCCTCTGCCGATGACGTCGCCGATCGAGTATTCCAGGCCGGCCTTGGCGCCGGTGATGCTGCGGTCGTCGCCATCCGGATCGCCGAAATGGTAGGCGCCGACATCGAAGCGCAGCGAATGGTTTTCAGGCAGGTCGAGCGGCACCTGGACGCCGATCTCGCCCTCTATGCCCCAAGCCGCGTAGTCGCGGTGGTCGATGGCCGATATCTGCTCGATCAGCTGATGGCCGACCAGCGAGAGGCTGGACTCTTGCCCGCTCGAGTGGCGGTCGCCGCTGATCGGCAGATAGACGTTTACATGCGCGTCATATTTCGAGGTGATGGCCTCGAGGCCGAGCGTCGAGGCGACGAACTGGTGGCTGTCGTGATTCTGGATGTTGAGGTAGGCGTAGCCGCCGACCATCAGATCCGGATTGACGATGCGGCGAACGCCGAGGCCGACATCCTGGCCGAAGCCGTCGTCGAAATCGTATTTCGAGCGCACATCGAGGAAGAGAACGGATTCGAGGTTCTGCTTCAGCGGCAGGAAGCCCTCGATGGCCGTGTTGCCGCCATTGTTGTTGGCGCCGATGATGGCGCGGACCTGTGGCTGCCACAGTCCATTGTCACCCGCCTGCGCGGCTATGCCGGAAAGGGCAAGTGCCAAGGTGGAAAGTGCTGTTGTCTTCCACAAATGCCTGGAAAAGCCTGACCGGCGATACTCAGTATTCGCCCGGAAGCGTCTTCCGTGCGTCGCCATGTCATTGATTTGCCGAGTTTTCTCGGTCGTCTCCATCCCGTACGGACCCCGTGGAGTACACGCTCGGCGCGAATATTTATCCGAATCCTACTGTATAGCGAGCGCCGATTCTTCTTTTTACACCTACAAGATTGCAAAGTTGTTTATTGTGGCAGCAAGGCAACAGTACATTAGCCGGCTCTAATTCGCCTGTAGTGGCTTCCCGGCCAAGCTCGCCTGTTGTATCAAGGCCGCGAAAACCCTGACACGGCGAGGATCGCGTGGCTCGACTGCTGAAAACCATCTTTGGGCGGGCCGCGTGGGTTGGCATTTTGTGGCTTGTGGTTTCGGCAATGGGGCCGGCGCTCGCCGAGGATGCAAAGCCTGCCGAAGCCAAGCCTGCCGATGCCAATCCATGGGCGGTAAACTGCTCCAGCGGCTCGGCGAACACCGAGCTTCAGTGCCAGGTTTCGCAAAACCTTACCGAAGCCAAGACGGGCCAGCGTGTGCTGACCGTGACCGTGCGCCGCGACCCTGGCAATGGCAGCCTGGCAATGTTGCTTGCCCTTCCGCACGGCTTGTTCCTGCCGTCCGGCGCCAGCTATCAGATCGACCAGGGGCAGAAAACCACCATCGCGATCCAGACCAGCGACCAGAACGGCGCCTACGCCGCCACGCCGCTGTCACCGGAGCTTGTCAAGGCGATGAAGTCGGGAACCAATCTGAACATAGGCATGGAATCGGTGACGCGTAAGCCGGTCACCATCCCGGTGTCGCTAGGCGGCTTCACCGCAGCTATCGCCAAACTGGAAACCCTCAAATAGCGGTTCAGGTCCCAAACTTGCGAAAGCATCGGCTTACGCAACGCCCGATCACCTCACAAATGCTTGCGGCCGGTCCTCACCGCCGGGCTGCGACTAAAATGCGTCGGTGCGGCGGCCGTGCTTGATGCCGCCGCAGTTTCGCTCCACATCGTGAGGGATGAAGACGGAGACATCGCAGCGGCGTCGGACTTTGCTGTGGGCCTTGCCCGCATCGCTGATCCTGCATGCGCTCATCGCCGCGCTCCTGGTCTACGGCCTGCCCATGCCCCCTCAGGAGCCGCAGGAGGAGCAGCCGATCAATGTCGCGCTCGTGCCGCCGCCCGAACCGCCGAAGCCGAAACCTCCACAGAAACCCGAAGCGAAAAAGCCGCCCGAACAGAAGGTTGAAAAGCCGGCGCCGGAAAAGCTGCCGCCAGTCAACGTCCTGAAGCCTGTTTTCCAGTTCGGCGACAAAGATACCGGCCCGAGAAAATCCATGGATGGGGGCAGCGATCAAGACCAGGCGCCGTCGCCGGCCAAGGACAATGAGCCGGAGCCAGCCGCCGCGCCAAAGGATGCGGAGAGTAAACCCGCCCTTGCGCCGGATGTCGAGGAACCGGCTCAGTCGACCAAGATCGGCGAGAAGTCGGAAGCTGACAAGCAGGAAGCGGGAGCCCCAGACGCCGACAAACAGGAGTCCGCGACCACGACGCCTTTGCCCGCTGCCGAGAACGACAGTGAGATCGAGCTTCCAGCGTCGGCCGAGGCTCCTCAGGCCAGGCCCGACAATGTGCCGAAACCCCGGCCGGTAAAGGCTGCGAAGTCAGAACCCGGAAATGCGGGAGTGCGAGGCTCAACGGCCGCGGCTACCTCTTTGGCGTATTCGGGCCTTCCGGGTGTCCGCAAACTGTTTTCGCAGGGCGCTACTGGCGATGTGTTCGCGATGAGCTCGATGGCCGATGTGCCCCGCGACCAAAGGATCGCCCAACTTTGCGCCAGCGTTCTTAGCCAGGAACTGAGGGATGCAGCCTATGCTCCCCATCTGATCCCAAGTATTCCGCTGAAGTCCGGCAACATTCTTGACGCCCCGGATACCGCGTTTCGCACAGCAACTACGTGGTACCATTTGCGTTTCCGGTGCGGGATCGATGCCAATGCGACGCGGGTCACGTCCTTCGCCTTCCGTGTCGGGGCCGTCGCCTCGCCCGAAGAAAGTGTTCTTCTTGATCGAGATGCTCGTCGGCAGGGCTTCCGGTGAGAACGGCCCAGTAGTGTAAGGCGAGGATTTCAGAGCCCGCGCAATAATTGCCTCCTGAAAGGCTTGTGCTGCCGCGTGGATGCCCTAGTCCGGCATGTCTGCTGCGTAGCTCTGCTTCAGCCCTTCACTGGATTGGCCTTTCGCCATTCCTCGTATTCGCCGCGGGCATCGTCGTGCAGCGGATAGTAGCGTTGCAGTGGCGCACCCTGCATCAGCTTCATGCGGGAGAACTCCTCCCACTCGTGATGCTTCTGTGATTCTTCGATCACTTTTGCGGCCATTGCGAGCGGAAGCACCACCACCCCGTCGTCGTCGGCCACGATAATGTCGCCGGGGATCACCGTGACACCGCCACAGGCAATCGGCACGTTGACGGCATTGGGATAAATGCTGGTCTGCACATGATAGTTGGGCGTCCAGCCGCGCAGCCAAAGGGGGAGGTCGAGCTTCTCGACATTGGGCCTGTCGCGCATGCATCCGTCGATGACGATGCCGGCGCCGCCTCTGCCCTTGAAATAGGTGGACATCATATCGCCGAAGACGCCGGAGCTCATGTCGCCGCGCGCGTCGACCACGACCACATCGCCCTCCTGAGCGTGATAGAGCACGTGGCGGTGCAGTTGCGTCTCCGGATCGGCATATTCTCCCTCGCTGAATAGGTCCGGCCGCTGCGGCAGGAATTGCAGCGTCAGCGCCGGCCCGACGACCGACTTCCCATGGTTTTGCGCCACCGGACCAACCATGTGCGGATTGCGGAAGCCCATGTGGCCAAGCGTGCCGGCAACCGTCGCGGCGCCGATCTCCCTCAGCGCATCGATCAGGTCTTTTGGCGGCCGCTGCGTGATGTCGGAAGTATGCGTCATTAGGGACTCCGGTTGAAGTTGAACTACCAGTTCGTAACTGAACCATCGCGGCGCTTGAGGTGAGGCGCTTCCCAGAAGCGGAAGCTCTGCGCCTGGATCGCCTCTTCGTTGATCTCGACGCCCAGTCCCGGCAGATCGCTGACCGGATAATCAGGGCCGTCCAGCCGTGGTTGCACGGGAAAGAACTCGGAATTGTCGAAGCCCAGCTTCCTTTCCGGCGCCCTGGTTTCGAGCCATGCGAAATTCGGCACCGCCGCGGCGAGATGGATGGTTGCTGCTGTGCAGACTGGGCCAAGGGGATTGTGCGGCATCAGGTCCACATAGTGCGCCTCGCTCCAGCCAGCGACCTTCATCGCCTCCGTCAGCCCGCCGACATTGCAAACGTCGAGCCGGTTGAATTGGTGGATGCCGCGCTCGATGTAGGGCAGGAACTGCCACTTGCTGGCAAATTCCTCGCCGATGGCGAACGGGATGTCGGTCATCGTGCGCAGGGATTCGTAGGCCTCCGGGGTCTCGTCGCGTATCGGCTCCTCAAGAAAATCGAGCACGCCACGGCCGAGTTTGTTGCAGAAGCTCGCCGCCTCGGCGACCGACAGCCGATGATGATAGTCGATACCAAGGACCACCTCGTCGCCCAGCGCCTCGCGTGCCTTGTTGAGCATCCTCGCGGTAGCGCCGATCGACTCGCGCGGCTCGAAGATGTCCTTGCTGCTTTGGCCTGCGGGGAAGAAGCGGATCGCCTGCCACCCCTGCGCGCACAGTTCCCGGGCTCGTTCGATGGCAACATCGCCCTCGGCCTCGTCTCCGGTCGAGGCGAAGGTGGGGATGCGGTCGCGCTGCTTGCCGCCGAGCAACTGGTAAACCGGTACCCCCAGCGCCTTGCCCTTGATGTCGTGAAGGGCGATGTCGATGGCGGAAATCGCAGCCTGCAGAACGCGTCCGCCTTCGAAGTACTGGCTGCGATAGACCTCCTGCCAGATCCGGCCGATCTGCATCGGGTCGCGGCCGATGAGAAATTCGCGATAGTGCTCGAGCGCGCCGGCCACGGCTTTCTCGCGACCGCTCAAGCCGCTCTCGCCCCAGCCGAAGATACCCTGGTTGGTCTCGACTTTGAGGAGCATCTGGTTGCGGGTTCCCACCCACACCGGATAAGGCTTGATCGCCGTGATCTTAAGTTTCGTGGTCATTCACACGCATTCCCCCAACGCATACGCCCCTGTCTCAATCGGCCTGGAGGGCCATCTCCGTTTCGCCGTCGAACAGATGGATGCGTTCCTGATCGAACTCGAGCCAGATGTGCTCGTCGGGTGTGACGGCGATGTTGGGAGACACGCTGATGTTGACGATCGCGCCGGAGAGGAACGCTTGCACGAAGGTGACGTCTCCGGTTGGCTCCACCGTATAGGCCTTGGCCGGAATGGCGCCGGGGGCGGCGCTCTTGTGCAGCTTGATCGTCGAATGTCGCGCGCCGAGCACCACCTTCCTGGTGGTTGCTCCCAGCACCTTGCGCGCGTTGAGTTGCGACAGCGGGAGGCTCCAGCCTTCGGCGCTCGTCAGAGTTGTGCCGCCGTTTGCGGTCGATGCCTCCAGCGGGATAAGGCTCATAGCAGGGCTGCCGACGAAGCTCGCGACGAACATGTTGGCGGGATGAGCGAAAACTTGCGCCGGCGAATCGTATTGCTGCAGGAAGCCGCCGTTCATCACGGCCATCCTGTCTGCCATCGTCACGGCCTCGAGCTGGTCGTGTGTCACATAGACAATCGTCGCCTTCAGGTCCTGGTGGAACCGCTTGATTTCAGACCGCATCTGCACGCGCAGCTTTGCGTCGAGATTGGAGAGCGGCTCGTCCATCAGGAATACCGCAGGATCTCGAACCAGGGCGCGCCCTAGGGCCACGCGCTGCTGTTGCCCGCCTGAAAGCTCGCGTGGCTTGCGCTCGAGCAGTTGCGTCATGTCGAGCACCTTCGCCGCTTCCCTGACCTTCCTGTCGATCTCGTCCTTTGGCAGCTTGCGCATCTGCAGGGGGAAGGCGAGGTTCATATAGACCGACTTTTGCGGATAGAGCGCGTAGTTCTGGAACACCATTGCGATGTCCCGGTCCTTGGGGTCGAGGTCGTTGACCACCCGGTCGCCGATGACGATATCGCCCGACGTGATCGGGATCAGCCCCGCGATGAGATTAAGCGTCGTCGTCTTGCCGCAGCCTGAGGGGCCGACGAGCGCAACGAATTCGCCGTCATTGAGCGTCAGCGAGACTTTGTTGACGGCTTTGAAGCTGCCATAGGTCTTGACCAGATCTTTGAGGACCACGTGGGCCATCGGCAGCTCCTTAGTGCTTGACCGCGCCTTCTGTAAGGGCGCGTACGAAATGTCGTTGCAGGACGAGGAACAGCACCACCACCGGCACGCTCATCATAAAGCTGGCGGCCATCAGGCCGGGAAAGTCCGTCGTATTTTCGGAGAAGAAGCGCTGGATACCGACCGGCAGTGTCAACTGCTCGTTCTTTGACAGAAAGGTATAGGCGTAGATGTACTCGTTCCACGCGCCGATAAAGGAATAGATCGCCGTTGCGATGATCCCCGGCGTCGAGAGCGGCATCACGATCAGGATAAAGGCCTGGAACCGTGTTGCCCCATCGATGCGCGCGGCCTGTTCGAGCTGCACCGGAATGTTGTCGTAGAAGCCCTTGAGCAGCCAGATCGCCAGCGGCAAGCCGAATGTGAGGTAGGTGAGGATGAGCGATCCATGCGTGTTCACCAGCCCCAGCATGCGCATCAGGATGAAGAGCGGCACCAGAAAGATGACCGCCGGGAACATGTTGCGCAAAAGCACAGTGAAGAACAGGAAGTTCCGGCCGGGAAAACGGAAGCGCGAAAACGCGTAGGCCGCAGGGACAGCCACGATCACCGAAAGGATTGTCGTGACGGTCGACACGAAAAGGCTGTTCCAGAAGAAGCGGAGGAAGTCCTGGCCGACACTGTTCTGCGGATCGAGCAGCTTCTGATAGCTGGCGAGGGTAGGTTCATCGGGCCACCATTGCGGCGGAAATTGCATCGCCGCGAACCCGGATTTGATCGAAGTGATCAGCATCCAGACCATCGGCAATGCTGTGTAGAGCAGCATGAACACCAGGAAGATACGTCCGGCCCACCGCCATCCGTCGACGCCGCTACGGCGACGGGACCGGCTTCGAGGAGCAGTCTCGGCAATCTTGCTCATGAGTCCGCCTCTTTCCGCTCGTTGCCGCTCAGCGCACGGACGTAGAAGTAGCCCAGCGTCATCATGAACAGGAACAGGAGCACCGAATAGGCGGAAGCCACCCCCCAGCGCTGCCGGCCGAAGGCGAGTTCATAAATATGGGTGATCCAGATGTGCGAAGCGTTGGACGGCCCGCCACCGGTCGTGATCCAGGGGATGATGAAGGAATTGAAGTTGGCCACTGCGAGCAGCAGGATCGTCACCGTCGAGACGTCTCTCAGGTGCGGGAAGGTGACGTGCCAGAAGCGCTGCCACGCGTTGGCTCCGTCGACTTTGGCGGCACGCAGCAACTGGTCGGGAACTGTCTGCAGGCCGGCCATCATCATGATCATGGCAAACGGAAACTCGCGCCAGATATTGACGACGATGAGAGAGGGCAGCACCGTGCTGACGCTGTCGATGAAGTTCGGCGGCCGGTCGGTCAATCCGAGGCCGACCAGCACCGCGCCGATGATGCCGAAATCCGAATGGTAGATCCATTTCCAGATATAGGAGGCGGCGACCGCGCTGATCACCCAGGGAACGATCAGGATGGCGCGCAGGACGCCACGACCGACAAAGTCGCGGTGAAGCGCCAGAGCCGCTGCAAAGCCGAGGGCGAAGGAGATGAAAGTGGATGCCAATGTCCAGACAATGGTGTTCCACGTGACCTTCCAGAACACCGGACTTGTAAGGATGGCCGTGTAGTTGTCGAAGCCGATGAAGATCTTGTCGCGGAGCTGCAGGCCTGGCGGCGTATTAAAGAACGACAGCTCGACCGTGTAGTAGATTGGATAAGCGATGACGATGAGCATCACGACGATCGCAGGCAGCACATACGCGTAGTCAGCGCGATGCTCCCAGATCTTGCGCAGCAGCAGGCTCCAACGAGCGGGCCGCAACTCTTGCCGAGCTCCGGCCTTGCCGGTCACGATCGTCACTTTGGCGTGCCCTTGTTTTTCGAAACGGACCGGCTGCACTCTCGGCGCAGCCGGTGGATCGCAGGTCAGGCTTCGGCTAGAGTCCGCCGTCCATCAGCTCTTTCACCCTCTTGGCCGCGTCGTCCGCTGCCTGGTCGACGGTCATCGCTCCGGTCAGGGCATTCTGCAGCATGTCCGGCACGATGATGTTCATGATCTCGGGGGACTGCGGCAGCGCCGGGAACGGGATGCCGTATGGCAACATCGACGTCGTGACATCGAGGAACTTGATGCTATCCAGGCGTTCCTTCATCCATTTGGTCTTGAAGCCGTTGAGGTTGCCGGGGTTCGAGCCGGCATAAGCCATCTTCAGCGACCATTCCGGGCTCGTCCACATGCAGATGATGGCCTTTGCCGCCGGCTCGTCCACCTTGCCGCCCTCGACATATTCGGGCTTGAGGATGTGGATGTTCGAGCCGCCGAACACGACTGCGCGCTTGCCGTCCGGGCCGGTCGGTATCAATCCATAGCGCATGTTGTCGATGACGGTCTGCGCCTTGTCCTTGTCGGTGCCGGTCGCCTTCTTCTGCAGGTCGAGCATCACGTTGTAGTCGGACGGATGCGAGACCATCATGCCAAGCTGGCCGGCCAGGAACAGGGGCTGGTTGTCGGCCTGCTGGTTGGTGAGTGCCGAAACCGGAACCGATTTGTCCCGAACATACATGTCGTAGGAGGCCTGCAGCGCCGCCTTGCTTTGCAGGCTGTTGAGTTGGATCTCCTTGTAGGTCGGGTTCGCCGTGGCTTCGTCGAAGACGCCGCCGCCATAGGCCCACAGCTGCGGCATGAAACGGTACGGCGTATTGCCGGCATTCTTGCGGGCCACGAGGCCGTAACCGGCAATGCCGAGCTTGTCGTGGATTTGCTTGGAATCCTTGACGACGTCGTCCCAGGTTGCCGGAGCCTTGTCCGGATCGAGGCCTGCACGCTTGAAGATGTCGGCATTCCAGATGAACGCCATCGTCTCGTTGTTGGTTGGAATGCCGTAGGTCACCCCGTCCCAGGTCACGGCCTTCATGGCGCCGGGCCAGAAGTCGTCAGTTGAATACCCTACATCCTCAGGCTTGAGTGGCTGCAGATAGCCCTTTGCGGCGAATTCGGTGCCGCCCAGGATTTGCAGGCGCACCGCCATCGGCGCGGCATTGCCAAGAAGCGCCGTGCGGAACTTGTCGAGGAGATCGTTGTAGGTGAGGGCTTGTTCTTCCAGCTGGATGTTGGGGTAGGTCTTGCGGAAGGTTTCGAAGAAATCCTTGTAGTACTGGCGCAGGAGGTCGGGGTCGCCCTCGAACACGCCCTGATACCAGAAAGTCAGTCGCCCCTTGTAGTCGAGCGGGGTGACCTTGGCGCAATCGCCCGCCGTGTCAAAATCCTGCGTACCCGCAATGGAACGCACATATTCCGGCGACCACTTGCTCAAGTCGACCGGCGCCGCGCCCAGCGCCGATGCGGACATCAACGATACCATCAAAGCAGTGGAGACAGTGCCGCGCAGGACGGCACCGCCGAGTGAAATCCTCGTCATAGGTATCCTCCAGGTTTCTCTCCCACGCCGCTCTGCGTCGAGGCGAGCGGTCCTGCTCGTCGGTGGGCGAACGTTCCGTTCGATGTATCCCTTCGAGCACTTCATACGTTTTCAGATCGTGGATTGTCTGTCAACGCGCCAAATCGTACATTGTTTATGGAAACCGTGCGTGATATCGATTGAAGTGTGTATTGATCTGGGGGCAGCCTTGGCCGAAGCAAGCGATTTCAAAGCAGAGCCACCCGAAGGGATCGACCCTATCGGGGCCTCCAGCGAGGGCGCCTCGCTTTATCAACTGATCCGGGAAGACATCATCGAGGGGCGGCTCGCCGCCAACGAGCGGCTTGTGGTCACCGATCTCGCCCGCCGTCACGGTACCTCGACCAACCCGGTGCGCGAGGCTCTGCAGCTTCTGCGGGGCGAGGGCTTTGTCACCTTTGTTGCCAACCGTGGGGCGCGTGTCCGGCCTATAGACCAGGACTTTGTCCGGGATATCTACGAGATCGGAGTCCTGATCGAGCCGGCCCTGACGCGATGGTTTGTGAATATGGCTACCGTCGAGGACATTGCCGAACTCGAACGTATCCAGGGCCTGATTGAAGAGAACAACTTTGCCGACACGTTCAGGCACAGCGAGCTGGATACGGCCTTTCACACCGTGATGTACCAGAGACACTACAACCGCCATGCCGCCGAGCTTTGGTGGAAGCATCGCGAAGTGCTGCGGGCTGTGAGCCGGCGTTTCAACTTCACGCTCGCCCGGCGTGCCGCGATCCTTCGCGAGCACCGCGAGCTCATCGCGCATGTAAAAGCGGGAAATGCCGACGAGGCAGCCGAACTGATCGCGCGGCATGTCGAGGGCTCCGGCCGGCATGTCCTCGAACACATGCGCGCGCGTAGCGCCGCGCGGGCAGGATAGAACATCCGGTCCAGAACGCACCAATCCCGATCCACTTCGCATAAGGCAGTTGAGATGAAAATCACGAGCGTTCGGCCGTGGCTGATCAAGTCCGGCGCTTCTTATTGGGGAGAGTTCCTGTTCGTCGAAGTGACGACTGACGAGGGGGTGAGCGGCTGGGGAGAAATCACCACCACCACAAGGCTCGCCAACCGCGCTCTGTGCACGATCCTGCGGCAGATCGGTGCCGCCGTGACAGGTGAGGACCCGGCGCGTATCGAATATCTGTGGCACAAGATATTCCGCAGCTTCACCTATATGGGCAGCCGCGGCGCCGCCGTCGAATGCGTGAGCGCCATCGACATAGCTCTCTGGGACATTCGCGGCAAAGTTCTTGGCAAGCCGATCTACGAGCTGCTGGGCGGACCGGTACGCGATGAGGTCGCGCTCTATACCCATCCTGACCAACGCAAGTTTACCAGCAAGGAGGCTGTAGTTCGCGAAATTCGAGACATCGTCGAGTCCGGACACACGGGGCTGAAGTTCGATCCTTTCCCGCATCAGGGCAACACCGCCGACGGGCAGTCGCGCGAGCAGCGGGACGGCTACCTCGATGGCAGCATGACCCGCAAGGACGAGCGTGAGGCCGCCGAACTGACGGCTCTGATCCGCGAAACGGCGGGCCCCGACATCGACGTCCTCATCGATGCGCATGGTCGCTTCGACGTTCCCACCGCCATTCGCCTCTGCCGGAGCCTTGAGGAAGCCGGCCAGATCGACTGGTTTGAGGAGCCTTGCCCGCCCGAGAGCCTCAATGCCCTCAAGCAGGTGCGTGAGAAGGTCAGCGCCGCTATCTCGTGGGGCGAGCGCGGCCACACGAAATGGGATTTCGTGCCGGTGCTCGAGAACAAGCTCGCCGACTACATCATGCCGGACGTGACCTGGACCGGCGGCATTACCGAACTGAAGAAGATTTCCGCCCTGTGCGAAGCCTACTACATCCCGGTATCGCCGCATGACGCGGCGGGACCGATCAACGTGGTTGCGGGAGCGCAGGTGATGATGACCGTTCCCAACTTCTACAAGCTCGAAACGTCGGAGTGGAACCTTGGCAAATATGATCACCTCATCGATAGACCCCTCGACGTTTCAAACGGAAATCTCAAGCTGACGACGAAACCCGGTCTCGGGGTTGAGATGAACCGCGACTATCTGCAAGCCCACGAGATTGAGCTGGGCTAGCGATGCTCTGTCCGGCGCAGCGTGCGGGCGCCAAACGCAGCCAACAGAACGAGGATAAGCCATGCCCAAGACGGGTAGCGCCGGCGAGGCGCTCAATCGGGTAAATACGAACTCCAAGCCGTCCGAGCTGCGCATCACCGACCTGCGGGTCGCCGAGATCGTCGGTGCGCCGTTCACCTCGGCGCTCATCAAGATCTACACCAACCAGGGCATTGTCGGCCTGGGCGAAGTGCGCGATGGCGCCAGCGCGACCTATGCGCTGATGCTGAAAAGCCGGCTGCTTGGCGAGAACCCCTGCGACGTCGACCGGTTGTTTCGCCGCATCAGGCAATTTGGCGGCCATGGGCGGCAAGGTGGCGGCGTCTCGGCAATCGAGATCGCGCTGTGGGACCTTGCCGGCAAGGCGTACGGCGTACCGATCTACCAGATGCTCGGGGGACGGTTCCGCGACAAGGTGCGCGTCTATTGCGACACCGATGCGGACAAGCCCAGCGGCACCGAGACCGGCAAGCGGCTGAAGGCGCGGATGGATCTCGGGTTCACCTTCCTCAAAATGGACCTCGGGCTGGCGCAGATCGCGCACATACCGGGCGCGGTGGTGGCGCCGGCCGGCGTGCTCGACGGTTTCCGCACGCATGCTGCTCGCGGCCCTGCACGCACGCTGGACGAGCGCCGGGCGCGCAATGTCGCCTATGACGCGCAGAATGTGCCGCACCCCTTCACCGGCCTCCACTTCACCGAAAAGGGCATCGACCTGCTCGACCAATATATCCACGAGGTTCGTGAGGTGATCGGCTACGAGGTCCCGCTCGCCATCGACCATGTCGGCCACATCTCGCTGCAGGACGGCATCCGTCTCGCCCGGCGGATCGAGAAATACGCGCCGGCCTGGCTCGAAGACGTGATCCCCTGGCAATACACCGAGCAGTATCGGCAGTTGCAGCAGGCGACGTCGGTGCCGATCTGCACGGGTGAGGACATCTACCTCAGGCAAGCATTCGAGCCGCTGCTCAAATCAGGCATTTCCGTCATCCACCCGGACCTGCTGACCACCGGCGGCATCCTAGAGACCAAGAAGATCGGCGACGCGGCGCAGGAGCATGGCGTCGCCATGGCCATTCACATGGCCGAAAGCCCGATCGCGGCGATGGCCGCCGCCCATGTCGCGGTGGCCACGGAAAACTTCATGGCGCTCGAGTACCACAGCGTCGAAGTGGACTGGTGGGACGACATCGTCACCGGCTTGCCCAAGCCGCTGGTCAAGGACGGGTTCATCACAGTGCCGGACAAGCCGGGACTGGGCATCGATGACGTGGTGGACGAGGTGATCAGCCAGCATCTGCAGCCCGGTGTCACGGGGATATGGCAATCCACCGAGCGTTGGGACAATGAATATAGCTGGGACCGGACCTGGAGTTAGCCCAGACCTCCTACCATCATTCCCCCCAGGCTCACAGGGCCAAACGACCGACCATTCGTGTCGACCTTTCCCAAGGGTGCAAAGAAAGAAACGGACGAAACCATGATCTACGAACTGCGTATCTATGACTGCCTGCCGGGCAGGCTGCCGGCTTTGCTCAAGCGTTTTTCCGACCAAACGCTGGCCATCTGGGAGCGGCACGGCATCCGCCAGGCCGGGTTCTTCACCACGGTTGTCGGTGAAAACAGCAATCGACTGACCTATTTCGTCGCCTGGGAATCCCTTGCCGAGCGCGAAGTGAAATGGAAGGCCTTCACCACCGATCCGGCATGGCTCAAGGTCCGTGACGAGTCCGAGCGCGATGGCCCGATCGTGGCCAATATTTCCAGCCAGTTTCTCGCGCCAACCGCCTTCTCGTCGGTGAAATAGAGGACATCATGAAAATCACCGATCTCCGCTGCGCCGTCATCGGGCGGCATCCCATCGTTCGCGTCGTCACTGACGAAGGTCTCCATGGCCTCGGCGAGGTCGAACACACCAAGCCTTATCTGAAACCCTGGGTGCTGCATTTTCGCGAGGCGCTGATCGGCGAGGACCCGACGGATGTCGAACGCTGCATGCTGAAGATCCGGCAGCGCGGCTCGTTCAAGCCCTATGGCGCCGCCGTCAGCGCCATCGAGCATGCGCTGTGGGACATTGCCGGCAAGGCGGCAGGCGTTCCGGTCTACAAGCTGCTCGGCGGCAAGGTGCGCGACCGGGTGCGGGTCTACAACGGCTCTATCCGCAAGAAGCGCACCGGAGACAGGCCTGAGGATTACGCTGCCGACGTCAAATGGATGATGGAGCGGCCGGAAAACTTCTTCATGGTCAAGCAAGGCATCAGCTTCCACTCCAACATGAAGACATCAGTGCCCGACTTCCACTACGGCGTGCGCCAGCCGCCGACCTATCACGGGGCGATGGACCAGGGGCAGATCAGCGAGCGCGGCATGGCGCATATGATCGAATGCGTTATCGCCATGAAGGAAGTGCTCGGCGACAAGGTCTCGCTGGCGCTGGATTGCGGTCCCGGCTGGTTCCTGCCGGACGCGATCCGCTTCGCGCAGGCGGTGGAAAAATACAATCTGATGTGGCTGGAGGACATGCTGACCGGCGACTACGTGCCATGGATCAACCCGCAGGCCTACCGCGAACTCACCACATCGACATCCACCCCGATCCACACCGGCGAGCAGATCTATCTGCGCCACAATTTCAAGGAACTGATCGAGACGCAGGCGGTCCGGGTCATCGGTCCGGACCCTGCCGATATTGGCGGCATCGCCGAGCTCAAATGGGTGGCCGAGCACGCCTATATGCACTCGATCATGATGGCGCCGCATGGCACGGCCAACGGCCTGCTCGGCCTCGGTGCGCTGATCAATGTCTGCGCCACGCTGCCGGCCAATTACATTGCCTTCGAATATCCCAGTGCCTCCGACCCGTGGTGGGAGGACATCGTCATTGGCCTGCCGACGCAGATCGTGAAGGATTCGATGATCGACCTGCTCGAAGCACCGGGGCTGGGCCTCGACATCGATGCTGCGGGAGCGAAAAAATATCTCGCGGAAGAGGACGCCGGTTTCTTCGACTAGCGCGTGCGGCCACGGGGGCCGACGGTTCTAACCCGTCAGGAGCGCCGTTTCGCGCTCTTGCCAAATATAAAGCCAACCACCACCCTATTCGAAATAGCATTGGAAATAATTATTCGGTTTTCGCGCGAAGTATCTTTAAACCCGTTGGCGCTATGCCTACGTCATTTAGCGTAGTGTCTATCAAGGCAACACCGATGTGAGATAACTCACGGCCACGCCGCCCCCACTGGGGACTCGGGACGCGCGGTCATTTTCCACACAATGAGCAGCCCAAACGTTCGACATGCCCTTGGTGCGTCGGGCGCGCCGGTGCGCAATCTCCCCGCTTCATCAATCAACACCAACCGAGTGGCCCTCGGGTGAACGAACCCGCGCGCCCCATAGGAGAGAAGAGATGGAAGCCCTGCAATATCTCGGCCCGATCGAATGGACGGCGGTTGAGGTCGCCGTAACAGTCATCGTGCTGGCAATCCTGTTCAGGTGGAGCGGCGTGGTCCGCTACATCCCGAACGACAGGCTCGGCATTCTGGAAAAACTATGGAGTTTTCGCGGCTCCATCAGCAATGGCTTCATAGCGCTCAACCGTGAGGCGGGCTACCAGCCGGAAGTCGTGCGCGGTGGCCTGCATTTCTTCATGCCGTTCCAATATTCGATGCATCGCGCCAATCTTGTCACCATCCCGCAGGGTCAGATCGGCTATGTCTTTGCCCGTGATGGCAAGCCGCTGCCCGACGCAGACACTTGCTTCCAACACCGAAGCCGATGATTTCCAGGATGTGCGCGGCTTTCTCGAAAAAGGCGGACAGAAAGGACCGCAACGCAAGATCTTGCGTGAAGGCACCTATGCCATCAACCTCGCACAATTCATCGTGCTGACCGCCCAGTCGATCCATTCCGTCAATCTGAGCTCGTCGGAACAAAGCCTGTTTTCCAACATGTCCAGCATGATCTCGGAGCGGGGCGGCTTTGAGCCGGTCGTCATCCACAATGCCGATGACATGATCGGCATCGTCACCATCCATGACGGTCCGGCCCTGCCGGACGGCGAGATCATCGCACCGACCGTCGCCAACGATCCGAACGACCCGAACTTCCACAACAATTTTCAGGACCCGGAGAAGTTTCTCAATGCTGGTGGCTACCGTGGCCGGCAGTTGCAGGTGCTGGCCGACGGTAGCTACTTCCTCAATCGCATTTTCGCGACCGTCGAACTGGTCGAGAAGACGATCATCGACGTTGGCACGGTGGGTGTCGTCGTCTCCTATAACGGCCGCCACGGCACGGATATATCCGGGCAGGCTTACCGTCACGGCGAGCTGGTCGAAATCGGCGCACGCGGTGTCTGGTCGACGCCGCTGCTGCCCGGCAAGTATGCGTTCAATACCTTTGCCGGCAAAATCATCATCGTGCCGACCACCAACTTCGTGCTCAAATGGACGAAGGAGCAGTTTGGCGAACACAGGCTGGACGAGAACCTGTCTGAAGTGTCGTTGATCACCAAGGACGCGTTCGAGCCTGTGCTGCCGCTCTCAGTCGTCGTGCATATCGACTACATGAAGGCGCCGCTCGTGGTGCAGCGTTTCGGTGACATCAAGCGGCTGGTTGAACAGACGCTCGACCCGATGGTCTCTGCCTACTTCAAGAATATCGCCCAGACAAAGACGCTGATCCAGCTTTTGCAGGAGCGTAGCGATATCCAGCGCAAATCGGGCGAGGAGATGCGCGAAAAATTCAATTCCTACAGCCTCGAGCTGCAGGAAGTGCTGATTGGTACCCCCCGTGCTGCCAATGGCCAAAACAGCATAGAGCAGATCCTGATCCAGCTGCGCGATCGCCAGATCGCAGTCGAAAAGGTCGAGACCTATAAATTGCAGGAGAAGGCGGCCATTCAGGAACGCACGTTGCGCGAGAAGGAGGCGCTCGCCGAACAGCAAGCCAAGATCACGACGTCGGCCCTTACCATCGAGATCAGTGAGAACGAGGGCAAGGCGCAACTCGCCCGCACCCGCCAGGAGGCGGAAACCATTCAGGTCACTGCCAAGGCAGAGGCCGAGAAGGTGCGCCTCGGCGGCCAGGGCGAGGCCGACATGATCAAGGCTGTCGCGCTTGCCGATG
The DNA here is from genome assembly GCF_056403695.1 of Mesorhizobium sp. P2_F7. Lineage (NCBI taxonomy): Bacteria > Pseudomonadati > Pseudomonadota > Alphaproteobacteria > Hyphomicrobiales > Phyllobacteriaceae > Mesorhizobium > Mesorhizobium sp. P2_F7. The sequence goes on along the minus strand of NZ_JBFUFA010000010.1, from coordinate 131,370 downwards.
CCGAACGCATCAAGGCGACCGGTTTTGCGGAAGCCGAGAAGGTGCGCGCCATCGGCCTGGCGGAGGCCGAGGCCACCGAAAAGAAGGTCGCGGCCTTCGGCGGACCGGACTATCAGCTCAACTCGCAGGTTCTCACGCGCTTTGCCGAGGCGATCGAGAACGGCAGGCTGCCGATCGTGCCGCAGATCCAGATCGGCGCTAGCGGTGGCGAGAAGGGGGCTGCCAATGGCCTTGTCGAGATGATGCTTTCGATGCTCGTTGCCGACCGGATTGGACCGCGGAACCTGCCGGATGCGATCCCGGAACCCGTTGAGGAGGAAACCGTCGAGGAGGAATGAGTGAAATTGGGCCGGTGGTACCGGCCCATTTTTTGCGCTCTCCCCGCACCGACTGAATCCGGGCGCGACGGGAACCTTCCCGATAGCGGCTGCTCGTCGGGGGCGATGCGGCATAGATTGTTGCCAGAACCGGATTTCTGGTTGAGAATCTGGCAGCAATGTTGCGCATCCGGGAAGAATAGATGGACCGTATCGAAGCCATGCGGGTGTTTGTGGCGGCGCTGGACGAGGGCAGTCTGGCGGCCGCGGGGCGCAAGCTGCGGCGCTCGCCCGCCGCGGTCAGCCGCGCCATTGCCTTTCTCGAACAGCATGTCGGCGCCGAACTCCTTCACCGCACCACGCGGTCGATCAAGCTCAGCGAAGCGGGAGAGCGATACGCCTCGGCCTGCCGGCGCGTCCTGATCGACCTCGAGGAAGCCGATATGTCGGTTGCCGGCGAGCGCGCCGCGCCACGCGGAACGCTGACGATCAGCGCGCCGCCGATCAGCGGCGAGGAGATCCTGCGCCCGGTCATCGACGCTTATCTCGACGCGTATCCGGCCGTGTCGGTCAATCTCATCCTGATCGACCGACACGCCAATCTGGTCGAGGAGGGGATCGACGTTGCCCTGCGTGTCGCGCAGCTGCCGGATTCGTCCCTGGTTGCCGTGCGGGTGGGCGGTGACGTCAAGCGCGTCATCGTGGCATCGCCGCGCTATCTCGCCCAGCATCCGCGCATCGTCGAGCCTGCGGATCTGACCAGGCATCGCATCGTGACGACCACGCATTTCGGTCATGACGCGTGGGTCTTTGCGCCGCCGGCGGGCGGCACGATCGCCCGCTCTGTCCACTTCAAGCCCCGGCTGGTGGTCAACAGCGTTCGCGCCGCGCTGGCGTCGGCTGTGGCCGGCCATGGGGTCACGCGCCTTTACACCTACCACGTGGCCGAGCGCGTTCAGGACGGCTCGCTGAAGATCGTGCTGCGTGACGCCGAACCCGCCGCTCTGCCCGTGCACCTGCTCACGCCTCAGGGCCGCACCCTCGCGCCAAAGGTGCGTACCTTCGTGGATTTTGCGGTGCCGCGACTGCGCGCCGAGTTTGGAAGACTGTCCGCGCAGGCCGACGACCTGAAGGACTGAGGCACCTATTCTTCCGCTTTGGGGAAGGATGCCTGCCGAACAGCAGCTATTCAGCCGATTTCCGATCGATCCGATATTCGTGGCCGGCCCGCGTTGATGGGTCGCCGGCGGCAATTGGCCTGCCGGATCTCTTTTCAGGACAGGACAGATCATGAGCAACGAACAGAAAGTCGCCATCATTACCGGTGGCTCGCAAGGCATTGGCGGCGCGCTGGTGAAAGCCTATCGCGATCGCAACTTCAGGGTCGTCGCCACCTCGCGTTCGATCAAGCTAGGCGGCGACAAGGATATTCTCGCCATTGCAGGCGATGTCGGCGATCCCGCGACGGCGCAACGCATCGTCAGCGAAGCGATGGCGCGTTTCGGGCGGATCGACACGCTGGTGAACAATGCCGGCATTTTCATCGCCAAGCCGTTCACCGATTATACCGCCGAGGATTTCACGTCGAAGATCTCGACAAACCTGGCCGGCTTCTTCCACGTCACCCAGGCCGTCGCCGCGCAAATGCTGAAGCAGGGCTCCGGCCACATTGTCAGCATCACCACCAGCCTGACCGATCATGCCATCGCCGGCGTTCCGACAGTGCTGGCCAACCTGACCAAGGGCGGCATCAATTCGGCCACCAAGGCGCTGGCCATCGAGTACGCCGACAAGGGCATTCGTGTGAACGCTGTCTCGCCCGGCGTCATCAACACCTCGATGCACGCTTCGGAAAACCATGAGTTTCTGGCTGCGCTTCATCCGGTCAAGCGCATCGGTGATCTCAGCGATGTCGTGGGCGCCGTGCTCTACCTCGAAACCGCCGGCTTCGTGACGGGTGAGATCCTGCATGTCGATGGCGGCCAGAGCGCCGGTCACTAGGGGAGGTCTCACCATGCCCATCGTCACCATTCAAGTCACCCGGGAAGGGTCTGCTCCTGGCCGGGATTCCGTCACCGCCGAGGAGAAGGCCGCCCTCATTGCCGGCGTCAGCCAATTGCTGCTCGACGTCCTCCACAAGCCGCTCGAAGCGACCTTTGTCGTCATCGAGGAGGTCGAGCTGGAAAACTGGGGCTGGGGCGGATTGCCGGTGCCCGAGTACCGAAGGCGCAAAGCCGCCGGCAACAGCTGACCAACCGGGCCGCCACGCTGTGGCGGCCCGCCGTCAGTCATCAATTCTCCTGAGGCGGTCCGAAGATCGCCGAAGCAGGCAGCGGATGTAGAGACGGGCAAGACGGACTGAGGTCGGGCAGGCATGCTGCGGCTCAGCAACAAGGCGCGCTTTTGGCGTTCGCCGGTTACATCCCTGGCAGCTGGCACTGTACACGCGCCTTCTTCGCCTGACGCTCAAATAAAGCTGTGGATATTTTAGATATGACCGGATTGTGTCGTATCGGCCAAATGAAGCCGGAGTAGCGTCAAGCAACTGACTCGGGGGTTTCAATGAAGCGGTTGCTTTTGGGTGCGGCTATGTTTTCCGCTGGCATTTTCGGCGCGGATATATCTTCCGTTTCTTATATTAGGGGCGATGCAGGAATAGAAGCCTTTGCGCAGAATGCGCAGGGAACCTCGCTCGAGGCGCCAGCCAGTGGCGGTTTCGGTAATGGCGGGGCAGCACTTGGCGGCGGCTCTACCAAGCCCGCCCCGGCGGCAGGCGCGACCGGTGACGCGGCGACCGGCAGCCCGGATGCGGCCGCCAAGGTTGGCGCGAAACCGGCCGATGCCAAGGCTGGCGATGCAAAGGCGAGCGACAGCAAGGCAGCCGACACGAAGACGTCCGATACCAAGGGCAAGGAAGCCGAGAAGGCCGATACGGAAGCAGCGCCGGAGGAACCGCCCGCAGCGGCGGCAGTTGCAGCAGCCGCGGCCACCGACAGCGGCGATCCTGAAGCGGTCGGCACGCCGAAAGTGGACCTGCCCAAGGCCGCCGGCAACGGCAATCTGGGCTACGCCATCGGCATCGACGTGCCGGACTTCCATGGCATCGAACCGCAGATTTCGCTCAACTACAATTCTTCTCGCAAAACAAAGCTCGGCGGCCTCTACCAGGGTTGGCTGGGCTATGCCTGGGGCCTCGATGGCTTCGATGTGATCGAGCGGGCAACGCCGGGCTATGGCATGCCGGCGTACGACGCCAATGACATCTATCTGCTCGACGGCCAGGCAATGGTGGCTTGCGTTGCGGGCACCGTCTCGCCGTCCTGCGCGACCGGGGGCACGCATGCGACGGAGAATGAGAGCTACCGCCGCATTGCGCTGAACGGCGCCACCAACGAGTGGAAGGTGACGGATCGCGACGGCACGGTCTCGACCTTCCGCTCGGTGGCGGCGGTTGCGAACCTCACCCCGGCCGCCGGCACGCCGGCCTATGACCTTGCGATGAGCTATCGCTGGCTGCTGACTTCGGTCACCGACACCAACGGCAATACGGTCACCTACAGCTACTCTTGCCCGGTGAGCCCGGTCTGCTATCCCGATGCCGTCAGCTACAACGGCACGGTGGTAAAGTTCTACTACGAGACCCGGCCCGACATGATCCTGATGGGCAATGGCCGCGACATCTCCGAGACCAGCCAGCGCATCAAGACCATCGGCATCACGGTCTCCGGCGCTGTGCGCGGCGCCTACAAGCTGACCTACGACCAGGCGCCGTTCTCCAACGCCTCGCGGCTTACTGCCGTCACCCGCTACGGAACTGATGCCGTCATGGCCACGGATGGCACCATAACCGGCGGCACGGGAAAAATCCTCGGCCAGATGACGTATCAGAACACCGATGGGGTCTACACGACATTCAATAGTGCGCCCTCCAAATTTCAAGGAGCTCCAAAGGAGACCAGTGATCTCAATTTTGACGGTCGCGACGAAATGTTTGGAGACCAAGCGGGGACAACAACAACGCACTCCGGAGGAAGTGAGGGCGACACAATAACGAGCCATTTCAGAAAAAAACATATATACAAATTTAGTTCAAATGGAGAGTTTGTTGAAGAAATTGTAAAAGACGTCAACGCAGACGAAGATTATTTTTCACAATCCGGAAGATTTATTGCAGGAAAAAACACGGCTGATTTTGCAGATTCGGTGATCCATACTTTCACTGACGGCCACACCGGCCGCACTACTTATACCCCTCAAAATTCACTTCTTAAGACGGACACTTCGCTTGGGTTGACAAAAGCGCCTTGTTCGCCAACGGCACCAGCCGGTTACCAAGCCATTTGTGACGGGCTGCCAACTGGTGGGGCTACAAAATCCTTGTGGCCCGTTGTTGCTGACGCTGATGGCGATGGCATCGACGCCGTCAACGCCGTCGGTGGCAGCGCGCCTAGAACCATAATAGGCGTCGGCGATTTTCTAGGCAACGGACGGCAGCAGCCGCTCTACTGGGGCGCTGGCGGAACGGCAAGGAAGGGAACGCTTTCGAGCGGCGTTTGGCAGAAGAGCGGACCATCCTTCAGTATTAGTTGCCCGGCGCAGGAATCGCAAACCTCCGGCACATGCGTATTTGCCGATATCAATGGCGATGGGGCAACGGATGTTTTCCGCTTCGGCGGCAACGGCGTCGCGGTTTGGCTATCGACGGGCCTCGGCTTCAAGAATTACTCGATTTCCCCGATGTCGGGAACATCTGCCATCCTGCGCGACTTCGACAATGACGGGCGCACGGATGTCATCACGACAATCGGCAGGCAGCTATCGCCACCCCAGCCGTTTTGGACCGGCCCGATCAAGATTTACTCGTTGCGGCCCTCCTCGACGGCGATGACGCCAGTGGAGTTTACACTGCCGGCCACGGCTAACGTCGGAACAGTCATTGGCGATTTCAACGGCGATGGTCTGCCGGACTTCACCAACTACACCAGCATGTTCATCTCGAACGCCGGCACCGGCAATCCGAACCTGTTGAAGCAGATCGTGACGGAGCTCGGCGGCACGGTTGCGGTGGAGTACACGCCGTCCTCGACCTGGGTGAACGACTATCTGCCGCAGCTTGTGCATGCGGTGACCAAACTTTCGGTCAGCGATGGCCGCGGCCAGACGGCCGTGTCGAGCTATACCTATGCCGGCGGCAAATACGATCCGGCGGCACGCAAGTTCCTGGGCTTTGCCTCGATCGTCGAGACAAAACCGCTGGCCAATGGCGAGACGGCGCCTTCCAAGATCGAGACCACTTACCGGCAGGATCTGGCGAGCTACGGCCTGCCGTCGCTGACGCTGTGGAAGGATGGCGCCGGTGTCGTCCACAAGCAGGTGGCCGAGACCTATGTCGTCAATACGGCGAGCAAGCCTTACACCGTGCAGAACACGGCGACCGACACGACGGTCACCGAGAGCAGTGTCGTGCGTAGTTTGCGGGTCGAGCGTGGTTTTGATGCCTACAACAATTTCGTCAGCCTCAAGGACTGCGGCCGCACCGACGTCAGCGGCGACGAGACCTGGACGGAGCGCTTCTTCTCGCCCAACACATCCGCTTACATTGTCTCGGCGTTGATCGCCGAGCGCACTTATGCCGGCCTCGACACCAGCGCTCCCTACATCAGCTACAAGCACAACTACTACGACGGCAGCACCGACGTCTGGGCCGTGCCGACCAAGGGCAACCTGACCTGGGTTCGCGACTTCAGCGACATCAACTCGACGCCGGTGAAGGCAGCCCAACAGATCTTTGTCTACGACAGCTATGGGAACAAAATCTCTGCCACCAATGGGCTCGGGCACAAGACCGAATGGGACTATGACGCGACCTATCACCTTTATCCGGTGACGCAGCGCAGCCCTCGTTATTTTGCCACCGGCGGCCAGAGCTCCGACACGCGCTTTGTCTCAACCGCAACCTACAGCGCCACCTGCGGGCTGCTGGCGACGAAGACCGATCCGAACGGCCTGGTCAAAACCTTCACCTACGATCCATTCTGCCGGCTCTACCAGGTCTCGCAAAGCGTCACCGGCGCCTATGCCAAGACGCGCTTCGAGAACGAAGGCAATCCGGCAACCCAGGCGCTGGTGAAGTACACGCCGCTGCCCAACGGTGCCGGCGAGGATTTTACCCGCTCCTACTATGACGGGCTCGGCCGGGTCTATCGTGTCGAAACCCCTGGAGAGACGGCAGCCGGCGCAAAGCGCATTGCCGAGACCGACTACGATCTGCGCAGCAACGTCCTGCGCACCGCCTTCTCGAGGTTCGTCGGCGAGGCTGCGCAGTGGACCACGAACTCTTATGACTGGGCCGACCGGCTCGTGCTGACGGTCAATCCGGATGCCAGCCAGCGCAGCTACCTGCCCTATCTCGCCACCGCCGAAACCATTCCGCCGCGGCTGTGGGGTACGACGATGACTGACGAACTCGGTCACAAAACCACGACGGTCACTTGGGCACGTGGCGATGTCGTAGCCTTCTACCGCGACACCACAGGTCTCGGTCTGTTTGAGAGCCGCAACTACGACAGGCTTGGCCGGCTGATCGGCGTGACCGATCCCGGCGGTTCGACCTGGACCTACACCTATGACATGGTCGGTAACCGGTTGTCGGCGTCCGATCCCGATCTCGGCACGTGGACCTACAGTTACGACGCCGCCAACCGGCTGGTCAGCCAGACCGACGCCAGGGGCACGGTCACCAATCTCAGCTACGACCAGATGGACCGCTTGACGCTGAAGACGGCAACGGCGCCGGGTGGCAGTGCGGTGACGCAGACACAGAACAGCTACGATCAAGCCGCTGCCGGCTACTACAACATCGGCCAGCTGACCACCTCGACCAACCCTGCCGCGACGCAGAGCTACAAATATGACGGCTTCGGCAAGGTCGCGCGTCAGGACGCCACCATCGGCACGCTGACCCACACCACGACGTCGGTGCGCGATGCCTCGGGCCAGATTCTGGCGACGCAATACCTGCCGGTGCAGCTCGACTTCGGCACAGTGGCCGCGCCGCTGCAATACAGCGCCGGCAACAAGCTCATCTCCGCACCCGGCTTCATCACCTCGACGATCTATGAGGCCGATGGGCAAACGAAGGAGATCACCTACGCCAATGGCGTGAAGACCTCTTTCACCTATTCGCCGACAAGGCGCTGGGTGACGCGTGTCACGACATCGAAGGGCGCTAGCGTCCTTCTCGATGATCAGTATGCGCGCGACAATCTTGGCCGCATCACCGGAACGACGGGGATGACCGCTGTCGACAGCTGGACCTATGGCTATGACAATGCCGATCGTCTGATCTCATCGGACAATCTCGGCGACAACACGCTGGACGAAACTTTTGTTTATGCCGCCAACGACAATATGGTCTCGCGCACCCGTGTCGCCGGCACCTATGTCTATCCCGCGGCGAGCGCTGCGCGTCCGCATGCACCGATATCCGTCGGCGCCAATGCCATGGCCTATGACGCCAATGGCAATCTGACATCCGACGGCAGCCGCACACTCACCTGGGACGAGGCCAACCGGCTGAAGACCGTCACGCTTGCCGCTAACACCGTCAATCTCACCTACGGACCGGACGGGGCGCGGGCGACGAAGAGTTCGTCCTTCGCCACCACGCTCTATCCCGACGCTTCCGTCGAAATCAATCCCGCAACACCGGGAGCGGAAATCTACACCAGATACCCGCATCCCGACATCAAGGTGACCGGCACGACAAAGGCGTTCCTGCACAGGGATCACCTGGCCTCGGTGCGCATGGTCACCGACGCCTCGGGTAATATCGCCGAGGCCACCAACTACTCCACCTATGGCGAGCGCCTCAACTCTGGCTTCCAGACGCAGAAGAGCTACATCGGCGAACGCTTCGATCCCGAGACTGGGCTGCTCTATCTCAATGCCAGGTATATGGATCCGGTTCTGGGGCGGTTCATCTCGCCGGATGATTGGGATCCGACGAAGGAAGGCGTAGGCACCAATCGGTATGCATATGCCCAAAATGATCCGGTTAACAAGAGCGACCAGAATGGGCATCTTTCCGTCGCGCAAGCTCCCCTCTCCATTGGGGATTTTCTCAAGGGCTTACTTGGCAGGGATGGAGGAAATGATGGCAAGAAGAGCGATGCATACCAGGCCGGGGCAAAGTTGAGGGCTGACATCGGCGACAAACTGGACTTCGCCAAAAAGATGGCCCGCCAACCCAAAGCATGGTCTGGTGTGGCGAAGCAGATCGTTGGGGGGGCCATTGTTGGTGGTACGGTCGCCGCGAGCGGCGCTGCTGAAATAGGGTCGGGGACTCTCGCAACGCCGGCTGTTGCTCCCGCTGCGATAGCCGCCGTGGGAGCAGGTTTGGTGATAAACGCGGACGGTGCCAGGGATTACGCGGAAGCTCGTTCCAATGTACTTACGGCGAAGAGCCACGACCAATACGAAGATCAAGATCGAGTTCAAAAAAATAACAGAAGCAATAAGCCTGGAGACAACAAGGCGCAAAACAGATCATTTCAGGGTGCGGTTAGGAGCGTTGAAAGAGAAATAGGTAGAGAGTTAACCAATTCAGAGAAGAGGGATTTTCACGATGAGATCACTGGACAGGACTACGACTACCATGAAATGGTTAGTACCGGCGTGAGTATGTTTAAGTGAGTGAAAAGTTGTGATTGTATCTGGAAAAAATTCTCTGGGTTGCGTTGAGTGCCTGGTGTCGAGCTCAATTCAAAGATCCGGCGTTATTTCAGCAAGCCGATCAGTTGGATCTAGTTTTATGATTCGCGCTGGGTTAACTGGAAAATCAGCAAAGGGAAAGTATACCTCGGAATGGAGGATAGACGTCCTGTCTGCTAGATGGAGTTTAGTTTCCGGTGGCAATAAAATTTCATGCTCAGAGGACCATGATGGAATTCAATACGCACTAAATCTATTGCCTCGTAAAAAAATATTTAAGATTTCGATGATAATGGATGGTACGTTGAAAATTGTATTTGATGAAGGCCATATTTGTCTTGAGTTGATTGAGAGCGATCTGGAAGAAGGGATAAATTGGATGATATCGTATTGGGATCGATGGCTCCTCGTCGAGAAGCAAGGGCATATTTTCGAGCTTGAAGCATTGGCAGAACTAGATTGAACTCTCGAGGGTGACGGTGGACTTCTTCGGTTTGCGGTGCCAGTGCACCTTTGCTTGCCCGTCAGAATTATGAAACTACGGCGACAGTGCACTTTTCGTGCTTACCCAAATAGCGTGTCCGGATTGACGATATATCCCCGCCTCTGTTGCAGCGCGCTCTCCCGCCCAACAAAAGCTGTGGCTAATCCGCCCTCCGCCTTCTCGCTGATATCCCCGTCACACCAGCCCCTGTAATCTCAAACCCGAAAGCCCTCGGCTTAGAATCAACCGGGGCGGGGTGGGGTCGTGGCGGCATTGAGCGCGCAATGTCTGGATTTCCGGGACTGGTGGCTCGAGGAGCTGCGAGGGGTGCGGCTTTCGCCGAAGCAGAAACTGGCTTCCACTGCCGACTGGATCGTCAGCCTCGCCGATGACGGCATCCGCGTGCGCGAGGCCGGGGCGCCGGAGTTTCAGTCGATCCCGCTGGCGCTCACCGCTTCGTCGGACGAGATTCTGGCGCTGCTGCAGGGCGGGCGCCGCGTCCGGCGGCCGCGCTTCGACATTGTCATCCAGCCCGGCCTGTTCCTGACAAGGCAGCTGGCGCCGCGGCGTCTGCCGGTTCGGCAGGCGCGCGACATGGCCGAGCTCGACCTGCTGGCCTCGACGCCGTTCGACCCGGCGCAGGTGCATGTCGTGTTCGCCAGGGATGGCGGGCAGGAGAGCGCTTACCATGTCGTCAAGGGCAAGACTCTTGCCCCGGTGCTGGACGCGGTGCGCCGCGCCGGCGGTTCGGTGCGCAGCCTGTCGCTGGCGCAGCCGGACACGACGCCGCGCGCCGATCCGCTCAGCCTGGCCGCGATCTGGCCGCCGACAGCGCGCGACCGGCGTAGGCACCGCGTCTGGATCGCCGCCTGTTCGGCGCTGGCCGCGGCCTTGCTCATCACCTTTGCCCATGCGCATTGGCTGATATGGCAGGCCGATGGCGAACTCGACGCCGAGATTGCCGATGCGCAGGTGCTGGCCAAAACGGCGCGCGCGTCGCTGCAGAAACGCCAGGCCGGCATCGAGCGGGTCGAGAAAATCCGCCAGGAGAAAAAGACCACGGCCTCGCTGGTGCGGGTCTGGGCCGAGCTCACGCATCTGCTTCCCGACACGGCTTGGCTGACCGATCTCTCCGCCAAGGGCGACGACCTGACGATCACCGGCTTTTCCACTTCGGCGGCGGAATTGATCCAGCCGATCGATGCCTCGCCGCTGTTTTCGGCGCCTGAATTTGCCGCACCGGTGGTCAGGGTACCCGGGCAGGACGGCGAACATTTCACCATTTCGGCCAAGATCGGAGCGCTCTGACGATGCTCTCCGCCATCCTCAACACCAGCCCGCCGCTGCGCCGCCTGATCGCGCTGGCGCTGGCAGTGGTGGCGGCGTGTCTGTGCGCCTGGCTGGTGTTCGCGGCGTTCGACAGCGTTGCGTCGGCGCGAGCCCGCATCGAGGAAAAGCGCGCGCTGCTCGGCCAGTTGCAAAACGTGGCGGCGCTGGCCAAGCGCCTCGACAGCGACGCCAGCCCGGTGGCAGCGGCCACCCCCGAATTCCTCACCGGTGAAAGCGAAGCCATCATTCGCGGCGGCTTGCAGACGCGGCTGAACGCGATTGCCGCCGCCAATGGCGTCAGCGTGCTGTCGGCCGGCAATGCCCCGGTGCTGAGCGAAGGCGGCGTCGATTTCATCGGGCTGCGGGTCAATCTGTCGGGGCCGCTGGAGGGCATCCACAACGCCGTGCTCGCTTTGGAGACCTCGCTGCCGGTGCTGTTCATCCGCGAGGCGACGCTGCGCACCACCGATGTCAGCCCCGCCGCCGGGCGCACCGGCGACCCCGAGCTGTTTGCCGAGATCCTGTTTTACGGCCCGCTGCAGACGCAAAGTCCGCCAGCCGGGGTCAAGCCATGAGCGGGAAAATCGCGGGCCTGGCGATTGCTGGAGGTATCGCGGTTCTCGTGCTGGTCAATGTCGCGCTCTACAACACGCCGGTCGACATCACGTCGATCGCTTCCGGCAAGGGGCATGATGGCGGCCCGGCTTCCGCGGCGGGATCGCTGCAATTTCCCGCGGCCGGCGATTTCGGGGAGACGTTCCAGCGGCCGCTGTTTACGCCGACACGGCGGAAAATCATACCGCCCCCGCCGGTACCGCAGCCGGTGGAGGTTGCCGTGGCGCCTGTCGAACAGGCGCCGGCGCCGGTCGACGTCGCGCCGGCGGCCGCGCCATCGCTTCTGGGCATCAGCATTCAGGGCGGGGCGGGGAAAGCGCTGCTGCGCGTCGCCGGCAGCGATGCAGCGGTCTGGTATGGTAGTGGCGAGACCGTCGATGGCTGGACGGTCTCGGCGGTGGACAGGGACCAGGCCGTGCTGGAGCGCGACGGCAAGGTGGCGCGCATCCTGCTGCATCCGCCATGGACGAACCCGCCGCCAGTCCCACCGCCCCCGCCACCACCGCCTGAGCCGCAGCTATGAGCGGGCGCGCAGCTCCCGGGAGTGCAGGCAGGACAATCACATACGGCAGCGCCGCCCCCTCTCCGTCCGCTGCGCGGCCACCTCTCCCCCACTTCGTGGGGGCGAGGAACCCAAGCTTTTCGAGGTCGCGCCCTCGGGGGTTAGCGTTTCCTCGCCCCCATGAAATGGGGGAGAGGTGGCTCGGCGAAGCCGAGACGGAGAGGGGGAGCTCCATATGCGATCGGCCCGACGACGCAGATAGCGCCAGCGCCGGCTTTTCGCTGGTCGCGGTGCTGGTGTTCATGCTGATCGTCTCGGCCATCGTCGTTCCCTTTGCCGTCACCGCCAGGACGCGGCTGATGATCGCCAACAACGAGCTGGAGCAGGAGCGCCTGTCGCTGCTGGCCGAGGGGCTGAGCAATGTGGTTGCGAGCGAACTGACCGCGGAGCAGGCCACGGAAAAGCTGCCGCTGGATTCTACGCCTGCGGCGTGCCGCTCAGGAAAATACAGCTTTGTCCTGCGCGTCCAGGATCATGGCGGGCTGATCGATCTCAATGCCGCTGACGACCGTCTGCTGGGGCTGGGTTTCGCCGCGCTCGGCTTCGAGCAGCAGATGTCGGACGAACTGGCCAAGGCCGCGATCCGGTTTCGCGACAGCGCCAAACTGTTCGCCGGGCTGCCGCAGGCCAGAAGCCCGGTCGGGCCGCCCGAGGACAAACAGGCGCCGTTCGAATCCGTATCCGAGCTGCAGGAGTTTTCAGCACTTGCGCGAATCCCGCTGCGCAGCCTGCAGGGGATTTTCACCGTCAACTCCAAGCGCGGCACGATCAGCGCCGATCGGGCGCCGCGCCGGCTGCGCGCTGTTCTCACCGGCGGCCCCAACGCATCGGTCGTTGCGGGCGCAACCGATGTGTCGGCCTACACGGTTGACGTCGTCGTCAGGCGGGACGGCTCCGGCATCACAGGCGAGGCCGGCTTCATCATCGAGAAATCGCAGGCGGGCCCGTCGTCGTTCTCGCGCGTTTCGCGCAGCCCGGCCGGCGATGCCGCAGCATTGCCGGCAGCAGCGGCCATCGCCGGCTGCGAGGCGCTGTTCGGCACCGAGGCCGCGCAATTGCTGGCGAGGTGGAGCGCATGAACGCGTCCGCCCAGACCAAGGGGATCGAGGCGTTTCTCACCTTTCTCGAGGGCGAGAAAGTGCTGACCGCGCATGCCGCGCAGCGCGCGCTCGGCGCGTCGCGAACATCCGGGCACCCGTTCGATACGGTGATGACCGAACTCGGTCTGATCGGCGAGCAAGAGCTTGCCAACAGCCTCGGCCGCTATCTCGAAGCGCCGATGCCGGTGGAAATCCCGGAGCAGGTCGGCCCGGAAATGCTGGCCCGCGTGCCGCTCGCCTATCTCCGGGAAAACGCCATCCTGCCGCTGCAGATGGATGCCGAGCGGCTGATCGTCGCCGTCGCCGATCCGTTCGCGTCGGCAACCATCGATGCGTTTGCCTTCCACTATGAGCGGACGCTTTCGCTGCGCATCTTGCCGAGGCGCGTGATCGCCGAATGCATCGACCGCATCGAGCAATCGGCGCTGGCGGCTGTCACGAATGGCGGTGCTACCGGCGAGATCATGGATTTTGGTCCCGACGATCTGGAGCGGCTGAAGGATTTCGCCCGCGAGGCGCCGATCGTGCGCTTCGTCGCCGAGACCATCCACAAGGCGGTGGATGCCAGAGCCACCGACATTCACATCGAGCCGCTCGAGGACCACGTCCGCATCCGCTTCCGCCATGACGGCATGCTGTCCACCGTCGACACCGCCTCGATTGCGATGCTGTCGGGCATCTCCACGCGCATAAAAATCCTGTCGCGGCTCAACATTGCCGAACGCCGCCTGCCACAGGACGGGCGCATGCGCATTGCCGTGCGCGGCCGGGATGTCGATTTGCGCGTCTCGGTCATTCCGTCCATTCACGGCGAGGCCATCGTGCTGCGCATTCTCGACCGCGCCGGGGTCGAGCTGAAGCTGGAGAAGCTCGGCTTCGACGCTGCCGCGCAGGCCAAGATCCGCTCCATGTCGCAAGCCGCCAATGGCATCGTGCTGATCACCGGGCCGACCGGCAGCGGCAAGACGACGACGCTCTATTCGATCCTCGCCGAGCGGTCGCGGCCGGACGTCAAGATCTTCACCGTCGAGGATCCGGTGGAATACCGCATGGCCGGGATCACGCAATTGCAGGTCAATCCGGCGATCGACCTTGACTTCGCCGCCGCCCTGCGCTCGATCCTGCGCCAGGACCCCGACATCATTCTGCTCGGCGAAATCCGCGACCGCGAGACGGCGCAGGTCGCGGTGCAGGCGGCGCTTACCGGCCATCTGGTGTTCTCCACCCTGCACACCAACAGTGCGGCGGGCGCACTGACGCGGCTGCGCGACATGGGCATAGACGGCTATCTCCTGGGCGCGACGATCCGCGGCGTCATCGCGCAGCGGCTGCTGCGGCGTGTCTGCCCGGCCTGCCATGGCGTCGAGCAGGCCGGCTCGCCCTGCCGCACCTGCAACGGCTCCGGCTATAGCGGGCGCACGGTGACCTACGAAATGCTGCAAGTGTCGCCACGCATTGCCGAGCTTATCGACCAGGGCGCCGGCGAAATGGAGATCGGCCGCATCGCCGCGCAAGACGACCTCGTGCCGATGTCGGTCCATGCCACTGCACTTGCCCGCGCCGAGGTCACCACGATGGACGAGGTCCGTCGTGTCATCGATCTCGCCGGAGGCGGCTGATGCCGGCCTTTGCCTATCGCGCCTATCTCGTCGACGGCAGCACCGAGACCGGCGTTCTCGATGCTGCGACCAAGCAGGAAGCGGCGCGCAAGCTGGCGCAGCAGGGCCGCCGTTCCTATCACCTCGCGCCGGTGAGCAGCGACAGGTCGCAGCTGCGCCTGCCGGGGCGCAGCGCACTGACCTTCACTAGGAAGGTCGATCTCAGCCGGCTGTTTTCCGAGCTTTCGGTGCTGCTCAATGCCGGCTTCACTGTCGACCGGGCGCTCGGCGCGGTCATTGCGGGCGAAGCCAATGGCCAGCGCCGCCAGCAACTGCAATCGGTGCTCGATCTGACGACCGGCGGGCGGCCGATCGCCGAGGCCTTTGCCGCCCTGCCGGGCATCACCTCCGATGTCGCAGCGCTGCTCGCCAGCGGCGAGCGCAGCGGCAAGATGGCCTATATCTGCCAACGGCTGGCGGACACATTCGAGGCCACCGCCAAGCGCCGCGCGGCAATCGGCGAGGCGTTGGCCTATCCCGCCTTTCTGCTTTTGGTGATGAGCGGGGCGCTGGTCATTTTGGCGACGGTGCTGGTGCCGGCGCTGGAGCCGATCTTCGAAGGATCGTCCGCCGCCAAGCCGTTCACCATGAAAATGCTGTCCGTGTTCGGCACGGTGTTTCGTGACTATCCCTTCGTCTTCCCGCTGGCTGCAGTGCTCGGCCTCTTGTCCTATCTCCTGATATCCCGCTCTGCCGGGG
This sequence comes from Mesorhizobium sp. P2_F7, assembly GCF_056403695.1. Lineage (NCBI taxonomy): Bacteria > Pseudomonadati > Pseudomonadota > Alphaproteobacteria > Hyphomicrobiales > Phyllobacteriaceae > Mesorhizobium > Mesorhizobium sp. P2_F7. The sequence continues at coordinate 115,894 of NZ_JBFUFA010000010.1, read as the reverse complement.
CCAGAAGACAGGTCTCGCACGCGGTGCTGAAGATACCGCTGATCGGCGCGCTGGTCCGGGATGCCGTGATCGCGCGCTACCTTGAAACGCTGGCCCTGCTGCTCGGCAATGGCGTGGCGATGACCGAGGCGCTTGGGCTTGCCGCCAATGTGTCGAAGCAAAGCTCGCTGGCGGCAAGCTTTGCCTCGATCGAGGACAATGTCGCCAATGGCGCGCGCCTGCACGGGGCGATCGTCAAGGCGGGGATTTTCGATCATGCGACCATGTCGCTGGTCTCGCTCGGTGAAGAGGCGAATGCGTTGCCGGTGGTGCTCGACCGCGCGGCCAAAATGCTGCAGCTGACGCTGACACGGCGGATCGACACGGTGCTGAAACTGCTGACGCCGGCGCTGACGATTTCGCTAGGCTTCCTCGTCGGCAGCCTGGTCATTTCGGTGATGACCACGATCCTCTCGATCAACGATCTGGCGCTGCAATGACCGCCGCCCCGAAAGCCGACCAGCAGGCGGAGGCCGGCTTCACCCTGGTCGAGATGCTGGTGGTGCTGGCGATCATGGCGCTGGTCGCGACTATTGCTGCGCCGGGGCTGGTCAGCCACTACCGCAGCAAGCCCCTGGAGGCGCTGGCCGGCGAGATCACCATGCGGCTGCGCCTGTCGCGCACATCGGCAATCGCCACCGCGCGACCAAAACAGGTCCTCGTCGATCTCGGCGCCCGCACCATCCGCTTTGGCGAGCGCGATGTTTTCGCCTTGCCGGATGACGTGAAACTGACCGTGGTCACCGGCCAGGAAACGGTGGTCGCCGACCGCCAGACGGTGCTGACCTTCCTGCCCGACGGCAGTGCGTCCGGCATGGACATTTCGCTGCAGCAAAAAGGCCGGACCGCGCGCATTTCGGTCAACTGGCTGACCGGGCTTCCAACATGGCGGCCATTGCCATGACAGAGCCTTCTTCGCAGGACGGTTTTTCGATCCTGGAGATGATCGTCGCCATGACGATCCTGGCGCTGGTGCTGGGCATCGCCAGCCAGTCGATTGTGCTCGCCAGCCGCAGCATCGCCATCGCCAAGGCGCAGATCGAAGCGGCGAGGGCGGCGCGCATCATGCTGGCCGACTACGAGGCCGGGACAAACGGTTCAGGCGAGCGGGTGCAATCCGGCTGGCGGCTTCAGGCGCGCCCGATCATGGTGTCGAAGGCCAAGATGGCCGCCGTCGTCATTGGCAGAACCAACGGCGCCGGCCAGCCGTTCCTGACCTTCGTGCCGGTGAAGGAGCCGCAATGATCCGGCGGCGGATCCGAACCCAAGCGCATCTTGGCGGTCCGCCATCCGGATGGCGTGTCCCCAAACAGATCTGCCGTACCGGCCGGCGCCCCAAATCATCGGCATCGATGGAAGGCTTCGCGCTCATCGACGTGCTGGTCGGCCTGGCGATGATCGGCGTGATCTCCGCGCTGATGATCGTCTTTCTTGGACAGGCGCGCACGATGATGCGCATCCAGAAGACGACCGAGATGCAGATGGAGGTCGATGCCGCGGCGCGGTTTCTCGAGACGGCGATCGGCAGCGCCGAGCCGCTGCCGTTGTCGCAGTCGACGCCCGATATGGTGCTCTATCTCAGCGGGACCGGCGCGCGCATCGAATTCAACGCCGTTCAGGCCATCGGCTTCAGATCCTCCGCCTTGCGCGAGATCGCCGTTTCACTTGGAAGCGACTTGACGATCATCCAGAAAATCCGGCGCGGCACCGATGCCGCCAAAGCGGCCGGAGGCCAACCGGTTCGGCTGATCGCCGGCGTCAGCGCGGTCAGGTTCGAGTATCTCGACGCTTCGGCCAAAGTCCCGTCATGGTCCGCAAGTTGGGCCGAGCCGCGGCGTCTGCCTGCTGCCGTGCGGTTCACCATCTCGGTGGTGAGGGATGGCGCCACCTATTCGTCGGCAGGCTTTGCCCGCCTCGATCTGGCTGATATCCAGCCGCCGCCGGCGAAGGGAGGGGCCTGATCGACCCCGCGGCGTTTCAGCCGGGATCGATCACGGGGATCAGTTGGTGATGTCCTGGTCCTCGCCGGTGCCGTCCGGCTTGCCGTCCTTGCCAAGTGTGCGGATGACCACGCCACTCGCATCGGCCTTCACCTCATAGGAATAAGGCTTGCCCCAGGGATCCTTGAGACCGCCCTTGAGATAGGGCCCGTTCCAGCGTGTTTCGCCGGCGGGTTGTGTGACCAGCGCGGCGAGGCCCTCTTCATCGGTTGGGTATTTGGCGTTGTCGACATAGTAGAGTTCGAGCGCGCTTTCGATGTTGCGGATCTGCGCCTTGGCGGCGTTGGTCCTGGCCGAGCCGAGATAGCGCAGCACCTGAGGGGCGGCGAGCGTCGCGATCAAGGCGATGATGGCGAGCACCACCAGAAGCTCGACCAGCGTGAAGCCGCTTTCGCTGGTGTCGCGGTTGCGGGCGGATTTTTCGGAAGCTTGCTTAAAGCGCAGCGTGATCATCAGAGCAGTCCCATGTTCAAACCGGCATATTGTTCCAGCACCCAGCTGGAGCCGAGGCCGATGGCGATAAACGGACCGAAGGCGATGCGGGCCCGCGCGGCTGCCGGCCCTGTCGCAACCACTTGCCCACCGACGAAAAGCAGCGCGGTGGCGCTGGCGATGAACAGCAGCACCGGCAACAGCAGCGGGTCGATCCAGCATGCCGCGGCGGCCAGCATTTTGACGTCGCCGAGGCCAAGTCCGATCCGGCCGGTCATCAGGAAATGGCCGCGCCGCAGCAGCCAGGCAGCGGCGAACGTTACTGCGGCGAAGAGGAGATGCGGCGGCAGGCCGTCGGCCCCGGCGGCCCCCTGATAGCCAAGGCCAATGGCGGCCAGTGTAAGGTTCAAGCCGTCCGGGATGATCTGGCGGCGGAAATCGGCGATCGAAATCGCGGCGAGAATTGCCGCCAGGGCGATCGTGGCGGCCAGCAGGAGCGATGGGTGCGCGGCCGTGATCAATAGGCAAGCCTCTTCAAATCCTGCTGTAGCTGGGTACCGCCGCGGCGTTTCTGGATCGGCGTGTGCAGGCTGATCTTGCCGCGGAATTCGTCGGTCACCTCGCGCGCCTCGTTGATGTCGCGCACGACATGCGGGCGGATGAAGATGATCAGCTCGGTGCGCTTGATGGTGTCGTCCTTTTGCTTGAACACATTGCCGAGTATCGGGATGTCACCGAGGATCGGCACCTGCGTGCGGCCGACGCTGTTGTTCTGCTGGATGAGGCCGCCCAGCGCCAGGCTCTCGCCGTCATTGACCAGCACTCGGGTCTGGATCTTGCGCTGCTGGATGGTCGGTGAATCAATATCGGAGCTCTCTGTCTTGGTGACGTTGCTGACCTCCTGCTGGATGTCGAGCATGACCCGGCCGGCATTGTTGATGCGCGGCGTCACCGTCAGGATCACGCCGGTATCCTTCATCTGGACCGAGTTGATGATCGGCGCGCTGCCGTTGCCGGTGTCTTGCGATTGCTGCGTCAGGATCGGCACTTGGTCACCGACCTGCAAGATCGCCTTCTGGTTGTTCAAGGCCATGATGGTGGGCGCCGATATGACGTTGACGTCGGTGACCTTGGAAAGCGCGTTCAGCGTCACCTGGATGTTGTCGGTGGCATAGCTCCAGTTGAAACCCGGCAGAGTGGCGGCCGCAGCACCCTTGGCCACGTCGGTCACCGATATCTTCGTGCCGCCATTTTCGAAGAACCAGCGCAGGCCGTATTTCAGATCGTCGTTGAGGGTGACTTCGGCGATGACGGCTTCCAGCATGACCTGTGTCGGCAGCACGTCGACCTTGGCCAGGATCTGCTCGATACGTTCGTAGTCGCGCGCCGTGGTCTGGATCAGCAGCGCGTTGTTTTCGATGTCGGCGACGACGGTGGCGTGGGCGGGCGGCTGTCCGTCCTGCTGAGGCAGCGAAGGCGACGGTCCGGTCAACGGCGCCGGGGTGACGCCGTCCGACTGCATGGCGATCGGTGTCTGGTCGGGCGAGACGTTCGAGCCGCCGGAATCGCCTTCGGTCTTGACCGAGGTTCCGAGAACCGAACTCAGCACCGCGGCCAGTTCCTTGGCCGGGCGGTTCTGGATCTGGTAGACGAACAGCTGGTCCTCGTTGGACTCGGCCAGCCTGTCGAGCTTGTTGATCCAGCTGGCGGCGCGGGCGAGGTATGCCGGACGCGAGGTGATCACCAGCACCGAATTCAGCCGGTCGTTGGGGATGAACTGGATGAGCTTGGCGCCCGGTCCGTCTTTTGTACCGAAGATAGAGTCGAGCTCTGCGGCGACGGCTTCCGGCTTGGAGGTCTTCAGCGGGTGCAGCGCCACCGACATGCCGCGCATCCAGTCGACGTCGAACACCGAAACCGCCTCGCGGATGGCGTTGAGGTCGCTGTCATTGCCGGCGACGGTGATCAGGTTGCGGGTGGCATCGACCCTGAGCACCGAGCCCTGGCGGGTGATCGGCCCGAGAATGGTCTTCATCTCGTCGGCGGCGATGTATTGCAGCTGCAGCACCTGCACCTTGACGCCGGGACCCGACGGCGACACCGAGGGAACGCTGACCGGCGGTGTGTTGGACATGATCTCGGACAGCGGCACGATCTGGTAGGTGCCGGCGCGCTTGGTGATGCCCGCGGCGTTCACCGCAAGCGCCGATTCCAGTATATCGACCAGCGCATCCTTCGACACCGGCTGCGAGGTCTGCAGCGTCACCGTGCCTTGCACGCGCGGGTCGACGATGTAGTTGAGATGCAGCGCGTCACCCAGCACCGCCTTGGCCGCGTCGGTGATCGGCGCGTTGACCAGATTGAGCTCGAACTGGCCCGAGCCGTCTGTCGTCACCCTTGTGACCGGGGCGCTGGACGAGACGAACTGGCCGGACCCCTGATACTGCGCGCCGTTGAAGCGCTGGCCGGCGGCTGCGGCCGAGGTGACGGTGGACGGTCCGGTGTATCCTGCCCGCAAGGGTGAGTTCTTGGCGTGCAGGCTGTCGATGGTTTCGGTAAAAAAGTCCTTGCCTGGCGCGGACGTACAACCGGCAACAGCAAGCATCATCAGGCACAAGATTACGCGATTGCTTGACCCGATTGCCATACGCCCGATTCCCCAAGGACTTTAGTCTAGGACGTCCTGAGGTTGAGTGCTTGGATTGATGGGGGGATTTGGAGTCTATCCACAGGGTTGGTGGTGGCGATTGCTGCATTCAACTCACGATGCTGAAATAGGGCGGCAAGAAATGCCCGGTCTTTTTCTGCCGGGATGAAGCCGGCAAGGCGCCGTGCGAAGAAGTGTATCTGCTTCATATTAGTTACCGCTTAAGTACAAGTATGATTTGGTCGTTCGGGAATCACGCTTGCTTCCTCGCCGTCGCGGCAGTCTCAGCAGGGATGGGGGAGTACCATCGGTCAAAGTTGTCAGTCGTTTGAATCCGAATCCTGGAGGCGCCCATTTGTCGCGGCGATATCAACGAAGGTCCCGCCGTTTTTACCACCTCCGGGTCCAGCGAACCACGCTTCCGGAGCCAGGCCGGCGCCCCCGGATGCTGTAACCCTGACTTTCAAGGACAGAGGCCAGGCGATCGTTCAGCCACAACCCGACGACGCTCGCGCTCGATCACACCGCCTTCATCGAGCATCGTCGACCTGATCGCACGCGATCCGGCGGAACAGGTCGCGTCGACAATCATCCACGACCGCACGGTCCGCTGGGGCACTTCCTGTTAAACGGACGGACTGGCGTTATCGCCTATTTGACACCTCTCGGCCGTGGGCACATAAATCGCGCCCCAAGTTACGGAGACCCCGATGACTGTCGACCAGACGCTGCCAGATGCAGCGCCCGTGGAGGCCGAAGCCAGGCCTGATCTGACGACACTGGTCGTCTATTTCGGTGCGCTGATCGCCATGTTCATGGCCACCATCGACATGCAGATCGTCGTCACGGCCTTGCCCACCATTGCCGGCGAACTGGGCAATCTGCATCTGTTCGGCTGGGTGGGTGCCGCCTATCTGCTGTCGACCGCCGCAGTCTCGCCCTTCTACGGCAAGCTCGGCGATATGTATGGCCGCAAGAATGTCGTGTTGACAGCGATCGGCCTGTTTCTCGTGGGTTCGCTGGTCTGCGGCATGGCGTGGTCGATGGAGAGCCTGATCGCCGCGCGCGTGCTGCAGGGCATCGGCGGAGGCGGCCTGATGGTGTCGGCCTTTGCCATGATCGGCGAATTGTTCGGACCGCGCGACCGCGCCAAATGCCAGGGCTACAGTTCGGCGGTGTTTGCGCTGTCGTCGGTGCTCGGCCCGCTGGCCGGCGGCTACATCACCAGCCTGTTCGGCTGGCGCTGGGTATTCCTGGTCAACCTGCCGATCGGCATCGTCGTGATGGCGGTGCTGGCGTTCGCCATGCGCAGCCGGTTTAACGAGAAGCGGCACCGCATCGACTATCTCGGCGGTGCGCTGCTCGCCATCGGCACGACATCAATCGTCTATTGGGGCTATCACGTGCTCGACCCTACCGGGCCGGACCTCTTCACCTTCGCGCTGCCGCTTCTCGCACTGGTCGCCATCGCCCTGTTCATCATGGTCGAGCGCCGGGCGGAAGAGCCGATCGTGCCGTTGCGGCTGTTCGGCAATTCGACGGTCAGCATCGTTTCGGGCGTGTCGCTGGTCGCCGGAACGGTGACGCTGGGCATGTTCTTCTATTTCGCGCTCTACATGCAGACGCTGACGGGGCTGAGCCCGGCCGAAGTCGGCTTCCTGTTCCTGCCGGCGTCGCTGACGTCGATGGTCATCTCGATCGTGGCCGGGCGGGTGATTGCCGCAACCGGACGCTACAAATGGATGCCGGTGGTGGCGATGGCCATTGGCGGGTTCCTGATGCTGGGCTTCGTCATCACCAACCAGCACACGCCGATCTGGGTGCTGGCGACGATGATGGCTGTGTTCGGCATCAGCATGGGCCTGCAGTTCCAGGTGCTGATCGTGGCGATCCAGGCGGCAGCACCCCTGCAGGACATCGGCGCGGTGACCTCGCTGATCACGCAGGCGCGGACGCTCGGAGCATCGCTTGGACTGGCGCTGAACGGCGCGGTGATGATCTGGGCGCTGAACCGGCAGACATCAGAGCTCCCCGCCGATGCTGCGGCCCTTTTGCCGCAAGGCCTGAACGGGCTGACCCCGCATCTGGCGTCGAGCCTGCCGGACGCGATGCGCGAAGTGGTGCTCGACCATTACTCCAGTGGGTTCAACGTGATGTTCATCTGGGTGGCGGCACTCTACTTCGTCGCCATGGGGCTGACACTGCTGCTCGAGGACAAAGAGATCCCGAAGCACCGCTGATGTAAAAGCCAGCTCTGCTCCTTTGTGAGAGACTGCCCTATCGAACCATCTCGACATAGGGAGACTTTCAGTTGAGCTCGATTAAGGCGTTCCTTTTTCTCGCGCCAATAGTTGGTTGGGGATTATCTCTAATGGTGTGGAATTATCGCAAGCACATGCTTGTGAAAAAATACAACGGCTATCGATCGTTCGCGCACAATGATGGGGCAGGTGTTGTTCACGTAAATTGGGAAGGTGAGAAAGTCACAACCGAATTCTTGCGCGAATGGGCAGAGGTAACGCGACCATATAAATTGGTTGCATGGATATTATCGGGTCTTTTGGTCGTTGACGTCGTCTTTATTTCAATCCTGGGCCGTTGAAATTACTGAATCGCGCGAAGTCTGCCGGTGGCGATTGCCGATCACATTTCGATATTTTCTGGCATCTGTCATGCGTCATGCTCCTCGCCCAGCGACGGCTTGTCGCGACGCTCGACGATGTAGATGTGGTCGGCGGCCAGCACGACTTCGCCATGCTGGTTGATCACTTCGCAGCGCTCGATGATCCGTCCTGAGCCCGGCCGCTTCGGGTCGTCTTCCCTGGCGGTGATCGTCGTGCGGGTCTTGATCGTGTCGCCGATGAACACCGGCTTGATGAAGCGCAGCCGGTCGTAGCCGTAGGAGAAGGCGACAGGATTGACGACGCTTGCCGTCAGCCCGACGCCGACGGAGAAGACCAGCGTGCCATGCGCGATGCGCTGGCCGAACGGCGTCGTCTTCATGAACTCGGCGTCCATGTGATGCGGGAAGAAATCGCCGGTGTGGCCGGCATGGACGATGAAGTCGGTCTCGGTGATGGTGCGGCCGCTGGTCAGGCGCGACGAGCCGATCTCGTAGTCCTCGAAATACTGGATCTGTTCCATCAGGGTCTTTCCGCGATCGGCGTCGCCGGCGCCGCGCTCGAGCGATAGGCGGCCTCAACCAGCGCCATAGTGTTCCAGGCATCCTCGGCCGAGCTTATCAGTTCGTTGTCCTCGCCGGCGGCAAAACGCTGGACATTGGCCATGCGGCCTACAAAGGCATCCGGAAACCATTCGCCGGCCAGCGGCACCGCAACCCAGTCCGTTCCGCCCTTCGGATAGATCTCCAGAATGTCCGGCTCTCCGGTGGGATAGTCCAGGTTCAAGCCGAGCTTGAGATAGGCCGCGCCCTCGGTGCCGCAGATGCGGAATTCGCAGGCCTGATGCCGGCGGCCGAATTTGTGGTCATGGTTGATCGACAGCGCGCAGCGCACGGTGTCGCCATAGTCGAGGATGGCGCTGGTGCGCGTCTGCGCAACCTTGTGGTTGGGATGGCCGAGCGTCTTGGCGTGGACGCCTTTGGGGTCGCCCAGCAATTGCCGGATCAGATCGAGATAGTGGATCGAATGCATGGCGATCTCGACGCGTGGCGCCTTGAGCAGGAACTCCCACAACTCCCACGGCGTCGCCAGCGCCAGCCAGGCATCGAAGTCGACGACGTCTCCGAGCCAGCCCTTGGCGATGGCATCCTTCAGCGCCAGCATCATCGGTGCGAAGCGGAGCTGGAAATTGACCGCTGCCTTTAGATTTTTCGTACGGCAGATTTCAAGGATTTCGGTGGCTTCGCCGAGATAGTTTCCCATCGGCTTCTGGATCAGCGCGACCGCGCCGTCAGGCAGGGCTTTCAGAATTTCGGCGTGCCGTGCCGGCGGCGTCGCAAGGTCGAAGATCGCGTCCTTGACCGCTGCCGCTTCTTCCACTGAGCTGAATGCCCCTACGCCCCATCTTTCGGCCAGGGCCTGCGCCTTGGCCTGGTCCGGATCGTAGAGGCCGGCAATCGGAAAGCCTGCTTTGCGATAGGCCGGGAAATGCGCGTCGCCGACAATCGAACCCGCGCCGAAAGTGACGATCGGCCGAGGCTTTGACGATTTTGGCCAGGACTGGACGAGAGAAGCTGGATCGAAAACCCCGTCAGTCATGGTGGAAGACTTCATCCATCGACGCCCACCATTCGCCATCCTTGCGGGTCGCCAGCGGCTCCTGGCATGGCATGCAGACGGCCCACCACTCCTGCGTCCGGGGATCGGCAGCCATCTTCGCCATGTCGGCGGCGTAGTCGGTGCCATGATATTCGAAGGTGGAAAACAGCAGGTTCTCCGGCCGCTTCAAATAGATGGAATAATTCTTGATTTTACAGGCCGAAATCATGGTCAGCACGTCGGGCCACACGGCAGCGTGCAGACGGACATATTCCTCGACCTTTTCCGGCTTGAGGCCGAGCACCATTCCCATCCGCTGCATGTGCCGGCTCCCTATTTGGCAATCGTCGTGGTGAATTCGGCGATGCTCTTTGCCTTGACTGCGTCCCAGTCCCAGTCGATGCCGATGCCGGGCTCGTCAGGCGCCAGCGCCTCGCCATTCTCGATGCGCATCTTCTTGCCGGTCAAATCGTCCAGCTGCGGAATATACTCGACATATCGTCCGTTCTGAACAGCGCAGGCGAGGCTGACATGCAGTTCCATCAGGAAGTGCGGGCAGACCGGAATGTCGAAGGCCTCGGCGGCATGCGCCACTTTCAGCCAGGGCGTGATGCCGCCGATGCGGCCGACGTCGACCTGCACGATCGAGCAGCCGCCCTTTTGCATGTATTCGCGAAAATGCCGGATGGAATAGAGCGACTCGCCGATGGCGATCGGCGTCGACGTCGCTTGGGACAGCCTGACATGGCCGTCAATGTCGTCGGCCGGCAGCGGCTCCTCGATCCAGGCGAGATCGAGGTCGCGCAAACGCTCGGCGCGGCGGATGGCTTCGTCGACGGAAAAGCCCTGGTTGCAGTCGGTCATGATCTCGTAGCCGTCGCCGACCGCCTTGCGCACCGCCGAGAGGCGAGCGAGATCCTCCGAGCCATGCGGCTTGCCGATCTTCACCTTCGAGCCGCGAAAGCCCTTGGCCTTGGCGGCCAGCGCATCGTCGACCAATGCTGCCGTCTCGATATGCAGCCAGCCGCCTTCGGTGGTGTAGAGCGGGCAGCGGTCCTTGGCGCCGCCGGCGAGCTTCCAGAGAGGCAGGTTCTGTTTCTTTGCCCTGAGGTCCCAGAGTGCCGTGTCGATGGCGGCGATCGCGATCGCTGTGATAGCGCCGATGGTGGTGGCATGGGTGGCGAATTCGAGCTCGTGCCAGATCGCCTCGATCTGGTCGGCGTCGCGGCCGATCAGGCGTGGCGCCAGATGGTCGGACAGAAGCCGCATCACCGAGGAGCCGCCGGTGCCGATCGTGTAGCTGTAGCCGGTGCCGACCGCGCCGTCAGCATCGGTGATGGTGACGATCGGCGTTTCCTGGCTGACGAAGCTTTGGATGGCGTCGGTGCGTTTGACCTTGGGCACCAGGTCGACGATGCGCAGCTCGACTTTTTCGATTTTCGCCATGTCGGTCAGCTCCGCAATGTCTTGCCGCTTGCGGCGGAAAACAGATGCGCCTGCGACAGATCGAGGCTCATCTTCACCCTGTAGCCGGCCTTGAGCGGCTTCGGGTTGAGCATGCGCGACACCCAGTCTGTGCCGTTGAATTCGGCGAACACCAGCGTCTCGTTGCCGAGCGGTTCGGTGACCGTGACGGGAAGCTCGACCTGATGGACATCGGTATCGGCGCCGGAGTTGAGGCCGTGCCCGGTCGGGTAGATGTCGTCCGGCCGCAACCCAAAGACGACCTTGTCGCCGGCGGTGGTGTTTGCCTTGAACTGGCCGGGCAAGGGCAAGCGCTCGCCGCTGGCAAACAGCAGCTCGCCGTTGTCGACCGTCGCTTCGTGCAAATTCATCGGCGGTGAGCCGATGAAGCCGGCGACGAAGCGCGTCGCCGGCCGGCGAAAGACCTCGTCGGGCGTGCCGACCTGTTCGATGAAACCGTCGCGCATGATGACGATGCGGTCGGCCAGCGTCATCGCCTCGACCTGGTCGTGGGTGACGTAGATCACCGTCGACTGCACCTTGGCGTGCAGCTTCTTGATCTCGGTGCGCATCTGCGTGCGCAGCTTGGCGTCGAGATTGCTGAGCGGTTCGTCGAACAGGAAGACATCGGGATCGCGCACGATGGCGCGGCCCATGGCAACGCGCTGGCGCTGTCCGCCGGACAGCTGCGAGGGTCGCCGTTCGAGCAGCGTATCGAGGCCGAGGATACCGGACGCCTCGGCAACGCGGCGGTCCATTTCCTCTTTGGCCGCGCCCGCGATCTTTAGCGAGAAGCCAAGGTTCTCGCGCACCGTCATGTGCGGATAGAGCGCGTAGGACTGGAACACCATCGAGATGTTGCGCGAGCGCGGCGGCAAATCGTTGACCTTGCGGCCGCCGATTTCGATCACGCCGCCGCTGATGTCCTCAAGCCCGGCGATCATGCGCAGCGTCGTCGACTTGCCGCAGCCGGAGGGGCCGACAAGCGCGATGAATTCGCGGTCGGCGACCTCGAGGTCGATGCCGTGCACGACCGCGACCGGGCCATAATTCTTGCTAAGGTTTTTCAGGGATACGGTTGCCATGTCAGCCTTTCACCGCGCCGGAGGTGAGGCCGCCGACAAGGTGTTTCTGGACGATGAAGGTAAGCGTGAGCGCCGGTATGATCATGACCACGGCCAGCGCGCACATGCCGCGCCAGTCGATGGTGAACTCGGAGGTGTAGTCGAGCAGGCCGACCGGCAGCGTCTTGGAGTTGATCGAGCGCGTCAGCTGCGACGCCAACGCGAACTCGTTCCAGGAGGTGAGGAAGGCAAAGATGCCGGCCGAGGCGATACCGGGGCCGGCCAGCGGAAACTCGACCTGCCAAAAAGCCTGCCAGCGCGTGCAGCCGTCGATCTGTGCTGCCTCGGCGAGGTCCTTCGGCACCTGGCGGAAGAAGCCGTCGATGAGCCAGACAGTGAACGGCACGTTGAGGGCGACATAGACCAGGATCAAGCCGAAATGCGTGTCGATGATGCCGAGCCGCGCATAGACGAAGAACAGTGGCAGTGACAGTGCAATGCCGGGCACGGTGCGGGTCAGCATCAGGCCGAGAAACATCGCCGACTTGGCACGAAAGCGATAGCGGGCGAAGGCATAGCCGCCGGCCATGCCGATGACGATGGCGATCACTGTCGAGGTCACCGAGATGATCAGCGAATTGCGGAAATAGTCGAGCACCGGAATGCCGCCCTTGCCGATACCGCTGAACATGGCAACGTAGGCGTCTAACGATAGCTCCTGCGGGATCCACACGGGCGGCTTGGCCATGATCTCGACGGTTGGCCTGAGCGACGACAGCACGATCCAGATGCCGGGCAGGCAGATGACCAGCATGGCCAGGAACAGGCCGACACCGTGGGCGATGCCGAGCGCCTGGCGGCGGACGCGATGGATACTGTTCTGATCCATCGTCACCACTCCGCCGCGATCTGCGTGCGCGCCGCGGCGAGCTTGCGGTAGAAATAGACGGTGAAGCCGATCGACAGCAGGATCGAGAAATAGGCCATGGCGTTGGCGAGGCCCATCTTGGCGTCGCTGTAGGCGGTGCGGGCAACCAGCGTCCAGACCAGTTCAGTGCGGCCGGCCGGGCCGCCATCGGTCATGATCTTGACGATGTCATAGGCGCGCGCCACGTCGAGCGAGCGGATGGTCATGGCGATGAAGGCAAACGGCATGATGAACGGCCAGGTGACATAGCGGAATGTCTGCCATGGCGTGCAGCCGTCGACGCGCGCCGCCTCGACCGGTTCGCGCGGCATGGCCAAGAGACCTGCCAGGATCAGGATGGCGAATACCGAGGTCGACGACCAGATCTCGGCGGTCAGGATGGCGATGAAGGCGAGGTTGCCGTCGATCAGCCAGGGGATGGCGCGATCGGTCAGGCCAAGCGCCTGCAGCGCGTTGTTCACCAGGCCGATATTGTCGTTGAACATGAACTTGAACTGGAAGCCGACCAGGATCGGCGAAAACATCATCGGGAACATCATGATGGTGCGCAGCAGGCGCTGTCCGCGCGATGCTTTCTCGACCAGCAGCGCCAGCCCGAGGCCGATCAGCATTTCCAGATTGAGCGCCACCGTCAGCAGCCCAACGGTGCGGGCAAACGCGACCCAGAAATCGCGGCTGGTGAAAATGTTGATGTAGTTGCGGGCGCCGATGAAGACCCAGAAGGTCTCCGGCCGCGTCAGCCGGAACGGCGTGAAACTGGAATAGAGCGACAACAGCAACGGCACCACCACCACTGCCGCCAGCACGATGACGGCCGGCAGCAGAAGCAGGAAGGGTGGCGAGGATTTCCAGCTTTTCATGTCGATCCGGTTCTGGTTGGCGTTGTGATGCCGCAAGCCGTTAGCGGCGAGGGGACATCAGAGCATCTTGCTGTTGGAAATGTTTGGGGCGCGGTGCTTTCGCAAATGCCGCGCCCCAGGGAGGATATCAGAGCTTGCCGGCGTCCTCGAGGATCTGAGTGGCCTTGGCAGCCGCATCGTCCAGCGCCTGCTTGGAGGTCTTGTCGCCGAGGATGGCGGCCTGCAGCTCAGGATAGACGGCGTTGGAAATCTCGATCCACTCCGGCGTCTGCGGCACCGGGAAGGCGTTCTTGGCGGCTTCCTGGAAGGCCTGCAGCACTTCGGTCTTGTAAGGATCGGACTTCGCCTGCTCGATGTCCCATTCCCACACCTTGGTGCGGGTGGGCAGCGGGCCGGCGGCTGCCTCCAGCTTCTGGCTGTCCTCATTGGTCAGCCACCAGACCAGAGAAGCCGCGGCTTCCTTGTTGGCGCAGTTCTCGGTCACCGAGAAGCCATGCGCGCCGGACCAGCCGGAGCGCTTGCCGGACGAGCCCTTGGGCTGGACCTTGACGCCGACATTGCCGGCGACCTTGGACGACTTCGGGTCGTTGAAGAAGCCGGCCCAACCTGGCCAATCGAGGTTGATGGCTACGGTGCCCGAGGCAAAGCCCTGGCCGAGATCGTCCCAAAGATAGTTGGTGGTGCCGGCCGGCACGGCCTTGGCCTTGTAGAGATTGACGAACCAGTCGAGCGCCTTGACGCCGGCTTCCGAGTTGAAGGCGGGCTTGCCGTCCTTGTCGAGATATTCGCCGCCATCGGCGATAACCATCTCGTAGAAGCGGCCGTTGATCGCCTCTTCCTTGCCGGCATATTGGGTGCCGTAGAAATCCGGCGGGCTGGCGAAGAATTCGGCCTGCTGCGCCATCTCGTCGAACGTATCCGGCGGCACGAGTTCCTCGCCGTATTTGTCCTTGTAGGCCTTCTTCTTGGCTTCGTCCTGATAGAGGCTCTTCTGGTAGTAGAGCGCGGAGACGTCGAACTGGGCACGCGGCAGCATCACCAGCTTGCCGTCAAGCGTGCCGGCGGCGATGTTGGCCGGAACGAAGGCATCGATCTCCTCCTTCGGCAACAGCTTGGCAAGATCGGTGTAAATCCCGGGATATTGCGGCGCGAACGAGGTGTGGTTGGAGCCGACGCACCAGTTGATGCTGCCCGAGGCGATGTCCGATTTGATTTCCTTGTCGAGCTCGAAGTGGTTCTTCTTCGAGATGACGTTGACCTTGGCGCCGGTCAGCTTTTCCCATTCGCCGATGCGCGCATAGAGGCCTTCATATTGCTGGCCACCGATCAGCTTGGCGTCGATGGTGACGCCCTCGAATTTGCCCGGCAGGTCGCCGGCAAAGGCGACGCTCGCGGACAGAGCAAGCAATGTCACGCCGGCCGACAGGCCGGAAAACAGTCTGTTCATTTGGTTTCCTCCCAAAGAGCCTGCGTCGAACCCGTTGTGGGATTCGATTGACAGCCTTCATTCATATACAAACAAAACATTTATGGAAGCGTCAAGCCGGAAAGTGCTTTCAGATGACGATCTGTATGCGTATATGAAGTCTGAAATTCACTGGAGAGTGAGCATGGCCGAGGACGATGACGACGACCGCTATCGCGCTCCTGCGCTGGACAAGGGGCTCGACATTCTCGAGCTGCTGGCCGGCGTCGATGGCGGCCTGACGCAGGCGGAAATCGCCAAAAAACTCGACCGCAGCCCGAACGAATTCTACCGCATGCTCGACCGCCTGGTGCGGCGCGGCTATGTCACGCGCCCCGACGGCGATCGCTACTCGCTGACGCTGAAACTGTTCGGCCTGGCGCAGTTGCATGCGCCGGTGCGCAGGCTCGGTTCCTTTGCCACGCCGCTGATGCGGGAACTGGCCGAAACCTCGCAGCAGGCCAACCAATTGGTGGTCTTCGACCGCGGTTCGGCTGTGGTGATCGCGCAGCAGGAGGCACCGGACTATTGGGGCATCTCGATTCGCGTCGGTTCGCATATCAGCCTGTTCGACACCGGCTCGGGCCATGTGCTGCTGGCCTTCCGCTCGGACGAAGAGCGACAGATGATGATTTCGGAGCATATCCGCAGCACCGACAAGCCGGCGCAGTCGCCGGAATTCTTTGCCCGCCTCGACCAGATCTGCGAGCGCGGCTACGAAATGATGGCGTCGCTGCAGACCGCCGGCGTGTTCAACCTGTCGGCACCGGTGCTGGGATCGGACGGCAAGGCGATCGCAGCCCTTTCGGTGCCCTACATCACGCTGGTCAATTCGCCCCAGGCGCCCGACATCACCAAGACCATCGCGCTGTTGCAGGCGGCGGCAGAAAAGCTGTCGCAGCTGGCAGGGTCAACCTTCAAGCCATCGAAATGAAATTCTTATTTGAATGAATGATTTCTCCGTGAGATGATTTGAAAATCACCGAGGAGGACGGCGCCACCATGATCATCGACACCCATCTGCACCTGATCGATCTGTCGGCGTTGCGCTATCCCTGGCTCGGCGGCGTGCCGGCGCTCAACCGTGATTTTTCGCATCAGGAATATGCGACGCAGGCCCGCCGCGCCGGCATCGAGGCGGCCTTGCACATGGAGGTCGATGTCGACCAGGCCGATATCCAGGCGGAGACCAGCCATGTCAAGGCGCAGTCGCTGGAGCAGGGCAGTCTGCTGCGCGGCGCGATCGCCGCCTGCCGTCCGGAGGACGCGGGCTTTGCCGCCTATCTCGAGCGCCAGCAGGCCGATCCTTTCGTCAAAGGGTTTCGCCGCGTGCTGCACGTTATGCCCGACGAACTTTCGGAAAGCGCGCTGTTTCGCGAGAACATCAAACGACTTGCCGGCACCGGCCTGACCTTCGACCTCGTCGTCCTGCCGCATCAGATCCCGCGCGCGATTGCGCTTGTGGATCTCGCGCCCGATGTGCAGTTCGTGCTCGACCATTGCGGCGTGCCCGATATCAAGGGCAATGCGGAGCACCCATGGCGCGAACACATGGCCGAGATTGCGCGGCGCCCGAATGTCATCGGCAAAATTTCGGGCGTGGTCGCCTATGCGGATTCAGGCTCATGGACCGTCGAAAGCTTGCGTCCCTATGTCGAGCACACGATCGGCAGCTTCGGCTGGGACCGCGTCGTCTGGGGCAGCGACTGGCCGGTGTGCACGCTTGGCGGCGGCCTTGCCACCTGGGTGGCGGCGACGCATGCGCTGATCGCCGGCGCCAGTGCCGACGAGCGGACGAAACTGCTTTCGGGCAATGCCAAGCGGATTTGGAAGTTATAGCGCCGGACGGACAGCGCTCGCCTAGTGGCGAGGAGCGCATCTCTGCCTCCTGGTTCAGGCTCCAGCGCCTAGCGCCGGGCTACTCTCCCGGAACAGGTTGTTGAGATCGGCAACGACCTGGCCGGGCCGATGCCCTGAAGTCAGGCCGGCGATGATGCGGTCGGATGCTTTCTGCTGGAACGCCATGTAGCCGTCATGGCGTGGCCGCACCCATGCGCCTTCCAGCGTCGCGCGCGTATCGCTGTAGAAATTGCCGGTCGCGGCGTTGACGCTCTGGTCTTCCCAGGCAGCAGCATGACCGGGCTGTCCGCCGGCAGCGGCATAGGCACCGCGCTGGACATCGCCGCTGGCAACCCAGTAGGCGAAGTCGATGGCGGCGTCTTTCGCCTTGGAGAAAGCCGAGACGGCTATACCTGTACCGCCAAGCGCCGAACCGATCGGGCCGCTGGAGCCGATCACCGGGATGTCGGCGAAGGCCAGCCGGTGCGCGCGAAACCCAGATAGTGCATAGGAGACGTAGCCATAGATCAGCGGCGCGCAGACGATGCGGGCGTTGGCCTCAGCCATGCGTTCCGAGACGGCGATAGGATCCATTTCGTAGCAGGCGGGATCGACCAGCGCGGCGATCTCGCGCATGGCCTCGAAGACTTCGCTGCCGGTCTCGCTGTCGATGAGATCGCCCGACGGATCGGTGGCGCAGGCGTGGCCGAGATTGCCGGCCAGCGTGTAGAAGGTCATCAGGGAATGCGGCGGCCGCAACGGCAGCAGCACACGGCCTTGCCGGGCGAGGTCGAGCACCTCGCTCCAGCGCGTCGGCGGCGCATCGAGCGCATCGGGCCGCCAGGCCTGAACTTGCGTTGCCGCATCGATGGGGAAGGCCCATTGCCGTCCCTGCCAGCTGTAGCTCGGATAGGACTGGCCGACGCTGCCCGGGGCAAGCGCTGCGCGCTCGGCTTCGCGACCGGCGATATCGAGCGGCGTGAGGCAGCGCTCAGCCGTGATCTGGCCGACATGCGGATGGTCGATGACGATCAAATCATAGGCGCGCGCCAGTTCCTCGACCGGGAAGGATTCGAAATCCTGCAGCGAGCGCTTGTCCCACTCGATGGCGACGCCGGTCTTCTGCTCCCACAGCGCCGAACAGGCAACCATCGGATCGTAGCCGCGCGGATGGCTCCAGGTCATACCACGCAGCGTCACCTGGCTCACAGGCCGAACTCCGCGCGGATGGCAGCACTGTGCTCGCCGATGCGGGGTGCCGCGCGGTCGACCTTGGCCCTGACACCGTCGACCCGAAGCGGCGAGCTTGTGGTGAGGATCGAGACGTCGTCGTCGCGCGTCACCGTCTGCAGCATGTCGAGCGACTGGAAGCCATCGCTGGCCAGCATCTCGGTCCAGGTCAGCACCTTGGCGCACCAGATGTCGGCTGGCTCGAGGACGGCGAGCCATTCGTCGATGGTTTTCGTGGCAATGCGCTGCGCAATGATCGCCTTGATGTCATCGCGCGCGGTGAACCACGACGCCGGTTTGTCGCGATAGGGCGCGAGCTCATGGAGCGACAAGAGATCGGCGAGCTTCGGGATCGGCGTCATGGCTATGGCGAGATAGCCGTCACTGGCGGGATAGACGCCGTAGGGCGCCGACAGATAGGCATGCGCGCTGCGGAAGCTGGAGCGGCGCGGCAAACGGCGGCCATCATTGAGATGCGTCGTCAGCACCTCGAACTGGAAGTCGACCAGCGCTTCGAGCAGGCTGGTTTCGATATGGCTGCCCTGGCCGGTAATGCCGCGCCGAACGAGGGCGGCGAGAATGCCTTGCGCGCAGGCCGCACCGGCCAGCATGTCGCCAATGGCAAGGCCGAACGGCACCGGTCCCTGGTCCTCATCGCCGTTCAGCCACATCACGCCCGAGCGCGACTGCGCCAGCAGATCCTGGCCCGGCCGTTTGACCCAGGGACCTTCTTCGCCATAGCCGCTGATCGAGGCATAGACGAGCCGAGGATTGATCTTGCGCACGGATTCGTAGTCCAAGCCGAGCCGCTCGATGACGCCGGGGCGAAAATTCTGGATCAGCACGTCGGCCTTGGCCAGAAGCCCGCGCAACGCCTCCAGGTCGGCCTCGTTCTTGAGGTCGATAGCAAAACTTTCCTTGGCCCGGTTGATGGCATGGAAGATGGTGGAATCGCCGCCGATCTCGGTGTCGCTGAGATAGAGCCGCCGCGACAGGTCGCCGCCATCCGGACGTTCGATCTTGATGACGCGGGCGCCGAGATCGAGCAGCCTGAGCGAACAGTAGGGCCCGGACAGGAACTGGCTCATGTCGACGACAGTGAGACCGGCAAGCGGCAATTCGGCTGCCATCGTCATTTCTCCGTCTTGCCGACGAAGTCCGCGGGGTTGCGGTACTTCACCGTCTGCAGGTGCTCGCAGTAGAGAACAAGCTCGCCTTCGCCCTTGAACACTTCGTAGGAGGCGCGGATCAGCCCCATCTCCTTGTAGCGCGGTTTCTTGTTGAGATTGGAGCGGATCGAATAGATCGTGTCACCAATGAAGACAGGTTTTATGAAACGCAGCTTGTCGTAGCCGTAGGAAAAGGCGTTGACGCAGTTGGTGGCGACGAGGCCGAGACCGGCCGAAAAGACGAAGGCGCCGGCGATCAGCCGCTTGCCGAAAATGCCTTCCGTCTCCGCGAACATCTGGTCCTGCACATAGGGGTGGATGTCGAGCACCAGCGTGTTGAACAGATGGCTGTCGCCTTCGGCCATTGTGCGCCGCAACGAGCGGATTTTCTGGCCGACCGGCCAGTCCTCATAAAACCAGTTCTCCGCGTTCCAGACCGGGAGATCGGCATGATCTCTGGGCATGTTGGCGGGGTGCGTCGATGCCACGCCGACAGTCGGCGCAAACCCCGTCATGGCAAAACCCCCCGAACGGACAAAGCATCCGTCCGGGCGCGCCGCGGACCCGCAGATAGCATGATCGATCCTCCCGCCAATCTTCTTTTGTGAATAGTATTTTCACATATGGGGTTGTCTTGCAAGCGTGAAAGGTGGCTTGGCAGCCTTACTTCACGCCGATGCCGGCGGTCAGGCCGCCATCGATCCGGTAGTCGGCGCCGGTGCAGAAGCCGGCCTTCGACGAACACAGGAAAGCGATGAGTTCGGCCACTTCCTCCGGCTCGCCGATGCGGCCGAGCGGGTGCGCCGCGCCGAAGCGTCTGTAGGCCTCTTCGACATCGGCATCGCTGCCACTGTCGCCGCGCGCGGCCTTTTCCAGGATCGGCGTACGGATCGAACCCGGGCTAACCGAATTCACCCGGATGCCGGCTGAGGCATAGTCGAGCGCCAGCGAGCGGGTCAGCGTGTGGATGGCGCCCTTGGTGGTGGCGTAGGCGGCGACGTTCTGCTGGCAGGCAAAGCCTTGCACGGAGGCGACATTGACGATGGCGCCGCCGCCGCGCTTGATCATTTCCGGAATGCCGAAATGCGCAGTCAGATAGATCGAGCCGACATTGACGGTCATCGTCCGGTTCCAGGTTTCCCAGTCGGTCGTCGTCGCGGTTCCATAGGGGTGGACGGCGGCCGAATTGACGATGACGTCGAGGCCACCGAATTTGGCCACGCCAGCCGCCACCGCGTCGCGCACCTGGTCGGAGACGGAGACGTCGGTGTCAATGACCAACGCTTTGGCGCCGGCGCTTTCCAGTTGCGCTTGCATCGCCGCATTGGCGGCACGGTCGATGCCACAGGCGATGATTGCAGCGCCGCCGGCCGCAAGGCGTTTGGCGGTCGCCAGACCAATGCCGGTCGTACCCGTCACCAGGGCCACCTTGCCCTCGAAATCCGTCATTTCTAAAAACTCCTTCCTTTTCTATCGACTTCCGTCGCGGTCCAACAATAAGTTGCCAACCTCTCGCAGAAGGAAAGCCGAAAATGGAACAATGCTGGCGCTGGTATGGACCCGACGATCCGGTGACGCTCGATCATGTCAAGCAGGCTGGCGCCACCGGCGTGGTCTCGGCACTTCATCATATCTACGACGGCAGGGCGTGGCCGGAAGCCGAAGTGCTGGAGCGCAAGCGCATCATCGAGGAAGCGGGGCTGACCTGGTCGGTCGTCGAGAGCATCCCGGTTCACAACTCCTTCAAGATCGGCGCGCCGGAACGCGAGCGCTATGCCGGCTACTATCGCGACTCGATCCGCGCGCTGGCCAGGGCCGGCATCGCCACGGTCTGCTACAATTTCATGCCGGTGGTCGACTGGACCCGCACCGATCTCGCCTACCGGCTGCCGACGACCGGCTATGCCTTGCGTTTCGATGCGATCGATTTCGCCGCCTACGATCTGTTCGTGCTGAAGCGCAAAGACGGCGCCGACAGCTACACGCCGGCGCGCATTGCCGAGGCGGAGAAGCGGCTCAAGGAATTGCCGCCCGAGAAGATCGACCAGATCGAGCGCAACCTCATCGCCGGCCTGCCGGCGACCGAGCGCAAGTATGATCGCGAGAGTTTTCGCGAGGCGCTTGCCGACTATGACGGGATCGGGCCGAAGGAGCTGCGCGACAACCTCGCCTGGTTCCTGCGCGAGATCATTCCGGTGGCGGAAGAGGAGGGGGTGCGCATGTGCATACACCCCGACGACCCGCCGTTCTCGCTCTACGGCCTGCCGCGCGTCGTTTCGACCGCCGAGGATGCGCGTTTCATTCTCAATGCCGTCGACAGTCAGGCCAACGGGCTGACGTTCTGCACCGGCTCCTACGGCACGCGCGCCGACAACGACATTGTCGCCATGGTCAAGGAATTCGCCGACCGCATCCATTTCGCCCATCTGCGCAACATCACCATCGAGAAGGACGGCTCGTTCTACGAGGCCGAGCATCTCGAGGGCGGCACCGACATGGCGCATGTCATTCTGGCGTTGATGCAGGAAGAGGCGCGCCGCCACAGGGAAGGCCGCGCCGACTGGCAAATCCCGATGCGGCCGGACCATGGCCATCTGCTGGCCGACGATATCGGCAAGACCAGGATCAACCCCGGCTACTCGCTGATCGGCCGCCTGAAGGGGCTGGCCGAACTGCGCGGCATCATGCGCGCCGTGGAGACGTTCGGGCTGGCTTGAGAAGCGCCAAGCAGCCTGCGTTTCAATGCCGGTGCCGGCCCAGCGTGCCGTCACTGTAGATCATGCGGCCGGCGCGGAATGTCGCCCGCACCCGCGCCACCGGCTGGCGATCGGCCACCACCAGATCCGCCAGCAGTCCCGTCTCGATGGCGCCGCGATCGGTAAGGCCTAGCGCCGTCGCCGGATTGGCGCTGGTCAGTGCCGCCGCCGTCACCAGGCCACCGTCACGCAGTTCAGCCAGGCCGAGCACCGCCGGCAGGATCGAGGCCGGGTGATAGTCGCTGGCCAGCATGTCGAGCAGTCCGGCTTCGTAGGCCTGTCGTGCCGACAGATTGCCGGAATAGGACTGGCCGCGCAGCGCATTGGGCGCTCCCATCACTGTGTGCATTGCCAACCTCCTGGCTTCCTGCGCCGCTTCGAGCGTCACCGGGAATTCGCTCAGCGTGGCGCCGAGGCCATGCACCAGTTCCACCTTTTCCAACGTGTCGTCGTCATGCGAGGCAAGCGCGACGCCATTGGCCTGCGCCCGCGCCGACAGGTCCTGCAGCGCATTGAGTACATCGCCCTGGCCTTCGCGGCCGGCCATGCGATGGCCGACCACCTCGGACGCCTGGGCAACCGACATGCCGCGCTCCTTGGCGATGCGGGCGATGTACAGCTCGACGTCGCGATACTGGCCCTGGCCGGGGGTGTGATCCATCAGCGAGATCAGATGCAGCCTGCCGGCATCCATCAGCTTCTGCAGCATAGCTATGGCCGGCGTGAAGGTGACTTCGAAGCGGGCATGGATGCGGTGATCGACCAGCAAATGGTCCTTCATCCTGGCAATGGTGTCGATGATCGCCGAAGTGTGCTCTTCCGAGTGCGCCACGCCGCTGGTGATGCTGGCGCCGATGAAGGACAGCGCGGCATAGGCGGTGGTGACGCCGCAGGACGCGAGCTTCTTGTCGAGTTCGGCAATGCCGATCTGCATCGGCACATGCACGCCGAGACGCGGCTCGACTTCCCTCTCGACCATGTCGCCATGCATGTCGATGAAGCCGGGCAGGAGCAGGCGACCGCCGCCTGAGATGTCGGCATTTTCAATCGGCTCATTGCGGATCTCTGCGATCCGGCCGCTTTCGATGCGGATGGCGCCGTTCGGGATGACGCGGTCGCGCAGGACAATTTCGAATTCACTTAGCCACATACGATTTCTCTTCGGGGGACAGGCGGTTCAGGACGGGGTTTTCGGTCGACAGGACCGAGCGACAGCCGTCCCATAGCAGCTGCTTGCCCCTGAAAAATGACAGTCGGTGACATGCCTGGTGATTGACGCGAAAAGTCACGGGCCATGAGGTCGACGGTGGCTTTTCTTTCGAAGCCGGCTTGCAACGGCTTAGGGCTCGATTGCCAGCTTGACAGAAAGCTGACAATGTATCATATCCTAAAAGCTGACTATGTATCATATTATTTGACGCAGGCGTTAAGACCGGTCAAGCCGGCCGTTCCAGGGAGGCGATTGTGGGAGAGGCTATCAGCCAGTGGAGCAATTGGTCGGGCTATGTCACGGCCACGCCGCAGGCTCTTGCCGAGCCGCAGAGCCTCGATGAATTGCGCGAACTCATCCGCAGCGCCCCAGGGCCCGTGCGCTTCGCCGGCACGGGCCATTCCTTCACGCCACTGGTCAAGAATGACGGAACTATCCTGTCGCTCGATCGCTTCGAGGGGCTAAAGGCGTACGATCCCGAAAAACTGACGGCGCGGGTCGGCGCTGGTACCAAGATCGGCACGATGGCCAAGCTGCTGCACGGCGTCGGCCAGGCGCTGCCGAACATGGGCGACATCGACAAGCAGGCCTTCGGCGGGGCGCTCGGTACAGCCACGCATGGTTCGGGCATCACGCTCGGCGCCTATCATACCCAGCTCGAGGCGATGCAGATCGTCGACGGGCGCGGCGTGGTGAAGGAGTTCGACCGCGTCAAGAACTCCGACATGATCGATGCCATAGGCGCCTCGCTTGGCGCCTTCGGCGCCGTCACCGAAGTGACGATCCGCAACATGGCAAGCTACCGCATGCGGCACCGCCGCTGGACGGCGCCGATTGCCGATGTGCTTGCGCAATTCGAAAGCACCATGACGGCGCATCGCTCGGCCGAGTTCTACTACGTGCCGTTCTCCGGCCAGGCGCTGCTGATCGCCAGCGACATCACCGAGGCGCCGGCGACGGTGCGGCCGCCGACGGAAGACGATGATGCCGTCACCACGCTGAGGAGGCTGCGCGACTATCTCACGTGGTTTCCGTGGCTGCGCCGCCGTCTCATCGGTTCGGCCTTCGCGAAAGTGCCGGCAGAAGACTATGTCGAGGACTGGCTGAAGGTTTTTACCTCCGAGCGCAACGTTAAGTTCAACGAGATGGAATATCACCTGCCGTTCGAGGAAGGGGCGGCGGCACTCGGCGAAATCATCGCGCTGCTCGAGACGCGGTTTCCGGAGGTCTACTTTCCGATGGAAGTGCGCGTGGTTGCACCGGACAATGTCTGGCTGAGCCCCTTCTACAAGCGGCCGACCTGTTCCATCGCCATTCACCACGGCGTCGAGCGCGATCCGATGGCGTTCTTCAACGCCGCCGAGCCGATCTTCCGCAAGCGCGGAGGGCGCCCGCATTGGGGCAAGATGCACAGCCTGACAGCCAAGGATTTGAGCGCGCTCTATCCGCGCTGGAACGACGCCATGGCGGTGCGCCGCGAGATGGACCCGGACAACCGCTTCGTGTCGCCCTACATGGCCAGACTGCTCGGCGTCGCGGCATGAGCCTGACCGACACCTATTTCGCCGAACTGTCGGGCGCGCTGAGAACCGCCGAAATCTACCAGCCGTGCCTGGTGCTCGATCTCGACCGGCTCCACCACAACATCGCCGCGATCAAGGCGAAGTTCGCCACCGACCTCGCTCTGCGCCTAGTCGACAAGTCGCTGCCATCCCTGCCGCTCATCCAGCATATCCGCGCGGCGTTCGCGACCGACAGGCTGATGACCTTCCATCTGCCGATCAGCGCCGAGGTGCTGAAAGCCTTCCCCGATGTCGATCTCCTGCTTGGCAAACCGATGCCGGTTGCCGGCGCGAGACACTCCCTTACCAAGGGAGTGCTCGCCGGTCTTGGTGAAGCGACGTCGCGTGTCGTCTGGCTGATCGATACCGAGGAGCGGCTTGCCGCCTATGGCGCGCTCGCCACTGAGCTCGACCGCGAGCTGCGCATCTGCTTCGAAGTCGATGTCGGCCTGCATCGAGGCGGCATCGGCGATCCCGACGTATTAGCACGGGCGGTTGCCGCGCTGACGAATTATCCGCGGCTGAAATGCGATGGCATCATGGCCTATGAGGCGCATATCGGCCACATCCCCAAACTGCTGGGTGGGCCTGCGAAGGCGCGCGCCAAGGCCGTCAGCCTGTTTCGCCAGTATGTCGGCTGCCTCGCGCCCAACCAGCGCAAGATTCTCAATCTCGGCGGCAGCAGCACCGCATTGCTCTATGACAGCTGGGTCGGCGCCAACGAATTGTCCATCGGATCGGCATTCGTGCTGCCGACCGATTTCGATGTGCCCAGCCTCAGCCAGTTGCAGCCGGCCGTCTTCATCGCGGCGCCGATCCTGAAAGTGGTCGATGTCCAGCTGCCGGGCCTGGACGAGCGCTCCTGGCTGCTCAAGAAGCTTGGCCTGGCGCCGCGCCGTGGCTGTTTCCTCTATGGCGGCAAATGGATGGCGAAGCCCGTCCATCCCGTGGGCATGAAGACCGACAAGACGTTCGGCTTTTCGACCAACCAGCAGTTCATGGCGCTGCCCGACGATGCCAATGTCGGACCCGACGACTACGTCTTCCTGCGTCCGACGCAGAGCGAATTCGTGCTACAGCAATTCGGTTCGATCCAGGTCTATTCCGGCGGCAAGATCGCCGCGCAATGGGCCGCGCTGCCGTTTTCGTAGGAGCAATTCCAGGAAAAGTGTGAAGCGGTTTTCCGTCCGAAATTGCGGCAAACTAAGAGATCGAAGTGGAGGAGGATACGATGGTCGCCAAGGCAGTCAAAACCCAGCCCATTCAGCCTGAGTGGGCAGCCGAACTCGACCTTGCGCTGGCCGACCTCGACGCCAGGAAGGACGATTGGGCGCGGACCTCGAACAGCGAGCGCATTGCGCTGCTGCGGCAGGTCAAGGACCATATCCGCGAGGTCGCCGAGGCCTTGGTCAAGACGGCGACGCGCAAGAAGGGCATCCCGACCGGCTCGCCGCTGGAAGGCGAGGAGTGGCTGGCCGGCCCGGCGGCGCTGATGGACGGCTGCAACCAGTTCATCCACACACTCAGCCTGATGGAGGGCAAGACCTTCCTCGACGGGCTGCCGGTCCGCACCTTGCCCAACGGGCAGGTGGCGGTGACGGTGGTTCCGAACTCGGTCTGGGACAAGGTGCTGTTCACCGGTCTGAAGGCCGAGATATGGATGCAGCCCGGCGTGACCAAGGCCAATCTGGCCGAAAACACCGCCTCGGCCTATGACGCGCCGGCGACGAGCCGCAAGGGCAAGATCGGACTGGTGCTCGGCGCCGGCAACGTCGCCTCGATCGCGCCGCTCGACTGCCTGCACAAGCTGCTCGTCGAACACCAGGTCGTCCTGCTCAAGATGAACCCGGTAAACGACTATCTCATCGATTTCCTCAAGCCCGCGCTCAGGCCACTGATCGAGTTCGGCGCGCTGCGTATCGTGCGCGGCGGCGCCGATGTCGGCGCCTATCTGTGCAATCACGATCTCGTCGACGACATCCACATTACCGGTGCCGCCACCTCGCACGATGCGATCGTCTGGGGTCCCGGCGAGGAGGGCCGAAAGAACAAGGCGGCGGGCACGCCGAAGAACAAAAGGCGCATCACCTCCGAGCTTGGCGGCGTGGCGCCGACCATCGTGGTTCCCGGCCCATGGTCGAATGCCGACATCGCCTATCATGCCGAACTGATCGCGACCCAGAAGCTCAACAATTCCGGCTTCAACTGCATCGCCTGCCAGATGCTGGTGCTGCCCGAAGGCTGGGACAAATCCGATGCGCTGCTCGCGGCGCTCGAAAAGGTGATGCAGAAAGCGCCGCCGCGCCCTGCTTACTACCCTGGCGCCACCGAGCGCCTCGCTGCCTTCGAAGCGCATGCCGACAGTGTGCAGAAATTCGAGCGGCCCGGCGGGCCGGCCTGCGTGGTGGTGCCGTTCCGGCCGGGCACGGACCCCTATCTCGAAAATGCCGAGGTGTTTGCGCCAGCGCTCAGTGTAATGCGATTGCCGGCGGGGAACGCCGAGTCCTATCTGCGCGCAGCGGTCACCTACGCCAACGAAAAACTGCACGGCACGCTGGCCGCCAACATTCTCATCCATCCCCGGACGATCGCCGAGATCGGCCGGACGCGCTTCGAAGAGATCGTTGCCGAGCTGCGCTATGGCGGCATCGGCATCAATTCCTGGAGCGGTGTTCTGTTCGCACTGCTGCGGCCGACCTGGGGCGCCTTCCCCGGCCATACGCTCGAGGACGTGCAGAGCGGCATCGGGGTCGTGCACAACACCTTCCTGTTCGACAAGCCCGAGCGCAGCGTGCTGGAAGCGCCCTTCCGCATCATGCCGAAACCGGCATGGTTCCTGACCCACAAAAGGGCGCACATCGTCGGCCGGCTGATCACCGAGTTTCACTACAGACCGAGCGTCCTGAAACTGCCGCGTATCATCTGGAACGCGCTGCTGGGATAGTGGCAAGCAACGATCCCAGGGCATCGCAAAGGCGAGACAGGAGCTACGACAATGGCTGACGCGGATGCAATCATCGTTGGCGGCGGGCTGGCCGGTCTGGCCGCCGCCGCGGAACTCGGCGATGCCGGCAAGCGCGTGATCATCGTCGAGCAGGAGGGCGGCGGTTTTCTCGGCGGCCAGGCATTCTGGTCGCTCGGTGGCCTGTTTCTGGTCGACACGCCCGAGCAGCGCCGCTTGCGCATCAAGGACAGCCGCGACCTTGCCTGGCAGGACTGGCTGGGTTCGGCCCAGTTCGACCGGCCCGAGGACCATTGGCCGCGGAAAGTCGCGGAAGCCTATGTCGATTTCGCTGCCGGCGAGATGCGGCCGTGGCTGCACGGCATGGGCATGCGTTGGTGGCCGGTGGTCGGCTGGGCCGAGCGCGGCGGTGCGCTGGCTAATGGCCACGGCAATTCGGTGCCGCGCTTCCACCTGACTTGGGGCACTGGGCCCGGCGTGGTCGCGCCGTTCGAGCGGCGCGTGCGCGAACACGTCGCCAAGGGGATGATCACGCTGAAATTCCGCCATCAGGTCAGCCGGCTGATCAAGACCAACGGCGCGGTCACCGGCGTCGCGGGCGAAATCCTGGAGGCGTCCAACGTCGAGCGCGGCAAGCAGTCGAACCGGACAGTCGTCGGTGATTTCGAACTCTCGGCCGGTGCCGTCATCGTCACCTCCGGCGGCATCGGCGGTAATCACGATCTTGTCCGCAAGGTCTGGCCGGTCGAGCGGCTCGGGCCGGCGCCGAAACGTATGGTCGCCGGCGTGCCGCACCATGTCGATGGCCGCATGGTGGCTATCACCCAGAACGCCGGCGGCGCCGTCATCAACGCCGACCGCATGTGGCACTATGTCGAAGGGCTCAAGAACTGGAATCCGATCTGGCCGAACCATGGCATCCGCGTGCTGTCGGCGCCGTCGCCGCTATGGTTCGACGCGCTCGGACAACGCATGGAGGCGCCGTTCTTCCCGAGCTTCGATTCGCTCGGCACGCTGAAGCGCATCCTGTCGACCGGCCACGACTATTCCTGGTTCGTGCTGACCAAGACGATCGCCTCGAAGGAGTTCGTGCTGTCGGGCTCGGAGCAGAACCTTGACTTCACCGGCAAGGATTGGCGGGCCGTGCTGAAGAACCGGCGCGGCGGCAAGGCGCCGCCATCGGTGGCGGCGTTTTTGGAGAAGGGCGAGGACTTCGTCGTCCGCGACAATCTGGCTGATCTGGTCGCGGGCATGAACGCGCTCTCCGGCGACAATCTGCTCGACTACGACCGGCTCAAGGCGCAGATCGTGGCGCGCGATCGCGAGGTCGACCATGCCTACACCAAGGACGCGCAGGTCACGGCCATCCGCGGCGCTCGCAACTACATCGGCGACAAGATCTTCCGAGTGACCAAACCGCACAAGATACTCGACCCCAGGCACGGACCGCTGATTGCGGTGCGCCTCAACATCCTGACGCGCAAGACGCTGGGTGGCCTGCACACCAACCTCAATTCGCAGGTTCTCGACGGCAATGGCGAGCCCATTGCCGGGCTCTATGCGGCAGGCGAGGTGGCCGGCGGCGGTGGCGGCGGCTATCACGGCTACAATGCACTGGAAGGGACATTTCTCGGCAGCTGCATCTTTTCCGGCAGGAATGCAGGTCGGCACGCCGCGGGCAGGTGACGCCGCGAACCGGGCAACGCTGCCATCGACATCGAGACAGACCATCATCGGGTGCCATGGTCGGGGTATTTCCCGGCGACAGAGCAGATTGTTAATCGTCCTGCGTTATTGGGAGCGTGGGGGTGAATGGATCTGGTAATCTGATCGTGTTCACGGGTCGACTATGGCAGTACTTGGTACCCATCCTCCCGATCTCGGCTGCCGGCCAATTCACCAGGGTGATTGGGACGGCGTAGCCGATTGTCTGCGCCGGGGCTTTCCAGAACGCAGCCGCAATTACTGGATGCGGGCGCTCACCCGTTTGTCGCAGCGGCCCATCGTCGCCGATTTTCCACAATACGGTTTTGCCTTGGAGCATGCCGGCAAGATCGTTGGCGTCGTGCTGACGCTCTACGCCCGCTTCCCTGGCCGGGAAGGCGACGAAGTCCGCTGCAACATTTCCAGCTGGACGGTGGACGAAGGGTACCGCCCCCAGGCCATGAAGCTGATTTGGGCGATCCTCAGGCGGAGGGACGTGACCTTCACGAACATTTCGCCGGCGCCGGCGACATTGAAGGCCAACAAGGCACTCGGCTTTCAGCTTTTTTCCAAGGGACAGTTTGCCTTCCTGCCCGCCTTGAGTTCGATGGAGGGGGCGTGTCGGGTGCTTGAGGTTCGCCCCGATCTTGCCGAATTGGCGATGCTCTCCGACGGCGAAAGATACATCGTCCTGGAACACGCCGCGCTGGGCTGCATCTCTCTGGTCTGCATTTGCGACGGGGTGGCGTCTCCGCTGGTGTTGATGCCGCGCCGAATACTGCATGGTCTCATCCCCTGCGCCCAGATCGTCTATTGCCGCTCCCTGGCGGATCTGAGCCGATGTGCCGGCGCCCTGGGGCGCTTTGTCTTGCGAAGGGGAATCCTGCTTTGCCTCGTCGATGCCAGGGAGCCCATCCCTGGCCTGTTCGGCCGCTACTTCGCCAACCGGGGGATAAAATACTTCAAGGGTCCGAATCCGCCGGCGCCGGGCGACCTGACCTTCACCGAACTTGTGGTGTTCGGTCCGTAATTGCGATCTCTTTTCCTGACGCAATTCCCAAGGGAAAGCGCTACGCGCTTTTCCCGGGACAACCGTTTCACACTTTTCCTGAAATTGCTCTTTGCATCGCCAGTTCGCGCCAGCGCGTGCCCAGCGACACACCGACAAGCAACAGGCAGAAGCCGAGCGCAAGCGGCGAGTAGAAGGCTTCTTCCTGCAGCACGGCATTGGCCGAGATGGTGACGATGACGACGAAACCGAACAGGAAATCCGGGTCGCGGGTTTCGATCAGCTGACGTCGCGCCGCCATGGCGAGCGCCGCCAGGAAGCCGAAGAAGACAAAGCTGCCTATACCCATCTGATAGAGCATGACGCCGACGGCGCTTTCGACGGGGACCGAGGCGACACCTTCCGCCTGGGCGTTGGCCCAGCTGAGATTGACGCTGGTGCTCGACAAATTGCCGCCAAAGCCCAGTCCCTGTCCAAGCGGGTTGGCCAGGAAGTCGCGCAGGCCGGCCGTCAAGCCAAGCACGTGATAGTCCCCATGCGTCGCGCCATAGCCGATTGCCGCGGTCGTCCAGGCTAAAGCCAGGACTATGACGGCGGTAAGCGTAAAACCGGCACGGGAGGGGCTGTAGATCAGACGCATGGCGAGCGCGATGAGCAGCAGGAACGTCGCGCCCTTAGAGCCGATGACGAGCAGCAGCGGCAAGGCCGCAATGGGAAGCAGCCAGCGTCCTTTGAAGAGCAGCCAGGCCGATATGATGCTGAGAGCATAGGCATAGCTGATCGGATGAAAATTCGGGCCGCCGACACGAAAGACGCTGGGCAGGATGTCGTTGAAGAACGGCGTGTTGAAGAAGGTCGTGGTCATCACGTCCTCAAGCCCACGGAAAACGAAGCCGGTTTCCGTCAGCGCCTTCTCCCAGACGCCGGTCTCGATCTGCCGCGATATGCTGCGTTCGATGTAAAGGTCGCCATGGAAGAGGCTGAGGAAATTCATCGTGAAGATCAATTCCAGATATCCGTAGACGACCGCGCCGGCACCGAGCCACAACATGCTCTTGCGCAGGTCGACCGGATAGAGGCTGGCGGCGAGCACGGCGATGTGGAAGCAGGCAAGCGGCGTGATGGTGTTGCGGAAATAGACGACCGCGTCCTTGGGCTGGCCGTGCACGATCCCCAGGGCGAGATAGAAGGTGATGGTTCCACAGAGCACGAGGCTAAGCAGCAGCCAGAAGCGCAATTCGATCAGGGCGCGCACGCGCTGCTGGAATGACGCGGCAAGGAAAATGCCGAAGGCGCTCATCAGGATGACGAAATTGGTACCGCGCAGCGAATCGAACGTGTCGTTGTCTGGGATGTAAGGGGTGTACCAGGTAACGACGAGGTTCTGGTAAAGGAAGGCGCAGATGATCAGGACGGGAACGCCCGCGGGCAGGGCGTTCGACACGATCAGCGTCAGGAGGAAGGTCGCCGCAATGCCGAACGGGGTCCAGACGGCAAAGGCCGAAACCGTCAAGACAACAACGATCAGCGACACGCAGACATGCAGCAGCGCCTCGGTGCTATCGGGCGCGCGCAGCCCGACTCGCGGATATGCGCTGGTGACGCTCATTGCCCGGCCGCCTCGTCGCCCAGCAGGGCAACCATCATCGAGGCATCGAACCCTTCCGTGCTCAGCCTGCTCTTGATGAAGCCAAAACCCTGGTCGAGCTCCCAATAGGTCCAGCCGATATGATTGGCTTCGGCGGCCTCGCGCACGGCACGGACCCAGGCCGCGCGGCTTTGTGCATCGACGCAGAAATTGAGCACGCCGAACTCGTTCAGCATCACGGGACAGTCATGCGCCGCCGACCAGCGTCCGGCCTCGGCAAAGCTCGCGGCGATCGCGGCCTCTGTCCATGGGTTCGAGAGTTCGTTCTCGAGCAGGGAGGCGGCTTCTTCGTCGCCGGCAGTGCGCAATTTTGCGATCAGGTCGCGGACCGCAGAGGTCTCCCTTGTCGCGGGAAACGGCAGGTTGGCCATGCGCGCCAGCGGCGACGTATCCCAGTTCTCGCATTGATGGGTGAACGCCATCGGCGCATAGAAATGGATGGCGGCGATCTGGTTGTCGTCGGCCAGAGGCGGCGCATCCGCAATCTCCCATATGCCCTGGAAGCGTGCCGGGCCCCAGACCAGCGTGTGGCGCGGACATGTTGCGCGCAGCGTCTCGGCGAGCCTGTCGCGCAGCGCCAGCCAGACGGCAGGCTCCATCGGCGGCTCGTTCAAGAGTTCCGGATAGACCGAGGCCGCCGGCAGATCGGCGATGACGGGACGCAAGGCGGTCCACGCCTGGACCACCTGCTCGCTTGCGGCTGCCGGATCGCGCTCGAACGCGGCGTGAAGGTCGACGGACGGGTGCATGTCGACGAGAACGGCAAAGCCCAGCCCGGCAAGATCGGCGACGCCGTCATGGATAGCGCGGAGCCCGGCCGTGTCGCCGGCCGAGATAAGATCGCTGTTCACCGGCAAGCGGATGGTTTCGAACCCCGACTGGCGCAGCTTTTCCAGCGTCGCGCTTGCCGGAGCAGTCCCTGCCTCGCGATCGAACCATCCCGAAAGATTGAAGCCGCGCGATGGGACGCTGCGCACGGTTGTCGCCGCACGGGCCGGAAAGGGGAGGGTGGCAAGCACAGCCCCGCCAGCCAGCGCGAGCGCCTGCCGCCGTGACATCACCGGCAGCGATGTCAGCTCCGCCGGCACGGATCAGCTCCTCGCGGCCAAACCGCGGCGCCGATCGGCGGCGCCGGAAGGCTGCACGGGCGTGCGTGCGGCCGGCTGTGCGGTCTGCGGTGCGATGACCAGCGTGGCGCTGCGTCCGACCTGGGCGGCGCCCAGCCGTTGCGCCAGCAGGGCGGCAGCGTCGGCAGCCTGCTCCGACGGGTTCAGCGCCAGCAGCGTCAGATCGGCCTGCGTGAAAAACTCCGGGGACCAGGCCTTTTCGCTGAAGGCCGGGGCGCTGATGAGGATGAAGTCGAAGGCGTTTGCGGCCTCGGTCAGGACGTCGCCCAGGGTCCGGCCATTTTTTTGCCCCTGCGGGCTGCAGATGGCGGTTCTGAGCCCACTGGCGCTGTCGACGAATATACCGGGGCCGTGGCCCGCCGAAGCGGATGGCTGGCCTTCGATCTCGACGACCAGCACGTTCTGCTCGACGCGCTGCAGGCTGATTCCGATCAGTGCGCCGGCAAGCCTTGCCTCAAGGCTGCTGCGCATCGAGGACACGGCCAGCACAAAGGGTTTGGGATGGTCGTGCAGGCGCAGGATGATCTGCCGCATCAGCTTCAGCACGTCGCGCGAAAGCGCCTCGTCGCCGTCCTGGAAAAGCGAAGCCCTGATCGCCTTGATGCCCGAAAGCGCCGTACCGCCGGCCGGCACGCGGTATTCGCCCAGACTGGGCGGAACCGGCTTCGGAGCCGGCTGGGCAACGGGACGCGATGCGTCCTGCCTGGGCTGGACCGCCGGCACCATTTCTTCCTTGGGCGCCTGCGGTTCGTCTTCCGGCCGGCGAACCGGGCCGAACGCCAGAGCGAGACCGCATCCGGCGAGGAGGCCAAGAACCGCGCCCACCGGCAGCAGCAGCGCGGGCTTTGGCCAGGTCGGCTGGATCGGCGGCGAAGCCTTGGCGATGGTGCGCGCCTCGGAGGTCTGGACGCCCTCCATCTGCGAGGTTTCCTTGGCCCGCTTCAGATAGTCGTCGAGGACGCCACGGGCGGCCTGGGCCTTGGAGTCCAACTGCCGCAGCTGCACCTGGGCAAGGCTCGAGTCCGAAGACTGCTGGCGCAAGGCTTCGAGCTTGGCCTGCAACTTGCCGACATTTTGCGCGGCAAGATCGTAGCTGGCCTTCAACTGCTGCCTGATGCGGTCGGCCTCGACGCCCATGAGCCGGTTCATCCGTTCGATCTCGGACCGCAGCCGCGCGATCGCCGGATGGCGCGGCCCATACATGGTTTCGAGATTGGCGAGTTCGGCGGCGCGCTGGTTATAGTCGTCGCGCAATTTGATGGCCGAGTTGGAGGACAGGATTTCCGCCAGCCTGGCGAGACCGGCAGGCGAGCTGCCCGCGGCAAGCGCCTGATTGTAGCGGTCCCTTGCCTGATCGGCATCGCCCTGGGCGGTGATCAGCTGCGTCGTCAGCTGGTCGAGCTGGAATTGCAACGTGCCGCCATCGGTCGGGTCGACGATCCTGTGCGTCGTCTTGAAATCCTCGACCGCGCGCTCGGCGTCGCTGACGTCCTTCTGCAGGCCCTTGATCCTGTCGTTGAGGAGGGAGTTCACATCGCTGTTGGCGCCTTCGCGTTCCCCGGCAAGGCCGGTCCGGTAGCGCTCGACGATGGCGTTGGCGATCTTCGCGGCCGTCTCTGGCGATTTCGAGGTGAAGCTGACATTGATGACATAGGTGAGCCCTTCGCGCTCCACCGATACCGCTTTTTGAAAGCGCTTGAAGGTCGCGTCGCGCGTGGCCTTCTTGTCCGATCCGAATATGGAAAACAGCCGCGATACCAGGCCACGGCCCGAGAATTCGGGGTCGCTCTCCACCTTTTGACCGTTGAACACGTCTCCCAGCAGATCCTGCGATTCAATGACGAAGACCTGGCTGGCAATGGCGGCGCTGTCGGAGCCGATGCCGGGCAGAACATTGTTGAAATTGGTGGAACGCGAGTCGCGCGGGTCGATGAGGATCGAGGCTGTCGCCGTGTAGCTCGGGCTGGTCACGGCGAGATAGAGCACGGTCAGCAGCAGCACGGCGCCGGTGATGACCAAAATCATCAGGCGGCGGCCCCAAAGGATCGCCGACAACGCCGCGATATCAAACAACGGCGGAAGCGTGCGATCGTCGATGCTGGCTGGACTCATGATTTTTCCTCTGCAGAGTCACGTCACTCTACACCTCGCACTATTCCCCATTATCGTTAGCCTTTCGTTAAGGTTACCAAAGCGTTTCGCCTTTGTATGCAGGGGCGCCAGTAACCATTCGTCGCGTTCGGGCTGGCGCTTGCGTGAGTTTTTGTTCTATTCAGGGACAGGTTTCAGGGTCGGTTCGGCTGCCGCGGGGGCCAGGCCATTGCCGATCGTCACAGGAGCCGATCTTGGATGACAACATAAGCGACAACAAAGCCGCAATGGCTGGGAGCGGCAATCCGGCAGCCGACATGCGCATGTCCATCCCCGCGCTCGCCAGGAGTGGGGCGGTCGCGGGTGTGATAAAGCTCGCCAGTGCCGGCCTGTCGTTCCTGATGTTCGTGGCCGTGGCGATGGTGATGGACGAGCGGCAGTTCGGCCTCTACAGCGCCACCTATGCCGGCGCCAGCCTGGTTTCTTTCTTTGCCTCGGTCGGCCAGCAGAGCACAGTGCTCAGGTTCTGGCCGCAATATGCCGGCCTCGGCGACCTCAACTCGGCACATGGCATGATGGCGCGCGCCATCGTGGTGGCGCTGATGGGGCTTGTCGCCTCCAGCCTGCTCATCCTGGTGGCGGGTTTTTTGCCGTTCGCCAGCAGCGCGACGCCGGAGTGGTTTTCGCTGTGCCTGGCTGCCGCGGTGCTGTCGCTCTCGCTCGGCTGGTCGGAATTCACCTCCGGCGCCTTCCGCGCGAAGAATGCACTCATTTACGGCCTGCTGCCGCGCGACATCATTTGGCGGGCAGCGACCATTGCCGCCATGCTCGGCTGCCGCTTCCTGCATGTCGAGATGGGTGCGGTCGCAGCGACCTTTCTGACCGCCGGGCTGCTCATCCTTTCGGTTGTGCCGCAGACGGTGCTTCTGCTGCGCGACACCTCGCGCGCCGAGCGTGGCCCGCTTACGGAAGAGCAAAAAAGCGAATTCAAGACGGTAACGCTCGGCCTGTGGGGCGTCACCTCGCTGCCGCCGGCGCTCGGCCAGGTCAGCACCTTGCTGGTGGCCATGATCCTGGGGCCGGTGCCGGCCGGCGCCATCTTCGTCGCCGACCGCACCACGCGGTTCGTGGCGCTGGCGCTCAACGGCATCAACCAGGCGCTGGCGCCGCAGATTTCGAGCGCCTTCTACAGCGGCGACAGGGCGCATGTGCAGCGCATCACCAGCCTTGCGGCACTTGGCAGCTTTGCCATTGCGCTCTGCGTGCTGGCGGCGTTCTGGCTTTTCGGCGGCTTCATCCTGTCCATTTTCAATTCGGCCTATGACACGCCGACCATGCGCACGACGCTCGTCATCTTCGGCATCGGCGCGACCTTCGCCACCGCTTGCGGCCCGATCGAGATACTGCTGCAACTGACCGGCCTGCAGCATGCACTGTTCAAGGTGCTGATCATCGTCAACGTGCTGGGGCTCGCCGCGACGGCCGCGACGACCTACTATTTCGGGCCGGTCGGCGCGGCGGTCACTATCGCCGGAACGGTGATTGCCTGGACTGCCCTCGCAGTCTCGATCGCACGGCGTCGAATAGGCATAAACCCGTCCATCTTCGGCCTCGCGATGAGCAAGGCGGCAGCCGTTTCCCACCCTGTGCTTAGAGACCGTACGTGAAGATCGTGCAGGTCCAGACGCAGGCAGAGGCGGCCGGCGCGCAACGCGTTTCCGACATGGTGGGTGAAGGACTGCGGGCGCGCGGCCATGATGTCCGCACCGTCTTCATGTACCGGAAGACCGACGCCTTCGACCACGACACCAGCGCCGATTTCATCCTCACCGAACCGCCAAAAGGGTTGCCGGGACAGATCCGGGCGACCATCGGGCTGGTGAGTTACCTGCGCAAGGCGCGGCCGGATGCCGTCATCACCTATCAGCACTATGGCAACATCTTCGGCACGATTGGCGCGCGACTGGCCGGGGTCAGGCACATCGTCGCCAACCAGAGCGGCGCACCGCACACCAAGGGCACCATGGGCCTGCTCTCCCAGATCGACAAGCTGATGGGCGTGGCCGGCCTTTACCGGGCAAACATCGTCAACTCTGCCTGGACCGAGGCGCAGTTCGATCGCTATCCGCAAGCCTACCGGCGGCGTCTCCATCGCATCGATCACGGTGTTCCCGCACCGCGTGAGCAATTCGACAAGGCGGCGGCGCGTGCCCGCTTCGGCTTGCCAGGCAATGCATGGCTTGCCGTCTCGTCCGGACGGCTGACACGGACGAAGAACCAGATCGCGTTGGTCGGGGCACTTGAACGGTTGTCCGACATCCATCTAGCGCTTGCCGGCGTCGGACCGGAACTGGAGACGCTTGTAGCCTTCGCCAAGGAACGGGGCGTGGCGGACCGGCTGCATCTGGTCGGCGAAGTTCCGCCGGCACAGATTTTCGAATTCCTGGCCGCAGGCGATGTCTATGCGTTCCCGTCGACGAGCGAGACCTTCGGTCTTGCCTGTGTCGAAGCGGCGATTTCCGGGCTGCCGGTGGTGGCGAGCAATCTTGCGGTGATGCGCGAGGTGCTGACCGCGCAAGACGGCGAACCGGCTGCGATCTTTGTCGAGGCCGACGCCGCCGGCATGGCCACGGGGCTTGCCGAGATGATCGCCAGGCCGGAGTTGATGGCCAGGCTTTCGGCGGCCGGGCGGCGGCTCAAGGACAAGTACTCGCCGACCCAGATGTGTGCCGGCTATGAGGCGCTACTGCTTTCCTGAACGCTTCCGCACTGCCGCGATCCCGTCGATCACCTCCAGCCTGCCGGCGCGGTTGAGCGTGTGGATCTTCGGGTATGGCCAGTCGCCGTCGGCGACGATCGGCCGGGGTGCTGAAAGCCGCACTGCCTGCCGGTCGAGCTGCAATAGCTCGGACAGGCCGAGGCCGCCGCCATAGCCGAGCGTTCCGTCCTGAACGGGAAGGACGGCGCGTCCGTCCGGGCCGCGAAAGAAAGCGCCGCCCGGACGCGCCATGCGGTGGTCGATCAGGATCGGGTTGCCGGCATGCGGTGTCCAGGGACCGGTGAGGGCGGAGGCCGAAAACACCACCAATGTGTCGGAGGTGCTGCCGTAGCGGTCGCGGTCGGTGGCGAACAGCCAGAGCAGCCCGTCATGCTCGAGCAGCGTTGCATCGGAAATCTCGCCCTCGACCAGAACGTTCTCGGCGGTCCAGCGGTCCGGAAAGCCGGAGGCGCGATAGAGCGTGAGCTTGCCGCTGGCGCTGGCTTCAGGAAGCATCCAGATTGCCCCGTCGCGCTCGAACACTTGCGGATAGGAGAGGTGGTGCGGTTCCTCCAGCACCACCCGTGGCGCCTCGGGAACGCCGTTCGCATCAAACGCAACGACGGAGATGACAGCCTTGCCGGTGGCGTGGGGATAGTCCTCGACGAACACGAACGACCGGCCCTGCCACTCGAACGGGAACGGATCGGCGTAGAAATGGTCGCCGGGGTCGGGCAGGACCGACCAGCAGCTGCCGAGCCTGCCGGTTTCCGCGACGCCGGGGGCATCGGCAAAGCGGTAGCCGACCCGCCAATGCGCGTGGCGATAGCGGACGCGCCGGATGATCTCCCGGCCAAGCCGCGGCAGCGCCGAGCCGACATAGGCAGGCAGGAATTGCCTTACCGGAGCGCTACGAGCTTCAGACGACGGTTCGTTCTGCAAGGTCCGGCCGTCGGCAAAAACCTTGGCGAGTGAGACGATCAGCGTGATGGCGCGTGCGAGGACATCTTCCGTGCCGAGCGCCACCGATTCCCGCTTGTCCACCATCGGCCGTGCCCGACCGACCACGTTTCCGTCGAGGATGGCCTCGATCACAGGCAACTTTCCGGCAGCGATCACTGTCGCCACTGCGAGATCGGACCGAGATCCATCGAACAGCAGGCCAATGGTTGGAACATCGGATCGCGGCGCATTGCCGGCAAGGTCCAGCCTGAGCGCTGCGGGCCGGCCGGCCGGCTGGACGGGAATCTCGTTCAGCGCGGCGGCCAGATTGGAACGGCGGCGCCGAAACAGGCGCTGTTCGAAAGCAAAAGCGGCTCTGGCCGACCCTGGCCAGCCCGGCATTCCCGGCTGCTGCAGCACGGCGACATCATGGCCGTCCAACCGCAGCCGCTCGATGACAATCTTCTGCCACAGGCGCGGCCTAGATTGCGGAACAATGACATCGATCGCCAGCATGCCTTACCAGTTCGCGATTGTATCGGGACCCGGCCTGGGCATTTGAAAAGCAATGACCGGTACAAACAAATGACTGACCGAAAAAACTTACCTTGCGGTTACTTGGACATCTGGCCATCCCCTTTAGGGGAAGATCTTGACCAACCCTGCCGGTCAGTCGCCGAATGCTGGATTGACGATAGATATGCAATCAGCACCTGAGGACCCGTATATACCAAGTTCCTAACATTCCATGCGGTTGACCTTGACGTGGAACGCAAGACAGCGTCGATAGACCATGCCCAGCCGGTTCGGACCATATGTTTGAAGTCACAGTCGAGGATTCGTTCGATTTTCGTTCGAAGGAATATGCCGAGCTTTTCGCCAGCTCGGCTGCGACCGCTTTTCAGCACCCCATTTGGCTCGCTTTGCTGTACGAGAAAATCGTCGGACATGGTGCGGCCACGCCGCTGATCATCGTCGTGCGCACAGGCGGAAGACTGGCGATGGTCCTGCCACTGGTCAGGCGTCGCTACACGCTCTTGAAAGTCGTGGAATTCGCCGACATGCGTGTTTCCGACTACATATCGCCGGTCGCCGACGAGGAGACGTTTTCGCGCATCGTGGCAGACGGCCGCACCGTGGCCGCCATCCGAAAACATGTGAAGCCCTATGATCTGCTGCGCATCGGCAAGCTGGCCGACCGCTCGCTGGCGATCGAGCGCCTGTTTGGCATCGACAAGCGCGAAAGCATGGGCATGAGCGCCTATTCGAGCACGCTTGAACCGACATTCGCGGCGTGGCGCGAACACCAGCTCGACAATTCCTACCGCAAGGAACTCGACAAGAAGGCGCGGCAGCTCGGCCGGATGGGCCAGGCGCGTTTTGAATGTTCGGATAGTGTCGACGCCATCCGGACGACATTCGATGCGCTCAAATTGTACCGCGGCAAGCGTTTCGACGGCAGCGACGGCCCGGCCGACCTGCTGCAGTCGCCGTCCTATTTCGACTTCTACATGGCTGTGGCGGCGGAGGGATGTGGCGGCTTTGCCCGCACCTACACATTCTGGATGGACGATCGCGCGATTGCCGGCGCGCTCGGCCTCGCCCATCGCGGCTCGCTGCTGGTCATTCTCGGCGGCTTCGACGAGGCCGGTTACAGGAAGCAGTCGATCGGCAGCCTGATGTTCGAACAGATCGCCCGCGACTGCATCGAGCGTGGCGACCATTCGCTCGATTTCACCATTGGTGACGAACCCTACAAGATTACCTTCGGTGGCCGGCCATCGCCGATGTGGCAGATTTTCAGCGCCGGCAGCCCGCTCGGCTATGCCGCGCACATGACCGTCGAGAAACTGCCGGCGGCCAAGGCCCTGGCGCGGCGGCTGGTCGGATCGCACGGCAAGAAGCGCAAGCCTGACCGTACCGTGGTGCCGCAGGCGCCCAGCGACGAAGCGGCTGGATCCTGAACGTCCGTTTCACGGAAACGTTGACTGCCCTATCTCTTTGTTTTTACGCAATCCCAAGGGAAAGCGCTACGCGTTTCCCCGAAAGACCGCGTCACACTTTTCCTGGAATTGCTTGGATGCCTGCGATCAGCTCGCGGCTTCGATCCCGGGCTTTCTGAAACCGCGCAGCCTGGCCGCGAAAGCGGGGCTGAAATTGCTGATCTGCTGCAACACGCGACGACGGCTGAAGTGAAGCTGCCGGCGCGCGCGCCAGCGCAGATCGGTGTCGATGGTCAGGCTGCGGCGAAAATCAGCCATGTGCAGACCGTGCTCATCCATCGCCCGCTTTGCCGGATCGTCGTAGAACGTTGCGATCTTGGCAGCCGCCATCCCCGGCGAAGCCATCCAGTTCGGCACATGCATGCACAGCCGCTCGACATCGGTGAGCAGCCGGCTGACGCCGGTTCCGGCGGCCGGACAGGATGTCTGATAGGCATCGCCGATCAAAACGACGCCGTTGCGCACGCAGTTCTGCGCCACGGTGATGTCAGTGAGCCAGCTGTCGACCCGATTGATGACTTCGAAATCGCCGAACGCGTTGACCAGCCCCGGCAGCGTGT
Organism: Mesorhizobium sp. P2_F7; assembly: GCF_056403695.1. Classification (NCBI taxonomy): domain Bacteria; kingdom Pseudomonadati; phylum Pseudomonadota; class Alphaproteobacteria; order Hyphomicrobiales; family Phyllobacteriaceae; genus Mesorhizobium; species Mesorhizobium sp. P2_F7. Next base: position 74,205 of record NZ_JBFUFA010000010.1, on the reverse strand, counting down.
CGATGAGCGTCTCGCGGGGACGTTCGCGCAGCGCTTTCACCCAGGGATCACGGTGATCGCGGAAGACGAACAGATTGGCGCGCGTAACGTCAGCGGCGGGAAACAGGTTAAGGTAATCGATGCCGTCGGAGACCCCGCCGTAATAGGTGAGGGCCGGGTGCTTGAAGGCGCTTGCTCCCACCGGGCGCAGATTGAAGCCGAAGGTCAGCGACTGCTTCTGATGGACGAAATGGCGCTCGATGCCAACGTCGCGCTTCAGAATGTCGCCCATGCCCGTGGCGAGCACGAGCAGCCGCGCCGTTACGTCGTGGTGGTCGAGGATCGACACGCGCTGGCGGTCCGCTCCCGTCTCCAATGCGTTCACGCGGCCGGCTATGAAGCGAACGTTTTCGGGCAGTTCGGCGCGCATGGCGGCAACGAGGTCATCGTAGAAAATGCCGTAGTGGCGCGCATGCGTACGATCGAGGAAGCGTCCCCTGCGGATGTTGACGATCTCGTCAAAAGCCACGGCAGCCGTCGAAAGCCTGTCCAGAAGGCCAAGCCGGCGCATTTTTTCAATCTGGTCTCCAGCGACTTTTTCGACGCGGAACTCCCTGGGAAAAACCGAATGGCGATCGATCAGGATGACGCTGTAGCCGGCCCGCGCGAGCACATTCGCCGCAATGGTGCCGGACAGTCCGGCGCCGACGATGGCGATCTCGGCATCTGTCCCTTCAGGCAGCGGACTGTGGCTGTGCTCGGCCGTCATTTGGAGTACCTCAACAGGGCGTACACGGCCCGGGGACTGGTGGTGAAATAGCGCCAGAAAAGCCTGCGCGGCTCCATCATCACACGCCAGAGCCACTCGAAACCAGCCTTCTGCACCCATAGCGGGGCGCGCCGGACCTTGCCGGCGATATGGTCGAAAAGCCCGCCCGACGTCTTGATCAAGCCGACATTGTGGAGCCGCGATGCATAGTCGCGGATAAAGATCTGCTCGCGCGGCACGCCGAGGCCCAGCCACAATATGTCCGGCGCAAGCGCGTTGATCTCGTCGAGTTTCCTTTCAAGCGCCAGGCCGGCAAGAAAGCCGTGACAATTGCCGGCGATGCGCAGGCGAGGGTATTTGGCGCTGATGCGGGCGACAGCCTTGTTGTTCTCCGCCTCCGTCGAACCCAGCAGGTAGAACGTCGTGCCTTCCTGTTCGGCGAGCGTGGCCACATCATGGAACAGGTCCGTGGTGGCGACCCGCTCCGGCAGGTGCACGCTGCACAGCAGGCGCGAGGCAAAAACCAGCGGCTGGCCATCGGCAAAGATCTGGTCGGCCTGGCGAAACAGCCGGGCGACTTCCGCGTTCTGCCCCACCTGGGCGATGACATCGCCATTGGCGGAGGTGAAATAATAGGGGCGGGTGTTGGGCAGATGCCCGCGCGCCGCTGCGATCATCAGCCGGGCGGCATCTTGCCGGTCGATCACGGTGATCGGCAGGCCGCCGAGCACCACCATCGGCAAGGCGGGAAGTGGCGCGCCGGTTGTCACGCCCGCAGGTCCGGTCTCGCCAAGCGAACGGGGATGGGAAACCTCATTTGCTGCGGACGCGTCGGGGCGCCGCGAATCCGCTTCGCGGATCGCGCCTTTGCCCCTTCGAGACTTTTTCGAAACGTCGCCCATCGTGGAGATAACCCATTTCGAAGTATTCTAAGTAAAATGAGGGGAAAGTTAAGCGATACGTTAATAGGTAGTTAATGCGTAAATTTTTCACAAAAATCTATAAATAAATCAATGCGTTGCATCGCCGCAGCGAAGCGTTGCCAATCGCGGAGAACGACCGTTTCAGGTCCCGCTTGCCTTTTGACCCTGAAGCGCAAAAAAACCAATTGGATCAATGCCCTCTGTGCATTTTTTCAGCCGACAGAGTTCGATGGCGGTGTGGCCGCAGTTTGGCGTTGCGAACGCCCAGGCGGCCACCGGGCGACATGGACATGTCGACGCGGTCCGCGACAAGAAAAGGTCGATGGAAACGGATTTCAGCCATGGTCCATGGCTAGCGATAGCTTTTGAATGAATGTCAAAAGCATCAACCGATGTGATGCTTGTAAGCAACCGCAATCAGTTGAATATGTATTTCTGGTTGCATTTACTTGCAGAACCTGTTGCCATCGCATGGGTCGATAATTCGCCGCCGCTGCTCGCCTCAACCCGCTTCGCTCTGTCGGACCTGCCCGGGATCGGTAGCCCAAGGGCAGGCGCATCGTGAGGCAGTCGAGCAAAAATCCTTCCGACCCCTATCCCTTGGTGGATGCCCATTGCGGCGGGAATGCCTTATCGTCGAGCGCGGGCGCAAGCGCCAAATCCTGTGAACCAACCTGAGTAAGATGCTGCTTGATTCAGGCACCGCGTCAGGGGATACCGAACGGATCAAGCATGGAGTCCAGTTTGCCAGCCGTTGTTTCGCAACCGGTCGTCGCCCTCTTGACGCGGGCCGCGATCTTTCTTGTCGTCACGCTTAAGCCCGGCCCCGAACACGACGCGACCGCACGCGGCCTGTGTGCCGATCTATCCGCACTCAAGCGAGCGGTCGGCTTTCGCGACCTCGAGGGCGGGTTGTCCTGTGTCATGGCAATTGGCTCCGACGCATGGGACCGGTTGTTTGCAACGCCAAAGCCCAGGGATCTGCACCCGTTCCGCGAGATCCGCGGCCAGCATCACGCCGTTTCGACGCCGGGCGACTTGCTGTTTCATATCCGTGCGGCGCGAATGGACCTCTGCTTCGAACTGGCGACGCAGATCATGGCGCGGCTTGGCAGCGCCGTCGCCACGACGGACGAGGTGCAAGGCTTCAATTATTTCGACAGCCGCGATCTGATCGGTTTCGTCGACGGCACCGAGAACCCGGTTGATCAGGGCGCGATCGATGCCACCATCATCGGCGAGGAGGATCCCGGCTTTGCCGGTGGCAGCTATGTCATCGTGCAGAAATATTTGCACGATCTGGCGCGCTGGAACGAGGTGCCGGTCGCCGAGCAAGAAAAGATCATCGGCCGAACCAAACTTTCCGACATCGAACTCGACGATGCGGTGAAGCCGACATCGGCGCACAATGCGCTGACCTCGATCACCGAGGATGGCGAGGAGCTCGAAATCCTGCGCGACAACATGCCGTTCGGCGATGCAGGCAAGGGCGAGTTCGGCACCTATTTCATCGGCTATGCCCGCTCGCCGCGCCGCATCGAGCAGATGCTGGAGAACATGTTCATCGGCCGGCCGCCCGGCAATTACGACCGGCTGCTCGATTTCAGCCGTGCGGTGACCGGCTCGCTTTTTTTCGTGCCGTCGGCGACCTTTCTCGAGGACGTCACTGCGGATGCAGCGGTCGCCGCGCCGCCGGCGAACCAAGCCGAGGCAGCGGATCAACCGCGTTCGCGCGACGGTTCACTCGGTATCGGATCTCTCAAGGATGTGAGGCAGACATGAACACTCTTTATCGCGAACTCGCTCCCATTTCCGACGGCGCGTGGGAGCAGATCGAGGACGAGGCATCGCGCACCCTCAAGCGCCATCTGGCGGCGCGCCGCGTCGTCGATGTCGTCGGCCCGAAGGGTTTTGATCTGTCTTCTTTCGGCACCGGCCATACCAAACCGATCGCTGCGCCCGGCGAAGGGGTGCAATCGGTGCAGCGCGAGGTCAAGGCGCTGGTCGAACTGCGGGTTCCGTTCGAACTGACACGCCAGGCCATCGATGACGTTGAGCGGGGCGCCACGGATTCAGACTGGTCCGCGGTGAAGGAAGCGGCCCGCAAGATCGCTTTTGCCGAGGATCGCTCGGTATTCGACGGTTACGCCGCCGCCGGCATCCAGGGCATTCGTGAAGGCACCAGCAATCCGGTGGTGGCGCTGCCGGCCAATGTGATGGGTTATCCCGAAGCGATCGCCCAGGCGGTCAGCCAGTTGCGGCTCGCCGGCGTCAACGGTCCCTATGCGCTGGTGCTGGGTGCTGCGGCCTATACCGCCGTCAGCGGCGGCAGCGATGAGGGTTACCCGGTCTTCCACCATATCGAGCGCATGGTCGACGGCGGCATCATCTGGGCACCGGCCATCGAAGGCGGGTTCGTGCTGTCGACGCGCGGCGGCGATTTTGAGCTCGATATCGGCCAGGACCTGTCGATCGGCTACCTCTCGCACTCCAGCACGAGCGTCGAGCTCTATCTGCAGGAGACGTTCGCCTTCCGGCTGCTGACGTCAGAGGCCTGCGTCACGCTCGCGCCGTCGCGAAAGTGACGCCGTCGGCGCCGTCTACTCCGAGGTTCCCGACCAGGTGTTGAAGCGCTCGTTCAGTTCTTCCAGATGGTCGAGCCAGAAGGCGCGCGCCTCTTCGCTGCCGATATGCAGGCCGGTTTTTAGATTGTCGCCGGCCGGCAGCAGCGCGATGCGCTCGGGCTTGATGAACTTCTCGGCGCCGTTGATCGTCGTGCCATAGGCGAAGATGTTGGTGAAGTCGGCCTGCCGCCTGGCGTCGGACGCGTATTTGATGAATTCGTGGGCGAGTTCGATATAGGGCGACTTGGCGGGGATGGCCCAGGCGTCGACATCGTACTGCGTGTTCTGCCACACGATGCCGAAATGCTTGCCACCGTCCAGGGCAGCGGAAACCCGGCCGTTATAGGCGAGCGCCATGGCGACATCGCCTGAAGCCAGCCATTCTGTCGGCTGGGCGCCGGCCTTCCACCATTGGATCTGCGGCTTGATCGTATCGAGCTTGGCGAAGGCGCGATCGATGCCTTGCGGCGTCGACAGCACCTTGTAGACGTCTGCGGGTGCAACGCCATCGGCCATCAGGGCGAATTCGAGATTGATCTTCGGCCCCCGGCGCATGGCGCGCTTGCCCGGCCATTTCTGAAGATTGAAGAAATCCTGAACCGTCGTCGGGCCGTCCTTCACGCTGTCCTTGTTGTAGGCAAGCACGATCGACCAGGCTGTGGTGCCGACGCCGCATTCCGAAACCGCGTATGGCACGAAATCCTTCTTGTCGCCGATCTTCGACCAGTCGAGTGGCGCGAAGACGCCTTCCTCGCAGCCGCGGACCAGCTCGGCGGTCTCGACCTGGACAACATCCCACGGTGCGACACCGGTATCCTGCATGGCCTTGAACGGCGCCCAGCCGCCCTCGTAGACATCGTCGAGAACCTTGATGCCTTTCTCCTGGGCGAAAGGCGTGAAGTAGATGTTGCGCTTGGCGTCCTGCACCGCACCGCCCCACGCCGTCACCGTGAAATCGCGCGCTTGTGCCAGGCCTTGCTGCGCGACGCTGAGCGCGGCTGCCAGCAGCGCGCCCTTGATGAAACCCTTCATGCCCAACCCCCCTCTGTGTGTGGCCCCTCAAGGACCGCTTGCCATCGCTTTGGTAGCCCAAGTCGTTCGAAACTGCCTGACGATTTTTGGGGTGAAGCCACCAAAAATTGCATGCAGATCATGGAAGCACACCTTCCACCTTGCCGAGGCTGCGCAAGGCGTGGCGGCGCAGGGCCTCGAACACTCCAAGGAAAATCAGCGTGCACGCAATCAGCAGCGTGGCGACGGCCACGATCGACGGCTCGAGTTGGTCGCGCAGGCCGGCGAAGAGCTGACGCGGCAGCGTGAATTGCGCCGGCGAAGCTACGAACAGCGCGACCACGACCTCGTCGAAGGAGGTGATGAACGCAAAGGCCGCGCCCGACAGCACTCCCGGCGCGATGATCGGCAGTGTGATCATGCGGAAGGTGGTGAGCGGTGTGGCGCCACAGCTTTGCGAAGCACGCAGCAACTGGCGGTCGAAGGTCTGCAATGTCGCCATGACGGTGAGCACCACGAAAGGCGCGCCAAGCATGGCGTGCGCAAGGATCAGGCCGGTGAACGTTCCCGAGAACCCGATGCGGGCATAGAGGAAATAGACCCCGAGCGCGATGATGATGGGGGGAACGATCAGCGGCGACAGGAAGATCGCGATCACGATGCCGCGCCCGGGAAACTTCGCCAGCGTCAGCCCGCAGGCGGCCATGGTGCCGAGCACGGTGGCGAGCATGGTCGAAGCGCCGGCCACGATCAGACTGTTCTCCAGCGCCGTGAGCCATGGAGTGGGCTGCAACACTTGTTCATACCAGCGAAGCGACAGTCCCGGCAGCGGATAGCTGAGGAAGGTGCCGGAGCTGAATGAGATCGGGATGATGGCGAGGATCGGCAGAATCAGGAAGGCGCAGGCCAGCGCCACGACAACCCGCAACGCAATTGCGCCGAGACGCTGCTGCCAGGTGACGAAACCGTGTGAGGCGGAAAAGGTCCTCATGTCAGGAAGCCGCGCGCGCCAAACAGCCTGGCAAACACCAGGTAGCTGATCAGCGTCGAGACCAGCAGCAAGGTCGCGGCGGCACTCGCCATGCCCCAATTGCCGATCTCCAGCGCGAACTCGGTCACCAGCGAGCTCAGCATCTGGTCGCTGGGGCCGCCGACCAGCGCTGGCGTGGTGTAGTAGCCGAGCGACAGGATGAAGACGAGCAGGGCGCCGGCGCTCAAGCCCGGCAACGACTGCGGCAGGTAGACGCTGAGGAAAGCCGACAGCGGCGTGGCGCCGAGCGAACTGGCGGCGCGCATGTGCAGCGCCGGGATGGTTCGCATGACGCTGTAGAGCGGCAGCACCAGAAACGGCAGCAGCACATGCACCATGACGACATAGACGCCGAAGCGGTCGAAGATGAGCGGCAAGGGCTGATCGACAAGACCAAGCCGCAGCAGCAGGCTGTTGACGATGCCGTTCTTCTGCAGGACGACGATCCACGCGGCCGTTCGCACCAGCACGGAGACCAGGAACGGCAGCAACACCGCGGCAAGCACCAGGGTTCTGGCAAGCGGCCGGCAGTGTGCCGCGTAGAAGGCGAGGGGATAGCCGATCGCGATGCACAGCAGCGTGACCACGATGCTCATCCAGAAGGTGCGCGCGAGATAGCCGATATAGACCGCGCCGTCGGGCGGCACGCGCACGATGCCGCCGTCCCACTCGCGCTCGAGGTCGAGCACCTGCAGGAGGTAGCGCGGCGTCAGCGGCCCGGCGGCCGAGCGCATGGCGCGCCAGGTGGCAATGTCGTCCCAGCGCGGATCGATGGCCGCGAAAGCTGTCCGGAAAGGCGGCGTCAGCGTTTCTGCCTTGCGCGCGGTCTGCATGACCAGGCTGCGCATGCCTGGGATTTCCTGGTTGAGCCGTGTTGCGATGCCTGCCACGGTCTTTTGCGCGTAGCCCTGCGCCAGATCGGCGGCAAGGGCGGCATAGGCGGGTTCAGACGGCACAGCTTCACCGGTCCAGCTGGCCAGCGCCGCGGTCGTTCGCGGCAGTGCCGCGCGCATTTCGGTGCTCGAAACCGAAAACAGCAGCGTCGAGGCGATCGGCAGCACAAAGATCGCCAGCAGGAAGGCAAGCAGCGGGCTCACCAGCGCGAAGGCGCGCAACTGACGTCCCCGCTCGGCGCGGCGCAGGCCCGCGCGCAGATCGATCATCGGCGCGGCAGCGACAGTCATTGCGCCTGTCTCTCATCCAGCACGCGGGCCTTGTCGGCGTCCCAGCTCAACGCGACGCTTGCGCCGGCTGCAAAGCGCTGCGATCCGGCTGTTCGTGCCATGAAATCGGAGCGGCCATCGACCTCGATTTCATAGCGAAGATGATCGCCATGATAGATCGTCGAGCGCACGGTCGCCGGTATGGCGCCAGCTTCGCCAGGCAGGCCGAGACGCGTGTGCTCTGGCCGTACAGCGACGTTGACGCGCATGCCGGACTTGGCGTCAATCGCGTTGACGGCTTGCATGATGACGCCGCAGTCGAGCGCGACGCGGCAGACGCCGTCGTCGTCGCGCACTGTGCCCGGAAAATTGTTCATCTCGCCAATGAAGTTGGCGACGAAGGAGGAATTGGGCGTCTCGTAAATCTGTTCGGGCGTTCCGATCTGCAGGATCGCGCCCTTGTCGAGCACCACGATCCTGTCTGACAGCGTCAGCGCCTCCGACTGGTCGTGCGTGACATAGAGAACCGTCACGCCGAGCGCCGCATGGAGATGCTTGATCTCGATCTGCATCTGCTCGCGCAACTGCTTGTCGAGCGCTCCGAGCGGCTCGTCCATCAGAACGATGTCAGGCTTGAACACGAGCGCGCGGGCCAGCGCCACGCGCTGCTGCTGGCCACCGGAAAGCTGCGCCGGCAGCCGCTCGCCAAAGCCGTCGAGATGGATCATGGCGAGCGCCTCGTCGACCCGCCGCGCGATCTCGGCCTTGGCGACGCCGCGCTGCAGCAGCGGGTAGGCGATATTTCGGCGCACGTTCATATGCGGAAACAGCGCGTAGCTCTGAAAGACGATCCCCATGTTGCGCCGGTGGGCCGGCATGCGGTCGAGAGGTCGGCCATCGAGCCGCAACTCGCCGCCGGTTGGGCTTTCAAACCCGGCCAGCATCATCAGCAGCGTCGTCTTGCCGGAGCCGGAGGGGCCAAGCAGCGTCAGGAATTCGCCGCGGCCAATGGTGAGATCGAGGTTTTCAACGACGTTGGCCACGCCATCATAGGTCTTGTCGATGTTGCGGAATTCCACGAGAGGGGTGGCCTCCGCTGAGGGCCGCCCGGTGCTCAAGTTGCCAGCCGCGCCAGCTTGTGGCCGCTGAAGGGCTGAGAGCTGCTCGTTCATGTCCCCACCGAAGTCGTCTTGCCGCCGTTCCCGTTAAGCCGGTCCGCGGCGAAATAGCAAGGTTTCGTGCGCTTGCCGGGCGCGCGACGTTGGTGTTTAGCTGGGAAAGGGCAGGGGGTGCAGGTGTGTGGTGAATCGATCCGATCAGCCGCGGCGGAGTTCTCATCGGCGCGGGCGCCAGAGATGAAGACGAATGCCGAACTTTCGCTCGGCCAACGCTTCGTTCTGGCGGCGGCGCGGGTGTTGATCACGATCCGGCACCCGGTTCTCGTCATCCGGTTTTTCCGGCGGCTGGGCTACTGGCCCAATCCCGCCGCGCCGGAACGCTACAATGAACGCATGCTGTGGCGGAAGGTGATCGACCACAATCCGCTGTTCATCACCCTGTCGGACAAGCTCGCCGTCAAGGATTATGTTGGCCGCGTCTGCCCGGATTTGCCGATACCCAGGACCTTGTGGCGCGGCCCCGACCCTGACGACATTCCGTCCTCGCTGTTGGCTGGCGATGTGGTGGTCAAAGCCAATCATGGCTGCGACATGAACATCTTCGTGTCCGGAGGCGAGCCTGATCGCGCGACGATCGTGCGCAAGATGAAGCGCTGGCTGGGCAAGCAGCATGGCCGGCGCTTTGGCGAGTGGGCCTATTGGTCAATCGTACCGGAAGCGTTTCTCGAGGAGGCGCTGCCCCTCAGTGGCGGCAGGATCGCAACCGAGATCAAAGTGCAAGTGTGCAGCGGCGTCGTCTGCCATGTCAGGGCCGAGGACAAGAAAGCCCTGATGTCGCGGCTGTTCGATCCCCAGGGCAATCCGTTGCCGGGGCGGGATATCGACTATCCGCGCGAGGATCAGGCGCTGCCGGTGACGCCACGTCTCGTCGAGTTCATCCGGCAGGCGGCCGAAATCGGGCCGCGCATCGCCGGCGATCTCGACTATGTCCGCGTCGATCTGCTGGTCACCGACGACTGCCTGTTCGCCGGCGAGGTCACGGTCTATTCAGCGGCCGGCTATGCCACCTGGAGCAATCCGGCGATCATGGCCGATGTCGAGCAGCGGTGGCGGCTCGATCAGTCGGATTACCTGCGCAGGGGCCACAGCGGGTTTGCAAGGCTTTATGCCAACGCGCTGTTGGCGAAGTACGGCGATCGGACACCGCTCGTCGAGAAAGTGCCTCTGCAAACTCTGCCGGGCTGAGGCGCGTCAACGTTCGAACGTTGCAGGCGACAGCACCTCACCACTCGGCGAAGGAGCCGTCCTTGTGGCGCCAGACCGGGTTGCGCCAGCGGTGGCCTTCCTTGGCGCGTTCCTTGACGTAGTCCTCGTCGATTTCGACGCCGAGGCCGGGGCCGTCGGGGATGGCGACGTAGCCATCCTCGTAGCGGAAGACATCCTTGTTGGCGGCGTAGTCGAGCAGATCGTTGGCGGCGTTGTAGTGGATGCCGAGGCTCTGCTCCTGGATGAAGCAGTTGTAGCTGACGGCATCGAGCTGCAGGCAGGCGGCGAGCGCGATCGGACCAAGCGGGCAGTGGGGCGCGACCGCAATGTCATAGGCCTCGGCCATCGCCGCGATCTTGCGGCATTCGGTGATGCCACCGGCATGCGACAGGTCGGGCTGGATGATGTCGACGGCGCCTTGCTCGAACACCGACTTGAAATCCCAGCGGCTGTAGAGCCGCTCGCCGAGCGCGATCGGCGTCGATCCAAGGGCGGCGATCTCCTTCAGCGCGTCGCGGTTTTCGCTGAGCACCGGCTCCTCGATGAACATCAGCCGGTAAGGTTCCAACTCCTTGACCAGCATGCGCGCCATCGGCCGGTGCACGCGGCCGTGGAAATCGACGGCGATGCCGATGTTGGGGCCGACGGCTTCGCGCACCATGGCGACGCGCTCGACGGCCGCATCGATCTTGTCGTGGCTGTCGACGATCTGCAGTTCCTCGGTGCCGTTCATCTTCAGGGCCTGGAAGCCGCGCGCCACCACTTCCCTGGCGCCATCAGCGACTTCCGCCGGCCGGTCGCCACCGATCCAGGAATAGACCTTGATGGTGTCGCGCAGCTTGCCGCCGAGCAGCTCATGCACGGGAACGCCGAGCGCCTTGCCCTTGATGTCCCACAGCGCCTGGTCGATGCCGGCAATGGCGCTCATCAGGATCGGCCCGCCGCGGTAGAAGCCGCCGCGATGCATCACCGTCCAATGGTCCTCGATCAGGCGGGGGTCCTTGCCGATGAGATAATCGCCGAGCTCCTTGACCGCCGCCTCGACGGTCAGCGCCCGGCCTTCGACGACAGGTTCGCCCCAGCCGGTGACGCCGGCATCGGTCTCGATCTTCAGGAACAGCCAGCGCGGCGGGACGATGTAGGTGGTGAGCGCGGTGATTTTCATGCTGGTCTCAGTTGTTCTTGAGTTTCTTGGCGCTGACGAGATCGCGCGCCGCAAGGTCGAGAATCCGGCCTGCCGCGGCCCGCGCCGCCTCGGCATCGCGCATGCGCAGCGCCTCGACCACCTCGCGGTGCGCTGCGACCGCTTCCATGCGCCGGTCGAGCGAGATGGTTGCCGTGGCTTCCAGTGAGAACTTCAGCCCGGTGTCGATCAGATTGCCGATCTGCCGAAAGATCGGGTTGTGGCTCGCGGCATAGACGATCTGGTGGAAGACGATGTCGGAGCGCGAGAAGGCGGCGAGATCCTCGCCTGCATTGGCCATGCCGCGCCATGCGGCTTCGAGGTCTGCGATCTCTTGCAGCGTCGCGCGCGTTGCGGCGAGTTCGGCGACCAGCGGTTCAATGGCGCGGCGGGTTTCCAGGATGGCGTCGAACAGCTTGTCGTCCAGCGCATGCGGCGCGTGCCAGGCCAGCACCTGCGGGTCGATGATGTTCCAGTTGTCCTGTTCGCATACAACCGTGCCGATGCGCGGACGCGACAACACCAGCCCCTTGGCGGCCAATACCTTCAGCGCCTCGCGGATGACGGTGCGGCTGACGCCATATTCGACGCCGAGTTCGTTTTCAGTCGGCAGGGATGAGCCGGCAGGATAGCGTCCGGAAAAGATGTCGGAGGCGATGGCCTTGATCACATCAGGCATGACGCGCGGGCGGCGGGTGGGCGTGTCGCCTGATGCCTTCTTCGAAGTCTCGGTCACCTCAGCCCTCCTCCAAGGCGGCGAAACGCTGATCTCGCACAACCGGTCCGGCCTTACCGGATGCGGATGATTTGCGCCAGCGATCCCTGGTCAGAGCATGTAGCTTAATTATCATACCAGATCAATTGACGAGTATGATAAAAAGAATTAGAGACTCTGCATCCGGGCTGAGCGCCCGGCCATCGCTGGGAGGTAATCATGCGACTTCTGAAGACCGCGCTCGTCGCGGGCGCGCTTGCCGTGCTGTCCGTCACGACCATCGCTGCATATGCTCAGGACACCAAGATCGGTTTCATCGTCAAACAGCCGGAAGAGCCCTGGTTCCAGGACGAATGGAAGTTCGCCGACCAGGCCGCCAAGGAGAAGGGTTTTACCCTCGTCAAGATCGGCGCCGAGGACGGTGAGAAGCTGATGTCGGCCATCGACAATCTCGGCGCGCAGGGTGCGCAAGGCTTCATCGTCTGTACGCCTGACGTGAAGCTCGGCCCCGGCATCGTCGCCAAGGCGGCCGCCAACAATCTCAAGCTGATGACCGTCGACGACCGTCTAGTCGGTGCCGACGGCAAGGCGCTGGAAGACGTGCCGCATATGGGCATTTCGGCGACCAAGATCGGCGAGGCCGTCGGCCAGGCGATCGTCGACGAAATGAAGGCGCGCGGCTGGAAGGCCGACGAGGTCGGCGCCATCCGCGTCTCCTATGATCAGCTGCCCACCGCGGTCGACCGTGTCGAAGGCGCCATCTCGGTGCTCAAGGCCAACGGCTTCAAGGCCGAAAGCATCTTTGACGCGCCGCAGGCCAAGACCGACACCGAGGCCGCGCTGAATGCGGCGACGGTGGTGCTCAACGCCCATGCCGACATCAAGAAGTGGGTCGCCTTCGGCCTCAATGACGAAGCCGTGCTGGGTGCGGTGCGTGCGTCCGAAAGCGTCGGCATTTCGGCCGATAACGTGATCGGCGTCGGTATTGGCGGCGCGGATTCGGCGATCAACGAGTTCATGAAGCCGACCGCCACCGGCTTTGTCGGCACGGTGATCATCTCGCCGAAGCGTCACGGCTACGAGACGGCGCTCAACATGTATGATTGGGTCGCCAACAACAAGGAACCCGAGAAGCTGATCCTGACCGCCGGTGCGCTGGCCAAGCGCGACGACTACCAGACGGTCCGCAAGGGTCTCGGCATCGAATAATCCTCCCTGTACAAAACGGGCGGCGGCTTGATGTCGCCGCCTGTTTGGCATCACACAGAAGGATCGACCCGTGTCCTTTCTGGACTTCTCGCGCATCACCAGGACCTATCCGGGCGTCAAGGCGCTGTCGGACGTTTCCTTCGGCGTCGACAAGGGCGCCGTGCACGGCCTGATGGGCGAGAACGGCGCCGGCAAATCCACGCTGATCAAGATCCTGTCCGGCGACCAGCATGCCGACGAGGGCGAGATCCGCATCGACGGCAAGGTCCAGGCCTATTCATCGACGCGAGATGCCTTCGACAATGGCGTCATCGTCATCCACCAGGAACTGCAGCTCGTTCCCGAGCTCACCGTCGCCGAAAATCTCAGCCTCGGCCGTTTTCCCGCCAGCGCCGGCATCATTGCCCGCGCCAGGATGCGGGACGATGTCGGCGCCAAGCTGAAATCGGCGGGCATCGATATCGATATCAGCCGCAAGGTCAAGACGCTGTCCATCGGCGAGCGCCAGATGGTCGAGATCGCCAAGGCAATCATGCTCGACGCGCGCGTCATCGCGCTGGACGAGCCGACCTCGTCGCTGTCGTCGCGCGAAAGCGAAATCCTGTTTGCCCTGATCGGCCGCCTGCGCGGTGAAGGCAAGGTCATCATCTACGTCTCGCACCGGCTGGACGAAGTATTCCGGCTTTGCGACAGCCTGACGGTGCTGCGCGACGGCAAGCTTGCGGCGCACCATGCATCGCTGAAGGACGTCACCCGCGACCAGGTCGTCGCCGAAATGGTCGGCCGCGAAATCTCCGACATCTGGGGTTTTCGCCCGCGCGCCTCCGGCAATATCCGGCTGAAAGTCGATGCTGTTTCCGGAGCAAAACTGAAGACGCCTGCCAGCTTCGAGGCGAGGGCCGGCGAGATCGTCGGCTTCTTTGGCCTGATCGGTGCCGGGCGCTCGGAGCTGATGCGGCTGGTGTTCGGCGCCGACCCGCGCTCCGGCGGCACGATCAGCGTCGACGGCAAGGTCGTTCACGCCGCCGATCCGCATGATGCTATCCGCGCCGGCATCGTACTGTGCTCGGAAGACCGCAAGCATGACGGCATCATCCAGGGCCGCTCGATCGAGGAGAACATCAACATCTCGTCGCGGCGCCATCACACGCGCTTCGGCGTCCTGAACCGCGCCAGCGAGATCGCCACGGCCGAGACCTTCATCAAGAAGCTCAAGGTGCGCACGCCGTCGCGCAAGCAGGACATCATCAACCTGTCCGGCGGCAACCAGCAGAAGGTCATCCTGGGTCGCTGGCTGTCGGAGCAGGGCGTGCGGGTGCTCATCGTCGACGAGCCGACGCGCGGCATCGATGTCGGCGCCAAAGCGGAAATCTATGAACTGCTCTACCAGCTTGCCGAGGACGGCATGGCGATCGTCGTCGTCTCGTCCGAACTGCCGGAGGTGATGGGCATTTGCGACCGCATCCTGGTGATGTGCGGCGGCCGCGTCAGCGCCGAACTCAGCCGGGACCAGTTCGCCGAAAAGGCGATCCTGGCCGCCGCTCTTCCCGATACCAAAACCCCCGACGCGATCGCTTCCTGAGGATTTGCCATGACCGACCAGTTGAAGAAAATCCTGCTCGGCGAACAGGGCCTTGTCGTCATCTTCATCGTCGCCTTCGCGCTGGTGTCGTTGCTGGTGCCCAACTTCCTCACTGACCGCAACATGCTCGGCCTGCTGCAGTCGGTGGTTACCGTCGGCATCGTCGCCTGCACCATGATGTTCTGCCTTGCCGCGCGCGACTTCGACCTGTCGGTCGGCTCCATCGTCGCCTTTGCCGGCATGGTCGCGGTCATGGCGTCGAACTACACCGGCTCGATCATGCTCGGCCTTCTCGCGGCCATCGCCTGCGGCGCGTTCGTCGGCTTCATCAACGGCGTTGTCATCGCCAAATTCCACATCAATGCGCTGATCACGACACTCGCCACCATGCAGATCGTGCGCGGCTTTGCCCTCATCGCCTCAGATGGCCGCGCGGTCGGCATCAACAGCCCGGATTTCTATCAGCTGGCGCTCTCAAAACTGCTCGGCATCCCGACGCCGGTCTGGGTTTTGGCCGTGCTGTTCTGGATCTTCGGCTTCGTGCTCAACCGCACCGTGTTTGGCAAGAACACGCTGGCTATCGGCGGCAATCCCGAGGCGTCGCGGCTGGCCGGCGTCAATGTTGACTGGACGCGCATCTGGATCTTTGCGCTGCAAGGTGTCGTCTGCGGCATTGCCGGCATCCTGCTTGCGTCGCGCATTACATCGGGCCAGCCCAATGCGGCGGTCGGGCTCGAGCTTTCGGTCATCTCGGCCTGCGTGCTCGGCGGCGTCTCGCTTGCAGGCGGTCGCGCCACCATGTCCGGCGTCATCGTCGGCGTGCTGATCATGGGTATCGCCGAAAACGCCATGAACCTGCTCAACATCCCGGCCTTCTACCAGTACATTGTGCGCGGCGTGATCCTGCTGCTTGCCGTGCTGCTCGACAATCTGCGTTCGTCGGCACTCGGCCGGCGCTGACCATCTTCCAGTGGAGTGACAGCCATGGCTGAGCGCCTGTCCGGCAAACGCATTTTCCTGACCGGCGCCGCGCAAGGCATCGGGCTTGCCATCGCCGAGGCCTGCCTGGCAGAGGGAGCAAAGCTGTTCCTGGTCGACCGCGACGGCGTGCTGCTGGACAAGACGGTTTCCGGTCTTGCCGCGCCGCGCGGTCATGTCGGGCATGTCGCGGCTGACATCAGCGACGGGGCTGCGATCGCCGCTGCCGTCCGTCAGGGGGGCGACGCAATCGGGCCGATCAACGCACTGATCAACAATGCCGGGGTGAATGTGTTCTCGACGCCGCTCGAGGCGAGCGAGGAGGAGTGGAACCGCAATTTCGACGTCAACGTCAAGGGCGCCTGGAATTGCAGCAAGGCAGTGCTGCCGGGCATGATCGCGAACGGTGGCGGGGCGATCCTCAACATCGCCTCGACGCACAGCTTCACCATCATTCCGCACACCTTTCCCTATCCCGTAGCCAAGCACGCGCTGCTCGGGCTGACCAAATCGCTGGCGCTCGAATATGCGGGGCAGGGCGTGCGCGTGAACGCGCTGGCGCCCGGCTATGTCGAGACACAGAAGGCGACCGACTACTGGAACAGTTTTGCCGATCCGGCGGCAGCGCGCGCCAAAACGCTGGCGCTGCATCCCGGCGGCCGCATCGCCTCGGCGCGCGAGATCGCGCTGGCCGCAGTGTTCATGATTTCCGACGAGTGTCCGTTCATGAACGCAGCCACCCTCGTCGTCGATGGCGGGCTCAGCCAGCTGCAGCATCCCGCCTGAACGCTGGGAAGAGATCATGACCAAGAGACGATCGCAGCACTGGTTCGGCGGGCTGGGCAAGGATGCCTTCATCCACCGCAGCTGGATGAAGAACAACGGCCTGCCCGACGATGCTTTCGACGGCCGTCCGGTCATCGGCATCTGCAACACCTTCTCCGAGTTCACGCCCTGCCATGTGCATTTCCGTGGACTGATCGAGCACATCAAGGCGGGCGTGCTGGAGGCCGGCGGGCTGCCGCTGGAATTCCCGGTGTTTTCGTGCGGTGAATCCAATCTGCGGCCGACGGCGATGCTGTTTCGCAACCTTGCCTCGATGGATGTCGAGGAAGCGATCCGCGGCAATCCGATGGACGGCGTCGTGCTGATGGCCGGCTGCGACAAGACCACGCCGTCGCTGGTCATGGGCGCCGCCTCCTGCGACCTGCCGGCGATCGTCATCTCCGGCGGGCCGATGCTCAACGGCCGCTTCCAGGGCCGTGCCATCGGTTCCGGCACCGATGTCTGGAAATTCTCCGAGGATGTCCGCGCCGAGGTGATGAGCGAACAGGATTTCGCCGATGCCGAAAGCGCCATGTCGCGCTCGCCCGGTCACTGCATGACCATGGGCACCGCGTCGACCATGGCATCGATGGTCGAAGCGCTCGGCCTGGCGCTGCCGGGTAACGCCGCCTATCCCGCAGTCGATGCGCGCCGCAACCGCATCGCCCGGATGACCGGGCGGCGCATCGTCGAAATGGTCAATGAGGATTTGCGCCCCTCGGCCATCCTCAAGAAGGCGGCCTTCGCCAACGCCATCCGCGTCAATGGGGCGATCGGCGGCTCGACCAACGCGGTCGTGCATCTGCTGGCGATAGCCGGCCGCGTCGGCACCGAACTGACGCTGGACGACTGGGACCGGTTTGGCCGCGACGTGCCGACCATCCTCGACCTGATGCCGTCCGGCCGCTTCCTGATGGAGGATTTCTGCTACGCTGGCGGCATTCCGGCGGTGATGAAAGAGATCGCCGACATGCTCGATCTCGATGCGTTGACCGTCACCGGCAAGAGCGTGCGCGACAACATCGCCGATGCCAGGAACGACAATCCCGAGGTGATCCGCCCGCGCGACAAGGCGCTGACCCAGCAAGGCGGCATCGCGGTTCTGCGCGGCAACCTGGCGCCGGACGGCGCCATCATCAAACCGTCGGCCGCCACGCCCGCCCTTATGAAGCATCGTGGCCGCGCCGTCGTGTTCGAGGACATCGACGACTACAAGGCGCGCGTCGACGATCCGTCTCTCGACATCGACGAGACCTCGATCATGGTGCTGAAGAATTGCGGGCCCAAGGGTTATCCGGGCATGGCCGAGGTCGGCAACATGGCGCTGCCGCCGAAGCTGCTGAAAAAGGGCGTGCGCGACATGATCCGCATTTCCGACGCCCGCATGTCCGGCACCGCCTTCGGCACGGTGGTGCTGCATGCGGCGCCTGAGGCCGCTGTCGGCGGTCCGCTGGCGCTGGTCCGCAGCGGCGACATCATCGAACTCGACGTCGAGGCGCGGCGGCTGCATCTCGAAGTCTCGGAACAGGAGCTGGCACGGCGTCGTGAAGCCTGGCAGCCGCCCGTACCGGCGATGCGCGGCGGCTACCAGAGCCTTTATGTCGACCGTGTGCTGCAGGCGGATCGTGGCGCCGATCTTGATTTCCTTGTCGGCAGCCGCGGCCACGCCATTCCACGCGAAAGCCATTGAGGCCGACCGATGCCGAATTTCCGGCCTGACGATTTCCACGGCATTCACGCCATTCTTTACGCGCTGTTCGACGCCCAGGAAAAACTCGACCGCGCGGCGATGCGCAGGCAGGTCGAGATTTGCCTGGCCAGTGGCGTGCATGGCACGGCAGCGCTCGGTCTCGCCACCGAAGTCGCAAAGCTGACTGAGGCCGAACGGCGCACGATCATGGATTGGACGGCGGAGGACGCTGCCGGCAAGGTGCCGCTCGCCTTCACCATTTTCGGCTCGTCGGTTGCCGAACAGGTCGCGCAGGTCCGCCACGCCGAAAGCGTCGGCGCCGACTGGGTGATCCTGCAGCCGCCACCCGGCGGATCCTACGGAGCGGAATATATCCGCTTCTTTGGCCGTGTCGCCGAAGCCACCGACCTGCCGGTGGCGATCCAGAATGCGCCCGCCTTTTTCGGGCGCGGCCTGACAGCGGATGAAATCCGCGACCTCGTTATGCTTCACCCCAACATAAGGTTGATCAAGGGCGAAGGCCCGGCCACCGACATTGCCGGGCTGATCGAACGCACCGAAGGCCGTATCCCGGTCTTCAACGGACGTGGCGGGCTGGAACTGATCGACAATTTCCGCATCGGTTGCCGTGGCATGATCCTGGCGCCTGATTGCATCGACCTCGCCGTGCGCGCCTGTGAGGCGTTCCGCGCCGGTGACGAAGCCGTGGCCGAGGCCGAGTACGCAAAGATGTTGCCGGCGGCGGTCTTCGTCATGCAAGGCATCGAGAACCTGATCTGCTACGGCAAGCGGCTGTTCGGCGCCCGCGCCGGTGTGCAGATACACGACCGGGCGCCGGCGATGCGGCCGAGCGAGGTCGGCCTTGCAATGGTGGAGCGCTTTGCTTCGGGTCTCGGCAGATTGCCGGGATAAGTAAGCATCAGTGCCCGCAGGCGCGAGCGGTCGCGATCAGAAACGCTCGCGATAGGCGCGCGGGTTGGTGCCCAGCACGCGCAGAAAGCCGCGCCGCATCGTTTCTTCCGAGCCGAAACCGCAGCGGCGCGCGGTCTGGTTGACGGGCTGGCCGCGCTCAAGCATCCGTCGCGCTGCCTCGATGCGGATCTCCTCGATCGCCCGGGCGGGTGTCCGGCCCGTGGCTTCGCGATAGCGCCGCGAGAAACTGCGCGGGCTCATATTGGCGTGGTCGGCCAACTGCATGAGCGACAGGTCGCCCGAAAGGTTTTCAAGGATCCAGCCATGCAACCGGTCGAAGCGCCCGTCGCCTTGCTGCAGCTTGAGCGTCTGGCTGAATTGCGCCTGGCCGCCAGGGCGTTTCAGGAAGACCACCAACTCGCGCGCCACCGCCAGCGCCGTGTGCCGGCCAAGATCGGCCTCGACGAGGGAGAGGGCGAGATCGATCCCCGCCGTTACGCCGGCCGATGTCCAGACATTGCCGTCGCGGATGAAGATCGGATCGGGTTCGAGGCGAACCGCGGGAAAGCGGCGGGCGAACTCAGCGCAGCGTCCCCAATGGGTCACCGCGCGACGCCCGTCGAGCAGGCCCGCCTGCGCCAGCAGCATGGCGCCGCTGCAGACCGAAGCGGTTCGCGTGGCATCGCGCGAGCGACCGGCGATCCACTGGACCAGCACGGGATCGTCGCAGGCCGCGTTGACGCCCCATCCGCCGGGCACGATCAACGTATCGGTCTCGCCTCCGTGCGCCGGCAGCGCTGCTGCCTCCAGCACGAGACCGGCCGATGTGCGGATGCGCGGCGAGGCGGCGACGACCGTGACCTCATAGGGCGCAGGCTCGCCGGCCTGCCGCTTGTAGTCGTTGGCGCTGGCAAAGACCTGAAGCGGTCCGCTGACGTCGAGGAGCTGGATGTCGGGATAGGCAAGCACTTCGATACGGCGCATCGGGTTTGGCCTGAAACGAGGGGTGAATGGCAATCGTGCCAAAACATGATGCCCTAGATTGGCGGAAGTCAACCCACGGAGATTTCCATGACCCTTCGTTTCGGCATCCTCGTATTCCCCAACGTCCAGCAGCTCGACCTCACCGGTCCCTACGAAGTCCTGGCAACTGCCAAGGGCGCGGAAGTGGAATTGATCTGGAAGGATCGCAACCCGGTGATGTCCTCGACACGGCTGTCGCTCACGCCAACGGCGACCTTCGACGATTGCCCGCCTCTCGACGTGCTGTGCATTCCGGGCGGAGGCGGGGTCAACCCGCTGCTGGAGGACCAGACAGTCCTCGATTTCGTTTGGGAGCGCGCGGCGCAGGTGCGCTACATCACCTCGGTGTGCAGCGGCGCCCTGGTGCTTGGCGCGGCCGGGCTGCTGAAAGGCAAGCGAGCGACGACGCACTGGTATGCCCATGATTTCCTTGAAGAGTTCGGGGCGATCCCGGTCGATGAGCGTATCGTGGAGGACGGCAAGCTCATCACCGCCGGCGGCGTTACCTCGGGCATCGATTTCGGGCTGGCGCTGGTTGCGAGGCTGCTTGGACAAGAGGAGGCCGAGATCGTGCAGCTCTCGCTCGAATATGCCCCGGCGCCTCCGTTCCAGTCGGGCACGCCTGCCGAGGCTTCGCCTGCCGTGCTGGCGCAGGCAAAGGAGCGCCTCTCTGGTTCGAGACGCGTTCGCGAGGAGATGTTCGCGCGCTGGCGCGCCGCCCGCGCGGCCGCCGAACCGGCGCGCATCCACGGCTGAGGCGGCACGGCCGAGGGCGCATATGGTCGTCCCTCGGCCCAGTTGCGTTTCCGCTGTTGACAGGTCTCTTCGTCTGTGCAGAAATTGGTTGGACCATTGAACCACTTTGAGTTTGCACAGGCGTGACCGAATTCAGCCTTCCGCCGATCCAGACGACAGCCCGCGACGATGCGGTGCTGAAGGCGTTGGCTGGCTTCGTCATGCGCGAAAAGCTGGAACCCGGCGAGCGGCTGCCGACCGAGCGCATCCTCGCTGAGCGCCTGAAAGTCAGCCGCAACACGGTACGCGAGGCGTTGACGCGCTGGGAAGGGCTTGGCCTGGTCGAGCGCCGGCAGGGCTCAGGTACCTATCTCAAGGCCGCAGTCTCGCTCGACATGCTGCACATGCCGCTGACACTCGCCGGCGGCAATGATTTCACCGGCCTGATGCGCACGCTGGAAATCCGCCGCGCGCTGGAGGCGGAAGCCGCAGCCCTTTGCGCCATTCGCGCCGACAAGGACGATCTCGCCGAGATCGAGCGCAAGCTCGACATCATGGAGGAGGAGTTTCTCAACCGGGCCGGCATGTCGTCGGAAGAGGACTGGGAATTCCATCAGGCGATCTATCGCGCCTGCGGCAATCCGCTGTTCGAGCAGATCATCGCCGCCATGCACGAGCTGTTCCACCGCTTCTGGGAGCATCCGCTCGGCGTGCGCGATTTCGGCCACGCCAGCTTTCCCTACCACCGCACCATGTTCGATTGCATCGCTGCGCACGACCCGGAAGGCGCCCGGGCCGAGGCGCTGAAGCTGATTGCCACCGTCGAGGACGACCTGAAGCGCGGTGCGGCCAACCTCAAACTTTCGGACCGCAAATGAACGAGCACAGCTTCGACCCAGGCATTTCCGGCAGCGACTATCTCGCCGAGGCGGCGACGCTTCTGGCGCATGACGATCCGTTCCCCGGCAATGCCGTGGTGCCGCCGATCTACCAGACCTCGCTGTTCACCTTCGGCAGCTATGCGGAGATGGCCGACACCTTTGCCGGGCGGCGGAAACAGCCGATCTATTCGCGCGGCGACAATCCGACGGTGATGGAATTCGAGTCGCGGGTCGCGGCCCTTGAGGGTGCGGAAGCCGCGCGAGGCTTCTCCAGCGGCATGGCGGCAATCAGCTCTACTGTGCTCGCCTTTGTCGGCGCCGGCGAGCGCATCGTTGCGGTGCGCAACTGCTATGGCGACGCCTACCGGCTGTTCGAGCGGCTGTTCCCGCGTCTGAATATCAAGGTGGACTATGTCGACGGTTCCGATCCGGATGCAGTCGCGGCAGCACTTCCGGGCGCCAAGCTGCTCTACCTGGAAAGCCCGACCTCGATGATGTTCGAGCTGCAGGATCTCGAACATCTGACGCGGCTGGCGAAAGAGCAGGGCATCGTCACCACCATCGACAATTCCTGGGCGACGCCGGTGTTCCAGAAGCCGATCCTGCACGGCGTCGATCTGGTGCTGCACTCGGCCTCGAAATATCTCGGCGGCCACAGCGACACCGTCGCCGGCGTGGTGGCGGGCTCGGCCGCCCACATCAAGCACATCAACGACCAGACCTATTCGCAGCTCGGCGCCAAGCTGTCGCCCTTCGAAGGCTGGCTGCTGCTGCGCGGCCTGCGTACGCTGCCGCTGAGGCTGCCTCATCACATGAAGAGCGGGCTCACCATCGCCGAGCGGCTGAAGGCGCATGACAAGGTCGAGCGGGTCAACCATCCCGCCTATTCCAACCACCCCGGCAAGAAGACACTTGCCGGCTATGCGGGGCTGTTTTCCTTCGAGGTGACGGAGGATGTCGACATTCCCGCTTTCGTAGATGCGCTGAAATTCTTCCGCATCGGCGTCAGTTGGGGCGGTCATGAAAGCCTGGTCGTGCCGGCAAAGGCCTCGCTCGAGCAGACGCCGGGTCTCAATTCGATGGCGCGCTTCGGCGTCAGCCCCCGAACCATCCGCTTCAATGTCGGATTGGAAAGCGTCGAGGATCTATGGGCCGACATCGCCCAGGCCTTCGACAAAGCAAAAAAATAACTGGGTTCAAAATGGGAGTTCTGAACATGAAAAGACTGAGCATCATGCTTGCCACCGCTGCCGGCCTGGCAATTTCCGCCAGCGGCGCGCTGGCTGACACCACCCTCAAGCTGGTCGAGGTCATCACCAGCCCGCAGCGCACCGAATTTCTGAAGAAGCAGATCGCCGAGTTCGAGGCCGCCAACGCGGGCGTCAAGGTCGAGGTGGTCTCGCTGCCCTGGGGCCAGGCCTTCGAGAAATTCCTGACCATGGTGCAGGCCGGCGATACGCCTGACATCGTCGAGATGCCCGAGCGCTGGATGGGCCTCTACGCCACCAACGGCCAGCTTGAGGATCTCGGCCCCTACATGGCCAAGTGGGACGACGCCAAGACGCTGGGCGACCGCGCCAAGCAGTTCGGCTCGACCGTCAACAACACCCAGTTCATGATCCCCTACGGCTACTATGTGAATGCGCTGTTCTGGAACAAGAAGCTGTTCAAGGAAGTTGGTCTCGACGGCCCGCCGGCGACGCTTGACGACTTCATTGCCGACTCCAAGAAGATCTCCGCGATTCCGGGCAAGTACGGCTATTGCCTGCGCGGCGGCCCGGGCGCCTTCAACGGTATGCACATGTTCATGAACATCGCCGCCGGCAAGGGCGGCTATTTCAACGAAGACGGTACCTCGACCATCAACGACGAAGGCTCCGTCAAAGGCCTGCAGATGCTGGCCGACATGTACAAGGACGGGCTGGCGCCGAAGGATGCAGTGAGCTGGGGCTTCAACGAGACCGTCACCGGTTTCTATTCCGGCACCTGCGCCATGCTCAACCAGGATCCGGATGCGCTGATCGGCATTGCCGACAAGATGAGTGCCGACGATTTTGCCGTGGCGCCGCTGCCGGTGGGGCCAAGCGGCAAGTCCTATCCGACGCTGGGCTATGCCGGCTGGGCGATGTTCGCCAATTCGCAGCATAAGGACGATGCCTGGAAGCTGATGGCGACGCTGTTGTCGCCCAAGGACAATCTGGAATGGGCCAAGGAAGTTGGTGTCGTGCCGATCCACAACGGCGCCGACCAGGATGCCCACTTCAAGACCGAGCAGTTCAAGGGCTGGTTCACCGAGCTCAGCGACACCTCCAAATATGAAATGGTGACGCCGCCGACACATCTGGAAAACCTCGGCAACTTCGTTGACCAGGTGGCGATCAAGAATTTCCAGGAAGTGCTGCTCGGCCAAAAGTCGGCCAAGGAGGCGGCCGACGCATGGGCCGCGTTCCTGACCAAGGAACAGCAGGACTGGCTGGCCAAGAACAAGAAGTAGGCGCCGTATTCCTTCTCTCCGTTCACGGAGAGAAGGTGGGATGAGGGGCAGCGCGAGCACCCCAAGGCTGGCGCAGCCCCTCATCTGCCTGCCCGTCCTCCGCAGCAGCTGCGCTGCAGCTACGGAGGGTGAACCGGCATATTTCCGCGTGAACGATGAGGACGCTGGTCGCCAATCCCGGCGCTCCTCCAGGAGACGATTTAGCACCCGATGACCTATGCCGTGTCCGAAATACGATCCGCAGGCCGGCCGCGAAAGAAGCGGCTGACGCACGCTGCCATCGAGCCCTGGCTTTACCTCTCGCCGGCGATCGTGCTTCTGGTCGTGGTGCTGCTTGTGCCGCTGATCATCGGCATCAGCTATTCCTTCCGCAAATTCTCCGCCTTCAAATCCGAATATGTCGGCCTTGGCCAATATGAGGCGATGCTGTCCGACCAGGTGCTGGGGCAGGCGCTGGTCAACACGCTGTGGTGGACCGTCGCCAGCCTGTTCTTCCAGTTCTTCCTCGGGCTTGGCCTGGCACTGCTGCTCGACAAGCCGTTTATCGGCCGCAAGTTCGTGCAGGCGGTGGTGTTCCTGCCCTGGGCGGTGCCGTCCTTCCTGTCGGGCCTGACCTGGGCCTGGCTGTTCAATCCGATCATCGGCCCGCTGCCGCACTGGTTGTTTGCGCTCGGGCTCAAGGCAGAGCCGACCAACGTGCTGTCCGATCCGGCCACCGCCATGTGGGGGCCGATCGTCGCCAACATCTGGTTCGGCATTCCGTTCTTCGCCATCACGCTGCTGGCGGCATTGAAGTCGATCCCGTCGGAACTGCATGAGGCGGCCGCCATCGACGGCGCCTCGCCATGGCAACGCTTCACCAAGGTGACGCTGCCCTTCCTGGCGCCGACCATCGTCATCACCGTCATGCTGCGCACGATCTGGATCGCCACCTTCGCCGATCTGATCTTCGTCATGACCGAGGGCGGGCCGGCGGGATCGACCAGCACGGTGCCGGTCTACATCTATGTCAGCGCCTTTAAGTCGCTGGACAAGGGCTATGCCTCGGCGGTCGCGGTGCTGCTTTTGGTCCTGCTCATCGCCTATGCGATTGGGCTGATCGCCATCCGCCGCTTGCTGGTGAGGCACGTCTGATGATCGCCGGGCGCTCCACCTCTTCACGCATCTTCAGCGGCATCGGCCTCTACGCGGCGATTGCCGCCTACATGATCTTTGCGCTGTTCCCGATCTTCTGGACACTGAAGATCTCGGTGACGCCGGAGCGGCTGCTCTATTCCGAAGGCATCACTTTGTGGCCCTCGGAAACGACCTTCCGCAACTTCATCACCGTGCTCGAAGCCTCTGACTTCCCCCGCTATTTCCTCAACAGCGTCATCGTCTCGGTGTCGACGGCGGCATTCGTCACAATCATCGCCACGCTTGCCGGCTACGCCATGTCGCGCTTCACCTTCCGCGGCAAGGCGACATTGGCGATCATGCTTCTGCTCACCCAGACCTTCCCGCTGGTGATGGTCATTCCGCCGATCTACCGGGTCATGGGGCAGCTCGGCCTGACCAACAGCCTGGTCGGCCTGATCATTATCTACACCGCCTTCAACACCGCCTTCGCCACCTTCCTGATGCAGTCCTTCTTCGACGGCATTCCGAAGGATTTGGAAGAGGCGGCAATGATCGACGGCTGCACGCGGGCGCAGGCGATGCGCAAGGTGATCGTGCCGCTGACGCTGCCGGGCATGGGCGCCACGCTGGGCTTCGTCTTCACCGCCGCCTGGAGCGAATTGCTGTTCGCGCTGATGCTGATCTCCAGCGACGATCAGAAGACCTTCGCCGTCGGCCTGCTCACTTATATCGGCAAGTTCGCCGTCGACTGGGGGCAGATGATGGCGGCGTCGATCCTGGCGCTGATCCCGGTCTGCATCTTCTTCGCCTTCCTGCAACGCTATCTCGTCACCGGCCTCACCGCCGGCGCGGTCAAAGGATAATCGATGGCTTCCGTCACGCTGCAAAACGTCGAGAAGGATTACGGGTCGCTGCGCATCCTGCACGGCGTCGATCTCGAGATCGCCGATGGCGAGTTCGTCGTGCTGGTCGGCCCTTCCGGCTGCGGCAAGTCGACCTTGCTGCGCATGATTGCCGGGCTGGAGGAAGTGTCGGGCGGCGAGATCCGCATCGGCGAGCGGCTGGTCAACGATGTCGCGCCCAAGGACCGCGACATCGCCATGGTGTTCCAGTCTTATGCGCTCTATCCGCATATGGACGTGTCATCGAATATGGGCTTCAGCCTGCTTTTGAAGAAGGCGGAGAAGACGACGATCGACGGCAGGGTAGGGGCGGCCGCCAAGCGGCTCGGCCTAGATAGCTTTCTGGGCCGCCTGCCGCGGCAATTGTCCGGCGGCCAGCGCCAGCGCGTCGCCATGGGCCGCGCCATCGTGCGCGATCCCAAAGTGTTCCTGTTCGACGAACCGCTATCGAACCTCGACGCCAAATTGCGCGTGCATATGCGCGCCGAGATCAAGGCGCTGCACCAGCAGCTGAAAACCACTTCGGTCTATGTCACGCACGACCAGATCGAAGCCATGACCATGGCCGACCGCATCGTCGTCATGCATGACGGCTACGTCCAGCAGGTCGGCCATCCGCTCGAGCTCTACGACCGGCCGGTCAACACCTTCGTCGCCGGCTTCATCGGCTCGCCCGGCATGAACTTTCTGCCGGCCGAGGTGGCCAAGGGCGGCAAGGTGGACGCGGTGCTGGCCGACGGCCAGAAGCTGCGATTGCCTGATGGTCTGCCGCTCAAGGACGGCGACAAGCTCACCGTCGGGCTGCGGCCGGAACACATCCAACTCGTGGACGATGGAGCGCTCAAGGCCGAGGTCGAAGTGGTCGAGCCGCTCGGCCTGTCGACGCAGTTCTATGTCAGGTTCGCGGGGCAGCTGGTCTGCGTCTTCGTCATGGGGCGCAGTTCTGTCCGGCCGGGCGACACAGTGCGGCTGTCAGCTGATCCGGCGGCGCTGCATCTCTTCGATCCCGAAAGCGGCAACCGCATCGGGTGAGGGCGACTGAAGCCGGCAGTCCCTCCTAGCGGTGGTTGCCCAGGCTGGCATACATGCCGGTGGTGCGGAACTGCGTCGGGTTGATGCCGTAGAGCCGGCGGAAGACTTTCGAGAAATAGTTGGCGTCCTCGAACCCGCATAATATGGCGACCTCCTTAACCGGCAGGAAGTCGGCCTTGGTCAACAGCTTTGCCGCTCGCTGCAGCCGCTGCTGCAGCACGAATTCGGCCGGCGGAATGCCTTCGCTCTCGGCGAAGCAGCGCGAGAAATGCGCGCGGCTGAGGCCGCTGATCTGGACGAGGTCGGCCACCGGCAGAGGCTTGTCGAGATTGGCGTTGATGTGGTCGATGACCGGCTGCATCGCGCTCTGTTTCTCGGTGAAGGCGTGCGAGCCGAAGACATCGTCGTAAAGTGCCATCGCCGCCTCATAGGCGATCGCTGAAGCAGACCCCGGCGACGCGCCGCCCTTGATCAGGCGCAGGCTGCAATCGGCGAGATGATCGATCGTCTCCGGCTGCAGCCGGAATACCGGGCCGGAGACGCTGAGAATGGATTTGTGGATGCGCAGCGCCTCCTCGCCATTCATCGAGATCCAGAAATATTCCCATCGGTCGCCCTTCTCCAGCCAGTAGCGATGGTTGTGCGGCACCAGCACGAGCAGCGTGTCGTTGGCCTGCAGACGGTAGTTGCGGTTCTCATAGCGCAGCTGGCCGGTGCCGCTGATCGTGTGCTGCAGCACGGTGAACGGTGTCTGGCCGCGCTTGCGCCCGTCCCAGTCGTAGGTCACGCCTTCGCGCACCTCATAGCCGGTGCTGGTCGGCATGGCGTGCAGGCGCTGGCGGCCGCGCGGCAGCGAGATGGTCCGCATCAACTGTCCGTTGGCGATCAGATCACGCAGCACAAAATTACCCTCGAAAGCATAATCGTTCTCTGGCCGTGCCCGCGAATAACGGCATAATCCAAATCCTGAGAACGCGAAAGACCCGCGGTCGAGGAGCGGGCGGGAGGAGAAAGAGCCGGAATTCCGGCTTCAATGGCATGCGCGCCAGTGGCGCGCCGCCATGCACTCCTCCTTTTGCTCCTTGCCTGGCATTCGATTGGATCGAGGTGAAGGTGATGAGTTTCAAAATCGCTATTATTGGCGCCGGCAGCGTCGGCTTCACCAAAAAGCTGTTCACCGACATTTTGTGCGTTCCGGAATTCGCCGACATCGAATTCGCGCTGACCGATCTCAGCGAGCACAATCTCGGGATGATCAAGGCGATCCTCGACCGCATCGTCGAGGCCAACAAATTACCGACAAAGGTGACGGCGACCACCGACCGCCGCAAGGCGCTCGAAGGCGCGCGCTATGTCATCAGCTGTGTGCGGGTCGGCGGGCTCGAAGCCTATGCCGACGACATCCGCATTCCCTTGAAATATGGCATCGACCAGTGCGTCGGCGACACGATCTGCGCCGGCGGCATCCTCTACGGCCAGCGCAACATTCCGGTCATCCTCGACTTCTGCAAGGACATTCGCGAACTCGCCGAGCCGGGCGCGAAATTCCTCAACTATGCCAACCCGATGGCGATGAACACCTGGGCGGCGATCGAATACGGCAAGGTCGATACGGTCGGCCTCTGCCACGGCGTCCAGCACGGCGCCGAACAGATCGCCGAAGTGCTCGGCGCCAAATCCCGCAGCGAACTCGACTATGTCTGCTCCGGCATCAACCACCAGACATGGTTCATCGATTTGCGCCTCAACGGCCGCAAGATCGGCAAGGACGAACTGATCGCCGCCTTCGAGGCGCATCCGGTCTATTCGCAGCAGGAGAAGCTGCGCATCGATGTGCTGAAGCGCTTCGGCGTCTATTCGACCGAAAGCAACGGCCATCTCTCCGAATATCTGCCCTGGTACCGCAAGCGGCCGGACGAAATCACCCGCTGGATCGACATGTCGGACTGGATCCATGGCGAGACCGGCGGCTACCTCCGTTATTCCACCGAAACCCGCAACTGGTTCGAGACGGAATATCCGCAATTCCTCGAAGCGGCGTCGCAGCCGCTCGACGCGTCGAAGCGCTCCAACGAGCATGCCAGCCGCATCCTCGAAGCGCTGGAGACCAACCGCGTCTATCGCGGCCATTTCAACGTCAAGAACACCGGCATCATCACCAATCTGCCGCAGGACGCCATCATCGAGTCGCCCGGCTTCGTCGATCGTTTCGGCATCAACATGGCGTCCGGCATTACGCTGCCGGAAGCGTGCGCGGCCACTTGCATTTCGTCGATCAATGTCCAGCGCATGTCGGTGCATGCTGCGATATCGGGCGACATCGACCTGTTGAAGCTCGCCGTGCTGCACGATCCGCTGGTCGGTGCGGTGTCGACGCCGGAAGAGGTCTGGCAGATGGTCGACGAGATGGTCGTCGCCCAGGCGCGCTGGCTGCCGCAATATGCCGATGCCGTGCCGGCAGCGCAGGAGCGGCTTTCCAAATCGAAGGTGAAGACCCGCGACTGGGCGGGTGCGGCGCGGCGCAACGTGCGCTCGATCGAGGAACTGCGCGCCGAAAAGACGGCACTGAAACAGGCCGGCTGAAATGCTTGCAGGCGAACCGCGGGAGGCCGGTTCGCCGATCAGCCGTCGTGAAGTGATGCAGGCAGCAGCAGACGTCGAAACATCTGGGAGGACACGATGAGGAACTTTCGCAGAATTGGCATTCTCGCCGGGCGCAGAATTGGCATTCTCGCCGGCCTGACGTTCAGCGTCTCGGTATTGGCGTTCGGCGCATACGCATCCGAGCCGACCACTCCGCCCGTACCGGCGCAGTTTCCCGCCGAGGGCAAGATCAAATACGTCGCCCGCGATTCCATCCTGGAGTTCAAGGCGCTGCCCGAATATCACGAGCCCGACTGGGTCACCGAGAAATACGTCAAGACCGGCAAGCTGCCGCCGGTCAAGGATCGCCTGCCGAAGGAGCCGCTGGTGTACAAGACCGGCAACATGCCGGACGGCATCGGCGTCTATGGCGACACCATGCGCCACGTCATCGGCGGCCGGCCGGAAGGCTGGAACTATGGCGCCGGCCAGACGCAAGGCTGGGGCGGCATCGACATCGGCCTCTCCGAATGCCTGACGCGCACCGCGCCCTTGTTCCAGGTCGAGGCCAAGGACACCGAGCCGCTGCCAAACCTGGCCAAGAGCTGGGAGTGGTCGAAGGATGGCCACAAGCTGACCATGCATCTGATCGAAGGCGCCAAATGGTCCGATGGCGTCGCCTTCAACGCCGACGATCTGATGTTCTACTGGGATGACGAGGTCGTCGATCCCAATGTCTCGCCGCTGAACGGCGCCACACAGGAAACGTTCGGCGTTGGCACGACGCTGAAGAAGATCGACGACTACACCGTGGAGTGGACCTTCAAGGAGGCTTTCCCAAAACAGTATCTCTACGCCATGGCCTACGGCACCTTCTGCCCCGGTCCGTCGCACATTCTGAAGCCGCAGCACCCGAAATATTCGAAGAACACCTACGAGCAGTTCAAGAACGCCTTCCCGCCGGAATATATGAATATACCGGTGATGGGCGCCTGGGTGCCGGTGGAGTATAGGCCCGACGACATCATCGTCATGCGCCGCAACCCCTACTATTGGAAGGTCGACGAGAAGGGCAACCAGCTGCCCTACCTCAACGAGCTGCACTACAAGCTGTCGACCTGGGCCGACCGCGACGTCCAGGCGGTGGCGGGCGCTGCCGACTTCTCCAACCTGGAGCAGCCGGAGAATTTCGTCGCCTCGCTGAAGCGCGCGGCGGACAAGGATGCGCCGGCCCGTCTCGCCTTCGGCCCGCGCCTGATCGGCTACAATCTGCGCATGAACTTTTCCGCCAATGGCTGGGGCAATCCGGACGAACGCGGCCAGGCAATCCGCGAGCTGAACCGCAATGAGGACTTCCGCAAGGGTGTCACCATGGCGCTCGATCGCAAAGCGCTCGGCGACTCGCTGGTCAAGGGTCCGTTCAACGCCATCTATCCCGGCGGCTTCTCCTCCGGCACCTCGTTCTATGACCGCAATTCGACCGTCTACTATCCGTTCGATCTAGCAGGCGCCAAGGCCGAACTCGCCAAGGCTGGCCTGAAGGACACCGACGGTGACGGCTTCGTCAATTTCCCCGCCGGCACCGCCGGTGGCAAGAATGTCGAGATCGTCATGCTGGTCAACAACGACTACACCACCGACAAGAGCCTGGCGGAGGGCGTCGTCGGCCAGATGGAAAAGCTCGGCCTGCGCGTCGTGCTCAACAGTCTCAACGGCACCCAGCGCGACGCCGCGCAATATTCCGGCCGCTTCGACTGGCTGGTCCGGCGCAACGACCAGGAGCTGACCGCCGTGGTGCAGAACACCGAGCAGCTCGCTCCGGTCGGTCCGAAGACGAGCTGGAACCACCGCGCGCCGGAGAGCGGCGAGGTCGACCTGATGCCGTTCGAAAAGGAGCTTGTCGACATCGTCAACAAGTTCGTCTCCAGCCAGGACAATGACGAGCGCGCCAGCCTGATGAAGACGTTCCAGAAGATCTCGACCGAGCATGTCTACAATGTCGGGCTGACCGAATATCCCGGCGCCCTGATCCTCAACAAGCGCTTCTCCAACGTCCCGCAAGGAACGCCGATCTTCATGTTCAACTGGGCCGAGGATTCGATCGTGCGCGAGCGGTTGTTTGTTGCCGCCGACAAGCAGCAGAAATACGAACTCTTCCCCGAGCAGCTTCCCGGCAAGCCCGGCGACAAGGGTCCGACAAACTGAGTTACCTCCCCTGGCTGACGCCCGGCCGCGCTGCGCGCGCGGCCGGGATGGAGTAAGGTCAGCGGCAGAGAATCCTTAACCTGCAACAAGGAGGCGAGACGGTGCTGCGATTCCTGGCCATGCGCATAGCATCGGCAATACCGGTTCTCGTCATTCTGAGCCTGGTCACTTTTGCCATCATCCAGGCGCCGCCGGGCGACTATGCCGACTATATCCGCTCGCAGCTCATCAACCAGGGCGGCGCGTCCTTTGCGGAAGCCGATGCGCAGGCGCAGGCCTACCGGGTCGAGCACGGCCTCGATAAGCCGCTGCCGGTCCAGTACCTGAACTGGATGGCCGGCATCGTCACTCGCGGCGATTTCGGCTACAGCCTCTACTACAACAAGCCGGTCGGCGACGTGGTCGGCGAGCGGCTGCCGCGCACGCTGCTTCTGGCGCTGGTCTGCCATCTGCTCGCTTCGGTGCTCGGCATCACCTTCGGCATCTGGGCGGCGACGAGGCAGTACACCTGGATCGACTCGACCCTGTCGGCGATCTCCTTCCTCGGCATGACGGTGCCGCGCTTCCTGATGGCGCTGATCATCGTCTATCTCATGGTTTTCCAGTTCAACGTGTCGGAGATCGGCAGTTTCTTCTCGCCGCAATATGGCGGCGCGCCGTGGTCGTGGGCGAAATTCGCTGACCTCGTCAAACATGTCTGGCCGGTGGTGGCGATCGCCACCTTTGGCGGGCTCGCCTACAATATGCGCGTCATGCGCGGCAATCTGCTCGACACGCTGAACGCCCAGTATGTCGAGACGGCCAAGGCCAAGGGGCTTACCGGCGGCGCCGTCGTCATGCGCCATGCCGTACCCAACGCGTTGCACCCGCTCATCATGTATCAGGGCGTGGTGCTGCCCTATATGCTCACCGGTGAGATCGAGACGGCGATCATCTTCGCGCTGCCGACGGTCGGGCCGGCCATTGTCGGTTCGATGGCGGTCGGCGACGTCTATGTCACGGCGACGTTCATGATGGTGCTTTCGGCGACGCTGATCGTCGGCAACATCATCGCCGACATGCTGCTTGCGCTGCTCGATCCGCGCGTGCGCCAGTTTGGGGAGAGCTAGATGCTGGCACGCGACCCATCTCCGCCGCCGCCGGCCGAAGGAATTGCGGTTACGACCCAGCGCGGCAATGAGAGCTACATGGCGCTGGTCTGGCGCCGACTGCGCCGCTCCTGGACCGGCATGGCCGGGCTGATCCTGGTCGTGCTTCTGGTGGTGATGGCGTTGTTTGCCGATTTCTTCGCGCCGATGGATCCCAAGGTGACCGATGTCGCCTTCGCTCCGCCGCAAGTGATGAGCTTCCACGACAGAGACGGCAATTTCGTGCTCCAGCCGCGGGTCTATGCACTGGCGGATTCCGCCGATCTTGACCCGGTCACCTTCCAGCCGGTCGTCGGGCCTGACTACGACCATCCGCGCCTGCTCGGCTTCTTCGTGAAGGGCGCCGAGTACCGGCTGCTCGGGCTGATCCCCGCCGACCGGCATTTCTTCGCCTCGACCGACGGCCTGCCGGTGCATTTTCTCGGCACCGACAAGTTCGGCAGAGATGTGCTGTCGCGCGCCATCCAGGGCTCGCGCGTCTCGCTGATGATCGCGCTGACCGTGGTCTTCATCATCACCGTCATCGGCACCACTGTCGGCATGGTCTCCGGCTATTTCGGCGGCAGGTTCGACATCTGGGTGCAGCGCTTCGTCGAGCTGGTGCTTGCCTTCCCGCAGCTGCCGCTTTATCTCGCGCTGACGACGCTGATCCCGGTGACTGCGCCGACCAACGTCTTTCTCGCCTTCGTCATCATCGTCATGTCAGCGCTCGGCTGGGCGCAGATGTCGCGCGAGGTGCGCGGCAAGACGCTGGCGCTGGCGCGGATCGACTATGTGCGCGCCGCCATGGCGGTCGGCGCCACCGACATGCGCATCATCATGCAGCACATTTTCCCCAATGTGATGAGCCACGTCATCGTCGCCGTGACCATTGCGATCCCGACGGTGGTGCTGCTCGAAGCCTTTCTCGGCTTCCTCGGCTTCGCGGTGAAGCCGCCGCTGATATCCTGGGGGCTGATGCTGCAGGACACCGCGACCTATTCGGTCATCGGCACCTATCCCTGGATCCTGTCGCCGGTCGGCTTCGTGCTGATCACGGTGTTCGCCTTCAACGCGCTGGGCGACGGCCTGCGCGATGCCGTCGATCCCTATTGAGGTGGCTGAAATGACCGTCGCGCTCGCACAATCCTTCGCGCCAGCCGTCCGGCTCGACCATGCCGGACGCCATGACCAGCCGATCATCGACGCCCGCAACGTCGAGGTCGCCTTCAAGGTCGAGCACGGCGTCGTCGAGGCGGTAAAGGACGTCTCGTTCCAGCTCTATCGCGGCGAGACGATCGCTATCGTCGGTGAGTCCGGCTCCGGCAAGTCGGTGACCGCGCGCACCGTGATGGGGCTGTTGTCAAAGCGGGCCACGGTCTCTGCGAAATCAAGCGTCGACTATTGCGGGCAGGACATACTGAAGTTTCCGGAGAGCGCCCGGCGCAAGCTGCGCGGCAACCGCATCTCGATGATCTTCCAGGAGCCGATGAGCTCGCTCAACCCGATCTACACGGTCGGCAGCCAGATCGTCGAGGCGATCCGGGTGCATCGCAAGGTGAGCCGCAAGCAAGCCTGGGCGCGGGCGCTCGAATTGCTGCGGCATGTCCAGATCCCCGAGCCGGAAGCGCGCATCAAGCAGTATCCGCACCAGATGTCGGGCGGGCAGCGCCAGCGGGTGATGATCGCCATGGCGCTCGCTAATGATCCCGATGTGCTGATTGCCGACGAGCCGACGACCGCGCTCGACGTCACCGTGCAGGCGCAGATCCTCAACCTGATCCGCAATCTGCAGAAAGAGCTCAGGATGGCGGTTATCCTGATCACCCACGATCTCACCGTGGTGCGGAAATTCTCCGACTATGTCTATGTCATGCAGCATGGCGAGATGTGCGAGCACAATGTCACCGAGAGGCTGTTCGCCGATCCGCAGCATGCCTACACCAAACGGCTGCTCGCTTCCGAGCCGCACGGCAAGCCGCAGCCGCTGCCGGAAAACAGCGGCACCATCCTCGAGGCACGCGACATGCGCGTCTGCTTCATGCTGCGCCATGGCTCGTTCCTGAAGCCGGACTGGCGCGAACTGGTCGCCGTCGACGATCTCGGCCTGAAACTTTGCCGCCACGAGACATTAGGGCTGGTTGGTGAATCCGGCTCCGGCAAGACCACCTTCGGTCTCGCTCTGCTCAAGCTCACCGAGGCCAAGCGCGGTGAGATCAGCTTCGACGGCCAGCCGATCCAGGGCCTGTCGCGCGCCGAAATGCGGCCGCTGCGCTCGCGCATGCAGGTCGTCTTCCAGGATCCGTTTTCCTCGCTCAACCCGCGCATGACGATCGGCCAGATCATCGAGGAAGGGCTGGTCGTCAACAGGTTAGGGGCGACGCGGCGCGAGCGGGTCGAGCGGGTGCGCGAGGCGCTTATCAGCGCCGGCATGCCCGGCGACATTCTTTCGCGCTTTCCGCACGAATTTTCCGGCGGCCAGCGGCAGCGCATCGCCATTGCGCGGGCCATCGCGCTGGAGCCCGAATTCATCCTGCTCGACGAGCCGACATCGGCGCTCGACCTCTCGGTGCAGGCGCAGATCATCGACCTGCTGCGCAAGCTTCAGGATGAGCGCGGCTTGAGCTATCTCTTCATTTCGCACGACCTCAAGGTGGTGCGCGCGCTTTGCCATCGCGTTATCGTTATGCAGAACGGCAAGATCGTTGAACAGGGACCCGTCGACGAGGTCCTCACCCATCCCAAGACCGCCTACACCGAACGGCTCGTCAGGGCCGCCTTCGACGTGGCGTAGAACAGTGCCGGAGGTTTAGAAGTGGCAAGACATCCCAGGATCACCTTCATCGGCGCCGGCTCGACGGTGTTCATGAAGAACATTGTCGGCGACGTGCTGCAGCGGCCGTCGCTGTCGGGCGCGACAATCGCGCTGATGGACATCAATCCGCAGCGGCTGGAGGAGAGCGCCATTGTCGTCAACAAGCTGATCGCGACGCTCGGCGTGAAGGCGAAGGCCGAGACTTATTCCGACCAGAAGAAGGCGCTTGCCGGCGCCGATTTCGTCGTCGTCGCTTTCCAGATCGGTGGCTATGAACCCTGCACCGTCACCGATTTCGAGGTGCCGAAGAAATACGGCCTGCGCCAGACCATCGCCGACACGCTCGGCGTCGGCGGCATCATGCGCGGCTTAAGGACCGTGCCGCATCTGTGGAAGATCTGCGAGGACATGCTCGCCGTCTGTCCAGAGGCGATCATGCTGCAATACGTCAACCCGATGGCGATCAACACCTGGGCGATTTCGGAGAAATACCCTGAGATCAAGCAGGTCGGCCTCTGCCATTCGGTGCAAGGCACGGCGATGGAGCTCGCACACGATCTCGACATTCCCTACGAGGAAATCCGCTATCGCTCGGCCGGCATCAACCACATGGCCTTTTATCTCAAATTCGAGCATCGCCAGGCGGACGGCAGCTATCGCAACCTCTATCCGGACCTGGTCCGCGCCTATCGTGAGGGCAGGGCGCCGAAGTCCGGATGGAACCCGCGCTGCCCCAACAAGGTGCGCTATGAGATGCTGACGCGACTCGGCTATTTCGTCACCGAAAGCTCGGAGCATTTCGCAGAATATACCCCCTATTTCATCAAGGAAGGGCGCCCCGACCTGATCGAGAAATTCGGCATTCCGCTCGATGAATATCCAAAACGCTGCATCGAGCAGATCGAGCGCTGGAAGGGACAGGCCGAGGCCTATCGCTCGGCCGACCGCATCGAGGTCGAGCAGTCGAAGGAATACGCCTCCTCGATCATGAATTCGGTCTGGACCGGCGAGCCGTCGGTGATCTACGGCAATGTCCGCAACAATGGCTGCATCACCTCGCTGCCGGACAATTGCGCAGCCGAGGTGCCGTGCCTGGTCGACGCCTCCGGCATCCAGCCGACCTATATAGGCGCGCTGCCGCCGCAACTCACCGCGCTGATCCGCACCAACATCAACGTGCAGGAGCTGACGGTGCAGGCGCTGATGACGGAGAACCGCGAGCACATCTATCACGCGGCGATGATGGATCCGCATACGGCGGCCGAGCTCGACCTCGACCAGATCTGGGCGCTGGTCGATGAGCTGCTGGCGGCGCATGGCGACTGGCTGCCGGCCTGGGCGCGTGGGAGCGCCAAAGTCCGGGCGGCCTGACAGCCGCTCCTGCGGCGGCTCTCACTGCGCCGTCAAGCCTCCGGCGCCGCCGGCAGCCGATGGCGCAGTTCCTCGACCAGGACGCGCTCGTTTTCCGAATAGTCGATCGGGACGACGACGAGATGCACGCCGCCGGCGGTGAACGCCGTTTCGAGGGTCGGCTTGAGGTCGGCAATGGCGCCGACCCTGGTGCCCTTGGCGCCATAGGCTTCTGCATATTTGACGAAGTCGGGGTTGCCGAAGGTCATGCCGAAATCGGGAAAGGCATCGACCGCCTGCTTCCAGCGGATCATGCCGAAGGCATGGTCCTCGATGATCAGCACGACCAGATTGAGCTTCAGCCTGACGGCGGTTTCCAGCTCCTGGCTGTTCATCATGAAGCCGCCATCGCCGCAGATCGCCATGACGCGGCGGCCGGGATAGAGCATTGCCGCCGTCATCGCCGATGGCAGGCCGGCGCCCATCGTGGCCAGCGCATTGTCGAGCAGCAGCGTGTTGGCGACGCGGGTGCGGTAGTTGCGCGCGAACCAGATCTTGTACATGCCGTTGTCGAGCGCCAGGATGCCGTCGGCCGGCATCACCGCGCGGATGTCGTGGACCAGGCGCTGCGGCGTAAAACGGTCCTCGGTGGCGCGGGCAGCGATGCGGCTCAGAATGCCTTCGCGCAGCGGCAGCAGCGCCTGCGCGTTGGGATCTTGCCCTCGATACGATCGGCCAGCAGCCTGAGCGAAGCGCCGATGTCGCCGATCACTTCGGTCTGCGGGAAATAGACCTGTTCGACATTGGCCGGCTGGTAACCGACATGGATGACCTTCGGCCCCTTGTCGCCCATGATGAAGGGCGGCTTCTCGATCGTGTCGTGGCCGATGGTGATGATGAGGTCGGCTTGTTCTATTGCCTCATGCACATAGTCGCGCTCGGAGAGAGCGGCGGTACCCATATAGAGTTCGGTGCCGCCGGGCACCGTGCCCTTGCCCATCTGCGTGGTGAAATAGGGGATGCCGGTCCTGATCACGAACTGGGCGAGATCGGAGGTCGAGCGTGGACGCGAAGCGGCCGCACCCAGCATCGCCAGCGGGCGCTGCGCCTTGATGATCATCTCGGCGGCGCGGTCGAGCGCCAGCGGGCTCGCCAGCGGCAATTCGACGGGATGCGGCGGGATCAGCGCGACATCGTCGCATTCCTCGGCCGCGATATCTTCGGGCAGTTCCAGATGCACCGGCCCCGGACGCTCCTCCTCGGCAATGCGGAAGGCCTCGCGCACCAGGGCGGGGATCGTGCGCGGCGAGATGATCTGGCGTGACAGTTTGGTCAGCGGCTTCATCGCCGCGACGATGTCGACAATCTGGAAGCGGGCCTGGCGCGACGACCGGATGCCCTTCTGTCCGGTAATCATGATCATCGGCATGGCGCCGAGCAGCGCGTAGGCGGCGCCGGTCGTCAGGTTCAGGGCGCCGGGCCCGAGCGTGGTGATGCAGACACCGGGCTTGCCGGTGAGCCTGCCATGGGTGGCGGCCATGAAGGCGGCTGCCTGCTCATGCCGGGTCAGGATGAGCTGGATCGACGATTTGCGGATGGATTCGACGACGTCGAGGTTTTCTTCGCCCGGAATGCCGAAGATGCGATCGACGCCTTCATTTTCGAGGGCGGCTACAAGCAGGTCTGAACCTTTGGGCACGAAGCATCTCCTGGGCAAAGCGGCGGCGAACCGCATCGGATACGATCAGACATAGTGCTGGTTAAGCCCTACCGCGAGGCGTAGCTGCCGCCAACGTCGTTTTGCGCCTACAGACCGTTCTGCTTCTCGCGGCCTGAGACCAGCGAGCGTGTCGGGAAAACGGAAAAAAATTCCCTGGGGATGGTGCTGGAGGGCCTATCCTTGCTTCTTGCGGCAGGCTGAAGCCTGTAAATGTGCGGTATGAAGCGTGTCCGCGAGAGGTGAGAGAAACATGCCCAATCCAACCGTCGTCGGGTTTTCCGGCAATTTCACCCGGCCGTCCAAGACGCGTGGCTTC
This sequence comes from Mesorhizobium sp. P2_F7, assembly GCF_056403695.1. NCBI lineage: Bacteria > Pseudomonadati > Pseudomonadota > Alphaproteobacteria > Hyphomicrobiales > Phyllobacteriaceae > Mesorhizobium > Mesorhizobium sp. P2_F7. Next base: position 34,926 of record NZ_JBFUFA010000010.1, on the reverse strand, counting down.
GTTGACCAGGTCGTCAGGGATATTGCGCGCCAGCATGGCCTGTCGGCGAGCACCTACGACATTGAAGACCTCGGCCCCTCGCTCGGCGCTGCGAAATGGGCGCGCGATCTCGACGGCCAGGCGCGGGCGATTTTCGACGGCGTCGTCAATGCCGATGTCCTCGTGGTGGGTTCGCCGACCTACAAGGGCAGCTATACCGGCCTGTTCAAACACTTCTTCGATCTGTTCGATCCGGCGTCTTTACGCGGCAAGCCGGTGGTGCTGCTTGCCACTGGCGGCAACGATCGCCATGCGTTGATCGTCGAGCACCAGTTGCGGCCGCTGTTCGGTTTCTTCGAGGCGCTGACGCTGCCGACAGGCGTCTACGCCACGGACAAGGATTTTACCGACGGCGTGCTGCGGGCCGAACCCATACTGAAGCGCGTCGAGCAGGTCGTGGGCGAGGTCGGACTGGTGCTGACAAATCGCCCGGCTGCCGGCGTTGCCGCGGGATAGAGGCGAGCTCCAGCCTTAACGGCCTTTGCTCGGGAGTGAATGAAAAGGCCCGTCACCGACGCGAACCGTGACGGGCCTCCTTGGAGTACGCCGGGCCTCCCACTGCCCGGCTGTCTTTAAAAACTTCCCGGCGGCAGGATTGTTCCGCGGGATCCGTGCAAGTCCTTAAATCGTAGCCAAAATCAATACCTCTCCGACGGAGGCGGGAGCCTTCGATGTCCGGCAGGGGCGCCGGAACCGTCGCAGCGCCTGTCCATTATCCCTGAGATGGAGGAACCGCGAATGCCCAAATACATCACGATCGGCTATGGCGACCGAGCCGGATATGACCGGACGCCGCAGGATGTCAGGCAGGCAGCCCATGAGCATGATGCGTCGCTCAAGCAGCGCGGCGTGGTGATGGGCATTGCCGAAACACCGGTGCAGGTTCGAAATCCCGACGCCAGCGGCGTGCTGACCGAGACTGGCCCCTATCTCTCGTCGGATCTGCCCATCGCTGGCTTTTCGATCATGGAAGCCAGCGACATGGACGAGGCGATCGCGCTGGCTTCGAAATCACCCTGTGCCGTGGCGCATGGGGTGATCGAGATCTGGCCGCTCAACGAACGGTAATTAATTCCGGTCCGCCGGCTTCGACCGCATCCTCGACACCGTTTCGCGTTCGGCGCGCTTGGAGCGGAGCGGCGGCAGGCCGCGGTCGATCAGGTCCATGTCTTCCAGCACCATGTCGCCCATGCGCTTGAAGGCGATGTCGAGCGCACCGGCTCGGTGGGCGGAGCGCAGGAAGCCGGGGATGGTGCGGACCGGGTGATCCTGCGCCAGCGGCTCTTCGGGAAAGACGTCGCTGGCGGCGACGATGTGGCCGCTCTTCACCGCTGCCATCAGAGCAGGGAAGTCGACGACGCCGGCGCGGCTGAGCAGGATGAAGGCCGCACCCTTGCGCATCGAGGCAAAGGCATCGGCGCCGAGAAAGCCCTGGTTCTCCGAGGTCACCGAAGCGACGACGAAGACGAAGTCGCTTGATGTCAGGACATCGTCGAGCGAGGCCGGCTCGACGCCATTGTCGATTAGGATCGACGGCGGCAGCCAGGGATCGAAGACTTTGGTGCGGGTGCGAAAACCCGACAGCAGGCGGTTCAGTGCGCGGCCGAGATCGCCGAAGCCGATGATGCCGACATCGGCGCCCGACAAGAGCCGCGCCGTCAAATTGCCGTCGCCGCCCCAGAGCTCCTCGCCCTTGCGGAAGGCAAGGTCGGCATCGACGATGTTGCGGGCAAGGTTGAGTGCCATGGCGAGGCCAAGCTCGGCCACCGGCTCGGCAAAGACCAGGCCGGTGGTGACGACATGGATGCCGCGCGCGAACAGCGTCTCATAGGGCATGTTGTTGATGAGGTTGGTTTCGACATTGAAGACGCAGCGCAGCGCTTTCATCTGATCCAGCGTGTCAGCCGAAATCGGCGGTTGGCCGATGATGTAGCGGGCTTCGGCCAGCACATTGGTCGGCAGCTTCGCCACGCCGTCAGCTGTCGTTTCGACAATGCGGTAGTGCGCCTTGAGGCGCGCCAACTGTGGTGGGGTGAAGATCAGCTCGAGCGTGCGTGGTTCGGGCGCGCTGATGACCAGCGGCAAGGCCTTGTTCGGCATGACGATTCCTCCCGGCGCGATCCGCGTCGCGTATTTTGCTTGGCACTTGCCGCAATCCCAGAACCGCTTCACACTTCAGGGCGACATGTGCTCGTGGGACAAAATACCCACGATTAAACGATTTACAACTCCGAAAAATCGATTTACTCATTTCCTCAGCGGACGGAAATGCCTCGGTCCGCGCCTCGGGAGGGAGGACCAATGGCGCATAGGCAGGACCAGCAGCGGCGGGCGTCGATCCACGACGTGGCAAGCCGCGCCGGCGTGTCCGCCGCCACCGTCTCCAAGGTACTGTCCGGTGTTACCACGGTGAAGCCGGAAAACGCGCAGCGCGTCTTCGATGCCGTCGAGCAATTGGGTTATCGCATCGATCCGCTGGCCTCCGACATGCGCCGGGCCAAGCGCCGCATCATCGGTGCCATCATGCCCGAATTCGAAAGCGAATTTTTCGGCCAGATGGTCACCCAACTCGAGAGCCTCGCCGAGCAGCGCGGCTATACGCTGGTGGCGGCGTCGAGCCGCGAATCCGAAACGCGCGAAAAAGAGATCCTCGCCCGCATGCATGACTGGCGAGTCGCCGGCGTGGTGCTGGCGCCGGTGCGCAACGAGCATGGCCCGGCGGCCGACTTCATGAAGGCCAATGGCATGACCGGCGTGCTGATCGACCGTGTTCTCTCCGATGACGCCTTCGACACGGTGTCGGCCGACAGCGCCGCAGCCAGCGCCGAAGTGGCGCGCGAACTGATCGCCAAGGGCCATCGCCACATACTGGTCGTCGGCCTCGGCGAGCAGGCGGCGACGGTGCGCGCCCGCCTCGACGGGTTTCGCACCGCTGCGCTGAAACTGGCGCCGGATGCGCGCATCGATGTCGTGCTGGCCGAAACCGATGTCGAGCCGCTGAGAGCGCAGCTGCGCGAGTATTTCGCCAAAGGCGAACGGCCGACGGCAGTCTATTCGCTGTTCCTGAAGGGCACGCTGGTGGCGCTGTCGGAGTTCCGCCGTCGTGGCTGGCACTGCCCCAACGACATTTCGCTGGTCGGGTTCGACGACGCCGAATGGATGCAGGTGACATGGCCGGCCATCGCGGCCGTGGTGCAGCCGGTGCGCCAGATTGCCGGCCACGCCATGGAGGCGCTGTTTGCCAGGATTGAAGGTGGGGAGGGGCCGCCGATCGCGCGGCTCGAGCCTTGCCGGGTTTTGATGCGGGAATCCGTTGGCTCGCCAGGCAACGGCCCGCATTCCGGGGGAGGACACCGACAATAGCCCCCATTGTCGACAACCAGAAGCCGCACCTGGCCTAGGCTCGCGGCACGTGACATCAACCGGAGGATAATAAAAATGACATCGCGCATTCTGAAGATAAATCGATTTACTTTGGCTTTTGGCGTCGCAATGGCCCTCTCGGCCGTCAGTGTGGCCAAGGCAGAGGACGGCGAATATGGCGTGCTGATGAAGACGCTGGCCAATCCATTCTGGGGCGCGATGGGCCAGGGTGTGGAGGACGGCGCCAAGGCAGCAGGCGTGAAATATTTCCAGCAGGCGGCCGACAGCGACCAGGCGGCCGAGCCGCAGCTCAATCTGTGTAACACGATGCTCGAGCGCAAGCCGGTGGCGATGATCACCGCGGCCATCAACTCGACCAATCTGCTGCCCTGCCTGAAGGCGGCGCAGGATGCCGGCATCAAGGTCGTCGACCTCGACGGCAATCTCGACCCGGCGGTGCTCGACAAGGAAGGCATCAAAATCACCTTCCGCATCGGCTCCGACAATGTCGCGGCAGGCGGACAAGGCGCCGAATATCTGGTCTCCAAGCTCGGCAAGGATGCCAAGGGTCCGGTGCTGGTCATCGAAGGCCTGTCGGGCAACATCACCGGCGAGAAGCGCGCCAAGGGTTTTGCCGACAAGCTCAAGGAACTGGCGCCCGGGCTGGAAATCGTCGCCTCGCTGCCGGGTGACTGGGATCGCAACAAGGCGGCCTCGATCGCCACCGACACACTGACCGCGCATCCCGACCTCGTCGCCATTTTCTGCGCCAATGACGGCATGGCGCTGGGCGCAGTGGAATCGATCTATGCGGCAGGCAAGGGCGAGCAGGTGACGATCATCGGCGTCGACGGCAATTCGGATGCAGTCAAGTCGATCAAGGAAGGCCGGCTCAACGCTTCCGTTGCGCAGCTTCCCTATCTCGTCGGCAAGCAGGCGGTCGAGAATGTTAAGAAGGCGCTGGCCGGTGAAAAGGTCGAGGAAAGTATCGCGGTGCCCACTTTGGTGCTGACCAAGGATGTGATCGAGGCCGGCAAGGAGCCGATGCTCGAATACGTGAAATAGTCCTCCCGGACTGGGCTGGCGCGGGTTTGGCCCGCGCCAGCCACTTTATTTAAAGGTGAGGCAACATGGCTTCTGAAATGGCGCGGCCTGGTTTCTGGGCTCGGGTGCAGCGTGCGTCCGTCGAACGACTTCATATCCGCCTGGAATCGCTGGTGGTGCTGCTGGCGCTGAGTGCGGCGATGGCAGTGTTGTCGCCGTATTTCCTGTCGCTCAGCAATTTTCTCAACATCCTGCTCGCGACGTCGACGATCGGCGTGCTGGCCATCGCCGCCACCTTCGTCATCGGCTCGGGCGGGCTCGACCTGTCGCTCGGCTCGGTTATGGGGCTGGCCGGCGTTGCCGGCGCCTTCGTCGCCGTCAATCTCGGCTGGCCCTCGGTGTTCGCGGTCGTTGCCTGCATCCTTGCCGGTGGGCTTGCTGGTTACATCAACGGGCAATTGGTCACCCGCGCGTTCGTGCCTGCCTTCATTGTCACGCTCGGCATGCTCGGCATGGCGCGTGGCCTCGCTTTGATCATCTCGCAGGGCAGGGCGATCTACGGCCTGCCGGCCGAGATCGTCTATATCGGCCAGGGCCGGCCGTTCGGCATTCCGATGCCGGTCATTCTGCTGGTGCTCACCGCCATCGTTGCCCATTGCGTGCTCGCCTACACGCGCTTCGGCCGCCACACGCTGGCGCTTGGCGACAGCGAGGGCGCGGCACGCGCCGCCGGCATTCGCGTCGAGCATCACCGCCGCATCATCTACACGCTGTCCGGTGCGCTAGCCGGTCTGGCAGGCCTTTTGTTCACCGCCCGCGTCAATGCCGGCGACCCGACCGCCGGCATCAATTATGAGCTCACCGCCATCACCGCGGCGATCATCGGCGGCACCAATCTGTTCGGCGGCCGCGCCTCGATCCTCGGCACCATGATCGGCGCGCTGATCATGGGCGTGCTGCAAAACGGGCTGACGCTGCTGGCCGTCCAATCCTACTACCAGCAGATGGCGATCGGCGCGGTGCTTATCCTGGCGGTCTTCATCGACCAGTATCAGGTGCGCAAGGAGTCACGCGTATGAGCCTCCTTTCGCTGCAAGGCATCCGCAAGAGTTTTGGCGCGGTCGACGTTCTGCATGGCGTGGATCTCTCGATCGATGCCGGCGAAGTGGTCGGTTTGGTCGGCGACAATGGCGCGGGCAAGTCGACGCTGATGAAGACCATCACCGGCATCTATCGAGCCGATTCCGGCTCGATCGCGTTCGATGGCAAGGACATATTGCCGCTCGATCCCGGCCAGCGGCGCCGGCTCGGCATCGAGATGATCTATCAGGACCTGTCGCTGGCCAAGCAGCAGGATGTCGCCGCCAACATCTTCCTCGGCCGCGAGCCGGTAAAGAAATGGTTCGGCGTCATTCCGGGCTTTGTCGACAAGGCCGAGATGGATCGCCAGGCGGCGAAGATGATCGAACGGCTCGGCGCACATCTGCCGTCGATCAACCGGTCTGTCGGCTCGTTCTCGGGCGGCCAGCAGCAGACCGTGGCGATTGCCCGCGCGCTGACCTTCAACCCGAAGCTCGTCATCATGGATGAGCCGACGGCAGCCCTTGCCGTGCGCGAGGTGCAGAGCGTGCTCGACCTCATCCGCCGGCTGAAATCGGAAGGCATCGCCGTCATTCTGATCTCGCACCGGCTGAACGATGTGCTGTCGGTCACCGACCGCATCGTCGTGCTGCGCCACGGGCGGGCCGATGCCGATCTCGTCACCGCAAACACCAACATGACCGAAGTCGTCAGCCGCATTGTCGGTGGCGGCGATATCGCTGCTGCGGCGGCGCACGAACAACGAGGCTGAACTGATGAACACTTTTGGACTGCACACTTTCGCCATTGCGCCGGTCTGGGATCTCGATCTGATCGAGCCGCAGATGGAGCGGCTGAAAGGGCTCGGAATCGGTCTGCTCGAAATCCCGCTGCTGCGTCCCGAGGAGATCGACACCAAGCGCACCCGCGCTTTCGCCGAACGGCAAGGTGTCGAGCTCATCCCGTCGCTCGGCCTGCCGCGCGCGCTCGACGTGGTGGCGCGGCCGGACGAAGCGTTGGCCTTTCTCGAGCCGGCCTTTGCCGTGTGCGAAGCGGTCGGCAGTGAAGCGCTGGGTGGCGTTACCTATGGCACGATCGGCAAGACAACAGGTCGCGCGCCGACGGCGGAAGAGATCGATGGTATGTGCCGTTTCCTGGTGCGTGCTGCAAAAGCCGCCAAGGCGCATGGGCTGAAACTCGGCATCGAGCCGTGCAACCGCTACGAGACGCATCTGATCAATCGCGGCATCGACGCGACGCGGATCATCGAGCGCGTCGGCGCCGACAACATCTTTATCCACCTCGACACCTACCACATGCATATCGAGGAGGAGAGTTTTGCGGCCGGTTTCAAGGCAGCCGCGCCCTATCTCGGCTACGTCCATGTCTCGGAAGCCAATCGCGGCGTGCCGGGGCGTGGCATGCTGAACTGGGCTGCCTGCATGAAGGCCATCGCCGATATCGGCTATACCGGCGCGATTACGCTCGAAAGCATGAATCATGTCGATGTCGATATAGCCGGCGGGTTGGCGGTGTGGCGTCCGGTGGCGGACAATCCGGACGATGTCATCGGTGTTGGATTGCCGTTCCTGCGCGAGGAAGCGCGGAAGGCGGGATTGACGCTCGGGTGAGGGTTCTTCCCTTCTCCCCCTGTGGGAGAAGGTGGCCTCGCGAAGCGAGGTCGGATGAGGGGTGTTCCAGGGAACGCCGACCTCTCACTCCGCTGCAACACCCCTCAACCGTCTCGGCGCTAAAGCGCCGATCCACCTTCTCCCACAAGGGGAGAAGGAAGAAAGAAAGAATCAAAACGGATAGTGCTGGCCGGGATCCTCGATCGTCAGCCAGCGCAGGTCGGTGAATTCGGCGATCGAGGCCTTGCCGCCGAAGCGGCCATAGCCCGAGCCCTTGACGCCGCCGAACGGCATCTGCGCCTCGTCGCCGACGGTCGGGCCGTTGATGTGGCAGATGCCGGCCTCGATGCGGGCGGCAACGGCCATGGCGCGGCGGATGTCGCGGCTGAAGACGGCCGACGACAGGCCGTATTCGGTGTCGTTGGCGACGCGCACGGCCTCGTCTTCGCCCCTGACGCGGATCACCGGCTTGACCGGACCGAAGGATTCTTCGGCATAGACGCGCATGGCCGGCGTGACGTGGTCGAGCAGTGTCGCTTCGACCACGGTGCCGGTGCGCTTGCCGCCGGCCACCAGCTTGGCGCCCTTGGCGACCGCATCGGCCACCAGCTCTTCCATCTTGTCGGCGGACTGGCTGCTGATCAGCGAGCCCAGCACGACATGGCCGCGCGGGTCGCCTGCCGGCAGCTGCGAGGCGCGGGCGGCGAGCTTGGCGACGAACTCGTCGGCGACCTTCTCGTCGACCACCAGGCGTTCGGTCGACATGCAGATCTGGCCCTGATGCATGTAGGCGCCGAAGGCCGCCGCATTGACCGCAGCGTCGATGTCGGCATCGTCGAGCACGACCAGCGGCGCCTTGCCGCCAAGTTCGAGCAGAGCCGGCTTCAGGTGCTTGCCGGCGAGTTCGGCGATGATCCGGCCGACCTTGGTCGAGCCGGTGAAGTTGACGCGCCTGACCGCAGGATGCGCGACCAGCGCCTCGACGATTGCCGCGGCGTCCTTTGGGTCATTGGTAACGACATTGATAACGCCTTTCGGCAGGCCGGCCTCGACCAGCACCTGGCCGATCAGCCGGTGCGTGCCCGGGCACATTTCGGAGGCTTTCAGCACCACCGTGTTGCCGCAGGCAATCGGCATGGCGATGGCGCGCGTGCCAAGGATGACCGGCGCGTTCCACGGCGCGATGCCGAGGCAGACGCCGGCCGGCTGGCGGATCGCCATGGCAAGCGTGCCCGGCTTGTCGGAGGGGATGACCTCGCCCGAGATCTGCGTGGTCATGGCGGCTGCCTCGCGCAACATCTTGGCGGCCAGCATGACGTTGAAGCCGGCCCAGGGACCGGTGGCACCGGTTTCTTCCATCATCAATCTGGTGAATTCGCCGACCTTGGAATCCATCACATCGGCCGCCTTGGACAGCAAAGCGCGGCGCTCGCCAGGTCCAGTCTTCGACCAGCTCTTGAAGGCGGTGGCAGCGGCTTCGACCGCGGCGTTGGCATCGGCCACGCTGGCTGCGGCGGCGCGCGTCGCCAGCTTGCCGGTGAACGGATCCATGCGCTCGTACGACGCAGCACCCGACGCATCCCTTTTATCGCCGTCGATCAGAAGTCCGATGTCCATTGTTTTCTCCCTCGCTCTGATGGAGCGTCTTTTGTTGTTGACCATGATCTAATCCGAAAACCGGTTCCCACTTTTCGGGATCATGGTCTAGAAGCCGAGCACTTCGGCGTTGATCGATGCTTCGAGGCCGCCGTCAACCGGCACATTGGCGCCGTTGACCCAGCGCGCGCCGTCCGAGCATAGGAACAGCACGACAGGCGCGATATCGCCCGAGGTGCCGGCTCGTCCGACACGTGCGATATCGCTGTCGACGCGGGCATCGCCCAGCACAGTGCGAAATTGCTTCAGGATCGGCGTCTCGACCGGGCCGGGGCTGACCGCATTGACGCGGATGCCGCGGCTTCTGAACAGCTCCTGATGCGCGGCGCGTTGCGTCCACAACACGAGCAGTTCCTTGGAAACGGGGTAGCCTTCCTCGTTCTTGACCTGATGGTCGGCGACCACTTTGGCGACGTCGGGAAAACCTTCGATGCCGACCATCGACGCCGCGCGATTGAGGTTGGCGCGCCAGCCATAGCCGGCGATCGAGGCGACGTTGACGACGGCGCCGCCTTCGCGAAGCTTTGGCGCGAGGCCTTCTGAGAGCGCGCGCAGGCCGTAGAAGTTGACTGCCAGTGTCGACACCGCGCCGGTGTTGCCGGAGAGGCCTGCGACGTTGCAGAGCGCATCGATGCGCTGCGGCAGGGATGCAACGAGATCATCGACGCCGGCCTTGGACGAGATGTCCGCCCTAACGAAGCTGCCGACCGGTGCAGCCGGCTCACGCACATCGACGCCGATCACGTCCGCGCCGAGCTGACCGGCAAGCTCCGCGGTGCGGGCGCCAATGCCGGAAGCGACACCGGTGATCAGAATGGTCTTGCCGAAAAGCATGGTCACGCCTTCTCCCGATGTGCCGTGGTTTCGTGCGACTCTGTCGCCGTGTCCGCATCGCCGGCGTTTGCCGGGAGCCGGACGCGATAGCCGACCGGCAGGAGCCGGACGCCGAAGCGCTCCTCGATCGTTCCCCACAGGCCGCGCGGCAGGAACAGCGAAAACAACACCGCGGTGGCGCCGAGGCCGATCAGGTACCAGACGCCGGTGCCGCCGAACCAGGTCTCGATGAGGAAGAACAGCAGGGCGCCGAGGATGGCGCCTTCGAAGGTGCCGATGCCGCCGACCAGAACCATGAAGATCATGTAGGCGGTCCATTGGACGTTGAAGTAGGTCTTCGGCTGGAAGGTGATCGAGGTCGCCAGCCACAGCGCGCCGGCCATGCCGATGCCGAAGGCGGCGAGCACGAACAGAAGCCGCTTGGTGCCGGTGACACGCACGCCGACCGATGCGGCGGCATCCTCATTGTCCCTGATGGCGCGGATGGCCGCGCCGGTGCTGCCGCGCAGCAGACCGAACAGGATGGCAAGCAGCGCCGTCATCGAGGCCAGCGCCAGCCAGTAGATCGTCGCCCGCCTGGCGCCGGCGTCATAGACGTTGAGCGAGATCAGCGACGTCCCGGTCTCGCCCTGCACCAGCCGGTCGAGATTGACCAGGAGATGGGTGAGCGCCGCGATCACCCACATGCCGATGGCGAACTCACCATTCCGCAGCCGCAGCATGAACAGCGACATCGGCCAGGAGATCGCGCCGACAATGATCGCCGAGACGAACAGCGAGGCGAACGGGTTGAGGCCGGCATCGGCGAGACGAATGGCGAAATAGGCACCGAGCCCGAAGAACACTTGCTGGCCAACTGAGACCAGGCCGCCGAAGCCGGCAAGCGCATTCCACATCGCCGCCAGGATCACATAGATGAACAAGGCCGTCATGCGGTCGACCGCGCCGGCCGACAGGAAATGCGGCGCAACGCCAAGCAGCGCGATGATGACGACGACCGCAATCGCCGAGATGCGCGAAGCAGGTGTGCCGCGCTCGATGACGGGGGAGGTCGAAACCGCGCTCATGTCGTCTTCCTCGCGGGCAGGCGCAGCAGACCGCGCAGGCCGAGGCCCGACGTGGAGAGCCGGATGAACAGCACGATTAGGAAGGCGACATGGCCGCCGATGAGAAAACCTTGCGGATGCACCTGCGCGCCGAGCGTTTGGGCCAGCGCCAGCACGATGCCGCCGACCAGCGTACCCCACAGCGAACCCGCGCCGCCGATCACGGCCGCCTCGAAAGCGAACAGCAATTGCGGTGCGCCGGTATAGGGATCGAAGGTGGCGCGCATGCCCAGGAACGCGCCGGCAAGACCGACGGTGACCATGGCGATAGCGGCGGCAAGGGCGTTGGCGCGGCGCGCATCGACGCCGACGAGGCCAGCGGTATCAGGATCTTCCGAGGTGGCGCGGATCGAGCGGCCGAGCCTGGTGCGGGTGAGGAACAGCTGCAGCCCGCCAAGCAGGATCACGGCGGCGGCGAACATGATGACGGCGAGCTTGCCGACATAGATGCTGCCCGGCCATTCCCAGGAATCGTAGGAGAGGCTGCCGATATAGGGCGCCAGCGACCGTGTGTCGGCGCCGAACTGTTCGAACAGCGCATTGTCGATGACGATGGCGAGGCCGAAGGTGGTGAGGATCGGCAGCAGCGCGCCGCCGCGTGCGCTGCGCTCGAGCAGGAAGCGCTGCAGCGCCCAGCCGATCGCCGCCATCAGTGGCAGCACGATGAGCAGGCCGACGAAAGGCGAGATGTGGAATTGCGAGGCGAGCCACCACAGCGCATAGGCCGAAAACACCGCAAGGCTGCCATGCGCCAGGTTGATGATGCGCATCACCGAAAACATGAAGGAGAGGCCGCAGGCGATCAGCGCGTAGTAGCCGCCAAGCAGGATGCCCTGGACGATCTGGTTGCTCATGCCGGCACCGCGCTTTTCCGGTGCAGGCCGAAATAGGCCTTCGTCACCTCGTCGCGCGAGATCCCCTTGCTCGAACCCTCGAGCGCCACGCGTCCTTCGAGCATGCAAATGACTTTGTCCGAGACCGAGAGCGCGCGGTTGAGATCCTGTTCGACCAGGATGATCGTCGTGCCGGAGCTGATCAGTCCTTGCAGCGAAGCGTAGACGCGGTCGACCACTAGCGGCGACAGGCCGAGCGAGACCTCGTCGAGCAGCAGCAGTTCCGGATTGCTCATCAGGGCGCGGCCGATGGCCGTGGCCTGCTGCTCGCCACCGGAAAGATGCCCGGTCTTGGCATGGCGGCGTGACTTGAGGTTGGGAAAGGTGTCGAGCACTCGTTCCACGCTCCAGTCGCCGGGACGGCCGGCGGTCTTGCCAAGCAGGAGGTTCTCTTCGACCGTCATCTGGACAAACAGTTTTCGCCCTTCCGGCACCAGCGCTATGCCCATGCCGACGCGCTTGTGCGACGGCACGCCGGTGATATCGGCGCCGTCGAGGAGCACGTGGCCGGCCGTCGGCGGATGCGCGCCGGCGATCGCCCTGAGCAGCGTCGTCTTGCCGGCGCCGTTGGCGCCGACCAACGCCAGCGTTTCGCCGCGCTCGATCGTAAAGTTCACACCGCGCACCGCCTGCAAGAGGCCGTGGCGGACAACCAGGTTCTCGATTGCGAGCAGGCTCATTTCGGGCCTCCGCCGAGATAGGCGCGCACGACTTCCGGGTCGGCCATCACCGCTTGCGGCTCGCCGTCGGCGATGATCTTGCCGGCATCCATGCAGATCAGCCGCTCGGCCACCTGCAGCAGGATATGGACGATATGCTCGATCCAGACGATGCCGATCTTGCGCCGGCGCAATTCCTTGATCGTATCGACAAGCTCGCTCGCTTCGCCATCGGTCAGCCCGCCACCGATCTCATCGAGCAGAAGCAGCGTCGGTCTTGCGGCAAGCGCGCGGGCCAGTTCCAGCCGCTTGCGGTCGAGCAGGCCGAGCGTTTCGGCGCGGCGGTTGGCGACGCCCATCATGCCGCAGAGTTTCAGCGAGCTGAGCGCCTCCGCGTAGGCTTCGTCGCGGGCGAGACCAGCGCCATGCGACGCAGCGACGAAGACGTTCTCGAAGGTGGTCATGCCGCTGAATGGTTTCGGCACCTGGTGCGTGCGCACCAGGCCGAGGCGACAGCGGGCTGTGGCCGGCAGCGCTGTCACGTCACCACCCCTAAATGCGACGGTGCCGGCGCTGGGCGGAAAGGCGCCTGAAAGCACGCTGAGCAGCGTCGTCTTGCCGGCGCCGTTCGGGCCGACAATGCCGACGGCTTCATCGGCCGTCATGGCGAAGTCGATGTCATCGAGCACCACCAGCGCGCCGAAGCGTTTGTGGATGCCGGCGGCGCTGAGGATCGCAGTGTTTTGTGAACCGTCCACGATGCGATCCCCGAAACCGTCGCTCAGCCGTTATACGGCTGGAGCTTGGCCTCGACCGGCACCTTCGGGTCGGTGGCGTTCTCGGTCACGACATAGTCGAGCGGGAATTTGCTGCCGTCCTTGGCGGCCACCCACTGCGTGCCGATGATCGGGCCGGGCGAGACATTGGCGACCGGACCGCTGGTGAAGTCGACCTTGCCGATCATGGTCTCGGTGTTGAGCGTGCTCAGGGCCTTGGCGACCGCCGCCTTGTCTTTGGCGTCGGTGCTCACCTTCAGCGCTGCGAAGCCGGCGTCGAGAAGCGACATCGAGGCGCCAAGCTGCTGCGTCCACTGCTTGCCGCTCGCGGCCTCGTAGCCGTCGGCAAGCTCGGTTCCCGACACGCCGGTAAGCGGCGACTTGTAAGGGAAGGCCTTGTGCCAGTAGGCGGCGCTCGAAATCTTGTTGCCGAGATCGCCAAGCGCCTCGATGTCGGACGGGAACAGTCCGGTCTTGGCGACCTGGCAGATCTTGATCTGCTTGATCAGGCCTTGCTGTGCTGCCTGGCGCCAGAAGGCAGCGAAGTCCGGCGGAATCGGGAAGGAGTTGAAAATCTCGACGCCTTCCTGCTTGAACAGCGCGATCTGCGAGGAATAGTCGGTGGTGCCGGTCTCATAGGCGCCGGGATCGACGATGGTGAAACCCTGCTTGGCCAGCAGCGGCGCCAGATGGGCGCGGATGGCGTTGCCGTCGGCGTCGTTGGGATACATGACGCCGACCTTCTTGTTGGTCTCGATCAGGTTCCACTGGGAGATATAGGCCTTGAAGAATTCGCCGACGCCGAAGCCGAAATGATAGGTCCATTTGAAAGGCGAGGGGGCGTCCGGCTTGGCGCCGCGGCCGAAATACCAGGCCTCCCACGGCATCACAGTGGAGAGGCAAGGCACGCCTGCGGCTTCGCAGGCGTCGGCGACCGGATTGATCACCTCGGGCGTGGAGACGGCGAGCATCAGGTCGATGGCCTGGTTGTTGATCAGGTCCTTGGCGAGCTGACCTGCGCGAGAGGGATCGGACTGGGTGTCCTGGTCGATGATCTCCACACTGTATTTCTTGCCGCCGATGTCGAGGCCGCCGGCCAGCGCCTTGCGGGCGAGGTCGAGCACATAGCCGTCGGTCTGGCCGAAGCCGGCGAGCGGGCCGGTGCGCGGGCTGACAAAGCCGACTTTCAGCGTGTCGGCGGCCTGCGCGAAGGCGTTGCCACGGCTGAGCGCAAGGGCTGCGCCGCCGGCGAGAGATGTCGCGATGAACTGGCGCCGCGAGACGCCGGATTTGCTTGAGGTCATGCTGATATTCCTCCCTTTCCTGACGGTGCCTGGAGGCGACCGCCGGCCTGCTCAAAATCGGTGCCGCCCGTTGTTAGATCGGATATCGCCCCGGCTGGCTTTGAGGCGGCAGCGGAACGCTGCCAATGCCGGCAAACGGCACGATTTCGATCCTCCCATCGTCACAGTGCCCTAGGTGTTTGGTTTGGTAAAATGATATTTTGCGGTGTTTCGTTAACCCATGGGTTACGAAACTTGCCACGTTCCGCAAGTCCGCGACGGCTAAGCTGATCGCTGTGCCCTCGCGAGGACGGCTGCCTCAACTGCCTCGGCTGGCTGCCTCGCGGATGGTTTTCAGCAGGATGGCGAAGGCCGGCGAGGGGGCGGTGTCGGTTCGCATGGTCAGCCCGACGGGTCCCTTGGTCTCTTCGGTGTTGACGGGAAGCGTGACGAAGGCGCCGCTGGAGATTTCATTGGCGACGACGCCGGTCGAGATGATCCAGACGGCATCGCTCTGCCGCAGGAAGGCGCGGCCGAAGGAATCCGAGACGGTCTCGATCTCGGTCGCCGGCGCGGTCATGCCGTTGGTGATGAACAGGCGGTCGACAAAAGGGCGGATGACCGATTCCCGCGTCGGCATCAGCACCGGAAACTCGTCGAGGCGGGCGAAGATGTCCTGGCCCGGCTGCAGCAGCGGGTGGCCGGCCCGCACCACGAACAGAACCTGTTCGGAATAGAGATGCTCGAAGAAGAAGCCCGTCATGTTTTCCGGCGCTGCCAGCCGGCCGACAACAAGATCGAGCGCGCCGACGCGCAACTGTTCGAGCAGCACCGCATTCTCGCCGGTGACGATCTTGATCGCGGCGCCGGTGTTTTCACTCAGGAACAGGCTCATGGCGAGCGGCATGACCCTGGCCGACACTGTCGGCAGGGCGCCGATGCGTATCGGATGGCGGTTGATGGCGCCGTCCTGCCTGACCGAATCGACGCCGCGCTTCAGGGCGGTGATCGCCGTGCCGGCGTGGCTGAGAAAGATTTCGCCGAGCCGCGTCACCCTGATGCCGCGGCCGTCGCGTTCGACGACGGCGATGCCGAGTGCCTCTTCCAGTTCACGCAGCGTCTTGGTCACCGCCGGCGGGCTGACATGAAGGAAGTCGGCTGCCCTCGCCACGCTGCCTTGCCGCGCTACCTCAAGGAATGCCTGCAGGTGACGAAACCTTATGCGGCTTTCGGACATGGTTCTCGTAACCTCTCAGTTAATGAAACGGCGCAAAATATCATTTTACCAAACCAAATGCCTTGTGCAATGTGAACACGGAGGATCGAAATCGTGCCATTCGTCAACATTGGCGGCATCACGCTGCACCATCGTCACCTCAAGGCGGAGGGCAACGCGCGACCGGTCGTGTTCATCAATTCGCTCGGTACCGACTTTCGCATCTGGGACGAAGTGGTGTCCGGATTGAACGCTGATATGCCCTTGCTGGTTTACGACAAGCGCGGCCACGGGCTGTCCGATATTGGCGGCATCTCCTCGATCGACGATCATGTCGACGATCTCTCCGGCCTCATCGACCATTTTGGGCTGACCAATGTCGTCCTCTGCGGCCTGTCGGTCGGCGGCTTGGTCGCGCAAGGATTTTACGCGCGCCGCCCTGAACTCGTGGAAGGCCTCATTTTGTGCGATACCGCGCACAAGATCGGCACCGCCGACAGCTGGAACACCCGTATTGCAACCGTCGAGAGCAAGGGCATCCAGGCCGTCGCCGACGCCGTGCTCAAAATGTGGTTCACGCCAGCATTCCACACTGAGCGTGTCGCCGAGCTCGACGGCTACTGGAACATGATGACCCGGCAGGCCGTCGCCGGTTATGTCGGCACCTGCGCCGCGGTGCGCGATGCCGATTTCACCCAAGCCGCGCAGGCCATCGCGGTGCCCACGCTTTGCGTCGTCGGCGACCAGGACGGCTCGACGCCGCCGGACCTCGTTCGCTGGCTGGCTGATCTGATCCCCGGCGCGCGGTTCGAAATCATTCGCGACGCCGGCCACATCCCTTGCGTCGAACAGCCTGAGGCGCTGACCACCCTGATCCGAGAATTTCTCGCGTCGCTTCCTGAGAGAAAGCAGATCCATGGATGAAGTGTCCAAAAACGAAACCAGATACCGGGCCGGGCTGACGGTACGGCGCTCGGTTCTTGGCGACCCGCATGTCGACCGCAGCGAGGATGCTGTCACCGATTTCGACCGGCCGTTCCAGGAGCTGATCACCGAGGCGGCCTGGGGGACGGTGTGGGCGCGGCCGGGTTTTAGCAAACGCGAGCGTTCGATTGTGACGCTGGCCCTGCTCGCCGCACTCGGCCATGATGAAGAGGTCGCCATGCATGTGCGCGCCACCGCCAACACCGGTGCGTCGCGCGACGACATCTGCGAAGCGTTCCTGCATGTCGCGATCTATGCCGGCGTGCCGGCGGCCAACCGCGCCTTCAGGATCGCTAAGGAGGTGTTTTCGGACATGGACGGAAGCAGGAATGGCCATGCCAGCTGATGCCGGCTCGAACCGCAGGCCTAAGACCGGCGCCTTCTTCCAGCGCGACCGCAGTTGGCATCCGCCGGCGCTGACGCCGGACTACAAGACCTCGGTGCTGCGCTCGCCGCAGAAGGCGCTGCTGGCCTTCGACAACACCGCGTCCGAAATAACCGGTCCGGTGTTCGGCCACGCCATGCTGGGCGAACTTGACGCCGACCTGATCCACAATTTCGCCAAGCCGGGCGAGAGCGCCATCGGCGAGCGCATCATCGTCTATGGCCGTGTCCTCGACGAACGCGGCGTTGGTGTATCCGGCGCGCTGCTCGAATTCTGGCAGGCCAATGCGGGCGGCCGCTACCGCCACAAGAAGGACGGCTATCTCGCGCCGCTCGATCCGAATTTCGGCGGCTGCGGCCGCACCATCACCGACGCCGATGGCGGCTACGCGTTTCGCACGGTGAAACCCGGTCCGTATCCGTGGCCGAACGGGCCGAATGACTGGCGGCCGTCGCACATCCACTTTTCGGTGTTCGGCCATGGTTTTGCGCAGCGGCTGATCACGCAGATGTATTTCGAGGGCGACCCGCTGATCTGGCGCTGCCCGATCGTGCGCGGTATCCGCGACAAGGCGGCCATCGAGACGCTGATCGCCGCGCTCGACATGCAAGCAACGATCCCATTCGACGCGCGCGCCTACAAATTCGACATCGTGCTGCGCGGGCGCCGCGCCTCGCTGTTCGAAAACCGGCCGGAGGGCAATTGATGGCGCAGGCGCTCACCCGGCTGAAGGAGAGCCCGTCGCAGACAGCGGGGCCTTATGTGCATATCGGGCTGACGCCGAATTTCGGCGGCATTGGCGGTGTTTATGCCAGCGATCTCGGCGCCTCGATGATCAACGACAAGACCAAGGGCGAGCGGATCGGTTTGCGCATCCGCGTGCTCGACGGCACCGGCACGCCGCTCAGGGACGCGCTGATCGAAATTTGGCAGGCGGATGCGAACGGCTTCTACAATTCGCCGGCCGAATTGCGCGGCGATGCCGACCCAGATTTTCAGGGCTGGGGCCGTCAGCCGACCGACATGGAAACCGGCCTGTGCAGTTTTCAGACGATCAAGCCGGGGCGCGTGCCGTTCGGCGACGGACGGCGGATGGCGCCGCATATCAGCCTGTGGATCGTCGCGCGCGGCATCAACATCGGCCTCCACACAAGGCTCTATTTTTCCGACGAGGCCAAGGCCAATGCCGAGGATCCGATCCTGGCTCGCATCGAGCACAAGCTGCGCGTGCCGACGCTGATCGCCGAGCGGCAAGGTGACGCCTACATTTTCGATGTCCATCTCCAGGGGGAGAAGGAAACGGTCTTCTTCGACAGCTGACGGTCAGGAAACAGAGACATGACCGTATCGCCCTTCGACCATCCGCTGCTGTCCGGCCTGCTCGGCGACGAGGAGGCGGCGCGGCATTTTTCCGCCGACGCGGAAATCGACGCCATGCTCGATTTCGAGCGCGCGCTGGCGCAAGCCCAAGCCGAAAGCGGGATCATCGGCAAGGACACCGCGGCGGCAATTGTGTCTGTCCTGTTGTCCTACAAGCCGGATACCGCACGGCTGCGCGCCGGTGTGGCAAAGGACGGCGTGATCGTGCCCGAACTGGTGCGCCAGCTGAAGGCAGCGGTCGGCGCGCCGCACGACGCCAGCGTGCATTTTGGCGCGACCAGCCAGGATGTCATCGACACCGGTCTGGTGCTTCGCCTGCGCCGAGTGATCGACCATCTCGACTTGCTGCTGACCGAAAACATCGTCCGGCTGACGGCGCTGGAAGAGCGCTTTGGCGGCAGAGAGCTTACCGCGATGACGCGGATGCAGAAGGCGATTCCGATCCAGGCATCGGACCGCGTGGCGGTATGGCGCGCGCCGCTGCAACGGCATCAGCAGAGATTGTCGGAGCAATCGGTACGTCTGCTGGTGGTGCAATTTGGTGGCGCTGCCGGCACGCTGGAAAAGCTTGGCGACAAAGGGCCAGCGGTGCGCGCAGCCCTTGCCGCAAAACTTGGCCTCGGCGATGCGCCGCAATGGCACAGCCAGCGCGATGCGCTTGCCGAGTTCGCCGGCTTGCTGTCGCTCATCACCGGCAGCCTCGGCAAGTTCGGGCAAGACATTGCGCTGATGGCGCAGGCCGGCACGGAGATCGCGCTGAGCGGCGGCGGCGGCTCGTCGGCCATGCCGCACAAGCAGAACCCGGTGAAGGCCGAAGCGCTGGTGGCACTGGCGCGCTTCAACGCCACGCAGCTTTCCGGCATGCACCAGGCGCTGGTGCATGAGCAGGAGCGCTCCGGCGCTGCCTGGACGCTGGAATGGTTGCTTCTGCCGCAAATGGCGGTTGCGACCGCGGCCGCCTTGCGGCTCGCCGCCGAACTTGCCGGACAGATCGAAAGCCTGGGCCACTGATGCGCACAAAAATCGTCATCGTCGGCTCCGGACCGTCCGGCTTGTTGCTCGGTCAGCTTCTCAGCGGCATCGGCGTCGAGACGGTGATCCTCGAGCGTTCGAGCCGCGAACACGTGCTTGGCCGCGTGCGGGCAGGGGTGCTCGAACAAGGCACGGTCGAACTGCTGGAGGAGGCGGGCGCGGCGGCCAGGCTGCATGCCGAGGGCCTGCCGCATTCCGGCATCTCGCTCGCCTTCGGCGGCGGTCTGCACAGGCTCGATCTCACGGCGCTGACCGGTGGCAAACACGTCACCGTCTATGGCCAGACCGAGGTGACGCACGATCTGATGGACAAGCGCGAGGCGGTCGGGCTCACCACTGTCTACGAGGCGGCCAATGTCGCGCCGCACGGTTTCGACGGCGAGGCGCCTTACGTCACTTATGACAAGGATGGCGTCAGCCACCGCATCGACTGCGATTTCATCGCCGGCTGTGACGGCTATCACGGTGTCAGCCGCAAATCGGCGCCGGAACGGGCTCTGAAGACTCTCGAGCGGACCTATCCGTTCGGTTGGCTGGGCGTGCTGGCCGAGGTTCCGCCGGCCGATCACGAACTGGTCTATGCCAACCATGAGCGCGGCTTTGCGCTGTGCTCGATGCGCTCGACCCATCGCAGTCGCTACTATGTCCAGGTCCCGGCGGACGAGCGGGTCGAGGCCTGGAGCGACGACCGCTTCTGGGATGAGTTGCGCCGCCGCCTGCCGGAACAGACTGCGACCGCCGTCGTCATCGGCCCGTCCTTCGAAAAGTCGATCGCGCCGCTGCGTTCCTTCGTTGCCGAGCCGATGCGCTTCGGCCGGCTGTTCCTGGTCGGCGACGCCGCCCACATTGTGCCGCCGACCGGTGCCAAAGGTCTCAACCTCGCTGCCAGCGACGTGCGCTATCTCTTTGCCGGACTTCGCGAATTCTACCTGGACAAATCACTGGGCGGGCTCGACGCCTATTCGGCCAAGGCGCTGGCTAGGGTGTGGAAAGCGGTACGCTTTTCCTGGTGGATGACGACGATGCTGCACCGCTTTCCCGATACGGGCGATTTCGGCCAGCGCATCCAGGAGGCCGAGCTCGACTATCTCGTGCATTCGCAAGCGGCGTCGACCGCGCTTGCCGAGAACTATGTCGGTTTGCCGTATTGAGAGCGGCGCGATCTCAAACCCGCTCGAGCGCCACTGCGATGCCCTGGCCGACGCCGATGCACATGGTGGCCAGTGCATAGCGGCCGCCGCGCTCGAGCAGTTCCAGCGCCGCGGTTCCGGTGATGCGCGCGCCCGACATGCCGAGCGGATGGCCAAGCGCGATGGCGCCGCCATTCGGGTTGACGTAATCCGCGTCCTCGCCGATGCCGAGTTGGCGCAGCACGGCGATGCCTTGCGAGGCGAAGGCTTCGTTGAGTTCGATGACATCGAATTGTTGCGGTGTCAGGCCGAGGCGGGCGCACAGCTTCTTTGTCGCCGGCGCCGGGCCGATGCCCATGATCCGCGGCGCAACCCCGGCGGCAGCGCCGCCGAGGATGCGGGCGATCGGCGTCAGGCCATATTTCTTTACAGCCGCTTCCGAAGCGACGATCAGCGCTGCCGCGCCATCGTTGACGCCGGAAGCGTTGCCGGCGGTGACCGTGCCGCCCTGGCGAAACGGCGTCGGCAATTTCGCGAGCGACTCCACTGTGGTTCCCGCGCGCGGATGCTCGTCCTTTGATACGACAACCGCATCGCCCTTCTTCTGCGGGATGGTCACCGGGGTGATCTCCTTCGCCAACCGGCCATTGGCCTGCGCGGCAACGGCCTTGTCCTGGCTGCGCACGGCGAAGGCATCCTGATCGGGGCGCGACACGGAAAAATCCTCGGCGACGTTCTCGCCGGTCTCCGGCATGGAATCGACGCCGTATTGCTTCTTCATCAGCGGGTTGATGAAGCGCCAGCCGATTGTGGTGTCGTAAATCTCGGCGTGACGCGAAAAGGCCGACTCTGCCTTGGGCATGACGAAGGGGGCGCGGCTCATCGATTCGACACCGCCGGCAATCATCAATTCGGCCTCGCCGGCCTTGATGGCGCGGGCGGCGATGGTGACGGCATCCATGCCGGAGCCGCAGAGGCGATTGACGGTCGACCCCGACACTTCCTTCGGCAGTCCGGCCAGAAGCAGCGACATGCGCGCCACATTGCGGTTGTCCTCACCAGCCTGGTTGGCGCAGCCGTAAACGACGTCGTCCACCGCCTGCCAGTCGATGCCGGGATTGCGTTCGATCAGCGCCTTCAGCGGGATCGCGCCAAGATCGTCGGCGCGCACCGAGGACAGCGAACCGCCGAAGCGGCCAATCGGGGTGCGGATGTAGTCGCAGATGAAGGCCTCGGCCATGTTCATGCAGCCTTTTCTTTTCCGCTTCCCTCGTGCGCCGCCTTGGTGCGGGCCTGCAGGTCACGCAATGTCGACAGCTCGAGTTCCGTCGGCGCCGGCGTTTCGTCAAGCGCCTCGGCGAACTTTACGATCCAGCCACAGCTGTCCTGCACCTGCCGGCGCGTGACGCCGGGATGCAGCGACACGACGGTGAATTCCTTGGTTATGGGGTCCGGCTTCCAGATGGCGAGGTCGGTGATCAGCAGCGTCGGCCCAGCGGTGTCGATGCCGAGGCGCTGGCGATGATCGCCGCCGTCGCCATGACCGAAGGAGGTGAAGAAGTCGATCTTCTCGACCATGCCGCGCTTGGACTGCGCCATGGTGATGTAGATTTCCTTCGACGAGGTGGCGATCTCGGGTGCGCCGCCGCCGCCGGGCAGGCGGGTCTTGGGGTGCGCATAGTCGCCGATGACGGTGGTGTTGATGTTGCCGAACTTGTCGAGCTGCGCGGCGCCGAGGAAACCGATGGAAATGCGGCCGCCCTGCAGCCAGTAGCGGAACATTTCCGGCACCGAGACGGTGGTGACGGCCGTGTCGCAGAGCTCGCCGTCGCCGATCGACAGCGGCAGCACATCAGGCGCGGTGCCGATGGTGCCGCTTTCATAGATCAGCGTGATGTCGGGCGCATGCGTCAGCCGCGCGACATTGCAGGCGGCCGACGGCGCGCCGATGCCGACGAAGCAGACATCATCGTTCTTCAAGGCGCGGCTGGCGGCAATCGTCATCATCTCGTTGGGGCTGAAGCCGCTCATGCTGCGCTCCTCAGACGTTCGACGCGGGCCGCGAAATCGTCCGCCGTGCGCTCAAGGACATTGGCCTGCATCCAGGCCTGGAATTTCTCGCGGTCGGCGGCGATCTCGTCCCATTCGAGATAGGCGGCGTTGTCGCGTGCATAATAACCGTGCGTGTAGGAGGGATGCGAGCCGCCGGGCACGACGGATATGGCCGCGATGGTCCAGCGCGGCAGCACGGTGAGGTTGGGGTGAAGATCGTCGAAACTGTCGACCACTTCCTCGACCGTCACCACCGCGCGCTTGGCCGCGAGCACGGCTTCCTTCTGGATGCCGACAATGCCTTCGACCAGCACATTGCCTTTTTTGTCGGCCTTCTGCGCATGGATGAAGGTGACGTCCGGCCGTATTGAAGGAACAGCCGCCAGCACTTCGCCCGTGAAGGGGCAGGTGACCGATTTGATGTTCGGATTGACTGCCGCCAGCCCGGCGCCGCGATAGCCACGGAACACCGCGCAGGGCAGGCCGGCCGCACCCGCCTCATAGGCGTTGGCCATGCCGGCATGACTGTGTTCCTCGATCTCGATCGCTCGGGGAAAGCCGTTCTCGATGGAATCGCGGGCGCGCCGCAGCAGGCCGACGCCGGGATTGCCGACATAGGAGAAGACGATCTTCTTCGCCATGCCCATGCCGATCATCTGGTCGTAGATCAAGTCAGGGGTCATGCGGATGAGGGTGAGGTCGCGAAACCCCTGGCGGATTGCTTCATGCGCCGCCGCCGTCGGGATCAGATGGGTGAAGCCTTCGAAGGCAACCGCGTCGCCATCGTGCAGGTTATCGGCCACAGCCTGTTTGAGCGGCAGAAACTTGACCATCGCAGGGGAACTCCGAATAGGAAAAAGTTCGTATTGCGAACATTTGTTTTGTATGAGATACTTTTACGTCAAGTCGCCATGTCGAGTCAATGGCGACGCATTGTTTCGCGGAGGCCACATGGACGACGAGGCAACGACGCGCGACCATGTCGGTTCGCTGGAGCGCGGCCTTGCAGTCATGGAGATCCTGGCCCGGCATCCGGCCGGCATGACGCTGACCGAGATGGCGGAGGAGGCGGGGCTGACCCGCGCCGGTGCGCGCCGCTTCCTGCTGACGCTGACCGCGACTGGCTATGCAACGCAATCCGGCCGGCAGTTTTCGCTTTCGCCGCGCCTGCTCACCGTCGTCCGCACCTGGCTCGGCGGCGCCTCGCTGTGGACATTCGCGGCCCCGATCATGCGTGAGCTGGCGGGCCAGTTTAATGAAGCCTGCAACGCGGCCGTGCTGTCGGGCGAGGAGGTCGTCTATGTCGCGCGTATACCCGGCCGTCGCATCCTCAGCGTATCACTCGACGTGGGCACCAGGCTGCCGGCGCATTGCACCTCAATGGGGCGCGTGCTGCTTGCGGGGCTTGGTGCGGATGAACTGAAGGCCTTCCTTGCCGAAGCAAGGATCGAGCGGCGGACGCCGAAGACGATCACAAGTCGCGCAGCACTAGGCAAAGCGATCGACGCGGCGAGGGCGGATGGCTTTGCCATCGTCGATGAGGAACTGGAGCTCGGCCTGCGCTCGATCGCCGTGCCGATCTGCGACCGATCCGGGCGGACGGTGGCGGCAATCAACATGTCGACCCAGTCGGCGCGCTTTTCGGTGGCGGAGATGGAGCGGGATATCCTGCCGGTGCTGCGAAAGGCCAAGCAGCGGGTTGAGGAATTCTTCTTCGTCTGACCGACGCGCGAACTGTCCGAAGCCTGGCGCTGCCATGGTTCTGATGGGAATTGATGGAGCAGACCTTGGCTGATCGGCCGGCCATGGCGTTATATCCTGTCCTCCAGGGGAGGAATGGATGGCAGGCCAGGGTTTCGAGCCGGATGTAAGGGTTCGCACCAGCGAATACCGGATCGGCTGCATCGGCGCCGGCATGATCATGGCCGAGTGCCATCTCGCCGCCTATGCGCAGGCGGGCTTTCCCGTGGTGGCGATCGCCTCGCGGACGAAGGCCAGCGCCGAAAAGGTGGCGAAGCGCTGGGGCATCCCGACCGTCCACGACACGCCGGAACAACTGATCGAGAGTACTGAGGTCGAAATCGTCGACCTTGCCTTTCCGCCCGACCAGCAGCCGGCACTGATCCGCCATGCGCTGAAGCAAAGGCACATCAAGGCGATCCTGGCGCAGAAGCCACTGGCGCTGTCGGTCGAGGAAGCGGTCAAACTGCGCGACGAGGCAGCCAGGTCCGGCAAGATCCTCTCGGTCAACCAGAACATGCGCTACGACCAGTCGATGCGTGTGCTGAAGCAGATCATCGACAGCGGCGCGCTGGGCGACATCGTCTTCGCCCAGATCGACATGCATGCGATCCCGCACTGGCAGACTTTTCTTGCCGGGTACGACCGGCTGACGCTCGCCAATATGAGCGTGCATCATCTCGACGTCCTGCGCTTCCTGTTCGGCGATCCCTCTGAAATTACCACGCTGACGCGCAAGGACCCGCGCACGGCGTTCAACCATTCCGACGGCATCACCGTCTCGACGCTGCACTTTCCCTCCGGCGTGCTTGCCGTGTCGCTGGAGGACGTCTGGTCCGGCCCGCGCCAGGAAGGCTATGAGGACGACCAGCACATCAACTGGCGCGTCGATGGCACCAAGGGGGTCGCCAAGGGCACGATCGGCTGGCCGAAGGGCGTGGCCTCGACCCTGACCTATGCCTCGACCGAGACGACCGGCGGCAAGTGGGTCACCCCGAGCTGGGAGACGATGTGGTTCCCGCATGCCTTCATCGGCGTGATGGAACAATTGCAGCATGCGGTGAAGACCGGCACGCCGCCGGCGCTGTCGGTTGCCGACAATGTCAGGACGATGGCGCTGGTCGAGGCGGGGTATCGCTCGATGGCGGAAGGCCGCACCGTCAAACTGTCCGAGATTTCGATCGATTGACCATCTTGCCGCCGAATAGCGTTGCGGCTGAATCGCTTACCGGGAGGAGTTCACATCATGATGCAGGCAGGGATCTTCACCGGCTATTTCCCCTATGAGCTCGCGGAGTCCGCACGGCGCATCCGCGCGCTCGGCTTCAACACGGTGCAGCTCGATCTGCATTTCAGGGATATCGACCTGTCAGCTGGGCAGATCACCAGGGACAAGGCGAGGGTCGTGCGCGACACATTCCGCGACCACAATCTGCCGGTCTGCTGCCTCTCCGGCTACACCAACATCATCCACCCCGACAAGGCCGAGCGCGAGAAGCGGGTTGGCTATCTCAAGGAGATCATCCGCAGCGCGCGCGATTTCGGTTCGCCTTATGTGATCTCGGAAACCGGCACCTACAACACCGAATCCGACTGGGTGCATCATCCCAAAAACAAGACCGAGGAAGGGTTCGAGGAATGCCGCAAGGTGATCTCGGACCTTGCCCAGACCGCCTACGACCATGGCGCGGTGTTCCTGCTCGAAACGTATGTCAACAATGTCGTCGGCTCGGTGGAGGAGACGGTCAAGATGTTCGCGCAGGTCGACCATCCCGGCCTTGGCCTGCTGATGGATCCGACCAACTATTTCGAGGCGCACAACATCGACCGCATGGACCAGGTGCTGAACCAGGTGTTCGACACGCTGACCGACAAGATCCGCATCGCGCATGCCAAGGATGTGAAGCGCTCAGGCAGCGACAAGACGGAAAAGCATGCCGATATTGGCGATGCCGACGCGCATGAAGGGCTGACCTTCCGCGGCGTCGGCGAGATCGAACTGCCGGCGCCGGGCCTCGGTTCGCTGAACTACGATCTTTATCTGAAGCGGCTCAGCGAGAAGCACCCGAACATCCCGGTCATCATCGAGCATCTGACCGAGGATGACGTGCCGCGCGCGAAAACATTCCTCGACGGAAAGTTCCGCGCAAACGGGCTTTAAGGACAAGGCGAGACTGCTATGGCGACGGCGGCCAAGACAAAGCGCGATTACAGCCTGGTCGGCGAAAGCACCCGCCGGGCGATCGAGACCGGGCTCGCCTCCGCCGAGTGGTATCACACAGACGTGCCGCGCAAGGCGATAAAGGAGCTGATGCAGCGCTCCGACGGGCCGGCGATCCGCGACACCATCATCTGGATCGCTGCGATCCTGGGCTCGGCCGCCGGCATCGTCTGGTTATGGAGCACATGGTGGGTGGTGCCGTTCCTGCTGGTCTATGGCGTGCTCTATGGCTCGTCGAGCGACTCGCGCTGGCATGAATGCGGCCATGGCACGGCCTTCCGCACGCGCTGGATGAACGATGTCGTCTATGAGGTTGCCTCGTTCATGCTGGTGCGCAATCCGGTGCAGTGGCGCTGGAGCCATGCCCGCCATCACACCGATACCATCATCGTCGGCCGCGACGCCGAGATTGCGGTGATGCGTCCGCCGGATCTCATCAGGGCAGCGCTCGCCTTCACCGGCATCCTCGATGTCCGCTACGCGCTGCCGACGCTGGTGCGGCAGGCGTCCGGCAGATTGTCGGACGATGAGAAGAGCTACATCCCGGAGATGGAGCAGGCGAAGGCGATCACCGCGGCGCGCTGGCACATCGCCATATACGTTGCGACGATCGCTCTCGCGATCGCGCTGGGGTCATGGCTGCCGCTGGTGCTGATCGGCCTGCCGCGCCTCTATGGCAGCTGGCACATGGTGCTGACCGGCCTGTTGCAGCATATCGGGCTCGCTGACAACGTCGTCGACCATCGGCTGAACACGCGCACCGTCTACATGAACCCGGTCAGCCGTTTCATCTACTGGAACATGAATTATCACGTCGAACACCACATGTTCCCGATGGTGCCTTATCATGCCTTGCCGAGGTTGCACGAGTTGATCAAACACGACCTGCCGGTAGCGAACCCGTCGATGTGGCACGCCTATCGCGAAGTCTGGCCGGTGCTTTTGAGGCAGCTGAAATATGAGGACTATTTCCTCAAGCGCGAATTGCCGCCGACGGCGCGGCCCTATCGCGGCGAGTTCCACGAGGTCGATATGTCGGCGGCCGCCGAATAAAGCCACGCCTTCTATCCGGCCTGTTACATGGCCGGTAAGGTGGAAGATAAATTCCAGCAAACTGGGACATCCCGATGAGCCGAAAGAGACCGACCGTCGCCGATCTGCGCGCCATGAAGGGCAGGCGTCAGCTGACCATGCTGCGCGTCTTGACCATGGACGAGGCCGAGGCTGCCGAGCGGGCAGGGGTCGACATCGTCTCGGTGCCGCCGGAGCTGGTGCTCAACCCTGAGTATCGCGATGCGGCGCCGAGCCTGTTCACCATGCCCGGCGAGAACTTTTATGAAATCGGGACGGCGGACGATTTCCTGCGCTGGGCGTTCCGGCTCTACAAGGCGGGCGCCGACGCGGTCTATTGCAGTGCAGGCTTCGCCACCGTGAAGCGGCTGGCAGACGATGCGATTCCGGTGATCGGCCATGTCGGCCTCATTCCGTCGCGCGCGACCTGGACCGGCGGTTTCAAGGCCGTCGGCAAGACCGCCGACGCCGCCATGCAGATCTTCGAAGCGGTCAAGCAGTATGAGGCCGTCGGCGCGCTCGGCGCCGAGATCGAGGTGGTTCCGGTCGAGGTCGCTAGGGCAATCTCCGAACGCACCTCACTGATCATGCTGTCGATGGGGGCGGGCACGGGCTGCGATGCGCAATATCTGTTTGCCGACGATATTCTCGGCCAGAACCGGGGTCATATGCCGCGCCATTCGAAAGTCTATCGCAACTTCGCTGCCGAGTATGACCGGCTGCAGGCGGAACGTGTCGCCGCATTCTCCGAATATGTCGCCGACGTCAACAGCGGCGCCTATCCGGAAGACAAGCATGTCGTGCGCATGGACCCTGCCGAGCTCAGCCAGTTCATGAAAAGGGTGGACGCAAAGAGCTGATTACGCGGTTTCTTTGTCGACCGTCCCGGCGCCTTGCCATGTTCCGTCGGCGAGCAGGGCGTGGAGTACTTCGGCGTCCGCTCCCAGCGGCCGGTCTTCCCTGAGCATTGCCACATGTGCGCGCACCGCGGCATGGATCGTGGCGGTGCCCGGCGCGAGCTTAAGCCCGTCGCGGAAATCGACGGCCTGCGCGGAAGCCATCAGTTCGAAGGCAATCAACCGCCGCCACAGGCCGATCATCCCGGCGCATTTCGACACGGTGAGCGGTGTCTGCGTGGCAACGTCCTCGACGCCCTCGGATACGGCCAGGAAATCCAGCATGACCGGATTGGCCTTGTGGCGGATGCTAGCGAGGATCGCCGCAACCGTCTTCTGCAGCGGCACGAAGCCGGCTGAGGCCCCACCGACCGGCGAAAGATATTTCGGCAGGCCGTTGCGGCCGGAGCCTGTGAGCTGGATGAAACGGGCGGCGCTGGCCGCCGCACACTGGGCGATCGCCAGGCCGAGCGTCTCGAAGGCGAGCGCCAGCGACGTCGTGTGGAAATTGCCGGTCGACAGCACCTGGCCGTCATCGCCCAGCACCAGCGGATTGTCGGCGGCGGCGTTGAGCTCGATCTCCAGCGCCAGCCGCGCCTGGTCGATCGCCTGGATCAGCGCGCCATGGATCGACGGCATGCAGCGGATCGACAGCGGGTCCTGCAAGGTTGTCGGCGCCGCCTCCTCGTCGCGGGCAAGCAGATCGCGCAGGCCCTTTGCCGCCATTTGCTGGCAGGCGGCCGGCCGCGCCAGATGCAGGCGCGGATCGAGGATGGTGCGGTTGGCGCCGAACCCTTCCATGGTCAGAGCGCCCGCCTGCTGCTGTTGCGCAAAGGCGGAGAGCGCGTCGGCCAGCGCCAGCGCGCCGCTACCGGCTGAGACCGCCGAGGCGTTGATCAGCGACAGCCCGTCTTTCGGCGCCAGGCTGATCGGGGCGAGCCGCGCCATCATCAGGGCCTTGGCGGCCGGCATGCGACGGCCCTGATAGTCTGCTTCGCCGTCACCGGTGAGCAGACGGGCAAGGGCAGTCATCAGCACCAGATCGCCGTCGCCGATCGAGCCTAGTCCAGGCATCACCGGATGCACGCCGGCATTGAGCGCGTCGATCAGCGCGGTGAAAACCGCCGGCGAAATGCCCGAACCGCCAACCGAGAACATCGCGGCACGGGCAAACATGGTCGCCCGCACCGCCTCTTGCGGCAGCGGTTCGCCGACGGCGCCGCTGCGTCCCTCCAGCAACTGGCGCTGGAAGGCACTGGCGTCGCCTTCGACCGTGCTGCCGAGATTGGCGCCGAGGCCGGTGTTGAGGCCGTAAATCTTCTGGCCGGACGCGGCGGCCTGGTCGAGCACCTTGCGGGCCTTGTCGAGCCTCTCGATAACGGCAGGCTCGACCTCGACCTTGCGGCCGCCACGGGCAACCGCCGCGACATCCTCGACGCTGACGCCGGCGCCGGTGAGGACGAGCGCGCTCATGCGAAGCGCAGCCTCTGGCCGATGCCCTTATCCGCGGCCTTGGCCAGCATCGCCTTGCCCAGCGCAATATCGGACAGCGACAGGCCGCGATGCCAGAACAGGATCGTCTCGTCGTCGCTCTGCCGGCCCGGTTTGAGGCCGGCGGCAATCTGGCCGAGTTCGGCGTGCAGCGTCTTTTCGCTCAGCCGCCCGGTCTCGACATGGGCGCGCAGCGAACCGAATTTGCCGCCCTTGCACTGGCCCCAGTCGTCGACGACCATTTTCTGCATGATGTCGGTCAGCGACAGCTCCACCGCGCTCATCGTGCCATAGGGCACGACGAACGCGCCGGGCTTGATCCATTCGGTCTTGAGCAGCGGTTGCGGTTCCGAAAGCCGCGAAGCCTCGACGACGATGTCGGCGCCCTTGACGCAGCTCTGCCAGTCGGCGACCGCCGTGACTTTCTTGCCGAGGTCGGCGGAGAGTTTGGCGGCAAAACCGTCGCGGCTTTCCGGGCGGCGCGAATGGACACGGATTTCGTCGAAATCGAACAGATGGTCGAGCAGCCGCACATTCCAGTAGGCGGTGCCGCGCGCGCCGATATGGGCCAGCACCTTGGAATTCTTGCGCGCCAGATGCCTGGCGCCGATGGCGGTGACTGCGCCGGTGCGCATGTCGGTGATGACGGTGGCATCGAGGATGGCGCGCGGTGTGCCGGTGCGCGGATCGAACAGGTTCAAAATGCCGAATTCCGAGGGCAGGCCGTGCAGATAGTTGTCGACATAGTCGCCGACGATCTTCACGCCTGCCGCATCGAGCGGCGCGACGTAGCCGCGCAGCACGTTGAAATGGCCGTGGAAGGAAGGATCGGGTTCGAGATGGACGCGCGGCTCGATAACTGTCTGGCCGTTGCCTTGCGCGACCAGTCCAGCCTCGACGGCGGCGATGATTTCGCCGTCGGTCATCTCAAGGGCTTCGATATCGAGGGCATTGAGGTAGTCGATATAGATCGGCTTCATTTATGCGCGCACTTTCCTCCATCGCCCCGTCCATCCCATAGCAGGCTGCAGGCCGACACGGAAGTTTGTTGGCTAGGCTCTGGACTGGGCCAGCCATATGCTGTTCAACGCGGTTCGTCATGACTGCCGTTCCCGATACCGAAGCCTCGGCCGCAACCGCCAGCAATGCGCGGCGGGTCGCGCTGATCGTCGCCATCGCGTTTTTCATGCAGCTTTTGGATTCGACGATCATCTCGACCTCGCTGCCGCAGATGGGAGACTCCTTCGGCGTGCCGGCGGTGGCGATGAGCATCGGCATCACCGCCTATATGTTGACCATGGCGGTGTTCGTGCCGCTGTCGGGCTGGCTCGCCGACCGTTTCGGCGCGCGCAACATTTTTCTCCTGGCGATCGTCCTGTTCACGCTCTCTTCGTTCGCCTGCGGCTTCTCGCAGAGTCTCCCTCAATTCGTTGCCGCTCGCGTCGTGCAAGGCCTTGGCAGTGCGCTGATGACCCCGGTCGGTCGCATCCTCGTGCTGCGCAACGCGCCGAAATCGGAGCTGCTCAACGCCACGGCGCTGATCACCTGGCCGGCGTTGTTCGCGCCCGTCGTCGGGCCGGTGCTTGGTGGTTTCATCACCACCTATCTCTCCTGGCACTGGAATTTCTTCATCAACATCCCGCTCGGGCTGATCGGGCTGGCGCTGGTCGCCCGCTTCATCCCGGGCGACCGCGAGGCCGACCCCAAGCCACTGGACTGGCCGGGGTTCTTCCTGACGTCGCTGGGGCTCGCGCTGCTGCTCTACGGTCTTGAGCGGATCGCGCATCCTGAGGATGGCGCCTTGCCGACGGTGGTGTTGGTCTCAGCGGGCATTGTCGTAGGCTGGCTGGCGGTACGGCATCTCCTGCGGGCGCCGCATCCGCTGCTCGATCTCGGCGCCTTCAAGGTGCTGACCTTCGCCATCTCGACGCTCGCCGCCGGCACGATCTTCCGGGTGGCGATCAACGCCACGCCGTTTCTGCTGCCGCTTTTGTTCCAGGTCGGCTTCGGGCTTAGCCCCGTCGATGCCGGCCTGATGATACTGGCCTATTTCCTCGGCAATCTCGGCATGAAGACGGTGACGACGCCGACGCTGCGGCGTTTCGGTTTTCGCACGGTGATGGTTGTTAACGGCATCATCGCCTCGGCCTCGATCATGGCCTGCGCGGCGATCTCGCCTGACACGCCGCAGGCGCTGGTCGTGGTGCTGATGCTGATCGCTGGCCTGTCACGCTCGATGCAGTTCACGGCGCTGAACACGCTGGCCTTCGCCGACATCGACGCCGCACAGCGCAGCTCGGCGGCGACGCTGTCGTCCATGCTGCAGCAGATATCGATGCTGTTCGGTGTCGCGGTGGCGGCGGCGATCCTCAACCTGTCGCAGATCGTCAGGGCGCGGCCGGCGCTCGACCTCGTCGATTTTCGCATCGCCTTCGTGGCGATTGGCGCCATCGGGCTGGTGGCGGCGCTGCGTTTCCTGGTGCTGCCGCCCGGTGCGGGCGCCGAGGTTTCCGGGCACGCTCTGAAGAATTGACGTCCGAACTCTTCCGCCACGGAACTCGAATCGGCAAAGGGTTAGGCACGTTTGCTCGAGATCTGATTCAACGACTTGATCCACCGATTCAATAAAGGGAAATGCCATGGCCGCCACAAGACTTCTGACCGATCCCGGGGTCGAAAAAATCCCGGCGACGGGCTCTCGACCGCCGCCACGGGTCAGGCAAGCGCCTGATCCGTGGCGCCCTCACAATGCACGATTCCAAACACACAAGGGGTGCTGGAAGAAACGAGGCGTAGAAAGATCAAGAGCTTTCAGGCGCTTAGTTCTTTAACATAGCGATCCTTCCAACACCCCTCATCCGACCGAGCTTTGCTCGGCCACCTTCTCCCACAGGGGGAGAAGGGAAGACCGCTCTCACACCGGCCGGTACACCTTCTCCGCCGTATTCCAGAAGACATCCGCCTCGGCCGTCGCACCATGCTTGCCCACCGCCGCGCGGTGCGCCTTGATCAGTTCGGCGTGGCTGGTCCAGAGTTTTTCGATCGGGAAGTTCGAGCCGAACATCAGATGGTCTGCGCCCAGTATGTCGATCGCATTGTCGACGATGTAAGCGATCAGTTGCGGGTCGTTGCGGTGGACGAAAGTGCCGAGACCCGACAGCTTGGCATAAAAGTTCGGCGCGGCTGACAGGGTGCGCAGGCCGGCCTTCCAGGCCTCTGTCGTCTCCGGCCCCATGCCGGTCAGCATGCCGGCATGGGTGAGAATGAAATTGGTCTCAGGGTTCTCGCCGACCAGCGTCAGCCCGTCCTTCATCTGGGCGGGGAAAAGCTGCAGGTCGAAGGACAGGCCATAGTCCTTCAGCCGCGCCACATTGGCGCGCACCTTGGGGTCGATGACCTGATCGGCAGAGGCGGCGAAGCGGAAGGCCGGCGTCTCGTGCCAGTGGAGCTGCATGCGCACGCCGCGCAGCAGCGGATATTTTATCAGCCGGTCGATCTGATGGCGCACATCGTCGACCGTCATGTCGGCATAACCGACGATGGCGTGCGGCCAGCCGGTCTCATCAGCTGTCGTCTGCAGGAAGGCGACTTCCTTCTCGAAATCCTCTTTCGCCCAGTTGGTCTGGACATAGACGGCCTTCTCGACACCGGAACGCCTCTGGTCTTCGAGGAATTCCGTGATCGGATAGTCGCGGCGGATCGGCTCGTAAGGGCCGAAGATGCGCGGCACCATCGGGCCGACCAGCCAGGGCTGGTCTTGCTGGCGCCAGATGTGGAAATGCGCGTCGATGGCTTTCTGCATTACGAGACCCTTTTCCAGAATGTCGACGCCGCCGGGGCAGGGCGGGCGAGTGACAGGATGAAATCGGTGAGGCTGCTGAGCGACGAGCCGTCGATGAGATCGTCCAGCGCCGGCAGGATGGCGCGCAGCGCCGCCGTCGCAGGTTGGAAGCGTGGATCGCCGGCGAGTGGCGTTGCCAGCGAAAGCCGGAAGGCGCGGGCGCTCAGGCGTCGTATTGCGGTTTCGAGGTCGGCATGATCGCCGCGCTCCAGCGCGTCCGACAGGATGACCACCGCTGCACCTCGCGCGAAGGCCGAGAAGCGCGGGACAGAGAGGAAGGCGAGTAGCGTCGGTCCCATGCGTGTGCCGCCGTCCCAGTCGTCTACCAATGCCGCCGCTCGGGTGAGCGCCTGGCCGCGGTCGCGGATGCGCAGCGCCGAGGTGATGCGGGTGAGCCGCGTGCCGAAGGTGAAGATTTCCACCCTGTCCGCGCCTTGTACGGCGGCATGCGCCAGCTTGAGGTAGTCCGCCGTATGCAGCTTCATCGAGCCGGAGACATCGATCAAAAGCAGCAGCTTGCGTGGCACCGTCTGGCGGCGGCGAAGCTGCGGCGAGGGGATATCGCCATCGGCGCTGACGATTTCGCTGAGCGAACGTCTGAGGTCGAGCGTGCCGCGCGAACGGGTTCGCACGGTGCGGAAAGAGCGGCGCACGGGCAGTGCGGAGGCCAGCTTGCCGCGGAAGGTCGTGAGACCATCGTCGTCACGCTGGAAATCACGGCTGCTCAGTTGTTCGATCGCCGACGACAGTTCCCCGCCTTTTTCCTGGCGCGGGGGCTGGTTCTCTTCCTGGCGCGTGCCGTGATCGTCCTTGATGCGGGTTTCCTCGTCCTCCTCGCCTTCGATCGAGGGGCTGGCGTCGCCATAGAAATGGTTGCGGAAATGCGCTTCGAATTCATTGCGGCGGTCTGGCGAGGGGGCGAGCGTGGCAAGAGCTGCCTCGCGGATGTCGGACATCGAGCGAGGGCCGAGCAAGGTGACCGCCTGCATGAAGCTGGAGACTTGTTCGGGGGCGATTGCGAAGGCGTGGCGGCGCAGCAGCCTAGCGAAGTCCAGGAACGTTGCGGCGGCACGGGGCAGGTTTTCTCCGCGCATCATTCCTGCGCGCCCCCCTCTGTCCTGCC
>NZ_JBFUFA010000009.1:0-198534 GCF_056403695.1 Mesorhizobium sp. P2_F7 | reverse complement strand
ACGTTAGCGCTTCACGCGCAACGACCCCCTCTGTCGCCTTCGGCGACATCTCCCCCTCAAGGAGGGAGATTGGCGCCTACATCACCCTTTGGGCTTCTCCACCTCCGCCTTCCTCAGCAAAAACCGCTGGATCTTGCCGCTCGGCGTTTTCGGCAGTTCCGTGACGAACTCGATCTCGCGCGGGTAAGAGTGCGCGGAGAGCCGTTTCTTCACATGCTGGGCAAGTTCTTCGGCGAGGTCGGGGTTGCCCTCGTAAGCCGGCGCCAGCACCACGAAAGCCTTGACGATCTCGGTGCGCTGCGGGTCGGGCACGCCGACCACCGCCGCCTCGTTGACCGCCGGATGCTCGATCAGCGCGCTTTCGACGTCGAATGGGCCGATGCGGTAGCCGGCCGAGGTGATGACGTCGTCGGCGCGGCCGATGAAGGACACTGAACCGTCCGGCTCGTACTCCACCGTGTCGCCGGTCCGGTAATAGCCGCCTGATATCGCCGGCGTCTCGGCCTGGTGATAACCGTCGAACCAGCGCAGCGGCGAGTTCGCGATGTCGACCGCGAGGATGCCGGGCTGGTTGGGGCCGAGCTCGTTGCCGGCATCGTCCAGCACCACCATGCGGTAGCCCGGCATCGCAAAGCCGGCCGAGCCCGCGCGGACAATATGCGTCAGGCCGTGATGGTTGTTGACCATCATGCCGTTCTCGGTCTGGCCGTAATGGTCGTGGATGGGGGCGGCGAGATTTGCGTCGAACCAGCGGATCACTTCCGGGTTGAGCGGCTCGCCGGCGCTGCTCACCACGCGCAGCCTGCCTTTGACACGGGCGGCCGCGTCAGGCCCTTCCGCCATCAGCAGGCGATAGGCGGTGGGCGAGCCGGCGAGGCTGGTGACACCGAGCCGCTCGATGATGTCGTAGGTGCTTTTGGCGTTGAAGGCGCCTTCATAGAAGGTGGTGGCGATGCCGAGCTGCAAGGGACCGGTGATGGCGTAATAGAGGCCGTAGGCCCAGCCGGGATCGGCGATGTTCCAGAAGACATCGTCGGGCAGCAGCCCGATCGCGTCGCGCATATAGGCGCCGAAGGCGAGCAGGGCCTTGAGCGGCACCGGGACGCCCTTGGGCAGGCCGGTCGTTCCGGAGGTCGACATCATCATGAGCAGGTCGCCGCCCTTGCGCATCACCGGCTGGCAGTCGGGCGAGGCGGCGGCAAGCGCGGCGCGAAAATCCATGTCGCCTTGCGGCAGCGCCTCGCCGGGACCAAGAACGGTCGCGATTTGCGCTGGTGTCTCGACCTCGTCGAGCTTGCCGCGATTGGCCGGGTTGGTCACCACGATCCTGGCAGCGCTATAGCCGAGACGATGCTCGATGGCCTTCGGGCCGAAGGCGGTGAAAAGCGGCTGGTAGACCGCGCCGATCCGCCAGGTGCCGACGATCAGCGCCACCAGTTCGGGAATGCGCGGCAGCATGCCGGCCACGACATCGCCGGCACCGACGCCGGCAGCCTTGAGCACATTGGCGGCGCGTCCCGACATGTCGGCGAGATCGTCGAAGCTGAATTCGCGGAGCTCGCCGCTGGCCGAGATCGCGCGCAGGGCCAGCCGGTTTTCACCGGTATGGCGGCCGCAGCATTCGACATAGGCATTGATGCCGGTTGCAGGGTTGCCATGCAACCGGGCGATCTCGTCTTCGATGCGAAAGCGCTGAATGGCATCCTCATAGCGCGGCATCTTGCTCATGGCAGTCCTCCCTGATGCGTCCATCTCCCCGTGGAACGCCTTGTCCGTCAGATTGCCTGAAATCGCTGCGCTGGTCGATTGCGGCGAAGGTCGGGGTGTGAGGCGAGGCGCGAAGGAACGCTATGCATCCGGATAGACGGTTGACCCCGCGGGTCATCCGGCCGATAGCTCGCCCAAATTGTGCCCCCGAGACCTCCAATGACCACAATCTCGAACCCTAAAACCGCAGCGGCCGATGCCGACACCGCCTGGCAGGACGACATCCGTGCCGGCGTCCGCCATGTCCGCGATCTCGCCTCGCTGCCGCTGTCGCCGGCCGAACGGGCGGCGGCGCAGGAGGCGGCCGCGCGGCACAAGGTGCGTGCCCCAAAAACCTATCTCGACCTGATCGACTGGAACGATCCCGCCGATCCCATCCGCGCGCAAATCATTCCGTCGCCGGATGAGCTGGTGGACACGGAGGGCGAGCTCGACGATCCGATCGCCGACCATGCCTTCAGCCCCGTGCCGCGGCTGACGCACCGCCACGCCGACCGGGTGCTGTTGTTCCCGACCTATCAATGCGCGGTCTATTGCCGCTTCTGCTTCCGCAAGGAGTCGCTGACCTCGATCGGCCGCGGCTATACGCGTGACGCTCTGGAAGAGGCCTTTGCCTATATCGAAGCTCATCCCGAAATCCGCGAGGTGATCCTGACCGGCGGCGATCCGCTGTCGCTGCCGGACAAGGCGCTGGCTGAAATCCGCGCCCGCATCGAGACGATCGCGCATGTGCGGCTGCTGCGCGTGCACACCCGCGTGCCCGTTGTGCTGCCGGCGCGGATCACGCCGGGGCTGGTTGGCGCCTTGCAGGGCCGGCTGATGGTCACCATCGTCACCCATTTCAACCACGCGCGCGAAATCACGTCGGACACTGAATTGGCTTGCCGCACCTTGCGCCAGGCGGGCTTCGTGCTGCTCAACCAGAGCGTCCTGCTCAAGGGCGTCAACGACACGGTCGAGGTGCTTGAGGAACTCTGTCGCGAGCTGATGTATCGCCTGGGGGTAAAGCCCTATTACCTGCACCATGGCGACCTTGCGCGCGGCATGGCGCATCGGCGCACCACCATTGCCGAGGGCCAGGCGCTGGCCGGCGCGCTGCGCGCCCGCCTGTCGGGCATCTGCAATCCCATCTATGTGCTGGACCTGCCGGAAGGCGGCGGCAAGGTGCCGCTCGGGCCGTGGTCTATCGAGGCGCAGGACGGGCAGGACTGGCGCATTCGCGGCCAGGATGGCGAGGTGAGGGTGTATCGGGACGTGGTGGGGGAATAGGATCGCGCAGGACTTGTGTGTTCGAGTGACAGGCTGCCATAGATCGATGAACTTCTGATAGGCGTGCTTCCTTCACATTCGGGGCGAACCTTGCGACAAAAGACAGCGCTGCTGACGGGTGTAACGGGGCAGGACGGAGCCTACCTCGCAAGGCTTCTGCTGCAAAAGGGCTACCGTGTTGTCGGCACGATCCGCAGCACATCCGCGATAAGCACCTGGCGCCTGCAGGAATTGAACATCGTCGACGACATCGAACTTATGCCGATGGAGCTGACCGAAGACTCCAACATTCGCGCCGTGTTGGAAAGCATTCGACCGGATGAGATCTATAACCTTGCGGGGCAAAGCTTCGTCGGCGACTCTGTCCGCCAGCCGATCTATACGTCCGAAGTCGTGGGGATCGGCGCCTTGCGGCTGCTCGAATGCGTCAGGACGATCGTGCCGGAAGCGCGGTTCTACCAGGCGTCCAGCTCGGAAATGTTCGGCAACGCTGAACATGTCCCGCAGACCGAAAGCACCCCGTTCCACCCGCGCAACCCCTATGGCACCGCCAAGCTTTTCGCACATTGGGCGGTGGCCAATTACCGGGAGGCCTTCGGGCTGCATTGCTCAAGCGGCATCCTGTTCAACCACGAATCTCCGCTTCGCGGCGCCGAGTTCCTGACCCGCAAGGTCTCGGTCGGCCTGGCGCGATACGCGCTCGACCGGGAGGCGCCGCTGCGTGTCGGCAACCTCGACGCAAAGCGCGATTGGGGTCACGCCCGGGACTATGTCGGCGCCATGTGGAAAATGCTGCAATTGCCAAGCCCCGCGGATTTTGTCGTTGCCACGGGCACCGCCCATTCGGTGCGCGATTTCATCGGCTTCGCCGCCAATGCGTCCGGCATTCTTCTGGACTGGCTGGGGGAGGGAGCCGGCGAACGCGCGGTCGACCGCGCCACCGGCAAGACGGTCGTCTCCGTCGATCCGGCGTTTTACAGGCCAGCCGAAATGAACCTTCTGACCGGCGACGCCTCCCGGGCCCGTCGCGACCTGGATTGGCATCCCACGGTTCGGCTGGAGCAACTGGCGGAAGAAATGGTCGAAGCCGACAGGAGGCGGATGTCAGGCAGCGCTGTTGCCGGGCTCTAGCGCAACGGTGGAACCGGCGACAGGGCGGCGCTCTCGCAAAGGGCGTGACATGCGCATCTGAAAGGCGTATGTTGACATAAAGATGTCTTTATGTGACTTGGGTTTGTCGCCCCAAGGATAAAAAATGTCGCAGAATACTGCACCGCTGGACGTTTTGTTCGGCCCCGTCGCGCCTACGCCCGACGGTTCCCAGGTGCTTGCAGCACTCACCGCGGCGGCGCGTGAGCGTATCCTCATCCTCGACGGCGCCATGGGCACGCAGATCCAGGGCCTCGGTTTCGACGAGGAGCAGTTTCGCGGCGAGGCCTTTGCCGGCTGCGCCTGCCACCAGCAGGGCAACAACGACCTCCTGATCCTGACCCAGCCCGCCGCGATCGAGGAGATCCACTATCAATACGCCATATCAGGCGCCGACATTTTGGAGACCAACACCTTCTCCTCGACCTCGATCGCCCAGGCCGATTACGGCATGGAGGACGCCGTCTATGCGCTGAACCGCGACGGTGCGCGGCTGGTGCGGCGCGCCGCCATTCGCGCCGAGCAGGAGGACGGCAAGCGCCGTTTCGTCGCCGGTGCGCTCGGGCCGACCAACCGCACCGCCTCGATGTCGCCCGACGTCAACAATCCCGGCTACCGTGCTGTGACCTTCGACGAATTGCGCCTGGCCTATGGCGAGCAGCTGCGCGGCCTGATCGACGGCGGCGCCGACATCATCCTGATCGAGACCATCTTCGACACGCTGAACGCCAAGGCGGCGATCTTTGCCTGCAACGAGATATTTCTCGAGAAGGGCGTGCATCTGCCGGTGATGATTTCGGGCACCATCACCGATCTCTCCGGCCGCACGCTGTCGGGCCAGACGCCGACCGCCTTCTGGCACTCGGTGCGCCATGCCAGCCCCTTCACCATCGGTCTCAACTGCGCGCTCGGCGCCAACGCCATGCGTGCGCATCTGGCCGAAATATCCGGCGTCGCCGACACTTTCGTCTGCGCCTATCCGAATGCCGGCCTGCCCAATGAATTCGGCCGCTACGACGAGAGCCCGGACTTCATGGCCGCGCAGATCGAGGATTTCGCCAGGGAAGGGTTGGTCAATGTCGTCGGCGGCTGCTGCGGCTCGACGCCGGAGCACATCCGGGCGATTGCCGAGGCGGTGAAGAAATACCCGCCACGCGCGATCCCCGAGATCGAGCGCAAGATGCGCCTGTCCGGGCTGGAGCCGTTCACGCTGACCGACGAGATTCCCTTCGTCAATGTCGGCGAGCGCACCAATGTCACCGGCTCGGCCAAGTTCCGAAAACTGATCACCGCGGGCGACTATGTCCCCGCGCTCGACGTGGCGCGCGACCAGGTCGCCAATGGCGCCCAGATCATCGACATCAACATGGATGAGGGCCTGATCGATTCGAAGAAGGCGATGGTCGAGTATCTCAATTTGATCGCCGCCGAGCCGGACATCGCCCGCGTTCCGGTGATGGTCGATAGCTCGAAATGGGAGATCATCGAGGCCGGCCTGAAATGCGTGCAGGGCAAGCCGCTGGTCAATTCCATCTCGATGAAGGAAGGCGAGGAAGCGTTCCTCCATCACGCCAGGCTGGTACGTGCCTATGGCGCGGCGGTGGTCGTCATGGCCTTCGACGAGGCCGGTCAGGCCGACACCAAGGCGCGCAAGGTCGAGATCTGCACCCGCGCCTACAAGCTCTTGACCGAACAGGCCGGTTTCCCGCCCGAGGACATCGTCTTCGACCCCAATGTCTTCGCGGTCGCCACCGGCATCGAGGAGCATGACAATTACGGCGTCGATTTCATCGAGGCCGCCGGCGACATCACTGCGACGCTGCCGCATGTCCATATCTCGGGCGGCGTCTCCAACCTGTCTTTCTCGTTCCGCGGCAACGAGCCGGTGCGCGAGGCCATGCATGCCGTGTTCCTCTACCACGCCATCCAGCGCGGCATGGATATGGGCATCGTCAATGCCGGTCAGCTCGCCGTCTACGACACGATCGAGCCGGAGCTGCGCGAAGCCTGCGAGGATGTCGTGCTCAACCGCGCGCCCAGGGCCGGCGGCACCGCCACCGAGCGCATGCTGGAGATCGCCGAGCGCTTCAAGGGCACCGCCGGCAAGGAAGGCAAGGAGCGCGATCTCGCCTGGCGCGAGCTGCCGGTCGAAGGACGCATTTCGCATGCGCTGGTCAACGGCATTACCGAATTCATCGACGCCGACACCGAGGAAGCGCGGCTGGCAGCCGAGCGTCCGCTGCATGTCATCGAAGGCCCGCTGATGGCCGGCATGAATGTCGTCGGCGACCTGTTCGGCGCGGGAAAAATGTTTCTGCCGCAAGTGGTGAAGTCGGCCCGTGTCATGAAGCAGGCGGTGGCCGGATTGCTGCCGCATATGGAGGCGGAAAAACTGGCCAACGCCGCCAATGGCATCGACAATGGCGAGCGCCAGACGGCGGGTAAAATACTGATGGCGACGGTGAAGGGCGATGTCCATGACATCGGCAAGAACATCGTCGGCGTCGTGCTGGCCTGCAACAATTACGAGATCATCGATCTCGGCGTCATGGTGCCGGCGGCGAAAATCTTGCAGACCGCGCGCGAGCAAAAGGTCGACATCATCGGCCTGTCCGGCCTGATCACGCCGTCGCTGGACGAGATGGCGCACATGGCCGCCGAGATGGAGCGCGAGGGGTTTGATATCCCGCTGCTGATCGGCGGCGCCACGACCAGCCGCGTACATACCGCAGTGAAGATCCACCCGCGCTACGCCAAGGGGCAGACGGTCTATGTCGCCGACGCCAGCCGTGCGGTCGGCGTGGTATCGGCGCTGCTGTCGAACGACGGCAAGGCCGGCTATGTCGACGCGGTACGGGCCGAGTACAAGAAGGTCGCCGACGCGCATGCCCGCTCGGAAGCCGACAAGCAGCGGCTGCCGCTCGCCAAAGCGAGGGCCAATGCGCACAAGATCGACTGGTCTGCCTACCAGCCGCCGAAGCCGTCCTTCACCGGCGTGAAGGTTTTCGACAACTGGGACCTGACCGAACTCTCGCGCTACATCGACTGGACGCCTTTCTTCCAGACATGGGA
Source organism: Mesorhizobium sp. P2_F7 (assembly GCF_056403695.1). Taxonomy (NCBI): domain Bacteria; kingdom Pseudomonadati; phylum Pseudomonadota; class Alphaproteobacteria; order Hyphomicrobiales; family Phyllobacteriaceae; genus Mesorhizobium; species Mesorhizobium sp. P2_F7. The sequence continues at coordinate 191,277 of NZ_JBFUFA010000009.1, read as the reverse complement.
GCTGAAGGGGCGCTATCCCAAGATCCTCGAGGATGAAGCGCAGGGACCGGCGGCGCGCCAGCTGTTCGAGGATGCGCAGGCGATGCTGCAGAAAATCATCGCGGAAAAATGGTTCGCGCCGCGTGGCGTCATCGGCTTCTGGCCGGCCAACGCTATCGGCGACGACATCAGGCTGTTCACCGACGAGAAGCGCTCGCAGGAGCTGGCGACCTTCTTCACGCTGCGCCAGCAACTGACCAAGCGCGACGGCAAGGCCAATGTCGCGCTGTCGGATTTCGTCGCGCCCGCAGACAGCGGCAAGCCCGACTATATCGGCGGCTTCATCGTCACCGCAGGCATCGAGGAAGTGGCGATCGCCGAACGCTTCGAGCGCGCCAATGACGATTATTCGTCGATCATGGTCAAGGCGCTGGCCGACCGCTTCGCCGAAGCTTTTGCCGAGCGCATGCACGAGAAGGTGCGCAAGGACCTCTGGGGCTATGCGGCGGATGAAAAGCTGGCGCCCGACGAGCTGATCGGCGAGCCCTATCGTGGCATCCGCCCGGCGCCCGGCTATCCCGCGCAGCCCGATCATACCGAGAAGGCAACATTGTTCCGGCTGCTCGACGGCGAGGGCAATGCTGGCGTCAGCCTGACCGAGAGCTACGCAATGTGGCCGGGCTCGTCGGTCTCCGGCCTCTATCTCGCGCATCCCGAAAGCTACTATTTCGGCGTCGCCAAGGTCGAACGCGACCAGGTTGAGGACTATGCGCGCCGCAAGGCCATGCCGCTGGCCGAGGTCGAACGCTGGCTTGGCCCGATCCTCAACTATGTGCCCGTGGACTACGCAGAGGCGGCGGAGTAGCGCCCTGACAGTTTGACGAAACTGCCAAGGCGCAAGCGCGCCTGATCCGGCCAAGCGTCTGCTCGACCGCCGCCTAATTTCTCTCCCTCCAAAAAATCTCGCCGCACCGGGGAATAAAGCACGGCCCTTCCGGGTCTTGTTATCAGCGGGGCCATTCCAGCCCGCGACCCAAAGAAACGAAACAAGGAATTTTGGACATGACCAAGCTCGCTTTCAGCGTGGCTGCGATGCTGCTTGCCTCAAGCGCTGCCTTTGCCGGCAGTGACCATTTCACCAACAAGGCCAACCAGCCTGCCGTCGACACCGACGCCACTGCGTCAATTCCCTACACAACACACCAGAACGGCGTCGACACCAAGGTGACGACGGGGCCGAAGCAGGGCTCGGTGCAAGACATCATTGACCAGCACAACCGCGACAGCATCTGGGGCCGCTGAGCGCGCTCCGGACCCAACCCCGACACTGACCGATCAGGAGCCATCGACATGAAGAACATCGCTCTCACCGCCGCGGCGGTCCTCATCGCCACCACCTGCGCCTTTGCCGGCAGCGACCATTATGGTTCGCGCGCCGCCAGCCAGACGGTTGCGACCATCGACAACACCTACACCGCCTCGACCGCCAGGCAGGACATGGTCCGCCATGGCATGAAGGCGACGACGAAATCTGCTGCGGACGAACCGGGCCAGGGCATCTGGGGCAACTGAGTTCATGGGCGCCGGCGCCGGATCCCGACGGCGCCGCCTCAACCGCAGCAGGACGGGGAGCCATGGGGCTTTGGCTCTCCGTCAATCACCCGCACCACCCGCAACGCCACAGGAGATTACCCATGTTCACAATGACACGTCGCACATTGCTTGGAACCACGCTCGCGGCAGCCGCCTTCGGCCTTGCCGGCAAGCTCGAATTCACCGGGCCTGCCTTCGCCGAAACACCGGTCGAGCCGTCGATCGGCTTCTACAAATACAAGGTCGGCGATATCGAGGTCACCGCCATCTATGACGGCATTTGGCGCAAGCCGCATGACCCGGCCTTCATTAGGGATGTCTCGGTCGACGACACCAAGGCAGCGCTCGCCAAAGCGGGGCTGACCACCGAATTCATGCCGATCCCGCTCACCGTCGTCGTGCTCAAAATGGACGGCAAGCTGATCATGATGGATGCCGGCTCGGGCGTTGGCCAGTGGCAGACCAACGCCACGCATCTGCCGGCCAACATGGCCGCCGCCGGCATCGACTACAAGGCGATCGACACCATCATGATCTCGCATTTCCATCCCGACCATGTCTGGGGCCTGATGGAGAAAGGCACCAACGCGCCGGTGTTCCCCAATGCCGAACTGATCGTCAACGCCACCGAATACAACTGGTGGACCGACCCGAGCCGGCTGGCCAAGCTGCCCGAAGGCCGCAAGCCGGCGGGCAAGCGCATCGCCGAGAATTTTCCGAAATGGAAGAACTGGAAGCTGGTCGATGACGGCGCCGAGGTCGTGCCCGGCATCCAGATCATCGCCGCCCCCGGCCACACGCCGGGCCATTCGGTCTACCTCGCCAATTCCGGCAAGGAACAGCTGATGATCTCGGCCGACACCATGTATGTGCCGGCGCTTCTGGCGCCGCATCCGGAGTGGCAGGGCAGCTACGACCAGGACGGGCCGACGGCGATCACGACCCGCCACAAGATCATCGATCGGGTGATCGCCGATAACATTCGCATTTCCGGGTCGCACTTCCCGTTCCCCGGCACCGGCGTGTTTGTCAAAGACGGCAATGCCTATGGCTTCACTCCAGTCCAGATTTGAGCGCGAGCTCCCAACTCAAGCGAGAAAGACGATGAAACAATCCTGTCTGGGCAGAAACGCCCTGTTCGGCCTGCTCGGCGCCATTGCGGTGCTGACCGTGGTTCCCGTGGCCACCATCATGCCGGCCTATGCGGTGGACGACATCGAAGGTACTGACGCGCCCGACCTCACCGCCGTCCAGGCCAAGATCGCGGTCAAGGACTACAAGGGCGCGCTGGCCGACCTGCGTGATCTCGCGCAGGACAACCAGCAGGCCGACGTCTATAACCTGCTCGGCTTCACGCTGCGCAAGACCGGCGACTTCACCACCGCGCTGACCTACTACAACAAGGCGCTGGAGCTGAAACCCGACCACAAGGCCGCCCGCGAATATCTGGGCGAGCTCTATGTCGAGACCGGCGACATGGCCAAGGCCAACGAGCAGCTGGCCTCGCTGCAGAAACTGTGCCCCGCCGGCTGCGAGGAACTTGAGGACTTGCAGAAGGCAATCGCCACCAAGGTGACGCAGTAGGGCCGGGCATTTCCTCTCCCTGCGCGGAGCGGGGCAATCGCATATAGCGGAGCCAGCCCCACTCCGTCCGCTTCGCGGCCACCTCTCACATGTCCATGGGGGAGAGGAAATGCCAAGCCTTTCAAGGCAGCGACCGTGGCGGTTAGCATTTCCTCTCCCTCCGCGGAGCGGGGGGAGAGGTGGCTCGGCGAAGCCGAGACGGAGTGGGGGGCCTTGGCGCCGACCTCAACCCAACCCACCCCAGTTTGGGCGCCCGTGGCCGGTGCCCAAAAAGCCGGAGCCGGCATGCTTCCCTCAGGCTGGCTCCGGCCCCCCAGACACCACAGCCAGCGCAGGTCCTGCGTACCCAAACCGGGCACGCGGCGCCTGCCTGCCCTCAAATTCCGGAGCCAGACCATGCTATTCACCGACCACGCCGCGAAGCTTCACCAACTCGCCGCAAAATACCACCTCAAGGACACCACCCTGCTTGCCGGCCGCCTGCTCTTATCCGTGCTGTTCCTGCACGAAGGCCTGACGCTGGCCACCCATTTCGACGCCGCCGCCAAGGCGATGGCACCCCAAGGCATCGGCCTGCCGCTGTTCGTCGCCACGCTCGCGCTGCAGTTCGGAGCAGGGCTCTCTATCGCATCCGGCCTGCTCACCCGCCTCGGCGCTGTCGGCCTTGGCCTGTTTTGCTTGGCGACGGCCACGCTGTTCCACACCAACCTCGCCAGCCAGAGCGAACTGCTGCACTTCGAAAAGGACCTTGCCATATCAGGCGGCATGTTCGTGCTGGCCATATCAGGCGCCGGCGCGTTCTCGCTGGACCGGCTGGTGACGCTCCACCTGCAGCAGCGCCAGCGCGACAAGGAGATGGTGGCCGCACTGCTGGCGGCCGAGAACGACATGATGGTGCGAGTGACGTTGCCGGTTTGAGGCGCCTGGGCCCGCTGCCTTGAGCATCGTCTGCCGCTCCAGTTGCTGGCCCTTCGCCAAACGCTTGCGTGCTGGAACCAGTCCCGATGCTCCGCATTCTATTAGCTGGGGCGCAAGGAGTGTGTGATGAAAGCGGTTTTGGCACTGATGGCAGGCTTCATCCTGACCCTTGCGGTCTTTGCCAGCGGGCTGGCTTTCGCCGCCTGGCTGATTGTCGCCAAGCCCGTGCAGCAGGCCAGGCCCGCCGACAGTGTCTCGCAATTGTGGACCAAGGACGCACAGAAGGTGGACAAGGCCGCGCCGGGGCTGGAGCGCGTGGCCGCCGCGCAGCCCGCGGCACCCGACGCCTCCGCCAGGATGCAGTCGCCGGACCCGACCAGCACAGGCGCGGTGGCGCCCGATGGGGGCGAGCAGCAGGCCAGGCTGCCGGCTGCCCATGTCAGCTGGTGCGCGGACCGCTACCGCTCGTACAATCCTGACGACAACAGCTATATGTCCTACAGCGGACAGCAGCGCCCCTGCGTCTCGCCCTATCTTGAAACCAGTGCCGCCGACCAAGGTGCGCAGCAAGCCGCCGAAGTCAGCTATGTTGGCGCCGGCCCTCTGGTGGCAACAGCGGACCTTTCGGACGACCACGTCGAATCCTGCTTCAGCCGCTACCGCTCGTACCGTCCCGAGGACAACAGCTACCAGCCCTATTCCGGCGGGCCGAGGCGTCAGTGCGAGTAGGCGCGCGCGGGCTGCTTGAATCGCTTGCGATCCGTGGCCATTTCGATCACGCAAATTCTTTGGATCAATCTCATCGTCGCGGCGTTCTTCCCTGACACCAGGGAGGAACGACGATGGGTGACGAACGGCACGAGAAGATCCAGAAGCGCGCTTACCAGATCTGGGAGCGCGAGGGCGGTGGCGATCCCGAGCACCACTGGCACCGGGCCGAGGCCGAAATCGACAGGGAGGCCGCTTTGCCGCTGACAGCAGACGACGCGCTGCCGCAAACCCGTGAGATCGCCAGCACCGACGTCCTGACCGTCGAGGAACTGGCCGTGCGCACCGGCATATCGGGCGACGAAGCGCAGGACCTGATCGACCGCTTGGGCACAGATCGGGCGGCGGTTGAGCAGGCAGCGCGGAGCCTCAAGGGGAAAGGGCGGCGCACGTCTTGATCGGGGGCCTCATGGCGCCAGAGGCTTGGCGAAGGGATATGGATGGCGCGACATTGACCACGGGGCCGGATCTACTGCGGCGCCCGCGCACCCTGCCAAAGCCAGATTGCGAGCGAGCCGGATCGCCCACGGATCTGTGTCTCCACAGGTCCTCTTAAAGCACCGGATTTGAACAACGCGCAGTCGCGACCGGCGACAACAAGCATTTCGTCACTCACCGCCACTTCAGCATTCTGGCCGGCAGCGATCTCCATCAAGCGACTTGCAACGTTGACGGTGTCGCCGATTGCCGCGATGTGCTGACGCCCTTCGCCGCCGAGTCGTGAGGCCACGATTGTTCCATGATGCGCTCCAATCTTGAAGCCGATCCGGGATGCGGTCGACGCAGGCAACGAGGCAAGCCAATCGTTGGTGCGGCTGGAGAGCCCGACACAACAGCGGGCAGCATTGAAGGCGTCGTCTGTCGCCGGTTCCGGCAGGCCGAACAGGATCATGGCGCCGTCACCCATGAAACTCGTGACAACGCCACCACAGTCTGTCACTTCTTCGTCCACCAACGCGTGAAAATTGTTCAGGAGTTCGCGTGTGGCGCTCAGTCCAAATGTTTCACTCAGTCCGGTGAAGCCGGACAGGTCGATGAACAGGATGGCGGCTTCTGTCCGGACCGGTTCCGAGAGGAAGTCGCCATGCTTGGCGAGCCATGCCCCCAGTCCTGGCGCTTCAACGCGTTGAAGCAATTGGCTCTGCGTGGCGAAATATTGGGCCCGGCTCCTGCCCAGCCAAAGCTGCGCTGCCCCAAACAGGATTGCCGGCGGAACGGCAGCGGTCATCGGCAGCGCGGCGCTCAGCCAGATATGGTGCAGGAAAGCGGTCATGTTGACCACGACCCAGATCAGGACCACGCCGGCGACCGCCGCGAGGCCGATAGCGTTTCGGCGCCACGCCAACAGGCCGACAAGAAGCATGGGCAGCGCCACTGCAAAGCCCGCGTCTGCAAGGCGAACGTTCTGGTCGCGCACGATTCCGTCGCCGGCCATTAGATGGGCAATCGCCGTCGACATGACCTCGACGCCCGGCAGTATGGGATCGAACGGTGTCGGGAAGACATCGCCGGTGCCGGTTGCGGTCGCTCCTATCAAGACAATTCGACCCCGGATAGCGCCGGGATCGAATTGGCCCTCTAGCACGTTCGTGGCGCTGATCGTGCGGATCGTGCCGCGCGGGCCATAGAATGTCAGAGGCAGGATGTGGCCAATGTCCGTACGGATCGACCGTCCGTCCAGCGATAGATCATCGGGCGCAATTCCAGGGTCCTCTCCCGCCGCCATGGCGGCAACACGCAAGGAGAAGGACGCTTGCAACTGATCTCCGGCCCGAAACAGCAACGGCACGAACCGGGGCGTTCCCGTCCTGTCGGTGACCACGTTCACGACGCCGACAGCGGCGGCGTCCGAAAACGCTGTCAGGGGCCACAGAAACCGCTCGGCATTCGGCACGCGGGCGAGGGGTCCTTCGCCCACGGCCATCGTCCATTGTTTGCCTCCGGGGTAGATCGCCGCTGCAGCGATTACGCTTCTACTCCTGCTCAGCGAACGCGCGAGCGCCTCGTCAGTGTCTTTTGCCCCGGGGTCGACCAGCAGCAGGTCGAGCGCAATGGCTTTCGGCCCGAGCGGCTCGATCGTATCGATGATCCGGGCAAGCGTTGCGCGGTTGAGGGGATAGCTGCCCTCGCGCCGCACCGTTTCATCGTCAATTGCGACAATGGTGATCAGCTCCGGCGGCTTTGCCGTTCCTCGAACAAGCGTTCGAAGGTCGGTCATCGTTGCCTCGACGCGATCGAGAAACCAGAAATTGCCGTGCCAGTGCGCAAAGCCCAGGCCGGCGCCCCAAAGACCCGCCAGAATGAGCGCGATCAGCGTCGGAAGCCCTCGTCGGCTCATTGCAAGCTCATTGGGCAAGCTCATTGGGCAAGCTCACTGGGCAAGCTCACTGGCCGAAACGGGCCAGCAATGCGGAAACGCGCTTGGCCGGCCAGCGCTTGACGATGAGTTTGCCTGTCCCGGCCTCGACGTCCACGCCATCGCCCGGTGCGAGGACCACGACGGCGGTGGATGCCGGTCTTTGCACGGCGACGCGACCTCTCAGGACGAAAACAGACGTCTTGCCATTGCCAACGTCGACTGCCCATTTTGTGCCGCGCACCGCGGCGATCGCCTGCGGGGTGATAACCGCGAAGCCACCCTGGACCGCGCCGGCCGGAGCATCGAGCAGCAGCGCCTTGCGCCGCAACCTGACCGCGTCGGGACTGCCATTTCGATCGCGATCCTCCAGCGTAAAACGAGCGCCACCTTCCACAATGACGGCAAGGCCTTCCCGACATCTCAGAATCTGTCGGGACGTACCGGCCACCGGCTCGAACGTACACCCTGCATCCTGCGCATGGGCGGCATCCGCCCAGAAGACACCGGCAAACAGGACAGCCACCAGGCTACGGAAAAATCGGCCCCTTGCGCTCATCAACGTCTCCCCGCTTTGCGAAACTCTGAGGCAGGAAAATCTTCTGCCGTCAGCTCGCCCGCATGTTTGGTTCACGAGCCGGCACTTGCAGCCGCGTTGGCTTGAGGGATGCCGGCCGGCAATCGTAACACGACAAGCTGCTCCGGCGTTAAGCATGTTCGGCATGGCGGGTCGCGTTCGCCGGGCAGGTGAGTTGAGGGAGGCCTTGAACCAGGTTCTGGAGGCTGCTTGGCGATGACCGACGACCGCAACGACAAGATCAGCGACCGCGCATACCAGATCTGGGAGCGCGAAGGCGGCGGCGATCCCGAGCATCACTGGCACCGGGCCGAGGCCGAAATAGACAGGGAACCCGCTTTGCCGCTGACGGCCGACGACGCGCTGCCGCAAACCAGAGAGATCGCCAGCACCGACGTCCTGACGGTCGAGGAACTGGCGGTGCGCACCGGCATATCGGGCGACGAAGCGCAGGACCTGATCGATCGCCTGGGCACCGCCGCGCCGCGATCGAGCAGGCAGCGCGGAGCCTCAAGGGGAGGCGGGGAACGAAATCCTGATCGGCAACACGATCCGGAAACTCAACGACCGAGATACCGACTTGTTTGCGCAAGAAGGATGAAAAGACCGGTCAGGGCCGCAACTCGCCACGTTTGCCGACTAATTCGTCCAGATTGCGCATTCAACCGTTTCGCCGGTAGTGGGGTCGCGAACGCTCTTGTGGGACACACGGTGAAGTCCCAGTTTCAGCATAGCAGCTCTATTGGCCGCGACGAAATTCGGTTCGCCGACTTGCCACTCCCAGCGCTTGTTCTTCGGGTTGGGCTTCCAGGTAAACTTGGACCCATAAATCTGGCGGCCATCGATCCGGCAGTCCATACTCGCCGGCATGAAGCCCTGTCGCCTCATCGCCTCGTCGAGCGGCACAGCGGTGGTCTTGTTCTGCCATCCGTCCTTGTTGGCGGTCGAGACTGTAGTGCATCCCGCAAGGAATATGCTTGCCAGTACCAGCGCGCCGATTGCGGCGCTTGCTTTGGCTGCGCGCCTGCTATGCTCTTGTCTCACCACTCACCTCCTGTGAACTTGCCCGGCTCAATGATCCGCACTTACGTCTTCGGCGCCCCGCAGTGCCCCTTGAGAATCGCAATCTCGGCCTCGTGGTCGCCTCCCGACATCGACGCAAGCGGCACGCAGATCAGGAACACGTCGAGCGCGTCGCCGGATGCCGACTTGTTCTGCTGGTTCGATATGACGGCAAGGCGCTGTCTGTCGGCCTCGGTGCAGGGGCCGGAATTCGGAACGCCCGCGATCTTGTCGGGCGGTGTGGCGCATCCTGCGAGGCCAGCCAGCAGCGATAATGCGCTTCACAAATTCCCCCCGACAAAAAACCGTCCCACGACGACATTACGCGGCGGATGCCGGTGCGCAAGTATTAGGTGCGCGGTAATACATGATTATTTCCAACAATCTGCGCCGACACTTGTCGCGCTGCGATCGTCGCGATTGCGGCTTGCCTTGCTCGTGGCCGGGGAATGGGGGCATTTGGAGAGCCTCGCTGGTACACTTTGGCGGTCGCAACATTGGCCGTCATTCTCTGCAACTGCGAATGACAGCAAAGCGCCCCATGCCGGCCATTCAGGTCAAAGCCATCGCTACCCGAAAGCGGACGTTGGTCTGCGTAAAAAACCGTAAGTTGCCGTTGCACCGAGGATCGCGATGTTGCCGAAGTCGCGCTCTTTTACGTCGCCGGCAGAGACGCGATGTGCCGTTAGTCACTCAACGTCTGCTGCGATGAACCAATCGTTGACCTCCCGCAATTCCGCGCGAGCCTCTTCGAACCTACCCTGTGACCGCAACAGCTTTGCCAGACTATTGGTCGCCTGCAACTCCCAGCTCCTGGCGCTCTGCTGCCGCGCAAAGGCAATAGCCTCGCGGAAAGAAGCCTCCGCCGCTCTGTCGCCGATGCCATTTGCAAGTTCGATCTCACCGCGAATGCGAAGCAAGGCGGCTGTAAAGTAATGCTCGCCAATCTTTTCGGCCTCGCGCAGACCTTTCTCGACGGTCTCTGCCGCAATATCGAATTGTCCAGAGTTGATGAAAGCCTTGGCCAGCAAGCCTAGATAACACGATTTGTCGACTTCCTCATCTTCAAGGTCACTCTCGGTCAATGCCATCATATGGCTTCCCACCAGACTGTCATCGAGGCTCGATGCAGCCAGGCCGCCAAAAAAGCGCGCCACCCTTGTCCAGAGATTGAAGCCGTTTTCCTGCGCCAAGGGCAGAAGTTCATCCACCAGGCGAGCGATCTCCCTGCTCTCCTCGCGGAAGGCAAACAACACGCACCCATTTCCCAGACAGGCGGCCAGGCGATAGGCGGACTGCTGCCGGACGGTCGCCTCCGCCTCGAGGTAGAGTTTCAGCGCTTGCCGGCGATACCCCAGAATATGCAAGGTCCACGAAAGGTAGATCATCGCCATACTGGGAAAGTCGCTGCCGACCTTGTCTGCGCTGCCTTTGTGGCTGAGAGCGCGCTCAAGATATTGCCGGGCTGCCGCCAGCTCGCCCTGACAGAACAGGCTCATGCCCTTGAACTGCAGACCTATTACGAGCGCGTTCAGGTAGCCATCCTCCTCGCCGACCCGAATTAACTCATCACTGGCCGCAAGCGCCTTGCCAAACTGCCCTGAGTTGAAATGTGTACCGAAAAGCCCGTCGAGCGCCCTGATCGTCGCTTCCAGTTCGCCAAGCTTTCCGCTCAGCACTATGGCTCGCTGATACGCGGCACTGCCTTCGCCCGTCACATAACCGAGCGCCGTGTAGAGCACATCGCCCAGTTCCAGTTCGAAGCGAAGCAGCCTGCGGCTACGATCGTCGGAATCGGGCAAGAGTTTCGCGGCTTCGAGCCCCTTCCTGAAGATACGCACTGCGTCAGCTTTCGCCCAGGTCTTGGCTGCCTTCAGCCCTGCCTGCAGCCAGTAGTCAGCGGCGCGATCGAACAGACCGGCATCGGCGAAATGCTCGGCGAGCACTTCGGGATAGGCAAACGCTGCATTGGGGTCGCGTAGCTCGATGCATTCGGCAATCAATTTGTGAATCTGTTGCGCACGTTCGTGCAGCATCGTGCCTCTGGCCGCCTGCTGGAGCAGCACGTGGGTGAACGAAAAGCCCGCTCCGGCTGTCCCTCTCTCGGCTACGATCAGCCCCGTGCGCATCAGCTCACCAACCGCAGTACGCAACTGCGCTTCAGGCCAATCGCAAATCTCGCGCAGTATGTCGAAATCGAATTCGCGGCCGATCGCCGCCGCCACCTGCGCGACTTCCTTGGCAGGCCCCAGCCTGTCGAGGCGGGCAAGCAACGAGAACTGCAGAGAGTTTGGAATGTTGTTCGTGAGTGACAGACGCTTGGGCTGCGATACGTCCAGGCGCAACCCTGTCTCGACGACGCTGCGAGTAAGCTCTTCAATATAGAGAGGGACGCCTTCACCGCGATCGAGCACCACTGCCACGTCAGCAGCGAGCGCATTCGGACTGATGTCATGGACAATCGCTTCAGCGTCCTCTCGGCTGAGCGCTTCAAGTCTGATGTGGTGCCCGTCAGGACCGTCGATCCATGGAACGCTTGCGTTGTTCCTGCTGGACACAAGCAAGAGGGCAGGTGTCGACGCCAGGCTGGCGACGATTTTGTCGAGAAGGTCGCGCGAGGTCGCATCGGCCCATTGCTCGTCTTCGAACAAGATCAGGATCGGGGTAGTGCGCGCCAAATAACTGACCAAATCGATGAACGCTTGTTCGGCAATGTTGCGCTGTCGTTCGGCGCTTATCCCTTCGAGCCGGTCCGGCGTTGTCGTCGGCATCCCGAGCAGGCCTGAGAAGATCGCCAGCGCGATGTCGCTGGACACCGAGCCTATCGACAATCCGTTGCGGAGCTTTCGCAGCTTGTCGTCGGTCGAGTCGCCGTCCTCGATCGTTGCAATCCTCTGCAACTCCGCTAGGAATGGATAAAGGGTGCTGTTCTCAAAGGTCGGAGAACATTGCATGGTCAGTTGCGGAAAGCTGCGCAGGCGCTGCTGGATCTCGTTGAGCAGCCGGGATTTGCCGATTCCCGACTCTCCCGAGACCAACACCGCATTGCCGCGCCTGTCGCGCACGACGGTCTCCCAGCGCTCCATCAGCAGTCGTAATTCGGCGTTGCGGCCGCACAGCTTGGTCATACGCGCCCGCTTCGCAAAGCGGGTCGGCACCATGCGTGCCCTTTGCACCTGCCACACCTGGACCGGTTCGGCGAATCCCTTCAGCTCATGTTTGCCGAACTTGGTGAAATCAATCGCGCCGCTCGCGGCCTCAAAGGTCGCCGCGTCGACAAGGATCGTATTCGGCTTGGCCAGTACCTGCAGCCGTGCCGCCAGATGCGCGACGTGGCCGAAGGCGACGGTGGACAAGCCGCTCGGCGCTCCGACGAACTCCCCCACCACAACCTGGCCGCTCGCGATACCCAACCTGACTTGCAGCGGATATCCCTGATTTGCCGCGATGGCGGCCACCGCATCGACGATCTCGAGTGCCGCCAGCACCGCGAACTCGCTGTCGTCCTCACCAGCGATTGGATAGCCGAAATAGGCCTGGATGGCGTCGCCGATGTAACTGGCCGTCACACCCTTGTGGCGCCGGACGACGCTGCTGCAGGTCTGCAGAAAGCTCTCAATCAGGTGTTGGAAATCCTCGGGATCCAGGCGGTCGGCATATTCGGTTGACCCCACCATGTCGCAAAACAGGATGGTGAGATAACGCCGTTCCGCAACAGACTTCGCCGGACTGCCGGGCAAGATCGGGCTAGCCAATGGAACCGGCGTGGTCACGCTCCGGGGCCCTCCTTAGTGCGGCGACCATGTAGCACCCAGTCATGTTATCGCAAATCCCGGTGCTCACCAGTCGCTTTCGACGGCGTCAATCATTGAAGCTCGCCACACTGAACATCGGCGTAGATCAAATGGTCTGCCTCGCCAAATGCCGCTTGGCTCTGGTCGAAGCAGAACCGTTTGGGCACCAAACGAACCAAGGTGCGTCGGTTGCATTCACCGGGCAGATCGATTTGGAAGGTGCGCGGGGACATCGACGGCGCCGGATCGCTCCATTTCTTGTGACCGGCAAACGAAACATTCTCGACCAACAAGCTGGAGCCGGCTGAACCGACTGGACCGGAGATAGCCTTGACGTTGGCGCCCTTTGCCTGCTCGATGCCAGGATATTCGCCACTTTGCGGCGGATCCCCGTTTGCCGGAATCGCGCCCGCGCTGACTGCCACATTGATCCTGATATCGTCGCGCTCGGGAACACCACCGTAGCTGTTGCGAAAGGTCCAGCTTACGCGAACGACACGCGTCCTGACGTCCTCTCCGGGCGGTGCAGGCAAAACCTGAATCTTGGCATCGGCGAGCGAAGAGCCTTCATCCTGGGCCTCCGGCGCCGGGCAGCGCGTGTAGAGTGGGCGATAGCCACACTCAGAACCGCCGGCTCCCCACAGACAGTCGCTCAGCTTGCGCCAGTCTTCCAAGCTCAATCGCGGCGTGCCGGAGGACAGGTCATTGCCGGACCCCGGCACCATCCAGGGATGGATACCGCCGCTGCCGACCGCCCAGTCCGTCCGATGTGCTTCTATCGCGGCGTAGACGGTCTGTTCCTCGTGCAGCTCGAGCAATTGAACCCAGGTTGGCGACGTGACCGTAGGTTCATGCCCCACCGCGTCCGCGGCGAAGCGGCGACCGGTGATTTGTGTGGTAAGCGTGTGGCAGCTTGTGCAGTTTCCGGTCGGATCTTCGACCGTCCTCGCTTGGCCAAGTTCATTGGGATAGGTGCTGGTGTAACCGGAGCCGACCACGCGGAACGGCGCGCCCGGCAACCGCGGCCGGTGCGGTAGAAAATCTCCCAGGCTGAAGGCGGTTAATTTGGAATCGCCGGCTGAACGGAAACCGACCCTGCTCTGTTCGATGTGCGGATCGATCACATAGGGGCTTTTGTTGTCATGGCATGCATGGCACGAGATCTGGAACGTCGGATCGTAGAGATTCTCCGCCGCAACCCTTCCGACGTCGTCGGAATAGCTGCGCCCGCCTGGCGGAATGAAGGGCTTTGACCAATCGAACTCGCTCTGGTCCTTGCGGCCGTCGAAGAAGATGATTTCTCCGGATTTCCGATTGAACCCGATGGTGCCGAAGACAGAAAATCTCGGATCCGACCGCGTCCAGTAGGGATCGGTGCTGACCTCCTGGCTGATATTGGATTTTCTGCAGAGGAACAGCCATTCCACGTTGCCGCGCACAACCCTTACCGCACGTGAGTTCAGCCCACAGTAGGTTGAGCTGCCGGTTAGCGAAGGCTTGTCGCATCTAGGCAATGTCGCCGTCCATTTCACCACCGCTCCGTTCTCATTCCTGTGCTCGAACTCCAGCGGAGAGCCCGGTTTTGTCGGATTGGGCTTGAGGTCGACGACATTGCCGTCAACTTCCAGTGGGATGACCTTCATTTGAGGGCTGTCGCAATCGCCGTAGGGAATAGGACCGAACACCGCCCGTGCTTCATCGCCAGACCTGGTTATGACATCGGTGCTCTTTGAGGCTGGCGCCCAGAAGATGTCAGGGTTCCATCGCGTAACGGCTTCGGCGAACGCCTTCCCATCGAGTTCAGCGGCAGCGAAAGAGACGGCGCGAGGACGCAGCAGTTCGACAGCGGAACCGCGTGGCAATGGTGACGCCACGCAGCCGCTCGCCTTGCTGCAAATCACCCCGGCCTGATCGGAACCTTGCCTCTCGCCGGCTCGCGGCGTCGATACGAAAGCTTCATGTCCGATCGTCCCGGACAACAGGAGAAACGCAGTGCCGAGGACAGCAGCGATCAGCGCAACGGCACGCATTTCAGCCCACTGGAACGTGCCAGTGAACCCATGGCCGATCTTTAGGCGTCATCGCTTCTTCGCTGCGATAGAGCCAGCAACATAGTCGGCGTAGACTGTGAGCGATTGAAATCGCCAGATGTCGTCATCGCCCTTTACGAAAGAGGCACGAGCATCCGCCGAATAGTCAAGAACGGGTGCCGGAGAGTGGGAGTCCTGCAGAGTGACCAGGACTATCGATTTGGTATTCACTGTCTTGCCGTCAATCACATCGAACAAGGTGTTGGTCACGAGATGCCGGGTCTGGAGTTTATCATCTTCAAGTTTCTTAAGTATTATCGTCATCTGCCCGAGGAGATCGGTTGCTGACTCTGCGCCAAGGCCGAGTTTCAACTTTAGGATACTGTTGCCTGAACTGCAAATCTGATAGTAGGACGATCTCGGCTCCGCAAAGAGAGCGGTGAACGCGGGTGCATTTCTTTCGTCGATCGTCCAGGCATAGCGGGACAAAAGATCTTGGATTGCCTGACGATCTTCGGCCGGAGGATTATTATTGACGTTCCAGCCATGAGTAGCCTCTGTTCCGCATGAATCCGCCAAAGCAGTGCCGCTGAAAGCAAAAAAGAACCCACAAACCAGGGCACAATACCTCAATATCGCGCAGCTGGTGATTATGCCTTTCCAACGCTCGCTCATAATGGCCCCCCTCGGATGGAGCTTGATGGGAAAGTAGCGATTCATCTTATACCACGCCAAAAAAGGCGCCAGTGAAAATCGATGTCATTCGAGGTCGGGGACATCGTGTTTCTGAATTGGTGAATTTGTGGTAAGTTGTAGTCCCCTGTCTGCCGCAATTTCATTCCTGATTGCCAGATCAGCTGTTGGTGATCCTGATATTCGTTGGCAAACTAAAAACTCATGTAGACGAAACAATAGAGTCTAATCGTGGTTACACAGGAGCGCAAAATGTCAAACATTATTCGAAATATGGTGTTTTTAATTTCTGCCTTCTTTAGCATCATTCCTCTGGCCTTTGCGCAGCAGAATCAGGAAATTGAGATAGTTCTGCAATCGCGCCTGACTTCTTTTGGAAACGATACCCCCCTAATTATTGACGTTACTATCACGAACCGGTCACGCAGCCCGATCAGGCTGCTCAGGTGGACCACGCCGATCGACGGCGTCTCGGGCGAAATTTTTTCAGTGACGAGAGGGTCGCAGCCAATTCAGTATATTGGCCCTTTGGTCAAGCGAGCAGAACCCACCGAGGCTGACTTTATCAACATCGAACCCGGACGATCGATTTCGGTGCCCGTCGATCTGTCATTGTACTACGCCATCTATGAAGCAGGGAACTATGCGGTTACCTATGATACAGAGAGAGTGGGTCTGCTGGTTGGCCCTCAAGGTGCCCTGAGACGCGCCCAGGTTCTGAGCAACGCCGCCACGTTCAGGCTTCTATCCGGTCGAATTCCTCCGGAACGGATACCGCTGTCGGCACCCAAATTCGACCAGTGTGACAGCTCTCAACAGGACGATATTGGCGCTGCGCTGGCGGAAGCAAACAACATAGCCTCGGCTGCCCTGCAGGTTTTGCAGGGCACGCCTTCTGCCCAGCAACCGAATTCCCAACGATATCTGACATGGTTTGGGGCGCATACCGCAGGACTGTACGCAAAGGCCACTGGAAATTTCTCGAAGATTGCGGATGCTCTTGCAAACAAAGCAATATCGTTTGGATGCCACGGCAGCGTCTGCGGACCGGGAGTCTATGCGTATGTGTTCCGTGATCAACCTTATAATATCTTTGTTTGTCAAAAGTTCTGGTCAGCCGCTCTGAAAGGAACGGATTCAAGATCTGGAACGATTGTACACGAAATTAGTCACTTTGAGGTCGTCGTCTTCACAGACGACTATTCCTCTGGTGGTCAAAATTCCGCCAAGCTACTCGCGGTTGAAAACCCACCGCAAGCCACAGAAAATGCCGATAGTCATGAATACTTTGCGGAGAATAGCCCGGATCTTCCGATGTGAGGAACATCCCACGCAACTGATCCAGCATGGATGCGGGTGCTGCCATCGGAAATGAGCAAAGATCACCGAGGGCCGGACACATTGCGATTGCATCGTGAATGTTTGCTATCGCTTCCCCCAAACCGAAGCGGTCCGGCCGCTCTCGGCCCTGTGGAGACCTGCTGCGACGCACTGCAATGTGTCGCCCGTTAACCTTTCATTAACCATACCACCGCTAGCGTTTACCTCTCAGTAAGGAATCGCCCGCCGTGACCTTTGCCGCTCCCCTCGAGGCCAAATCCATTCGCTTTCGCGCCCGCTCCTTCGTCGCTTTCACGCTGACGCCGGAGGCGCCTTTGGATGTTTGGCTGGAGAGCCTGGATCGCTGGATCGGCAATTCGCCGGGTTATTTTGCCGGGCGCCCGGTGGTGCTCGATCTGAACGTGCTGAAGCCCGATGTCGTCGCCATCGAAGCGCTGGTCGGTGTGCTCGGCCAGCGCGGCATCCGCGTCTATGCCATGGAACTCGACGGCGGCGCCGAGCTTGGCGCGCATCTGCCGCCGGTGCTGGTCGGCGCCAAGGAGGCGACCACCGACGGGCTGCTGCAGCCGAGCCGCAAGGCGGGCAGGGCGGATGAGGCGGCTAGCGATATGAAGCCGGCAAGTGACGCGAAGGCGGATCTGAAGGCAGGCGATTTGAAGGCTTCGAGTGATTTGAAGGGGGCGGGCGATGCCAAGCCGTTGTCGCACGATGCCAAGATTGCCGCGCCGGACGCCGGCACGTTGATGATCCGCTCGCCGATCCGCTCGGGGCAGCTGATCTTTCATCCGCATGGCGATGTCATCGTGCTGGGCTCGGTCGCCTCCGGCTCCGAGATCGTCGCCACCGGCTCGATCCATGTCTATGGCACGCTGCGCGGCCGCGCTTCCGCCGGCGCTCAAGGCAACACGGCCGCTCGCGTCTTCTGCCGCCGCAACGAGGCAGAGCTCCTGTCCGTGGACGGCTGGTACTGCACCGCCGAGGAGATGGACCCGTCAGTCCGGGGCAAGCCTGTGCAGGCATTTCTCGACAACGGCATGCTGCGCATCGCCCCTTTCAGCTAATGCGGCGGGCGCGGCGACATAACGAACAACAACGGAGGCTTTTTTGATGGGCAAGGTAGTGGTGGTCACCTCGGGCAAGGGGGGCGTCGGCAAGACGACCTCGACCGCGGCTCTGGGGGCGGCGGTCGCCAAGACCGGCAAGAAGGTGGCGCTGGTCGATTTCGACGTCGGCTTGCGCAATCTCGACCTGATCATGGGCGCCGAGCGGCGCGTGGTGTTCGACCTCGTCAACGTCATCCAGGGCTCGGCAAAGCTGTCGCAGGCTCTGATCCGCGACAAGCGGGTGGAAACGCTGTTCCTGCTGCCGGCCTCGCAGACGCGCGACAAGGATGCGCTGACCGAGGAGGGCGTGGCCGAGGTCATCGGCAAGCTGCGCTCGGTCTTCGACTATGTGTTCTGCGACAGCCCGGCCGGCATCGAGCGCGGCGCGCAGCTCGCCATGCGCTTTGCCGACGAGGCGGTCATCGTCACCAATCCTGAGGTGAGCTCGGTGCGCGATTCCGATCGCATCATCGGCCTGCTCGACGCTCGCACTCTGCGCGCCGAACAGGGCGAGCAGATCGCCAAGCATGTGCTGGTCACGCGCTACGATGCGGCCCGTGCCGCGCGCGGCGAAATGCTGTCGATCGACGACGTGCTGGAGATTCTCTCGACGCCGCTGCTCGGCATCATCCCGGAAAGCCAGGATGTGCTTAGGGCCTCCAACCTCGGCTCGCCGGTGACATTGTCGGAGCCGCTCAATGCCGCCGCCAAGGCTTACATCGATGCCGCAAAGCGGCTCGAGGGCGAACAACTGCCGGTCATCGTTCCCTTCGAACGCAAGGGCTTCCTCGACCGTCTGCTGGGAAGGAGGGCGGCATGAACCTGCTCGACATCTTCAAGCGGCGCACCAGCGCGCCGGTGGCGCGCGAACGGCTGCAAGTGCTGCTCGCCTACGAGCGCCGCAACCGCAGCCAGCCCGACCTCGTCTCCATCCTGCGCGAGGAGATCATGGCGGTGATCGCCAAGCATGTGCAGATCGACCAGGACTATCTGCAAGTCTCGATGGACCGCGGCGAGACCATGTCGACGCTGGAAATCGATATCCAGATCCCGAATAAGAGCCCGGTTCCGCTGGCGATGGCGGGGTGAGGGCACTTTACCCTCCCCCTTGTGGGGAGGGTCGATCCGCGAAGCGGAGCGGGGTCGGGGTCTGCGCGACCCTCTCCAGTCTTGGGTTCCTCGCCCCCGCAAAGCGGGGGAGAGGTGTCCGCGAAGCGGACGGAGAGGGGGCTGCGACGGTGGCGGGTTCCCTCTGAATTCGTTCAAGGCCGCGCCATTCCCCTCTCCGTCGCGGCTTCGCCGCGCCACCTCTCCCCCACCTTCGTGGGGGCGAGGAACCCAAGCCTTATCAACGTCCCCAAAAAACATTCAACCAAATGGTTGACTATCCAAAAGCCTGCATCTATATTCAACTACATGGTTGAATTAGAGACGCCCCAGATGGACCAGGTTTTTCACGCCCTTAGCGACGCCACGCGCCGCAACATGCTCAACAGCCTCGCCGGTGGCGAGCGCACGGTGAGCCAGCTGGCCGAACCCTTTGCCATGTCGCTGGCCGCCGCCTCCAAGCACATCAAGGCGCTGGAGCATGCCGGGCTGATCCGGCGCGAAGTGCGCGGCCGCACCCATGTCTGCCGCCTCGAGGCCCGCCCGCTGGCCACCGCCTATGAGTGGCTCGCCCAATACTCGCGTTTCTGGAACAGCCGCCTCGATGTCCTCGAACAGCTTTTGCGCGAGGAGCGCAAAACGCCGGCAGCGCCGGTGCCGGCAAAGCCAGAATCGTCCAAGCCTGAATCACCCCAACCGACATCACTCCTACCGACATCACCCAGGCCAACATCATCCGAGGGAGAAGACCAATGAACCAGATGAACTTCGACGGCTACGGCCAGTTGATCCAACCCGCCACTTTGAGGATCGAACGGCTTTTGCCCGGAACCAGGGAGCGCGTCTGGGAATATCTGACACAGAGCGATCTGCGCCGCCAGTGGATGGCCGCCGGCGACATGGAGGAGAGGGAAGGTTCGTCCTTCGAACTCGTCTGGCGCAATGACGAGCTCACCGACCCGCCCGGCGAAAGGCCGGCCGGCTTCGGTGATGAGCACCGGATGCAGAGCCGCATTGTCGAATACGACCCGCCGCGCAAGCTCACCATCACCTGGAGCGGCAGCGGCAATGTCACCTTCGAATTGGCGCAGCGTGGCGACGATGTCCTGCTCACCGTTATTCACCGCCGCCTGCCCGACCGCTCGAGCCTGCTGATGCATGCCGCCGGCTGGCACATACATCTCGATATTCTGGCGGCCCGCATGACGGGCGAGAAGCCGGAAACGTTCTGGAACGGCTGGAACCGTCTCATGACCGACTACGACCAGCGCCTGCCGGCCTGACCTGACCTAAGCATTTCTGCCTGACCTCGCGCCGGATGCCGGCGCGAGGACCGATGAAACACGTCCCAACATTGGAGAGAGACAATGCGTGCATTCAGAACAATCGGCTTGGCTATAACAATCGGTCTTGCCGGCCAGTCGGCAGCGCGGGCAGCCGACACGACCATCGACCGGATGCCGGCCCAACTCGAAACCCGCTATGCGCTCAGCGCCTTGCCCCCGGCCTTGCGCGACAAGGCGACCGTCTATCTGCTCGATCCCGCGAAGGGCTATCAGCTTGCCCGGCAAGGCACGAGTGCTTTGACCTGTATTGTCGAACGCACTGCCTGGGAACTCGGCGACTTCCGCAACGACATCTATTTTCCCCTCTGCTACGACGCCGCCGGCACCAGCACCTATCTCAAGGTGATCATGGATGCTGCCAGGCTTCGCGCCGAGGGCATGGACGCTGCCGCGCTGAAGGCTGAAATCCAGAAGCGCTACGACAACAAGACCTACAAAACGCCCGACAAGGCAGGCCTGTCCTACATGGTGGGTCCAGTCATGCGCACCATCGGCCCGCCCGACATGAAGGTTCACACCATGCCGATGCCGCATCTGATGTTCTATGCCGCCGGCGTCACCAATGAGGACATCGGCGCGGCGCCGGACCTTGCCAATCCCTCCAGCCTGCTCAATCCCTTCATCGACAGGCAAGGCAACGCCGAGCAGAGCTACATGATCCAGCTCGTCGGCGAGACGGAGAGGGCGAAAATACTGGCCGACGAAAAGCCGCTCATCGACGATCTCTGCGCCTACCGCGATGTCCTTTGCCTGACAGACCAGATGGATATGGACCACCACTGACCGCCACGTCCCCACGCCAAGGGACGGGTGCAAAGGGGATGGCGCCGATCGGCCATCTCGCAACGACCGCGTAGCCTCCGCCCTGGGGGCTCGCATTCACCACCGATGAAACCAAGCAACGTGCTTGCATCCCGCAAGCCTGAAGGAGGAAGTCATGCGCAAATTGATCACCGGAATGAAGATCTCCATCGACGGCAAGATGGAGGGACCTGAAGGTTTCGCCGACTGGGTCGACAACTGGTCGGAGGAATACGGCCTGATGCCCGGGATCGATGCCTGCCTGCTCGGCGGCGTCATGTATGCCGGCTACGAGCGCTACTGGAGCGCGATCCTTGAGAACGAGCCGGACCAGCCGCTGCCGATGACCGGCAAGCTGGTCGACCCGGCCGAACTCGAATGGGCCCGCTTTGCCGCGAAAACCCCGCACTATGTGCTGTCGAACACCATGACGTCGGCGGCCTGGGCCTCGACGCGCTTCCTGCGCAGTCTCGATGACATCGCCGCACTCAAGCAGCAGCCCGGCAAGGACATCTACCTCATGGGCGGCGCCCGCATCACCGCCAGCCTCATCGAGGCCGGGCTGGTCGATGAAATCAGGCTCATCGTCTATCCGCTGCTTGCCGGCGACGGCAAGGCGCTGTTCGGCGCAGTGCACGCCAGGCACAGACTGGAACTGCGCAAGGCCGAGGCGCTTTCGGACGGACGGGTGAGTTTGGTTTATGGGGTGGAGTGACCTCGCCAGTCTTGGTTTCCTCGCCCCCGCAAAGCGGGGGAGAGGTGGCCGCGAAGCGGACGGAGAGGGGGCTGCGGCGTTGGTGATTTCTCTCTCGTTGAAGGCCGCGCCATCCCCCTCTCCGTCGCGGCTGCGCCGCGCCACCTCTCCCCCACTCGCGTGGGGGCGAGGAACATCCTGCAACGTCTGCGCCAACCCCTCCCACCCGGACCTTTGGTCCGACCTCCCCACAAGGGGGAGGTGAAAGCTTCCACCTCTTGCCCCATCAACGACCCAGCCGTGCCACACGACAGCCAGGCCCGTTGCTCCTATCCCGTGCCTGCGCTGTGGCCCGCTGGTCGCGCCGTTGCGGAGGAGACAGAATTGACGCCGACGCCAATCGCCGGAGCCGAAGCGAGAGCCTTGCCGATTGGCGCGCTGCTTGGCGCCATGGTGTCGATCCAGATCGGCGCCACCTTTGCCAAGAGCCTGTTTCCGCTGATCGGCGCCAATGGCACCACAGCGCTGCGGCTGGTCGTGGGCGCGCTGATGCTGGCGGCGGTGTTGCGGCCGTGGCGGGTGCGACCGTCGCGCGCCGTACTGCCTTGGCTCATCGCCTATGGCGTCAACCTCGCGGCGTTGAATTTGCTGTTCTATGCCGCCCTTGCCAGAATCCCGCTCGGCGTCGCGGTGGCGCTCGAATTCTCAGGCCCGCTGTTGGTGGCTACGCTGTCGTCGCGGCGCGCCAGCGACTTTGTCTGGGTGGCGCTGGCCGTCGCCGGCATATTGCTGTTGTCGCCCTTCATCCATTCCGGCAACGCGCTCGACCCGATCGGCGTGATGCTGGCGCTTGCCGCCGGCGGCTGCTGGGCGCTCTACATCGTCTTTGCGCAAAAGGCGGGCGCCGAGCTCGGCAGCCAGACAACCGCTTACGGGCTGATCATCGCCGCCGCCATCGCCTTGCCGTTCGGCATTGCCGAGGCGGGTTCCGGCCTGGTCGCACCCGCGATCCTGGTCAGCGCGCTGCTGGTCGGGCTGTTCTCCAGCGCGTTGCCATTCTGGCTGGAGATGGTGGCGCTGACCCGCATGCCGGCCAGGCTCTACGGCACGCTGACCTGCCTGGAGCCGGCGCTGGGCGCGCTGGCCGGCTTCCTGTTCCTGCATGAAATCCTGAGCCCGCTGCAATGCGCGGGCATCGCCGCCGTGGTCGTCGCCGCCTTCGGCGCCGCGTTGACGACGAGGCCGCCTGTGCCGTCGCCGGAATAGTTGCCCGGTCGGCGCCAGTGAACTGTCTTTCGAAATGTTATACCCTGGCACCCGGGCGGGGAGTGGGACATGTCGATTGCGCGGCGATGGTTGTTTTACAAAGCCTTTCTAGAGGCGGAGTTTTCCAGTTCAGCCCCGACCCTCGGTTGGCGGCTTCGTAGCCTGCTCAAGGGGCATCCCTCAAAAAGCCTGGTGATGCTGGAGGACAGGGCTTACCGCGAGCATGACTATTTCAACTTCACCTTGGAGCGGCGGCGCAAGGCGACCTACAACCTCCGCCTTGACCAAGCACTGCACAACAAACTGGATCAGAAGCTCTGGCTCGATTGCGTCATGCCATCCGTGGCGCCGCCGGCCAGCCACTATATTGCAGGTCGAAAGCTCATAAGCCTGGCTGGCGATGACAAGAACCTCGAACTGGATGGGCTGCTGCAGCTGCTCGCAGCAAAAGGCGAGCTGTTCCTGAAGCCCGCCGGCGAGGGCAAGGGCAAGGGCGCCATGAGGCTGGCCCAGTTGCCCGACGGCATCCTGGTAAACGGCAAACGCACCGAGGCGCTGCATTTTCTGGACAGTTTTTCCAACATTTCGTCCAGCGGCTACATCGTCTGCGATATCATCCGACAGGGGCCGTGGAGCGAAGCCTTCTTCCCGGCGACGTTGAATACGCTGCGCGTGCTGACCGGCACGCATTTTTCGGATCACCGGCCGATCCTGCTGGCGGCGACGATGAAAATGGGCCGGCCTGCGACCTATCCCACCGACAATTGGCAGTCGGGCAAAGGCGGTATCGCCGCCAGGGCGGATGTCGACACTGGCGTCCTGGCCGCCGGGCTGTTCTACAATGCCGAACTCAAGAAGCGTGAATTCCGGGAAACGCACCCCGAAAGCGGTGTCCAGATTCGCGGCGCAGCCGTGCCCGGCTGGCAGGCCGTCAAATCGACCATGCTTCAACTTGCGAGCCTGTTGCCCTATCCCGGCCTGGTTGGATGGGATGTCGCGCTGATGCCAACCGGCATCGTCATCGTCGAGGCCAACACCAGCGCCGGGCTGGATATCCACCAATGTCACGGCAGTCTTAAACAGACGCCGGATCAGCAAAGCTTCTGGGCTGAAATGCGGATGTAGGTCGTACGCACGGCTCCCCGGCCGCGGTGTCCGGTTGCTCTGGATACTGCGGCATCGGTATATGGCTCATTGCGGAAATCCCTGGGCGTGGCGAAGGCTGACAGTGGTGCTTGAATCCTCTTTGCTCAAAGCGGCATTCCTGCTGGGGCTTGCCCTTGTCGTTGCGGCGCTCGCGTGGCGGCAGGTGCGGTCCCGCCGCAAGGCCCGGCTGCGGGAAAATCCGGCAAATGACTACCTCGTGCGACGCGAGTGGTCGGACAGCCGCGGCGACCTCAACTATTCGTCCTTTGTCTATTTCGACGCCGATCGGGACGGTCGCTATGGGTTGGGCGACCGGCCGATGGCGGGCATAATGGTCAGGCTGCATGACGGCGACGGCCGTTTCGTTGCAGCGGCGCGGAGCAATCGTGGTGGCTTTGCCAATTTCAAGATGTCGACGAAACGCCGGGCCGCACCCATCCATGTGCCGGGCAATTACCGGTTCACGGTTTCGCCGCCACCCGGCTGGCGTTCGAACAGCGCCAACGAGGTTCAGTCGCAGCACTTCCGGTCTCTGCCGGGATCACCGACCGGGCTGGTTTCGGAAGCGATGCTGCAACCGGTCGGGCTGTTCCCTGTCCGCTGGCTCAGCGGTCAGGTAGCCGACAAGGTCTCGGCGAGCGTCTCGGTGATGAGGAACGGGCAGGTGTTGGTGGTGCATCCGCTCGGCGACGGCGCCGGCTTCCGCGTCGATCTGCCCGATGACGCCGACGCGGTCGTCATCGCCGGCAATGGTGTGGCACGCAGGCTGGCCTTGTCGGCCTATCCGGTAGAGCTCGGCCTGCTATCGCCCGAAAATGCCGCCATCGACGGCGCCGCGTCCTTGCAGACCATAGGTTTCGACGATGTCACCGGGCGCGGCTTGCGCAAAGTGCCGTCCGGCTATGCCGGGTTCACCTGGTTCAACTTGAACGCCATGGCGCGCGATTACGCCGACGGCAGCGAAGGCTATGTCAACGGCAACATCTCGGGAGACCATGTCTGCTACACGAGCAGCGGGCACCCTGCCGAATTCTCCAGCGAAAAACCGTTCGGCTTCCACTCGGTGATGCTGGCTGCGGCGTGGTTGAAGTCCGAAGGCGAAACCGCATTGGTGGAGAGCTGGCTCGGCGACCGGTTGATCGCCAGCGACTCGATCATCCTGTCGGCGCTGGCACCCGTGCATTACGCGC
The DNA here is from genome assembly GCF_056403695.1 of Mesorhizobium sp. P2_F7. Classification (NCBI taxonomy): domain Bacteria; kingdom Pseudomonadati; phylum Pseudomonadota; class Alphaproteobacteria; order Hyphomicrobiales; family Phyllobacteriaceae; genus Mesorhizobium; species Mesorhizobium sp. P2_F7. The sequence continues at coordinate 165,929 of NZ_JBFUFA010000009.1, read as the reverse complement.
CGATGCTGGCAGCGGTGACACGCGTGCGTTTTTCCACACGCCACTACTGGCAGCTCGTGCTTGAAGATATGGTGGTTGCACGCTGAGTTGGCCCGAGACCTGCGGTTCGGGAAAAGATCATGCTTTGGAAACGACCAAGCCGCCCAACTCTGTCAGGATGGCCTCGGTCAATCGGGGAAAAGGTTTAGCCCGGGATAGGGTTGGAAGCACCGTTCGCGGTGACCTGCGAGAGCTTGCCCTTCTTGAGCAACACCGGCTTTGAATAGGTCTTCTTCATATTTTCCATCTCCAATTGTTTATACTGAAACCTGCGCCTCGCCCCCGAGGACGATCCGACCCTTATGTGGTGGGCCCGGAACCGGCACCGTTGGTGACCGCCGTAACCTGCGAGAGCCTGCCTTTTTTGATCAGCACCGGCTTCAAATAGGTTTTCTTCATAGTGCATCCTCCAGGATCACGCGATAATGCCTGACAGATCGACACTGTCAACCTTTGCGGTACCGTCATCCCGTCCCGGTTTTTCTTGTCGCCCATGCGCTAACTCGCAAATCCACCTTCGTCTGAAAGGCATTGTTCTTGGGCGCACGGCGCGGCTATGGATCGGGTTGCGGTGCAGAAAGCGTCCGATCCTGCGCTCAGCTCACAGCTGGTCGGTTTCATTCAGTATATTGCTGAAATCATGTCGCTGGATTCGTCAAATTCGAAATGCGATCTCGCGGGGCACGCCCAGACCGACTTGCGGCGGCCACCAGAGACCACGACAGGAGAGGATCTAATGCCCACCTCACGACGTTCGCTTCTCGCCGCGGCGGGCAGCGCCAGCCTCGCCTCGCTTGCAATCAGTGCTTCAGCCTCGGCGCAAGAGGACCCGGCCATCGACCGGACGATCGCAGAGCTCGTCCAACGATCCAGGGACGCAAACGCGGCGCTTATGCGCGGTGACATCGACTTCTATCGCGCTTTGGTACCCCACGCCCAAGACTACACGCTGATGGCTCCATTCGGCGGAACGCCCACGCGCGGCTCGGATATGACGGAAGAGAGCTGGAGTGCAGTTGGTCGCTTCTTTCGAAATGGCACGTTCGAGCAGGAGGTGGTCCAGGCATATGGCTCGGCCGACATCGTGGTTCTTGCGACCCTGGAACGATGCCGCGTCGAAGCCGGCGGTCTGCCGGCGCAAGAGTGGCCGCTGCGCGTCACCCAGGTCTATCGCCGTGACGGATCCGAATGGCGACTCGCCCATCGCCATGCCGATCCTCTCGGCAAGGGCATCAGCCTGGAACAGGCGGCTGCTATCGCCCGCGGCTGACAGCGTCGTACACAACTGCAATGTCCTGAATTCAGTGATATGGTTTCAGGAATATGCTGAACAAGATCGATCTGGCGCGCGCCGACCTCAATTTGCTGGTCCTGTTCCAGGCCATCATGGAAGAGCGGCATGTCGGCCGCTCGGCGGAGCGGCTCAACCTGTCCGCTTCGGCGGTTAGCCATGGCCTCGGCCGGTTGCGCAAGCTGCTTGGCGATCCACTGTTCTTGAAGACGCCGCGCGGCGTCGTGCCCACCGATCGGGCAACAGAGCTTGCCGAGCCGGTGGCCGAGATTCTGGCGCGGGTGCGCCGGGTGATATCAAGCGCCGAGCCCTTCGATCCTGCCCGCTCGACGCGCCGTTTTACCATCGGTGCGCCGGATGCCGTGTCGTCCGTGCTCCTGCCGCCGCTGCTCGAAAAAGTGCGCCGAACGGCCCCGTCCATCGACATCTCCATCCGGCAGCTGTTGCCGCGCCAAGGCGAACCGTCGCCCAACACGGCCTGGAGCGATTGCATTGCCGAGCTCGAAGCGCGCGTCATGGATGTCGCCGTGATTCCGTTTGACGGCCTGCCGCTGCGCTTCACCGTCGACACGCTTTATGAGGAGGATTTCGTCGTCGCCATGCGCGCCGGCCACCGCTTCGCCGGCGACCCAAGCCTTGAAGCCTATTGCGCCATGCAGCACATGGTTGTCTCCAACAATGGCGATCCGAACGGGTTTGTCGACAGGGTGTTGGCTGAACGCGGCCTGTCGCGTCGCGTTGCGCTGACGGTTCCCAACTTCATGTTCGGATTGGCGGTGCTTGCGCAAACCGACCTGATCTCGGCCTATCCGCGCCGGTTCCTCGCCGTATATGGCGGTCGTTTCGGCGTTGTCGGCATCGATGCGCCCATCCGGTTCGGCCACTTCAACATCAACAGCATCGTTCCGAAGGTGGCGCTGATGGATGCGGGCTTGGCATGGCTGGTCGGCCTGCTCAAGCAGACCGGACGCAGCTAGCGGTTGCAGAACATAGGACTTAAGTCTGACAATTTATAATAAAAAGGTCTGTATTAGCCAAGACAAGGGTCGTAAGCCGCTTTCGCAAGGACGTCGATTTGTGGATGCTGTTCCGGTAACGGCGCCATTCCGGTCTTGGACAGATCGGATCGGTTTTCGCTGACCATCGGGAGACGAACAGATTACGCGCTTGCGCCAACTCTGCTGGCTTGCCTTGCGGGCGTCGACAACGCTCGCCCTGATCCTTGTGCCCTACCACCTCAGTTTTGACGGCGCCGCCAAGATTGCCGCCGGCAGCGCCTTCGCCAAGGATGGCGGCGGCGGTGGCAATGGGGGCGGGGGCGGCAATGGGGGCGGAGGCGGCAATGGCGGTGGCAACGGCAATGGCGGTGGCAATGCCGGTGGCAACGGCAACAGCGGTGGAAACGGTAACGGCAACAGCGGTGGTAACGGCAAGGGCAAGGGCAATGCCGGCAAGGGCAACACCGGCACCGGCAATGCCAGCCATGTGAATGCCGCAACCGGCGACGAGGTTGAGGTCGACGCCAGCGGCATCACGGTCACCCATCCCAACGGTATGAAGGAAGACGTCCACAATGGCCGGTTCACGATGAAGGATGCGCTCGACCGCACCATTGTCGAGCGGCCGGCGAACCCCGCCGATGTGGCACGTTTGAAAAGTCTGTGAGGGCCAGCCGCTTTCGGGCGGTTCTTTGCCTCAGTGCCTGGTGCGGATGGTCCGCGTCAACCCGCGCCTCGCGCCTCGCGCATCACCAGAGCCGCCTCGGTGCGGTTGCGGACATTGAGCTTGGCCAGAACCCGCGTCATGTGATGCTTGACCGTCTTCTCCTGCAGCGAAAGCCGCGCGGCGACTTCCTTGTTGCTCAAGCCTTCCGCCACCAGGCGCAGAATGTCTGTCTCACGACCGGTAAGCTGCTGGATGGGATCGGCCTTGCGGGTGGTCGGCTGCAACAGGTCCGACAGCATTCGGGCCGACAGCGTCGGCGAGACATAGCTTTCGCCAGCCGCGACATTGCTGAGGATTTCAGCCAGCGCCTTCGAACCGACGCCTTTCAGCACATAGCCGCGCGCGCCGGCATTGAGCGCCTGGGCAACGTCGGCGTTGGCTTCCGACACGGTCAGCATGACGACCTTCTGGCCGGGGTGCCCGGCCATGATGTTTGCCGCGGCGGTGAGCCCGCCGCCCGGCATGCTGATGTCGAGCAGCACGATGTCGGGCCGCATGGCCGCGACCAGCCTTTCAGCATCCTCGGCGCTGGCGCCTTCGCCGACCACTTCGAAACCGCCGATCTCGCCGAGGCTGCGCGCTACGCCCTCGCGAAACAACGGATGGTCGTCAACAATGGCAATGCGGATGGCGTGGGTCACGATTGCTCCTCAATGGACAATGTTATCACCAGTCGTGTGCCTTGTGGGCCGGATACGGTTTCGAACCGGCCGCCGATGCTCTCGATACGTTCCCTGAGGCCGGCAAGCCCCAGGCCCTCGCTTCTTGCCGGATCGAATCCGGGACCGCCGTCGAGCACCTCGACGACCAGCTTGCCGCCTTTCGTTGTCGCTTTCACCGCCTGATCCCTGCCTTTTCCGTGGCGATAGGCGTTGTTCAAGCCTTCCTGGACAAAACGATAGATGCTGATCTTCTCGGAAGGGCCGGGTTCGCGCAAGCGTTTCGGCAGCGTCAGCGAAACCGAGGTTCCGGTCCGCCGTTCGTGTTCGGCGACCGCCAGCCGCAATATGTCGAGCACCGCCGCTGTCTCGATCTGCGGCAGGACGAGACCGTTGCAGATGCCACGTATCTCGCGGATCGCTTCGTCAAGCGTTTTGTGGATGTCGGCGATCTCGGCTTCGCGCAGCGCGGTGGAGGCGCCGGGATCGAGCAGGATCGGGCTGTCCATCCTGAGAGCCGCCAGCGCCACGAGTTGGGCGGGCCCGTCATGAAGGTCGGCGCCGATGCGCCTGAGATAGCGTTCGTTGAGCGCGGTGGCGCGGCGCGAGGCGTGCTGCACGCGCTGGCGCAGTGACGAATTCTGCGACAGCAGCGCGCGTAATTCGGCGATCTTGGCCTCGAGCGCCGCCCGCTGGCTTTGGATGGTGCGGCTGCCGCGAAAGACGATGCCCGACAAGAGCGTCAATGCCGCCGCTGTGGCGCCGGCCACCACCAGCCAGCTTTGCCAAAGGGCGGCGTTCAGCGTTGATTCGAAGTCGTCGGCAACCTCGTAGAACTCTGAAACGGCAACGACTTCGCCCGACCAGGGTTCGCGCACAGGATTGTAGATTTCCAGCAGCGGTCCAGCCACCGTCTTTTTCTCGTAGTGGCTCTCGGCGTCGTCGTCGAGGTCGTTGTACTCGGCCACGACATTGCCGCTGAAGGCGGCGACCAGGTTGGCGTTCGGCTCGAACACCTTGCCGATCAGCGTCGTATCCTTGGCGTAGAGGATCGTGCCGTCGCGCCGCCACAGCTTGAACGACGCCAGCCGCTTGCCCAGTGCACCCTGGTCGAGCGTCTCGTCGAGCGCCCGTTTGACGGTATCGTCGAGCTCGCGGCTTTTGCGCATGTCGGGCAACAGCGGCGCGATCACGCTGTCGACATAGAGCGCCGTGGTCGCGGCCGAGTTGCGCATGACACCTTGCCGGATCTGCGAGGTCACCCACAGGCCAACCACCAGCATCACCACCAGCAGCCCGATACCGCCGGCAATGAGGAACTGCAGCGCCAGCGACAGCCTGCCCCAGCGCTGCGGGAACTCTCCCAGGAAAACCCCAAGCAATCGCACGATCCACCCTTCCGACCCGTGCCTGTTATAGAGACGCCACAGCATTTGCGACATTGCCTGTGAAAGATTTTGGGCCTGTGAAAGATTTTGGGCCTGTGCAAGATTTTGGCCGATGCGAGATTCTGGCCGCCGCGGTGCGGCCTAGGCTGCACAGCAGCGCCGGGGATCTTACAGGGCCGGTAAAGTCGGACAGCCGGGCTGTCGCAGACATCTGCACGGTTTTCATGGCCGTCCCGTCCGGGCGTCGTGCGGGATCTGACCGGCCACCAGCTGAAAAAGCTCGCCTCGCGAGGAGACCTGCAATTTGCGGTAGATATTGTTCATGTGGATTTTCAGCGTACCTTTCGAAATGCCGAGATCGAGCGCGATCTGCCCGTTCGGTCTGTTTTCGGCGGCGAGTCGGGCGATCTCCATCTCGCGGATGGTCAGCAGCGACGACAGCTTCTGCCATCTGAACCGCCGGGAAGCCTCGCTTTCGACAGCTTCACCGACGATCTCGGCGGGCAACCAGCGTCCGCCCGCGGCCACCTGATGGATGCATTTGGCCAGCGTCTCGACCGTGGCTTCCTTGAACACGATGCCGGCGACCCCCGCCATCACGGCATCATAAAGCTCGGCGTTGGAAGCGGTTGCTGTCAAAAGCACGCAGCGCGTGGCGAGCCCCAGCCTGCCGAGTTCCGCGGCGATTTCGGGCCCGCTCAGCCCCGGCATGCGCAGGTCCAGCACCGCGACATCCGGCACCTCTTGCCGGATCATCGCCAGCGCGCTCTTGCCGTCGAGCGCAGATCCGACAACCAGGAAGCCGGGATCGTGGGCAATCAAGTCTGCCAGCCCGTGCAGCAGCAGTGGATGGTCATCGGCGATGAACACCGTGGTGACCATATTCAGTTCCCCTTATGCCCGATCGCCGGGGATGGCGTGAGCGGCAGCGCCCGCCGGCCAACAAAAGCGCCATGCCGGAGCGGCGCAATTGTTCTCGTCGAACTGAGACGACAATCGCCCATACTCAATCATGAACAGTATTTCCCGCTCAAGTCAAAGCATTACGGCCCTGCGCCCCAAGGGCAGACCTGGCGCTGCGGTGCCTGTGCCTGCACGCCTCTTGGCCGCAGACGGTCCCCGCAACGCGGCTCGCATCTCCGTATATCAAAGCCATCCCGGCAACATCGTGCTCCGCTAAGAATTGGCAAAAGCGTAATCAATCTCGACGTCCTGCCGGCAGCACGTTGGCTGGCAGCGGACTGAAGCAGACGCGATGCCGCCGACCTGTCGCTCGATGAGACCACGGGATTGTTCCAACAAGAATTTAAAAACATTTAGACCGGCGCCAAGGTATTTCACTTAATATAGAGGAGGCTTGCCGGCGTTCAGTTTGTATTCGCGTCTATAACCACGGTTATATGGACGTGCCAATTTCAACCTGCGTAATATGGTTCGGGAATATTATGGCTCAGGCGGTCGACGTAGACCGCGCGCGTTTGGGGTATGGCGTGAGCATGGCAGTCAGTCCGACGGCGGATCAATTCCGTCATCCGGGGAAGCTGTGTCGGGCGAATGGGCGCAGTCGCCCGGCCCGGCCCTCCCTGTTCAAAGCCGCTTGTGTCACGAACAGCTCATTGCCGGCGATGCCGCGTTCCGCGGGCACGCCCGGTGCTACAACAGGTCTGGGGTAGTCAGCCGCCTTGTGCGGCCAACAAGAGAGCGCGCTTGCAAGCGCGAGGGCGAAGTGCAGTTGGCGGTGTCAGAACTCGGCACGCGCTGGGCGGTTCTTGGGGGAACGCTCGGCGCGCTGCTTTTGCTCTCCATCTGGAGGTCTTCTCGCCGTGAGCCTGCCATGACTCCAGCGCCGGTTCGGCTGGCCGACGGCAAGCCGCCGGGGAGGGCAAAGCGGCCGGCGGCAGGATCCGCGACGTCCGAGCTCGCGGCCGCACTTGCAGGCTGCCGCTCGGCCTTCGCCGCGGTCGCGCTGTTGAGCGGCGTGCTCAACGTGCTGATGCTCGCCGGCTCGCTCTACATGCTCGAAGTCTACGACCGCGTCCTGCCGAGCCGCAGCATACCGACGCTGATTGGCCTCAGTGTGCTCGTCGTCATCCTTTACGCAGGGCAGGGCGGGGTCGATCTCGTGCGCGGCCGCATTCTGGTGCGCATCGGCGGCGCCCTTGACGAGGCGCTCGGCGCCCGCGTCTATTCCAGCGTCCTCAAGCTACCGCTCAAGGTCGGGCGGAACGGCGACAGCATGCAGGCGGTGCGAGACCTCGACAGCGTGCGCGCCTTCCTGTCGGGCAACGGCCCGACCGCCCTGTCCGATCTGCCGTGGCTGCCGCTCTATCTGGCAGTCATCTTCATCTTCCATGTGCTGCTCGGCCTGACTGCCCTGGTCGGCGCGATCGTGCTCGTCGTTTTGACCGTCCTTGCCGAGAGGCTGACGCGCAAGCCGGTCACCTCCGGCACCCAGATCGGCATCATCCGCGACGGCCTGACGTCCACCGATGACCGCAACGCGGAAGTGATTGCGGCTCTTGGCATGAGCGGCAGGATGGTCAGGCGATGGGCGGACGCCAACCGCATCTATCTCGCCGAGCAGCGCCGTATCAGCCATATCGCCGGCGGCTTCGGCGCCGTGTCCAAGGGGCTGCGCATGCTGCTGCAGTCGGCCATGCTCGGCGTCGGTGCCTGGCTGGTGATCGAGCAGCAGGCGACCGCGGGCATCATCATCACCGCCTCGATCCTGAGCGGCCGCGCACTGGCCCCTGTCGACCTCGTCATCGCCAACTGGAAAGGCTTCCTGACGGCGCGGCAGGGCTGGCAGCGACTGACCAGGATTCTCGCTGCAGTGCCGGCCGACGCCGATCCGATGGTGATGCCGGCCCCAAGCCGCCACGTGTTCATGCAGGGCGTCAGCGTCGCCGCCCCCGGCACGCAGCGGCTCCTGGTGCACGACGCCAGTCTTGCCCTTGAGGCGGGACATGCCGTCGGCATCATCGGCCAGAGCGGTTCGGGCAAGTCGACGCTGGTCAGGGCGCTCGTCGGGGCCTGGCAGCCCGCCGCCGGCAAGATTCGCCTCGACGGCGCCGACCTCCACCAGTGGTCGGCGGAGGATCGTGGCCGCTTCATCGGCTATCTGCCGCAGGATGTGCAGCTGTTTGCCGGCACGGTCGCCGAGAACATCGCGCGTTTCGAGCCCGATGCCGATCCCGCGGTGATCATTGCCGCGGCCAATGCAGCCGGCGCGCATGATCTCATCGTCGGTTTCCGCGGCGGGTACGAAACCCAGATCGGCGAACTCGGCGAGGCGGTCTCGGCCGGCCAGCGCCAGCGCATCGCGCTGGCCCGCGCGCTCTATCGCGATCCATTCCTCGTGGTGCTCGACGAGCCGAATTCAAACCTCGATGCCGAAGGCGAGCAGGCGCTGCTGCAGGCGATCATGGGCGTGCGGCAACGCGGCGGCATCGTCGTGCTGGTGGCGCACCAGCCGAGCGCGCTCGCCACGGTCGATTTCATCCTCGCCATGAACCAGGGCCGCGTCCAGGCTTTCGGCCCCAAACATGAGATTTTGGCCAAGCTGTTCCCGCGGCCGCAGCCGGCGGTGGTCGCCATGCCGCGTCTCAGACTCGCCACCGAAGAACCGACGCCCGGCGCGGTGGCGGCAGGCGTCCGAAGGGAGGAACGATGCTGAGCCGCTCCCACCGATCCATTCCACGCCATCAGGTGGGCAGGTTGAGGTGGCTGGCCATGCTGGCACCGTTCATCCTGTTGTCCGGCTACATCGTCTACGGCTTTCTGGGCGTCCGGTTTGACTCGCCCTGGGCCGTGCTCAGGCACCTTGCGGCATTTCCGAACTGTAGCGCTGCCCGTGCCGTCGGCCTGGCGCCTGCGCATAGGGGAGAGCCGGGCTACTGGACGACGCACGATGCCGACCATGACGGCATCGCTTGCGAGCCTTGGGATGGGGCAAGCGCAAGCGGCGTCAAGGTGCATCGCTATTGGCGCACCGGCCGCTAGAGCAATTCCAGGAAAAGTGTGAGCGGTTTTCCGTCCGGAATTGCGAAAAAACAAAGCTCTCACAGCTCCTTTTCCGCCAGTTCGCGGAAGGCGTCGGGAACCGAGCGCCGGGCTTCCAGCGCCACCGCGCCATAGCCGACGGCCTCTTTGCCAAACCGCTGGCGGATCTTGTCGATGGCGCAGTCGGCGCCAAAGCGCGCCAGGCCTTTTTTGCTGCCGGGCCGCTGTTTCTCGTCAGCAAGCCCGAGCGGCAGGTCCAGCTGCAGTTCGGCACTTTCCTCGAGTTGCGACACCGAGATCGCCAGCAGCGAGATGGACTTCTCGCCAGCGTTGGCGGCAAGCACGCCGCGCACCAGTTCCTCGGCGATTTCGGCCAGCATCACGGTTGCTGAAATCGGCTGCTCGAGCGTCAGCGAGCGCGTGACCGCTCGCAGATCGGCAAAACGCACCCGCACGGTCACCGTGCGGCCGGGCCGCGATTTCGCCCTGAGGCGGCTGGCGACCCGATCTGCCAGATGCAGAAGAACAGGTGCGAAGACATGCGCCTCGGCCGGCCGCTTGCCGAGCGCCGACTGCGCGCCGGCCGAATGCGCCCGCCGATGCGTCTCGAGTTTTCGCGGGTCGCGGTTCCACGCCAGCGATGCCAGCTTCTCGCCGGCGGCGGGGCCGAGCAGCCGGCGCAGCGCGCCGCTGTGGGTCTTGGCCAACTGGCCGATGGTCTCGACACCGATCTCGGCCAGCCGCGCCTTGGTCGCCGGGCCGACGCCCCACATCAGTCCGACCGGCAAATCGTGCAGGAAGGCGAGCTCCGTTGCCGGATCGACCACCACCAGCCCGTCGGGTTTCGCCACTTGCGAGGCGATCTTGGCCAGGTGCTTGGTGCGCGCCACGCCGATCGAGATCGGCAGGCCGAGCTCGGCCCGCACACGCCGCCGCACCGTGGCGGCGATCTCGGCCGGCGACCCGAACAGATGCGTGCAGCCGGCGACATCGGCAAAGGCCTCGTCGATGGAAATGCGCTCGACCAGCGGCGTGAAATCGTCGAGCACTTTTATCGCGGCGTCGCCCAGCCTCTGGTACTCGCCGAAATTTCCGCCGACAAAGATCAACTGCGGGCAAAGCTCCCGCGCGCGTCGTCCCGGCATCCCGCCGCGCACGCCAAAAACCCTGGCCTCGTAGGAAGCGGCCAGCACGACGCCGCCACCGACGGCAATTGGCTTGCCCCTGAGCGACGGGTCGAGCAGCTGCTCGACCGAGGCATAGAAGGCATCGAGATCCGCATGCAGGATGGTGGGTTCCATCCCGGCCGTTCCTTTGGGCGTTGCAGCATTAGCCGCGTCTGTTGCTAGGGTAGTTTTTACGAACAAATAGAGAACAAACAGGGTCCGCTGTCAAGCGCGGCGCTTACGTCTAGTGAATTCGCCGGAGACCCAGGCCGTCGATTGATCTGCCTTGTCCGGGGCCGGCGGAACATTGTCGCTCGCCACAGCGTTCATTGTCGCGAAGGGACGCTGTTTCGTGGAGGCCGGTATGGGCCAGTTCGAGATGATCGACCTCGTCAGCGTCGTTGACGCCTGCACGAGCGATCGCGTTGCCGGGCACTGCGTGTCGATGGCCAAGGCGGTGGAAGAGTTGCGGGTGCTGACCGGCGATTTCGTGTCGCCGGACGAGGCGGTGGCCAATGCCCTGTCTGCGGTGGCGCTGAGGCGCGGCTGCGCCGTGCTGTTCGATGAACAGGCCGGCGCCGATATCCTGCGGATGCCATAGGCGCAATGCCGCAAGCGCTTGAAAAGGTCGTGCCTGCGAGGCGACCAATCGGCCGTATCCAGCATTCGACGCCTGCTCGATAAGTTACGCGACGACGGTCATGGTTCCGTTGGCTGCGACCTAAGTGTCACGGCCAATTAGGCCTAAGGTCTGATCAGTATAGGGCGTCAGTCGCGCAAAGGGCCGATCCGCTCCGTGATTTTCATATTTGTCTTATATTTCAATGGTTTACAAAAATCGTCTCCGGCCTTTTGCAGGCCGACTATCGCGTATCGCAACCACATTTGTCTAAAGTTTACCCAGTCGAATTAGCAAATTCTCATATGACGCTGCTATAGCCGAGTCGGCGGAGGTGGCTATCCCCTCGAGGAGGTATCATGACATCCCGAAAAACTCTTTTGGCGGCGGTTGCCGCGTTTGCACTCCTGGCCTCTCCGGCCTTGGCCGGTGCGGGTGGTAACGGCAACGGTGGTGGCCACGGCCATGGTGGTGGCAATGGCGGCGGCAACGGCAATGGCGGCCAATCCGGCAACAGCGGCAAATCCGGCAAATCCGGCAACAGCGCTTCGCATGGCAAGTCGGCATCGGCTCATGCCGGCAAGAAAGCCTCGACCGACGACCAGGCTGTCGATGACGTCGAAGTCGCCGCGACGCCCAAGGAAAAGAACATCCACGCCAAGCTTGGCCGGCTGAACTCGCTGCAACGCAACATCAACGCCTATGTGAACTCCAAGAGCAAGAAGTTCGCCGGCGTTCAAGCTTATGTGACGGCGTCGGCAGTTGCCAAGAACGCCCAAGCCGCGGTTGACGAGGCCAATGCGGCGGTGACGGCGGCCCAGGACGCGGTGACGGCCCAGCAGGCGCTGTTCGACGCGGCGCATGTGGTTACGCCTCCAACGCCCGAGGAGCAGGCGGCCCAGGACGCAACGATGGCGGATCTGGAGGCCGCGGTCACGGATGCTCAAACAGCGGCTGCCGCGGCGCAGACGGCTGCTGAGACCGCTACCGGCAACATCCCATCGCTCGATGACGCACTCGCCGATATGGCCAACAAGCCGGTCGACGCCGAGGTCACCGACTGGGCCAACGGCGTGCTTGCCGAAAAGATCGACCAGGCAGCCGCCAAGATGGCACCTGCGGAAACGCCGTAAAGCTGATCGCGGCTGAAACGGCCCAATCGAACGTCCAAGCCGCCGGGGTTCGCCCCGGCGGCTTTTTTGACGGCACGACGGCATTGCCGGCCCTGAGGGAAAAGCGTTACTAACCCAAGTACGGCATGGAAAATCTTCACTCCCAAGTGTAGCCTTCGCAGTGCCGGGTAAACGGCATCGGGGGAGAAACGACATGCCCAGGGTTTCAGAACTTTTTTTCAAAACCGCCATCGTGTTCCTCATATTGGGGATTGCGGCCGGCTTGCAGATGGCCATCTCCGGCGAGCACAGCGCTTTCCCGGCGCATGCGCATATCAACCTGCTGGGCTGGGTGACGAGCGCCATCTTCGGCGGCTACTACGCGCTCAATCCACAAAAGGCGGCGCGCCGCATCGCCATGATCCATTACTGGCTCTACACGATTGGCTTGGTGATCATGCTGCCGGCCCTCTACGTGATGTTGCAGGGAAACCCGGCGCTCGAACCTGTGGTTGCCGGCGGCTCGCTCATCGTCGCCGCTGCCGTTCTGGTCTTTGCTTTCGTGGTCTTCTCGCCCGAAACGGCGCGTTCTGCCGCAGCCGTACCGTCGGCCACTCGCTGACTTGTTCGCATAGGCGATCGCAGTCCGGCCCTCGTCGCCAATAGCGACGGGGGTAGGTCGGCCCGTTGGCCGCAGCCGGTGGTTGCGGGCGCGTGTCGCCGCCTCGGGCCGCCGGCCCTCCCGTATTATTTCGTGACCATTTTACGCTGGAACCTTCCCCAATACTGCGCGTTGCCGCGACTGTATTCGTGCTGCCTTATAAATAGGCAGTCATGGGTACAGCCAAGCGGGCAGAGGGCAAAACCAGGCATGGGTTGGGGGAGGAGCACTACACAATGTCGAAAAGAGAAATCGGAACGTCCGCCTCACTGGGCAGACGCATCGCCGATCTGAAAGCCAGGATGCGAAACGCCAGGATTACCGAATACGAGATGCAGACCTTCCAAAAGGTCGCGGCCATTATGGGGGGTAGCGAAGGGTCCCTACGCATCGATGCCGACGACCTGATCGCGGCGTCCTTCGTCACCGAGGCGCTGGGCGATCCCGCTTCGAACTGAAGGTCCGGTCGCGCGCCCGTCGGCACTCAAGCGCCGGCGGTTGCCGGGCGCCGGCTCGCCGGCCGCCGTCGGAGCGTGCACGCGCGCTCAGCGTCGGGCGATTGCTTGTGCGCGCTTGAAGAGGCCGGATGAGCGATCTCAATGGCGCTTGAAATACTGGACTTCGCGTTCGTGTTTCTCGGCCGCCTCCCGGCTGTCGAAAGTACCGAGATTGCGTCGCCGTCCGGTCTTTTCATCGACCTTGCGCGAATAGAGGCGATATTTCCCTGATTTGAGTTTTCTGATCATCGGTCTCTCCGTGATCACCAGAGCGCCGCTGAAGCCAAGCCGCCAGGGCGCACTGGCGTGACGAGCGAAAGGCCCGGCCGCAGCCGGACCCTTCGAAATATCAGTCGCGATGCTCCGGCATCGCCTTGAGCTGGTCCTTGGTCCAGCTGGTGACGGCGTGGACGTCGCCGTCCTCGTCGCGCATGAAATCCAGCTGGCTGGTGGCGACCGCAACCGGCTTGGCGCCGATGCCAAGGAAGCCGCCGACGTCGATGACAACCTCGCTGCCATGCAGATGATCGACCGAACCGATCTTCTCATCGTCGGGGCCATAGATGGTCGCGCCGTCGAGTATCTCAGGCGTCAATTCCGTGCTCGCAAGTCGTGCGTGATTGGTGTGATCCATGTCTGGTCTCCTTCGGGGTTGGATCATTTCCTAACCAGCGAACAGACGAAGAGTTCCGGTAAACACCACCAAAGTCCGCGTAGACTGCTTCGAGCCTACACCTCGTCGAAAGGGCCACCGCGCCTCGCGGGGTCGCGACCAATGGCGGCTTCCTCGGCATCGTCGGGCAAGGCTTCGTCGCTGTCCTGATAGGGGTTGTCGTCATCTTCCTCGGGCAGGTCGCCTTCCTTCTCGACACCGGTGGTGTCCGGCAGGCTTTCTTCATCTGCCCCGTCGGGAAGGATCCTTGCGCCACGCAACGCATCCCAGTCCTGCTGGTGCGGCGTCGGGGCTTCCACTTCGTCGCTTGGTTTTCTACACGGGTCCATAACTTTCTCCCTGGGTTGGTGCCTTGCATCGAGAAGGTGGAACTCGCCGCCGGCAAGCAGGTTCCCGAAACCTGTCCACGTTGTTGGGAACGACCTGGAGAACCACTTGGGGAACCAATTGCCGCTGGGCTGCATTTGCCAAAAGAAGACGATTCCAGACCGGAGACCGGACCATGAAGATCTTTGTTTTCTTGCCGTGCGCGCTGCTGGCACTTGCCGGCCCTGCCGCCGCGCAAGACAGCGGCGAGGGTTCCCCTCCCGCGCCTTGCCAGGCGCAGCCCCAGGATGGCGGCCAGCAGCAGCCTCCCACCGATGACGGCAATGGTAATTCGGCCGACAAGCTCGGTTCCTGCGACGGCGTCCTGCAGCCGCCGCCCAGCGGTGACCAGGGCATGACGCAACCGCCGCCGGATCAGGGCAAGACGCCGGTGATCAAGCCCGGCGAGGTGCCTGTGCAGCCACCGAAGCAATGATTTCGTTTGAGGTCCCTAAAGTGTGGGCCGGGGCCGGCCAGTTCCTGCCTTGGCCAGCCGTAGCGCCGTCACCGGATCAATGCCGGTCCAGGCAATGCCGGCCGCCTCGGTAAAGGCTGCGAAAGCCCGCCGCGCCTGGTCCTTGGTCAACTGTCCGGCCCGGGCCATTTCGCAGGCCCTCAGCGCCGTTTCGTAAATCTTGCCCCGCCTGGCGAGCGGCCATTCCCGAAGAAAATTCTGCATCTCGGCCAGCGTGGTGATGTCGCGTCGGAAGCCGGCGCCGACCGCAATTGCCACCGGATTTTGCAGCCGCATATCGTCCATTTTGAAGGTCTCCTGAGGGATCGTCCTTCAATGCGAATCATGCCGGTGCGGTTCCGGCAACAAGGGCTGGCCGGGCCGATCAATTAGTCTCCACTTACGGAACAACACCGTACCGGAGGCGTTTGCCTCCAGGAGCCCGCCACCTCGATTTGTGCTGTTTTCGCCTCGTGCGGGAACACGGCGGAGCTCGCCAACAACGACAGGAGACGAAGATGAAAACCGTCCTTATTCCCGCCGTCGCCGGGCTCGCCATGATCGCTGGCCTAGGCGTTGCCGCCGCCGACGAAGTCATCGTCACGCAGCCGGCGCAGCAGCAGGTGATCATCACCCCCGAACAGCGCACGGTCGTGCACCAATACGTGAAGAAACATCCGCTTGCCTCGGTCAGTCTCCTCGGCGTCGAGTTGAATGTCGGCTCCGCCTTGCCCGACACTGTCGAGCTTCAGGAGGTTCCTGACGTTCAGTACAGATACGCTGTTGTCGACAACCATACGGTGTTGGTCGATCCCAGCACGCGCCGGATTGTCGAGGTGGTCGAGTAACGCTCGACAACCGACCTAACCATTCATCGGTGATACGGCCCTGTCGTTCTTCTCAACAAGGGCGGCAGGGCCGAATGACGAAAGGAGCATTGCCATGTTGCCGCATGTTGAGACCAATGTGGCGGCGTGTTGCGACAAGCTGTTGGCTGAGCGCAGCACCGCGCTGTTGTCGATGAAGGAAGCGATCGATCTGCTGCGGGAACGCACCGGCACGGATCGTTCGGATGCCGACCTGGCCGCGCTGATCACCAAGAAAGCGGCGCTGCTCGGCGTCGCGGTCGTTTCCGATCCGCATTGAAAGCACACTCAAGACGCCGGCTCAAATTTCGGCTAAGGTTTTCGTGGAATCTGGACCAACCGATCGGACCCAACCACGGAGGCTTAAGTGACGGACGACAGACAGGACCGCATTCGCCAGCGGGCACACGAGATCTGGGAACAGGCTGGCCGGCCGGAAGGCGCGCATCAGGAGCATTGGGAACAGGCCACGGCCGAAATCGACGGCGCGTCCGCCAAGCCGAAAAAGGCGGCCAAGAAGGCCGACGCCAAGCCCGCCAAAGCTGCCGCCAAGCCAAAGGCAGCAAAGCCGGCGGCCGCAAAGTCCGGCAAGGCCAAGTCGAAATAGGGCAAGGCTGAACTCGCGCGGCGGAGCCGTCCCTGGCACCCGCCGTTCAGGCGCGCCCAAGCCTCTCAACCTGACGAATTGCGCCGGCAACAGGCAGCGCAATTCGTTGTGTCGACGACAGGGCGAACCGCCTTTCACGCCTCCCAGGCATAACTTGACAGCGCAAAGCGGATACCGGCTTCTGTCATGACCAGTTCGCATTCGGTGATCTGGCGCAGGTGCCGCAGATAGCGCGCCACCGTCTGCGGCAACCAGTCGGCGCAGGCCTCGACATAGGCGCGGCTGTGAACGAGCGTGCCGGTCGACAACCTCTCGTCCTTCTCGGCAATCACCTTCAGATACTGGCGGATGAAACGGATGTCGTCGGCGATGTCCTGGCTGGCCATGCGCCAGGCTCCGGCAACGCGTTCGCGCTGGTCGAGCGACAGCAACGGGGGCGACAGCAGGGGAGGTGACGGCAGCGGGCGGGAGAGATCGGCGAAAGCGGAATGGCTCGCTGTACTCAAGGAAGTCCCCTCGGTGAAAAAGATAATCGTACTTTATGTACGAAATGCAGTCAAGTGCATTGCGTACAATTTGAACGATGACGACGCTGATGGATTTGCGGAATTGCGGCGCGAGGCGACGATCAGCTTGTGGATAGCGTGTCGCTGTGGTGAGGGGACCAGCACAGGCACGCCCGAGCGATGCAGGAGTACAGTTCTCGGCGCGCAATCGCCCCAGACTACACGCCCTCACATATCGATCATTGAGCGCTTCACCCGGCCGATGATGGTGATGGCGCCTTCGAGCGCCGGCGGCGGGATGTCCATGTACGAGGCCGGCTGGAAGGGCGGGTTCTCGTTGGGGCGATAGCGCTTGTAGGTGGCCTGGCCGCTTTCGTCGGAAATGACGTAGCAGCCATTGGTCACCAGGCGCTTGTCGCGAAGGTTGACGAAGATGATCGAATCCGGCGGCGAAATCTTGTTCATCGACGGGCCGTCGACGCGCAGCGCGATCCACTGGCCCTGCTCGAGATCGGTGGTGGGGATGGTCGGATAGTCGCTGAGATTGACCACCATGTCCTGGCTGCCGAGTTCGCCGGCGCTGATCCACGAGACGATGGGCACGTCGACGGTGGCCAGCGACGGCATCGGGATCTGCCGGCCCGCCTCGTCAAAGCCGAAATGGCCGCCTGAAAGGCTGCCGCCCTCGCCATTGAACAAGAGCCAGCCGGGATCGACACCGAACAGGCGGCCATATTTCTCGGCCGCCTTGCGCGACAGCGGCCGGTTGCCGTTCTCGTGGCTGATGAGCGTGTTCTTGTTGATGTCGCGCAATGCCCGCGCGGCGTCGCTCGGCGAGGCATAGCCCGCCTCCGCCCGTGCCTGCTGCAATCTGTGCCTTGGTTCCTGCATCGTACAAATTGCCTGAAATTTATCGTCCAATACGTACGATTTCGCTTGCGTACGTTTCGTACATATCGTACGCTTAGCGCATGATCAAACAAACCGCAAGCGTTTCCGCAGGCATCGTCAGCTTTCTCCAATCGTCCGGGCTGTCCTCCTCCCCGGTCCGGACGCAAACCGGGGCTTTTGCCCCGGCTCCGGTCGAACTCCCCCTGTCGACCGGAACGGCCGGAGCCGTTCCTCTCCCGGCTCCGGCCACCTCTTCGCCTCATGCCGCCGGCTCGCCAGCGGCGGCAACCAGCGGGCAGGGCCTCTCCTGCATCCGCACGGAAGACGGCACCGTCATCCTGTTCGACCGGCTGACGGGCAGGGCGGTTTCCGCCCTCACCAAGGCGGCAGCGGAAGCCGCATTGCGGCATCTCGCCGGCTCCCTGCCGGCGGCCAGCACCGCCTGACAAGACCGAACCCGACGCTCTGAACCTTTGCCTTGGCCCTCAGGCTGAGCGCCTGCCTTTGCGCGCAAATCAATGGATCCCGACATGACTGCCTATACCGAGACCGAATTGCAGGAGATTGCCGTCTGGCTCAGGGATGGTCTGTCGGCCACCCGTATCGCTGTCCGCGTTACGGCGTTGCGTGGCAGCCCGGTCTCGCGCAACGCCATCATCGGCATCGTCCACCGCAACGCCGGCCTGAAGACCATCGGCTTCGCCAATCCCAAGGGCGGCCGATCCGGCGGAAGGCCCAGGAAGAATGCGGGGAAGAGCGCAGCAAGACCGCTCGCAGCCAATGAAAATGTAGCCCACGACACGGCCGCGAAGAATCAGCCGGGAAAGCTCGCAAGGCCGGCCGGAGTTTCGAAGCCGGCGGAATCGGTCAGACCAGCCACCAAGCCGGCAACGCAGGCACCGGCCAAGTCACTGTCACTGGCTGGGCCGCCGCGCTCGATCCCCGGCGAGGGGCGGCTGGTGGTGGACGGCGAGATCTACCGCTTCAAGCTGCCGGCACAGCGCCCCGCCGCCATCGGGCGCCAGCCGCATGTCGCCGCCATGCGTTTCATCGACTGCCTGTTCAACCGCTGCCGCGCGCCGCTCGACCTGACATTGGAGGAAGACCCGGAGAAAGACGCGCCCGGCAGCCGACCGGGGCCGGAGATGCTGTGCTGCGGTCTGCGCACAAGGGCGCTGAAGAGCTACTGCGCCTACCACCAGGCGCGCTTCCACCGGCCGGTGGCTGAGGTGGTGTAAGCGGCGGCGCTCCAACGCGCAAGCGCCGGTGAACTGCGGTTCTGAGACGACCTCGCAGAACTTCGGTTCCTCGCCCCCGCAACGCGGGGGAGAGGTGGCTCGGCGAAGCCGAGACGGAGAGGGGGACGCCATTCGCGAAGCCAGAACCGGTGACCGACGAGGGCCTTCACTCCAAGTTCATTGAAGAGTTCACATCCGCCGCGCTGCCCCTCTCCGTCTCGGCTTCGCCGCGCCACCTCTCCCCACTCCGTGGGGCGAGGAACCCAAGTCTTGCGAAGGCAACAACCCCCACAAGGACCATCCCATGAGCAAAAAAACCGCGCAGAAAGCCAAGCCGCCAAAGCTCCCCAGAGACGAGGCGGAGCAGGTGCGCATTCGTCGCGAGATCGGCCATGATTTCGCGCTGAAGGACGACCGCTTCGGCCGCAAGCGGCTGAGCGTCGGCACGCAGGAGGCGCGGCGCGTCTACGAGGTCTCCAATGACGGCTACACCACGACCGGCGGCATTGTGCGGGTGCGTAATGTCGATCCGCTGGTCGGCATCACCTCGCTGACACGTCAGCAGCGCGAGGCCGGCCAGCGCTTTCGCGATGATTTCGAGCGTGCTTCGCGCGAAGGGCTGCGGCCGATGCCGTGGGAAGAGCGTGTCGACGGTGGCCGCATCAATGGCGGCATCCCCGACCGCGTGCTCAACGCCGGCCGCGCCCATGCCGGCGCTCGTGCCGCATTGGCGCATTGGGAAGTGGCCGACGCGGTGCGCAACATCTGCCTGGAAGGCCAGTCGGTGAAGTCGCTCGCCGAGCGCACCGGCGAGGGCCGCGATGTGGTGGTGAAGCTGCTGAAGGTCGGGCTCGATCTGCTGGCGGTGCATTATGGGATGATGGGGCGGAAGGCGGGGTAAGGCGGCAGTCCGCGAAGGGCAAAGCGACCGGCCGGCAGATGCCGGCCGGACCGGTTCACGCGATCAGGATCACCGTTCGCAAACGCGGATTTCCTCAACGATCCTGTGATGATGGCGCCAATGCTTGACCAACTCTAGGTGGCAGCGGCGATGATGCCTGTGGTACCTGTGGTACCTGAAGCCATTATCGTAGGCATCGTACTGATAGTAGGGGCGAGGAGCGTAGCGGTCGCCGTAGTAATCGCGATATCCGTCATTGTAGTAATCGTCATAGTAGCCGTTACCGATGCCGATCACGACGCGCCCGCCGGCATTCGCCGGGGCAATCATCGCCGCCGCGGCGGAGATGGCGATAATCGAAGCAAGCAGGAGCTTTCTCATGGCTGCCTCCTATTCAAGGTTGATCTAATACAACCCCCGGGGCGCGACCTCGTTCCATAGTTTTTGCGAGATGTGACAACCGCTGCTGGCGGTGCATACGGGATAGTGGTAGCCACCGTCGCCACCTGTCAGCATCATCCCTTCGATCTTTCAGCCCTTCCCCACCGCAGCCACCAACCCGGCATGTAAACCAGCAGGGAGCGTATAAAAACAGGCGCTTGGGGCGGTTCGGTGAATCAATTCCTGAAACGCTCTTGGCCGCCTTTTTCCTCTAACTTCGCCGCCTCGCCAGCATCCGGCGCCTTCTCCCACCCGAACACACTGCGCCCTCCCAGCAGATGCGACTGGTCGAGCTCGCCGGCGACGATTTCCTTCAGGCTCGGGCCGGTGACGTAGCGCTCCAGCCGCCGCGCTTCGCCATCCAGTCGCTGCAGCGCACCGAGTTCTTCGTCGCGGCCGAGCTTTGCCTTGCCGACCGCCGATTTCAGCACCGCGATCGTCTCGTCATAGACCTTCAGCGGCACCGGGAAGGGGTGCCGGTCCTTGCCGCCATGGGCGAGCGAGAAGCGCGCCGGATCGGAGAAGCGGCAAGGCGCGCCGTGCACCACTTCCGCCACCATGGCCAGCGCCCGCACGGTGCGGGCGCCGACGCCGGGCACCAGCAGCAGTTCGGGAAAATCGGCCGGCCCGCTTTCGATGGCGGCGGAAATGTTGCCGTGCAGCCGGTGCATGACGATGTCGCTTTCGCGCACGTCATGATGCGCCGGCATCACCAGATTGGGCAGCATCGGCTGCGCCGCGGGTTTCGCAGCTTGTACGTTCGGCGGTGGCTCCAGCACGGCAAGTTCGTTGAGAATCCGCTCCGGGCTCATGGTCTTCAGCAAATCGAGCTGCCCGGTTCGCGACGGCTCGGCGCGATGGTCGGTCAGGTTGACGATCTCGCCCTGGGCCTCGCCCTCGATCGCCGCATGCGGCTGGTCGACGAAACTGGTCAGCCCTTCCGACAGCCAGTGGTAGCGTCGCGCCTGGCGGCTGTCGCCGTTCATGCCTTGCTGCACCACCACCCAGCGGCTGTCGTCGGTAACGATGAAGCCGTGCAGATAGAGGTCGAAGCCGTCCTGCACGGCCGCGCTGTCCACCTTGGCGACCAGGCGGCTGGCGGTGGCGAGCGCCGCCCCATCGATGCCGACGCGCTCACCGATCGCGGTCAGCTCCTGCGGCGTCTTGCGCGAATGCGCGCCGCGCCCGCCGCAGACATGGATGCCGAGCTCGCGCGACATCGGGTTCAGCCCGCGCTTCAGCGCGCCGACCACCGAGGTGGTTATGCCTGAGGAGTGCCAGTCCATGCCCATGACGGCGCCGAAGGACTGGAACCAGAAAGGATGCGCCAGCCGCCGCAATAGCTCGTCGCGGCCATAGTGATGGATGATCGCCTCGCACAAAACCGCGCCCAGCCGCGTCATGCGCTCGCCCAGCCATTTCGGAACCCGCCCGCCGTGCAGCGGCAGGTCCGCACTGCCGCTTCGCTGCGTCAAAGTCTTGTTCTCCGTGGCCAGGTGCGCACCGGCTGCGCGCCTGAGATCTAGATGGCATTTGGGTGGAGATTTGCAAGCGTGGTGGGTGCAGCGCCTTTCGCTCGGCTGTCCCGGCTGGCACCCATCCTTGCGATCCCACCAAAACCATTTGAATATGTGTGTCGCCGCCTAGGGGAGCACACGTGGCGCACATCGCTGTGGTCACGCATGAATATGACCGGTTCCAGACGCCATGGCGCCTGCTGCGCCGGCGCGACAGCCCGTACATGCTGTTCGACATCCTGGCCGAGCTCGAGCGGCGCGGCCACCGGGTGAGGCGGCTTTGCGGCCTGTCGCAACCGCCCGATACCGATCTCGCCATCCTGCATGTCGACGCCACCATCGTGCCGCAAGCCTATGTCGACTATGCCGCCCGCTTTCCGTTCTGCCTGAATCTTGCGGTGACCGATATTTCCAAGCGACGCATCAGCCAGGCGCTGCTGCGCAACAGTGATGGCTGGAGCGGGCCGGTGATCGTCAAGAGCGACCTCAACCACCACGGCCTGCCCGAAGCGCGCTTCAATCTGCGCGCCGCGCGCCACGGTCGCCCGATGCCTTTTCCAGGCGCGCGTGAAATGCCCCGCTACGCGGTTTTCGCCGCACGCGGCGACGTGCCTTCAGAGCTTCTCGACAGGCCCGATCTGGTGGTGGATAAATTCATGCCGGAAATCGTCGCCGATGGTTTCGGCACCCGCATCTGGGTGTTCTGCGGGACGCGCGAACGCTGTGCGCGCTATGTCTCGCCCAACGCGGTGGTGAAAGCCTCCGAGACGATAAGGCGCGAGCCGGTGCCGGTGCCCGACGAGATGCGCCTTCTGCGCCAAAAACTCGGCTTCGACTACGGCAAGTTCGACTTCGTCATCCACCAGGGCCAGCCAGTGCTGCTCGACGCCAACCCGACACCCGGCCGCCCGAAAAGCGTGCGCTCGATGCTGGTGGAGGCGGCGGCGAATCTGGCCGATGGATTCGAGGGGATGATGGGGAGGGGTGGGCGAGGATAGTATCCAGCGACCGGTTCGACGGTGGTGTCGCTGCTGCCATGTAGATAAGCTCGTCGTATGGTGCGGGGTCTGGGATAATCATGAAAGCTATTTTCGACGTGAAGCCGGGGTCCGGCTATGACGATGACATTACCCGCCGCTATCATTTCCCCGCTCGCAGCAACTATCTGGATGCCGCTCGAAACGCAGTTGGTGATTGGGTGCTGTTTCGCGAACCGCAACGCAATGGTGGTCGCCGCGCCTATATCGCGACCGCCAGAGTGACCGGTGTCGAGCCGGACCCAGCTCGGGCCGATCACTACTATGCCAATGTGGCGGACTACCTCGAATTTCCGACGCCGGTGCCTTTTATCAAGGATGGCCGCTATGCGGAGACACTGCTGCGCGCGATCACGGACCCCAGCCGCATTGGCCAAGCGGTGCAGGGCAAGTCTATGCGTCCGATTCTGATCGAGGATTTTGACGATATCGTGCTGGCCGGCCTCAGCGAGACCCTTGATCCGGCCAACGCCAGGAAACTAGACCTCGACATGCTGCCAGTAGACATTTCGTTTCCAGCGCATGTGGGAATGGCCGAGGCAGTCGATCGGCGCGTCGAACAGATATTGTTGAACCGCAAAGTCCGCGACGCGGCTTTTCGGCTGGAGGTCTGTCGAGCCTACGAGGATACATGCGCCGTCACTGGCCTGCGGATCATCAATGGCGGCGGCAGAGCTGAAGTTCAGGCGGCCCATATTAAACCGGTTGCGGCTGGCGGGCCGGACGTTGTCCAAAACGGCATTGCGCTGTCCGCGACAGTGCACTGGCTCTTCGACCGACATCTCATCTCGATAGACGAGAACCATCGGCTTCTGGTGGCCCATAACCGGGTACCCGGTGAATTAAGGAATCTCTTCCGCCCGGAACGTCAAGGTTTGCACTTGCCATCAGATCCAAGGTTGCGGCCACATCCGGCATTCTTGGCTCATCACAGAGAGGCATTCGCGGGCGCGATACACTGACAGTCCGACCTTGATTAGGTGCCTCCGCCTCTGCGCGCCACCATCTTCGCTGCGCAAAGCTCCGCCGCATCGCAAAACACCCCACGCGAACGCCTCAAACACGCCCATCGGACGCACGTCGAAAACACTATATGATCGCGCTGCAGGTGAATTTGCCGACGAGCTCCGATGCCGATTTTTTCAGTCAAGCACACGACCGTCTATCGCTATCGCCAGCCCGTGAGCTTTGGCGAGCATCGGGTGATGTGTCGGCCGCGCGACAGTTTCGATCAGCGGCTGCTGGACCATGCTTTGTCCGTGGACCCCGAACCGAAGGCGGTTGGCTGGATCCATGACGTTTTTGGCAATTGCGTTGCCGTGATCGATTTCGAGGGTTCGGCCAAGGAACTCCGTTTCGCCACAGACATCCGGCTCGATCACACGCCGCAGCATGCGCCCGATTTCCGCATCGATGAGACCGCGCTGATTTATCCATTCTCCTACGATCCCGACGAGGCGGCCGACCTCGCTCAGACCATGGAGCGCCATCATCTCGACGACGGCGACGAGGTCGGCAAATGGGCGCGACAGTTCGTCAGTGGCACGGGACACACCGAGACCGGCAAATTGCTGATGACGCTCTGCTACGCCATCCACGAGAGCTTCGTCTATTCCCGGCGGGTCGAAACCGGGACGCAGCCGCCGCTGATGACCTTGCATCTGCGCAAAGGCACATGCCGGGACTTTGCGCTTTTCATGATGGAGGCGGTTCGCTCGCTCGGCTTTGCTGCCCGCTTCGTGACCGGCTACGTCTATGTGCCGAGCCGCGACAGTACCGAAATCCGCGGCGGAGGGTCGACGCATGCCTGGTGCCAAGTCTACCTGCCTGGCGCCGGCTGGGTCGAGTTCGATCCCACCAATGGCATTGTCGGCAACCGGGATTTGATCAGGGTGGCCGTGGCCAGGCATCCTCAACAAGCCATACCGCTTTCTGGAAGCTACTCCGGCAGCGCCTCGAGTTTCCTGGGGATGACCGTTGAGGTGAAGGTGACGAAGGAAACCGGCGCATAGGCTCCCTCGGCGTGGCCGGCCTGGCGTTCGGCCGCCGACAACGCTGGAGCCGGGTGAGAGGTGTTCCAGCCTGGAGAGCACCTCCCACCCGCATTGCTCGATCCGGGAGGGGACGGATCGGAGCAATGTGACCTCTCTCTCGAGGAGAAGGGTCAGGCTGCCAGCGCCCCCGCTGTTCTCATCTCACCCCCTAAAACAGCGCCTTCTCCACCGCCGGCTCCAGCGTCTCCGCGAACGGTGTCGCCAGATGGTGCTGGTCGCGGTAGGCGATCTTGCCGTTGATGACGACGTGGCAGGTGCTGGCGTTGCAGAACTGGCTGGTCATGTCGATGTAGCTGGCGCCGGGAATGGAACGCACGATGTCGCGCTCCACCGCCGCGCTGGCGTCGTTGGCGGCGTCGGTGCGCTTCTGGTCGCACAACGAAGATGTCTGCCCACGCCACAGCGCACGCGCCACGCAGGTGTCGACATGATCGTCGTTGAACGGCACGTCGCGGATGACGGCAACTTTCAGCCCGGCCCGGCTGAACGCGGTGAGCGTCGCGTGCAGGCCGGCGCGCCCGTCGGCGTCCCGGCTTTTGGGCGCCTGCATGCCGGCTGACATCTTGTCCAGGCTGGCCAGCGCGATCTCCGAGATCACCACCAGGTTCGGCCGCGCGGCGATGATCTGCCGGACCGATTGCGCGCGCCATTGATCGCATTCGGTGTAGTTCCGCTTCAGCTTTGTCGCCCAGACCGTCAGCCGCGAGGCGCGGCAGCCGGATTTGAGCCAGGTGACGACCTTGGTGTCGTTCTTCTCGGCCGCCTCGATCAGCGGCGTCGACCAGTGGTCGGCATGCGAATCACCGAACAGCGCAATCGAGCGCCCGGCGTCCTTGTTGCCGAACACGCAGGCCTTCGGCGTCACTGTCTCATAGGAAAGAATACAGCCGGCCGCACGTGCGGTGGAAGGCTGCGCGGCGCTGATGGCAATGCTGCGCTGCTGCGGATCGAGATCGTGGATGGCCAGCCTGGCATTGGCATAGGCGGCTGCGACGCCGGTGCCGGTTAGGAGGATGGCCGGCACCAGCGCCCGCGCCGCATTGGCCATCAGCCAGCCGTTGCGACGGATCGGGTTTTCGATGAAGTGGTAGGTGAACAGCGACAGGGCCAGCGTCAGCACCATGCAGCCGAGCCGCTGCAGCGGCGAAAGCTCGGGCACCAGCATCGCGGCGTAGACGATCACCGGCCAGTGCCAGAGATAGAGCGAGTAGGAGAGCTTGCCGACCCACTGCAGGGGCGGCAGCGCCAGGACGGCACTGGGGCCATTCCTGACGCCGGCCGCTCCCGCCAGCAGCAACAGCACGGTGCCAGTCACCGGCATCAACGCCATGAAGCCGGGGAAGGGGGCTTCCTCGCTAAAGCTGAGATAGGCGCCGGCAATCAGCGCCAGGCCGAGCCATGCCATCGGCGCAGTGAGCCGCGGGCGGTCCTGCCAGACTTTTTGCGGCACCATGGTCGCCAACCCGCCGGCGGCGAATTCCCAGGCGCGCAGCGGCGAGAAATAGAAGGCCCAGGGCTGCGAGACCGTGGTGAGCCACGCGCAGGCAGCGAACGACACCAGCCCGGCCAGCCCGACCACCAGGATCGCGCCGCGCCTGCCCGGGCGCAGCCATGCCGCCAGCACAAGCAGCGCCGGCCAGGCGAGATAAAACTGTTCCTCCACCGACAGCGACCAGAAATGGACAAAAGGGTTGCTGGCCGCATCGGCCGCGAAATAATCGAACGACCAGCGGATCAGCCACAGATTGATCATGTAGGCCGAGGCGAACATGGCGCCCCTGGAATAGAGCGACTGTTCCTCCGGCGACAGGATGAAGGCGCCGGCCACCAGTGTGGCGAGGATGACGAACAGCGACGCCGGCAGCAGCCGCCGGGCGCGCCTGGCATAGAAGCGCCACAGGTTCAGTCGCCCGGTCTCGGCGATTTCGGCGAGCAGATGGCGGGTGATCAGATAGCCCGAGATGACGAAGAAGATGTCGACGCCTACGAAGCCGCCGGGCAATCCGCGGAGGCCGAAATGGAAGGTGACCACGCCTGCCACCGCCAGGGCACGCAACCCTTCGATATCAGGCCGGAACGATGCTGACACGATCGAAACCTCGTGTAGTTCGTTTAAAACCCACCCTGGCAAAGGGTCGGCCCCATGCGCCGATATCGCAATGCAACAAATCTAACGCAGTGCAACATAAGTCGAGATTCACCTTCTCCCCGTTCACGGGGAGAAGGTGCCGGCAGGCGGATGAGGGGCAGCGCCGACGCTGTTCCACTATGGCCTGCGCCCTATTTATCCCTTGCGGAATTGGCAGGATGACGAGCGTTCGCGCCGCCCCTCATCTGGCTGCCGTCATCTTCTCCCCGTGAACGGGGAGAAGGATGCTCTCATCGCTACCTTCGCCAATCTCCGACATCACGGGTCGGCCGTTGCGTTGCTCCTGTCATGCGCATCGGCTATCCAACCGGCAGCCAATGCAGTTCAAAACGGAGCCTCCCATGACCAACACCACCATCCTCAAATTCGGCGCCGTCGAGCATGCCGAGGGCGGCGATCTGCCGGGCTGGGTCGTGGTCGAGGGCAGGCCGACCATGCAGACCGCCGTGCAGCACACCACCGCCGACGGCAAGGTGATGTCGGGCACCTGGCGGGCCTCGCCCGGCACCTACCATGCCACCTACACCGACTATGAGTTCGTGCACATGATCGCAGGACGCATCATCATCACGCCGGATGGCGGCACGCCAGTCGAGGTTGGCCCCGGCGATGCATTCGTCGTCGAAGCCGATTTCAAGGGCACGTGGAAGATCCTCGAACCGGTGACCAAGCATTTCGTCGTCAAGGTCGCCTGATCCGACGGCTGGCGACGGCTGGACGTTGTGCGCGTCTTGCATCGTATCGCTCCGGCAGGGCGGGAGTACGATGCACAAACGCTTCTTGCGGAACATTAACGCGTCATTCCGCTTGCGGTGGAACCGATCACCGTCCTCGACTGTTGTGTCGCAGGAAGGCGGCCCCCATGCCCCTCACGGTTCGAACCACACTCTGCGAAATCCGCGACGACCTCCATGCCTTGCGCAGGACGGTGGCTGCGCGCGGCCAGATTGAAACCATCCAGGCCATCGATGCGCTGATCGGCGTCGCCGAAGGGGAGGCGATACGCGCCATCCGGCGCATCGATCTCGCGGCCTGATTTTTAACGCACACATTTCAACGCACACGATTATCGACGGGGAAGAACGATGGACATCAGGGAGATGACGCAGCAGGAGTGCACCGCCATGCTGAAGTCGGCCAGGCTCGGCCGCCTGGCCTGCGTCCGGGACAACAGGCCCTACGTGGTGCCGATCCATTTTGCCTTTGGCGACAATTTCATCTTCAGTTTCTCGCTGCCGGGCAAGAAGGTCGAATGGATGCGTGAGAACCCGCAGGTCTGCCTGCAGGTCGACGATGTCGGCAGCGTCCATGGCTGGAAGAGCGTCGTTGTCGACGGCCTGTTCGAGGACCTGCCCAAGTCGCCTTCACTCGACGCCACGATTCCCGCCAGGGACCAACAGATTCCTGCGTCCAAACATGACCGGGAATTTGCCTGGTCGCTGCTGCAGAAGCACGCCAATTGGTGGGAGCCGGGAGCATTGAAACCCGGCGAGCAGGCCGGTTCGGGCAGCCATCTGTTCTACCAGATCAGGATCGAGGCGATGTCGGGGCGGCAGGCGTCTCGCTAGAACGTTTCACCGTTTCACGGAAACGGCGAACCGCTCTATCTCTTTGTTTTTACGCGATTCCCAAGGGAAAGCGCTACGCGCTTTTCCCGGGAAAACCGATCACACTTTTCCTGGAATTGCTCTAGGCCTCTGCCGGAGAGGACGATGGGGCACCAGCCGCCGGCGAGCCATCGCAGGATTGGAACGTCTTGGCGCTCGAGCGCGTTTATGTCCATCAGGGAGTATCAAAAACAATGGCCATTCACACGGATTACCGAACGAATAGAGCCGACTATGCGATTGCAGCAAAGCCGAAGCTGACTGGCACTGCTGTTGCGGCTGAGGCGAAAAAGAAGGCGGCGCGACTTAAGGATCAGCTTAAGGATCAGCTCAACGATCAGCGTTCCGCCAGACTGTCAGCAAATCCGTCGGATACATCGGACAAGCCCAAACCCAGATCGCGCGGTTAGCTGGCGGCGGCGCCGCCTAGATTTGCGCCAAATCTCGTCCCTATCCCACCCGAGGCTATGACGCCTTGGGTGTGTGTCGTCGCGTCGTCGAGGATAGCCGGACGGACCTGACACACCAGGCGCCGATGGAAGGCGCAAAAAAACCCGCGTCCGGAGGGGGTCGGGAGGCGGGTTCTTTAACGACCAAGCGCTTTGGGACACTCGATGTACCTATCAACGCACCAGCAAGGCGTTTGTTCCCTTGGAAGACAGTTAGTCGACAGCCTGGCACAAACTCCTTGGTGGGCTTCGCCTTGGAATGCGTCGCGGAACTGGCGCCCTTGGTGCTAACTCTGGCCAACGCCATCATTCCACGTCACCTACCGATCGGCAATTTCGCGAGACCAGAAGGACACAAAAAAGCCCACGCCTCCGGCGGAGGACGCGGGCCGATCGGAGGCGTGCGGGAACCAAAGGCTCCGGACTGGGCGATGATCTTTGTTGTCAGTACCAGCGTCCGCGGCCGTAAAAGCCACCGCCGCCGAGTAATAGAACAATAAGAACGATGACGAGAATTGTGGTGATATCCATATTTCGTCTCCTATGCGCGGCGCCAACGTTCGGCGTATGCCGCTTTTGCCTGACCAGTGATTTGTGTCTGCCGTAAACCGGGTGGCCTAACGCAAACCAAAAAAGCTCATTATCGCCAGCACAATAACGACGGCTCCGACCAACCAAATAATGCTGTTCATAACGGCCCGCCTTTTTCTTGAGCTGCGGCAAAACAATTGCCGCTCAATACCAACGGCCGCGCAGCGTTCTTGTTCCAAAGGGCAGAACCTCCGGCCGCAGCCAAGGTTTAGCTACTTTGATGTTCGAAGGTTTCCGAGCCGCTACGCCGCGCGCGGCACGCGCGAGGTGAACGTCGCCCTGGTCACCGACACGCTGGTGCCGTTGGCGTCGCTGATGACATCCACGCGGGCTTCCAACTGCTTGACCAGCGCTTCGACGATGGCTGTTCCCAGGCCAGCACTCGGCACGTCGTTGGCGAGTTTGCCGATGCCATTGTCCGAGACCGTCAGCTTCCAATCGCTGCCATTGGTCTCGTAAGAGACGTGGATCAGCGCTGCAGCCTTCTCCCGGGGGAAGGCGTATTTGATCGCGTTGAGCACCAGTTCGGTGACGATCAGCCCGAGGCTGACTGCCTTTTGCGAGTCCATCCTGCCGCCTTGAGCGGTGACCTTGACGGCGATCGGCTGGGCGTCGCCGACCATCGACGAGGCTAGGCTGCTGCACAGTTTCGGCAGATAGGAGTCAACATCGATCTCGTCGATGCCGGCCGAGGTGTGGAGATGACGCTGCACTTCGGCCACCGACAGCACGCGCTGATGGGCATCCTTCAGGTGCTGGCGGGTTTCCTCGGAGGTGACCGAGCGCGCCTTCAGGAGCAGGATGCTGGCGATGATCTGCAGGCTGTTGGCAACCCGGTGCTCCATCTCGCGCAGCAGCACGTCCTTCTGTCGCAGCAGGTCTTCGGTACGGCCGAGAAGCTCTGCTTTCTCCTTCTCGATGACGCGGCGCGCCGTTATGTCGTTGAAGGCAAGCAGGATGGTGATGGCCGAACTTTGGTCGTAGAGGACTTTGCGCGCGTTGAGCAGCATCGTGCGCCGGCCGATATTGGGGAAATCATAATCGACCTCGAAGCCGTCCATGGCGGTCTTTTCGGGGATGATCGTCTCCAGCAACACGCGCAGGGCGGGAATATCCCATTGGCCGTCGCCGAGTGCATAAAGCAGGGCGCCATGTGTCTGTTCGGGGTCGACCTTGAAGGTCTGATAGAAGGAGCGGCTGGCCGCCAGCACATGAAACTTTTCGTCCAGCACGAGGAAGGGCTCGACAATCGTATTGACGATCGCCTGCGCCAGCGTCTGCGCATCCTCGATATTC
Organism: Mesorhizobium sp. P2_F7; assembly: GCF_056403695.1. NCBI lineage: Bacteria > Pseudomonadati > Pseudomonadota > Alphaproteobacteria > Hyphomicrobiales > Phyllobacteriaceae > Mesorhizobium > Mesorhizobium sp. P2_F7. The sequence continues at coordinate 135,127 of NZ_JBFUFA010000009.1, read as the reverse complement.
GCGATAGGGTGGAACAAGGCGCAAAGCCGATCTGGAGGCGCAACGCCTCCGCTTGAGGCTTTCATTACACCATTGCCGGGTTGGAGTCGCGAATTGAATCGAGGTGGTCGATCTCCCACCGCCTTGCGCCGTCGCCAGCGTCCCTCTCATCCCGTCGGGAAGAGAGGGACGTAGCGAAGCGAATATCGGTTAAGGGGGCGTCACCTCGTTCGCTTCGAACCGATGCGGATCGAAAGCTGAGACGATGGCGTTCTGCGGTGCCCTGGGTCGAGAGAACGCAGGCCAGGACTGCTGTCGGGTCGCCGGCGCGTTAGCCAAGAGCGAGCGGCGCACTCTGCTGAGTGCATGCCGCCCGTCCGGCGCCGGGCCGTCATTGCTGTTGTAACGAAACCCCCCAGCCCCGTCTCAACCGCCACGGCCATGGCGTGACCCATGGCTTGTATACGCACGCACTCCCGCGGTCTGTCAACGCCCACCCAGAGGGGCGCCGGGAGGTCGATTTTGTGCATCCGGCTGGCTTTCCGGCCAACTGCACGGAGGCCATCCGTGATGGCAAAAATCGTTGTAAGTGGCGGTTTTCCGGGCTTTCTTGTGGCTCCGGAACGGCACCACCGGCATCACACCGGTCGCGATCTAGGCGCTTGAATCGATTTGCCTTTCCCGGCTGAAACGTTTCAGGAGGCTGGTTTTCAACCTGACTTTTTTTGGGTGTAATTCCCCAACGTCCGTTTTGGGCTTTGCTAGCCGCCCTGGCCGATCAGCCAACCGGCATTGCAATCAGGGATTGCCATCGGCCAATCGGGCCTTTGGCGCCGTTGCGGAGCGCCGCGCCATGCCGCTGATGACGTATGCAGCAGCGCCCAGCGCCGTGATCCAGAAGCTCGTCGGCCAGTCGGTCAGGAAGGCGAGCGACAGGCTGATCCAGGCGATGACAACGGCAAGCGTGATCGACGCCAGCACCCCGGCGGCGACGCCGCTGGTCAGCCTGAGCGCGGTGGCGGCGGGCGCCACCATCAGCGCGAAGACCAGCAGCACGCCGACGATCTGCACCGCCTCGGAGGTGGCGACGGCGACCAGCACCATGAACAGGGTCGAGACCAGGGTGATCGGCACGCCGCGCGCTTCGGCAAGCTCCGGCTGCAGGCTGGCGAACAGCAGCGGCCGGGCGATCAGCACCAAAGCGATGAGGATCGCCACCGCCAGCACCGCCAGCACGATGACGGTGCGCAGGCTGATGCCCAGCACATTGCCGAAGAGCACATTGGTCGCCTGCGAGGCGAAGGCGGTGTAGAAATGCAGGAACAAGAGGCCAAGGCCGAGCGACAGCGTCAAAACGATGCCGATGGCGACGTCGCGATGCGCGCGCTCGCCGAGCAGGCCGATGCCAATGCCGGCGGCGATGGTGAACACGGTGAGGCCGAAAAACGGCGACAGGCCGATGAGGCCGGCGCCGGTGGCGCCGGGAAAGCCGACATGGGACAGCGCATGGCCGGCAAAGGTCTGGCCCCTGAGGACGAGGAAATAGCCGACCGCGCCGGACACGATGCCCACAATGGTGCAGGCATAGAAGGCGTTGCGCATGAACTCATAGTCAAAGATCGTGGACATGCGCCCCGCTTTCCAGTTCGACATCGTCGGCCATGACGAAGATGCGGCCGGCAACCCGCACCACATTGATGTGCGTGCCATAGAGTTTCGACAGCACCGGGCCGCTGATGACCTCGTCGACGGAGCCGATGGCGGCCTTGCCGTTGCCGAGATAGAGCACGCGGTCGACGGCCCGCAGCAGCGGATTGATCTCGTGCGAGCAGAACAGCACCGCAATGCCGAGCCGCTCGCCGATCTCGTGCACCAGGTCGATGATCGCGCGCTGGTGGCCTGCATCGAGGCTGATCAGCGGCTCGTCGAGCAGCAGCAGCTGCGGATTGCCGATCAGCGATTGCGCAATCAGGATGCGCTGGCGTTCGCCGCCGGAAAGCTCGCCCAGCGGCCGCCGCGCGAGATCGGAGGCGCCGATTGCTTCCAGCGCCTTCCACGCGGCTTCCTTCTCGGCGCTGGACGGGACCGGCCAGCCCCAGCGATGCCCGCCGGCGGCACTGAGCACGAAGTCGAGGCCGCTAATGCCAACATCGTTGAGAGCGCGGCGCGCCTGCGGCATGTAGCCGATGTCGGCATTGCCGCGCGTCGGTGGTTTGCCCAGCACCGAGATGGCGCCGCCGGCCGGCTTGATCAGGCCGAGGATAGCGCGCAGCATCGTCGTCTTGCCGGCGCCATTGGCGCCGAGCAGGCCGACAAACGCGCCTTGCGGAATCGAAAAGGAGACGTCGGACAAAACCCGGCGTCCCCCATAGGTCAGGGTGACCTTGTCGAATTCAATTGCGTTCATTCAGTCACGTTTAATGGCAGTCACGTTCATTGGCAGTCACAGTCATTGCGTGCGGGCTGCGAGCGCCTTCTGGACGGCGTCGATCTGGCCGCCGAACCAGGTCTGGATCGTCTGTCCCGCCGGTTCGGTCTCGGTGACGCCGATGACGGTGACCTTGTTCTGTTTTGCGATGTCGAGCAACCTTGTCGTTGCCTCGTCGGTCACCTGCGAATTGTAGAACAGGATCTTGGCCGAGCCGTCCTTCAGGCTGTTCTCGAACGCCGCCACCTGGGTGGCGCTCGGCTCCGCATCGTTCATCAGGGCCACCTGGAAATCATAGTTCAGCATTTTGAGGCCGAGCGCTTCCGCCATGTAGCCGAACACCGGCTCGGTAGCGGTCACCTCGGTGCCGGCATAGGTCTTCTTGACGTCGGCGATTTCCTTGTCAATGGCCTCGAGCGAGGTCTGGAAGGCCTTCAGGTTCGCCTCGTAGTGCACGGCATTGGCGGGATCGCGCTTTGCAAGATCGGCGGTCAGCGTCTTGGCGATGGCCGGCAGGGTCGCCGGGTTGTACCACAGATGCGGATTGTCGCCCGACTTCTTGCCGATCAGGTCGGCGGCGATGATGGTGGTGCGGTCCTTGCTGGTCGAGGCCGACAGCAGCTTGTCCATCCACGGATCGTAGTCGGCGCCGTTGTAGATGATGATCTTGGCGTCGGCGATGGTGCGCGCCGTCGACGGGCTGGTCTCGAACAGATGCGGATCGTCGTCGGGATTGGACAGGATGCTGGTGACGGTGACGTTGCTGCCGCCGATCTGGCGGGCGAGGTCGCCATAGAAATTCTCGGCCGCCACGATGGTCAGCTTGTCTTCGGCGCGGGCAGCCGTGCCGGTCAAAAGCGGCACCGCAACCAGCAGCGCGGCGAGAAAGTGAATGGGACGCATCCGTGGTCTCCTTGCAGTCGGGAAGGCATGTCGCCGGAGAGGCGGGGTCGTGTAACTGTATTACAGTAACAATATAACGTTTGCGTCAGAAATACGGCCGATGTCAATGGGCTTTTTGAGCGGCGAAGTTTTTCGCGCGCACAAAAGCGTGAGCGGCCCGCGCCGATCGGGCGAGGGCCGCTCACGCCTTCAAATGATGTCCGAAAGGGCAGGGCTGACGGAGCGACTAACCTCTCGCCAGTACGAAATCGTGCTCGACCTCCCAGAAGGGGCCGGCGAATTCCAGGTCCTTGGCGCGCGCGGGATCGTCGACGCGCTTGAATTTGGCGAGCAGGCTTTCCTTCACGCCGAACACCGCATCCGAATTGATGTAGGGATCGTCGGGGTCGAAGATATGGGTGGTCAGCGTCTCGAACCCGTCGGCCTTGAGGATGTAGTGCAGATGCGCGGGACGGAAGGGATGGCGTCCGAGCGCATCGAGCAATTTGCCGACCGTGCCGTCAGCCGGGATCGGATAAAATTTCGGCTTCACCGCGCGGAACCAGTAGCGGCCGTCGGCGCCGGTGCGGAAGACGCCGCGCAGATTGAAGTCGGGCTGGATGCCCTTTTGCTGCACGTCATAAAAACCTTCGTCATTGGCCTGCCAGACGTCGAGCACGGCGTCGGTGATCGGCTTGCCCTCGGTGTCGAGGATGCGGCCATGGATGAACATGTCCTCGCCCTTCTGGTCGAGGCAGATATTGGCGCCCATCGGCAGTTCCGGCGCATCGGCGATGTGGAAGGGACCGAGCACCGTCGACTCCGATGCACCTGACGGCTTGCGGTTGTTGATGGCGTCGACCAGCATCGAGACGCCGAGCACATCCGACAGGAGAATAAACTCCTGCCGCCATTCGGTGGAGAGCTGGCCGGTTTTGGTCAGGAACATGATGGCCTCGAACCATTCGTCCTGCGTCGGCTCGATCTCCTTGACCGCCTCATGCAGTTTGCGCGTGATGACCTCCATCACCGTTTTCAGCCGCGCGTCCTTGGCGTTCTTGTTGCGGCCGGTGACGACCTCGACTGAATTTGCCTCGGTGAAGAAGCCTTTTTCGTGCGCTTCCATATCTCTCACCTGTCCAGAATTGATGTCAGGGCTTTGCGCAGATCGGCCGTTGGGTCGCCGCTGATCGCGTCCTTGCGCCAGCCGACATGCTGGTCCGGCCGCACCAAAAGCACGCCGCTGTCGCGGATTTCGCGGGCGCGCGCCCAGTCGCCGGAAAAATCTTGCCAGGGCTGGCGCGGGCCGATCAGGTGCCCGGTAATGTCGATGCCAAGCTCCTTGCCCACCGCCTTGGCAGCGTCGAGCCAACCCTGGCCGCCAATGCCGGTCAGCACGGTGAACCGGCCGTGGCCGGTCAGGTCGAGCGTGGAAGCCTTGTCGCCCCGATCCGAATGGACCCAGACATGCGGCACCCGCGCGCCCGGCCATGACGTCGGCTGATGGTGCAGTTCGGCGTCCTTCTCGAAGGCCGGTTCCTTCTGGCCGTCGGTGACGATGGCGTTCGAGATATAGCGCTGGTTCATCTCGACGCCATGGGCGTCGAATTCATAAACCTTGGCAGCGATGGTCTCGCGGATTTTTGCCCGTTGCGCTTCGGCTGCCGGCGTGTTGTCGCAGCGCGCATCCATGTTCGACTGCATCTTCACAGGGTCGATGGAATCGAGCAGGCCGAGCGCCTTGAAGATCGGCCCGAATTCCTCGATCGACTTGTTGGCGCGGGTGACGATCTGCCTGGCGACCGGCGCGCGTTCTTGCGAATAGCTGTCGAGCAGCTTTGGGCCGGCCTTGCCCTTGATGACATGGGCAAGCTTCCAGGCGAGATTGAAACCATCCTGGATCGAGGTGTTGGAGCCGAGACCATTCGATGGCGGATGGCGATGGATGGCATCGCCCATGCAGAACACGCGGCCCTTCGAGGTCTGCGTGGCGTACATGTTGTTGACCGTCCAGGTCGACACCGACTGGATCTCGATCTCCAGATCGGGATCGCCGACGAGGTCGCGCGCCACCTTTTTGGCGAAGGCGTCGTCGACCTTCGGCGCCGGCTGGTTGATGTCATAGCCCCAGACGATCAGCCACTCGTTCCACGGCCGGATCATCCGCACCAGGCCCATGCCGATGCCGCCGACATCGGCGCCCGGCTGCACCACCCAGTAGAGCACCGAGGGGCGGTGGGCGACGTATTTCGAGAGATCCGCCTTGAACAGAATGTTCATCGAGCCGCCGACGCCCATCTTACCCTCGAAGGGCAGGCCGGCATGTTCGGCGACCAGCGAATTGCCGCCATCGGCGCCGACCAGATACTTTGAGCGGATGGTGACGTCCTTGCCGGTCAGCCGGTCGCGGCAGGTGGTGGTGACGCCGTCCTCGTCCTGCACATGCGAGAGATACTCCATCGACATGCGCGCCTGCGTGCCGCGCGAGCATGCCGTCTTGAACAGCAGCGGCTCCATGAAAGTCTGCGGCAGATCGTTCATATGGGCGGGCGAGGACAGCAGATGTTCGGCGCGCGACAGCGGATGCTTGCCCCAGCTGCGCATGCGGCCGATCTCCTCGCCGGCAAGCGAGGTGCAGAACACGTTCTCGCCCATCAGATCCTGCTCGGTGGCGTGCATATAGGCCTCGCCCTCGACGTCCTTGCCGAGGTCGCGCAGCACTTCCATGGTGCGCTGGTTGGTGATGTGGGCGCGCGGCGTCGCCGCCAGCCAACGATAACGGTTGATGACCATGTTCTCGACGCCATAGGTCGAAAGCAGCGCCGCGGTCGCCGAGCCCGCAGGCCCGGTTCCGATGGTCAGCACGTCGGTAGTGATGTCAGCCATGCGGCCCTCCCTTTTTGGCTAATGGTTGCGGTCCGCCGGTCAATCGGCGGCGAACCGGAAAAAGCTGGATGCCGGTGCGCTCGGCGAACAGGCCCCACAGGCCGCGCGGCGCAAACAGCATGATGACGATGCCGATCAGCCCGAGGATCAAGAGATACCAGGAGCCGTAATCGGCGAGCAGGTTTTGCAGGATGTAGAAGACGATGACGCCGACGATCGGCCCTTCGATGGTGCCGATGCCGCCGATGACGACGATGAAGATGACGTAAGCCGTCCAGTCGACGACGGAGAAGGCGGCGTCGGGCGAGATGCGCGCCTTCTGCACATAGATCAGCGCGCCGGCGAGCCCGGTGCCGAAGGCGGCGGCGAGATAGACCAACGTCTTCATGCGGCGCGCATCGACGCCGACCGAGCGTGCGGCTTCCTGGTTGTCGCGCACGGCGGCGAGCCCCAGCCCTTGCTTGGAGCGCAGCAGGCGGTAGACGAGGCCGATCGTGGCGATGGCAAGCAGCAGCGCCAGCCAGTAGGTGAGGATGTCGCCCGCGCCGGAGGATTTGACGCCGAACAGCTCGCCGACGAACTTAAGCGCCGGCATGTCGCGGGTCGCCTCGCGTGGTAGCGAGGTGCCGGTGCCGCCGCCCAGCATCTTCCATTGTGCCAGCGCCAGTCGTACCACTTCGGCGATGACCCAGCTGCCGATGGCGAAATAGGCGCCTTGCAGGCGAAACAGGAAGAAGGCAGTGGGGATGGCGAGCAGCGCGCTGGCGACGCCGGCAAGCAGGATGGCGATCAGCGGGTCGAGCCCGGCGAGAATGACAAGCGCAAACATGGCGTAGGCGCCGAAGCCGACAAAGGCTTGCTGTCCCACAGACACCAGTCCAGCATAGCCGGCGAGCAGGTTCCAGTTCTGTGCCAGCACCAGCATGGTCAGGATGAAGAACAGGTCCTGCAGCACGCTGCGCGAGGCGAACAGCGACGCTGCGAAGGCGACAACGATGACGAGCGCGGCGACGATGGCGAATGTCGCCGATGCCTTCGTCCGTGTCTCGACTTTCCAGGGTGTGAGTGTGACGTCGGTCATGGCGCTCAATCCACCGCGCGCGGAAACAGCCCGCGCGGCCTGACCAGCAGCACCAGCAGGAAAGCCAGGTGCCCGGCCAGGATCTGCCATTCCGGATTGATCGCCGCGCCGAAGGTTTGCGCGATGCCGATGACGATGCCGCCGGCGAGCGTGCCCCACAGCGAGCCGAGGCCGCCGATGATCACCGCCTCGAAGGCGTAGATCAGCCGCGCCGGGCCGATGGTCGGATCGAAATTGGCGCGCGTGCCGAGATACAGTGCGGCGATCGTCACCACCACCATGGCGATGCCGGTGGCGGTGGCAAAGATCCGCTTCGGTTGGATGCCCATCAGCCCTGCGGTGACCGGGTCGTCGGAGGTGGCGCGGAAGGCGCGGCCGAGCGACGTCCGGTAGAAGAGTTGGTTGAGGCCGACAATCACCGCGATGGCCGACGCCAGCGTCAGCAGCGGCATGACGCCGACATTGATCGGGCCGAGCGCAACGGATGCCGACTCCAGCCCGCCAATGGAGATGCGCCGGCTGTCGGCGCTAAACCCTTCGAGCAGGCCGTTCTGGATAACGATAGACAGCCCGAAGGTGACCAGCAGTGGTGGCAGGATGTCTGTACCAAGCGTGCGGTTGAGCAGGAAGAACTGCAGTGCCCAGCCGAAGGCGAACATCAGCGGCATCGCCACCAGCGCGGCGACGAAGGGGTTGAGGCCGAGGGCCGAGACCAGCACCAGGATCAGGAAGGCAGCGAGCACGATGAGGTCGCCATGCGCCAGATTGACCAGCCGCATGATGCCGAACACGAGACTCAAGCCGGCTGCGAACAAGGCGTAGAGACCGCCGAGCAGGATTCCCTGGATGATGGTGTCGAGCGCGCTGGTCATGGGGTTTGACCCGATCGCTGATTGGCAAAGCCGAGTTCCCGCCCACCCCCCTCTGTCCTGCCGGACATCTCCCCCTCAAGGGGGGAGATTGGCAGTTCCTTCGACAGCGCTTTTCCTGCGACGTTGGTGATTTGCGAAGGCCGCAGTGAAGTCCGATCTCCCCCCTTGCGGGGGAGATGGCCGGCAGGCCAGAGGGGGGTGGCTGGGCTCGGTTTGAACGATCTATCCATCACCGCCCTCAATGCCCGAAATACGCGGCGTGAATATCTTCGCGCGTCAACCCAGCCGGCACCCCAGACAGCGTGATCCGCCCTTCCATCATGCAGTAGACGCGGTCGGCGACTTTCAGTGCCTGGCCGATGTCCTGCTCGACCACGACAATCGAAGCGCCGGCTTCGCGGATACTGGGAAAGGCGGCGTAGATATCCCGGATCACCACCGGCGCCAGGCCAAGGCTGATCTCGTCGCACAGAAGCACACGCGGATTCGACATCAGCGCCCGCCCGATCGCCACCATCTGCTGCTGGCCGCCGGACAGCGCCGTGCCCGGATTGGTACGCCGCTCCCTGAGGATCGGGAACAGCTCGTAGACCGTGTCGAGGTTCCAGTGTCCCTCGACCGCGCGTCCATAGAGGCCGATGAGCAGGTTCTCCTCGACGCTGAGCGACGGAAACAGCTTTCGCCCCTCGGGCACCATGGCGATGCCGCGCGCGACGATGTCGGGCGCGGGCAGAGCGCCGATCTTCTCGCCGTCGAATAGCACGGCGTCCGGCAGGTTCGCCAATATGCCCGAGATCGAACGCATCAGTGTCGTTTTCCCGGCGCCGTTGGCGCCGATGATGGCGATGGTCTCACCCTGGTCGAGCGCGATGTCGACGCCGAACAGCGCCTGGAAATCGCCATAGCGCGCAATGAGGTTTTTGGTTTCGAGCAGCGGCATCAGACTTCGATCCCGAGATAGATTTCGCGGACCTCGCGCGACGCCATGACGGTATCCGGCGCGCCCATGCCGATAACCTTGCCGAAATTCAAAACCAGCAACCGCTCGACCACCGAGTTCAACGCATGCAGCACATGCTCGATCCAGATGATCGACATGCCGCCTCTGTGGATGCCCCTGATGGTATCGACCAGCATGCCGCATTCGCCCTCGGTCAGGCCGCCGGCGATCTCGTCCAGCAGCAGCAGTCTGGGTTCGGTCGCCAGGGCGCGGGCAAGTTCCAGCCGCTTGCGCTGCAAAAGGCTCAAACCGCCGGCCGGATGGTTGGCACGGTCGATGAGCCCGGTCTCGATCAGAATCTCGGCGCAGCGCTCGCTGACCTCGGCTTCGGTCTTGCGCGCGCCAAAGGCGCCTGCGACCAGCAGGTTTTCGAACACCGTCAGCTTCTCGAAGGGCTGTGGGATCTGGAAGGAGCGGCCGACGCCGGCAAAGCAGCGCTGCATCGGCGGCAGTCTTGTCACGTCGCGGCCATCGAAAGTGATGCTGCCGGCATCGGCCGAAATGTTGCCGGTGATCAGGTTGAACAGCGTCGACTTGCCGGCGCCGTTCGGGCCGATAATGCCAAGCGCCTCGCCCTCGCCGAGCTCGAACGAAACCGCGTCGGCGACCGTGAGGGCGCCGAAGCGTTTCGAGACATTGGCGAGCGCGAGAATGGCCACGGCTAGAAAGCCCACAGTTCCTTCTCCCCGTTCACGGGGAGAAGGTGGCCCGAAGGGCCGGATGAGGGGCAGCGCGGCGTTCTGAGAAGCTGGCTCCGCCCCTCATCTGCCTGCCGGCATCTTCTCCCCGTGAACGGGGAGAAGGACGCTGTGTCTGCGGCGGCGCTCATCCGATAACTTCCATCTTGCCGCCGGTCGGGATATTCGGCGCGGTCTTGTTATCGGTGATGACGAGGTCGTAGCCGCCACCATCCTTCAGCCGCCACTGGCCGCCGACCAGCGGCGTCTTGGCGATGTTCTTGGCGGCGAAGGGCGGCAGATTGGCGCCGTCCCAGGCGATCGGCCCGACCAGCGTGTCGAGCTTGGTCGAGGCGATCGCCGCCGCCACCTTGTCGCCGTCATCGGGCGCGCCGGCGCGCTTCATCACATCGACCGCGATTTCGAACAGCGCATGGACAAAGCCGATCGGCTGCGTCCACTGGCGGCCGGTGGCCTTGGTGAAGCCCTCGGCGACCTGCGCCGAGCTTTCACCGGTCAGCGACGATTTGAACGGATGGTTGGGCGTCCACCAGACTTCCGACGACAGATTGTGGCCGGACTTGCCAAGCGCCTCGACCGATTGCGGGAACAGGATCGCCTTGCCGATCGATGCCACCTTTGGCGTGAAACCCTGCTGCTTGGCCTGGTTCCAGAAGGTGGTGAAATCGGGCGGGATCATCACGCCGGTGATGATTTCGCAGGAGGCGCCCTTGAAGGCGTTGATCTGCGCTGAGAAATCATCGGTCAGGTTCTGGTAGCGGCCGGTGTCTGTCAGCCCGTAGCCGCCCTTGGCCAGCACCGGCGGGAAGCCGACCGTGCCGTCGCCCCAGGCATTGCCGTCGCCGTCATTGGGGAACAGGCCGCCGACCTTTTTGTTGGTCTCGACCTGCGCCCACATGTTGGTGAAGACGGCAATGACGTCTTCCAGCCCCCAGAAGAAATGGTAGGCGTAATTGAACGGCTTCCACGAAGCGGGGTCGCCGGGATTGCCTTGCTGGCCGATGAACCAGGGCTGCCACGGCGCCACGGTCGACAGGCACGGTACTTCTTCGGCCTCGCAAGTGGTGGCGACCGGGTTGGTGGTCTCCGGTGTCGACGCGACAAGCATCAGATTGACCTTGTCGTTGACGATCAATTCCTTGGCGACTTCGGCCGCGCGGTTGGGATTGGACTGGCTGTCCTTGACGACGACCTCATAGTTGAGGCCGGCCGCCTTGGTGGCGGCGAGAAAGCCGTCGATGATGAACTTGTCGGCCTCGGCAAAGGCAGCCAGTGGGCCGGATTGCGGGCTGACATAACCGAGCTTGATCGGCGCGTTCTGGGCGATCGCCGGCATGGGAAAGCCGCCGGCCAGCAATCCGGTGGCGGCGGTGTTGCGGATGAATTCGCGTCTGGTAATCATTGTTGTTCCTCCCTTGTTGGCGTCAGTTCTGCGGACGTCTTCCCTCCCACGCGTCCTGCAACAGGGCGCGGATTGCGGCGCGGTCGAAAGGCCGCGGATTCCAGTATGGATTCTTGGTCGCGATCTCGGCGGCGCGGTCGAGATCTGCCTGCTTGAGGCCGAGCTCTCTGAGCGTCAGCGGCGCGCCGACAGACGTCGCGAAATCATGCAGACCGCCGCCGGCGCTGCCGCCAAAAATGTCGGCGACCGGCTTGAGCAGCTCGGGGACGGCGACGGCGTTGAAGCCGATCGTGTGCGGCAGCATCACCGCATGCGTCTCGGCATGCGGCATGTCGAAGGAGCCGCCCAGCGTGTGGCAGATCTTGTGGTGCAGCGCCATGCCGACGGTGCCGAGCACCGTGCCGCACAGCCAGGCGCCGTAGAGTGCGTCGCCGCGTGCATCGAGATTTTTCGGCTCCTTGATCAGCACTGGCAGTGCAGCCTTCAGCGCGCGCAACCCTTCGGTCGCCATCAAGGTTGAAATCGGATTGCGGTCCTGCGCGTAGAGCGCTTCCGCCGCATGCGCCATGGCATTGAGGCCGGAGGTGACACTCATCGCCACCGGCAGGCCGACGGTCAGTTCCGGATCGTAGATCACCACTTCCGGCAGGATTTTCGCATCGCGCACCGTGGTCTTTTCGCCATGTTCGGTCTGGCCGAGGATCGGCGTCACTTCCGAGCCGGCATAGGTGGTCGGGGTGACGATCTGCGGCAGGTCGGTGCGATACGCGATCGCCTTGCCAAGGCCGGTGGTGGAGCCGCCGCCGAGCGCGACGACACAATCCGCCTTGACTGCCCGAGCCTTGGCCATCGCCGCTTCGGTCACATCGACCGGCGTGTGCATGGCTGCGCCCGAGAAGGTGCCGACCGCCAATACGCCAAGCGACTTGGCAAGCGCCTCGCCGTCGGCCGCCTGGTGCGGTGTCGACAGCACCAGCGCTCTGCTGCAACCGAGCTTTTCGATCCAGGTGCCGACTTCGGCCGATGCGCCATTGCCGAAGACGATATGCGCCGGGCTGCCGGAATAGGTGAAGGAACGTGTCATGCCGCCCGGCTCCCCTTGCGCGCCATCGCCAGAACGAAGTTGAAATCGAGCGACCAGTCTCCGCGCTTGCCCGCGGCCTGCTTGAAGTCGCCGACCAACTCCGGCTTGACGCCAAACAATGCGTCTTCGCTGAGATGCGGATCGCCGCTCTCGAACACTTGCGTGGTCAATGTCTCGAAGCCATCGGCGCGGATGAGGAAGTGGATATGCGCCGGGCGGCTGAGCGGATAGTTCAGCTGTCTGAGCATCTGTCCGACAGGTCCGTCGTCCGGCACGCCGTAGCCCGCGGGCTTCACGGTGCGGTAGTGGAAACGGCCATCCTTGTCGGTGGCGAAGACTCCGCGGAGATTGAATTCCGGCTGTAGGTCAGGCTGCTGGTTCTCGTAAAAGCCTTGCGCGTTAGCCTGCCAGGTCTCCACCGTCGCGCTGGCGATCGGCAGCCCGTCGAGATCAGTCACTCGTCCCGTCACGATCAGTGGTTTGCCGACGCCGTCGAGCGAAATGTCGGCGCCGAGCGCCAGCCTTGGCGCATCGGCGCGATAGAACGGACCACGCCCTGTGTTGGGCGTCGCGCCGTTCGGCCGCCGCGAGTTGATCTCCTCGACCAGCGCGGTGACGCCGAGCAGGTCCGACAACAACACCCATTCCTGCCGCTTGTCGTCGCTGGCATGGCCGATCTCGGTGAGGAAGGCGATGGCCTGGCGCCAGTCGGCCGCGGTCGGGCGGGTTTCCCGGACGATCTGATGGAGATGGTCGACAACGGTGGCGAGGAAACGCGACAACGGCCCGGCCTTCGCCTTGAGCAGGCGCTGGGCAACCATCTCGGCCGAATTGGCCTCGCTGAACGACGGAATGCCGGACATGTTCCTCCCCGGTTTCATCTCAGGGAGGACATTAACGCAGGCCAAAGACAAAGATGATGATTTCTTCCCCGTTTAATATACCATATCGTTATGAAGCTCGATGAAAGGCATTTGATCCAGCTGGCCGCCGTGGTGCAGGCGGGCGGCGTCACCGAAGGCGCTGCCCTTATCGGCCTGTCGCAGCCGGCCGTCTCGCGCACGCTTTCGATGCTGGAAAAGCGGCTGGGCGAGCCGCTGTTCCTGAAAGGGCGCCGGCCCTTGCAGCCGACGCCGCTCGGCCGCGCGCTCGCCGATCATGGCCAGGTGATGCTGACGGCTTCGCGCAAGGCCTCCGACATCGCCGCCAATTTCAGCCAGGGGCGTTCGGGCGTGGTGCGGGTCGGCGGCACGCCGTTCTTCATGGATGCGCTGATCTCCGGCATGATCGCCGATTTCCAGAACGCCTATCCGGATGTCCGCGTCGACCAGAGCTATGGCTATCTCTCGGACCTGCGCGCCGCCATCAATGCCGACCGCATCGACCTTGCCGTCTGCCCAATCGACATTCTGGAGGAGGGGTCGGGCATGGAGTTCAGCGAGATCCTGCCCGGGCGCAACGTCGTCGCTTGCCGCGCCACGCATCCGCTGTTGCTGCGGCGCAAACTGAAAGCCGGCGACCTGCTCGACTATCCCTGGATCGCGCCGCCGCCCGGCAGCCCGCTGCTGGAGGATCTGCGCAGCCTGCTCCTGTCGCTCGGCGCCACCGAAATCAAGATCCGCTATTCCGGCGGATCACTGACCAGCGCCATCAACTACATGAAGGAAACCGATGCGCTGACCGTGCTGCCGCACAGCGTGGTCTTCGCCTTTCGCAAGGACAAGTCGATCACCGCACTTCCCGTGGCCATCCCGCATCCTGAGCGCGCGCTCGGCCTGCTCAGGCGCGCCGACACGCCGCGCGCCCCTGCCGTCGATGCCTTCGCCAAGCACATCCGCCGGAGCTTCGACAATTTGAAACACCTCATAAAGCGCCATGAACAGGCGGTCGTCTGGGGCGCCTGAAGTCTCCTGCATACTCGCAAACGCGTCGCCTCGACCGCAAAAATGTCAAAAAAGTATCAGTGAGGTGGACACACCGTGGTGGCGGCGGCAAGGATTGCCGCCTAAGCTTTGATCACTGCAGAGAGCGGCAAACGCGGCCTGCGGGAGAGGGCACTGCAACTGGTCGCATGACCGGACCGGCGCCGGGAGGAACTGACATGAATCCGGACTTGGAAGTCGTCCAGATCAGACGCGGAGAGTCGTTCAAGGCCTGGGCCCACGGCTATCCCTTCCACACCGTGCGCTGGCACTTCCATCCCGAATATGAAATCCACCATGTCGTCGCCACCACCGGCCATTATTTCGTCGGTGATTTCATCGGCGAGTTCGAGCCCGGCAATCTCGTGCTCACCGGCCCGAACCTGCCGCACAATTGGGTCAGCGACGTGCCGGCCGGTACCAGCGTGCCGCTGCGCGGCCGCGTCGTGCAATTCTCGCAAGAGTTCATCGCCGACGCCACCACCGCGCTCCCCGAACTTGCCGGTTGCGAAAACATTCTCGAACTCAGCCGCCGCGGCGCGCTGTTTTCCGCTGCCACCGCGAAGCTCGCCGCACCTGTGCTGGCCGAACTGGTCGAAGCGCAAGGTGTTCGTCGCATCGCGCTGTTCATGGAAACAATCGATATCCTGAGCCGCGCCGCCGATGTGCGGACGCTGACCAGCGCCAACTATCTGCCCGATCCCTCCGGCTTCATGTCGGCCGGCGTCAACAAGGCGCTTGCCTATATCAACGCCAATTTGACCGAGCCGTTCAGCGAGAGCGATTTGGCGGCGATTGCCGGGCGCAGTCCGAGCGCGTTTTCGCGCAGCTTCCGCCGTCACACCGGAATGGCGCTGGTGCAGTACGTCAACCGGCTGCGCATCAATCTCGCCTGTCAGCTGCTGATGAGCGAGGCCGATATGCCGATCACCGAGATCTGCTACGCCGCCGGCTACAACAACATTTCGAATTTCAACCGCCAGTTCCTGACACAGAAAGGCATGTCGCCTTCGCGCTTCAGGGCCTTGCTGGCGGAAAACATCAGCGCGGAGATTGCCGCCTAACAGGGAGGACCGGGAGGAGCTTTAGACATTTTGGGAAGAAAGGACGCGGGGCGTGCGTTGGAGGCGCCCCGTGCTGGAGATCGCTTGTCCTGAAATCCAGCGATATCAAGAGGATGCGCAGCACAGATCAAGTGCGTCGTCATTCCTTGCAACAGTTCGACTTGCAGTCAAGGCCCGGCGCGCCATGTGGTGTCCAGGGCTTCGTGAAACAATTGAAACGGAGATATCAGAATGACCAGAATTGCTTCGACGGGAGCCTTTGCGCTCACGCTTTCACTCCTCAGCGGCACCGCCGCCTTCGCCGCCCCGGTCACCGACGCCACGGTCGCCTTCCTGATGCCCGACCAGGCCTCGACCCGCTACGAGCAGCACGACTATCCCGGCTTTGCCGCCGAGATGAAAAAGCTCTGCCCCGGCTGCAAGGTGATCTACCAGAACGCCGATGCCGACGCCTCGCGTCAGCAGCAGCAGTTCAATTCGGTGATCTCGCAGGGCGCCAAGGCGATCGTGCTCGACCCGGTCGACTCGACCGCCGCCGCCTCGCTGGTCAAGCTGGCGCAGAGCCAGGGCGTCAAGGTCATTGCCTATGACCGCCCGATCCCGACAGCACCGGCCGACTTCTATGTCTCGTTCAACAATGAAGGCATCGGCAAGGCCATCGCCGACTCGCTCGTCGAACATCTCAAGGCGCTGAAGGTCGATCCGGCCAGCGGCGGCCTCTTACAGATCAACGGCTCGCCGACCGACGCGGCCGCCGGGCTGATCAAGAAGGGCATTCATTCCAGCCTCGACAACAGCGGCTACAAGATCCTTGCCGAATACGACACGCCGGAATGGGCGCCGCCCAAGGCGCAGCAATGGGCAAGCGGCCAGATCACCCGCTTCTCCACCCAGATCGTCGGCGTCGTCGCCGCCAATGACGGCACCGGCGGTGGCGCCATCGCCGCCTTCAAGGCGGCCGGCGTCGATCCGGTGCCGCCGGTCACCGGCAATGACGCGACCATCGCCGCGCTGCAGCTGATCATCGCCGGCGATCAGTACAACACCATCTCCAAGCCGAGCGAGATCGTCGCCGCCGCTGCCGCCAACGTCGCCGTCCAGCTTCTGTCGGGCGAGACGCCGAAGGCTGAAATGACCCTCTACGACACCCCTTCGCAGCTGTTCACGCCGGCGGTGGTGACGCAGGAAAACCTCAGGGCCGAGATCATCGACAAGAAGATCAACACCGCCGAAGAGCTCTGCGTCGACCGTTACGCCGAAGGCTGCAAGAAGCTCGGCATCACCAACTGACAATGCATGTCGCCCAAAAGTGCCCAGCGGTTTTGGGATAACGACATGCATAAAAGGAAGACGTAGAATCCTGATCCTGGCTTCCGGCCGCCTGTGCGGCGGCCGGAAGTCCCAGTCACTCTTGACCGGTCATCCGGAAAGGTTTGCCACAATGTCTGACATCTCCGACGGACCGGTTTCGGCAGGCGAGCTGGTGCTCAGCCTGCGCGGCATTTCCAAGAATTTCGGCGCCGTTTCGGCACTCACCGATATCGACCTCGACGTCCATGCCGGCGAGGTGGTGGCGCTGGTCGGCGACAATGGCGCCGGCAAGTCGACGCTGGTCAAGATCCTGGCCGGCGTCCACCAGCCGACGTCGGGCACCATCAATTTCCGCGGCAAGCAAGTGACCATGCCCGACCCGAGTGCCGCACTGACGCTCGGCATCGCCACCGTCTTCCAGGACCTCGCGCTGTGCGAAAACCTCGACGTCGTCGCCAACATCTTTCTCGGCAAGGAGCTCAACCCGCTGCGGCTGGACGAGGTGGCGATGGAAATCCGCGCCTGGACGCTGCTCAACGAATTGTCGGCGCGCATTCCAAGTGTGCGCGAAGCGGTCGCTTCGCTGTCCGGCGGCCAGCGCCAGACCGTGGCGATCGCCCGCTCGCTGCTGCTCGACCCCAAGGTCATTTTGCTCGACGAGCCGACCGCCGCTCTTGGCGTCGCCCAGACGGCGGAAGTGCTGAACCTGATCGACCGGGTGCGCGAACGCGGCCTCGGCGTGTTGATGATCAGCCACAATATGGAAGACGTCCGCGCCGTCGCCGACCGCATCGTCGTGCTCAGGCTCGGCCGCAACAACGGCGTCTTCGAACCCGACGCCTCCAACCAGGAACTGGTCAGCGCCATCACCGGCGCCGCCAACAATGCGGTGTCGCGCCGCGCCGAACGGCGCAAGGCAGCACAGGCGCAATCACAGGAGCAGCGGCCATGAGCGCAGAGCCCAAGCAGGACACCTCCTCGTCGACGGCGCTCGACCGTAGCGACGTCCGCGTCAAGCACCAGGCAGGCGTCGGTGGCGCGATCAGCGCCTTCTTCGACCGCGTCCGCTCCGGCGACCTTGGCTCGCTGCCGGTCATCGTCGGCCTGGTCATCATCTGGAGCGTGTTCACTGCCCTCAATCCGGTGTTCGTCTCGTCGAGCAACCTGGTCAATCTGCTGTTCGACTGCTCGACTGTCGGCGTCATCGCGCTCGGCATCGTCTGCGTGCTGATGGTCGGCGAGATCGACCTGTCGGTTGGCTCGATCAGCGGCTTTGCTTCGGCCATGGTCGGCACACTGTGGGTCAACCAGGGCTGGCCGGCAGCGCTCGCGATTGTCGCGGCACTCGCTGTCGGCGGCTTCGTCGGCGCGCTCTATGCCTTGCTGTTCAACCGGCTCGGCATGCCGAGCTTCGTCTCGACGCTGGCCGGCCTGCTCGCCGTGCTCGGCTTGCAGCTCTACATTCTGGGATCGACCGGTTCGATCAATCTGCCCTATGGTTCGAACCTGGTGAATTTCGGCCAGCTGCTGGTCATGCCGGACTGGCTCTCCTATGCGCTGGCGGCGGTGCCGGGCATCGTCATGCTGATCACCGGCCTTCGCACCGTCAGCCGCCGCCGCGCCGTGAACCTGTCGGCGCCGTCGGTCGGCGGTCTCATCGTGCGCGTCGCCGCCTTGACCATCCTGCTCGAGCTGATCGTCGGCTATCTCAACCAGGCGCGCGGCATACCGTGGATGTTCGGCCTGTTCGTCGGCCTGGTGGTGGCGATGAACTATGCGCTGACCCGCACCCAATGGGGCCGTTCGATGACCGCCGTCGGCGGCAACCGCGAAGCGGCGCGCCGCGCCGGCATCAAGGTGCGCTCGATCTATCTCAGCGCCTTCGTCATGTGTTCGATGTTCGCCGCCCTTGGCGGCGTGCTGTCGGCGGCACGCCTTGCCTCTGCCAGCCAGCAGGCCGGCACCGGCGACGTCAATCTCAATGCCATTGCGGCGGCGGTCATCGGCGGCACCAGCCTGTTCGGCGGCCGCGGCAGCGCCTACTCCGCGCTGCTCGGCATCATCGTCATCCAGTCGATCGCCAGCGGGCTGACCTTGCTCGATCTGTCGTCGTCGCTTCGCTACATGATCACCGGCGCCGTTCTGGCGATAGCGGTCATCGTCGACTCCCTGGCACGCCGCTCGCGGGTTTCCCACGGCCGCGCCTGAACGCAATCGTAACTCGAGGATAAAATGGCTCAGGATTTGAGTGGAAAAGTCGCGGCGATCACCGGCGCTGCGTCAGGCATCGGGCTGGAATGCGCCCGGGCGCTGATTGCCGCCGGCGTCCGCGTCGTGCTCGTCGACCGCGCCGAAGATGCGCTGAGGAGCGCGTGCGCCGAACTCGGTCCCAATGCCATCCCGCTGGTGATCGATCTGATGAAGCCGGCCAGCGTCGCCACCATGATGCCTGAGATTCTCGACAAGGCCGGCCAGCTCGACATCTTCCACGCCAATGCCGGCGCCTATGTCGGCGGCCCGGTGGTCGACGGCGACCCGGATGTGTGGGACCGCGTGCTGAACCTCAACATCAATGCCGTGTTCCGTTCCGTCCACGCCGTGCTGCCGCACATGGTCGAGCGCAAGAGCGGCGACATCATCGTCACCTCCTCGATCGCCGGGCTGGTGCCGGTGGTCTGGGAGCCGATCTACACCGCCTCCAAACACGCCGTACAGGCCTTCGTCCACACGGTGCGAAGGCAGGTCGCCCCGCACGGCCTGCGCGTCGGCGCGGTACAGCCGGGACCAGTGGTGACGGCGCTGATCAGCGATTGGCCGAAGGACAAGCTCGACGATGAATTGGCCAAGGGCGGCCTGATCCAGCCGGTCGAGGTCGCCGAAGCCGTGCTGTTCATGCTGACGCGTCCGCGCAACGTCACGATCCGCGATCTAGTGATCCTGCCGCAGAGCAATGATTTGTGAGGGGAGTAAGGCAGTAGGGCAGTATGGCAGTAGGTGAGGGCGCTTTGCCCTTGCGGCTGACTGCTCACGACTGACACTCTCCCTACTGCCCTACTGCCCTACTGCCCTACTGCCCTACTGCCCTACTGCCTAACTCCTCGAGGTTCCCCATGTCCCACTTCCTCGGCATCGACGTCGGCACCGGCAGCGCCAGGGCAGGGGTGTTCGACAGCGCCGGCGCCATGCTCGCCTCGGCGAAGCGCGACATCGCTTTGTTCATCGAACCTGGCGAAATCGCCGAGCAGTCGAGCGAGGATATCTGGCGCGCAGTGTGCGCCAGCGTGCGCGAGGCGGTAACGAAGTCGGGGCTTGCCGGGCGCGACATTGCCGGCATCGGCTTCGACGCCACCTGTTCGCTGGTCGTGGTCGGCAAGGGCGGCGCGCCGTTGCCGGTCGGCGGCTCGGGCGACAGCCAGCGCAACATCATCGTCTGGATGGATCACCGCGCCCTTGACCAGGCGCAGCGCATCAATGCCGGCAGATATGCGGTGCTCGACTATGTCGGCGGCACGATCTCGCCGGAGATGGAAACGCCGAAGCTGCTGTGGCTGCGGGAGAATCTGCCCGCCACCTTCGATGCGGCCGAGCACTTCTTCGACCTCACCGACTATCTGACATGGCGCTCGACCGGCAGCCTGGCGCGCTCGATCTGCACGCTCACCTGCAAATGGACCTATCTCGGCCATGAGAGGCGCTGGGATGAAGCCTATTTCCGCGCCATTGGCCTCGGCGTGCTCGCTGACGAAGCCTTTGCCCGCATCGGCACTGAAGTGGTCGAAGGCGGCACCGCGCTGGCGCAGGGCCTGACCGAAGCCGCCGCGGCCGATCTCGGCCTGCTGCCGGGTACGCCGGTCGCTGCTGGTCTCATCGATGCCCATGCCGGCGGCGTCGGCACGGTTGGCGGGCAGGGCTCCGTCGGCACGCTGCAATCGCGTATGGCCTATGTCTTCGGCACGTCGGCCTGCACCATGGCCAGCACCAGCGAACCGGCTTTCGTGCCGGGCGTCTGGGGTCCGTATTTCTCCTCGATGGTGCCGGGCCTGTGGCTCAACGAAGGCGGCCAATCGGCGGCGGGCGCGGCGATCGATCATCTCATCGCCTTCCACCCCGCCTCGGCTGAAGCATCCGCAAAAGCCAAGGCGGAAGGTCTCGGCCTGACCGCTTGGCTTGGCCGGCAGGCGGCAACGCAGTCGACCGACCTGTCCGCAGTCGCGCACCTCGCCGAAGGGCTGCATGTCGTGCCGGAATTCCTCGGCAACCGCTCGCCCTTCGCCGACCCCGAGGCCAAGGCGCTTATGGCCGGGCTCGGCATGGACACGTCACTCGACAGCCTCGTCGCGCTCTATGTCGCCGGCCTGCTGGGCATCGGCTATGGCGTGCGCCAGATTCTGACGGCGATGGCCAACAAGGGCATTCCCATCGACACCATGGTCGTCAGCGGCGGCGCGGCGCAGAGCGACCTGGTGCGTCAGCTGCTGGCCGACACGACGGGCCTGACCGTCGCCGGCTCGACTTCGCCCGAACCGGTGCTGCTCGGCTCGGCTATACTGGCTGCGGTGGCTGCCGGGACCTATCCAGATGTGATCGCGGCGATGACCGGCATGTCGCGCATCGGCGAGATCTATCGCCCGGCCGGCGGTGATCTCATGCCCTGGCACGACAAACGTTTCGCCGCTTTCGAGTTGCTGCAGCAGGCGGGACGCGCGATCCGCGACTGATATCGTTTCGCCGCGGGTGTGCGTTCACCGTTCTGTTCGTGGCGTTGTTACCGTTTTCGCGAAATCGGTAACAGCTGTCGTCTCGACAAGCTGCAGCGCAGCAGAAAATTGTGCTGACTTCATTCAGCCACTTTGGCCATGATGCAATCTAGCGAAGGAAGCGGTGTCAAACCATCCTTGGTTCGTTCTTCCGGCGCCGGAGTTCCGTCTTCTTGGGCAGCACATTTGTAGATCGCTTCAATTACCAAGCCCCGAATCGTCGCATCAGGAAGTGTCAGGTAATCGAAGTACCTATCCCGCGTCGGAAAGCCCTGCAAATAATCAAGCGCGGTGTGGAGGCAATCATCAAGCTTTGCCTCTGCTTTTTCGCGGAAGATGGCCTCGTCTATGAGGATGATTCCTACGGCAGCCCATGTTTTTCTGCTAAGAAATTTGTATGCGGTACATCCGTCTTCGCCAACCTTCGCTGTTGCAACGAAGTCCTTGTAGAATGGCAGCAGGGCGGAACTGGCTAAGGCCGACGTTACATCGTTTTGCCAGTTTGCTCCGTCGGCAGCGATTATGGAAATTTGGGCTGCCCCGAATGTCGGGAAAAGACCATTTAGATCGCCCCTGAGGACTTTATATCGCTCGATCGAACTGCTTACATTCAAATGAGCCGCTACAACTTCGTATGGCCGACGCCATGTTGGCCAAACGTAGATTTTCCCATCGCGCGGCAGCGGTCGTAGATAGCTAAGAGCTGCGTCTTTGGCTGCTTGCTTGCGAATGCCTTCTTTTTCAGCTGGCCACGCGGGATTCCCCAACAGCGCCAACGAGAGCGCCGCGTAAAACCATATCTGGAGCGCCTTGTAGGTCATCACTCCCACCCGCCAAGCAAACTCCGGCAATCTCTAGTGCATGAGGCTTAGCAGGGCTTTGAGTGATGTCGCCAGCCAAATCTGTAGAGGCAAAAGGCGTCTAAGTGCAGATTCTCACACCGTCCAGAAATAGCGGACGATGTGGAAGAACACCGGAGCGGCGAAGACCAGGCTGTCGGCGCGGTCCATCATGCCGCCATGGCCTTCGATGAGGTGGCCCCAGTCCTTGACGCCCTGGTCGCGCTTGATGGCCGACGCGACCAGCCCGCCGAGAAATCCCATCAGGCAGGCGATGAAGGCGACGCCGGCCGCCGCCAGGGGCGAGAACGGCGTCAGGAACGACAACAGCGCGCCGAGCAGGCTCGACGCCACCAGCCCACCGACCAGCCCTTCCCAGGTCTTGGACGGCGAGACGGAGGGCGACAGCAGATGCCTCCCGAACAGCTTGCCGAAAATGTATTGCAGCACGTCGCTGCCTTGCACGGTGATGATCAGGAAGGCGATGAGCAGGAGATTGCGTCCTTCGAAACCGGGCACGTTGAGGGTCAGCAGCGCCGGCACATGGCTGACGCAGTAGACCGAGATCATGACGGCCCACTGCTGCGCCGACACGCGCTCGAGGAAGCGCTCGGTGTCGCCGTTGAGCGCCGTGATCGCCGGCATCAACAGGAAGCAGTAGACCGGGATGAAAATGGTGAACAGCCCGTACCAGGCGGTCCACACCAGCCAGTACTGGTAGGGAATGATGATGCCGAACATGCCGAGCAGCACCCAGTGATCGCTGCGCCGGCTGTGCGTCAGCGTCACGAATTCACGCAGCGCCGCAAACGAAATCAGCGCAAACAAGATTGTCATGCCGGTGCGGCCGAAGAAGAAGGCGACCGTGATCGCCACCACCATCACCCACCAGGCATTGATGCGCTGGTTGAGGTTGACGAGCGTCGAGGGCAGCGGCTTCGGCGCCCGCCACGACAGGATGCCGGCAACAATGCTGGCCGTGGTCAGTACCGCGACCAGGCCAACCAGCAGGATGACGGTTTCATGTATCGGCGGCAGTGTCATGCGAAGTCTCTGATCATGATCTAATCTTTTCTTGGAGCATGATCTTTTCCAAAAACCGGTACCCACTTTTTGGGATCATGCTCTAGTCGTCCCGATCGGGGCGGGGGTCGAGCGACAGCAGTGTCTGGCGCGCGCGCTCTAGGAAAGCGCGGCGCTCCTCGCCGGGCTCGATCGCCACCGGCGGACCGAAGACGACGCGGCACAAAAGCGGCACCGGCAGGAACTGGCCCTTGGGCAGCACGCGCGACATGTTCTTGATCCAGCACGGGATGAGTTCGACATCGGGCCGCGCCATCGACAGATTGTAGAGGCCGGAGCGGAACGGCAGCAGGTCCGCCTCCGTCGTGTTGCGTGTGCCCTCCGGAAACAGGATCAGTGAATGGCCCTGGTCCAGCACCGACAGCATGATCGAGATCGGGTGCTGCGTTTCGTCGGTCCACTGCCGGTGGATGAGCACGGAAGACAGCATGTCCTCGGCGATGAAGCGGCGCAGCCGCGACTTGCCCCAATATTCGGCCGCCGCGATCGCATGCGTGCGGGCGCGTACCTTTTCGCTCAGACAAGCCGACAACAGGATGAAGTCGCCATGGCTGGCATGGTTGGCGAAGTAGATGCGCTGGCGCTCTGACGGCTGGCTGCCGTTCCAGATTGGCCTGACGCCAGTTACCACCCACGCTGCCGCCGACAGGCCGACCGAGGTCACCGTCTGCAGCAAGGTGAAGGTGTTGGCACGCAGGTGAAGTTTTGTCATGGCTCAAACAAATGCCGCCACAAGGGATACTGCCGCAAAGACGGCGAGTGCCAGGCGCTGTCTTGTCAGCAGGCGACGCGTGCCTGCCATGCGATGATCGAGCGACCGGCCGCCGGCAGCGGTGGGTTTCAGACGCATGCGCGCCAGTACATCGTCGACCGCGGCGCCGCCGGCAGCCTCGGTGGCGTGGCTGGCCATCAGCCGGAACAGCAGCGCGTCGAACAAAAGCAAGGCCGAAAGAGCCAGCGTGGCTACGGCACCCGCAGCCGCAATCAACCAGGCCGCCGCCGACAGCGCTGTCGTCTGCGGGGCGGCGGCCAGGCCGATGATCGGCGCTGCCATAACGCCGGCCACCACCAGCAGGATCGGCCACACCGCCTGCACCATCAGCCCGGCGGCTAACGCCTCGGCCTTCTCGGGAAAATTCTCGCCGTTCATGCCGGCCCACTCATGCCCAATTCGTCCGCCGCGCCATGAAGATGCACCGGCCGACCCGATGCAGCGAGCTTTTTACGCGCCTGTGCAGCCGTGTGCGAGCGTCCGGTTACAACCAGCCAGTCGGCGACGATGGCCGCACTGCGCTGGAAGCCGAGCGCGCAGCAGACTAGGACGGTGCCGCGCCGGCGCGCCAGCTCGATCGCCGCCACCGCCCGCTCCAGCCTGTCATGCGGCGGCTCCACGAGGTCGAGCATGGCATAGCTGAGCCAGCGGCTGGTCACGCCACCAGGCCGTTCCAGCTCGCCGGCAAGGTCGATCACGGTGCCGAAACGGTTGGCCTCCACTGCGCTCGGAAAGCGGCCGAAGAAAACACCGTCGGTGATCTCTGCTTGTGGCGCGAGTTCACGGGTCCATGCCCAGATGTTCACGCGGGCGCCGAGCCGGTAGGGCAGAAGGAGAATCCGGCTGGCCAGCGAGACGCTGCCGTCGGCCGCCTTCTGGAACACTTTGGCGCCGGCCCCGGCATAGGCAAAGGCGACGATGGCCAGCGCCAGCGCCGGCCACAGCAGGATGAGAAAATCGGCGGAGACAAATGCGCCCGCAGCCGCGGCGGCCAAGGCAAGCGCTGCGCCCAGCGCATAGTATCCCGCCAGCCGCCGCGCCTTCGGGTCGGCGGTCAGCCGAAAACCCCAGAAGGGCAATTCGCCCTTGGCCGGAACCAGCCACAGCGCAAACAGGCCGAGCAGCGCGCCGGTTGGAATGTCGATGAAATGATGCTGCCAGGTCGTCAGCACCGAGGCGCCGATGAGAAAGCACCAGACGTGCCAGACGGGCCTGAGCAAGCTTCCCAGACGGTGGTGAATCAGGGCATGGCGCCAATGGTCCCAGATGATCACCAGAAGCGCGATGTGCAGCGATGGCGCCTGGTTGAACGGCTTGTCGAAACCGCCGAGCACCGCAAACAGGAAGCCCGGCAAGCCGGAGGTCTCCGGCCGCACGAAGGTCGCCGTCAGCGGAAATGCGATGAAGCAGGCGACGGCGACGACCTGCGCCGTCAGATAGCGGCCGGCAAGCCGGTCGACGCCGCGCCTGGTCGTGTTGAGCAGCAGCGACAGGCCGTAGAACAGATTGATCGACCAGTAGGGCACGATCGTCCAGGCGACGAACGGGATGGCGTGTTCCCAGGCATAGACGATGCTGCCGACATGATCGCGCCGCGACGCCAGCCAGTTGGCGAAGCCATAGGTCGAATAGAAGAACGGCGCCAGCAGCACCAGCCAAAGGGCGGCTCTCAGCACGATGCCAAAATAGGGTTCCCGCGCCGGGGCGGGGGCAGGGTCGGTCAAAGACAGGATCATGGTCTCAGACGCGCCGTGCGACTGAAACGGTGAAGATTCCCCATTGGTCGATGCGCTGGTCGATCTTCTCGAAACCCGCCGCTGTCACCAGCTGGTCCATCTCGCCTTGCGTGCGCCGCCGCATCACCCAGGCCTGGCCGCCGCGATGCGAGGTCAGGCTGCGCGCAATCATTTCCAGCTGCGGATGCCAGGGCTGGTTGGTGTAGATGAGCAGGCTGCCGGGCTGCATGGCGCTGGCCAGCCCGCCGAGCGAACGGGAAATCATCTGGTTGTCGGCGAACAATTCGTAAAGCCCGGAGACGATGGCGAGGTCCGGCGCCGGCTCTTGCCCGGCCAGCATTCCGGCATCGAAAGCGTCGGCCTGATGAAAGGTGACGCTGGTCGGCAGATGCCGTTCGGCGATCAGCTTCGAGCCGAGCCCGACATTGAGCCCGGAATAGTCCTGCAGCCGCACGCTGGCCGGCGGCTCGGCACATTTGGCGACGGCATCGAGCACATAGCGGCCATGGCCGGCGGCGATGTCGAGCATGTGGACGGGGCGGCCGGCCGCCTTCAGGCTGGCGACGGCATTGCCGATCAGCTCTTCCAGATGCAGCTTTCGCTGGCGGATGCCGCGCCAGCCGATGGCGTCGAGGAACGTGCGGTCGATCATGCGGCCGACGAAGCCGGTGCCGCGCGCGTCGTTCTCGTAGACATAGTCGAGCGTCGAGCCGGAATCGAAGCCGGTGGCAATGCCCGTCTTCATGCCCGAAGACAGCCAGGCGCCCATGCGGATCGAGGCGCGGCTCATCGCCCAGTAGAGACCCTTGGGCGACAGCAGCGCCAGCGGCGAGGCGAGCTTGTCGGCTTCGTCACGGGTATAGCCGGAGCGATCGGCCGAGGTCAGGTCGATTGTCTTTTCCGGCTCGGCGAACTGCTTTTCGAGGAACGGCCGGATCAGGTCCAGCGCCTGCTTACGATCGCGTTCGCCCAGCGTGTCGTGGAAGAAGCCGGGCAGCACATGCCGCTCCTTGGCGCTGCTGCCGAGATTGACGAAGAATTCGTGCTGCGGTGCGTGCCGCACAACCCAGTCGCTGCCCGACACCAGCAACTGCGTCGGCACGGTGATGGCGCGGGCGTCGGCGACAATGCGGGCGGCATGGTCATAGAGTTCGACCAGGATGTTGGAAGCGATCGGCCTTGTGATCAGCGGGTCGGCGTCGAAGGAGGCGATGCGCTCGGCATCATGCGTCAGGAACTTCGCCTTGACGTAGGAATTGACGAAGAAGCGGCCCTTGAGCTTCTGCCACAGCGCAATGCCTTCCTTGGCGAAGGGCACGTAGAGCTTTACCGAAAAGGCCGGCGAAGCAACCACCAGCGCGCGGATGTCGGGTGCATAATCATGCACCCAGGCGGCGGCGAGAACCGCGCCGAAAGATTGCGCGATCAGCGCGACATCGCGCTGGCCAAAACCATCCCGGCCGATCTCGCGCACCAGGCAATCAATGTCGCGCACCAGTGCGGCAAAGGACGGCGCATAGCCGCGCTCGCCGGCCGAGCGGCCATTTCCGCGCGCGTCCCAGGCGTAGAAGGCATGGTCGGGCATGGCGAGTTCGTCGACCAGATGCGCCATGCGGCCGCCATGCTCGTGGCCGCGATGGAACAGCAGGATCGCGCCTTTGGGCGTCTGCCCGACGGCCGGCCAGTAGCGGTAGAAAATCTCGGTGCCGTCATGGCTCTTGAAGGTGCGCTCCTGCGCGATGCGCTCAAGGCTTGCCGGTGCTGCGGCGGTGACGGTCTGGTGGATCATGGTTCCCCTCTGGCGGTCGGGCTGCTGACGCTTCTGCATCAGGCGTCGCCCGCTCTAAGGCCGCTGCGTATCCGGTTGATGGCGGTTACGAGAGACAGTGTAGCCATGACCGGAAACACAAAGGGTGTGATCGCCTCGACCCACAGGCCGCAGGCGATGAGGAAGCCGATGACGCCCAGCGCCAGCGCCCGGTCGCTTTTGCCGAACGGCCCGGCATAGTTGCGCCCGCTGCCGGCGGCGACGCCGAGCACGCCGGCGAACTCGACAAGCATGGCGGCGATGGCGAAAGCGACGACACCCCAGGCCGGGAACAGAGTGGCAAAGGCCAGGATCAGCGCCAGGTCGGAGACGACGTCGCAAAGTTCGTTGAGATACATGCCGAGTTTTGACGCCTGCCCATGTTCCCTGGCCAGCATCCCGTCGATGGCGTTGAGCGCCATGCGTACGAACAGCACCACAGGCATCAGCAGGAAAATCGCACGATGGTCGGCAAAGACGGCAACCACCAGGCCGGTGGCGATGGAGAGCACGGCGGCGAGAAGCGTGATCTGGTTGGCGGTGACGCCGGCGTCGGCCAGCCGGTCGGCCAGCGGCCGCAACCTGGCCTGAAAAGCCGGTTTCAGTGCATAGAGCGTAGGCATATGCGATCCCCCCGACCGCGGCTCATGACAGTGTCGGCGAGATTGGTCAATCGGCGGGCAAGACGCAAGGGGAGTTCTGCCAGGCATAGCCGGCAAAAAAGAATGGCAGGCCGAACCGTTACTCGTACCCTGTCACCGGCGTTGACAAGCAACCCGCCGTTCCGCTTCATCCCCGCCATGACTTACGACCGTGCTTGGCTCGAAGCAGGCGTCCGCGCAAAATCCCGGCCGAAGCTCCTCTTCTTCTGGGGCCACCAGCCGTCCAAGGAAGGCCGCATCACCACCTCCTGCCTCAGCCAGTGGTGGCCGGCGCCGTTCTGCGTCGATGGCTTGACCTACCCGACAGCCGAACACTGGATGATGGCCGGCAAGGCGCGCCTGTTCGGCGACGAGCAGGTTGCAACGCAGATCCTCGGCGCAGGCAGCCCGAAGCAGGCCAAACAGCTTGGACGCCAGGTCAGCGGCTTCGACGCGGCGCGGTGGGATGCGGAGAAATACCGCATCGTCACCGAGGGGAGCTTTGAGAAATTCCGCCAGCACAAGGCGCTCGGCGCGTTTCTGCTTTCGACCCGCGATCAGGTGTTGGTCGAAGCGAGCCCCGTCGACCGGATCTGGGGCATCGGCCTGGCCGCCGATGACGAGCGCGCCGGCAACCCGCTATTGTGGCGCGGCGAAAATCTGCTTGGCTTCGCCCTGATGGAGGCACGCGACCGGCTGCGCGGATGAGGGCAGGGCGTCAGTCGGCATCGCCGGCAGAGCTTTTGCCGCACTGCGCCAGCACCTTGCCGATAGCCCCGCTCGAGCCCGTCAGCGGAAAGCTGTTTTTGCCATATTTGTCGGCCGAAACCGTGACGTCGCCCTTGCCCCGCAACAAAGCGAGCAGCGGGTCGGTCGGGCCTGACAATTCCAGCGTGAAGTAATTGTACATCTCCTCGAGCTGAAGCGTCTTCGTTATGCTCTTGTCGGCGGCCTTGAAGGTGAAGGAAGCGCTGTTGCCCGGCTCCAGTTGCTGGCCTGCTGCGCCGAGATCGTAGCTCAGCACCGGCTTGTCGAAACAGACAAGCATCAGATGCGCATCGGCCTTCGGCCCGCCGCACACCGAGGCCGTCAGCACTTTGCCGCCTTCGTCCTCCTCCATTTTAGCGGTCCATTTGCAGGACGCGGCGGAGGCCGGCTGCATGACTTGCAATGCGGCCGCGACGGCCACGATGAATCTCGCCAATCCGCTTCTCATGATTGCCCCTCCCGAGCCATCGCGGCATCTGCCCGGAACAACGGATGCCGTGGCGCTGAGCCGATAATTGGCGAAAACGGCTGCGCGCGCAATCTCCCCCCAGGTGGGGGAGATGCCCGGCAGGGCAGAGGGGGGCGCCCGCCGGGCTCTCAAGACCTGGGTTCCTCGCCCCCTCGGCCCCACGTGGGGAGATTGGCAGTTGCGCTGGGCTTCGCCAACCGCCGCTAATCCCCCCTCATGGACTTCGCCAAAATACAACCCATATTGAATCCATGGAGCTTTGAGCGTGAAACGCGCGCATGTGGCCCTTCTTGCCGCGGCTTTCGTGGCCGCTGTGGTCGCTTGTCCCTCTTCCGCAACCGGAGAGGCGAGCGGCCGGGAGAGGGTTGCGTTGAGCGTCGAGATAGACGGCGCCATCGGTCCGGCGAGTGCCAGGCAGCTCAAGGAAGCGTTGGCGGTCGCCACAGGGCGAAACGCCGAGGTCGTCATCCTGCAGATCGACACGCCCGGCGGACTGGTCACCTCGATGCGCGAGATGATCGCCGACATCCTTGCCTCGCCGGTTCCGGTCATCGGCTATGTCGCGCCGGCAGGCGGCCATGCGGCGAGCGCCGGCACCTACATTCTCTACGCGACCCATGTGGCGGCGATGGCGCCCGGCACCAATCTGGGGGCGGCAACGCCGGTCGAGCTCGGCGGACCGCTGCCGTCTCTTCCCGGTCCTGGCGGCGACAAGGACACCGGCAAGGACCAGAAGAACGCCACCGGGCCACCGCCGGCGGGCGACGCGATGATGGCCAAGGTGACGAATGACGCGGTTGCCTTGATCCGCTCGCTGGCCGAACTGCGCGGGCGCAATGCCGACTGGGGTGAAAAGGCCGTGCGCGAGGCGGCGAGCCTCTCGGCCAATGCGGCGCTGCAGGAACATGTCAT
Organism: Mesorhizobium sp. P2_F7; assembly: GCF_056403695.1. Classification (NCBI taxonomy): domain Bacteria; kingdom Pseudomonadati; phylum Pseudomonadota; class Alphaproteobacteria; order Hyphomicrobiales; family Phyllobacteriaceae; genus Mesorhizobium; species Mesorhizobium sp. P2_F7. The sequence continues at coordinate 104,734 of NZ_JBFUFA010000009.1, read as the reverse complement.
CGACTTCGTCGCCCGCGACACCACAGAACTGCTGCAGCTGGCCGACGGGCGGACGGTGGAGGTATCAGGCAAGAAGCAGATACTGGCGACGAAAGGGCTGCCGGTCGAAACGCTCGATCCGGGCTGGTTCATCCGGCTTCTCGCCGTCATCACCGATCCGAACATCGCCGTCATCCTGATGCTGGTCGGCGTCTACGGCATCGTCTTCGAGTTCACCAGCCCGGGCGCGGTCGCGCCCGGCGTGATCGGCACGATCTGCCTCGTGCTCGGGCTCTATGCGCTCAATCTCCTGCCGATCAACTATACCGGCCTTGCCTTGATGCTGCTTGGCATCGCCTTCCTCATCGTCGAGGCCTTCAACCCCACCGTGGTGCTTGGGCTGGGAGGTGTGAGCGCCTTTCTGCTGGGGGCAGCCATGCTGCTCAAGATCGAGGGTCCCGGCTTCGAGATGTCGTGGGCCGTCATCGGCGCCGCCGCGGCCTTGACGCTTGGCCTGGCGCTGTTGACCGGCAGCTATCTGTGGGCGGCGCGCAGGAGCCTGCCACGCGTCGGCGCGCAGGCCATGCACGGACTGCCGGCCGAGATCCTCGACTGGTCGCAAGGCGAGGGCCATGTGCTGGCCCAGGGCGAGCGCTGGCGGGCGAAGGCCGACGAACCGCTCGCACTGGGCGACAGCGTCGAGGTGGCCGAGGTCAAGGACCTCGTGCTGATGGTACGGCGCCGGAGATGAGTCTTTGTTTTGAGCATGTCGCCAACCGCTGCACATTTTTGGGCGACATGCTCTGATGATGGAGCAAGGCAATGAGCATCGGTTATGTGGCCTATCTCGTTCTGGCGCTTGTCGTGGTCATGTTCCTGTCCGCGGCCATTCGCATCCTGAGGGAATACCAGCGCGGCGTGGTCTTCACGCTCGGCCGCTTCACCGGGGTCAAGGGTCCCGGCCTCATTATCCTGGTCCCCTTCGTCCAGCAGATGGTGAAGGTCGACCTGCGGGTGGTGGTCCAGGATGTGCCGCCGCAGGACGTGATCTCGCGTGACAACGTCTCGGTCAAGGTGAACGCGGTGCTCTATTTCCGCATCGTCGACGCCGAGCGAGCGATCATTCAGGTCGAGGACTTCATGGCCGCGACCAACCAGCTGGCGCAGACCACACTGCGCTCGGTGCTCGGCAAGCACGAACTCGATGAAATGCTGGCCGAACTGGACAAGCTCAACAGCGATATCCAGGAGATCCTCGATCAGCGGACCGATGCCTGGGGCATCAAGGTCTCCAATGTCGAGATCAAGCATGTCGATCTCAACGAGAGCATGATCCGCGCCATCGCCAAGCAGGCCGAGGCCGAACGCCTGCGCCGCGCCAAGGTGATCAACGCCGATGGCGAACAGCAGGCGGCTACAAAACTCGTCGAGGCCGGCAAGATGCTGTCTCAGGAGCCGCAGGCCATGCAGCTGCGTTATTTCGAGGCTCTGCACGACATCGCCGGCGAGCGCTCGTCGACGGTCGTGTTTCCGGTGCCGATGGATATTATCAGTCATTTCATCAAGCAGCCCGGCGAGCAGAAGTGAGTGGAGATCGGCGAAAGCCGGGCGGCGCCTGTCCGTCTCGGGCGCGGCCCCCTGCTGGTTCCCATCTGTATTTCCGCGTTTTTGGAAATTCTGCCGGCCAAGCCGATGAAGTTATGTTGAATTACTGTCTAAAACGGCAGTGAAGTTGTCCTACAGCGCATGGATATTGCCAGCTCTGGACAAGAGGTGATCTGGCCCAATACATAGAACTTCCAAGTGAAGACGCGCGCGCAGAAAAGGCTCAGTTGCCCTTGAAAAAGAACGTCTTCTCATCCCGCGATCTGCCGGCCCATCTCGACGATCAGGCGCGGTTCGCGCTCTGGCAGGACATCCACGTCGCGGAGATATGGTCCGTCGAATATGCCACTTCGGACCATTTGCCGTTTGCGGCTGATATCGAAGCCAGGGCCGTCGGGCAGCTGGTGCTCGGGCAGATGGCCGGAACGATCCGGAATGCCAGCCGCAAGACGAGCAACATCGCCGCTGACGGCCGCGACGGCTATCTGCTGCTGGTCAACAATGGCGATACGATACTGAGTGGCACCCAGGTCGGTCGCGACTATCACGTGGGCAAAGGGCAGGCCGCTCTGGTCTCGGCTTCCGAAGCGCTGCAAATGACTGGCGGCGACAAGAATATCTGGGCGAATGTGGTGGTCCCCCGCGCTGTGCTGGAGAAGGCCTTCGCTCATATCGACGACCGGCTGGCGCTGACCATCGGCGCCGACAACGAGGCCCTCGATATGCTCAAGCGCTATTGCCGCTTCTTGGAAACCGGCCCCGACCTGGTTTCGCCCGATCTTGTCACCCATGCCACCGAGACGATCGTCGATCTGATCGGCCTGGCGACCGGCGCGAAAGGCGAAAGCGCCGTGCTGGCTGGGTTGCGCGGCCTGCGCGCTGCAAGACTCCAGGCCATCCTGCAAAAAATGCGGGACAATTTCGCCGATCCCGCCATTTCGGCCCAGAGCGTTGCGCAGCAACTGCGGCTTTCCGTGCGCTATGTCCATGATCTCCTGCAGGAAACCGGGATGAGTTTTGCCGAGCGCATTCTCGAATCGCGCTTGCAGAGAGCCCATAGAATGCTCTCCGACAGGCGCAATGACCGGATGCGGATCAGCGAGATCGCATTGCTCAGCGGCTTCTCCGATGTCTCCTATTTCAATCGCTGCTTCCGCCGCCGTTTCGGCTTGACGCCGAGCGGCGCCAGGTAGTCTCACCGGCCGAGCCCTGCCAAATGCATGGCGCGCCAATCGGCTGCGGCAGAATGGCCACACCGGCCGGGAAAGTGCGGCGGCGCGCTCCACGACAATTCCAGTGCGGTCCTGCCCAAGACGCGAAGCACCGGACAATGCAACACCGGGGCATCGACAACAGCCGTCTCTCCGCGAAGCATTTCCGCGGCGGGGAACGCAACATTTCGGGGCAGCACATTGACAATGAAAACGATTCTCCTCGCGACAGCCATCATTCTCGCGCCTGCCGGCGTTGCATCTGCAGCCGACATCGGTGAGGGTTCGCCTATCGCCGCCTATGACTGGTCCGGCCTCTATGCCGGCGTTCATTTCGGCTATGTCGCCGGAAGATCCAATTTCTTCATCGCCGGTGGTGGCTTCGGTGGCGCCACCGACCTCAACCTTCCCCTCGATCCAGACGGTTTTATTGGCGGCATCCATATCGGCACAAATTACCAAATGGCGAACCGCTTCGTCATCGGCGCCGAGGCTGACCTTACGTATAATAAAGCAGATGCAGTGATACCCCTCGATGCTAACGGCGCTGGTTTCAGCACATTGCTTAGGAGCGAACTAAAATGGTCGGGTGCGGCGCGGCTGCGGGTGGGCTACGCTTTCGATCGGACTTTGCCCTACATCGCTGGCGGCGTGGCCGCGGCAAAGTATGAAGTGACTGCGATCGGCAGCAGCGGCGCCATTCAAATACCGTTCCATGATGAGACCCATGTCGGCTGGACGGTTGGAGCCGGCGTCGAGCACGCCTTCACCGACAGATGGATCGCGCGGGTAGAATATCGCTACTCCGACTTCGGCAGCCAGGACCTCTCGATAGCAGCCGGTCTTAACACCGCGACGAGCGTCGATCTCCAGACCCATGATGTCCGGGCCGGCCTTAGCTACAAGTTCTGATCTGCGGGACTGAGCCCCGCTGCGACCTTTTCCTCAGCGGAAGCACAACATTTTCTTGGATAGCAGACAGACGATGAAAACCATTCTTCTGGCTACAGCTTTTATTCTAGCGCCTGTCACCCTAGCGTCCGCCGCAGACGCCAATGAGAGTCTGCCGGTTGCCGCCACCTACAACTGGTCCGGCGCCTATATTGGCGCCCAGGCCGGATACACCTGGGGGGACGCAAGGGTCGGGCAGACTTTTGCACCTGGCAGCTTCGACGACTACGGCTGGGCCTATGATCCGTCCGGTGGTTTCGGCGGCTTCTACGCCGGCTACAACCACCAGTTCGACGGCGGGTTGGTTCTTGGCATCGAGGGCGACTACAGCTTCGCTAGTGTGAAGGACACCACGCTGTATCGGGCGCTCGGCGTCGATGACCCGGCCTTTGGCGGCGTGCTCGAGCTGGATTCTGTTGGCTCAGTTCGCCTGCGCGCCGGTTATGCGATGGATCGGTGGCTTCCTTTTGTTACCGGCGGCATGTTGGTGGCAACCTATGAGCATACTACCGTCGACATTCCAGGCGGCCCCTATGCCGACGCTAAGGACACCGTAACGGGCTACACGCTGGGTGCCGGCGCCGAGTATGCCGTCACCGACAACTGGGTGGTTCGCGGCGAATACCGCTTCGCCGATTTCGGCCGCCACACCTCCCAGCGTCACTTCATCGACAATGGGGCTCCCGTGAATACGGACGCGATCGACCTGACGACGCAAGATATCCGCATCGGCATCGCCTACAAATTCTGACCGCTCAAGCTCTGTCGATCTCCCCACCAGGGGAGATCGACAGTTTCGCTGCTCGGTTCTAAATCAGCTTCTCCAGCGTGATCGGCAAATCCCTGATGCGCTTGCCCGTTGCATGGAACACCGCATTGGCGATCGCCGGCGCGATGCCGACGATGGCCAACTCGCCGACACCCTTGCCGCCGAGCACCGAGGAATGCAGGTCGGGAATGCCGACCGAGATCACCTCGATGTCAGGGATGTCGGCATTGGTCGGCACCAGATAGTCGGCGAGGTTGTTGTTGACGATGCGGCCATGCCTGCGGTCGACGATGCCTTCTTCGAGCAGCGCCTGGCCGATGCCCATGATGATGCCGCCCTTCCACTGGCTTTCGGCGAGTTTCGGGTTGTAGAGCCGGCCGGAATCCAGCGCCGACACCACGCGCGACACACGCACCGTGCCGAAATCCTCGTCGACCCGCACCTCGATGAAATGCGCGCACCAGGAGTGACGCGAATAGTCGCCCTCGGTGTGCGGGATCGACGTGGCGATGGTGGTGTAGTTCTTGTAGCGATCCTCGGCGGTCGAATTCGCCGGCATGGTGTCGCCGGTGGCTTCGATGCGGTCACGGCCGACACTTGCCAGCAGTTCCGCAATCGAGACGTCGGGACCATCGCCGCGCGGCGAGCCGATGCGGCCATTGGCGACCACCAGCGTGTTGGCCTGCAGCGCATGGAAGGGCGAGCGCGGATCGCTGATGGCGAGCCCAACCAGCTGGTCGAGCGCAGATGTCGCTGCCTTGTAGACCGCGCCCGTCATCACGCCGGCCAGCCGCGACCCGCCGGCGACGCCGGCGCGGGCATATCGGGAATCGCCGAGCTTCACCACGACGTCGTCGGCCGCCACGCCGACCGTTTCGGCCGCCGTCTGCGCCAGGATAGTGTAGGTGCCCTGGCCCATGTCGATCGAGGAGCTTTCGACCTCGACCGAACCGTCGGCGAGGATGCGCACAACAGCCTCGCCATAGGCGCGCCGCACCGGATAGGTGCCGGCGGCCACGCCCCAGCCGATCAGCTGGTTGCCGTCGCGCATCGAGCGCGGCTTTGGTGAGCGCTTCGACCAGCCGAAACGTTCCGCACCCGCGGCAAAAGCCTCGCGCAACTGCCGGGTCGACCAGGCTTTTTTCGCCTCAGGATCCTGTTCTGCATAGTTGATCAGCCGCATCTCCAGCGGATCGATGCCGAGCTCATGGGCGAGCTCGTCGATAGCGCTTTCGATGCCGAAGGCGCTGGGGTTTTCCCCGGGCGCCCGCTTGGCGCCGGGCACCACCGTGTTCACCCGTACGACATTCTGCTTCGAGGAAAAGTTGGGCGTGGCGTACATGATCGAGGTGACCGAAGCCAGCGGCTCGACCCACATGCCGTCGACCGCGGTCTCGTTGACGCCGCGATGCACGATCGACTGGATCTTGCCGTCACGGCCGGCGCCGATCGTCACCGTCTGGCGGGTCGCGGCGCGGCCGCCATAGGAGGTGAAGTTCTGCGGCCTTGTCAGCACCAGCTTGACCGGCCGTCCGAGCATTTTCGCCGAGGCCGCCGCCACCGCGCTGTGGGCGAGCGCCAGCGCTTTCGAGCCGAAGCCGCCGCCAATATAGGGCGAGACCAGCCGCACATTCTCGAACGGCACCCCGAACCATTCGGCATAGGTGCGCGCCATGCCGTCCAGCCACTGGCTGGGCTCCCAGATGGTGAGCTCTTCGCCCTGCCAGCGCGCGATCAGGCCATGCGGCTCCATCGCCGCCTGGTATTCGCGCTGCGTGTTGTAGGCCGCGCAGATGCGCACCGGTGCGGCGGCGAACGCTGCTTCGGCGTCGCCCCATTCCTTGGTCATGGCATCGATCGGGATGCCGTCGCCGGCCTTGGGATCGCTGAGGTCGACGATGGCCGGCGTCTCGTCATAGCTGACCTCGACCAGGGCCGCCGCGGCGACCGCCTGCTCGAAGGTCTCGGCCACGACGGCAGCTATATGCTGGCCGGAATAGGTGACCGTGCGGGCGAGCGGTGCGTATGTCTTCTGCGTTGGCGGATTGCCCAGCCAGTCCGACGCGCCCTTGATCTCCATGATGGTGTCGGGCGTCAGAACCAGAAGCACGCCCGGCGCGGTCTCCGCGGCCCGTGTGTCGATCGCGCGCACCGTGCCGGCGGCGATGGTGGCCTCGACCATCACCGCATGCGCCAGCCCGTCGAGCTGCTGTTCGAAGGCGTATTTGGCAGCACCGGTGATCTTGGCCGGGCCATCGACGCGCGACAGCCTTCCGCCGACCGCGCCGTCGGAGGCGTCGCCATGTCTCGAATCGGCATGTCTTTTATTGGCATGTCTGATGTCGTGAGCGGTCATGCCGTCTCTCCCAGTTTGAGGATGGCGCGCGCGACCACGCGCGGCGCGAGCTCGATCTTGTAGTGGTTGGCGCCATGGTCGACGGCGCCTTCCATGGCGAGCCCGCTCGCCTTGCGCACGGCGTCTTCGTCCAGGACCTTGCCTTTCAGCGCCTCTTCCACGGCGCGCGCCCGCCACGGTTTTGTGGCGACGCCGCCGAGCGCGACGCGCAGGTCGCGGATGGTGCGGCCATCGGCTTCCAGCTCCAGTCCGACCGCGGCACTTGCCGCGGCGAACTCGTAGGACTGGCGGTCACGCACCTTGAGATAGGTCGAGCGCCGCGCGGCGGCCGAGCCGGGGATCTCGATCGCGGTGATCATCTCGCCGGCGCGAATGTCATGCTCGCGCTCAGGCGTGCCGCCCGGCAGCAGGAAGAAATCGTCGACCGTGAGCACGCGCTGGCCGAGGTGGACCGTCGCATCGAAGGCGACGAGCGCGGTGGCCAGGTCGCCCGGATACATGGCGATGCAGGCCTGGCTGGCGCCGAGCACGGCGTGGCCCCGCGTCACGCCGCCAATCGCCGAGCAGCCGCTGCCGGGCTCACGCTTATTGCAGGCGGAAAAGTTCGAGGGATCGCGGAAATAGGGACAGCGCGTGCGCTGCATCAGATTGCCGCCGACGGTCGCCATGTTGCGCAGCTGCGCCGAGGCGGCCTGCCACAGCGCTTCCGAGACGGCGGGAAAATGGCTCTTGATCCCGGCATGGTCGGCGACATGGCTCATTTTCGCCAGCGCGCCGAGCGTGGCGTGAGTTGCATCGACGCTGATTGTGTCCAGCCCCTTGAGATGGGTGATGTCGACCACGGTCTCAGGCTGGGCGACGCCACATTTGGCGAGGTCGACCAGCGTCGTGCCGCCGGCAAGCAGCATGACGCCGGGAAGCGCCGCCGCCTTGCGCGCGGCCTCGATGCTGTCGGCGCGAACGTAGGAAAAATCCCTCATGATGCCACCTCCAGGGCCGCCTGGCGCACGGCGGCGACGATGTTCGGATAGGCGCCGCAGCGGCAGAGATTGCCGGCCATGTATTCGCGGATCTCGTCCTCCGAGCCGGCATGGCCCTCGCGGATGCAGGCCACCGCCGACATGATCTGTCCGGGCGTGCAATAGCCGCACTGGAAGGCGTCCTGTTCGAGGAAGGCCGCCTGCACGGCACTGAGCGTACCGTCGACTCCGGCCAGCCCTTCGATGGTGGTGATTTCGCGGCCTTCGACTTGTGCGGCAAGTGTCAGGCAGGCAAGCACGCGCTCGCCGTCGACATGCACAGTGCAGGCACCGCACTGGCCGTGGTCGCAGCCCTTCTTGGTGCCGGTCAGATCGAGGCGATCACGCAGCGCGTCGAGCAGCGTGACGCGCGGCTCTACGTTGAGCTCGTGACGGTGTCCATTGATGGTGAGATGGATGGTGGTCTGGCGGGTCATGGGCGTCTGGCTCCAGTTGCTTGACGCGAGGGGAATGAAATGGCGCCCGGACGGGGCAGGGCAAGGGGAGACATAATCTCCCCCCTTGAGGGGGAGATGGCCGCAAAGCGGCCAGAGGGGGTCGCCTCGCATAGAGCGCTAACCCCCATCCGCCGCAGGAGGTCGMGYCCRGTCGARCCGACCCCCTCTGTCGCCTTTGGCGACATCTCCCCCTCGAGGGCAGGGGAATCGCATATGCGGAACAAAGATGGAATCTCGCGACGTTTGTTCTCGACGCGATTCCGATTTGTTCGCCGTTCGATTCCTCGAAAGAGTCCATATGCGATTGCCCTGCCCTCGAGGGGGAGATTGCGCGAACCTCGGCCTTCGCCATTTTCCAGCGGGCAAGGGACGCTTTCAGTCCTTCAGCACGTGACATACCGCATCCCCTGGTTATATGATAAAGGCACTCCACTAAAGCGGAGGCGCCTCCGTTTATTTAACGTGGGGGCTGAACTGTCCCGGTTCAAGCCCCATATGTGCGTTGAGTGGAGAAAAAATTGGACGACCAGCACAAACCCGCCGACGTGAAACACGACACGGCAGCGCCAAAGCCGCTGCGCGCCGATGCGCAGCGCAACCGCGACCGGCTGGTCGAAGTCGCGGCAACGGCTTTCGCCGAGCAGGGCGTCGATGCCTCGCTGGAGGAAATCGCACGCCAGGCGGGTGTCGGCATCGGCACGCTCTACCGGCATTTTCCGACGCGCGAGCATCTGGTCGAGGTGGTCTACAGGCGCGAAGTCGAGGCGCTCTGCGCGGCTGCCGACGACCTCGCCAGCCACCATTCGGCCGACATGGCGCTGGAGCAGTGGATGCAGCGGTTCGTCGATTACATCGCCACCAAGCGCGGCCTGGCGGCCAGTCTTCGCATCCTGTTCAACACCAATTCCGCCGTGTTTTCCGACTTGTCGGGCCGGGTGTCGCTGGCCTTGCGGCAGCTGGTCGACGCGGCCGCGGCCGAAGGCTCGATCCGCGGCGACGTCGACGCCTCCGACGTGCTGCATGCGCTCGGCGGCATCTACTCGGCTCCCGACACCAAGGACTGGCGCGACCGCTCGCGCCGGCTGGTCAAGCTGCTGATGGACGGGCTGCGTTTTGGGGCTGCCAAGGCGCGGTGAGGTAGATTTCATATCGGCAGGGCAACAACCAAGCCCAACCACATTTTGAGGGGTATAGGATGTATGTAGGCCGCTCCTACAAGGTGATCGATTTTGCGCTGTGGTCGCGGCGCAGTGTCATCTACATGGTGGTGGTGAGCGCACTTGCCGTGGTCGCTTATCGTCTGCCGGCCATTGCCGGGCTCTCGGTGCCGTGGTCGGTGGTGCTCGTGCTTGGAACCACCGTCTCGCTGGTCGCCGGGTTCAAGAACTCGCAGGTTTTCACTCGCAGCGGCGAAGCGCTGCAGGCCTTTGCGCAAATCACGGCGAGCAGCCGGATGTGGTCCAATTTCTGCAGGGACTTCACCGATGCGCCAGCGGCAAATGAGCTCATCTATCGCCATATCGCCTGGATGACAGCGCTGCGCTTTTCCCTGCGGCGACCGATGTCGTGGGAATCCATGGCACGGGCCGCCAATATCGAGTACCGGCGGCGCTACCGCATCCAGGAGGACAACGGCTCGGTCGCCGACGAATTGCGCCCGCTGCTAGGCGAACGGGCCGAGAGCGTGTTGAAGTCGCCGCGGCCGGCGATAGCCCTGCTCGAAATGCAATCGGCCCAGGTCAACGGCTTGTTCAAGGACGCAAAGATCCCTGCGCAGATCTATGCCGAGATGACGAAACTGATCCGCGACTTCCATGACCAGCAAGCGCGCTGCGACCGCATCAAGAACAATCCGTATCCCCGCCAGTATGCCATCGTCAGCTCCATGTTCGTCATGATCTTCTGCACGCTGTTGCCGTTCGGCGTGGTTCCGGTGTTTGCGGATATGGGCAAACTGGGCGGCGCGCTCAGCCCGATCGCGATCTGGCTGACGATCCCGTTCAGCACGCTGTTGGGCTGGGCTTACATGTCTCTCGATCAGGTTGGCGAGAGCAGCGCCAACCCTTTCGAGGGCAACGCCAACGACGTTCCGATCTCGCAGATCTGCCGTGACATCGAGATCGAACTGCGCGCCGGGCTTGGCGAAGCCAATCTTCCTAAGCCATTGTTGCCGGTCAACGATATCGCGACCTGACTTGACGAGCGTCCGTCCCTGCAAAGCACTTTCGGGAAACCAGCTTCAGCCCGATCACGCCGGCTACAATGAGAACGCTCCAGAAAATTTCTCGTCGCCGTCTCTGGCGCTTGAAACCAAAATCCGGTCTGCCGGTTTCCGCAGGTTAGTGGTTATCCCTTCGTCTCGACCAGGATCACCAGCGATTCCGGCACCACGCCATCGTGAGCCATCGCATCGGCCGCCGCCTTGCTTTGCATCATGGCCGCGAGCTTATCCATGTCCGGAACGTCCATCATGATCGCGACCCGTTTCGGGTTCTGCGGATCGACGAAGGTGCGGACGTTGGTGATCCCGAGTGAACCGAAAAGCTCCTTGCGCTTCGGTGACGAGAGCCAGTGCTTGGTGTCTTTCGAGATGTTGTGATGGCCAATAACGGTCGGCATGGCATCCTCCCAAGGTGCCGCTGCGGTCGCAATCGCCCGCTTGTTGCGGTCTACCTGCGCGAGCCAGTGAGCGCCGTTTCTCCTGGGCTGTCAATTAGCCGCTTCTGATGTGCAGTCTCCGGTCGATGGCGGTTAGCGAGGACAGAAGCGCGCCCTCGTAGCTGACGATTTTCGGCTCCTGCGATCGGTGGAACCTCAAGCACCGGCGAGCGTCGCTGTTCCCACATTTCAGCGGCTCAAGCCGTACCATCGACCGAATAGAAGGGAAACGCGCCGGGAAGGCCGCTTGCTGCCATTTCGCCACGCTCTTCGAACCGAAGGCCGGAGCCGACCACGAGATCGCGCACCGTCCGTGACGCGATGATTTCGCCCGGCTGCGCATGACCCAGCAGCCGCAACGACAGCTCGACCGCCGCGCCGGAAAATTGATCGCCGCGCTGCTCGCACTCGCCGATATGCACCGCCGAGCGGACCTCGACACCGGATCGCCGCAAGCGATCGCGAATGGCGATCGCGCACTGGATCGACCGCGTTGGCCGCTGGAACACCGCGAGCACCTTGCCGCCCGCTCGGCTGATCTCTCTGCCTTCGGCCGCGAGGAGTTCACCATGGAGCGCCTCGGCGTGCCGCTGGGTCGGCTCGATATCGAAAGGCGAGCCCGTCATATCGAGGGACAGCACCGACACCAGCAGCCGTTCGCCTGGAGCCGCCGGCAAGGCGCCGGTGACGAACGCCTGGATTTCGTCGACGAGGCGATCGGAATTCTCGCCCCAGATCACGTGGTCGCGGCCGGCGAACTCGACGTATCTGGCGCCTTCGATATGCGTCGCCAGGTAGCGTCCTTCTTCCCGCTTTACCCAGCGGTCACCGCTCGCCTGCACGATCAGTGTCGGAACATGGATGGCAGGCAGAATGTCGCGAACGTCGATTTCGGTTCCCCAGCGCCACAGCGCGATCGCGTCGGCGGGCGAGGCGGAATTCCTGAGATAGGCGGCGAACCATTCTGTCTCGAACGTGTCGCTCATCAGACTGGGCGCCGCGTTGCTCATATCCGCCGCCGCTCCCCATTCTCTCTCGACGATCGCCAAATCTTCTTCCACCTGCTCGCTTGTCTTCGCCCAGGGATAGTCTTTCGACCATCTGCCGCTGGCATAGGCCCCATTGAGGACGAGTGCCGCGGTGCGCTCGGGATAGGTCGCCGCGAACAGCATGCACATCGGGCCGCCCTCGGAAGTGCCCAACAGCACCGTGCGCTTCGAGCCGACCGCATCCAGAACTGCCCGCACATCTTCCATCCGCTCTTCCAGCGTCGGCAGACCGACATTGCGGTCCGAGAGCCCGGTGCCGCGCTTGTCCATCCGGATCAGGCGAGAGAAAGTGCCGAGTCGCCGGTGGACGTGCGAAAGCCGCGGCGAGGCCCAGGCATGGTCGAGGTTGGAGACCCATCCCGGCACATGGATCAGGTCGACCGGCCCGTCGCCTGTCACCTGATAAGCGATGTTGATCCCGGCCGATTTGACATAGTGGGTCGGGGGGCGCGCATGTTGGTGACTGAAGCCGGTGGCGTCATCCGCATCGGTCGTGGGTGGCCTTGCCGGCGCTATCGTGCGGCGTGTCCGCAGAGTCTCGAACAGTTGCCGCGTCTCCGGCTCTGGTTGCAGCTTGAGATCGCGTAGAAGCGCAGTGCGGCAGTGCTCATATTGCTTCAGCGCGAGATTGATCCTGCCTTGCGCCGCATAGGCGCGCATCAGGGCGCGGTGGACGTCCTCCCTCAGCGGCTCCATGGAGAGCAGGCGCGTCGCCGCGCGCACGCATGCGGCAGGATCGTGCGTAGCGGCATAGTGCGCGACGAGCCTGTCGAGAGCGGCCACGGCCAAGGCCCGCAGCCGCTCGCGTTCGATCCTCAGCCAGTCCTCGAATGGCTCCTCCTTCAGGCCGAAGCCGTCGAGCAGGTCGCCGCGATAGACGTTGAGCGCCAGTTCGAGGTCTTCGGGTGCCAGACTGGCGGCCAGCGCCTCGAACCGCGCGACATCGAAATCAAGACCATCGAGATGTAGTGCGACGCTGTCGCCGTCGGTGAGGAAGCGGCCGCCGCCGCACGCCTGCATGGCTCTCCTGACCGACGACACCGCTTGCCGCAGGCTCATGCGCGCCTGAGCCTCGCTGTTGATGCTCCAAAGCAGGCTCGCCAGCTTCTCGCGCGACTGCGAATGCCCCGACTGTAGTGCGAGATAGGCGACCATCGCACGCGCCTTGCGGCTGATGGCCGGAACTGCGGCTCCGGCAAAGTCGAAACCACCCAAAAGGTGAAGATAAGGCCCGGTCATCGGATCCGCCACGGTCACAGCGTGATGACGATCCGCTCAAGCTCACCCCATTTCAACACTTATTCCGCTGCCGAGGCGCTTTTCACGATTCCATCACGCCGGTTCCCACGCGTTTTTCACGACGCTTGAGGAGATTGTTCGCACTGCTCTCTTTTCGCAGGAGGACATCGTGCATCACCCAGGCTCGACCGAATGGCCCATCTGGCATGACGACCCCGGGCGCGACCGGCAGGAGCTTGCCGCGCCATCGCGACACGACATTGCGCTGGCCAGCTATCTCGAAACGCAACGGGCCCATCGGGCATCGACGGCTCGCAGGCACGATCGGGTGGCGGTCGTAGCCTCGGCACTGGCAGCGTTCGTCGGCCGCGCTTTTCGTGCAGCGCTGCGCGCAATTGTCCGCGGCCCGGCCAACGCCGAGGCCTGGATGGACGATGTCGGCTTGACGTTGTCCAAGGCCCATGCGGAATTCAGCAAGACCCTTTGGGGCCGCTGAGCGCAGCGCCGCCTTGGTTGACGACCTCACCCCCAACCGCCGCCGCCAGACGATCCGCCTCCTCCGCCTCCGCTGCCGCCGAGGGCAGGAACCACGGGCGGCTTTTGAGGCGTCTCCTCGGCCGGCTTCACCACTTTGCCGGTGGTCGCCTTCTTGTATCGGACCACCTTTGGCTGGGGCGCCACGCGAACCACCTTGCGGTGTTTCACCGGCGGCGCCGGCTCAAACATGGGCGCCACCGAGGTGCAGCCCATGAGCCCGGCCAGAACGCCGGAGAAAATTGTCCCGATGAATGCCTGCTTCAATGCCTTGCCCACCATGGCCTCCTGTTCAAAACAAGTCCCGACGCGGATTGGCTTCTTCCCAGACCCCCCGGGCCGCATTGACCAGTTGCGTGTCCAGCGAACCGGACAGGGGGGGCTTCGACTTGAGCTCTTGACGCAGAGCGTCCAGGGCTGCCGTTTTCGGCTTCGTCCCGAACTGCGCCAGGCCTTTTTTGGCGTCCGGAAGCTCCTTGCGCAGGTCCAGCGCGACGGCGAATGCCAGGAAACGCACTGCGACTGCCTGGTCGGCCTTGTCGCCTTTCGCCATTTCGAGCGCGGCGCGATCGTAGGCGCTGGACGGATCGCCGCGCGCGGTTGCCAGTTCGAACAATCTTTGCGCTTCCACCTGGTCCTGGTGCACGCCCAAGCCATCCCTGTACATGCGGGCAAGACTGCCGGGAGCGTAGGGCTGGCCAAGATCGGTCGCCTGCTGGAACAGCGCCTGCGCCGTCTTCGGATCCTTGTCGATGCCCTGGCCGGCGAGGTAATTGCGGCCGAGCAGGTTCATCGAATACATGTCCTGGCGCTGCACGCCCGCCTGCAGGAAGGCGACGGCGCGGGCCGGATCGGCAGGTACGCCATTGCGGCCCTCGGTGAAGATCGCGGCAAGATCGTTCATGGCATAGGTGTGCCCCATCGCCGCTGCCTTGAGCAGCAGGTCGAGGCCCTTGGCCGTATCGCGGTTGACCCCGTAGCCATTGAACAGAGCGCGGCCCCACGACGTCATACCGTAGGGATCGCCCTTATCGGCGGCAGCCTTGTAGAGAGCGTTGGCCTGGGTGCGGTCGATGGCCGTCCCGGTTCCTGTTGCGTTGAGATAGCCGAGTTCGAAGACGGCGCGCACATGCCCGTTCTTGGCGGCGTCCTCGATGGCCGCCTTGGCCTCGCCGACCTTACCGGCCGCAAGCAGGGCTCGGCCGAGCTCGTAGCGGAAGCGGGCGACATCGGGATAGGTTTTCACCGCGGCCTCGCAGGCGGCCACCGCGCCGGCGCCGATCTCGTTCGGCAGCAGGCCGGGCACCACCCCTTGCAGATCGAGAGGCTCGCCGGCAGCGGTATCGCAAGCATCGACCGTCGGCGACAGCTTCATCGTCGCGGGCTTGGAAGAACTGCTGTCGGCGCGGATTTCGAAGCCGACCTCGACGGGCGCTCCGGCGCCGATCTGCGGCTCGTAACGAAGGTGGTCGACTTCACCGGCCAACAAGCTCGATTGTGGCGAGAGCGTCCGATCCGGCAGCGACAGCGTTCCCGTTGCCGGATATCCCGAAACCTTCAGGCTCACCGCCGGATCGTCGGTCGGGAAATCCAGATTGAGCGCGACCGGGCCGACGCCGACAGGAATATCAAGTTTGCGCTTCTCGATCGCTTCGGCAGCACCGGTGATGTGGATGCCGCGCTCCAGCACCTGCTGCTTCTGCTCGGCCTCGAGCGAAGCCATGATCTGTTGGCCCGCGGCACCTTCGCCGCTCTTGACGCGGAACACCAATATGCCCTGGCTTCCGCCGCCCCAATTGTCATGCGTGGCATAGGCGAGCATATCCACCTCGTCCTGCGTGGCGGCCCCTTTGGGGACATCCATTTGCAGGCGTGGCAGATCCTTGCCCGCGATCGGTTCGCCCACCGCGACGTCCTTGCCGTCCAGCATCAGGCGACCCATTGCGGGTGGCCTTTCGATGCTGACGCTGATGGCGCCGCCATCGACATCGACCGGTTCCGGCAGGCCAAGCGCCACAGGGCCGACCCCCGACAGCACCACCTTCTCCAGCACGGGCGGCAGCGAAGGCCGGTTGCTGCGGCGCACCAGCACCACGTCATCGATCAGCGAGGAATTTTCCCAAGGCACCTGCATGCCGTTGGTGGCCTGCACGACATCGCGGCGCACCGCCGACATGACCGTGCGGATTTCCTGGTTGGGCGCCAGCGCGCGGCGCGAAAATGCCGATGAAAACGGGCTGAGGTCGCCGCTGCCGTCATAGGCCACGGCGCCCGGTTCGGTGGCGAAGGCAATCAGCGTGTTGAGCGAGCTGCGCACCTGCGCCAGCCCGGTATTGCCCGCGGTGACAAGCTGGTCACGCAGCCAGTAATTGTTGCGCGGGAAGGGGTTGTTGCGGCAGGCATCGAGGATGATCACCTGGATCTTCGACTTCGAGCGCAGCTGCTCCAGCACGTCGTTGAGTTTGATGGCCTGGACCTCGATATCGGCCGCTTTCTTCAACGAGGCGTCGACCGGGATCAGAAAGTTCTCGCCCCCGATCTGAAAGCCGTGCCCGGAATAGTAGACGACGGCGAGATCGGCGCCATCGACGGCGGCCAGATAGTCTTTGAACTGGCCTTCGAACTGCTGCTTGGTGAGGTTCTCGGCGACGAAAACCTCGAAGCCCGCCAGCCGGAACGTGGCCGACACATCCTCGGCGTCCTTGGCCGGGTTCTTCAGCGCCGGGATGTCACGGTATTCGGAGTTGCCGATGACGAGGGCGACCCTTCGATCGGCGCTGGCCTCAAAGGTCGTGAGGCTAACGAGGATGAAGGCCGCGATGAATCCGCAAAGTCGGAGCATGGCAAAACCTCTGGCCGCTGCCTGACGCCGACGAGAACACCGCTTGCGGCATCAAGGTCCGTTGATGGTATGCAACCTGCCACAGGATAAAGTGAAAGGCCCGTCACCGCCAGACCATGGCAGGCGATTTCTTTCGGCGCTGGCCGACCGTGGTGGGAGTAGCACGTGCTTCAAGAGCGGGTATGTGACAAGTCTCACAGTTCGCATCGACCTGCTGGATGGCCGCCCGACGCCAGGAACCGGCGGCTGCGGCCGGGATGCGATGGTCAAACTTCGAGGCAAACCTTGCCGAAATGCCTTTGCGCTTCGTAATGCCTGAAGGCGGCGGCGATGTCCTGCAGAGGAAAGCTGCTGTCGATGACGGGCTTCAAACGATTGACCTCTATCGCCCGGATCATGTCTTCCTGGTCGGCTTTGCTGCCGATGGAAATCCCGCTGATGCGGATCTGGTTCGAGAACAGCGCCGGGATCGAAACCTCGGCCGCAAAGCCGGTCAGCACGCCGACGAGCGCGATGTGCCCGCCTGTCCGGCAGGCCGCTATCGACTGCGCCAGCGTCGCGGGTCCGCCGACCTCGATCACGTGGTCGACGCCGCGTCCGTTGGTCAAATCCCTCGCCTTGCCGCCCCAGTCGGGCACCGCCTTGTAGTTGATGACGCTGTCGGCCCCGAGCCGCTTGAGCCGCTCCAGCTTCTCTCCACTGGACGAGGTGGCGATGACCCGGGCGCCGGCAGCCTTGGCAAATTGCAGCGCAAACAGCGAAACGCTGCCGGTGCCGAGGATCAGCACCGTGTCGCCGGGCTTCACCTTGCCGCACGTCACCAGGCCGCGCCAGGCGGTAACGCCCGTGCAGGTAAGCGTTGCCGCCTCGAGATGCGTATAGCCCGCCGGCGCCATGGTGAAAGCCTGCGCCGGCATGCACACATATTCGCTGGCAAAACCGTCAAAACTGTCTCCGGGAATGTCGCGCCTGGTGTCCGATGTCATGTCGCCGCCCAGCCAGCCGGGGTAGAAGGTGCTGACGACACTGTCTCCGGGCTTCAACGCATCGACATCGTCGCCGACGGCAATCACTTCGCCGGCACCGTCCGACAGCGGCACGCGCCCGTCGGCGAGCGGCACCTTGCCTTGCACCGCGAAATCATCGCGCATGTTGAGCGAGCAGGCGCGTATCCTGACCAGCACCTCACTCGGTCCAGGCCGGAGCCGATCCTCCTCGACCAGGTCGAGCTTGTCCAACCCGCCCGGCGCTTTCAGCCTGACCAGCTTCATTGTCTCTCTCCGACGTGCGGGGTGTTGGAATGCGGTGCTATTGCCGGACCGGCCGGCCGGAAATCACGCGCAGCCACGGCGCCAGATGGAAGGCGCTCATCAGCAGATACATCACCGGCATGCCGGTGAGCAGGGAGGCATCGGCACCCAGGCACGACATGACGCCGTCGCCGGTGTGAATGCAGGTGAGCAGCGCCATCACAGCGAAAGTCGGGGCCGCGGCGAGGCACAGCCAGTCGACGATACCGAGAGGGGCCGCACGCGTGGTTTGAGGGATTTCGCTGCCGGTGCCAATGCCGATATCGCTCATGGTTCTTATCCTTCGAAGGGTTGGGTTCCTCGCCCCACAAGTGGAGAGAGGTGGCTCGGCGAAGCCGAGACGCAGAGGGGGGCCGCGCCTTACGAAAGCCCCCACTCCGGCCGCTTCGCGGCCACCTCTTCCCCGCCTTCGGCGGGGGCGAGGGTACTCGGTCCTTATTTGCCGTCCTTGTCCCGGAACGCGGCCTCGCCGGCAGCGGCCACTTCTTCCCATGTCTTGTCGGGCGCGGCGTCGTAATTGTCGTGCCAGTTCCACCAGCTGTAGAGCTCGGTTTGCGGATAGCCTTCGGGCGAATCCTCCCAGACCTCCTGGCGGCCGAGCGGCGTGGCGTCGAGATAACTCCAGACGGTTCCCATCTGCTCGTCGCCGCGGCTGTTGATGAAGTAGGTGCGGAACACCTTCTTGCCGTCCTGGATGAACACGTTGTGGCCGTGCCATTCGTCGACGCCGAAGTCTTTGTCGAAGCTGTCGGTGATGGTGTACCAGGGCATCTCCCAGCCCATCCGCTGCTTCAGCGTGACAATATCGGCCTGCGGCGCGCGCGAGGCATAGGCAAGCGTGGTGTTGCGGGCGTTGAGATGGGCGAGATGGCCGACCTGGTCGGCGCCGAGCGAACAGCCACGGCAGGCGTGTTCCGGCCAGCCGTAAACGCCGGGTTCGTAGAAAGCGCGGTAGATGATCAACTGGCGGCGGCCTTCGAACAGGTCGAGAAGGCTTGCTTTGCCGTTGGGGCCTTCGAACACATAGGCCTTGTCCACTTCCATCCAAGGCATGCGCCGGCGCTCGGCCGACAGCGCATCCCTGGCACGCATCGTCGCCTTCTCCTTCACCAGCATCTTTTCGCGCTCGGCTTCCCATTCCTGCTTTGAAACGATTGGCGGGGTCTTCATTGCCACGTGCTTGGTCATTGCTCGTCTCCGTTGTCAGTAGTTGAGCCGTTGCGGACTGTCGTTGTCTGCTGATCGTGAGGTAGGGTAGGGCCGCGAGGCGGCGAGGGCGGAGTTACAAATGTGACGGGATTTGACGGAGGCCCACCGCAGCAGGGGTGGCGGGGCCGCGCAGAGTGCTCAAGATCCTCGGAAACAGGCATTGTCAGTTTTCCCTTATGAGAAGCTTAAAAATACCATCTGAGATGCTCAGGCTAGCGATTGCCGATATTGGCGTCAACGACAGCCCAAGTGTCTCCTGCCAGTCCAGATGGCTAGGTTGCCGTCCCGCCTTGCTGCTTGGCGGCAGTGACTTAAGTTAGGGCCGTGACCGGCGGGGTGGGAGTTACAAGTGTGACGGGATTTGAATGGACTCGCTGATCACCGCGGCAGGGCTGGCGCTGGCGGCGGGTGATCCGCTGGCTGCGCTCGACCGCGTCGCGCTGCGCGAGGACGCGCCGGCGCTGGCGCTGCGCGGCATTGCCATGGCGCAGCTCGGCGATCTCGACCGCGCCAAAGCACTGTTGCGGAGGGCAGGGCGCGCCTTCGGTTCGAAGGAGGCGGTGGCGCGCGCCAGATGCGTCGTCGCCGAAGCCGAGATTGCGTTGGTCTCGCGTGACCTCGGCTGGCCGGCCAAAGCGCTTGATGCGGCGCGGGCGACGTTGGAAAAGCATGGCGACCGGCTGAACGCCGCGCATGCCGGCCATCTCAAGGTGCGCCGCCTGCTGCTGATCGGCCGGCTCGACGAGGCTGAACACGTGCTGGCCCGGCTCGATCCGGCGCCGCTGCCGCCGGCCTCACGCGCCGCGCATGAACTCGTCGTTGCCGGCATCGCGATGCGCCGTCTCAGGACGAAAGCCGCGCGCGCAGCCCTTGAATGGGCGCGCCATGCCGCCCGCCGGGCCGGCATTCCGGGTCTTATGGCGGAGGTCGACAGCGCCTTCCTGTCACTCGAGACGCCGGCGGCCCGGCTGATCGCGGCTGGCGAGGAACGCCCGCTGCTGCTCGAGGAGGTCGAAGCGCTGGCGGCGTCGTCGGCGCTGGTCGTCGATACGTTCCGCTATGTCGTGCGTAAGCAGGAAACCGCGGTCTCGCTGGCAACGCGGCCGGTGCTGTTTGCGCTCGCGCGCGCGCTCGCAGAAGCCTGGCCGGCGGATGTGCCGAGGGCAGCCCTGATCGCCCGCGCCTTTGGCGGCAGGCACGCCGATGAATCGCATCGTGCCAGGCTGCGGGTCGAGATCGGCCGGCTGCGCGCTGAGTTGCGGCCGCTGGCCGGCATCGAGGCGACCAGCCAAGGCTTTGCGCTGGCGCCGCGCCAGGCAGGCGTGGTGGCGGTGCTGGCGCGGCCGATCGAAGAACGGCACGCGGTGGTGCTGGCCTTCCTGGCCGATGGCGAAGCCTGGGCAAGCTCGGCGCTGGCGCTGGCGCTCGGCGCCGGCCAGCGCAGCGTACAACGTGCGCTCGAGCAACTGGCCGAGGCCGGCAAGGTGCAGTCGTTCGGTCATGGCCGGGCGCGCCGCTGGATGACGCCGCCTGTGGCCGGTTTCACGACCACCTTGTTACTCCCGGCGCGGCTGCCGAACGGCTAGGAAAGGTGACCATGACCGAGGACCATGACGTGAAACATTCAGAAGCTGAAATCCTGCGCGAATACGGGCCCTTTCCTGATGTCGACATCGTGCATGGCGTGAGCTTCGACGGACAAAATGTCTGGTTTGCCACGGGCGAGCAGCTGATCGCCTTCGATCCGGCAAACGGTGAAACAAAACGCTCGATCGATGTCGCAGCCCATGCCGGCACCGCCTATGACGGCCGGCATCTGTTTCAACTGGCCGGGGATCGCATCCAGAAGATTGACCCGGATACGGGGCAGGTGCTGGCCACCATCCCGGCGCCTGGCGGCGGCCGCGATTCCGGCATGACCTGGGCTGAGGGCACGCTCTGGGTGGGGCAGAACCGGGCGCGCCAGATCCACCAGATCGATCCCGAGACCGGAAAAATCCTGCGCACGATCGAATCCAACCGTTTCGTCACCGGGGTGACCTGGGTGGATGGCGAGCTGTGGCACGGCACCTGGGAAGGTGACCAGAGCGACGTGCGCCGAGTCGACCCGCAAACCGGAAAGGTGCTGGAGCGGCTCGACATGCCGGCGGGGAAGGGCGTGTCTGGGCTCGAATCCGACGGTGGCGATCGCTTCTTCTGCGGCGGTGGCCCCGGCGGCATGGTGCGAACGGTGCGCCGGCCGAGATAGGGCCGCGGCCGGCGGCGTTGGCCTTATGGTGCGGAACCTTCCGCCGAGATCATATGCCGGAGCCGTCGAGCTGCTGGGCGTCTTCGCCTGCCCAGGGCGCCGGCATGGAAGCCCGGCTCAGATTGGCCGTCGGCAGCGGCATCCAGCATTTCAGTTCCGGTTCAGGATATTCGATCACGCGTCCTGGCGACGAATCGGAAGAGCGCCAGCCTTCCGTGCCGAACTGGTCGGCGCGCGACCAGTAGGCGAGGTCGACCTCGGCCGGCCCCTGTTCCGACGGCCTCACGGTGACCAGTATGCGGCTGCCGTCCTTGGGCGCGCTTGCCATATGCCGCCAGCGATCGGGTTCGTCCATCTCATGTCCTCCTGCACGTTGCAGGGATAGTCGCCGCGCGCCCCACGGCGGTCAACCCGAACTTTGCGCAAGAAGCGAGCGCTCATTACTAATCTTTGCATGTAACGGGGCGGGTGATGTGATCGCGGCGCGCATCCGGCCCGATATGCGTATGGCAATATACGGCCCGCCATGCCGCCACCGCTCGGGTTCGTCCATTGCCATGCCTCCTTGCGGTCTGCATTCTAGCCGGTCAGCCGATCTCGGCGGTTCGAACCAGGGAAATGAGGCATGTCGATCAAGGTGATCGGGACGGGCTTTGGCCGCACCGGCACGGATTCGATGCGTGAAGCGCTGGCCATACTCGGCCTTGGCCCCTGTCATCACATGTCCGAAGTCATCGCCAACGAGGAGCAGAAGCGGCTCTGGCGCGCACTGGCAAAGGGTGCTGCGCCTGATTGGAACGAGCTGTTTGCCGGCTATGTCTCCTGCATGGACTGGCCATCGGCGCATTATTGGCGCGAACTGATCGAGGTCTATCCCGATGCCTCGGTCATCCTCACCTGGCGCTCGCCGGAAAGCTGGTGGCAGAGCTTCGAGAAGACCATCCTGGCCAGCATCGACCAGCTTCAGGATCAGGAGGCGCTGGGCATTTCCCTGGTCGCCAAGCAGGTCTTCGGCGGCAAGGCACATGATCGCGCAACCGCGATCGCCCTCTATGAAGCCAACGTCGCCGCGGTCATGGCAACGGTGCCGCCGGAGCGGCTGCTGGTCCATAAACTGGGCGACGGCTGGGAAACCCTGTGCGCGCATCTGCGCGTTCCAGTGCCCGACCAGCCCTATCCCAACCGCAACGACACCAGGGAATTTCAGGCGCAATTCGGGCTGGACCGGCGGCGCTAAGCAAGGTCGGCGGCTCTAATATTCCTGCGCTGTCGGCCGGAACAGGATCTCGTTGATGTCGACCTCGTCGGGCTGGCTCATCGCGAATACCACCGTTCGGGCGAAGGAATCGGCCGGGATGGCCACCCGGTCGTAGAGCGCGCGCACGCCTTGGGCGACATCCGCCTCGGTGACGCTGTCGGGCAATTCCGTCGCCACCGCGCCTGGCGATATGATGGTGGTGCGGATGTTGTAGGGCTTGACCTCCTGGCGCAGCCCTTCCGAGATGACGCGCACCGCATGCTTGGTGGCGGCATAGACCGCGCCGCCCGGCCCGACCTTGTGGCCGGCGACCGACGAGACGTTGATGATGTGGCCGCTCTTTTGCGTCTTCATGTGCGGCAGGGCAGCGGCGATGCCATAGAGCACGCCCTTGATGTTGACGTCGATCATCCGGTCCCAGTCCTCGACCTTGCCGCGCTCCAGCGGCGAGTGAGGCATCAGCCCGGCATTGTTGATGATGACGTCGAGGCGGCCATGCGTCTTGACCGCATGGTCGACGAGACGACGGACCTGACCGACATCGGTGACGTCGGTCTGCAGGATGGCGTCCTTGCCGAGCGAAAGCTCACTTGCCAGCGCCTGCAGGCGGTCGAGCCGTCGTGCGCCCAGCACCAGTTTCGCGCCTTCTTTCGCCAGCAGCCGCGCGGCGGCTTCGCCGAGCCCGCTGCTGGCGCCGGTGATGACGACGACCTTGTTCTCGATACCTTGCGTCATGACTTACCCTTTTGATTTTCGTCGCGATCAGCGATCGATCCTTGCCGCCTGTTGCGGGGAGTATCGCTCTCCCTGCACGGCAATCGCCGAGACCGCGTTTTCGATGTTGGCAAGATCATTCGCTGTCAGCGCAACTGCCGACGATCCGATGTTCTCCTCGAGGCGGTTGAGCTTCGTCGTGCCGGGGATCGGCACGATCCAGGGCTTTTGCGCCAGCAGCCAGGCGAGCGCGACCTGCGCCGGGGTCACCTTCTTCTTGGCCGCGATGACGCCGATCGCATCGACCAGAGCCTGGTTCGCCAGCCTGGCCTCCGCCGAAAAACGGGGCACGGTGTTGCGGAAGTCGCTGCTGTCGAACGTCGTGTCGGCGCTGATGGCGCCGGTGAGAAAACCTTTGCCGAGCGGACTGAACGGCACGAAGCCGATCCCCAGTTCCTCGAGCACCGGCAGGATCGCCTCTTCGGGCTCGCGCCACCACAGCGAATACTCGCTCTGAAGGGCGGCGACCGGCTGCACCGCATGCGCGCGCCGGATGGTGCGCACGCCGGCCTCGGAGAGACCGAAATGCTTGACCTTGCCCTGTTGGATCAAGTCCTTGACCGTGCCCGCCACCTCTTCGATCGGCACGACCGGGTCGACGCGGTGCTGGTAGAGGAGGTCGATATGATCGGTGCGCAGTCGCTTGAGCGAGGTCTCGACGACCTCGCGAATATGCTCCGGCCGGCTGTCCATGCCGCTGTGTCCGGCAGTGCCGGCAATGTCGATGCCGAATTTGGTGGCGATCACCACCTGGTCGCGGATGGGCTGCAATGCCTCGCCGACGACCTCCTCATTCTTGAACGGCCCATAGACTTCGGCGGTGTCGAAGAAGGTGATGCCGCGCTCGAACGCCGCGCGGATCAGGCGGACCGCATCGGCCGTCTCCATCGGCGCCCCGTAGGACTGGCTCATTCCCATGCAGCCGAGCCCAATGGCCGAGACTTCGAGGCCGCTTGTTCCAAGTGTTCGCTTTTGCATTGTCATTGTCCTTGTTTCTCGGTGTCGGCCTGTTCGAAAACCTTCCGGGCGATGCCGATCGCCGTGGCTGCGGTCGGCCATCCGGCGTAGAAGGCGAGATGGGTGATGGTTTCGATCAACTCGTCGCGGGTGACGCCGTTGTCGAGCGCCCGCTTCATGTGCCCTGGCATTTCATTGATCCGGTAACCTGAAATCAGGCTGGCGACAGTGATGAGGCTGCGGTCGCGCGGCGACAGGCCGGGACGCTTCCAAACGTCGCCGAACAACACCTCGTCGGTGTATCTGCCGAGGGCAGGGGCGATGTCGGAGAACGGGTTCTTGGGAGATGCGCCGGTCACGATGGCTGGACCTCGTGTTGTTCGTCGCTGACCTTCTCCAGCCAGTCGACGACCTTGCCGTCCAGCGCTTCGGCGATGGCGATGTGGCTCATCGCCGTGGTTGGTGCCGCGCCATGCCAGTGCTTCTCGCCGGGCGCGAACCAGATGATGTCGCCGGGGCGGATCGGCTCGATCGGCCCGCCTTCGCGCTGGACCAGTCCGGCGCCCGACAGCACGACCAGCGTCTGGCCGAGCGGATGCGTGTGCCAGGCGGTGCGCGCGCCGGGCTCGAAGGTCACGGTGGCGCCGCCGACCCGGGCGGGCTCGCTGCCCGTAAACGGTGCATCGATGCGCACCGATCCGGTGAACCAGTCGGCGGGACCTTTGACTGAAGGCTGCGAGCCGCTTCGCTTGATGTCCATGGATCTGACCCTCGTGGGCGGTGTCACCAGCCTTCGCGCCGCCGATTTGGTTGCCTGATTTTGATGATGCCTATTTAGGGCCTGCGATTATCCGCGATTAGCTGCTATATCTGGCATGCACCTATGAGGAGTGCTCATCAATGCCGCGCGACAATCTGAATGAGCTCACCGCTTTCCTCGCCGTTGCCCGCGAGAAGAGCTTCACCAAGGCGGCGGCCAAGCTCGGCGTCTCGCAGTCGGCACTCAGCCACACAATGCGGGCGCTGGAGGAGCGGCTGGGCGTGCGGCTTCTCGCCCGCACCACGCGCAGTGTTTCGCCGACCGAGGCGGGCGAGCGCCTGCTGCGCACGGCCGGCCCGCGGCTCGACGAGATCGAGGCCGAGCTTGCAGCCTTGGGCGAGTTGCGCGACAAGCCCGCCGGCACCATCCGCATCACCGCCGGCGAACATTCGGCCGAAAGCATTCTGTGGCCGGCCTTGGCCAGGCTGCTCCCCGATTACCCCGATATCGCGGTCGAGATCATGGTCGACTACGGCCTGACCGATATCGTTGCCGGGCGCTACGATGCCGGCATTCGTCTTGGCGAGCAGGTCGCAAGGGACATGATTGCGGTGCGCATCGGCCCCGACATGCGCATGGCGGTGGTGGGTTCGCCTGCCTACCTTGCACGCCACAAGCGACCACAGACCCCGCAGGACCTGACGGCGCATGCCTGCATCAACCTGCGCCTGCCGACTTATGGAGGCATCTACGCCTGGGAGTTCGAGAAGGCCGGCCATGAGCTGAAGGTGCGGGTCGAAGGACAATTGGTGTTCAACAATTTCAGCTTGCGCATGAACGCCGTGCTTGCAGGCCTTGGGCTTGCCTATCTGCCGGAGGATCAGGTGCGAACGCAGCTCGACGACGGCCAACTGGTCAGGCTGCTTGCCGACTGGTGTCCGCCCTTTTCCGGGTACCATCTCTATTACCCAAGCCGAAGGCAGCCTTCAGCGGCCTTCGCCCTGCTGGTCGAGGCGTTGCGCTATCGCGGCGGACAGCTGCCGGCCGCGAAACATCACTCTATCCCGCGCTGGCGGCGATCAACTGGCTGAACGCCACCTGCTGCGCCCTGGTCATCGCACTCACTGCCTACAAGCGCCATCGCGCACGCCCTCGGGTTGAGGTGTCCGCAACCCGGCCGGAATCGACCGCAATGATGGTCGACAATATCTGCTGACTATCCGCGCAGCAGAACCGGATTGCGCTTTCGGGGACAATGTTCAGACGTGCACGGTGCCATGCGAAAGCTCGCCCTCGTCGCTTGAGATGAGGAAAGCGGCGGCAAGCATGCCGACATAGAGCAACCCGACCATGCACACCACATAGATGCCCGGAATAGCGCCGAGCTGCGCCACGCGCGCGGCATCGAGGAATGACGCACCAAAGCCGATCGGCGATCCTTCGCGTTGCAGGCTGGGCGTCGTGATCTTCAGCACCCAGGCCAGCGTCAGGATCGTGTACATAAAAATGTAGTTGCGGCGCAGCCGGCGTACCAAAGCCGCGCGCTGCGAAATCAAGAAGCGCGGCGAACGCAGGCCCTCGCCAACGATGGCCAGCCAGTTGGAGGCGTAGTCCGGCTGCGGCGAGAAGATCTGTGCGAAGTAATAGCGCTCGAACTGGCGCACCCTGGCCCGGTAGACGTCGAAGAAGCGGTAGCGCCGCGCCTCGATCCACAGAAGCAGCGTGATCAACAGCATGGCGAACAGCAGCACGCCGTGATGGGCGCTGGGTGTCGACAGCGAAACCGAGAGCATGGCGGCGACGACGGTGATCGCCCAGTTGCTGGTGCGGTCCAGACGGTCGCGCCAGCCGGCCATGCGGGCGATCTCGGCGCGATGGAAATGTGACATGGTGGTCGCGAGTTCCGATGAGGTGAGCTTCAGCGCGAACGCATCCGACACCCGCGGCGCTGCTGCCGCTTCGGCTGGCTTCACAGTCTGGACCTGGGACATTCCCCGCCATGCGCCTCCCTAACGCCATGGCCGGCCGAAACAAGCCGGCCTTCACCCCAATAGACATAACGCGCGGCGAGCCGAAACGTTCCAGCCTCTTTGGGGTTTATGCGCCCAACCAGGCCCGCCCGGCTACGCGATCGAATGCGGTGCGCTAATGCCCGCTTCCCGCGACCTTTTGCCGGCGAGACCTGACCGCTTCCAGCAGTTCGCGCTCGCCGGTGTGAGCATTTCGAAAAATGGCCACAACCATCACCGCCAGGATTTCGGCGTCCGGGTCCAAGGGGTTGAGATGTTCGTCCGCGCAGACCTGATCGAACACGTGTTCGCAAATAGCCAGATCGTGAGGGCTGAGGCAGGTACGGTTGAAGCGCCCACGCGGCATTTGGGCGAACCTTTCAGGGCCCGCTGCCGACGAGTCGCTGAGGCGATGGATTGCTCCAGCGATAATATCGTCGACAGTGTATTGCGGTGATCTTACTTGTTTCCTGACGATTGAACTGTCAGCAATCCCAAAATTTCTGCACACTCGCGAGCTTTATACTGACCAATGTTCATCAACTGGTAGTAATCCTGCCGCTTGTTTTCCGGGATATGAAAGCCGCGCCTAAAATCGGCCGCCTCTTTCGGAGTTCGAGTGCAGCCGATTTTGCTGGCTGTTACTTTCAAACTTGCCAGCGAGCATCCGATCCTGGCCGCAATATCCTTCAATGGCTCGTTGTTAACGTATCCGTCAAGAATTATCTTGCGACGGGCTTCGCTGTTGAGCTTTGCGTTCATTTACAGGGTCTCCCCAACTACGCTTCCACAATGCTCAATTCTATATGCAGCGGGCTGAAGAGTGTCGTTAGCGTTGCATCCAGAAACTTATCTCGGAATGCATTTCTTGCTGTTGCTCAGCGTGACCGCCGGCTCTGTCGACGCGAGTTCCGCTGTAGTTGGCAGGGTCACAGCTGTGGTCTTCGAACGGCTTGATCTGGCTGATCTGTCGATATCGGCCTCAAAGTCTTGCCAGATGCCCCAGATACACCACATGATTGCCAGGGGCATGGGACATACCCGAATCGGATATGGCGCCACGCGATGAACGCTAAAAAGCCAGACAAGGCACCTGCGAGGCAGCCGCCGGAGCGTGATCGACGTCGTTGGCCGCGCGAAGCTCAACCTCACAACGAGCAAGCTTCGTCACTCGCGCCGGCGCTCGAGCCTTTGTCCTTTTCAACGCTCGAACTGGCGCCAGAGGATCAATTCGCCGCCTGGCAAGCGCACATCGCTCCGCTTGTCGAGGTCAAGTTGCCGGATGACAAATCGCCGGACGATGGCTTTCCCGCCGACCATACGGCCTGGAACCTCAGTGGCATGCTGATCGTTCAGCAGCGCGCAGCGGCACACAGTTACATGCGTTCTGCCGCAAAACTTCGGTCCAGCTCGATCGATCACTGGTGCATCGTGTTGCCCCATACTGGCCGGTCATGGACGGAGGTCGATCGCCGCGTTGCAGAAGGCCAGCCGGACAAATTGGAGATCAGGTCGCTTGGCTACCCGTTTCGCGGGAGGGCAACGGACTCTGAAAGTCTCCTTCTCTATATGCCGCGTGATTTGTTCGCCGATGCTGCGGCAACCCTCGACGCGAAGAACAATTCAATTCTGTCCGGCAACTTTGCCAACCTCCTGGTCGGCTACATCAACAGCGTAGAGGCAAGACTGCGCAGCCTCACGGCCGACGATCTGCCTCGCATCGTACACGCAACGCGCAGCATGATCATTGCCTGCCTCGGGCCTGCGGGGGAACATGCTGCCGCTGCCGAACAACTGGCGAATGTTGCGCTCATGGAGCGGGCGCGCAGATACGTCCACAACAATCTGGATGCGGCTCATCTGACACCGGATTCAATGTGCCGGGCGCTCGGCGTCTCGCGCTCCCGTCTCTATCAGTTGTTCGAACCAAGCGGTGGTGTTCTCCACTACATCCAAAGCCGCCGGCTTCTGGCAGCGCATATTGCGCTCAGCGACCCGGTGGACAGCCGGCGCATTGTTGAAATTGCCGAGGCCTTCGGGTTCAGTTCAGCGGCCAATTTCAGCCGGGCATTCAGCAAGGAATTCGGTTATAGCCCCCGCGAAGGCCGCAGCACGGTGGTGTGGCCGCGCCCGGCCCACTCTGCTTCGCTTGCCGAACACCAGAAGGCCTCTTCCTTTGAAGGCTGGCTCAAAGCGCTCGGAAGCTGAAACAGGATCGGCGATCTTTGGACGAACCGGGCTCAAAAAAGTTTGCGGGGGCGGGGAAGGCCACATCGCCTCATGGACCACAATATTTCATGTCGCCGTCCACCGCGCCATCAATCATATGGCTAATTCCCGCCACTTGCCGATTTATTAACGAACTGTGACTGGTCATCATTATCGATAATTTTCCGCCAATCACTGCCGGGCATGCATTGCAACTACGCAGCACGCGGAACTTGTTAAGACTGCCAGTTGAAAGTTTGCCAAGCTTGGCAGTTATGCTATTTCTGGACTGGGGGAAGCGAATTTGCACCGCCTATGGAGGTGGCTCTTGCACCCAGAGGCATCAGGCGTCGGCACGGAGAGTGAGGGGCCCTCCTCAAGCGATGTTCCACGTGCCGACGAAGCGCTTCTCGCTGACCTTTTGGCAAACACGACCGAACTTTTGTCGTTCTATGACCGCGACTTCTGCCTGACGCACTACGCAACCAAGCTCAAAGGCGTGTACGGAGGCGCGGTAGCGCCGGGTGCCGCCGTTTGGGATATCTACCCGAGCTTCCTCGATGCGAGGTACCGCGACGAATTTCTTCGTGTGTTCCACGGCGGCACTCCGGCAAGCATCGACTTGCCGCGATCATCGGACGAGGCGCCCCGTTCCGTTTTCGTCTTCGCCGCCGCGAATGGTGTGGGAATCATCGAGACAAGGGGGCACGGCGAGCGGAGCGCGGCGGAGGAGCAGGAGCATGTAATTCTGCTCCATCAGGCGACGCACGACGTGCTGACCGGACTGCAGAATCGGCGGCGGTTCGGCGAGCGGCTACAGCAGGCGCTCGCCGCCATCGGCGGAGCAAAGCCGAAAGTCGCCCTGCTGCAAATCGACCTCGACGATTTCAAAGCGGTCAACGACACGCTCGGTCATGGAGCAGGCGACACGCTTCTTCAACTCGCAGCGGGTCGAATCCGCGACGCGCTGCAGGACGGCGAATCCGCGTACCGGTATGCCGGCGATGAGTTCGCCGTCATCCAATTGGGAAAGGATCAGCCTGCGGAAGCCGAGCGCCTCGCAGGATCGCTGGTCGACGCGTTCAAGGAGCCGTTCGTCATCAACGGCATTCCCGTCTTCGTCGGCTCGAGTATCGGAATTGCTTTCGGGCCGGAGCATGGTACCGATGGCGAGCAGTTGATGAAAGCCGCGGACATTGCTCTTTACGCAGCCAAGACGGATGGACGCGGTTGCGCTCGAACGTTCAACCGTTCGATGCTGCTCTTGCTCGAGCAACGCGAGAATCTGAGGCGCAACCTTCGAACCGCGCTGGAGCGGGGCGAGCTTTATTTGGAGTATCAGCCGCTCATTCGGTCTCCCGCATCGGTGATCGGTTTCGAAGCGCTACTACGGTGGCGGCACCCCGAGATCGGAATCATTCCACCCGGCGTGTTCATACCGATCGCCGAGGCGGACGGTCTGATGGACGAGATTGGACGATGGGTGCTTGAGGAGGCCTGTCGCCAGGCATTGACGTGGCCCTCCTCGCTGACGATCGCAGTGAACCTGTCGCCTGCTCAGTTCCTTAGCGGATCGCTGACTGACACCGTGGCTCAGGTCATCGACGCAGTTGGAATCCGGGCCGACCGACTTGAACTCGAGATAACCGAAACGGTTCTTCTCGAGAAGACGATCGACAATATCGACACGTTAAACACTCTGAACGTCTTGGGAATACGAATATCGCTCGACGATTTTGGAACATACTACTCATCGTTGAGCTACCTTAAGAACTTTCCCTTCGATACGTTGAAGATAGATCAGTACTTCATTGCGGACCTGGGGACAGATCTCAAAAGCCAGACCATCGTGCGATCGATCATAAATCTGGCGCACGGCCTGGGAATAAGCGTCACCGCCGAGGGGGTCGAGACGTCGGCACAGGCGCGGTGGCTGATCAAGGAGAACTGCGATTGCCTGCAGGGCAATTTCCTGGGACGCCCACTCGGAGCCGATGCAATTGGCAATTTCATCAGACGATCCCAGCTGAGGGTGGTGCGAGCGATGGAGGAATCAAATCGGGCGGTTTAGAGCGGTTTGATAGAACCACTGACCCTAAGTATTTGTTCTTACACAAATCCGGACGGAAAACCGCTACGCATGTTTCCTGGAATTGCTTTGCACCTTGCACCCTTTGTTAACGGTGAAGTGGAGATTTGTGGAAACGATCGAGGCAGATACCGCTCAATTCTTCGAGTCGGTGCAAGAGTGACCCATCACTGCGCGGGGTGAAATTTTTCGTCGCGGAGACCATCGCCTTACCAGGGCTCGATGCTGATGGAACAAGGGAGGATGCCTATGGGACCTGTTCATCATGAGCTGGCTGGCGAGCCGACTTTTGCGCCCATGATCCAGATCGACATGGAAATCAAAGCTTTCGTCTCCGCCTGGAGACACTGCGACTATGTCTCGACATACATGGCCCGGATGATCAGTCAAAACAGATCAGACTCGGTCCGGCATTCAAATCTCTTTTCCTCTGCCCTCAATGAATTGCTGGAAGTCGCCTTTCGTACGCGCCATGCCGGTGGGGAACTGGCATGCAGGGTGTCCCGCCACGGCGCGACGGACAGGATCGAGCTGACGTTCCCATGCGTGCCAGAGGAGCGCGAATTCTATGAAGAAGCCGTGTCACGCGTCGCAGGAACAGAGGCCAGGGAGCGATACCTCAATTCGGTGTCTGGGGATCTCGCGCCCAGCCGGGAGGTCGTGCTCCTGGAACTGGCTGTCGACTACAACGCGGCACTCAGGGTGGAGGAAGCCGATGGTGATGCAATCAAGCTTGTCGTGGATCTCCCGCTTGAGGGCCTGCAACATTGAGCCCTTACGACCTCCTCCCGCGCTTCAAGGCGCAATATGACGCCAACAACCAGGAGTTCTCCATATCCGGGGTGGTCCGGCCTCAGGCAATCGATGAGCTTGGGCCCAGCATAGCATTGCTCCGCGATGCGATCGGCCGTGTGCGCGGCGTTCTCTACGTCAATGTCAGACGCCTGACGCAGATGAACAACGCCGCGTTTCACGCCTTTTCGAGGATCCTCATCGACGCCTGCCGCGCTCGGCCCGATCTCAAATTCGTCGTCATCACGTCAAGCGTCGTCGGATGGACCTCGCGAAAATTCGGTCGCTTGAGCGGAATCGAGCCGAACATCACGGTCGAGGAGTATGACAGCGAATTCTATCCGGGACAGGGCTTCCTCGAGGAAGGCGGGTTCGTTCCGATCCTGCGTTCACAGACGAAGATGACCTGGCGCCACGAGCGCGCAATCTTGCCGCGACACGGCATGAGGCAGGGGATTGTCATGGCCGACATCTGTTGCGGGATCGGCGATTTCGCCGTGCTCGTGCAGAAGGAGTTCCAGCCATCGCGGATCGTCGCCCTCGACCACTCCATATCGAGCCTGAACTATGCTCGACAGGTGATGCGGGAGTTCGATATCCGGGGCATCGAATATACCTATGGCGATGCGTCGGAGATGCTGCTCGACGAAGCGCAGTTCGACCTGGTGACCTGCCGGCATTCCCTTCAGATATTCAATCGGCCTGAACTCATCCTCAAGGAGCTCTATCGCATATGCAAGCCGGGCGGGCGGGTCTACATCACCAACGAGAAGAATTCGCATTGCCTCGGCGAGCCGCGCGCCGAAAGCATCCGTTGGACCTATAACGAGGTGGCGAAGCTGTTCGGGCATTTCGAGATGGACGTCGAGCTTGGGCCCAAGAGCCGGCGATATCTGATGGAAGCAGGATTCGAAGACATCCGTGTGGAGACCTTCATGGTYACTAACCTGGACGGCGATCCGCAGGATTTCGCCGATGTCATCGCGACATGGGCGGATGTCTATGCGGGCGAGATGGCGACCAGGCGCGGCGATGGACCTGAGTTCGTCTCACAGTTCCGGCAGGGTTTCGAGGACCACATTTTCGCTGCGCTCCACCCCAAAGGTTATGCGGGTTGGCCGATCTGGGTCGCATCGGGGCGACGGCCGCAATGAAAGCCGACAATGAGCCTACACCGCGCTTCGGCCTGCGCTCCTTTCGAGCGAAATTCGTGTTGGTCGTTGGCGGCGCCGTCCTGTTCGACCTCCTGCTGAGCGGTGGCCTGGCCCTTTGGAACGTTCAGAAGCTGTCGCGGGACGCAACATCGGAAGTCGGTGAGGGCCTGACGACCGCAAACCAGGAATACATTCGTTCCTATGCCGAATCGACAGCGTTGAGCGTTGATCTGCTGCTCGATCGGGTTCACGGCGACGTCAAGGCGCTGGCTGGAGTACTGCAGGCCCAGATCAACGAACCGACGAGGCAGCAAGAGGTCGGAGCGACGCTTTCGCATGAAGCGCCCGGCTCCGTGAAGGTCGTCTACGACGCGCACGGCGATTGGGCGCAGAACCTGCCGGGCGCGCCTTCCGTGGTCAGTGTCTGGGGCTACCTGCTGGGCGCCGACCACGCTCCGCTGCCGGGAGTTCAGAAGGAAATAGAAGACAGTACCGTGATCGATCTCGTCGCGCCGACTCTCATGGCCAGCGGATCGTCCAAACTGCAAATGTACTATATTGGTCCAAAAGAACGGCCGATCTTCAGGACGGTGCCGTATACGAACCAGGCGCAGACCTTCGACAAGCTCTATCCGGGCCACAACAAGGCAGAGTTCTGGGAGTTCTTCTTTCCGGGAATCTATGGCTCATGGCAGCAATGGGCCAGGGATCCGGCCTCGCGTCCTGTCCCTGACGATATCACCCAGACAGCGCCTTACACCGATGCAATCACGGGAAAGCTGATCGTCAGCTTTTTCCACCCGCTGTGGACGCGCGATCGCACCGGTATCGCAGGTACGGCCGGGGCCGACATCACTCTCGATCAACTCGCGGAAGTCGTCGAACGGGTGAAGATCGCTGAAACCGGGTTCGGCTTCCTCACCATGTCGACTGGCAATGTGGTGGCGATCAATCCGTCGGGCCAGGCGATCATCGGCCTGACTTCATCAAGCGACGCGGGCACGCAGGGCGTCACCGGCCTGGAGCGGTCACTGCGGGGAAGTACGCAGCCGGCTATCGCGTCGCTGCCTCTCGGCCAGAACAATGACGGTGTCATTCAGCACATCATGCTCGACAACAAGGGCGAACGCGTACCCTACATTGTTGTCCTCAAGCGACTGAAGCCGACCAATCTGTGGAGTTCGGGACCGATCAAGTCCGAAACGATGTCGGTCGGGATCGTCGTTCCCGAACGGGAGATCTATGCGTCCCTGTTTGCCGCGCAGAAGAGCATTTCGCGCGCAACCAATCGTATCCTGCTCTTTCAGATCGGTGCGATCATCGTTTCGCTTCTGATTGTTTTCGCGGCCGTGCTCGGAATTTCGAAGCGGATCACCGCGGGCCTCAGGGCGCTTGCCAGTGCCGCCCAGCGGCTCCAGACCAAGGACTATTCAGTCCGCGTCAGCATTCCGACGCGCGACGAGGTTGGAGCCGCTGGCATCGCTTTCAACCGCATGGCCGAGCAGATCAGCTTCCACACGGAAAACCTCGAGCAACTCGTCGACGAACGAACCAGAGAGCTGGGCGACGCCAATCAGGAGATTTCCGCTCTCAACGAAAAGCTGCAGGACGAGAACGTCCGCCTCGGCGCCGAGCTCGCGGTT
The DNA here is from genome assembly GCF_056403695.1 of Mesorhizobium sp. P2_F7. Classification (NCBI taxonomy): domain Bacteria; kingdom Pseudomonadati; phylum Pseudomonadota; class Alphaproteobacteria; order Hyphomicrobiales; family Phyllobacteriaceae; genus Mesorhizobium; species Mesorhizobium sp. P2_F7. Next base: position 69,653 of record NZ_JBFUFA010000009.1, on the reverse strand, counting down.
GCCAAGCAGATCCAGTTGATGGTCCTGCCGAAACCATTCGAACTAGAAGCGATTCCGGGGCTGGAGATCGCAGCCTACATGCGGCCGGCCGACGAGGTCGGCGGTGACTATTACGACGTCCTGCAGAACGGATCACGGATCAAGATCGGCATCGGCGACGTGACCGGTCATGGTCTCGAGAGCGGCGTGCTGATGCTGATGGTCCAATCCGTCGCACGCGCGCTGCAGGAGACCGACGAAGCGGATCCGCACCAGTTTCTGGACCGGCTGAACAGAGCGATCTACAAGAACATCGAGCGGACGAACACCGGCAAGCATCTCTCGCTGGCCTTTCTTGACTTCGAGGATGAGCGGGTAACGCTATCCGGCCAGCATGAGGACGTTCTCGTCGTGCGTGGGGACGGGGAGGTCGAACGCATCGATACGCTTGATCTGGGCATGCCGGTTGGTCTGGAGAATGACATCTCGAAGTTCATCGATACGCGTGACATCCTGTTCGAGCGTGGCGACGTGATCGTGCTGCACACCGACGGTGTGACCGAAGCGGAGGATCAGGACAAAAGGCTATTCGGGTTCGAGCGCCTCTGCCAGAGTGCAAAAAAACGTTACGGCGGGAGCGCCGAGGACATCAAGACCGGGATCATCGAGGATCTGATGGCCCATATCGGAGTCCAGAAGATCCATGACGACATCACCCTCGTGATCATAAGGCACACATAGCAATGACGACGCTGTTCGGTACCCCTGACATTGCAATCGGGATGAAGGAGAGCGTCAGTCGCGTTCGGCTGTTCGACGGACCGCTCGACTTGAGTTGGCGTCATTGTGCCACGACGTCGGACTTCATCGCCGATCTTTTCGCGTTGCGCTTCCGGTCGTCCCGCAATGACTACATCGAAGTGCGGCACAGCATCGGATATCTGGTCAACGAGCTCATCGAGAACGCCGTCAAGTTTCGCGCACCGGGCGAGATTGTGATCGAGGCGTCGATGGATTCGGAGTGCTTCAAGCTCAAGGTCTCGAATGACGTCGATGGTAAAAACGCCTCCGAGTTCAAGAACCTCTTGGCGGACATCACGGTTGGCGACCCCAGAGACCTGCTGATACAGCGAATTGAAGCGAATGCCGCGAGCCCCGACGTGTCACGCTCCGGACTCGGATTGCTGACGTTGATGAGCGACTATGGCGCACGCCTGGCCTGGATATTCAGCTCCGCCGACGAAAGCGATCGCATTTGCCTGGAAACCTACGCCTCCATTCCGATCTCGCAAACGCACAACTAGAAGAATCGAAGCCAGGTCATGGAAATCAAGACAGACGACTACCGAGTGTGGAACGAAGGAAGCGATATTTTCTTCGACGGCGCTATGCGGCTTGCCAGTTCCGAGGCCGGTGCGCCCATCACGGCTTTGGCGACCAGTGTTCTTGCCTCAAATCCCCCTTCCATTACACTCAATCTGAAGGACCTTCACTTTCTCAACTCTTCTGGCATCAACCTGCTGGCGAAATTTACCATCGAGGTACGCAAGCATCCCGATGTTCGACTCGTCGTGCGTGGAACGCCCGACATACCCTGGCAATCGAAATCACTGCCGAACCTGAAGAAGCTGCACCCCACCCTGGTGCTTTTGATGGACTAAGGCCTGTTGGCCTCAGGCCTGAAGACCAACAGGCCCAACTGGGTCGCCTAAATTGGCCAAGGGACTGCGTGAGCCAGCGGCAATCCCGGGTAGCATCGGCCAGTCGTTGCGAGAGCGCCGCACCGAGAGCGAGATATGTACGCCAGGATAAGTATCTGGATGCGAAGCTAACGACATTCCGGCCTCGTCCGTAGATGTTTCCGATAGTCCGGCGGGGGCTCGGCACAGGCGGCAGGCGTCCAGATAGCTGGTGTGTCGCTGCCTGTGCCGACAACGCCCCCCGCTACGCGGTCAAAGGTGTCCGTCATTGAGTAAGCGTAGCAAGGTCAGCGGCGGCCGGCTGGAGTTCATTCCGCCGCAGATCCCGACCATGGCCAAGCAACCGCCCGAAGATGAGGGATGGGTTCACGAGGTCAAGTTCGACGGCTACAGGACGCAGCTCATCATCGATCAAGGCGGCGTGCGTCTTTTCAATAAGAACGGCCATGACTGGACGGCAAAATACTGGCCCATCGCGCTGGCAGTCGAGTTGCCATGCAGGGCCGCCATTCTCGACGGCGAGGTCATTGTAGCCGGTGAGCAGGGCGCTCCCGATTACCCAGCGCTGGAAGCCGCGATCTGGAATGAGCCGAGCCGGCTGGTGTTCGTGGCGTTCGACATTCTCCATCTCGATGGTCGCGATCTTGCCTCCTTGCCCCTGCTGCAGCGCAAGCACGCGCTGTGGCAACTGGTTGAACCTGGCACCGGCAAGATCCGGTACAGCGAGCATTTCGACGGCGATGCGCTGGCGATCCTTCGCGCCATCGACAAGATGGGGCTTGAGGGCATCATCTCGAAGCGCGCCGACGGCCGCTACCGGAGCGGACCGTCGACCACATGGCTGAAGGCCGGATATTTCGAGGAAAGTGATTTCCGAATTGCCGGCCGTCATTCGCTAGCCTGGCACGGCTCCAATGACCCTGGTAGCCACGCATGACGGTGAGGACGCTAAATCGGCAGCGCTGATTGCAGCTCAGACGGCCAGTCAGTTAGCCCTTGTTGTCTACACTCGCGTTCCCGGCGGCCGATACCAGCTGGATCGCGGGCCGCTCGCTCGGCGCGCCGCTCTTGGCGACGACGACCCGGTCGCGTCCTTCGCCCTTGGCTTCGTAGAGCGCATGATCGGCGGCATTGGTGATTTCTGCCCAGCCCGCGCCATGCTCGGGGTAGGCGGCAACCCCGAACGAGACCGTCACCGTGCCCAGCGTGCGGCCGCGATGCGTCAGATGAAGCTGCCTGATTGCCTGGCGCAGCGCTTCGGCCCGCACAGCGCCTTCCTCGAGCGAGCATCCCGGCATGGCGATGGCGAATTCCTCCCCGCCGTAGCGCGAGACGACATCACTGTCTCTGGCGTGCTCGATCAATGTTGCGGCGACCTGCTTCAAGACGAGGTCGCCCGCTTCGTGCCCGAACGTGTCGTTGAACTGCTTGAAATGATCGACGTCGAGCATGAGGATCGTCAGCGGTTGGGCCGAGCGCTCCATCCGGCGCAGTTCGCGGCTGCTCGTTTCCTCGAGATAGCGCCGGTTGAACAGGCCGGTGTTCGGATCGCGGATCGATTGCTGCCGCAACGTCTCGCGCAGGCGGAGATTGGCCAGCGCCAACGCCAGCGTGTCGACGACGCCGCGCAGGATCTGCTGCCTTTCAGCCAGCCATTGCGGCTTCTCGACGGCGTTCGGCTCGCACAGATGCAGGATGCCGAGCGTCTCGCCCTGCGCCGCCAGCGGCATGCAGACATAGCCCTTCTTGCCGTTCTCGGTGATATGGGCGCAGCGCGGCGTCAGCAAGCCCGGGCCGGCGACATGCTCCTGGCCGCGCCGCAGCGCCCAGCAGTCTTCCGGCGCAAATTGCGTGGCGCTCGACCGGACGTCGCCCCAATGCGCCATCTCCTCGACCAGGTTGCGCGAGGCGCTGGTCAAATGCACGGTTCCGCTCAAACCGCCGAGGAACTCGGTCATGGCCGTGCCGACCACTGAAAAAGCTTCGGGGAAGGTCACGCAGGCCTGCAGCAGCTCGCCAAGCTTGACCAGGCGGGTGGTGGTTTCCGACTTCTCGTGCAGTTCGCGGTTAAGCACCGCCAGCTGATCCGCACGCTCGTTGACGACCCCTTCGGCGCGGCGCAGCTCGCTGATGTCGTTGAGGGTGAGGACCAGGCCGCCGTCGGATCGGCTGAGCGGACTGCAGCTGGCGATGACCGGCAGATGAGATCCATCGGATTTGGTCAGGCGCACCTCGCCCTGGTGCTGGCGGCCGGTGGCCAAGGCCATTTCGATCGGTGAAGCACCGGCTGCGAAGGCGCCACCTCTCGGGTCGCGCACCATCAGCACCGCATCCCATTGCTGCCCGACGATCTTGTCGGCGCGGCGCCCGATCATCGTTGCAGCCGCAGGATTGGCGCTGGCGATGCGGCCGTCGCTGTCCAGCACCGCGATGCCCTCGGCCGCGGTCTCGACGATATCCTCGATATGGGCCCGCGCCGATGCAAGCTGGTCCGCCATCGTGTTGAACCCGTCGGCCAGCTGGCCGAATTCATCCTTGCGGGCATGGCTAATGCGGGTCATGGCATTGCCCTTCGCCAGCGCTTCCATGCCGCCCATCATATCCTTGAGGCCGGAGCCGAAACGGCTGAGCAGCATCCATGCAAACCCCACCGCGACCAGCACGGCCGCCGCCGCGCTGAGGCCAACCAGCCAGAGCAGGCTGTTGGTGCGCGCTTCGGCGGCATGCAGGACGGGATCATATTCCAACAACACGGCGCCGACGATCGTATCCTCGGGATATTCGATCGGCACGGCGAGTATGGCGTTCACTTCCTCCGGGTCGACGAACTTGCGCGGGATGCCGTCCTCCAGCGTCTGGCCGATTTCGTTGCCGGGATCGTGTTCGAATTTCTCGCCAATCTTGTGCTCTTCGTCGGCGGCATGGGCAACGACGTTCTTGTTGCGGTCGAGGACCAGGAAATCCCGACGCATGCGGCGATGCTGATGCTCCATGAATTGCTTGAGCGCCTCTGGCCGCTCGAACAGCGAAGCGGTCCCGTCGGACGGCTTGAAGACGATGGTGTCGGCCAGTTCGCGCGCGACGTTGGTCGCTTCGGTAAGTCCAAGATATTTGGTCGCGGCGATCTGCGTAAAGATGGCAACGCCGCCAACCAGCCCGATCAAGGCCGCGGCGCTCACCATGCTGAGGATGATCTGGCTTCTAATGCGCATGACACGAATCCGCCGAGGATACCGGCATCCTATACGCTGGATCGAGCCTGTATTTCATTGTCTGTCTTTTATTACCAAATGCTTATCAACGTGCTAACGGCGAGCCCGAACCCTGTCTCGTCGACCGCGATCAAAGACGGGCGATTGCCGGCTCGTCAGCCGATGGCATGCCGAGGCCGCTCCCACCCGAAGCGGCCTCTTCGTGGGACTAGCGCAGCCTTGCCGACCGTGGAAAATCCACCACGTCCGCCGCCGGCCGTGTGTACTGGGCCGCAACGATCGCCTCGACCAACAGGTCGAGCGCCGCAAGGACCTCGCTGCTCGTTTCGTCGTCGCCGCGCAGATAGTGGCAGGCCCGCTCCAGATGCAGCCGGGCGGCGGCAAAGTCGCTTTTCATTAGCTTCTCCTTATTGCCCGCCGTGCGCCGACCATGTGCGAGTCGCTTTACCCGAAAGCAAAGATCCCCAGCCGCATTTGAATCGAATTGTCCTGACTTCGCCGGAGGTGCTGGATGGGAGAAACCCGTGCAACTTGGCTGCAGCCGTTGTTCCGGCAGGAAGAGATCGCAGCTTCCGACGCCTTGCTTCAAAATCTCTCCGGATTGGTTATCCTCGGCGTCGTAGAGGTTGTGATGAGCTTCAGCACAAAACCCCTTGTCGGGGCCACCTGGCCCCATTTCGCTGCACTGGTCGAACGCCACAACGGCGTCTGGGGCGGCTGCTGGTGCATGGCCTTCCACGCCCCGCCTGCCGGCGCGGCGGGAAACCGTGCGGCCAAGGAGGCGCTGGTGCGTGAGGGCCGCGCCCACGCCGCATTGGTCTTCGACGGCGCGGCCTGTGTGGGCTGGTGCCAATTCGGGCCGACCGTCGAACTGCCGCGCATAAAGCACCGGCGCGCCTATGAGGAAGGGCTGACGAGCCTGCCGGACTGGCGCATCACCTGCTTTTTCTCCGACAAGGCCTATCGCGGCAAAGGCGTGGCGGCGGCAGCACTTGCCGGCGCGCTTGCCGAGATCGCCCGGCTCGGCGGCGGCAGGGTAGAAAGCTATCCCGAAGACGCCGAGGGGCGCTCGGTTGCCGGCGCCTTCCTGCACAATGGCACGCTGGCAATGTTCGAGCAGCAGGGATTCACGCGCAGCCGCAAGATTGGCAAGCACCATTGGGTGGTCGAAAGGAATGTCAGGCCGGATGGTCTTTGACGGCCGATTTCCTACACCTCAAGCGCAGGGAACAGCGCTTACTTGCCTTCGAAGAAAGCGTGGATCGCGGCTTCCAGTTTTTCGATGAGCTCGGCATTGCGGGTGCTGCCGGCCCAGATCAAGGCGTTGAGCCGCATGTCCTTGTTGAGGAAGTTCACCTTCCTCGTTTCCAGCAGATATTGCACCACGTCATAGTGGCGCCCCTTGATCGCCTCGATGAGCGCGCTGTTGCGGCCGGTCTTGTCGGCCGCATTGACGTCGGCGCCGTGTTCGACGAGCAGCCTGACGATATCCAGATGCCCGGTCCTTGCCGCCTCGATCAGCGCCGTCCGGCCATAATAGTCGGCGCGCGCGTCGATATCGATGTCGGGATGCTTGACCAGCGCCGTTATGGCGGCGTGGTGTCCCTTGGCCGCGGCGAGGCTGAGCGGCGTGCTCTTCCATTTGTTCCTGGAGTTCACGTCGATCTGGGGATGCGATATCAGTTCTTCGAGCACCGGGCCGCGGGCGTTGTGGGCCGCCAGATGCAACGCCGACCAGCCGCCCTCATCCGTCTGGTTGATGTCAGCCCCGGCCGCCAGCTCGGCGCGGAGGGTGTCGATGTCGCCTTTCTCCGCCGCACCCAACAGGGTCGACCAGCCTCTCGCGTCCTCGGCTTCCAGGCCCACTGCAGCTGCCTCCGTGAACAGACTTGGCAAGGATCGCACGCCGGCCTGGCCGGCGTACGGCATCTTCGGCCGGAAGCCTTTCATAATCGCATGCATGGGGCAAACAGATTTCCGCGCTGCCAGCGCGGAAACCAGGGACCTCAAGCCGCTTGCAGCCGCTCCCGGCCGGGCTGCGGCGGGAAGGCGATGGCGATGCCGGCCGCGCCCAGGCCGACCAGCGCCGAACCGATGAACAGCCAGGAATAGCTGGCATAGGCGTCGAAGATCATGCCGCCGGCGAGCGGCCCGAACGACATGCCGAGGCTGGACAACAGGGTTGCGGCGCCAAGCACCGTGCCGATGATGCGCGGCCCGAAATAGTCGCGTGCCAGCACGGCATAGAGCGGCATGACGCCGCCATAGGTGGCGCCGAAGATGATGGCCAGGAGATAGAACTGCTCGAGATTGCCGACGGCGAGATAGGCGGCAATCACCACCGCCTGGATGGCGAGGCCCGTAATCAGCACCGGCTTGGCGCCCAGCCTGTCGCCAAGCACGCCGTAGAGCACGCGCCCGCCAAGGCCGGCAAGGCCCTCGACGCTGTAGATCGACACCGCGGCCATGGGTGCTACGCCGCACGACATGGCATAGCTCACCATGTGGAAGATCGGCCCGGAATGCGCTGCACAGCAGGCGAAGAAGGTCATGCCCAGCACCAGGAATTGCGGCGAGCGCAGCGCCTGGCCGACGCTAAAGCCGGGATCGGCGGCAGGCGCCGGTGCGCTGCCATCCGCTGCCGCGACCGCCATTGATGGCTGGCGCACCAGGAAGACGGCCGGCAAAAGCAGCACCCAGGCCATGATGCCGATGTCGAACATCGCCGTGCGCCAGTCATAGGCGGTGATCAGCCAGCGCGCGAAGGGCGAGATGGTCATCGGCGCTACGCCCATGCCGGCCGAGACCAGCGACACGGCAAGGCTGCGATGGGTGTCGAACCAGGCGGTGGTGAGCGCGATCATCGGCGCGAAGAAGGCGCTGGCCGCCAGTCCGACGATGACGCCGTAGCTCAGCTGGAAGACGATGAGCGAATTGGCGCGGCTCGCCACCACCAGCGACAGACCGAGCAGCACAGCACCCGCAAAGACGACGGGGCGGGCGCCGACGCGGTCATAAATGGCGCCCCAGGCGAAACCGCCGGCGCCCATCACCAGGAAATTCAGGGTCATGGCAGTGGAAATACCGGTCCGCGACCAGCTGGTGTCGAGCGCCATCGGCTCGAGAAAGATCGCCAGCGAAAACATCGCGCCGAGCGCGACACAGGTCATCAGCGCGCCAGCCGCGACGATGACCCAACGATAGGAATTACCCATGGTCTTCTCCCGAAATCGGTTCGATGCGGGCGCGACTACTTCCAGCTCCGTTGCGCCGCTTGCGTCCGAAGGACGTTGGCGGGATTTCGAATCCGACAATCCGGTTGCATTTTTTATCCAGATTTTTTTGGCGGCGCTGCGCACTATCTCCCCCCTTGTGGGGGAGAAAGCGATTTCAACATCTTAGCCGTAGGCTAAGTGTTAGAAATCGCAAGAGAGGGGGATTTTCACGCGCCATGCGCCAACAGGCAGGCGCTGCGGAACAGGCAACTCGAAGGCTTGAAGTTCAAGCGGCAAGTGCCGCTGCCAGCCGCATTGACCAACTCACCGCCTCTTCTAGATTGACTCCTTCAAACAGGAGATATCGCTCATGGAGCTGCATCGCGGCCGCCTAATCGACCACATCCAGCTGGTGGTCAGGGACCTCAAAGCAAGCCGGCGCTTCTATGAAGCCGTCCTCAAGGTGCTTGGTGTTCCGATCGGCGGCGAGGCCGAGGACTATTTCTGGGCCGACGAATTGTTCATCTCCAGCCTCGACAGCCGGGCGGCGAGGGGGCAACTGACCGGGCGCCATCATCTGGCCTTCCAGGCCAGGGATAACGCGATGGTCGATGCCTTCTACAAAGCAGGCCTCGATGCCGGCGGCGCCGACAATGGTAGGCCCGGCGAGCGGCCCTATCATCCCGGCTACTACGCCGCCTTCCTGCTCGACCCCGACGGCAACAACATCGAGGCGGTGTTTCACGGGCAAGCGAAGCGCAGTGCTGCTTCGGTCGAGATCAATTTCTAACTAATCCCAAGGAAACCGCAAAGCGGTTTTCGGTCCGCAAGAACAAGGAGTTGGAGCGGTTCACCGATTCAATCGTTGAACCGCTCCCGATCAAGCAGGGGCATAGCGGTTCACCACCATGCCGCAGGCATAGGCCTTCGAGTCGACGAGGCGCAATTGTCTGAAGCCGCCGAGGTCGAAAATCCGCTCGCCGTCGCCGAGTGCGGCCGGGTTGATGAACAGCTGGAACTCATCGATCAGCCTCGCGGCAATCAGCGCCGAGGCAAAGCCGGCGCCGCCGAACACCGCCATGTCGGCGCCGCCTTGTGCTTTCAGCGCCTCGACCTCGCGCGGCAGGTCGCCGCTGGCAAGCGTGGTGCGTTCCCAGCGCGATGCCGAGAGCTTGTCGCTCAGCACCACCTTGCGCGCTTCGACGATGCGCTGGGCAAAGGCATAGAACGGATCGCGCGGAAAATTTTTCGCCGCATTGCCCCAATGGGTGAGGTAGCCCTCTTCGGCCATCTTGCGGCTGAGCAGGATGGTGTCGATGCCGGCGAACACGGCGTTGAAATCTTGCTTCAACTCGTCGTCCCACGGGCAGTTGTCGCCCCATTCCCAGAGCTGCCAGTGCTCGTCGCCGGCCGCACCGACAAAACCGTCGACCGACATCTGTATCTGCAGGATCAGCTTTCTCATCGTCTCTCTCCTCATTCGATCTGTCTATGCGGCCAGGTCATGCGTCTGGGCAAATTCCTGCGCCCAGCGATCGAAGGTTGTCGGCGTGGTGTTGCGTGGCGATGGCTGTTCCAGCGCCCAGCGTTCGCCCTTGTTGAAGCTCGTCGCCGTCTCGATCAGCGCATCGGCAAAACTGGCCGACATGCCGTTGCCTGTCATGCCGGCCTTGGCGTCGGCATAGGGCACGACCTGGTAGGACACCTCGCGGCCGAGTGCCTTGCCGAGGATCGCGGTGGCCTCAGCCAGTGTTTAGTGGCTGCCGCCGCGCAATTCGATGACGCGGTCGCTTGGAAATTCCTCGGCAGCGAGCAGGGCGGCGGCGCGCTGGCCAATGTCCTTTGCCGCGATCAATGGCATCGGCAGGTCGCCGCGGAACGGGGCGGCGAAGACGCCCGACGCCGACTGTTCGACAAAACCCATGCCCTTGACGAAATTCTCCATGAAGAACGAGGCGCGCAGATGCACCAGTTCGTCGAGGCCGAGCGCATTGAGGCGGTCCTCCATCAGGGCGGCACCCAGCGAAGTCCCCATCTTGAGATGGGCGTTGAGACCGCTCAGAAGCACCACCCGGCGCACACCGGACCCCGCGATTGCTGTCGCCAGCCGGCCGCCGACTTCGCCCTCGAAGCGGTGGAGATCCGGCGTCTGGACGTCGAACGGGATCATGACATAGGCGCTGTCGGCGCCGGAGAAGGCGGCTGCAAGCGCGCCTGCGTCGTCCAGCGCAACGCCGAGGCTGCGCGCCACGCGGCGCACGGTGTGGCCCTGCCGCGCCAACTTCGCGGCGGCCTCGGCGCCGACGTCGCTGGGGGCGCCGACAATAACGATGGTTCTGGCAGTGCGGTCGGAACGGTGCATGGCATGTCTCTCTTTTGAAATGTCGGCTGGTCAATTGCTTTACTTTTGGAACCATTGACATGGTGAAAAAATGATGTCAATAGTAAAGTGCTTTAAAAATGGAACCATAGAAATGTCGACCAGGGAAAGATCCGGTTGCCCCATCAGCCTTTCGCTCGAACTGCTCGGCGACCGCTGGACGCTGTTGATCATCCGCGACATGATTTTCGCCGGAAAAAAGCACTTCCGGGAGTTTTTGCAGTCCCACGAGGGCATCTCGTCGCGCACGCTGGCCGAGCGGCTGCAGACCTTGCAGGACGAGGGCATTGTCACCAAAAGCGACGATCCCACGCACAAGCTCAAGGCGATCTACCGGTTGACCGAGGCCGGCATCGATCTGTTGCCGGTGCTGGCGACACTCGGCGCCTGGGGTAGCAAATACCGCAAGGCCGACAATGAGATGGCGCGAATTGCGGTCGAGTTGGCAGCCAGCGGCGAGGCGGCACTGGAGCAGATGAAGAAGAAGCTGCACGCCGAGCATATCGGCTAGGGCGCAACGCCAGCGTCCTCTTCACTATGGCCTCGCTACATCGATAAACATCCTCGCGGTGACGCTATCATCGATGCATCACCAGCCTTATCATCCATCCCATCCCGCAAATCGCTGTGGCCTCAGCCATGTCTGCTTCGGATTGCCATCGCCCGAGAGCACGGCCTCTGCCAGCCAGCGCGCGGTGGCGGGGGCGGCATGCATGCCGATCGAGCCCATGCCGCCATGCACATACAGTCCCTCGATCGCAGTCCGGCCGGCGACCGGCAGCCCGTCCGACAGCATCGGGCGGTTGCCGGGATAGACATTCGTCACCCGGGGCGAGCCGAGGCCGGGCAGCATGCGCAGCGTGCGCGCCGCGATGCGGGCGGCCATATCGGTGTTGCGCACCAGATCGCGAAAGGCCGGCTGCACTGACGCGCCGAGCCTGGCGTCGCCACCGCGCATCTATTGAGGCAGATCGCTTCCACTGCCGGCTGGTCGTCGCGCTGCCGCCCGAGTTCCTCCTGGTCCGGCCACGTCAGCTCCTCGACGATCCACGGCAGCTCGAAATCGAGCTTGCCGAGCTGGATCAGCCAGCCGCGGCCGGCGGTGAAAGGCAGCCCGGGCAACGGCCCGTCGCCGACCGTGCGCCGCAAAAGATCGGACATCCACAGGCCATTGGCGATGAAGACGAGATCGGCCGGGATGATGCCCTGGTCGGTCAGCACGCCCTCGATCTTGCCGTTGCGGGAAAAAATCTGGGCGACGCGCAGGCCGGTGCGGATCTTGGCGCCCGCCTCGCGCGCGGCGTGCGCGAAGGCATGGGTCGCGCCCATCGGCTCCAGCGTCCAGGCACGGCCGACATGGTAGCCGCCGGCCACCTGGAAGCCGATGCGCTTGTGATCGCGTGCAAGCTCCGCCCCGCTGATCCTGTCCATCGTGACCCCGGCGACGCGGTAGCGCTCGGCGATACCGGCCGCCGCCTCAAAACTTTGCTCGTCTTCCGAGATCAAGAGATGGCCGATCCTGGCGAATTCGAACGGCACCGGGCCGGCGGCAAGCTCCTCATAGATCTCGGCGCAGGCGTCGAGCATCTCGACCACCTCCGGCTGCGGACCGCTGAGCAAGGTGCCGGTGTTGCGCCCCGAGGATTCGGCCGCGATCAGGGTCTGCTCCAGGATGACGGTTCTGACGCCTTTGGAGGCCAGTTCCCAGGCTAGCGTGCAGCCGGCAATGCCGCCGCCGATGACGATGGCATCGACCGGGGTGCCTTTGGCGGAAGCGGTTTGCGGCACGATCTCCTCCCTATATATGTCTCGTATACGAGTATACGAGATATATATATTCGCGCAAGCTTATATTTGCTAATGTAAGATGGTCGCCGTTGCCGTTTACCACTCCCGTGAAGAACTGGGGAGCGAGCGCCGGGGCAGGAGCTTTGGCCTTCTCTGCGTCACAATCCGGGAGTGTACGCGTACGGATGAACAGCCAATGGCCTGGCTTTCGAACGTCCGGCGCCGGCAGGCGGATGAAGAGCAGCGCCCATGACGTTGGCGGCATGAGCCGCTGAAGCTGGCAGGAGGGGATCGTATGGGTGGATTTGCCGAAATGCAGCGGCCGCAGACGGTGGCCGAACAGGTCGCCAATGTGCTGCGCGAGGCGATCGCCGACGGCAGCCTGGCGGACGGCACGGTGCTGCGCCAGGACGATCTTGCACTGCGCTTCGGCTTCAGCCGCATGCCGATCCGCGACGCGTTGCGCCAACTCGAGGCCGAAGGCATCGTCCAGATCCACCCGACCAAGGGCGCGCATGTCGCCCGCATGGACGCCACCGAGATCAGGGAGATCTTTGCGTTGCGCGACCTGCTTGAAAGCCAGGCGCTCAACCTGTCTGTCCCAACGCTTGGCAGTGAAAAGCTCGAGGAGGCCGCGCAGGTGCTCGCCCGCATCGACGCCGAGCCCGATGTCGCCCGATGGGGCGTGTTGAACCGGACCTTCCATCTGGCGCTCTACAGCGCCTGCGGCAACGCCCGGCTACTCGCCCTGATCGAAGCGCACCACAATGCCGCCGACCGTTATGTCCGCATGCTCCTGTCCAGCCTCGACTATCGCGGCGTCTCGCAGGCCGAACACCGCGAACTGCTCGCCGCCTGCCGCAAGCGCGACCCTGCGGAAGCCGTGCGCGTGCTGAAGAAACATCTCTGCGATGGCATGGAGACGCTGGCCAAGGCGGGGATATTGCGGAACGGGTGACTTGTCCCGCCCGCGCCTGTGCGCATAGCCTCGGCCAGGCCCGGCGGGAGGAGAATCGCTTGGACACGACTGTCGTCATTGTCGGTGCCGGCCCGGCCGGCTTGGCGGTCGGCGCCTGCCTGAAGCGGGCAGGGGTGGATTTCGCCATCCTCGAAAAAGCCGGGGAGGTGGCGCCCGCCTGGCGACGTCACTACCGGCGGCTGCACCTGCATACGGTGAAGTCGTTCTCCTCGCTGCCGTTCCTGCCATTTCCGAGGGACTATCCGCGCTACGTGCCGCGCGAACTGGTGGTTCGTTACCTCGACGACTACGCTCGAAAATTCGATCTGCGTCCGCGCTTCGGGGTGACGGTGACAGCCATTCGCCGCGCCGACGGCGCATTTCTGGTCGAGACCGGATCGGAGAGCCTGAAGGCGCGCCATGTCGTCATCGCCAGCGGCAACAATGCCGAGCCGATCATTCCCAGGCTCCCCGCCATCGAGGCCTTCAAGGGCGAAGTTCTGCATAGCGCCGACTATACGCAGGCTGCTCCTTACACCGGCCGCTCGGTGCTGATCGTCGGCATGGGCAACACCGGCGCCGAGATCGCGCTGGACCTTGCCGAAAGCGGTGCCAAGCCCACCATTTCGGTGCGCAAGGGCGTCCACATCGTGCCGCGCCAGCTGTTCGGCGTGCCGATCCAGATGGTCGGCATCGCCAGCCGGCCAATGCCCCAGGCGCTGAACGACTGGATGTTCCCGATCATCCTCGATTTCGCCCTGGGCAAACTCGAAAAGTACGGCATCGTGCGGCCGAAACAGGGCATCCTGCAGCAGATCGACGAGGTCGGCCGCATCCCGGTCATCGATGTCGGCACGGTCGACGCCATCACCAAAGGCGCCATCAAGATCGCGCCCGACATAGCGCGCTTCACCGAACACGGCGCGCTATTCGCCGACGGCAGGCAGGAAGCGTTCGACGCCGTCATCCTCGCCACCGGCTACCGTCCGGGCTACGAGAATTTCGTTCCGGCGGAGTTGCAACCGGAACGCAGCGGCGTCAACGCCCGCTCCTCGCAACTCGGCCTCTATCTCGTCGGCTTCTACAATCCGGTCACCGGCCTGCTCCGGGAAATCGGCCGCGAGGCGATAGCGGTTGCGACTGACATTGCGCGGCGGGGCGGTTAGTGAGATCTGCCGGCTAAGCTGCTGATCTCCCCCCTTGCGGGGGAGATGCCCGGTAGGGCAGAGGGGGGTGCTGTCCCTCCGGCCTGTCAAAGTATCGGTCACGCCCCGGCTCAAGGTGGGGGCGGACAAACTCGAACGCCGGCATTCCTTCACACCCCCTCTGGCCCGCCGGCCATCTCCCCCGCAAGGGGGGAGATCAGCTATCCTACATCCCCCTCATCCAGCAGCCATTGCCGCACCGCTTGAGTCGGCTCTGGGTGCCGCTGCTTGCGTGGTACCACGACATGGAAATCCTGCGTGCCGCGCATTTCAGCACGCAGCGGTTGCACCAGCCGGCCGGCGGCAATGTCGGCGGCAACGAGGAAGCGGCTGGCCAATGCGATGCCCTGGCCGGCAATGGCGGCGTCGATCGCCAGGCCGGTCTGGTTGAAGCGCATGCGTTTGGCCTCTGTGGCCATCTTCAGGCCGAGCGCTTTCTCCATGAACTCCGGCCACAGATTGTGCGCGTCGTGCAGCAGCACGTGATGCTGGATGTCGGACGGCGCGATCTCGTTGGCGCCGGCCAGCAGCAGGGCAGGGCTGCAGATGGCCACGATCTGCTGGGGAAACAACAGGTCCACCATTAGGCCGGCGCCAAAGGGCGGGCGGCCTTGCCTGACCGCGATATCGACGCCATCGGCCTGGAAACTCGACAGGCTTTCACTGGCGAGAATCCTGAGATCGACCAGCGGATTGTGCGCCACGAACTCCGGCAGTTTCGGGATCAGCCATTTGGTGGCAAAGCTGGGCGTGACGCTGATCGTCAGCCGCGCCGGTTCGGGGCGCAGCAGCAAGGTGGCCTCCGAGATCAGATCGAAGGCGCGGCGGATGTTCGGCACATAGGCGCGGCCTTCGTCGGTCAGCGCCAGGCCGCGCGGCAGACGCTCGAACAGTTTTGCGCCGAGATCGGCTTCCAGCCCGCGTATATGCTGCGCCACCGCCCCTTGCGTCACGTTCAGCTCCTCGGCGGCGATGCGGAAGTTGAGGTGGCGCGCGGCGGCCTCGAAGGCGCGCAGCGCATTCAACGGCGGCAGGCTGAGGAAGGCTTCGGGCATGCAGTAGTTTTTCTACAGCTTGATTTCAGGCTTTCTGGTTCGAACCAGATAACAAAACCGGTTATAGCATTGGTTGGACATCGGAAACATGGGCGTTCGGAGCCCCGCCAACCGCGAAGGAAAATCGAGATGAGTGTAGAAAAAGTGGCAGTGGTCGTGGCCGGTGGCAGCGGCATGGGTGCGGCAGCGGCCAAGCGCCTGGCGGCGGATGGTTTCAAGGTTGCGATCCTGTCGTCCTCCGGCAAGGGCGAGGCACTGGCCAAGGAGCTTGGTGGTCTCGGCGTCACCGGCTCCAACCAGTCGAATGAGGATCTGCAGCGGCTCGCCGACCTGACGCTCGAGCGCTACGGCCGCATCGACGTGCTGGTCAACAGCGGTGGCCACGGACCGCGCGCACCGATCCTCGAGATCACGGACGAGCAGTGGCACACCGGCATGGATGTCTATCTGCTCAACGTCATCCGCCCGGTGCGCATCGTGGCGCCGCAGATGGTCAAGCAGAAGGCCGGCGCCATCATCAACATCTCGACCGCCTGGGTGGCCGAGCCGAGCCCGATGTTCCCGACGTCCGCCGTGTTCCGCGCCGGCCTTGCCGCCTACACCAAGATCTTCGCCAACACTTACGCCGCCGACAATGTGCGCATGAACAACGTGCTGCCCGGCTGGATCGACAGCCTGCCCGCCACAGAGGAGCGTCGCGACTCGGTGCCTATGCAGCGCTACGGCACCTCGGAAGAGATCGCCGCGACCATCGCCTTCCTCGCGTCCGAGGGTGCCGGCTACATCACTGGCCAGAACATCCGCGTCGACGGCGGCATCATCCGCGCCATCTGATCAAAGAGGGTCAAAGCGTGATCGCCAGATCGCAAAAGATCGCGATCAAACAAGGAGATAGAGTCGCATTCTGACTCTGTTTGCTATGCGGCTCTATTTCCCGGTCACCAGATTGAAGACCAGCTGCCGCAGATTGCCGCCGGGACCGAATTCGACCTTGTCGAAGTCGCGGCCGGCCTGGCGCTGCGCCAGCGAGATTTCGGCAAGCTGCCGGGTCAGTTCGGTTCGGATCTTGCTGCAGCCCGGGTCATCAGTGACGGTCAGCCCGACGCTTACCGCTTCGATCTTGTGCACCATCTCGACGATCGCCGCGCCATGCACCTTTTCATGGGCGGCGAGCCCGGCGGCGAAAATCTCCCAGCTCTTCTGCACGGCAGGCGGCAGCGGCTCGGCCGGCTTGGGCAAGGTGTAGGTGATGATGAGTTTCGGCCGCGCTGATCGCAGCACGCAGGCGCCGCCTTGCGGCTTGTAGTCCCTGGTCCATGTCAGCTTGAAATTGGTGTGCGCAATGACCCGGCCTTTGCCCAGCAAGGGGCCCGCTTCACCGATCGAGGCGTAGAGTTCGGGGCCGCTCTGGCCCGATATGTCATAGGTTTCGACCTTCTCGACCGGCTTCCAGTCGGCGCGTGCGGGCGAGGCAAGGAGCAAGGCCAGCAGAAAAGAGGAAACAGCCGTCTTCATGCGCACGTCAGAGGGGCTCGGTGCGGGTGAAGATCGGTCCGTAGTGAGGATCGTCGACCTCAGCGAAATCGTGCGTGCGTAGGAAATGCTGCAGCTTCGGATTTGGTTTGGCGCATGTGAGGGCATGGATGTTCCAGCGGATCGACCGGAATTCCCGGTCGGCCGCATAGGCGCGAAGCAGCTTCGACAGCACCAGCAGAACGCCTTCGCCGCCGCGGTCAATATGCGCAAGGTTGATGATGAGGTCGTCCTCTGTGCGGTTGAATTCGGCGAGGATGACGGCGCTGCCCATGGCGAAGGAGATCGGCCCGGAAAAACCAAGCAGCTGATCCTGTTCCTCGCGCGGCAGCGCTTTCAGAAAATCCAGCGAGAAGCCTTCGATATCGATCTGCATGCGGCCACCTTCGGTTGCGCCTCTGCTCTAGCATCGCGCGCGCCGGCTGACAAAGTGGCTTCGGGTTCTTAGTCCTTGCCGC
Organism: Mesorhizobium sp. P2_F7; assembly: GCF_056403695.1. Lineage (NCBI taxonomy): Bacteria > Pseudomonadati > Pseudomonadota > Alphaproteobacteria > Hyphomicrobiales > Phyllobacteriaceae > Mesorhizobium > Mesorhizobium sp. P2_F7. The sequence goes on along the minus strand of NZ_JBFUFA010000009.1, from coordinate 52,170 downwards.
CGCCGCAAGCGGCGTCGTAGTCGGCCAGCACCTGGCCGATCGCAGCGTGGAAAATCGCCTCGGGATTGCCGGCTGATCCAAGCCCGGCCGGCAGTGTCGGCAGGAATTGCCGCATCAGCGTTTCGGGAATGGCCACGTCGGTGAGCGACTTGCGCAGGCGGTCGACGGCGGCGATGGCGGTGGGGTTGCTCCAGTAGTAGCGGATCCGGTCGCTGTAGCTGTAATGCCGCTGCAGATAGAGGTCCGCTTCGCTGCCATGATAATGGCTGTGCCAATGGCCGGGTGCTGCCAGCATCACGCGCTCCATCGTGTGGGCGAGTGGCCTCTCGCCATAGTCGGCGACAATTTCGGAGGCGATCAGGTCGAGACCGTAAAACGCCTCGCGCAGGGCAAATGTCAGGCCTGGACCTACTTTAAGGATCGGAAAGCCGTTTGCGACGAGAGCTGTCAGCGCTGTGCGGCTCTGATAGTCGGTCGAATGCGCCTCATAGACGAGCGAGGATTGCTCATCGAGCAATCCGGTCAGGCCTTTCGACCTTTCGGGCGCGTAGGCGACGACATTCTGGCTGCCGAATTCCACGCCCGGCTGCACCACCACGGCGATGACGCGGCCAAAGGCGTCCGTCAGTCCTTCGCGGGCAAAGATGTCGCGATGAATCTCGATCGTGCGCCGCGCCGCTGCCGCTTCCGTAGGCTTCAGCTCGCTGATAGCGTGATCGACGCCGCCCGGAGCGGGAACCTCGGTGCCGATAATGTAGACCGGCAATATGCCACCGCGCGCGAGCGCTGCCTTTTCAGCCGCCTTGGCCAACCGCGCCGCCCGGGTGGCGATGGTCTCGTCGTCCAGTGCCGCCGGCTCGCCGGCGCAGCCCATCGAGGCGTCGAGATGGATCTTGCTGAAGCCGGCCCAGACGTAAGCCGTGACCATGGCTTCGGCCTTGCTCATCGCCTTTGCGGCCGGTTCCGCACGCCACGGGTTCGGTCCGAGATGGTCACCGCCAAAGATGATGCGCCGGGGGTCGAGACCTTCCCTGCTGGCGATCTCCAGCACGAAGGCGACGAACAGGTCCGGGGTCATCCCGGTGTAGCCGCCGAACTGGTTGACCTGATTGCAGGTTGCCTCGATCAGCAGGGTGGCTTCCTTGTCCGTGACGGCACGCCTGATCGCCGTCTGGATCACTAGCGGGTGCGCCGAGCAGATCGAGGTGATGCCGTAGGGTGTTCCGTTCCGGCGGGCAGCGGCGAGACCGGCGAGGGGATTGGCCATCATGTCCGCCTCGCTGTTCCCTTGATGAAATCGTCGAGCCCGTCGAAGCCGGCAACACCTTCCATCGGGCCTTGCCGCGTGACGTTGCGGGCGCCGGCGGCATTGGCATAAAGCAGCGCCTTGCCGGGCTCCATTCCCTTGCGCCGGCAACTCAGGTAGGTGGCGCCGAAACAATCGCCGGCGCCGGTCGGGTCGACTTCCTCGACAAGGAAACCGGCGCAGTCGATCCGGGTACCATCGCCGCCGAACCAGGACGAGCCGGCGGCGCCGCGCTTCAGCACGATCTCGCCGACGCCCCGGGCAAACAGTGCCGTCACCGCCTGATGCTCGTCATCGACGCCGGCCGCGGCCAGCAATTCGTCGCCGGACGGCAGCAAAAGATCGGCATCGTCGACCAGCGTCGAAAACAGCGCGCCGTCGGCGCCGTCGATCAACTCCTTGCGCATATTCGGGTCGAAGGAGGTCGAGCCGCCACGGGCGCGAACCGCCTGCACGGCGTATGTGACAATTTCCCTCAGCCCGGCCACCGACAGCGTCGATCCCATAATGTGCAGATGGCCGGCTCTATCCGCCAGCAGACGTGCAGCGGCGGTAAGGCGGATCTGCCCGGCGGCGGATTCGGCGATGTTGTAGACAAAGTCCCGGCCGCCATCCGGCCTATAGCGCACGAAGGCGCATCCGGTCGGGAAGCGGTCGCTGACATCGACGGCAGAGATGTCGACGCCGTCGCGCTTCAGTCTTTCCAGGTTGAGCGTGCCGAAATCGTCACGCCCGATGCAGCCGATAATGCCGGCGCCGCCGCCCAGCCTGCCGACTTGGTCGATGAAGATCGCCGGCGCGCCGCTCGGGAATGGCCCCGTCAGCGTCTGCGGTTCGAGGAAGCCAAAACCCCGTTCGGTCGCCATGATTTCGACCAGGATTTCGCCGGCCACAATCGTTGGCCCCGCGGCCTCGGCGGCGATCTCGCTGCGGCGCGAAAGGCTCATGCTTGCAAATCCTTCTCTCCCCAGCCGGACCGCGCGCGGATCATGACGGCGTGTACCAGGCTACAGTCGAGGTAAATCGCCGGGAGAGTGAAGTCAACACAAACTGAACGTGCGTACATTTATTTTCATTCGCATGCAGCCTTATTGGGTTGCTTCGCCGAACCGTAGCCATTGCGGCAAGCGACCCTTGTGCCAAAAATCGCCTAGTGCCGAGCTTGACTCGCCTGTCTCCAAGCGCAATAAAATATATACGCATGTTCACTTACACATGCGCATTCGTAAAGGAGGAGACGAAATGCCAATTGGTAAGCGTATTGGAATTTTCGCCGCGTCGGTCGCTGCGTCGGCACTGGCGACGGGTGCCGCCCTGTCCGAGGAAATCACTGTGGCGACGGTCAACAATGGCGACATGATCATCATGCAGAAGCTGTCGCCGGAATGGGAGAAGGCGACCGGCAACAAGGTCAATTGGGTGGTGCTCGAGGAAAACGTTCTGCGCGAGCGGGTCACCACCGACATCGCGACCAAGGGCGGCCAGTTCGACGTGCTGACCATCGGCGGCTACGAGACACCGATCTGGGGCAAGAGCGGCTGGCTGACATCGCTCAACGATCTCGGCGACGACTACGACTATGACGATCTGATCGCGCCGGTCCGCAGCGGCCTGACGGTCGACGGCAAGCTCTATGCCGTGCCCTTCTACGCCGAAAGCTCGTTCACGCTCTACCGCAAGGATCTGTTCGACGCCGCCGGCCTGAAGATGCCGGAGCAGCCGACCTATGACCAGATCACGGAGTTCGCCGACAAGCTCACCGACAAGTCGAAGGAACAGTATGGTCTGTGCCTGCGCGGCAAGCCGGGCTGGGGCGAGAACATGGCCTTCCTCGGCACCCTGATAAACACATTCGGCGGCCGCTGGTTCGACATGGACTGGAAGCCGCAGCTCAATTCGCCCGAGTGGAAAAAGGCGATCGGCTGGTATGTCGACACGATGAAGAAGGATGGACCTCCGGGCATCAGTTCCAACGGCTTCAACGAGAACCAGACCTTGTTCGCCTCCGGCCACTGCGCCATGTGGATCGACGCCACGTCGGCGGCGGGTCGCGTCTATGATCCGAAGCAAAGCCAGGTTGCCGACAAGGTTGCCTTCGCCAAGGCGCCGGTGGCGGTCACTCCCAATGGCTCGGCGTGGGGCTGGGCATGGAGCCTCGCCATCCCGACTTCGACCAAGAAGGCAGATACCGCAAAGTCATTCGTCAAATGGGCAACTTCGAAAGCCTATGTCCAGCGCGTCGGCGAGACCGAAGGCTGGGTCGCGGCGCCTCCGGGAACGCGCAAGTCCACCTATGCCAGTGCCGACTACCAGAAGGCGGCGCCCTTCGCCGCGACAGTGCTTTCGGCGATCGAATCCGCCGATCCGACCAAGCAGACCAAGGATCCGGTTCCCTATACCGGCATCCAGTTCGTCGCCATTCCTGAATTCCAGGGCATCGGAACCGAGGTCGGTCAGGCGATTGCCGCAGCGGTCACCGGCCAGCAGTCGGTCGATGATGTGCTGAGCGGCGCCCAGGCCTCGGTAGAGAAGACTATGACGGAGGCGGGTTACATCAAATAGGCGCGTTCAAGCCAGGGACGGTGCGTGTGCCGTCCCCGGCGATCCGGGCCTGGAAAAACCTCCCATTGCAGCAGGCCCGGAGGATGCACGGACCCGCCCCACAGCGGGTCCGTGTTTTCCTTGCAGGCGGCGAAGGCCGGGCCATGCTTGCCTTGACGACGCGCCGGCCGCCAATTGGCGGCACATCTTTCGAGAACTCGGGAAAAATTGAAATGAGACTGAAAAACAAGATTGCCCTGATAACCGGCGGTGCGCGCGGCATTGGCCTCGGCTTCGCGCAAGCCTATGCGCGCGAAGGCGCCAGGGTGGTGATTGCCGATATCGACGTCGAGCGTGCGACGCGGGCGGCCGCTGCGATCGGCCCTTCGGCCAGCGCCGTCAAGCTCGACGTCACCGACCTCGCTGCGATCGACAGGATCGTCGCCGAGGTCGACCGCGATTTCGGCGGCATCGACATTCTCGTCAACAATGCGGCCATCTTCGACATGGCGCCGATCACCGATATCACCGAGGCAAGCTACGATCGCGTCTTCGCCATCAACCTCAAGGGGCCGCTGTTCATGATGAAGGCGGTGGCCAATGTGATGATCGCGCGTGGCCGCGGCGGCAAGATCATCAACATGGCGAGCCAGGCCGGTCGCCGTGGCGAGGCACTGGTGACGCTTTACTGCGCCTCCAAGGCGGCGGTCATCTCGGCGACGCAGTCGGCGGCATTGGCGCTGGTCAAGCACGGCATCAACGTCAATGCCATCGCGCCCGGCGTCGTCGACGGCGAGCACTGGGATGTCGTCGACGCCCATTTCGCCCGCTGGGAGGGCCTGAAGCCCGGCGAGAAGAAGGCCGCCGTGGCGAAGTCGGTCCCGATCGGCCGTTTCGCCCAACCCGAGGACATTGCCGGGCTCGCCGTCTTCCTGGCCTCGTCCGACAGCGACTACATTCTGGCACAGACCTACAATGTCGACGGCGGCAACTGGATGAGCTGAAGCGCTCTCCAAGCCGCATCGCCAAGGGAGATTGACATGAAGGCCATCCGATTTACCGCCGCGGGCGTTGCCGGCATGGCGGAGCTGGACCTGCCAGACATCAAGCCGGGCCACGCTCTGGTGCGGGTCCGCGCCGCAGGGCTTTGCCACACCGATATCGAGGTCCTGCATGGCCGCTACGGGGAGGGCGCGTTTCCGCTGGTCCCCGGTCATGAATATGCCGGCACGGTGGAGGTGGTCGCCGACGACGTGACCAGCGTCAGGCCCGGCGACCGGGTCGCCGTCGATCCCAACATCCCGTGCGGGCATTGCCCCGCCTGCAGCAAGGGCCTCACCAATCTGTGCGCCAGCCTGAAAGCCTATGGCGTGACCGCAGATGGCGGCTTCGCCGAGTTCAGCCTGGTTGCCGTCGACCATCTGCACGGCATCGGCGATCTCGGTTTCGCCACGGCGGCGCTGGCCGAGCCGCTCGCCTGCGTGCTGAACGGCCTGGGTAGCGCCGGCATTGAGGCCGGTAAATCCATACCCGGCACCGCGCTGGTCTTCGGTGCCGGGCCGATCGGCCTGCTGCTGGCCCTCTCGCTCCGGGCCAAGGGCGTCGGAAACGTAGCGGTCGCCGACATCAGCGAGCAGCGGCTTGCCTTCGCCGAAACGCTCGGGCTCGAGCCGCTGGTGTCCGGATCGCAGGCGCTGTCGGGGCGGGCGCGCGGCTTCGATTTCGTTGCCGACGCCACCGGTGTCGCCAAGGTGGTCGAGGGCATGATCGGCTTCACCGCTGATGGCGGCACGGCGCTCGTCTTCGGCGTCTGCGCACCCGACGCCAGGATTTCGGTCGCCCCGTTCGAGATTTTCCGCCGCCAGATCAGATTGGCAGGATCGCATTCGCTCAACCGCAATATCCCTCAGGCGCTCGACATCCTAAGCCAAGACGACGGCACGATGGCGCGGCTGGTCAGCCACCAGCTGCCGCTTGCCGAGCTGCTGCCGTTCTTCGCCAAGGGCGGCAGTGATCCGGCAACAATGAAGGTACAATTCTCTGCGGAACAGTAGAATCCGCATGGGCCGCTGCCATGGGCAGCCAGGCTGGGCCATGCGGGAATGACTGTTGGCTTCGCCTTTCCGAAAAAACGTGACTCATCTATCAAGATGACAGTCCGGACAGGGAGCGTGTGAATGGCAAAGACGATCAGGACGATGGAGGACTTCTCCGACTTCGTCGGTCTGTCGCGCACCACCGTCTCCAAATATTTCAACGACCCCAATTCGGTCCGCAAGAACACCCGCAGCGCCATCGAGGCGGCGCTGAAGAAATCCGATTTCCGGCCGAGCATGTTCGCCGTCAATCTCAACCGCCGCCGCAGCAACATTTTGGGCGTCATCATTCCGAACTCGACCGATCCGTTCTACATGGCGCTGACGCGCCGCATCGAGCTGATCGCCAACGAAGCAGGCTTCCTGGCGTTTGTCCTTTCCTCGGACGGGCGCGCCGAAATGGAGGACCAGGCGATCCAGACGTTCAGGTCGATGAACATCGCCGGCGCCATCATCGCGCCGCTCGGCGTGCGGTCGCACCACCGGATCCTGGCCGAGCTCGGATCGAGCATTCCGCTGATCTACGTCGACTCGCCGCTCGACGATACCTCCTCCTTCGTCGGCACCGACAACAGGCAGAGTTTCAGGCTGATCGTCGACTATCTCTGCCGCTCCGGCGAGCCGCCCTGCTACTTCGCCATGCCGCTGGTCAACAACAACGCCTCAGCGCGGCAGGATGCATATGTCGAGGCCATGCAGCAGTTCAAGATGACGCCTGAAATCGTGCCTGTCACTGATGCGCGGTCGTGGGATTTCGAAAAATTCGGCTTTGACGAAGCGCTGCGTATCCTGAAGTCACAGGGCTTTCCGACCAAAACGGTGCTTTGCGCCAACGACCGTGTTGCCTTCGGCGTGCTCGCCGCTGCCTATCAGCTCGGCCTGAAGGTTGGCCATGGCGCGGATTGTGACCTCAGAGTCGCCGGGCACGACGACCATCCGCTGTCACGCTACGCCTGCCCGCCGATCACGACAGTCGCGCAGAACTACAACGAGATCGGCCGCCTGGCGATCGAACTTCTGCTGCAGCGGCTGGATGAAAAATCGCCGGCCGCGAAACCCGGCAACGGCCGTATCCTGCTCAACGCCGAGCTGATGCTGCGCAGCTCGGCCTGAGGCGAGGCAGCAGGAATCGGGTGGCGAGTTTCGCGGCGGCGTGCAAACTGATGCCGCTCGTACCAGAGGGACAGCCATGCTTAAGCTTCATGACTATCTGCCGTCGCAAAATGGCTGGAAGGCGAGGGTCGTGCTCGGGCTGCTCGCCATTCCCTATGAGAGCCGCCTTGTCTCGATCTTCGAGGGCGAGAGCCACACAGAGGCCTTCCTGAAGCTCAACCCGGCCGGTGCCGTTCCCGTGCTCGAGCTCGAGGATGGCCGCGCGATTGCTGAATCGAATGCCATCCTGATCTATCTCGCCGAAGGCACGCCGTTCCTGCCGGCCGATCGCTATGTCAACGCCAAGATCATGCAGTGGCTGTTCTTCGAGCAGTATCATGTCGAGCCAGTCATCGGCTCGCTGCGCTTCTGGACATTGACGGGAAGGCTGGAGCGCAATCAGGCCATGGTCACGGCCAAGCGCGAGGCCGGCGCCCGCACGCTTGCCGCGCTGGAGCGCAGCCTGAACGATACGCCTTTCCTTGTCGGCGACACGCTCACCATCACCGATATCGCCGTCTATGCCTACAGCCACCTGGCCGAGGATTGCGGCTATGCGCTGGCGGATTTTCCGGCGGTCCTTGCCTGGATGCGTCGGGTGGCGGATGCCATCGGTCCGGGCTATCCCGTGCATGTCTACGGCATCGATCCGCATTCGGGTGCCTGACGGCAAAAGCCGCGCGTTCACCTTGTCTGGTCGAAAACAAGACCCAGATTCTGCTTTGTCGGCGGTTTTCGAGCTCGCAATCCGCCGGCTGGATGCCGGATCCCGGCGTCATCTCGACGACAGGCCGGCACCTTGCATGGAGGTGACCATGACACGCGACGACATCATTTCGGTGTTGGGGCCGGTAGACGAGGCGGTCATTGCCGACATCGCGCTGACCGACGCCAGCCTTGAAGAACCGCGCGAGGCCTTCGCCTGGCTCGGTGCCGACGAGGCGCTGGTCAACGAGGGCCGCCCCTTGCCGGGAACGAAGGTGGCGCGGCTGATCGAAATTCTCGATATGCCGGACGACGAGGACGGGCCGGTGGTGCCGGCGATGGGGCTTCAGTAGGGCCTCATTTCTATGCCCTCGACAGCAGCCTGCGCATGATCACTGAGGCATGGCCGCCGACGCCGTGCGCGGCCGGGCGGCGCTCGACCATTTCGAAGCCGTGCTTGCGGTAGAAGGCGATCGCCCGGTCGTTGCCCTCTATCACTTCCAGCGCAATGCTGGGGATGCCGGCATGGGCGGCGAGCACAGCGTGCAGCAGGTCGGTCGCGAGCCCGCTGCCGAACTCGGTCCTGTCGATATGCAGCCGGTCGAGCATGACGTCGCCACGATTGTCCATCGCCGCCATCGCGTAACCGGCAATCGAGCCGTCCGGCCGCTCGGCCACGAACGACATCTTGTTGTCATCCAGCAATTCGGCCGCCAGCCGCTCGGGTGCGTGCTTGTCGTCGGAGAGCCGCGCGGTGGTCTCGGGCCCCATGATCGGCGAATAGGTGCGCCGCCAGGATTCACCCAACAGCCGCGACACCGACGGCACGTCTCTTGCGGTCATGGCTCTGATCTGGGTCATTGCGACGATCATGCCAAGATCGCGCCGGCAATCAAGAGCCGCGCAAGGGTACGAAAGGAGGGAGATCGCGCTACCTGTCGATCGTCGTCATTACCCGCTCATTGTAGCGCGGGCCTGCGACCTTGCCCGGCGCAAGCGCCGCGTCGAGGGCCTGCATCTCGGCGGGGTCGAGCTTGATCGCCGCCGCCGCGACATTCTCCTCCAGATATTTTCGCCGCTTGGTGCCGGGGATCGGCACGATGTCGATGCCGAAACTGTCGCCCTTGGCGAGCACCCAGGCCAGTGCGATCTGCGCGGGCTTTACCCCTTTGGTCGCGGCCACCTCGTGCACCGCGGCGGCTGCCGCGACATTGGCGTCGAAATTGGCGCCCTGGTAGCGCGGGTCGCCGCGCCGGAAATCGCCTTCGGGATACTCCTCGGCGCGCTTGACGTCGCCGGCAAGAAAACCGCGGCCGAGCGGCGCGAACGGCACCAGGCCGATGCCGAGTTTTTTGAGCAACGGGATGATCTCCGGCTCCAGGTTGCGCTCCCACAGCGAGTATTCGCTCTGCAGCGCCGACACCGGATGCACGGCATGCGCGCGGCTGATGTTGGCCGCACCCGCCTCCGACAGGCCGAAGAAACGCACCTTGCCCTCGGCGACCAGCCGGCCGATCGTACCGGCGACGTCTTCCATCGGTACCGCAGGGTCGACGCGGTGCTGGTAGTAGAGGTCGACATGATCGGTGCCGAGCCGCTTCAGCGAGCCTTCCAGCGCCTCGCGGATATGCGCGGGCCGGCTGTTGCGCTCGGTGCCGACCTGCCTGCCGTTTTCGATGCGGAAGCCGAATTTGGTGGCAAGCGTCACAGCATCGCGCCGGCCCTTCAGCGCCCGCCCAAGCAGTTCCTCATTGGCATAGGCGCCGTAGACTTCGGCCGTGTCGAGAAAGGTGCAGCCGAGTTCGATGGCGCGGTGCAAGGTGGCGATCGATTCCGCCTCGTCGGCTGGCCCGTAGGACTGGCTCATGCCCATGCAGCCGAGGCCTATCGTTGAGACACGCAGCCCCTGGCTGCCGAGTTTGTGTGTGGTCAGGGTCATCTGCAGTCTCCTTTGGGCAAGAAGGAAACTATAGGAGCCGCTCGCTCAACTTCCAGAGACGCTCTGCGGATTCTGGGTCGATGGCATAGGGCATCACGCCCAGCGTCCCGGGCAGGCGGACGCCGCCTTGCATCGGCAGCACGCCGCTGTCATGGTTTCTTCTCCAATGCCTTCAAGCGCATCACCGGCAGCGCTCCGAACATCTATCGCAGTACGGTGCGGAGGCGCCGACACTTGGCGGCGGAGTGAACGAAGGCACTCAGGCCGGATAGACGATATACAGGGCCAGCTTTCGAAATATTCAGTCTGGAGAGTGGGTGGAAGGCTTTCCCTTCAGTGGACGCCTCCCTGCCTCCGAACCAAACGGTCCTGTCTGCGTATCAGCCTGCCATAGTCCTGGGCGGGCAGATTTGCTGCGGGCAAAGCTGTATGCATAGATACGTCCTCCGACCTCGTCGGTGACGCGGATCCAGTCCATTTCCCAGTTTCGAAGTGTGATCCCTCGATCCGTCGACATCGTGGCAGCTCTGAACGGGCTCGGTGCGTCGATATTGCGCTCTGCAATCACCTCGTCTCCGTCCATTTCTTCAACAAGGTATGTTTGTCTCACTGTCGCCCCCATCTGATCAGGTGGTCCACTTAGATTGCTTCACGCCGCACAAATGTAATCAGGATTGCGAGACAGGAATGTGAATGTCGCCACATCGACGTTGGCGGAACAAGCGGGAGTTCCTCGCGAAAATTGACAGAACACCGGATCTCCAGCATCCTGATAGGGTCGCGATGTCTTGCGGCTCTTGTGTATGAGTGAGCCATGGCCAGTTCCGTCACCAGCCAGAATTCCAAGCGCGCTGCGGTTCGCAAGGCGCTCGACCGTCACAAGGTGTATGTCACCGCGCAAAGCTTTTCCGGCGGCGTCTACTCTGCCCGCGTGCTGGTCGATGGCGAAGCCTACTGGGTCGACGAGTTCCGGCTGAGCCAGCTTCAGGGCGGTCTTTCCCCGGCCGAGCTCGACCTGACGCCGGCCACCGACGATTGAGCTGCCATCGATTGAGCACCGCCCGCATCCCGCCTAGCATGCGGACATGACCGCCCCGCCCAAGCTCAGAGCCTATCGCGCCAAGCGCGAATTTTCGAAAACGCCGGAACCGGCGGGCGGGCTCGTTTCGGGTGATGGCAACCGCTTCGTCGTCCATAAACATCACGCAACCGCCGACCACTATGATCTGCGCCTGCAGGTCGGCGGCGTGCTGAAGAGCTGGGCGGTGCCGCGCGGGCCTTCGCTCAACCCGGCCGACAAGCGGCTTGCCGTCGAGACCGAGGATCATCCGCTCGAATATATCGACTTCGAAGGCGTCATTCCCGAAGGCGAATATGGCGGCGGGCCGATGATCGTGTGGGACACCGGCACCTGGGCGCCGATGGACGATGTCGACAAGAGTTTGCGCACCGGCGCGTTCAAGTTCCGGTTGGCAGGCGAAAAACTCAATGGTGGCTGGATGCTGACTCGGCTTAAGCCGAAGCCCGGCGAGGATGAGAACAAAAAGAACTGGCTACTGTTCAAGGAGCGCGACCTCGCTTCCGATGCCAAGCTCGACATTCTCGAAGCGCGCCCGGAAAGCGTGAAGTCGGGCCGCCGCATCGAGGAATTGGTGGCGCCGCTGAAGAAGCCGGCGCGCCTGCCGCCAAGTCCCGGCTCGCTGAACCCCGGCGCGCTGCCCGGCGCGGTGAAAGGCGATCCGCCGTCGCGTATCGAGCCGCAGCTCGCCACACAGGTGCCGAAGCCACCGGGCGGGCCGGTGGAGGATACGGGCGAACTCTGGCTGCATGAAATAAAATTCGACGGCTATCGCACCATGGCGCATGTCGCCGACGGCGAGGTCCGCCTGATCACCCGCGGCGGCATCGACTGGACGAAGCGCTATGGCGACCTGCCGCAGGCCTTTTCGCGCCTGCCGCTCAGCCAGGCGATCATCGACGGCGAGATCATGGTGCTGGACGAGAAGGGCATTTCGCGTTTCGCGCTGCTGCAGGACGCGCTATCGGCGGGTGCGGGCTCCAAATTGCATTTCTATGCCTTCGACCTGCTGCATCTCGACGGCTGGGACCTGCGCAAGGCGCCGCTCATAAAGCGCAAGGCGCTGCTCGCGGAGCTACTCGCAGGGATGGGCGCCAACTCCGCCATCCAGTTGAGCGATCATGTCGACGGCGACGGGCAGGGGCTCTATGATCAGGCGACCGAACACGGCCTGGAAGGCATCGTCTCCAAGCGCGCCAACGCCATTTACCAGAGCGGCCGCACCAAAAGCTGGACCAAGGTCAAGGCGCTGGAGAAGGGCGACTTCGTCATTGCCGGCTACACCATCTCCGATAGGGCGGAGGGATTGGCCGCGCTCGGCATGGCCGAATTCGAGGATGGCGAACTGCACTATCGCGGCAAAGTCGGCACCGGCTTCGATGCCGCAACGGCAAACGAATTGCTGGCACGGTTGGAGCCGCTGCGCGATGGCGCGACCCCACCCGAGGGCGTGCCGCGCGAAATCATGCGCGAGATGAAATGGGTGCGGCCGCTGCTGTCGGCCCGCATCCACTATGCCAACCGCACGGCGGACAATGCGCTGCGCCACGGCGTGTTTCGTGGCCTGCGAGATGTCGGCCTTTCGACACCGGTGTCACCGAAGCGCAAGCGGCTGATCGCCGAGGCAGACCTCGCCGCCATCTGGGTGACCAATCCCGAGCGCCGGCTGTTCGGCAAGACCGGGCCGACCAAGCTCGACATCGCCGTCTACTACGCGCTGGTCGGCGACTTCATGCTGCCGCACATTATGGGTCGCCCGGTGTCACTGGTGCGCTGCCCGACCGGCCTGCCCAAGGACTGCTTCTTCCAGCGCCATGCCTTCACCGGCATGCCGCCTTCGGTGGTGACATTCGATAGCGTCAATTCCGAAGGCGAGACCAAGTGCTTCCTGTCGGTCGAGGGCGCAAAAGGCTATCTGGCGCTGGCGCAGTTCGGCGTCGTCGAGTTCCACACCTGGGGCACGCACCGCTTGAGCCTCGACAAGCCCGACCTGATCGTCTTCGACCTCGATCCGGGCGAGGGCATTGCCTGGCGCGATGTGGTCGAGGCCGCCGTCCACATCAAGGGCCAGTTGGAAGGGCTCGGCCTGGTGCCGTTCGCCAAGACATCCGGCGGCAGCGGCATCCACATCACGGTGCCGGTCACGCAAAAGCAGAACTGGAAGAAGCTGCACCAGGCAACCAGCGCCATCTCCACCCATCTGGCGGCCAGCGCGCCCGACACCTTCACCACCACCATGGGCAAGGAAAACCGCAAGCGCCGCATCTTCATCGACTATCACCGCAACGCCCGCGGCCACACCTCCGCCGCCCCCTATTCGCTGCGCGCCCGCACCAACCTGCCGGCCTCGACGCCGGTGAGCTGGGCAGACCTTGAGGCGATCGATGCGCCGCAGGATCTGAACTACTCCTCGCTGCCGGGCTTGCTGGCGACGTCGGGCGATCCCTGGGCGGACATGGAGGATTTCGCAAGGGATCTGCCAGTTTTCAAGGCCTGAGTTCCTCGCCCCCACAACGTGGGGGAGAGGTGTCCGCGCAGCGGACGGAGAGGGGGCTGCGCCGGCGTAGCGGATTGGGCACTCAAGAAACATCGGTCCGCGCCATTCCCCCTCTCCGTCTCGGCTTCGCCGAGCCACCTCTCCCCCGCTCCGCGGGGGCGAGGGACCCAAGTCCATCGACGCTTCAGACAATTTGAATTATTCTCGGACCAAGACCTCCAAGGCGACCGGAAGATTTCGCTAGGGATTTGCCTGTATCGTACGGGGTCGGTGTAGGATTTCCTCGGCGCCAATCGTCCTACGGACGAAAAGCGCTGCAGTTGTTGTCAGTTCATGGCCGCGTAGGAGTAGATCATGGCGCCCAGGGCAAGTTGGAAAGGTTACCTCAAGCTCAGCCTCGTCAGCTGTCCGGTCCGGCTCTATCCGGCAACGACGACAAGCGAGCGCATCTCGTTCAATCAGCTGCACAAGAAGACCCACAACCGCATCAACATGAAGCCGGTCGACCCCGAACTGGGGCTCGTCGAGCGCTCGGATCTGGTCAAGGGCTACGAGTACGAGGACAAGCAGTACATCATCATCGATGATGCCGACCTCGACGCGGTGCGCATCGAATCCAACCACACCATGAACATCGAGGCCTTTGTCGATGAAGACGAGGTCGACGTCATCTACCAGGATGCGCCGTACTACATGGCTCCGGATGGCGCCATGGCCGAGGAAACCTTCGCCGTGCTGCGCGAAGCCATGCGCAAGTCCGGCAAACTGGCGATCGCCCGCCTTGTCCTGTCCAGCCGCGAGCGCGTGGTGACGATCGGTTCGCGCGAGAACGGCATGTTCGTCTGCACCTTGAGGAATCCGAACGAAGTGCGTGGCACGGCTGAATATTTCGGCAACATCCCGGCCGGCAAGCCTGACGCCGAAATGCTGCAATTGGCCGAAGCGCTGATCAAGCAAAAGGAAACCACTTTCGATCCGAAGAACTATGAGGATCGCTACGAGATCGCGCTGATGACGATGATCCGCGAGAAGCTCAAAGGCCACAAGCCGATCATTGCGGCAGCCCCCGAGCGCGGCAATGTCATCAACCTGATGGATGCGCTGAAGGCGAGCCTGTCACAATCGGCCAAGCCGCCGGCCAAGTCGAAGAGCAAGGCCGACGAGGCGGAGAAGCCCGCCGCCAAAGCAAGCGGTGCTAAGACTGGGGCAGGTGCGGCCAAGGAAAACCCGTTGAAGGCCAATCTGCTCAAGGCCGTCGGCAAGAGCAAGGGGTGACGGCGCCGACCGGTACAATCCCGGGCGCCGTCTTCGGCACCATCGGTGCGTTGGCGGCGTTCCCGCTGCGGCTCGCCGCGCGCGAGGTCGAGCGCCGGCATGGCCAGTTGCGGCGCGGCGTCACCCGACGCACCAGCCATGTCGTGTTCGGGCGCACGCTGCTCGCGAAGGCCGGTATGGCGAAGGCCGGCGATGCCGAGATCGAGCGCCGCATCTCAGCCGAGCGCGCCGCCGGGCGAACACTTCTTAGCGAGAACGGCTTCCTGCGCCTGCTCGGCTTGATGAAGGCGCCGGAGGCGTCTTCGCTGTCCAGGCAATCGCTGATCGACCAGTCGAAACTGTCGGGCGCCGATCTCGACCTGCTCAGCGTGTTCGACGCGTTCGAGCATGATTCAGAACCCTATTCCTTCCGCGACCTGATCCTCGCCCGCAAATATGCCGGGCTGGTCGCCGGCGGCGCCTCATGGGGCGCGATTGCGCGCTCGGTGCACCGCTCCGGCCCGGTCGCCTCGCTCACCGCCAAGTCGCTCAATGTCGGGTCGCAGCATGGCCGGCCCGATGCGATCTATCTCGAAGGCGGCCAGAGCGAGCTTGACGGCCAGCTGCTGTTCGATCTCGGCAGTGCAGCCGGCGACGACACGCTGGAGGACTTGTTCGCCGAGGCTGAAGGCGCGGAAGAGGAGGGCCGGCACGACGACGCCGCCACCCTTTACCAGCGCTGCCTCAGTATCGATCCGAGCGACGCCATCGCCGCCTTCAACCGTGCCAACTGCCTGCGCGCCGCCGGCCGCACAGCCGAGGCCGCTCATGACTATGCAAGGGCGATGAAACTCGATCCGGCCTTCGTCGAGGCATGGTTCAATCTCGCCGGGCTGATGAGCGACGAAGGCAAGATCGCCTCGGCGCGCAGGCACCTGCAAAAGGCGATTACCCTCGACAAGAGCTATGCCGATCCGGTGTTCAACCTCGCCCGGCTGGAATTCGACGCCGGCAATCTGGCAGAGGCACGGCGGAACTGGGTGCGCTATCTCGAACTCGATGCCGACTCCGAATGGGCGCGCACGGCACAAAAGGGCATACAGTTCGTGGATCTGCAGCTGGCACGGACGGCGGGGTGAGATGTTAGCGC
Organism: Mesorhizobium sp. P2_F7; assembly: GCF_056403695.1. Classification (NCBI taxonomy): domain Bacteria; kingdom Pseudomonadati; phylum Pseudomonadota; class Alphaproteobacteria; order Hyphomicrobiales; family Phyllobacteriaceae; genus Mesorhizobium; species Mesorhizobium sp. P2_F7. The sequence continues at coordinate 36,452 of NZ_JBFUFA010000009.1, read as the reverse complement.
GTGAACACCCCCCTCTGTCCTGCCGGACATCTCCCCCTCAAGGAGGGAGATTGGCTGTCACCTGCGGCTTCGCCAACGGCGGCCGTTGGAAATTAGGCGCGGCGGGGACGCTGCTAATCTCCCCCCTTGAGGGGGAGATGTCCGGCAGGACAGAGGGGGGTGTGAAGGAACTCGATCTCTCCACCGAGGCCAYCCCATGACCACCTTCCTCTTCGACGGCTTCGACACCGCCCCCGTCACCATTCTGCTAGCCCATGGCGCCGGCGCGTCGATGGATTCGCCTTCGATGACCGCCACCGCCAAGGCACTGGCCGCGGCTGGCTTCCAGGTCGCGCGGTTCGAATTCCACTATATGGCGGCCCGCCGCTATGGCCATCGCAAGCCGCCGCCGCGCGCAGAGACGGTCAACCCGGAATACGTCAAGGCAATCGCCGATCTGAGAGCCAGGGGCGTCACGGGGAAGCTGATCATCGGCGGCAAGTCGATGGGCGGGCGCGTCGCCTCGATGGTCGCCGACGAAATGTTTGCCAAGGGCGAGATCGCGGGTCTCGTCTGCCTCGGCTATCCCTTCCATCCGCCGGCCAAACCCGAGCAACTCAGGACCAAACATCTCGCCGGTCTCAAGACGCCGACGCTGATCTTCCAGGGCACGCGCGACGAGTTCGGCACGAAGGGCGAGGTCGCAACCTATGGCCTTTCCGACGCCATCGAAGTGATCTGGCTGGAGGATGGCGACCACGACCTGAAGCCGCGCAAGAGCGTGTCGGGCTTTTCGACCGCGGATCATCTGAAGACGCTGGCGGAGACGGTGAAGGCGTGGCGGATCGTTTCCTGATCGCCGCCCCAAGGTCTGTTGAGATTCGGGTCAGGCCGAGTCGAAAATGGTTGATACCGAGAACCGGAGCGGAGCGTACTAAAAGTACGTGAGCACCGGAAGCGCAGGTGTCAGCCATTTGCAGGCCGGCATCACCCGAATATCAGCGGACCTTGAATGAAACTCGCTTCGTTCAATATCAACAACATCAACAGCCGGCTGCAGAACCTGTTGGCATGGCTGGCGGCAGCCAAGCCCGATGTCGTTTGCCTGCAGGAGTTGAAGGCGCGCGACATGCAGTTTCCGCGCACGGCACTGGCCGACGCCGGCTATGGCGCCGTGTGGAAGGGCGAGCCGACCTGGAACGGCGTTGCCATCCTGGCGCGAGGATCGGAACCGGTGCTGACCGCGGACACGCTGCCCGGCGACGACGCCGACAGGCAGAGCCGCTACATCGAGGCGGCAGTGAACGGCATAGTCATCGCATGCCTTTATGCGCCCAACGGCAACCCCCGGCCGGGGCCGAAATTCCAGTACAAGCTGGCGTGGCACGAACGGCTGGAGGCACATGCCGAACAGCTGTTCGACACCGGCCTGCCGGTAGCGCTGGTCGGCGACTACAACATCGTGCCCGAGCCGCGCGACATCTATGCCACCCGCTCCTATGACGACAACGCGCTGGTGCAGCCGGAAAGCCGGGCGTCCTTCCAGCGTCTGCTCGAGCAGGGCTGGACGGATGCGTTGCGCAAAAAGTATCCCAAGGAAACGCTCTACACATTCTGGGATTACCGCCGCAACCGCTGGCCGCGCGACGCCGGCTTGAGGCTCGACCACATTTTGCTGTCGAAGAAACTGGCGCGCCGCCTCACTGCTGCCGGCATCGATCGTGATGTTCGCGGGCAGGACGGCGCCAGCGACCACGCGCCGGTGTGGGTGGAATTGCAGTGAGCCTGGTGTGTTGGATATTGTGAGCCTTGCGCTGCTCATTTGAAGTCCATTGTCAGGCATCGCATAGATTTCTTCTGCGGCGCAAGCCCTTTCAGGATTATATGCCGCAATACAAAATTCGGACTCGACCTAGAATTTCGACACCAGGTTCTCCAACTCGTGCAGCCAATCCGAAATATCTCGCGCGTCCTTGGGGAGATGCTTATAGTCATGAGCTGCGTCGTTTCTAAGGTCATAGTCTTTATTGAGAGAATCTAGAGTCTTCTGATCGCCATGAAATATCAAATCTAGCTTCCGTCTCAAAGGGAAACCCTTGATGTTCTCCCTCAGGTAACGCCAAGCGTGACCAGAAATAACTTTTGCCTGAGCTTGCTCTGAAATTCGGTCTTCTGCTTCGTTTTTGGCTAGATATTCAAACTGGGCCCATCCGAGGAGATAGAAAGCAACATCAAGTGTCTGTCGGAAGCGATCAAGTTCCTTAGAGCTTCCTCGGCGATTTCTAATTTCTTGGTCTATTAGGTCAGCGAACTTGTCATAAGCCAGCTTCGTGTCTGTCAGCTTGCTCATGGCAAAGAAACCAAAGTGAAGAACTCATTTCTATTGAACGGTACCGAATCTCGACGGCTTTCAGCTGACACCAACTGCCAGTTTGGTGCCCCCTCGGAGCCCCGATCAATAAGAAGGCGAGTGCCGGTTCGGGTGATTAAGTCTATTCTGCCCCGGGCACCTACGATCCACAATGCTCTAGGAACAAAGCTGACGATCACTTGATCGCCGAAAATAATGTCGAGTACAGGTAGGTCACGATCTGCTATAGCATACGATTGCATCAAGTCTTCCGAGAAGCTTACAGTACGACTTTGATCTGCGCGGAGATCGTGTCGGTCAGGAATCCAAGACCAAACATCAAGATAGAGGTTATTGATACGCTGTATCCAATCTTGAACACGCACAAGAACGCGGTTGCGGTCGAACACTCCAGTTTCAGTTCTTTCCCAAACATCTATTGGAACTAGTTTTGTAATTTGTGGATTATTACGCTCATCAAGGCTGAGAATGGTCAGCCCAAGCCTCTCAATGTTAAAACTCCAGATCTCTAGGTCGCGGACATGCTTCAGTTGTTCGAAAAGAGATGCGTAGTCGCGCTCTTTTGGCTCACGTTGACGCACTTTCACGTCCACAAAGATTTGTTTCCCGTCTTTTGAAACAAGCCTTACATCCCCAGGTTCCGACTGCATCGAGGGCTCGATATTTGTCACATCGGAAACACGGAGAGTCTGAATTATCCGCTCTTCAGCAATTTCACTTTCGTCGGCAACACGAGGCAGAACTTTCGTATCGCGAAGCGCATCGAAGGCAAGAGGTTGGGGACTGGTTCGGTCGGAGCTGAAGACAACGTAACGATTGCCGAAATTTACCAAGACCTGGCGCCCGGACTGGCTAGAGTTTGAAGCGTTTTGGGACAAAAGAGAGCCTTCGATTTTGAATTCGGTTGGTTAAAGTATCTGACCAAAGAGCCGTGGCATACCCCTTTGACGGCAAGCGCTGTTGGCCAGATGGGTGATATGTCGCTTTGTACCAGCATTTTGCTGTAATTTACGCCGCTGGTATCGTGAGTTGGCTTGGGGCCTGACAATTTGCAGGCGGCTGCGAGGAGACTGCATGAACAGGGGTGCAGACAGGCTGCTCGCGCTGGTCTCGCTGGTCATCGGCGTGGTCTGTTTCGCCATGCAGCGTCTGGCGCAGGCCGATGCGAGCATCGCGGCATCCTTTGCCTCCGTGCGCCTGGTTGCCTTGTTTACGGCCGGCGCGGTCTGTGTGATCGGGGCGCTGTTGTTCTTTGCCGGCCTGTTGCCGCGCGGCCCGAACCACCTGTCCGGAGCCCCATTGTTCGGTCGGGCAGCGGAGGTGCAAAACCCCGGCAGGCCGCGGATGCGGCAAGCCTTCCTGGTTCTGCCGGCGATTGTCGTTCTGGCGCTGCTGGCCGATCAGTTCGGCCCGTGGCGCACAGCTGGGCCGGGCGCTGAGGTAGCCGCCCCGAACGAACCCAAAGCCGAGCCGAAGGGCCAGCATGTCGCCGGCGTCCCGCCGGACCTGGTGACGCCGCCAGCGCCGCCGAGTTCGCCGCCTGTCGCCCCGCCGCCCGCGCTGCCTGAGCAGGCAGCCAAACCTCCGGCAACGCCGGAGCCTGCGCCACCGCCTGCACTGGCGCAGCCACCCGAAGTCGCTCTTGCCCCCGCGACCCCGCCACCGGAAGCGGCTCCGCCGTCGGCTCCGGCCTCGCCGCCACAAGCCACACTTCCTTCGCCCCCGGAAACCGTGGCGCCCTTGCCGCCGGCCGAACCGCCGCTGCCGACCGAGCCCGACGGCCATCGTGACGCCGTCGTCTGGCTCGCCGTGTCAGCCGATGGCCGCGACATCATGAGCGCCAGCACCGACCACATGATCAAGCTCTGGGATATCGCCGGCAAGCGGCTGATCCGCAATCTCGGTGAGCACAAGGACATGGCGCGCACGGCCCTGTTCATGCCCGACGGCGTCACCGCGCTGACCGCCGGCGACGACGGCGAAATCGTGCTGCGAAAGCTTGCCGACGGCACGGTGCTGCATGTCTTCTCATCGGGCGAGAATGGCGGCGTGCGCAAACTGGCCATCAGCCAGGACGGCAAGCGCGCCGTCAGCGGCCACGACACCGGCAATGTGATCGTCTGGGACCTGGTCAACAAATCCGCGCTGCATGTGATGACCGGGCACGACTGGCCGATCAGCACGGTCGCCATCTCGCCCGACGGCACGCGCGCGCTGAGTGGCTCCATCGATGGCACGCTGAAATTCTGGGACGTCGAGACCGGCAAGCAATTGCGCAGCTGGCACGGCCACGAGCAGGGCACCTACGGCGCCGTCTTCACCGCCGACGGCCACCATGTCATCACCGGCAGCGGCGACTATACGATCAAGCTCTGGGACCTCGACACGTTTAGGGAACTGCGCCGCTTCGAAGGCCATGAAGGCACGGTCTACGCGCTGGCGCTGTCGGCCGACGGCAAGCGCCTGGCCTCCGGTTCGCTCGACGGCACGGCGCGGCTGTGGGACGTCGACAGCGGCAACCAGATCGCCATGTTCGACAGCCGCACCGGTCCGATCTACGCCGTCGCCTTCGCCCCCGACGGCACGCTGCTCACCGGCGGCGGCGACCGCACCATCAGGGACTGGCCGGCGACGGGCGGCGATGGCGAGATACTGTTTGCCGGCGCACCGCAGTGAATGGGGTGCTCAGCAGCTGATCTCCCACACGAGTGGGGATGGCAAGCGGCCAAGAATATGCCGCGTCGGCAGCTTCGTTCAATCCGGATTCTCGACAGGCTCCGGATGACGCAGAAATGTGAGCGGCCCGGGCGAGGTTTTGTCATATAACGGACATCGGCAACCACTACCAAAAACTGTCTTTTATCAGTCAATTTTGGAGGTCACTTATGCTTCGCCCCCTTATCGCGCTTGCCGTTACGACAAGTCTTGCCAGCGCTGCTGGTGCAGCCACGATCTATCCTCTCGACCGCGCCACCATCCTCGCCCAGTCTCCCTTCGACTTGAAGGTCGAATTCGACAAGGTCGTCACGCCCGACCAGGTCACGGTGACGATCAACGGCAAGCCTGCCGAAGAGGTTCTTGGCAAGAAGGTCGAGTTCGTTGAGAAGGAAGAGGGGGTCGATGCCTCCGCCATTTTGATCCGCGCTGCCAGCATCGCCCAGCCCGGCACCTATGAGATCGAAGCCAAGGCCGGCGACGAGACCAAGTCCGTCAAATGGGAGGTGTTCGGAACCTCGGCGACCCCGCGCGCCAAGAACGTCATCTTCCTGCTTGGCGACGGCCTCTCCGTTGCGCATCGCACCGGTGCGCGGATCATGTCCAAGGGCATGACCGAAGGCAAGGCGAACGGCCGGCTCAACATGGACGATCTCGACCATATGGCCTTTATCGGCACGTCGTCGACCAACGCGATTGCCACCGACAGCGCCAACACCATGTCGGCCTACATGACCGGCCACAAGACGGCGGTGAACGCGCTCGGCGTCTATGCCGACCGCACCAAACCCAGCCAGGATGATCCGAAGGTCGAGACCATCGCCGAGGCCCTGCGGCGCACCGGCAAGAAGTCGATCGGCGTCGTCTCGACGGCCGAGGTCGAGGACGCCACGCCGGCAGCCGTCGTCTCCCATACCCGCAGCCGCGGCGACAAGGCCGACATCGTCGGCATGTTCTACCAGACGCAGCCCGACGTCATCCTCGGCGGCGGCTCCGCCTATTTCCTGCCGCAGAGCACGGCCGGCTCCAAGCGCAAGGACGACACCGACTACATCGCGAAATTCCGTGATGCCGGATACGCCCTTGCCACCGACAAGACCGAACTCGAGGCTGCAGCCAAGACCAACACCGGCAAGATCCTCGGCCTGTTCCATACCGGCAACATGGACGTCACGCTGGACCGCGACTTCCTCAAGAAGGGCACCGTGGAAACCTTCCCCAATCAGCCGGGTCTCGTCGAGATGACCAATGTCGCACTTGGCGAGCTGTCGAAGAACCCGGAAGGCTTCTTCCTGATGGTCGAAGGCGCCTCGGTCGACAAGATGTCGCATCCGATGGATTGGGAGCGCTCCATGGTCGAGGTCATCGAGTTCGATAAGGCCGTCGGCGTGGCCATGGAATTCGCCAAAACCCATCCCGACACGATGATCGTCGTCACCGGCGACCACACCCACAGCGTCTCCATCGTCGGCACCATCGACGACAGCAAGCCAGGCCCGGACATGCGCGACAAGGTCGGTGTCTATGCCGACGCCGGCTTCCCGAACTACGAGGACAAGAACAACGACGGTTATCCCGACAGCGTTGATGTCTCGCGCCGTCTGGCGATCTTCGGCGCCAACTTCCCCGACTATTACGAGACGTTCCGTCCGAAGCTCGACGGCCCGTTCGTGCCGGCGGTGCAGAACGAGAGCAAGCAGTATGTCGCCAACGAGAAGTACAAGGACGTGCCCGGCGCCGTGCTGCGCATCGGCAACCTGCCGAAGTCGGCCGAGAGCGCGGTCCATGCCGTTGACGACGTCGTGCTGCAGGCCACCGGCCCGGGTGCGGAAGGCTTCAAGGGCTACATGGAGGAGAGCGACGTCTATAAGGTCCTCGCCGATGCGCTCGGACTGGCGCCGGCGACGAACTGAGCCGCGCACTCTATGATGATCCCGGCCGCTCCATACGGCGCTTGCCGATGGAGCGGCCGGGGACGATGGTTCGGGCGCTGACGGCGCCCGCGCCAATCGACAAGGGAATAGCAATCATGGAGTGCAGACCGATCACCCGTCGCGGCATGCTGCTCGGTTCGGCTACGGTCTGTCTTTCCCAGGCTTTGCGCAGCGCGTCGGCCGCGCCAGCGCCGCTTACCTTCGATGACCTCTACGCCAAGATCGGCGTGCTCGGCATGAGCTTCTCCGACAAGGTCAAGACGCTTGCCGGCCAGGACGTCACCATGAAGGGTTTCATGGCGCCGCCGCTCAAGGCCGAGGCGAAATTCTTCGTCCTGACCGAGATTCCAATGGCGCTGTGTCCGTTCTGCTCATCCGATGCCGATTGGCCGGACAACATCGTCGTCATCTATCTCGACCAGGCGCAGACCTTCGAACAGGCAAACGCCCTCATTGAAGTGGCCGGCCGGCTGGAAACCGGCTCCTGGACCGACCCGGAGACCGGCTTTGTCAGCCTTCTGCGCATCGTCGATGCGCATTTCTACCGGGCGTAGCCATCATGCTTGGCCTTTCCGTCAGGGATTTGCGGGTTTCCTTCCGTGACCTCGACAAGCCCGCGCTCGCCGTGCCCACGCTTGAGATCGCGGCCGGCGAGAAAGTCGCCGTGACCGGGCCGTCTGGATCGGGCAAGACGACGTTCATCAACATCGTGACCGGGCTGGAAAGGACAAGGCATGGTTCGGTGCGCTGGGGCGGTGCCGATCTTGCGAGCCTCTCCGAAGCCAGGCGCGACCGCTGGCGTTCCGCCCATGTCGGCCTGGTCATGCAGGAGTTCTACCTCTGCCCCGGCCTGTCGGCGCTGGAGAACGTGCTGCTGCCCGGCAGGCTGTCGAGAGTCCGTCCGATGGCTGAACTGAAGGCGGAAGCCTTGCGGCTGCTCGAACGGGTCGAAATTGAGCGTCCGGGGCAGCCGGTGGAAACCATGTCGCGCGGACAGATGCAGCGGGTCGCCGTTGCCAGGGCGCTGGTGACAAGACCGGCCATTGTCGTCGCCGACGAGCCGACTGCGAGCCTCGATGCCGATGCCGGAATTGCCGTGGCGAACCTGCTCTTACAATTGGCCGGCGAGGCGGGAACGACGCTCATCGTCGCCAGCCACGAGAAACGGCTGATCGAAAGGCTGGACCGGATCATCCGCCTGGAGGCCGGTCAGGTGACGCGCGATAGCGGCGCGTTGCAGGAGATGGCCGAGCGCGATGAAGCTTTTTGAGCTGGAAAAGGAATAGCCGATGCTCCGCTTCATCGCCGCGGATCTGAGGCGACACTGGATCGGCGTGGCTGCCGTGGCCTTGCTGATCGCGCTGGCCACCGCGCTCGGCGTTGCGGTGACGCTCAGCGAACGGGCGCTGCGGCTGGGCAGCGCGCAAGCTGCTGATGCCTTCGACCTTGTGATCGGCGCGCCGGGCAGCGAAACCCAGTTGGTGCTGTCTTCGGTATTTCTCCAGGCGGCACCCTTGTCGCTGATGCCGGGCGATGTGCTCTCCGGGCTCATCAGGGATAAGCGGGTGGCCTGGGCAGCGCCGGTCGGTTTCGGTGATTTTGTCGAAGACTTTCCGATCGTCGGCACCACGCAGGCGCTGGTCGACGGGCTGGGCGGCGTCTCCGAAGGCCGCACATTTGCGCTGCTTGGCGATGCGCTGGTTGGCGCCGCCGTGCCCAAAAGCGTCGGCGCCCGCTTTCATCCCGCGCACGGACAGCTGCATGCGGCGACCGAAATCCACAATGATTTCACCTACACGATTGTCGGGCGCCTCAGCCCTACTGGCACAGCTTGGGACCGGGCGATCATCGTGCCGATCGAGGCGGTCTGGCATGTTCATAAGCACGAGAATGGACGCGCCGGAATAGCAGCTCTTGTCGAGCAGGTTGACGCAAAAGACGGTGCCGAGCCGCACGGTTTCGATGCGGCGATCAACCCCGATGCGGTTCTCGATCCTTCGGCGCCCGGCCTGCCGGCCGTCCTGGTGAAACCGCACACCATCGCCGACGCCTACAAGCTGCGCCAGCAATATCGCAGCGAACGCACGCTGGCGGTCTTTCCCGGCGAAGTGCTGACCCGGCTTTACGGAACCCTCGGCGACGCCCGGCGCATCCTGTCCGTGGTGGCGGCCGGTGCGCAATTCCTCGTTGCGGCGGCCATCCTTCTGGTCATCGTCGTCCATGTTTTGCAGAGGCGGCACCAGATCGGCGCCCTGCGCGCCTTCGGCGCGCCACGCGCGGTGGTGTTCGGGATCGTCTGGGTAGAAACGTTCGTCATCGTCGGCGCCGGGGTCCTGCTCGGCTTCCTCTTCGGCTATCTCGCCGCCCGAACGATTGCGCATACGATGGGCGAGGTGAGCGGTTTTTCCATGCCGGTGACGTTCCGCGTCGAGGACATGCGCTCAGTGCTGGTCCTGCTTGTCGTGGCGGGCCTTGCCGCGGTGGTGCCGTCGATCCTCGCCTATCGGCAATCGCCGGCGCAGGCGCTGAGGAATGGGTGAGGGTAGCGATCTCCCCCCTTGAGGGGGAGATGGCCGGCAGGCCAGAGGGGGCGCGAAGGATCGCGACCTGTGATCCGTTTTCGCGCTATCCGACTTGAGATATTTCGATGGGACGTTGTCCGGTCTTTTCGAGAGGCCGGCGGGACAGCGCCCCCCTCTGGCCTGCCGGCCATCTCCCCCTCAAGGGGGGAGATCAGCAGCTTCGCCGTCGTGCCCGCCGTTTGAGGCGTGACACTTGCATCGCCTGATGCGAAGAGTCTTTGCCTGCCGCCAACCGAGAATCCCATGCCCTTCCACCTCGTCGAAGCCTCGATCGCCGACCTGCGCCGCGCCTTGGAAGACGGCACCGTCACCAGCGTCGAGCTGGTCGGCGCCTATCTCCGGCGCATCGCGCATTACGACCGCCATGGCATAGCGCTGAATGCCGTGCCGGTGCTCAACCCGGCAATGTTCGAGGAGGCCGTCGCCTCCGATCTGCGGCGCAGCAATGGCACCACGCTCGCGCCGCTCGACGGCATCCCTTACACCGCCAAGGACAGCTACAAGGTGAGGGGCCTGACGGTGGCCGCGGGCTCGCAGGCCTTCGAGCATCTCGTCGCCAATGAGGACGCCTTCACCATCGCGCGGTTGCGGGCCGGCGGCGCGGTGCTGATCGGGCTGACCAACATGCCGCCAATGGCCAATGGCGGCATGCAGCGCGGCGTCTATGGCCGCGCCGAAAGCCCTTACAACGCCGATTACCTGACCGCCGCCTTCGCCTCCGGTTCGTCCAACGGTTCGGGCACCGCGACCGCCGCCAGCTTCGCCGCCTTTGGGCTCGGCGAAGAGACATGGTCGTCGGGTCGTGCGCCGGCCTCCAACAATGCGCTGGTCGCCTATACGCCGTCGCGCGGCGTCATTTCGGTCAGGGTCAACTGGCCGTTGGTGCCGACCATGGATGTGGTGGTGCCGCATACGCGTGGCATGGCCGACATGCTGGAACTGCTCGACGTGATCGTCGCCGACGACGCCGAGACGCGCGGCGATTTCTGGCGCGTGCAGCCCTGGGTGACGATCCCGAAAAGCGGAGACCTCAGGCCGCCAAGCTTTACCGCGCTTAGGCTGGAAGGTTCGCTCAGAGGCAAGCGCCTCGGCGTGCCGAAAATGTATATCGGCCGCGACAGCGACGCCGAGCGCCCGATCGAGACCCGCGCCTCGGTGCTCGACCTCTGGCGGCAGGCGGCAAACGACCTGGAAAAGCTCGGCGCAGAAGTGGTCGAGGTCGATTTTCCCGTCGTCTCCAACTACGAACGCGACCGTCCGGGCGCGAAAACCATGGTCGAGCGCGGGCTGGTTCCGGAAGCGTTTGCCGAGCGCGAAATCTGGGCCCTCTGCATCTGGGGCTGGGACGATTTTTTGCGCGCCAATGCCGATCCGGCGATCCCCGATCTGGCTTCGGTCGACGGCCCGAAAATTTTCCCGCAACCGCCAGGCACGCTGCCCGACCGCTATGGCGATGACGGCTTCGATCTGGCCGACTATGTCACCCGCGCCAGGCAAGGCGTGACGTCTTTCCTCGACATTCCGACGCTGGAAGATGGGTTCAAGGGACTGGCGGCAACACGGCGTCTCGACTTCGAGGACTGGCTCGATGCGAACGGTCTCGACGCGGTCGTGCTGCCGGCGGTCGCCGATGTCGGCCCGGCCGACGCCGATATCAACGAGGCCTCGGCAGCCCTTGCCTGGCGCAATGGCACCTGGGTCGCCAACGGCAATCTGGTCTGGCGCCATCTCGGCATCCCGACCGTCACCGTGCCGATGGGCACCATGGCCGACATCGGCATGCCGGTCGGGCTGACATTTGCCGGCAAGGCCTATGACGATGTCAGGCTGCTGCAGTTCGCCGGTGACTACGAGCGCGCCACCCAACGCCGCACCAGCCCGCCGCGCACGCCGGAATTGCCGGATGATGTGTTTGCGGGGCGTGGTGGATTGCGGGCTAGCGATGCGCCGCCGCCAGCGCTCAGGCTTGTCGCCGAGACGAGACGGCTGGGAGACCAGGTCGAAATCGCCGTGACGGTCGAGCTCGATGCCAATGACGCGCAGACCGCGGGCGTCAAGGTCCACGTCAATGGCGAGCCCGTCGCCATGCAGCGGAGCGGCAATCACTTTCGCGGAAGCATCGTGGTGCCGGCCATCGAGCATGAGCGCACGCATAGCGTCTGGCGCGGTGCTTACGGCTCGATCGTTACTGCGATTATAAGACTGGAGGACGGACGCACCACCGGCGCTTATGTCGCGACTGGTGGGATCGAGTGAGTAGGGCGAACCGCCCGACCTCTTAGCCGGTTGCCCGTCTGTCCGATCACACGACCGCTATGACGGGAGGGAGGCCAGCCATCTATCCCAAAAGCGCTGTTGCATGTGGACAAACACAGGTATGATGTCGTGGCCTTCGTCGAATATATTGACCAAGTCGCTCTCTTGGGGGAGTTGCCCCTCTTTCACCTTGCAGACTACCAGCCCGCGGCTCTTCGCTATCAGCGTGGCTTCAGGAAAGACATTGTAGCTCGCGCCGTAACAAGAAGGCAGCAGGCCATCGACTTCTAGCTGCTGGCGGAGCTGGAACAAAGCTTCGAAATAATCGTCCTCCTCAGCCTCGATCGTATTGTCTCGATAGCTGCAGGTAAGCCGGCATCTTGTCCCTGTATCGTGCAGCGTAAACGTTGCTTGTTCGTCGTCGCTGACAGTGCCTGCACCGATCAGGAAAACGGTATACTGTTCACTGATAGCCGCCCCTTGCCGCTGTTAAACGATGCTAGTGCTACTAAGGGTGGATTTCCATCCATTCCGAACCATTTTTGGCCACGACGGCTGAGCCCTCTCCTTGACCCATCCACCTTCCGCGCTATCTTCGCGCCATGTCAAAACGCGCTCCCCTCATCGTCATCGATCTCCAGACCAACATGTTCGACGGCCTTGTCGAGCCGCCGATCCACGATGCCCCGGGTATCGCTGAGCGCACTCGCTCGCTGATCGACTGGGCGCGGCGCGAGGGGCGCAAGGTCGCGTTCGTGCGGCATGACGGGCCGGCCGGCGATCCGCTGGCGCCGGGCGAGCCGGGTTGGCCGGTATGGCCGGAACTCGGCCAGGCCAAGGACGAACCGACATTCTCCAAGACCGTGCGCAACGCCTTCTCCAATCCCGAGCTTGGCGAGTGGGTTGCGGAGCAGGGGGCCGGCGAGGTCGTGCTCGCTGGCGCGCAGACCGATTTCTGCATCGCCGGCACCGTCAAGGGCGCTTTGGCCGAAGGCCTTGCCGTCACTGTCGTGTCCGATGCCCATTCCACGCTGGATACGCCCGACGCAACAGCTGCCGAGATCATCGCCCGGTACAATGCGGACTTCACCGATGCCGGCGTCACGCTGGTGACGACTAAGGCGCTGACCGGCAGCTGAAGCGCCGCCGCCAAGAAGACAGGAGGCTGCCTTGCCGACCCTGAAACTGCCAGCCGAGGGCGGCTGCCGCTGTGGACGCGTGCGGTTGAAAATTTCCGCGCAACCGCTGTTGACCATGGCCTGCCACTGCACCGGCTGCCAGACCATGTCGGCCAGCGCCTATTCGCTGAGCGCCGCCATTCCCTCGGATGGGTTTGAAATCACCCAAGGCGAGCCGGTGATCGGCGGCCTGCACGGCGCCTCGCGCCATTATTTCTGCCCGCATTGCATGAGCTGGATGTTCACCCGGCCCGAAGGCCTCGACTGGTTCGTCAATCTGCGCCCGACCATGCTTGATGAACCCGGCTGGTTCACGCCGTTCATCGAGACATGGACCAGCGAGAAGCTGCCCTGGGCGGAGACGCCGGCGGTGCACAGCTATGCCGCGCTGCCGGCGCTTGATGAGTATGAAGGGTTGCTGGCCGAGTTTGCTGGGCGCTGACGCTGCCGCTGCCGATCTCCCCCCTCGTGGGGGAGATGCCCGGCAGGGCAGAGGGGGGCGCGAAGGATCGCCAACCTTGCGAACCGGCCGGCCGCTTTTCCTCTCGACAGTCAGACACTTCCGATACGCTGACACGCTGGCGGGACAGCGCCCCCTCTGGCCTGCCGGCCATCTCCCCCACTTGGGGGAGATCAGCAGCTTTCGCGAAAAAATCCATCGAATCGATTGCGCAAACGTTTCGATCACCCTAAGCTTCCCCGAAATCCGCCATCAGAGCGGATGGGAACCGCATAGGGAGGAGCGCTTGCTGGCGCTGAATTGTCTTGCCGACAATGGCTGAAGTGGCGCGGCGCGCCGGCGTGTCGGTGTCGACCGTCTCGCATGTCGTCAACAACACGCGCTTCGTTTCGCTGGAGAAGGCGAAGCTGATCAACGACGCCATTGCCGCCATGGGCTATCAGCCCAACGAGCTGGCGCGGTCGCTGAAAGCGTCGACCACCAACAGCGTCGGCCTGGCCATCTCGGCGATTTCCAACCCCTATTTCACCGACATCATCTGCGCGGTCGAGGCCGAATGCGCCCGGCTCGGGCTGATGGTGTTTCTCTCTGACACGCAGGAAGACCCCGACCGCGAACTGCAAGTGGTGCGGGCCTTCCACCAGCGCCGCGTCGATGGCGTCATCCTGGCGCCATCGGGGTCGCCGCAACGCGCCATCGACTATCTCGCCGACAAGAAGGTGCCGTGCGTGCTGATCGACCGCTTTGCCGACGACCGCTTCGACCAGATCGGCGTCGAGAACGACACGGCGATGCGGGCGCTGATCGACCATGTCGCCTCCTTCGGCCACAAGCGCATCGGCTACATCGCCGGCCAGCCCGGGCTGGCGACGACGCGCGAACGCATCGAGGCGTTCCAGGCTTCGCTCGCCGCCAATGGACTTGAAAGCGTGCCGCACTATGTCTCGCCGGAGAATATCGACACGGCGGCAGCGACCGCATCGACGCACGCCATCCTGTCGCTGCCCACGCCGCCCACCGCATTGGTCACCGGCAACAACATGACGACGATCGGGGCAGTCCGCGCCATCCGCGAAAAGGGTCTTTCGATCCCGCGCGACCTGTCGCTGGTCGGCTTCGACGATTTCGAATGGGCCGACTGTTTCGAGCCAAGGCTGACCCTGATCGAGCAGCCCTGCACCGAGATCGGCCGGCAGGCGGCGGCGCTGCTCAGTGCCCGCATCGCGTCGACCGCTTCCGCGCCCCGCGCCGTGCGCCTGCAGGCGACCTTGCAGGCACGCGAATCCTGCGGGAGGCCGAAATGACCGCGCCGCTTCTGGTGATGACCGGCGCCGTCAAACGCTTCGGCGGCGTGCAGGCGCTGCGCGGCGTCGACTTCGACCTTAGGGCGGGCGAGATCCATGCGCTGCTCGGCGAAAACGGCGCCGGCAAGTCGACGCTGATGAACCTGCTGTCGGGCGTCTACACGCCGGATGAAGGCACCATCGAGATCGACGGCAAGCCCGTGCGCTTTAACAACCCGCGCGAGGCGCAAGCCGCCGGCATCGCCACCATCTTCCAGGAGCTCGACCTGGTGCCGTCGCTCGATGTGGCGGCCAATCTCTTCCTCGGCCGTGAGCTGATGCGGCCTGGCGGCTTCCTCGACGTCCCGGCAATGCGCCGCGAGGCGAAGAAGCGGCTGGAGGCGATCGAGATCGCCATCGATCCAGGGGCGATGGTCGCCGACCTGTCGATCGGCCAGCGCCAGGTGGTGGCGATCGTCAAGGCGCTGTCCTATGCCTCGCGCGTGCTGATCATGGACGAGCCGACGGCAGCGCTCACCGTGGGCGAGGTCGAGCGGCTGTTCGACATCATGAGAAAACTCGCCGCCACCGGCGTCGGCATCGTCTACATCTCGCATAGGCTGGAGGAAGTGCCCGGCATTGCCGACCGGGTGACGGTGATGCGCGACGGCCGTGTCGCCGGCATCACCGAGCCACACGCGCCGCAGGCCGAACTGGTGCGGCTGCTGGTCGGCCGCCCGCTGGACGAACTCTATCCCCAACGCGCCAAAGGGGCGGGCAAGCCGCTGCTCAGCCTGAAGAACGCGAGCTTCAAACTCGCCCGCGACAGCGCCGGCTGGCAGGCGCCGCAAGGCGTGTCACTCGACGTCCACGAAGGCGAGATCGTCGGCCTCGCCGGCATTATGGGGGCAGGGCGCACCGAGCTCTTGTCCGCGCTCTACGGCACCGGCCTGTCAGGCCGCTGGGAGGGCGAGGTCGCCATATCAGGCCGGCCGGTAAAGCTGGATTCGATCAGCGCGGCCCGCCACGCGGGCATCGCCTTCGTCACCGACGACCGCAGGGGCTCGGGTCTGATGCTGCGCATGGCGGTCGGCCTCAATCTGGTGATGTCAGTCATCCGTCGCATTTCGCCCGCCGGCCTGATGTCGCCAAGCCGCCAGGCGGAAGCGGTGAAAGAGTCCTTCAGCCAGTTCGATATCCGGCCAAAGAACCCCGACATTGCTGTCGGCGCGCTGTCGGGCGGCAACCAGCAGAAGGTGGTGCTGGCGAAAGAAATTCTCGGCAACCCGCGCCTGCTTCTGCTCGACGAGCCGACGCGCGGCGTCGATGTCGGCGCCAAGGGCGAGATCTACGCGCGGCTCAGGGCGCTTGCGGCGCAGGGGCTCGGCATACTGGTGGCGTCCAGCGAAATGCCGGAACTGATCGGTCTGTGCGACCGCATCGTGGTGCTGCGCCAGGGGCGCAATGTGGCGGAATTCATGGGCGGCGTCGACGAGCACACGGTGCTGGCCGCGGCAAATGGCAGGGAGGCTTGATGTCTGAGGAGAAGATTTCGGCGGCAGGCGCGCCCGTGACAGCGGCGCCAAAGCACCGCGATCCGCTGGCGCTTATCGTGCGCTTCCAGAGCCTGATCGGCCTGGTGCTGGTGGCGATCGGCGGCATCATCTTCTCGCCGCGCCGCCATGGCGAGATCCTGTTCCTCAACCCCGACAACATCGCCAACATCGTGCGTGCCGTGTCGGAGACCGGCATCATCGCCATCGGCATGACCTTCGTCATCATCACCGCCGGCATCGACCTGTCGGTCGGCGCGGTGCTGGGCCTGTCCAGCGTCGTCACCGCATCGATGATGATCTCCGGCGGCTTCGGCCTGATCCCCACCATCCTCGCCGTGCTCGTCATGGGCATCGTCTTCGGCGCCATCCAGGGCACCATCTCGACCCGGTTTAGACTGGAGCCCTTCATCGTCACGCTGGCCGGCCTGCAGGCCGCGCGGGGTCTCGCGCTGGTCGTGTCTGGCAACCAGTACATCAACATCTCCTATGGCGACGGGCCGGGCCTGGCGCCGCCGGTGTTTGCCGTGCTGGGCGAACGGCTGTTCAACAACACCGTGCCGGTGGCAACGCTTGTCTTCATCGTCTTTGCCGCAATCGCCACCATAGTCCTCAACACCACGCGCTTCGGCCGCTACGTCTTTGCCGTCGGCGGCAATGAGCGCGCCGCGCGCATTTCCGGCGTGCCGGTGTCGATGGTGAAAATCTCGGTCTACGCCATCACCGGCTTTGCCGCCGCCCTTGCCGGCATCGTGCATGCCGGCCAGTTCAATTTCGGCAGCGCCAATGACGGCATGGGCTATGAGCTGACGGCCATCGCCGCCGTGGTCATCGGCGGCACCAGCCTGTTCGGCGGCGCCGGCTCGATGGTCGGCACCGTCGCCGGCACCATCATGCTGGGCGCACTCGCCAACATCCTGCAGCTCAACAACATCACCCCCGCCATGCAGCTGCTCGCGACCGCCGCGATCATCGTGCTGGCGGCAGTGCTTCAATCCCTCGTTCGCCGCCGCGAGGGTTTGGGTCGTTAGTGCATGTCGCGCAAAAGTGAAATCGGTTTTGCGACAACGACATGCATCAACAAACAAGGAGGAGACGGCAACACGTGGACGTCAACCAAGGTCTGGCCCCCGGCCCGACGAGGAGGAGAGTGAGTTATGAGAACCATTACAAGAGCATCGACCCTCAAGGCCGTGCTTCTGGCCGGCGCCGGCCTGTGCATTGCCGGCACCGCCTACGCCGCCGAGCCGCTGGTGAAAGCCTGCGCCAAGGACGGCCAGTTCATCATCGGCTTTTCGCAGGCCAACAATGCCGAGCCCTACCGCCAGCACGTCAATGACGAGCTGGAGGCGGCGGCCAAGGAAGTCCCTGGCTTCACGTTGCAGATCGCCGACGGCGCCGGCAACGTCAACACGCAGACCTCGCAGGTCGACAATTTCATCACCCAGAAGGTCGACATCCTTTTGATCTCGCCCTTCGAGGCCGCACCGCTGACCCCGGCGGTGAAGCGCGCCATGGATGCCGGCATCCCGGTCATCGAGCTCGACCGCAAGACGGTCGGCGACCCCGGCAAGGACTACACCGCCTTCATCGGCGGCGACAATTTCAAGATCGCCGAGGAAGCCGGAAAGTACACCGCCAAGACGCTGCTGCCCGATGGCGGCGAGGCGGCGGTGCTGCAAGGCCTGCCGAGCTCGACGCCGGCCGTGGAGCGCCTGAACGGCTTCAAGGAAGGCGTGAAGGGAAACCCCAAGGTCCAGATCGTGGCCGAGCAGGCCGCCGACTGGGTGCCGGATAAAGCCCAGGTCGCTTTCGCCGCCATGCTGCAGGCGCACCCCGACATCAAGGTGCTCTACGCCTCCAACGACATGATGGCCGCCGGCGCGCTGCTCGCCGCCAAGGGCGCGGGCAAGGACGTCAAGATCATCGGCACCGACGGCCTGCCGGGCCCGGCCGGCGGCATCGAGGCCGTGGCCAAGGGCGACTGGGTCGCAACCTTCACCTACCCGACGGGCGCCAAGGAAGCGATCGAGATGTCGAAGAAGATCCTGCTCGATTGCGCGACATCGGTGGAGCCGACGGTGACGGTGGAAACCACCGCGATCACGGCCGAGAATGCCAAGCAGCTGATGGGGAAGTGAGGGGGGTTAGAGCGCGGCATTGAGGTTGATACGCAAGGCCCCGGGAGGGGCCTTGTTTGTTTTTGGGGAAGGTTGGCCCTGCCGAAGAATGGCAGCTTCGCGCCTCATGTCAGCCGTTTGCGTTGCCGTTCCAAAGCCCTAGAAGCAGTCGCCGCCGACGGAAAGCCGCTTTGAGCCTGACTCCCAGCTACGCGACAGTTATGCGATCCATGAAGTAGATGTGGCCTGCGTCGCGCTCAATCCCGAATGCCCGGCTTGACTCGTATTTGACTTTCTCGAAGTGCACCTGACGACCGCCGACCTCAATCCGGACGAAGTAGTCGTGGTATCCACTGTCGGCGGGGTTGAAGCAGTATACCCGTTGTGGCAGCTGGACCTGATTGCCGGAAAGTCGCTCGCCAAACCCCGCGAATCTCGCGAGCGGCTTCGGGGTGGCCGAGTATTTTTCTTCTTCCGTGAAAAACTCAATCGAAAAGGGTACCCTTTCGCCATCGGAAAGGCTGAATATCTGCGGGAGGATTTTGTAGGCGTAGATGCCCCCTCCGTTGCTCAGACGCTCCGGCACCGTCGTAAAGCCCATGTGTTTCCAAAAAGGCTCCGCGGTCGACGGGGCTATCTCGATCTCGATGACCGAGCGGCCTTGCCGGGCGGCAAGTCCCAGCATGAACTCTGCCAAAATGCGCCCATAACCTACCCCTCGGAGGTCCGGCCTAATCTCCATAATATCGTAGCCATCCAAGAAGCCAACCGCGCGGCCGTCCACTAGCAAAACATAGACCTGGGCATTTTCGCTGCGCCAGTCGCGCTTGACTGAGTCCCAATTGCAGCGGAATCCGCGGGCCAGCGGGTCGCTGGCAAAGCTCTCATTTTCTTCCCAAGTCTTCTGCGCCGCCTGATAGATGCTTTCTTCGGCGTCGAGCCATGCCTCAATCTCGGCCATTGTCACTTCGGTTGCGGGCACGATTTCATGAAACATGTAGGCTACATAGCAGCTCGTCTGCGGATGGTCAGCCGTATTGCAGCCATTGTGCCCGTGAAACGGCAATTTCCGGACATTCGCAGCAGGGTGACTTATGGCCTTGTGCACTTGCTTGAACGAAGGCTTTGCACCTGTTGTGCGCTATTCTGCTCGACTTTCGGCGATTCTGACAGCTGACATTGCCCCGTCATATGCTTAGGTTCGAGACAGGATCGGAGAGGAGACGTACAGTTCACATGGCAAGCGCCGCAGCGTCTGCTGAAACGCAGGATGAAGACACAGGCCTTGCGCCTGCCGCGGTTTATTTCCCCCGCCTGCTCACGCCCACCGATGCCTCGATTCTCGATAACCGAGTTGATGAGGAGGGACTTCTTGCCCTTGCCGGTAACAAGGTTGTCCTTGGCGAGCCTGGCATGGGCAAAAGCGAGCTGATGCGTGAGCTCGGCCGGCGGCTCGGCGTCGAACCGGTCACCGCGATCCGGTTCATCAATGCCAAGTATCCGGCCAACCTGGTGCCGACCGGCAAGCCATTACTGATCGACGGTCTCGACGAGGCAATGTCGCGGCGTGAAGGCGACGCAATTGACGCAATTCTCGCTCAGCTCGAAGAGGCCGGTTCGCCGCAGTTCGTCCTTTCGTGTCGGTCGCGCGAGTGGCAGGCGCGTAGCGTAACGAACCTGCGTCAACTCTACGGTGCCGATCCCAAATTGCTGACGCTTGAACCATTCGATCGAGCGGAAGCGCGCGCCTATCTGCTTTCGTATCATCCGAATGTGGATACCGATCATGTGCTCGACCATCTCGCATCGCACAGTCTGGAGGAATTGTATCGCAACCCACTGACGCTAGGTCTAATGGGACGGGTTGCCGAGAGCGACACACAACTGCCTGCGACGCGCGCGGCCTTGTTCGAGCGCGTCAGCGCGCTGATCTGGCCCGAGCACGATGCGGACCGGCAGGATTGTGGCTTGGCGCAACTCACCGAGGACGGGGCGCTCGACGCCGCAGGCGCGATTGCGGCTGGCCTGTTATTTGCTGGCGCCGAAGCCGCGAGTGCAGCCGGCGCGGCACAAGCCCAGCAGGGCAGCCTGCGGCTTGCCGACCTTGAGACGCTGCCTCAGGCAAAGGCCGTCCGAGCGATCTTTTCCTCTAAGCTGTTCCATAGCGTCGGTCCTTCGCTCGCCAAGCCGATCCACCGGGTCATCGCCGAGTATCTCGGCGCGCGCTGGCTCGCACGACAGGCAACAACGGCGCGGACGCAGCGGCGTGTGCTGGCGCAGTTGCAGGGTAGCGGCGGTGTGCCGGCGAGCCTGCGCGGTCTGCATGCTTGGCTCGCTTATCACAGTCCGGCGATGGCCGAGCGGGTCGTTGCTGTGGATCCCTATGGCGTCCTGCGCTACGGTGAAACTGCCGCGCTGACTCCGCATCTCGCGGATTGCCTGTTCGAGGCGCTCTGCATACTAGCTGAGGACGATCCATATTTCCGCGCGGCGGATTGGGACAGCAAGACCGCTGCGGGGCTGATGATTCCGGCGCTCAAGCCCAAGATCGACGCTATCATCGCCTCGGCGGCTAGCCGTGCCCATCTCCGCTCGTTGCTGATTGAAGGACTGGAGGGCACGTCGCTTGCTGCCGAACTGGCCGATACGCTTGAGGCGATCGTGCTGTCGCGGGAGCGCTTCTATCGCGAGCGCGACGACGCGGCGGACGCGTTGTTGCCGCATCGCGACCGTGTCTGGTGGCAAAGGACGATCGCAGCCCTAACCGATCAGGGCGGTGACGATGCACCGCGTCTCGCCCGCCAGTTGATCCAGCACATCCATGCCGACGTGTCGGACGGGTTGCTAGTTGCGACCTTGTTCGCCGAAATGGGGGTGACCAGTTGTTCGGTGCCACGCCGCAACGGACGCCGTGTCCATACGATGCGCAGCTATGATCGTCTGTTCGACGCGATTCCGTCGGGGCGGCTGATTGGGATGCTCGACCTAATCGCCGATTATGCCGAGCTGATATTCGACCGCGATTGGGAAAATGCCAATGAGGTCGCCGATATCATGGCGCATCTCATCGTCCGGGCAATCGACGAAGGAATGGCCGGACCGGCCCATGCACCTTTGCTTTGGCGCTGGCTCGGGACTATTGAGCAAGCACATCGATGGCATCACGAGGCGCAGAAGACGCTCGCCGGGCGGCTGGCGGCGCATGATGCGTTGCGTCGTGCGGTCCAGACGCATGTGCTGGCGAACGACCGGCGCAAGGACAGTCTGTGGGTCACTGAACACTATCTGCAACGCCGGCTGGTTGGGCTGACAACGCGGCCTGGTGACCTTGTCTGCGCGCTCGATCACCTCGCCCAACGTGACAGCGAAGAATCGGACCTGCGCCAAGATTGGAAGGATTTGGTGCAAATTGGCTGGGGCCGTGACGGGCTAGATCCGGATGTGAGGGCAGCGGCGGAAGCCTTCAAGCGTGGCGACAAGTCTCTCGCTGATTTCTTGCGCAAGCTGGAAAACCCCAAAAAGCCTGCCTGGGAGGTCCGGCAGGAGAAGGAAGCGGGCAAGCGGGAGCGAAAGCGCAAGGTGGCCTTTGAGATGGCGCGTCGTTACTTTGAAAAGGGGCGCGAGGATCTGCGTTCGGGCGAGTTGGCTGCGATCGTGGGTCCCGCGCGAGCCTATTTAGACCAGTTCCGCGACTTGCCCAGCGAACTGCCGCCGGACGAGCGCTTAGCCGAATGGATCGGGCCGGCGTTACGAGATGACGCGCTCGTCGGATTCGAGTCCGTTCTCCATCGCACCGATCTGCCCACCGCCGCAGAAATCGCCAACGCTTCCGCGCGCGGGACGACCTATAATTACGGTTTCGCGATCATGGCCGGGCTTTATGAGCGCGCGCGCAATGGAAAGGGCTTGGCCGACCTGTCCGAACCCCTCAAACAGGCCGCATTGCTGCTCAGCCATGACGATCATGGTTGGAGCATCGAGAAGGAAAAGGAGGAGCTGCGCGCGGCGCTCGAAGCCGATGTCTTCACCACTCCAGATGCGCGGCGCGCGTTCGCGCAGCTCTGGATCGAACCCGCGCTTACGGCGGGCAACGAACATGTCGCCGGGCTCTATATGCTCGCCCACGATCCAGACTGGCAGGCGACCGGCGTTGCGCTTGGCGCCGGCTGGCTAACCGCCTTTCCCAATGTTCCCGAGTCCGTCGAGGCTGGGTTGGTCGATTGCCTCACCCATGGCGGCGCGCTCGATGCGCTACGGCTGGTGGCCGAGGCGCGGGCCGCGACAGTGTTTCGCAATTTCGATCACATGTTGTCGTGGCTTGCGATCGATGTGCTGCTGCGGTTCGACGTGGTGCGGCCCACTCTCGGCGGAATCGGCGCAGAATATCCCGAATTCATCTGGTTCCTCCGCAACCGGTTCCAGTTCGAACAGCGCGGCAGTATGCTGCCGCTGAAGGCCGCGCAGTCTGAATGGATCATTACCGAGTTTCGTGAGCAGTGGCCCCATGCGGTGTTGGAAGGCTCTGGTTGGGGCGACACCAATGACTATAACGCGGCAGACTTTCTTCGCTCACTGATTAGCCGGATCGCTGACGACACGAGCGTCGAAGCGAGCGAAGCCATGGGGCGGCTCGTCGCTGGCCCCAATGACAGCTACGCCGAGTTCATTCGGCATATGGCAGCCGAGCAGCGGCAGAAGCGCGCCGAGGAGAGTTTTTCGGGGCTGTTGCCGCGCGATCTCGCAGCACTTCTCGACGACGGACCGCCGGGCAATATCGAGGACTTGAAGGCGTTGGTCCTCGAAGAGATGGATGTCGCGCGGCGCAAACTGATCGGTGACGACCTCGATTCGGTTGTCGAATTCTGGACCGATTCCGGAATTCCGCGCGACGAGAATCGCTGCCGCGACCGGCTGGCGGCGATGATCGGGGCCGAGCTCTCTCGTTACGACATTCAGCGGATTACCGAGGCGGATATGCCCCAGACCAAGCGGGCAGACCTCGCCTTCGCGCGGGGGGCCATGCAATTGCCGATCGAGGTTAAGGGCCAATGGCACACAGATGTCTGGGACGCGGCGACGGGCCAACTCGATGTTCAATATCTCGTCGACTGGCGCTCCGAACAGCGCGGCATTTATTGTGTGTTGTGGTTCGGCGATATGGCCTCGGCGAGCAACCGGCGGCTGAAGGTTCATCCTGACGGGCTTCCCGCGCCTACGAGTGCGGAGGAGATGTGCAAAATGTTGACTGCCCGGATTCCCGACGCGCGCCGCGCACTGATCGATGTGGTGGTATTCGATTTCACCGCTGGAAAATTCTAACGCAGCGCTTTGGGGCCATCCGCGGAATATTCAACGGCCGACGCGGTCTTAACCCCATAGCCTGCTGCTAGCAGGCCGAAACTAATATCCGGAGGCATGCTATCCATCGCGGCCGTTTGAGCCAGAAACGCGTTGACCGTCCCACGGCACCCTCATAACCACCTCCTGCGGGGATTCCGGGCACCGGCCTACTTAGCTTGCGTTTAAGCTCTGCCGTGTAAGGATCCGAAATCCGCGGTGCCGCACGCCATTGCTAGACAACTACGCGATAGACCGGTTTGGCGCACTGGCCGCGCCAGCCCACAGCCTCACTCACGGCGTCGTCGTAAACCCGCACTGTTCCATCTCGATCTGCTTGGCGATGCGGATGGCGTTCTGGGCCTCCGTCACGGTGCTGCTGTTCACGGTCTTGTCCGTCAGCGGGCTGACGGCTGCGCAGAGGTGGAAGACGTGCTCCGTCTCCGTGAGCTGCGCCCGGTATTGCCGCCGGATCGCGGATGGGTTGGCCCCTTGCTTGCGCAACGGCTGATATGACGGCAATAATCTGGTTGCGGGACGGAGTGACGTGGCTGACGACGGGGGGGTAAGCGTCATGGAAAAGCTGATGCCGCTGTTGGTGGTCGGGGCGATGCTCCTGATCGTTGGCGGCCTGGTTTACAGCGGGGCAAAACGCCTTGCCGGGCTGTTTTCGTCTTCAAAAGAAAAAGACAAGCCAGGCCGTGCGCGAACCTCTGAAGCGGCCCACGCTATATCGCCCAAACCCAACTCTGCGGCGGAAAAGCTGATCGCCGACATGCAGCAGCAGGCCAAGACCAGCGACGACCAGCGCAAGGCGGCGTTCAAAGCGCATGTCGAGCGCAAGATCCCACCGATTTCCGTCGATGGCCGCGAAGCGATCGAACGTGGGCAAGCCGCGCGCATTGCGATCAAGCACGTCTTTCCGCCGCGTCTTCCCCAACGAAGCATGAGCTATTTTGGTGGGCTGCCGATCGTCCCCGATGAGTTCGACTGGCCAACGGTTCACAATCGGGAGGGATTGCTCGAGCGCCTCAATTTCATGGCGCAGATTGACTGTTCGGATCTGCCGCCGGGACCAGGACGAGATCTGCTCCCCGAAAAGGGCTATCTCCATTTCTTTGCGCCGATGTCCGACACGTTCGGGGCGGACGCGATGCACTTCGTGGCGCGCTACGAACCACGTCAGGCGACACAGAAGTGGGCGCCGCTTGACATGCCCTTCACCGCCAGGATTCAGGGATCGGACCCCATGGAAGAAATCTTGCGGGGCAAGCGAACCCACTATGATCGGGTCGAGGTCGAGTTTGCCTGGATCGAGGAGCCGACCGACGCCGACGTCACGGCGCGTGCGCACGAAGGTCATGCTTTCGAGGTCGCCGACAAAATTCGCACCGAAAGGGTCGACGCCTTCTACGGTCCGCCAGTCGCCCCTGATCCGCTGCTTTCCGCTCATCATGCGCCGAAAGACACGCTCTGGACGCCGTATCCGGGATTTCCGGCCAATTGGCATTCGGCGCGGACTGTTCGGAAGCTTGTGGAGGCATATCATCGCGAAGAGGCGGCCGATGTCACGGCCCAACTGAAGGCGCTTGGCGATGTTGCCGAAGACAATCCGGAGGCCAAGCGGCTACGGACGGTGCAGCGCGAACTGTCGGCGTTCGGTTCGAAGATGTTCAACGCATTCTTTCCGACGGTCAACGCCGGACTGAAGGATTATGACGCACCGCCTCCCGAGGTGAAGCAGCAAATCCTTGCCTTTCTGGAAGATTTGCATGCCAACGGTATCCCGTCATCCTCAGTGCGGCGGCCGCATCATCGGCAGCTTCCGCAGGTGATGAACGATTGGCTTTCAATCGCGGCCATCAAAGCGCCGAGGGGGGACTGACAGATTCGGCCCGGTGCAGCGCTCATCGGTCCTGACGTCGTAGCCGCCCTGTCTCACCGCCACATGTCCCGTACCCATCAAATGCTTGGCAAGGGAGACGTCGTCCAGGTCGCGGCCGACGAGATGAAGGACCGCTACCTGCTGTTGCTCCAACTTGGGCCGGATATGGCGCTCAACTGGACCGTCGGCGAGATGGGGCCGCTGCAATATTGGATCACGCCAGAGGACCTTGCGGCCAAGCGATTCCAGAACGCCATTCTGACGATAGAAGCCTACTGACGGTTTGGCGCACCCAACTGGGCCGGCCAGAACGCCGGCGGGCTCACGGCGTGGTCGTGAACCCGCATTGCTTCCCCAACGGAAACAACTTGTCGAAACGCTTCGCGACCCATAGCATGCCGCGTCATGGTGAAATCTGATCAGGAGGTCAGTGGAATCGGTCGGGTTTTTGAGCCAGTGCAAGGTAGGGAGGATAATAATTATGGCTTCCGAAGTACAGGCAAACAACGGCGTTAACGTCGAGGCGCTGCTCGCCGCAAAAGAAGCGCTTACCAACGCCCCGGAGGCCGCGCAGTTCAAGTGGCGCGCGGCCTGCGAATGGAAGGACGGCACCCACAGCCACTCGACGGTCGAGAGTTTTTACGGTCTCGGCCAGGATCAGCATCGCAAGACCACCTTCGCATTCGATGCCGACCATCCGGAGGTCTTCGCTTCCCTGGATCAGGGCGCCACGCCGGTCGAATACGTGCTGGTCGGGCTGGCCAGTTGCCTGACCGCCGGCATCGCTGCGGTTGCCCAGAACCGGAACATCCAGTTGAAGTCGGTGAAGGCGACCATCGAAGGCGACATGGATCTCGCCGGGATACTTGGTATCGACAGCGACGTGCGCAACGGCTTCAGCGGCATCACGGTAAGGTACAACATCGACGCCGACGCCAAGCAAGAAGACATCGAGGCGCTCGTCGCTCAGTCGCAGAAGCGGTCGGCGGTCTATGACATTGTCACCAATCCGACGAACGTCACGGTCGTGGTGAACTGAAAGGCGCTTCGAACCGTAGACTCTCCCGATAAGAGGGCGCGATTAGTTCCGTCACCACAGTGATCGTCGGTGCAGGGCACGCGGGGCTCGCGATGAGCCGCTGCCTCGCGGAGCGCTCTATCGACCACGTGCTGCTGGAGCGCGGCGAGATCGCCCATAGCTGGCGCACCGAGCGATGGGATTCGCTGCGGCTGCTCACCCCGAACTGGCAGAGCCGGCTGCCGGGCTTCCGCTATGACGGCGACGACCCCGACGGCTACCGGACGATGCCTGAAGTGATCGACTTCCTCGGGAACTATGCCAAGGCGATCTCGGCTCCGGTCAGAACCCACACGACCGTTACCTCGGTTCGCAGCGACGGGGCGGGATATCTTGTGCGCACGGACCGCGGCGAGTGGCGGTGTCGGACCGTCGTGCTGGCGTCGGGCGCGTGCAACATCGCGCGCCTGCCCGATTTCGCCGTCCGCGTGCCGCCGTCGGTCGCCATGCTGACGGCGCAGTCCTACCGCAATCCGGGCCAGGTCGCCGACGGTGGCGTGCTGGTGGCGGGCGCGTCGGCCAGCGGCACCCAGATCGCACAGGAGCTGCAGCGCTCGGGACGCCAAGTGACCCTGTCGGTGGGCGAGCACATCCGGGCACCCCGCGTCTATCGCGGCAAGGACCTCGAATGGTGGATGGACGCCGCCGGCGTGCTCGACGAGCGCTACGACGAGGTGGACGACATCAGGCGGGCGCGACGGGTTCCTTCGCTGCAGCTTGCCGGCACGCCCGACCGCACCACCCTCGACCTCAATGCGCTCGACGACCTCGGCGTCCGGCTCATCGGTCGTCTTGCCGGCATCACCGAAGACGGCAAGGCCCAGTTTGCGGGGTCGTTGCGCAACATGTGCGCGCTTTCCGATCTCAAGATGGCCCGGCTACTCGACCTCATCGACGAATGGGCGCGCACCAACGACCTGGACGCGACGGTCGGGCCGCCGGATCGCCTGCCGCCGACCCGTGTCGAGGACAGCCCGCCGCTCGGCCTCGACCTCGCCGCAGGCGCGATCAGGACGATCATCTGGGCCACCGGCTACCGGCCGGACTACTCCTGGCTGGAACTGCCGGTCTTCGACCGCAAGGGCTACGTCCGCCACGATGGCGGGGTTGCGGAACATCCGGGCCTGTACCTGATGGGGATGCAGTTTCTGCGCCGCCGCAAGTCTGCGTTGATCGACGGCGCCGGCGACGACGCGCGTGATCTCAGCGACCATCTGGCATCGTATCTCGGGCAAAATTCAATCTGCTAGCAGTATCAACGTCCAGGACCGAAGGGAACAGACCGGTTACCGCGACACACCGAATTCCGTGTGCCTGCAATCATATTCCCAGGTGCAACTTCGGCTTCCAGAAGGGGCGGAACAACTCGATCTTGGGACAGCGGTTCATCACCACTTTCAAGCCCGCTTCCTCCGCCAACCGGGCGGCAGCGTCATCGCGCACCCCAATCTGAGCCCACAAAACCTTGGCATTGATGGCGATAGCCTCCTGTGCAACCTCCAGCAAATCCTCAGAGCGGCGAAAAACCTCAACCATATCCACAGGCCGGTCGATGGCCGCCAGTGACGGATACACCTTAAGCCCTCGAATTTCATCCAGACCGGAACTGGGGTTGACCGGGATCATGTCATAGCCGGTTTCGTGCAGCACCCTGAGAACACCATAGGAAAACTTGGTCTTGTCGGGGCTGGCCCCCACCATCGCGATGGTTTTGACCGATTTCAGAATGTCTTGCAGATAAGCCTCCGAATAGGGCTCATCATGATTCATATGGGTCATTTCTTTGCTTCCAACGGGGTCGCGATATCGGCTTTCAATTCATGCGCGGCCAGCGGGTCAAGGAAGGGGTTGCGATAGAGCTTGTCGTGGCTCTCAACGCCGACCTCCAGCGTGCAGTCGCTCATAGGGCGGGCGACGCAGAGGATTATATAGCCATTGTTGATCTGGCGGTTGTTCAGCGCCCGCTGCGCCTTTTGATCGACTTTGCCGCTGATCATCTTGGCCGCGCAGGTGATGCAGCCGCCGTACTTGCAGCCGTAGGGCAGGTCCACGCCCTGCTCGCGCAAGCTTTGCAAGAGCGGCTTGCGGTGATCGACGTCAAAGGCTGCACCGCCTTGATTGGCGAGAGTGATGGTGAAGCTGGTCATACCCAGATGTCACTTGTGCAATCACCGCCGGGATAACGGGTTTCGTGGCAGCGGCTTGGCCCATTTGGCTCCTTGCCGAAATCAACGACAAACCGCGGATCGATTTCCATGCCACCGTTTTCCGTATCGCAATTGACCATCAGCATGCAGCCGCCATTGGTCCGGATTTCCGGATAGAACTGGTTGTCCCAGGTCGAGAAGAGTGAGGTCGTCACATAGAGGCGCTTGCCGTCGAGGCTGAGCTGTATCATCTGCGGCCCGCCAGTCACTTTCACGCCATTGACCTCAGGCGCACGGCCGAGAAGTCCGCCCATCCACACTTGTCCGGTAAGCTTGGCGTTGTGAGGGTCCGAGATGTCATACTGGCGGATATCGCCGTGCAACCAGTTGCAGAGATAGAGGTATCGATCGTCCATGCTGAGCAGAATGACCGAGATCACGCCCGGTATTGGTATCGGCCATTCGGGATGCGGCTCATTGCCGACATCGATAATTTTTTCCCATTGCCAGTCACCCGCCGCGTCCTTCCACCAATGGATGATATTTGCAGAAAGGGCCGCGCCAACAAAGCCGTGACTGCTGTCGGGGTTATGATGGAATCGCACTTCCAGTGGGATCAAGCCATCTTCGCCGAGATAGAATGTTTGCTTTGGCTCCTTCTTTTCAAAATCCCAGAAATGGATCTCTCGGCCATATTTCAGATGGCCAACCTCTTCCAGGTCAAAGCCAGGCATGAAGGTATTGGGCGCGGCCCATTCTGAGCTGACCATCACGTTGTGTCGCGGCTGGTACCAGAAATCATAGCCAAACTTGATGCTACCCATGGAGTTTTCCCAGCGGCCGACGATCTCGAACTCCTTGCTGAGTTGCAGATAGCCGCCGGGGGCATTGCCTTGAGCATCGCCAAGCATGGAAACGATGATGTCCGAGCCGAGGCAATGCACCGTGTGTGGCGCCGACAGATTGGTCCTGGCTTTGATGTCAGCGCCGTCTATGACCTTGAACAGTGTCGGGTTGCGGGGATCGGTAGCGCAATCGACAATATGCAGATTGGACGAGCGCACACCCGGCACAATCAGATATTTCCGCTCCATGCTCGCATCGCCATGGCACGACGAACAGGCATTCCAGCCCGAGTGATGAAGCTCATCGCCAATGCCCGGCATCTGCAAACGCGAAATCACCTGGCTGTAGGTCGAACTCTCCGGGTCGACATCGATGGTGCACAGATAGTCCGGCTTCTGAATGCCCGTGCCGGTGTAGATGGCAATCGTATAGAGCAGCTTTTCGCGAGGTGCCGTCATCGCCTCGGCTGGAGAAGCATAGCCCGGTCCACAGCAATGATTGGTCATGGGTACTTCCCTTTGAACAGATCACTGGCCAGCCCCAACGGGGTCGAGCTGGAATGTTAGTGCATGCTTGGCATTGGCGCTATGGCCGGGGTGGCTTGTAAAGTGCGCACGTGACGTACAACTTGGCGACAGAGCCCCGTGGGACGCCAGGTATTGACCGCCCGAGGGTTATTGAGAACCCTTGCAGCGGCCCGGCGCCCAGAGGTCCGCTTCCGGCCTTCCGAGCCTCGAAGCCGCCGGACGAGTCCAACACCTGGGTCCCAGGCCAATTTCCGCCTGCTGCGCCCCACCTTATTGCAAGACGTTCAAATTTGAGCTTCCGCGCTCATGCTTTGTCGAGAGAATCTCCTGTACTCTTTTAAGGCTTCTGCGTCGTAATTTTTAGCCGTTCTGAATCGCCGCAGGCGACGATGACGACGGAATAGGAGAACGCAATGACTCGCAATCACGTTGAACGTCTTGAAGAGTTTAGGGAAATCCTGGTCGCGACTCGACGCGAAGGAGTCCGTAACGTGCACCATACTCGCGACGCGATGCGGGCAAGTGGCTTTCAGATCGGGGACAGCGATGGCTCCAGCTACGGAGCCGAGTTGAAGGCGCTCCAAGAGGAAATCGAGGCAGTAGATCGCGCCATCGAAGAAGAGAAGCGGTTGGCCTTGACCCTCGAGAGCGCGGATCAATCCCGCCGACCGACCAAACCGAGAATTGTGAAGCGAGCATAGGGTCGGGTACGGCCCTTTGGCGCCTGTCGCGTCGATCGCCTGCGGCCTGGTGTCGGACTTCCTGCCGCCGTGGCGGTGCAGCCGACGGTGACGGTGGAGACCACCCTCGATCAGGGCTGAGAATGCCAAGCAACTGATGGGGAAGTGAGCGGCGAACCGCTCTACGGCAGCGTTTGATACGGCAAGGCCCGGCGAGGGGCCTTGTTGCGTTTCGGCAAGTTACGGTGAATGGCGCGCTTCGCGCCGCATCTCGGTCAATCCGCCAGCCCCTGCCGTCCTCGCAGAACGGACATCTCTTCGCGCGGTGCCCAAGGGGGTTGACCAATCTCATGTCATCTCCTATATGATTGAGTATCTACTCACTCAATATCGTTAGACGGAATATGGCGCGTCCCCTTAGTGAAGAAAAGCGACAGGCACTGCTCGATGCGGCGGCCGAGTTCGTCGCCAGCCTGGGCACGGGCGCGTCCACGGCCAAGATCGCAAAGGCTGCCGGCGTTTCTGAGGGGACGCTGTTCACTTACTTTCCAACCAAGGACGATCTGCTCAACCAACTCTTTGTCGAGATCGAGACCGACCTCACAGAGACGATGCTAGCCCCATATCCGGCGGACTCTTCCGCCAAAGACCGATTATTCGCGGTTTGGAACCGTCTGATTGACTGGGGACTGGCTCACGCCACAGCGCGCAAGGCCCTTCGCCAATTGAAGGTGTCGGATCGCGTGACAGCGGAAAGCCGGAACCGGTGCCACGCTATGCAGCGGGATGCGCGGACGATGGTGGAGGAGTGTCTCGCCGGCCATGCCGCGTCTGACAGGATCGCCTTCTACATCGATACTATTCTCTTCGACTTGGCCGACATCAGCATCAACGCGGTCACAGCCAAACCTCAGGAAAGTGACGCCATCCGGCAGGCCGGATTCGACCTGTTCTGGAAGGGGTCTGCCGCCTGAGTTTTAACCCATAAATGAGTATGTCATTACTCATGTATAAGGATCGAAAATGTCTAAGAGCAAGGGTTTCACCGAAGCCAACGTCCCCCAACAGACGGGAAAAAGCTTCATCGTCACCGGCGCCAACGCAGGCGTAGGATTCGAAATCGCGCGGGTGCTTGCCGCCAGGGGCGCGCGCGTCCTGCTTGGCTGCCGCGAGCAGACCAGGGCGCAGGATGCCATCGCGCGGATCAAGCGGACACGCCGAAGGCCGATCTCGTCTGGTTGCCGCTGGACCTCGGTGACCTCGACAGCGTTCGTACCGCAGCCGAGATCGCCGCGAAGGAGCCACGGATCGATGCGCTCATCAACAATGCCGGGATTATGAACCCACCGCTGACGCGCACGAAGCAGGGGTTCGAATCGCAGTTCGGCGTCAATCATCTCGGCGTGTTCGTGCTCACCTCGCTGCTCCTGCCTAAACTTGCGGAGACGCCGGGATCGCGGGTGGTCGTGACGTCGAGCGTCGCGCATCTGAAGGCCAAGATCGACTGGGACGACCTCAACGCCGACAAGAGCTACATCAAGACCGATCGCTACGGCGCCAGCAAACTGGCGAACGCGCTGTTCTTCTTCGAACTGGATCGTCGCCTGCGCGCGGCGAAGTCGCCCGTCACGGCAATCGGCGTTCACCCTGGCATCGCCAGCACAAGTCTTGGCCGCCATATGGGGATTGTCCAGTTCGCGGGCCCGATCGTCGGCCTATTGCTCAACAGCGCCGACAAGGGCGCGTGGCCGGCACTTCTGGCTGCGACCGGCAGGGTGAAGCCTGGAGGCTATTACGGTCCCACCGGCTTTGGGGGAATCCGCGGTGTAGCCGGCGAAGCAAACCGCGCGCCGCACGCCGAAAGTCCCGCGCTCGCGAAGCGGCTCTGGGACGTCTCCATCGCCATGACCGGCATCGATCCAGGCTTGCCGGCCGCCTGACCTCACGCACCAGATCAACGCTGCGAAGCCGTGGCTTCCAGCGAAAAGCAAAGGAGATGGCATGAATGAGCGGTGATCGGCTTACACTCCGGACGTCAGGAATGGGTGGAACCACGTCGATTGCCTTGGGGCGGAGCCGGCATCGAGAGTGACCGCTACGGACCCTGAAGGTCGGCTTGACCAATCACAGGGCCGACGACATTGTGGACGTGCAATTCGTAGCCAAGTGGTCGTGTGGCAATGGATTTTCGCGACGCCATCGATAGAGCGCTGGCCTGGGCCGGCGGATGGTTCGACTATGCCGCCGCGCCCTGGTTCGTCTATCAGATCGGCATCATTGCCTCGCTCTTTGCGGTGGCGAAGCTGGCGGCGCTGCGGGTCGAGCCTTTCGTCGAGAACCAGGCACGCCAGATTAAGGGCCATCCCGGACTCTTAAGGGTCGTCATCGCGCTGTTGCGGCGCACCGACTGGATTCTGTTCATTATCTTCCTTGTTGCCGCGCTCAACCTATTGCTCGCCTTCACTTGGCCGAGCCGCACCCATCTCCTGCTCGTCGCGCTGTTGCTCTCGCTGGCGTGGCTGTTCGCGACCGTGCTGTCGCGCATCATCCGCAACCGCCTCGTCGCGCGCACGCTGGGTTGGCTGGCCTGGATCTACGCGGCCCTTGTCATCCTGGGCGTCAGTGACGAGGCGGCCGCCGTCCTCGATAGCCTGGCAATCCCTCTCGGCGCGGTTCGCCTTTCGGCCCTCATGGTGCTGAAGGCGGCGCTGCTCCTGATCGCAACGGTCTGGCTTGCGGTGGTCACCGGCAATTACATCGATGAGCGCGTCCGCCTCTCCGAGGAACTGACACCGTCGATCCGCGTCCTCGTCGGCAAGGTCGCAAAGATCGGCCTCGTGCTGGTGGCCGGTGCCGTGGCACTTTCCGCCGTCGGTCTCGACTTGACGGCGCTGACGGTGTTTTCCGGCGCCGTTGGCGTCGGTCTCGCTTTCGGGCTGCAGAAGGTCGTTTCGAATTTCGTCTCCGGCGTGATCATCCTGCTCGACAAGTCGATCAAGCCGGGCGACACGATTTCGCTCGAAGGCACCTTCGGCTGGATACGCGAATTGCGGGCGCGCTTCGTCTCAGTGGTGACGCGCGACGGCCGCGAATTCCTGATCCCCAACGAGGACTTCATCACCCAGAGGGTTATCAACTGGTCGTTCAGCGACAACCTCGTGCGCCTCGACGTGAACTTCGGCGTCTCCTACGACGCCGATCCGCACAAGGTCAGCGAACTGGCGATAGAGGCCGCGATCAGCGTCGGCCGGGTCGAGGCCGACCGGCGACCGGTCTGCTGGCTGACCGACTTCGGTGACTCCTCGCTGAACTTCGTCCTGCGCTTCTGGATCCGAGACCCGCAGCAAGGCCTGACCAACGTGCGCGGCAAGGTGCTGCTGGCGCTGTGGGACACGTTCAAGGCAAACGGCATAAGCATCCCCTATCCGCATCGCGAGATCATCATGAAAGGGGCTGGGCCGGTAAGACGAGGGCACGACGACCAGTGATCTTCTCGATGTTGATGCGGAAGAAAAGGTGAGGCGGACTAGGCACCTTGTCCTCGGCGCGAGTGTCTCGCCGCCTGGCCGAATCCCTGCCATCACGACCCGCTCTGGTTTTTACCTCTTTTAACCAGCCGACCTGCCGTCGCCGCGATATCGTATCCGCAGTTCCCGGATGGCCGGCTTCGGTCCGCCATCCACCGCGAAACATCCGGAGGCTTTCATGAGCAAGGGAAAAGTGGTGGTGCTGGGCTCGAACGCCACACGTATCGAAATTCAGGGAGGCGGCACGGGACCGACAGGACAATATCTCAATGAAACAGTGGTGCCGATGATGGCGCTTGTCGGGGCAGGCTATGAAGTCTTGCTCGCCACTCCCTCAGGCGCCAAGCCATACATCGACCCGGTGTCCGATGCGGTCCAGCATTTCGGCGGCGATGAGACGGCGTATCGGCGTGGCAAGGATTTCTTCGCCAACGATCCGTCGACGAACCAGGGCCGCACCTTGCGATCGGTGGTCGAGGAGGGACTGGACAACTATGCGGGCGTGTTCGTCCCGGGAGGCCAAGGGCCGGTCGTCGATCTGATGCAAGATCCCGACGCGGGCGAGATACTTCGGCATTTCCATGCGGCCGGAAAGCCTACCGCGCTGCTCTGCCACGGCCCGATCGTCTCGATCTCCGCATTGCCTCGGGCGAAGAAATTTCGCGAGGCGCTGATTCAGGGCGACCGAACCAAGGCAGCCGAACTTGCGAAAGGATGGCAATATGCCGGCTACAGGATGACAGTCTATTCGGCCAGCGAGGAAAAACCCATTGAGGACAACATCCTCCACGGCAAGCTCTATTTCCACATGCCAGAATCCTTAGACCTGGCAGGCGCTAAAACGACCGTCGGCCCAGATTTCGAGCCCTATGTGATCGAGGACCGTGAGCTGATCACGGGCCAGAATCCGCGCTCAGACCATCCGATCGCCGCCGCCCTGATCGCTGCGCTGAACCGGAATCGCACGTGAGCTTAACAGGCAGGCGCACCGGTTCGGCCGCCCAGACGCAAGGTGAAACCAGAAACTGATGGAGACGATTATGAAACGATCAATTTGGGGATTTCTCGCTGCCATGATTATCGCATCTTCAGCCGCCTCTGCTGCCGCCGACAAGCCCGTCTCGATCGTCCTGGTGCATGGCGCGTTCGTCGACGGCTCCGGCTGGCAAGCAGTGTTCGACATCCTGACCGGCGACGGGTACGAGGTGCTGGTCGTGCAGAACCCGACG
This sequence comes from Mesorhizobium sp. P2_F7, assembly GCF_056403695.1. Lineage (NCBI taxonomy): Bacteria > Pseudomonadati > Pseudomonadota > Alphaproteobacteria > Hyphomicrobiales > Phyllobacteriaceae > Mesorhizobium > Mesorhizobium sp. P2_F7. Next base: position 765 of record NZ_JBFUFA010000009.1, on the reverse strand, counting down.
ATCAGCCTTAGCGGCGACGTTGCAGCCACCAATCGTGTGATCGCCGCGGCAAGCAAGCCGGTCGTCCTCGTGGGCCATTCCTATGGCGGGATGGTCATCACCGAGGCAGGCGATAATCCGAAGGTGCAGAGCCTGGTCTACCTTGCCGCCTTTGCGCCCGACGCCAAGGAATCGGTCGCATCGCTTGCTGAGCAACCCGTGCCTGCGGGAGAGTCGGGAGCGCCCCTGCTGCCGCCGAAAGATGGCTACCTGCTGGTCGATCCCTCAAGATTTCCGACCGCTTTCGCAGCGGACGTCGATCCCACGGTAACCGGCTTCATGGCCGTCGCCCAGGTTCCGTGGGGCCTGGAGGCGGTGCAGACTCCAATCGACAAGGTTGCATGGAAGGCCAAGCCCTCGCACTTCATGGTCACCAAGAAAGACATGATGATCCCCCCGACGTTCCAGCGAACCTTCGCCAAGCGGGCTGGCGCCACGACCGTCGAGATCGACAGCAGCCACGCGGTGATGCTGTCGCATCCGCAGGATGTTGCGGCTTTCATCGAGAGTGCGGCAACCGCGAAATAGCGAACCGAGAAGTAGACCATGTCTCACGTCAAGATCATGGCGACCTTGCTTGCCAGGCCTGGCAAGGCCGGAGAGCTTGAGGCCCTGCTGTTCAGCATGGCGCCCGAGTGCAGGGCAGAATCGGGAAACCTGCGATGGGACGTCTGGCGGGACCAGGCCAAAGCAGACCGCTATGCGCTGGACGAACTCTATGTCGAC
>NZ_JBFUFA010000008.1:0-220078 GCF_056403695.1 Mesorhizobium sp. P2_F7 | reverse complement strand
GAACATCACCAGCGAATTGTACGCAGGCCGCCCTGGCCCCGCCGGCGAGCGCAGCCGCGCCAGAATCTTCTCGAAGCGATACCACTTCACCAGCGACGACAGCCGGTCCAGCCGACCGCTCCGACCAAGACCCTGTGGCAGCAAAGCCTCCACAAAACTGAACTGACCGCTCGGCTTCGTCGTCATCGCAAAATCCCCGTTTCAAAAACAGGGAATCACATCCATCCAATTTTGCAACAGTCCCCTTGAGGGGGAGATGCCCGGTAGGGCAGAGGGGGGTGTGACGGATCGCGGCGTATGCGGGTATCGTCGCCACCAGAAGCCCTAATGCGCCTCATCCCAGTTGTTGGCCGCCCGTGCATCGACATGCAGCGGCACCGACATCGAGATGGCCGGCATCGGCGCGTTTTCCATCACGCGGCGCACCACGGGGATCGTCGCTTCGACTTCCGCTTCCACCGTCTCGAAGATCAGTTCGTCATGCACCTGCAGGAGCATGCGAGCCGACAGGCCGGCCTTCTCCAGCGCTTCGTCCATGTGCACCATGGCGCGGCGGATGATGTCGGCGGCGGTGCCTTGCAGCCGGGCGTTGATCGAGGCGCGCTCGTTGAACGCGCGGATCGACGGGTTTGACGACCTGATCTCCGGGTAGTGGATGCGGCGGCCGAAGATGGTTTCGACGAAGCCATGTTCGCGCGCATAGGCCTTGGTCGCCTCGATATAGTCGCGAATGCCGGGGAAGCGCTCGAAATACTTCTTGATGTAGGCGCCGGCTTCCTCGCGCGGGATCGACAGCTGGTTGGCCAGCCCAAAGGCCGAAATGCCGTAGATGATGCCGAAATTGATCGCCTTGGCGCGGCGGCGCACTTCCGAAGGCATGCCTTCGACCGGAACGGAAAACATTTCCGAGGCGGTGACGGCATGGATGTCGACGCCGTCGGCGAAGGCCTGGGTCAGCTGCGGTATCTCGGCGACATGGGCAAGCACACGCAACTCGATCTGGCTGTAGTCGGCCGAGACCAGTTTCTGACCCTTGTCGGCGATAAAGGCGGTCCGGATCTTGCGTCCCTCAGCGGTGCGCACCGGGATGTTCTGCAGATTGGGATCGGAGGAGGACAGCCGGCCCGTCGTCGTCGCCGCCAGCGCATAGGAGGTGTGCACGCGCCTGGTGTCGGGATGGATGAAGCCGGGCAGGGCGTCGGTGTAGGTCGATTTCAGCTTGGTCAGCTGGCGCCAATCGACGATCTTGCGCGGCAGTTCGTGGCCCTCCGCAGCGAGATCCTCTAGAAGCTGCGCCGAGGTCGACCACTGCCCGGTCTTGGTCTTGGAGCCGCCGGGCAGGCCCATGCGGCCGAACAGGATGTCGCCGAGCTGCTTTGGCGAACCGATGTTGATGCGTTCGCCGACAAGGCCGTAGATTTCCTCTTCCAGCCGCGCCGCGCCTTGCGCCAGTTCGCCGGAGAGACGCGACAGGATCTGACGGTCGACCGAGATGCCGCGTTGTTCCATCCGGGCCAGCACCGGCACCAGCGGCCGCTCCAGCCGCTCATAGACCGAGACTAGCCCCTTGGCCGCCAGCCGCGGCTTCAGCACCTGCCATAGCCGCAACGCCACGTCGGCATGCCCCGCGGCGTAGGCGGTCGCCCTGTCGATGTCGACCTGCTCGAAGCCGACAGAGCTTCTTCCCGAACCGGCGAGATCCTTGAGCGGGGTGGTCGCATGGCCAAGCCATTTGTCGGCAAGAGACGACAAAGTGTGGTGGCCGGTGCCGGCATCGAGCACGTAGGAGATCAGCATGGTGTCGTCGAAGGGCGCGATGTCGATGCCGTGGCGGCTCATGACGACGATGTCGTATTTGGCGTCCTGGGCGATCTTGAGGACCGATTTGTCCTCAAGCAGCGGCTTCAGCAGCGCCAGCGCCTCGCGGACGGGGATCTGATTCTCCAGCGTGCCGCCGCCGAGCAGGTCGCCGGCGCCGCTCTTGTGCGCCAGCGGCACATAGGCGGCGCGGCCGGGGCCAACCGCCAGGGAGAAACCGATGAGGTCGGCCAGCATCGGGTCCGACGACGTCGTCTCGGTGTCGAAGGCGACGATGCCGGTCTCCTTTGCCTGGGCCAGCCAGTTCTTGAGCGTTGCCGTGTCGCGGATCGCGACATAGGCGTTGGGGTCGATTTTGGCGGCGGACGCCGCTTCGTGACGAAGCGCTGAAAGCAGGGAAGGGGTATCGCCGGCCTTGGCTTCAGCTTGTGCTGCTTCGTTGGTTCCGTCGCCGCGAGCAACTGCCGGTGCACCAGACCCGACATCGGGGCCGTGCGCGGTGTCGGCGCGCTCGACTGTCACAGCGACCGCCTGGACATCGCCGGCTTCGGTGCTGGTCGCCTCAGCCACGCGGCGGGTCAGCGAGGTGAATTCCATGGTTTTCAGGAAGCCGATCAGCTTCGGCCCGTCCGGTGCATGCAGCACGAAATCGTCGAGCCCGTCGGTCACCGGCACGTCGTTCTTCAGCGTCACCAACTGGCGCGATATGCGGGCCTTGTCGGCATTGGCGATGATGGATTCGCGCCTTTTGTCCTGCTTGATCTCGCCGGCACGCGCCAGCAGCGCGTCAAGGTCGCCGAACTGTTCCAGAAGCTGCGCTGCCGTCTTCGGCCCGATGCCGGGCACGCCGGGCACATTGTCGACGGAGTCGCCGGTCAGCGCCTGCAGGTCGATCATCTTTTCCGGCGGCACGCCCCATTTCTCGATCACCTCGGGAATGCCGATCTGGCGGTCCTTCATCGGGTCGTACATGCCGACCGAGGGGCCGACCAGCTGCATCAGATCCTTGTCGGAGGAGATGATGGTGGTATCGGCGCCGGCCTCGTGGGCAAGCTTGCAATAGGTGGCGATGAGATCGTCGGCCTCAAACCCTTCCATTTCGATGCAGGGCAGGTTGAAGGCTACGGTCGCTTGGCGGATCAGGCCGAATTGCGGGATCAGGTCTTCAGGCGGCGCGTTGCGGTTGGCCTTGTATTCCGGGTAGAGCTCGTTACGGAAGGTTTTCGACGAATAATCGAAAATGACGGCGAAATGCGTCGGCACAGTGCCTACATCGGTGTTGCGGGCGTCCTGCATCAGCTTCCACAGCATGTTGCAGAAGCCGGAGACAGCGCCGACCGGCAAGCCATCGGATTTGCGAGTCAGCGGCGGCAGCGCGTGGTAGGCGCGAAAGATGTAGCCGGAGCCGTCGATAAGGAAGAGATGATCGCCTTTTTTCATGCCGGCAGGGATAGCGCGGCAGGGCGGCGCGGTCCATGGCAAAGGCAGGCTTCCAACAGGTGTTGCGGCGCCATCCTGACAGAGCCTGCCTGTGAATGCCTCGTTGCGGAGGCTCGGCCGCTCACAGCCATGTTACAAAAGTGTAATTTTCGTGCCCTTGAAACGCCACGTTCGAAGACACAAATACACGTCATCGGCAGTTTTCGCCGAGTCCGGAGCAAGGCCCGTCCCCCGCCTATCCCGGACAACTGCGGCAGCCTATCCCCCCTCTCCGGGCTGCCGCAACGTTTCGAGTAAAGGCCGCCGTGGTTCCCCCTCCACCACGGCGGCTCTTTTTTTGCCTTTCAACAAGCAAATTCCAGCCCGTGGTCTAACGATCGCGGGCTTTTCGTTTCGATGCGCTGCCTTTACGGTCCCGGCACCGAAAAGAAAGGCCCGCCGGACATGTCCACAATCTCCCCCGTTCTCGACCGTCTCGACAAAAATCTCGACCAGAGCCTGGAGCGCCTGTTCGGCCTGCTCCGCATCAAGTCGATCTCCACCGATTCCGACTATGCCGCCGACTGCCGCAAGGCCGCAGAATGGCTGGTGGCCGACCTCAAGCTGATCGGTTTCGATGCCTCGGTGCGCAACACGCCCGGATATCCGATGGTGGTGGCGCATCACGATGGCCCGGCCGGTTCGCCGCATGTGCTGTTTTATGGCCATTACGACGTGCAGCCGGTCGACCCGATCGAGCTTTGGGAAAACGACCCGTTCGCGCCGGCGATCAAGGAGGTCGGACCCGGCCACAAGGTGATCACCGGTCGCGGTTCGGCCGACGACAAGGGGCAGCTGATGACCTTCGTCGAGGCCTGCCGCGCCTGGAAGCAGGTGCACGGCAATCTGCCCTGCCGCATCACCATCCTGTTCGAGGGCGAGGAGGAATCCGGCTCGCCGTCGCTAAAACCGTTCCTCGAGGCCAATGCCGAAGAGCTGAAGGCCGATTTCGCGCTGGTCTGCGATACCGGCATGTGGGACCGCGAGACACCGTCGATCTGCGTCAGCCTGCGCGGCATGGTCGGCGAGGAGATCACCGTGAAGGCCGCGGATCGCGACCTGCATTCGGGGCTTTATGGCGGCGCCGCCGCCAATCCGATCCGCATCCTGGCGAAGATTCTCGCCGACATTCATGACGAGAACGGCCACATCACCATTCCCGGCTTCTATAACGGGGTTGAGGAAACGCCGTCGCAGATCCTGAAATCCTGGGAAGGTCTCGGCGAGACCGCCGAGACCTTCCTCGGGCCGATCGGACTGTCGATCCCATCCGGCGAAAAAGGCCGCTCGGTGATGGAGCTGACCTGGGCGCGGCCGACAGCCGAGTTCAACGGCATAATCGGCGGCTATACCGGCAAAGGCTTCAAGACGGTGATTGCCGCGGAAGCGTCGTCGAAGATTTCCTTTCGCCTCGTCCACAAGCAGGACCCCGAGAAAATCCGCGTCGCCTTCCGGAAATTCGTCGAGGCGCGCATTCCAGCGGACTGCTCGGTCGAATTCCACCCGCATGGCGGCTCGCCAGCGATCCAGCTGTCCTACGACTCGCCGTTCCTGGCCAAGGCCAAGGATGCGCTGTCGGATGAATGGTCCAAGCAAGCGGTGACGACGGGCAGTGGCGGCTCGATCCCTGTGGTCGGTGATTTCCAGACCTATCTCGGCATGGAATCGCTGATGGTCGGGTTCGGCCTCGACGACGACCGCATCCACTCGCCCAACGAGAAATACGAGCTGACCTCCTTCCACAAGGGCCAGCGCTCCTGGGCTCGTATTCTCGATGCACTGACGCGCTAGGGGCGGAAAACCAGTTTCTGGTTGATTTTTCAGCGGATCGCGGCGAGGACGGCCGTAAACCGCGATCCGGAGAAAAAGATGAGCGACATCCGCTTCCATAAAAACGACCTGCCTGACCTGTCCCACTACAATGTCGACGCGGTGGCCATCGACACCGAGACGCTGGGGCTGAACCCGCATCGCGACCGGCTCTGCGTGGTGCAGATCTCGCCGGGCGATGGGTCGGCCGACGTGATCCAGATCGCGCCCGGCCAGAAGAAGGCGCCGAACCTGGTCAGCCTGCTGCGCAACCGCGGCATCACCAAACTGTTCCATTACGGCCGTTTCGACCTCGCCGTGCTCTACAATGCCTTCGGCGTCATGCCGGAGCCGGTGTTCTGCACCAAGATCGCCTCGCGGCTCACTCGCACCTACACCGACCGGCACGGCTTGAAGGACATCTGCTTCGAACTGCTCGGCGTCGGCCTGTCGAAGGTGCAGCAATCGTCGGACTGGGCGGCCGAGACCTTGTCGCCCGAACAGCTCGAATATGCCGCCTCCGACGTGCTCTATCTGCACCGGCTGCGCGACGTGCTGGCTGGACGCCTAGTGCGGGACGGGCGGAGCAAGGAAGCCGACGCCTGCTTCCGCTTCCTGCCGACGCGCGCCAAACTCGATCTGATGGGCTGGGGCGAGGAAGACATCTTCGCCCACAGCTGACGGTTCCGGTATCTCGGCCGGTCTGGAACCGGATGCGGGCGGCGGCGTTCTGTCGGCTGCAGATGCTTGTTCTGCGCGAAGAGGGGATCACATGGCAGACCGAAAGCCGATAGCAACCGCCCCGACGGACGGGTCCAAGGTCACGGTGCTCTGGAAAGGCGGCGACGGCGTCGTCAGCGAATCCGTGGGGCAGTTTCGCGACGGCGCCTGGTGGGTCTACACCGACAGCGATACCCAGAAGAAGGTCCAGCCGACCAGCTGGCGGCCTGCCTCCAGCGACGATGACGACGACCAGTAGCACCGCTGGCAGCGTCGCGCGCTTTAGCATAGCCTGAAGTCGTTGATAACGAGGCCGATTCGGGGCCTTCCGCTCCGTCGCCGCCTCTCTTCCTGGAGGGACTCGCCATGGGCATTGAAAGCCTTCTCATCTTCCTGATCATCGGCGCCATCGCCGGCTGGCTCGCCGGTCTCATCGTCTCGGGCTTCGGCTTCGGTCTGCTCGGCAACATCATCGTCGGCATCATCGGCGCTTTGATCGCCGGCTGGCTGTTCCCAAGGCTGGGCTTTGCCATTGGCGGTGGCATTCTGGCTGCCATCATCAACGCCACGATCGGCGCCGTCATCCTGCTGGTTCTGGTCAAGGTCCTGAAGCGAGCGTGACGCTCGAAGTTTTTTGCACCAACGGGAGCGCGCCATGAAACAGAATACCCTTTATCTCATCATCGGCGCGCTCGTGGTCGCGGTCATCGCGCTCGGCATCTATGTCTATCACGAACAGACAAAGCCCAAGGGCGTCGAGCTGAAGATCGACGACAAGGGTATTTCGATCCAGCAGAATTGAGCATTTCAGCCTGGCTGGGCTCGCTACCTGCCGCTGCGCAGATGCACGGTGGCAGACGCCCGGCTCAAGCGTCGTGAACAGCGCGGCATTGGTAGCCGGCGTTCTCGGATTTTAGAAATTCTTAAGGAATTTCAAAAGGGTGCATAAACCCTGCTTTAACGCGCCCTTAAACCGCCGCATCTACCCTTCAACCCGAGCGCCATTGGCACCGGGAAGACAGCGCAACGCATGGCGAACCGCAGAGACAGTCGCATCGAACCCAGCTTCGAGGGATCGCGCCCCGCGAAATCCCAGGACGGGTTTTCGGTGAACGAGGAGGATCGCGTCGTGCCGGGCAATCGCAAATCCTCCGCGGGACGCAAACCGGCCAAGGGAAAATCATCGCGCGGCAGGCGCGGTAAACCCCGGCGCGGCCTGTTCGGCGTGATGGCCCGGATGCTCTACTGGTGCTTCGTGCTCTGCATCTGGGGTGGCATCGCGGTGGCCGGCATCGTCGTTTACTACGGCGCCAAGATGCCGGCGGCCACCACCTGGTCGATCCCCGACCGCGCCCCCAACATCAAGATCGTTTCGGTCGACGGCCAGCTGCTTGCCAACAGGGGCATGAGCGGCGGTGAGGCGGTCGGCCTGCACGAAATGTCGCCCTACATTCCCGAAGCCGTCATCGCCATCGAGGACCGCCGCTTCTATTCGCATTTCGGCATCGATCCGATCGGCCTGTCGCGCGCCATGGTGACCAATGTGTTGGGCGGGCACTTCTCGCAAGGCGGTTCGACGCTGACCCAGCAGCTGGCCAAGAACCTGTTCCTGAAGCCCGACCGCACGCTGGAGCGCAAGGTGCAGGAAGTGCTGCTGGCACTGTGGCTGGAGCACAAGCATACCAAGGACCAGATCCTCGAAATGTACCTCAACCGGGTCTATTTCGGCTCCGGCGCCTATGGCGTCGAGGCGGCCTCGCGCCGCTATTTCGGCAAGAGCGCGCGCGATGTCACGCTTTCCGAGGCAGCCCTTCTCGCCGGCTTGCTGAAAGCGCCGTCACGGCTGTCGCCGGCGCGCGACCCGAAGGCAGCAGAGCAACGCTCGCAGCTGGTGCTGGCCGCCATGCGTGACGAAGGCAAGATCAGCGCCAAGGAACTGACCTCGGCCATGAGCGCGCCGGCGACGCGCGCGCCGTCTTACTGGACCGGTTCGGAAAACTATGTCGCCGACACCATAATGGAAGAACTGCCCGACCTGATCGGCGACGTGCGGAGCGACATCGTCGTCGACACCACCGTCGACCTCAATCTGCAGAAGCTTGCCGAACAGTCGATCCGCCGGCTGATCGACGAAAGCGGCAAGAAGCTCAATGTCAGCCAGGGCGCGCTGGTGTCGATCGACAATTCGGGTGCGGTGCGCGCCATGGTCGGCGGCTACGACTATTCGACCAGCCAGTTCGACCGCGCTTCGGAAGCGCGCCGCCAGCCGGGCTCGGCGTTCAAGCCGTTCGTTTATATGGCGGCACTCGAAGCCGGCCGCACGCCCGACAGCGTGCGCAATGACGCGCCGATCAAGATCGGCAAATGGACGCCGGACAATTACGGCGGCAAGTATTTTGGCAAGGTGACGCTGGCGACCGCTTTGGCGAAGTCGCTGAATTCGGTCGCTGCACAGCTGACAATGGAGGTTGGCCCCGACTCGGTGGTCGAGGCGGCACACCGCATGGGCATCCAGTCCGAGCTGACGGCCAACACTTCGATCGCGCTTGGCACCTCGGAAGTCACGCCGCTGGAGCTGACCTCGGCTTACGTGCCGTTCGCCAATGGCGGCTACAAGCCCGACATCCATTTCATCCGCCGCATCACCACGACCGAAGGCAAGGTGCTCTATGACGACAATGGCGGCAGCGCGCCGCGCGTCGTCAAGCAGGACATTGTCGGCATGATGAACTCGATGATGACCGGCACGGTCGAGACCGGTACGGCGAAGAAGGCGGCCTTCGCCTGGCCCTCGGCCGGCAAGACCGGCACCAGCCAGAATTCGCGCGACGCCTGGTTCGTCGGCTACACCGCCAATCTCACCACCGGCGTGTGGTTCGGCAATGATGACGGCACGCCGATGAAGAAGGTCACCGGCGGCGCGCTGCCGGCGCAGGCCTGGCACGAGTTCATGGTTGCCGCGCATGAAGGCGTGCCGGTGAGGCCGCTGCCCGGCACGTGGAAATCAACGCCGCCTGATACCATCGTCCCCGACGAGATACCGTCGGCCGGCAACAATCAAGTAGCGCCGGTCCCGTCGGCATCGGTCGGCCAATCAGCTCCGGCGGCTGCCCCAGCGGCTCCCGCGACCGCCCAGGCACCTACGCCTCCGGCGCGCGCTGTCCGCCCGGCCGAAACGGTTGATGCCGATGGTTTCGATATGCCCGGTGACGGCGGCACCACCGCCTCGATCAAGCATCCGGTGCCGCCCGGCAGCGTCGGCGGCCCAACCAAGAAGCGCAAGACGTCGATCCTGGATATTTTGGGCGGCGGCTGATGGCGAGCGAGCCTGTTCAGCCCGATGATGTGAGAGACTACAAGCGACTAGGCATGTGGCAATCGTTGTTGCTGCTTGGGATGACAGTCCTTGTCGTTGCCATTCGGCACCTGCCATATCTCTACTTTCCCAATCCAGCGTACCTCGATCAGGAAAGAATCGGCGCGATATACGGCTCCTTCATCATGGGGATTTTTTTGCCTTATGGTCTGGCGTGGGGCGTTGCGCGCTTGGCAGGGCGTTCTCGTAGCACGTTCTTATGGGTTCTTTGGTCGCTGGCCGGTTTGGTCTTTCTTCTGAGTCTCGGCCTGCTTGTGGCTTGTCCGACCTGCTATTGAAAGGCTAGGGCGCGGCCGGCTCCCTGGCCTCTTGGTGGCCCTCGCAATCTTAGCCATATTCGGTTAGATCACGCGCCGGAGACCACGCTATGGCTGAGACCGACACCAGAAAAACCATCGTGCTGACCGGCGCTAGCCGCGGCATCGGCCACGCAACGGTCAAGCGCTTTTCGCGTGAAGGCTGGCGGGTCATCACCTGTTCGCGTCAGGCCTTTGCCGAGGACTGCCCGTGGCCGGCCGGCCCGGAAGACCACATCAAGGTCGACCTCGCCGACCAGGAGGATGTCGGCATCGCGGTCTCGGAGATCCGCCATCGGCTGGAAGCGCATGGCGGCCAGCTGCACGCGCTGGTCAACAATGCCGGCATCTCGCCCAAGCTGAAGGACGGCAACAGCCGGATGAACTCGATCGACACGCCGATGCATGTCTGGCGCGACGTGTTCCAGGTCAATTTCTTCGCGCCGATCATGCTCGCGCGTGGCCTCTTCAAGGAGCTTGCCGCAGCGAAAGGCTCGATCGTCAACGTCACCTCGATCGCCGGCACCCGCGTGCATCCTTTCGCCGGCACCGCCTATGCGACCTCGAAGGCAGCACTTGGCTCGCTGACGCGCGAGATGGCACATGATTTCGGCCCGCATGGCATCCGCGTCAATGCGATTGCGCCGGGCGAGATCGACACCGCGATCCTGTCGCCGGGCACCGACAAGATCGTCGAGACGATCCCGCTCAGGCGCCTTGGCACCACGGCGGAAGTCGCCGACATCATCTTTTTCCTGTGCTCGCAGCAGGCGTCCTATGTGACGGGCTCGGAAATCCACATCAATGGTGGCCAGCACGTCTGAGCACGGGCAAGCTGCTCATCCGGCCATGGTGAGAACAGCCTTGCCGCTGAAGCTGCGCTGTCGCAGGGCGTCCAGGGCCTGGCCGATGTCTGTCCAGGGCATGGTCAGGGACACGCGGGTTTCCAGCCGGCCAACCGCGACCAGAGCAAGCAGTGAGGCGATATCGGCGCCAATGGCTGGACCTGATGTGTAGTAGGCGAAGGTCTGAAGCCGCGCGCCCTCGTGGCCGGGAACGAACTGCCTGAAGCCAATCGGCGTCAGTTCGCCGCTGCTTGAGCCGAACATGACGATGGTGCCGCCCGGCGCGACGCGTTCGATGGCGTGAGCGAGGCTTTGGCCGCCGACCGACTCGGTGATCAGCGAGAACGGCCCCTCAGCCAGCTCGATCGACTCTACAACCTGCTGGGCTCCGAGGCCGCGGAGATCCTCGGCGTGCCGGGTGGCGGCGATGGCGGTCACCGTCGCGCCTTGCTCGCGGGCGATCTGAATCTGGAAGCGGCCGACCGCACCACTGGCGCCGGTGATCAGGACGTGCTGTCCCGCGAGGTCGCCGCCGTGGCGCAAGACCCTCAGGGCAGTCGTGCCCGCAACCGGAAGCGTGGCGGCGGAAGCGAAGCTGACCTTGTCCGGGATGACGGCGACACGGTCGGTTGAAACGGCGACATGTTCGGCCCAGCCGGCCTCGTCGACCAATGCCACAACCCGGGCGCCCACGGCTGGCCCGGAGCCATCGGCAGCTGCCTCTTCGACAATGCCGACGACGTCCTGACCAGGTATCCAGCCCTCCGGACGTATGGTGAGCAGCCGCAATTCGCCGCGGTTCAACGAGGTCGCATGGACTGAGACAAGCGCTTCGTTCGCAAGCGGACGGGGTTGGTCGACCTCGGCGAGCCTCAGCCCGCTGGGGCTGTCGGGGGACATGACGAGGGCGCGCATGGGTCATACCTTCAATCTGGTTTGTAGACCCGGACCCTATCGACTCTCCCGAGCAAAGAATTTAGCTATCATGGCGAATAGTCGCTAAAATCAGTCAATCATGAAACAGCCACTTCGCTACCCCTGGGTCGACTTCGATGTCGATGATGTGCTGACGCCAGCCATTGCTGTGCGGGTCGACATACCCGAGACCAAGGCGGAAGCGGGCGTCCATTGGCACCGCAAGGGCCAGCTCGTCTTCGCGCTCGGCGGCGGTGTCACTTGCCGTGTCCCGAGCGGTCTATGGATGGTGCCGCCGCATTGCGGGGTGTGGATTCCCGGCGGGATGGAACACAGCAACATCGCCACCGCCAATGCCCGGATTTTCTTCGTCTATGTCGAACCCGGAGCCGCCGATCTGCCGGACCGCTGCCGCACGCTGTCGATCTCGCCAATGCTGCGCGAGCTGATCATCGAGCTGTCCGACTGCGCGCCGGACGATGCAAGGTGCGCCTTCCTGGGAAGCGTCCTGCTTGCCGAACTGCCTGATATGCCGGTCCAGCAGCTGCATCTGCCGATCTCCGCCGAGCCGCGCCTGCGGCGGATCGCCGAAGCGTTGGCTGAGGACCCAGCCGACCGCAGCACGCTGGCGGAGTGGGCCAATCGCCTCGCGCTCTCAGAAAGCAGTCTTGCCCGTCTGGTGGTGAAGGAGACCGGCTTGAGCTTCGGCCGCTGGCGCCAGCAATTGCACCTGATCGTCGCCATACGCGAGTTGGCCTCCGGCGCCAGCGTACAGCAGGTCTCGGGCGATCTCGGCTATGAATCGGTGACCGCCTTCATCACCATGTTCAAGAAGGCGCTGGGCAAGCCGCCGGGAAAATATCTCAGCGATATCGCGCAGAATGGCGGTTCCGCATTTGCCACAGATCAACCTGGATTGGACAAGAACGCGTAGCTCAAATCGGCTGTGGTTTGACGTCCTTGGCCAGTTCGTCCGGCAGCGAAGAGGTCGGGGCCATCACCACCTCGACAATGCCGCGGGCGATTTCGCGCTCGCCCATAATAACGGTGTCGGCGCCGAGCCCCTTGAGATGCTCGACCTCGGCGTCGGAATGGGCCCGCGCAATGACGTTGATGGCGGGATTGGCGGCGCGAGCCCGGAGCACGATCTGCCCGGCCTCAAAGGCGTTGGGGATGGCAAGGATCAATCGTTTGGCGCCCTGCGGATTGGCGGCGGCAAATACGCCGGCATTGGCGGCATTGCCGGAGACGGTTTCGACGCCGTCGTCTCTCAGCCTCGCCAGCGTCTTGTCCGCGTCCTCAATGACCAGGAAGGGCAGCGATGCAGCTTTCAGCGCAGCACCCACCAGGCTGCCGACGCGGCCGTAGCCGATCAGGATGGTGTGATCGGAAAGCGTCGTGTGCGGTGGCGGGCCATCCTCTTTGGCCGCGGCGGCCACCGAGGCAACTTGTCCCGGCTGTGTCGCCGGGTCGACCGGTTTTGCCTCTTCCGGTGGCGCTGCCTTGGCGCTACGCGCGTCCAGCCATGGCTTCATCCAGTCGAGAGCCAAAAACATCAACGGATTGACGAGAATCGACAGGATGGCGCCGGCCAGGATCAGGTCGCGGCCCTGTTCGGGCAACAGTTTCAGTCCGACGCCGAGTTCGGCCAGGATGAAGGAGAATTCGCCGATCTGGGCGAGGCTGGCCGAGATCATCAAGGCGGTCGCCAGCGGATAGCGGAAGGCGATGACGATGACGAAGGCGGCCAGCGACTTGCCGATGACGATGATGGCCAGCGTCGCCAGGATCGGCCAGCCATTGCTCATCAGGCTGAACGGGTCGAACAGCATGCCGACCGAGACGAAGAACAGCACCGAGAAAGCGTCGCGTAGCGGCAGCGATTCTTCCGCCGCGCGGTGGCTGAGTTCGGATTCGCTCATGATCATGCCGGCGAAGAAGGCGCCGAGCGCCAGCGAGACGCCGAACAGTTTGGCGGCGCCGAAGGCGACGCCGAGCGCGATCGCCAGCACCGCCAGTCGGAACAGCTCGCGCGAGCCGGTATGGGCGACATAGTGCAGGATCCACGGAATAACCCGACGACCGACCACCAACATGACGACGACGAAAGCGACAACCTTGGCCAGGGTAAGGCCGACGACGCCCCAGATGCCGTAGCTGGCAGGTAGCGACAACAGGCTCGCATGATCATCGATCTGTGGCTGGCCGCCGAGCACGCCGGCCAGCGCCGGCAGCAGCACCAGGGCCAGCACCATGGCCAGGTCCTCGACGATCAGCCAGCCGACGGCGATGCGGCCGCGCTCGGTCTCGATCAGTCGCCGCTCCTGCAGCGCGCGCAGCAGGACCACGGTGGACGCCACCGAAAGCGCCAGGCCGAAGACCAGGCCGGCGCCCATCGACCAGCCGAGCATCCAGGCCAGGCCGACGCCGAGCGCGGTGGCAAAGCCGATCTGGACAATGGCGCCGGGCACGGCGATGGCGCGGACCGAGAGAAGATCCTTCAGTGAGAAATGCAGGCCGACGCCGAACATGAGCAGGATGACGCCGATTTCGGCCAGCTCATTGGCAAGGCTGGCATCGGCAACAAAGCCAGGCGTGTTCGGCCCGACCAGCACGCCGGCGACGAGGTAGCCGACCAGCGGCGGAATGCGAAAACGGTTGGCAAGTGCTCCGAAGATGAATGCCAGCCCCAGACCGGCGACGATGGTGGCGATAAGGGGCGTGTCATGCGGCATTGTCTATGGAGCGCCTTTCAAAAACAGGGATGTCGGGGTGCGTCGCCCGAAGCCGCCGCCTTTGCAATATGCTGGAGGGGGTGCCGGCGATGCAACCCGCAAGGCGGAAATTGGTGGCCATACATGCCGAAAAACGAAAGGCGCGCGCAGCAAAACTCTTGCGCGCGCCGCATAGCTGAAGCCGGATAGTCATCCGGTTGGAGTTCAGGCCGCCTGCAGCATGGCCTCGATGTCGATCACGGCGTGATTGGTCAGTGTCTTTGGGATTTCGGCCTGTACCTTGTCGGTGACTTCCTTGTGCAATTTCTTGCGCATCGTGCCGAGCACCAGGGGTGGCGCAATCAGCACGATGTTGTCGAAGATGCCGTTATGGGCGAACTTGTAGAGCCGGTCGGCGATCTCCTCGGCGAAGCGTTCCTTGCCCTGCCGGTGCCAGTCGGTATCCTCGCCCGTGCTGCGGTTGCCGGATGCGCCGTCATTGTAGCGGCCGGGGCTATCGCTGCCTTGCTCGCGCGTTGCCGGATTGTCCTGCTTCATCTCCTGGAAGAGCTGCAGGTTCGGATAGAGATTGTCGCCTTCGTTCTTCAGGAACAGCGCTTTCTCGCCATCGGCCACCATGACCAGAAGGCCATGTTTCAGGTTGATTTTGTTCATTGCGCGCTCCTGCTTGAAGGTTTCATCCAGCCAACGATTGTCAGCTTCGGCAAGGTCAGAACGCGTGGTGGAGCCGGAACGTTCCACTGTTTTGCCGGAGCCGGCAGCGGCCCCCGCTCCGCGACGATTCAACGGACTTGGCAGAGCGAAGCGCCTCCGACGGCTTTAATCTACTAAATTGGTAGAATTTAGAAAAAACAATTTTGCGGCTCGGGTCACTCCTGGATAAAAGAGCCGCAGAACAAGGCCTGCGGCAGCAGCTTGAATCCGCCTGGTATGCGGATGTGGAATATTTTTCTCTTGGCCTTCCGGGTTGCGGAAAAGCGATTGCCTCCCGTCAGGCGATGCGCGAGTGGGTTCCTTCAGCTTTTTCACGCTCGCGCGTAAAACTGCCAAACTATTCCGGAATCTGTTCGTCATGTCGCAGGCCAATCCCAAGCTCAACGCATTCCCGGTGTTCATGCGGGTCGAGGGCGAAGCCGTGGCCATCGTCGGCGGCGGCGACGAGGCTTTGGCCAAGGCGCGGCTGCTCGATCAGTCGAGCGCTGCGCTGCGCATCGTCACCGATGCTGCCGACGCCGAATTGCTGAGCTTCATCGCCGCGACCGGCGCCACCCACATTGACGCTCCATACGATGCCGCGCATCTCGAAGGTGCGGTCATGGTGCTTGCCGCCAGCGGCGACGAGGCGCTCGACCGCCGCGTGGCCGAGGATGCGCGCGCCTTGAGCATTCCGGTCAATGCCGTCGACCGGCCGGAGCTCTGTGATTTCTTCACCCCGGCGCTGGTCAATCGTGCACCGGTCGCCATCGCCATCGGCACCGAGGGTGCCGGGCCCGTGCTGGCGCAGATGCTGCGCAGCCGCATCGACCGGATGCTCGCGCCGTCGCTCGGGCCGCTGGCAACGCTTGCCGCCTCGTTTCGCGGTGCAGCCGAAAAGCTGCTGCCGAAAGGCAATGCCCGCCGCCAGTTCTGGGGGAGTTTTTTCCAGGGCGCGCCGGCCCGTGCCGTCGAGGCCGGCGAGCTTTCGCAGGCGCATGATGCCGCCGTCGATCTGTTGCTGTCGAAAGCTCCGGTTTCGGGCCATGTCGCCCTGGTTGGCGCCGGTCCCGGCGCCGAGGATCTTTTGACGTTGCGCGCTCATCGCCTGCTGATGGAAGCCGACGTCATCGTTTATGACGCGCTGGTGCCGGAGGCGATCGTCGCCATGGGCCGCCGCGACGCCGAGCGCCTGCCGGTGGGAAAGCGCAAGGGCTGCCACTCCAAGAGCCAGGAAGAAATCAATGCGCTGCTGGTTGAACTCGGCCGCGACGGCAAGCGCGTCGTGCGTCTGAAGTCGGGCGATCCGCTGGTGTTCGGCCGCGCCGGCGAGGAAATGGCGGCATTGCGTGATGCCGGCATCGCCTATGATGTGGTTCCGGGCGTCACCGCGGCCTTCGCCGCCGCCGCCGATTTCGAACTGCCGCTGACGTTGCGCGGCGTGTCGTCGTCGATGGTGTTCACCACCGGCCATGATCTCAAGGGCAATTCGCTGCCGGATTGGGCCAAGCTTGCCATTTCCGGCGCCACCGTCGCCGTCTATATGGGCCGCTCGGTCGCGGCCGAGGTTGCGGGGCGGCTGATCGAGGCCGGCCTGTCGCCGGATACGGCGGTCGCCGTGGTCGAGAATGCCAGCCTGCAGAACCGCCGCCGTTTCCACGGCACGCTGGCCGACCTGCCGTCGCTGGAAGCGCGCGCCGATCTGACCGGTCCGGTGATGACCATCATCGGCGACGCGGTTGCGGGCGCCAATTTTGAACGTTCCGAGCCGCTCGCGGCACATAGTCATGAGGGCGCTGCCAACGCGGCTGCCGCAGAGGTCGAACAATGAAGATACTGACCGGCAACCGTCTCACCGACGGCATCGCCGTCTGGTATGCCGATGGCGGCTGGGCCGAAACGGTGGACCACGCCGATCTCGCCCATGACAAGGCGGCCGAGGATCGGCTGGAAGCGATCGGCGCCAAGGCCTATGCCGACAATGAAGTGGTCGACGTCAACCTGATCGACGCTGAGGTCGTCAATGGCGTCGTCGAGCCGGTGCGGTTGCGCGAAAAGATCCGCGCTGCTGGCCCGACCATCCGCAACGATCTGGGCAAGCAGGCCGAGCGGGCGGCATAGCCGGGATTTTGAGTGAAACGGGCGGACGCGCCCTGAAAGACGAAGCATGTACCGTTACGATGAGTTCGATCACGATTTTGTCCATGCCCGTGTCGCCGAGTTCAGCGACCAGGTCGAGCGCCGGCTGTCCGGCAAAATCACCGAGGACCAGTTCCGGCCGCTCAGGCTGATGAACGGCGTCTATCTGCAACTGCACGCCTACATGCTGCGCATTGCGGTGCCCTACGGCACGCTGAACGGCAAGCAGCTGCGGATGCTCGGCCACATCGCGCGCAAATACGACAAGGGTTACGGCCACTTCACCACGCGCCAGAACATTCAGTTCAACTGGCCGGCGCTGTCCGACATTCCGGCGATCCTGGCCGATCTCGCCAGTGTGGAAATGCACGCAATCCAGACCAGCGGCAATTGCATCCGCAACGTCACCGCCGACCATTTTGCCGGCGCCGCCGCCGACGAAGTTGCCGATCCGCGCCCCTATGCCGAGATCCTGCGGCAGTGGTCGTCAGTGCATCCCGAATTCTCGTTCCTGCCGCGCAAGTTCAAGATCGCGGTGACCGGGGCCGAGCGCGACCGCGCCGCCATCCAGACGCATGACATCGGCCTGCATCTGAAGAAGAACGCTGCCGGCGAGCTCGGCTTTGCCGTCTATGTCGGCGGTGGCCAGGGCCGCACGCCGATGGTGGCCAAGAAAATCCGCGATTTCCTGCCGGAAGCAGACCTTCTGTCCTACTGCACGGCGATCCTGCGCGTTTACAACCTCTATGGCCGCCGCGACAACAAGTACAAGGCGCGCATCAAGATCCTGGTGCACGAGACCGGCGTCGAGGAAATCACCCGCCAGGTCGAGGCCGAATGGCAGGAACTGAAGGACGCCGAGCTGAAGCTGCCGGATGCCGACATCCGTGCCATCGACGCCTATTTTGCGCCGCCGGCACTAGCCGATCGGCCGGAAGGCGACGCCGCTATCAAACTGGCGCGGCTTGATTCCAAAAGCTTCTCGGACTGGCTCGACCAGAATGTCGTGACGCATCGCCATCCCGACTATGCGGCGGTGACGATTTCGCTCAAGGGCATTGGCGAAGTGCCGGGTGACGCCACCGACAGCCAGATGGAAGCGGTCGCGGACATCGCCGAAAAATTCGCTTTCGACGAGCTGCGCGTCAGCCATGAGCAGAACCTCATCCTGCCGCATGTGGCGCGCGCCGATCTGAAGGCGGTCTATGACGCGCTGGTCGATATCGGCCTGGCGACGGCCAATTCCAACCTGATCAGCGACATCATTTCCTGCCCCGGCCTCGACTATTGCGCGCTGGCGACGGCGCGCTCGATCCCGATCGCCCAGGAGATTTCGCTTCGCTTCGCCTCGCTCGAGCGGCAGCGCGAGATCGGCGAACTGAAGCTGAAGATCTCCGGCTGCATCAATGCCTGCGGCCACCACCATGTCGGCCATATCGGCATTCTCGGCGTCGAGAAGAAAGGCTCCGAGCTCTACCAGGTGACGCTTGGCGGCTCGGCCGACGAGAATACCTCGGTCGGCGAGATCATCGGCCGCGGCTTCTCCTCGGAAGAGATCACCGATGCCATCGAGCAGATCGTCGACACCTATCTCGGCCTTCGGCTCAGTCCCAGTGAAAGATTCATCGACGCCTACCGCCGTGTCGGTCCCGCGCCGTTCAAGGAGGCGCTCTATGCTGGCGAAACCAAGGCCGCTTGACCGTATCGTCGACGTCGATGACAGCATCGCCGCGAAAGCGGCGGGCTTCGATGCGCTGTACGGACATCTGAAGCCGCTTGAGATCATCGAACGCGCGGCCCGCGAGCTGTTTCACGATGAAATCGCGGCAGTGTCGTCCTTCGGCGCGGATTCGGCGGTGCTGCTGCACATGATCGCCGAGGTCGACCGCACGCTGCCGGTGATCTTCCTCGACACCGGCAAGCATTTTGAGGAGACGCTCGGCTATCGCGATGCGCTCGCCGCCGATTTCGGGCTGACCAACATCAGGGTGATCAAGCCAGAGGAAGCGGCGCTCGAACGGATCGATCCGACTGGCGATCTGCACCAGACCAACACCGACGCCTGCTGCGACGTGCGCAAGGTCGAGCCGCTGGCGCGCGGCGTAGCGCCCTTCCGCGCCTGGTTCACCGGGCGCAAGCGCTTCCAGGCCTCGACGCGGGCTGCACTGCCGGTGTTCGAGGCGGTCGGCCCGCGCGTGCGCATCAACCCGCTGGCGCACTGGACGACATCCGACCAGGCCGACTACATGCGGGCGCATGCGTTGCGCGAGAACCCGCTGGTTGCCTACGGCTATCTGTCGATCGGCTGCTTCCCGTGCACGCAGCCGGTGCAGCCGGGCGAGGATGCGCGCAGCGGCCGCTGGGCCGGTCATGCCAAGACAGAGTGCGGCATTCACCTCTCCGGGTTGGAGAAGTCGCTGACTGACGCATCCCTTTAGGATATGCCGATATTCAGGTGAGGCCGGTCTGCAAATGGCGGCGTCCTGCGCTTCCCGTGCTCACGTACTTCAAGTACGCTCCGCTCCGGTTCTCGGTATCAGCCATTTTCGACTCGGCCTGACCTGAATCTCAACACATCCTCAGCTTGTTTGAATTTTAGGAATTTTTGATGACTGAACCGACGACACCGGAGACCCGGCTCTGGACCCCGACGGGTTTTCGCGAGGATGAGTGGGCGCATGCCGAAAGCGCCGAGGCGCTTTCGAGCAATGGCCGCTTCATCCTGCCGCTGCAGGCGTTTCTCGGCCTCGATCCAGAGGTGCGCCGCTCGGCCAAGGAGCGCCTTGGCGTTGCGTTGCAGCCCGGCGACCAGCTGGAAAAGATCGCCGATCTGCTCGACCAGCTGTCGCTGGTGGCGCTGGCCTTTCCGGCCTTCAACGATGGCCGCTCGTTTTCCAAGGGCGAGCTGCTGCGCAGCCGCTACCATTTCGAGGGCGCGGTCCGTGCCACCGGGCAGGTTCTTGTCGACCAGTTGCCGCATATGCTGCGGCTCGGCTTCGACGAATTCGAGATTTCCAATCCAGTGCTGCTGAAGCGGCTCGAAGAGGGCCGCGTCGGCGGGCTGGGGCTGTATTATCAGCCGACCGAAGCGTCTGAGCCGAAGGGGCCGAAATACTCCTGGCGGCGGCTGCGGGACAACTGACGCAGCGGCAATTCCACCCGCCTTTACATCGGCTGAAATCAAGCCTTCTCTTGGCTGTCACGACGGAAACATCCGCGGGACGCCAGGGAGGAAGCCATGGATTTCGACTATGTCATCGCCGGCGGCGGCTCCGCCGGCTGCACGCTTGCCGCACGGCTTTCGGAAGACGCGTCGAAAACCGTCTGCCTGATCGAAGCCGGTGGCGAGGGCAGGAACCTGCTCATCCGTGCGCCGGCAGGCATCATCGCTTTGCTGCCGGGCCGGCCGAAGATCAACAATTGGGGATTGCAGACGGTGCCGCAGCAAGGGCTCGGCGGCCGCAACGGCTACCAGCCGCGCGGCAAGGCGCTTGGCGGCTCCAGCGCCATCAACGCCATGCTTTACACGCGAGGGCACCGCGGCGATTACGACGAATGGGCCGACCTTGGCTGCCAGGGCTGGTCGTGGGACGAGGTGCTGCCCTATTTCAGGCGTGCCGAAGGCAATCAACGCGGCGCGGACGCGCTGCATGGCGGCGACGGGCCGCTCAGGGTCGGCGAACAGCAGGAGCCGCGGCCGATCTCAAAAGCCTTTGTCGAGGCTTGTGGCGAAAACCAGATCCGCCGCAATGACGATTTCAACGGGCCGGAACAGGAAGGGGCGGGGCTTTATCAGGTCACACAGTTCTGGGGCGGGGCCAGGAATGGCGAGCGCTGCTCGGCGGCCGCCGCCTATCTGCATCCGGCGATGAACCGGCCGAACCTGACCGTTATCACCGGCGCGCATGCGACCGGCATTGTGCTCGACGGCAAACGCGCCAGCGGGGTGCGCTATCGCAAGGGCAACAGCGAAGCGGTGGCGAAAGCCAGGCGCGAAGTCATCGTCTGCGGCGGCGCCTTCGGCTCGCCGCAGCTTCTGCTGTTGTCCGGCATCGGCCCGGCAGCCGAACTTGCCATGCACGGGATTCCAGTCATCCACGAACTGCCCGGCGTCGGCAAGAACCTGCAGGACCATCTCGATTTCATCCTGGCCTGGAAATCGCGCGAGACGGATCTGATGGGCATCGGTTTGCGCGGTCTGCCCGCCCTGCTCAGGCATATGCTGCGCTGGCGCAGAAACGGCATCGGCATGATCGCCACGCCCTATGCGGAAGGCGGTGCTTTCCTCAAATCCGATCCGGCGATCGACAGGCCCGATCTGCAACTGCATTTCTGCATCGCCATCGTCGACGATCATGGCCGCAAGCTGCATCTGGGCTACGGCTTTTCCTGCCATGTCTGCGTGCTCAGACCGCATTCGCGCGGCGAGGTCGGGCTGTCGAGCCCGGACCCGCTGGCGCCGCCGCGCATCGATCCGCGCTTTTTATCCGACGAACGGGACGGTGCCCTGCTGCTCAAGGGTGTCAGGATGATGCGCGGCATATTGGAGGCGCCGGCACTGGCGAAATACCGCGACAAGGAGATCTATACCGCCGGCGTTTCCGCTGATGCCGAGTTGATGGCGCACATCCGCGCCCGCGCCGACACGATCTATCACCCGGTCGGCACTTGCAAGATGGGTGTCGATGCCATGGCCGTCGTCGATCCTGAGCTCAAGGTGCGCGGGCTGCAGGGACTGCGTGTCGTCGATGCCTCGGTGATGCCGACCTTGATCGGCGGCAATACCAATGCGCCGACCATCATGATTGCCGAAAAGGCGGCTGACATGATCAGGGCCGCTGCCTGATTTCCCGCTTGGTGGTCGGACCAACGTTGCCGTTTCCCGCTGGATGCGTTGATGGGTCGCCCAACTCACCTCCAGAAAACTCAATCTGGTCAGACCAATTGTGCGATTTGGGCTTTCCCTGTCACGAGCCTGCCCTTAGGATAGGGTCATTATTTCGCGATCCGAAATAATGGCCAGCAAGGGAGGAGACCGGCATGGCAGGCAAAAAGATATTGATGCTCGTTGGCGAGTTCAGCGAGGAATATGAGATTTTCGTCTTTGAACAGGCCATGCATGCGGTTGGCCACACCGTCCATGTCGTCTGTCCCGACAAGAAGGCCGGCGACATCTTGAAGACTTCGCTGCACGATTTCGAGGGCCACCAGACCTATACGGAAAAGCTCGGCCACGACTACATCCTGAACAAGACGTTTTCCGAGGTCGATCCGGCGCAATATGATGCCGTCTATGCCGCCGGCGGGCGCGGTCCCGAATATATCCGCATCGACAAAAGGGTGCAGGCGCTGGTCAGGCATTTCCATGAGACCGGCAAGCCGATCTTCACCATCTGCCATGGCGTGCAGATCCTGATTGCGGTCGACGGCGTGGTGCGCGGCCGGGAAGTGGCGGCGCTGCAATATTGCGAGCCGGAAGTGACGCTGGCCGGAGGCATCTACATCGATGTCGCGCCGACCGGCGCCCATGTCGACGGCAATCTGGTGTCGGCCAAGGGTTGGCCCGGCCTTGCCGCCTTCATGCGCGAATGTCTGAAGGTGCTCGGCACCGAGATCCGCGACGGCAAGGCGCTGATGCGCGACGAGCGCAAGGCCGCCTGAGCCGGTTTTTGGAAGATGCCGCCGCGCCTTTGGTGCGGCGGTTTATTCTAGGCTAAGGCCCGCGCTTCGCGAAACGAGATCAGCTTGCGGCGCTGTTCGTCCCATAGCGCCAGCTTGACGCAGCGCAGGCTGTCGAGCAGCGTGACGCGGCCGATGCCGCGCAGTTCCGGATAATCGCGCAGCACTTCCTGCAGCCGGTAACCCGGCACCTTGGCCGAGAGATGGTGGACGTGGTGGACGCCGATATTGCCGGTGAACCAGTTCAGCACTGGCGGCAGGTCGTAATAGGACGAGCCGTGCAGCGCGGCATGCTGGAACTCCCACTCTTCGTCTTTCGCCCATTCCGTCTCCTCGAACTGGTGCTGGACGTAGAACAGCCAGATGCCCGCCGAACCGGCGAGGACGACGATGGGCAGATGGACAATCAGGAAAGCGCCGGGGCCGATCCACCAGATGAGCAGGGCTGCGGCAATCGCAATGGCGAGATTCGTCGTCATCGACGACACCCAGGGCGTCAGGCCGCCGCGCATCATGCCGATCGGAAGTCTCTGCTCGAAGATGAACAGCCAGATCGGCCCGAGGCCGAACATCACCAGCGGATGGCGGTAAAGACGATAGGCCAGGCGCCCGCGCCATGACAGGCGCCGGTACTCGGCCAGGGTCAGCGTGCGGATGTCGCCCATGCCGCGTTCGTCAAGATTACCGGCGCTGGCATGGTGCACGGCGTGGGCGCGTCGCCAGCAATCATAGGGCGTCAGCGTCAGCACGCCCAGCGCACGGCCGATCCAGTCGTCAGCGGTGCGGTTGGCGAAGAAGGAACCGTGGCCGCAATCGTGCTGGATCATGAAGATCCGCACCAGAAAGCCGGCAGCGGGAAGGATGAGGACCAGGCCCCACCAGTGGCCGTAGGAATAGGCGGCCGAAGAGAGCGCCCAGAGCGTAACGAAAGGAATGAGGGTGATGGCGAGTTCGAGAGCGCTACGCCGCCGGTCGGGCTTCTTGTAGCGCGCCAGAATCTTCAACCAGGCGCGCTTGCTGTTTGCGGCCGTCTCGGGGGAAATCATGTTCATCAGGAAGCATAGGCGTGGCTTGCCGTTGCCGCAAGGCACAGCTCACGCTAAATTACTGCGCGTAATTGTCACGCGATCCGGTAGTTGCGCGTGCCCGACGCGGCGCTACTGCCGGCGCTGGCCGCCTGCCACGCTGGCTTCTATGCCATCCAGACGGTCGAGCAGATCCCGAAAATGCTCCGGAATGTCGGCCTCGGTGCGGAATGCCGGCAAGCTGCGCAGGAAGCGCTTCGTTGCCTCGGTGCCGAACTGGCGCCTGAGATCGGCGGCGAGCTCTTCGCTCCTGTTGCCGTTGTTGCCTGTCATTGTCCCAAAAATCCTGTGTTGGCTTCGAAACTCCTCCGGCCACGAAATGGTTCCCCCATAGCGGGGTATTGGCAAGCAAAGCCGGCAATCACGGTAAAATTTGAATTAATTTTGAAGGATCTTCGCGATCGGGGCCAAGGTCCTCCGAATGGCTCCAAGCATCGCTTGCCCCTTGATTTTTGGCCACCAAACCTCGATATCGGGCGCAAATCCAAACCATTCGAATGACGGGAAATGGCGATGAGCGACCAGACAAAAGACGAACGCGCGCCCGAGGATATCGAAACGGCCGAGGCCGAGCGCACGCAAGGCGGCATCGACGGCGACTATGAAGCGCTGGTGCGGCTGCTGAAGGAAAATGAAGAACTGAAGGACCGCGCGCTGCGCGTCGCGGCCGAGATGGAGAATTTGCGCCGCCGCACCGCCCGCGATGTGCACGACGCGCGCGCCTATGCGGTGGCCAATTTCGCCCGCGACATGCTGTCGGTGTCGGACAATCTGCGCCGCGCGCTTGATGCCATTCCGGCCGAGGCCAAGGCGGCCGGAGATGCCGGCTTCAAGGCGCTGATCGACGGCGTCGAGATCACCGAGCGCGCCATGCTGTCGGCGCTGGAACGGCACGGGGTGAAGAAGCTTGACCCGGAAGGCGAGAAGTTCGACCCGAATTTCCATCAGGCGATGTTCGAGGTGCCCAATCCCGATGTGCCCGCCAACACCGTGGTCCAGGTCGTGCAGCCGGGCTATTCGATCGGCGAGCGCGTGCTGCGGCCAGCCATGGTCGGCGTCGCCAAGGGCGGCCCCAAATTCGCTGCCGCCGAGACGCCGGTCGAGCCGGGTCCGGTGAATGATGAGGCCGAGAGGGATGCGTGAGTAGAGAATAGGCAGTAGGCAGTAGGCAGTAGGCAGTAGGGAATAGGCAGGCGTATCAATCGCGCGGCTTCGTGTTATTCATACTTTCCCTAATTCCTAATTCCTACTGCCCAATCCCTACTACCTCATGTCCCTGACACCCATCGACCTCCTCGACTATGCTGGCGTCGCCGTGTTTGCCGCGACCGGGGCGCTTGCGGCTTCGCGCAAGCAGCTCGACATTATCGGCTTCCTGTTCCTGGCCAGCGTCACCGGCATCGGCGGGGGCACGCTGCGTGACGTCATCCTCAACCTGCCTGTCTTTTGGGTCGCCAACTCCGGCTATGTGCTGATCTGCGCGGCGGTTGCGGTGCTGGTCTTCTTCATCGCCCACCGCTTCGACTCGCGCTGGAAATGGCTGCTCTGGCTCGACGCGATCGGATTGGCGGCCTTTTCGGTGATGGGCGCAGCCAAGGGGCTGGCGATCACCGGTTCCCCGGTCGTCGCCGTCATCATGGGCGTGCTGACCGCCACATTCGGCGGCATTCTGCGCGATCTGCTGG
The DNA here is from genome assembly GCF_056403695.1 of Mesorhizobium sp. P2_F7. Lineage (NCBI taxonomy): Bacteria > Pseudomonadati > Pseudomonadota > Alphaproteobacteria > Hyphomicrobiales > Phyllobacteriaceae > Mesorhizobium > Mesorhizobium sp. P2_F7. Next base: position 194,804 of record NZ_JBFUFA010000008.1, on the reverse strand, counting down.
CCGGCGAGCCGTCGGTGCTGCTGAGGCCCGAAATCTACGTCAGCGCGGCGCTCGCGGGCGCCGGCCTTTATACGCTTGGCGATCTTGCCGGACTGCCGCCGCTTGCCTCTGATCTCGCCGGTTTTGTCGCGGCGTTCCTGGTGCGCGGCGGCGCGCTCAAATTCGGCTGGACGTTTCCGTCCTACAAGAGCCGCCCGGGAAGGCGTCCGGAGGATATTCCGTAAGGAGAGGGATTAGTGAGTAGGGAATAGTCAGTAGTGAGAAGGCATTAATCACGGCAGCCTTCACTACTGCCTACTGCCTTACGCCGCAAACCGCTGCGCTTCGCCGCCATAGTAGTTCACATAGCGGGCGCCGATTTCCTTGACCGGCATCACCACGAACACATCGACGGTCGAGAATTCGCGGTCGATGACGCAGCCGTCGCCGATGCGGGCGCCGACGCGCAGATAGCCCTTGACCAGCGGCGGCATGGCCGCAATCGCCGCCTTGGCGTTGACCGCCTCGATCGGCATCAAATCCATCGAGCAATAGCGTCCGGCGACCGCCCGCACATCCCAGGCCGAATTGGTGCGGCAGTGATGGGCAAGATAGGTGAGCGCCTCGGCATGCGCCGCCGGCACCGTGCCGTGGAACGAGGCGCAGCCAGTCATCACGCCGATTTCATAGTGATTGATGTAAGCCCAGATGCCTTGCCACAACGCCTCGATGGTACGCTTGGAGCGGTATTCCTTAAGAACACAGGAGCGGCCGAGCTCGAGGAAGCGCTGGCCCGGATGGCGCGCGATGAGCTTGGTCAGCTCGAATTCGCCTTCGGAATAGAAGCCGCCGGCGGTCGCCGCGATCTCTTGCCGCAGCAGGCGATAGGTGCCGACGATGCGGCGGTGCTCGGGGCCGGAGATCGAGGTGTCCAACACCAGCAGATGGTCGCAGAGCGGGTCGAAGCGGTCGGCGTCACGCCGATCCTGCGCCTGGAACAGGTCTTTCCTGGCGCCAAGCTCGTCATAAAATACCCGGTAGCGCACTTCCTGCGCGGCAGCGATCTCGGCCTCGTTGCGGGCAAGCCGCACTTCGAGATTGCCGATCCGGCCCAGCGGAGCGCCTGTTGCGACGGCATCGGCACTACGCGCGGCGAGCAAAGCGCCGCCTGCGTTGGGCCGAGTGTCACATTCCGGCATAACTGTATGCACGAGTGATTCTCCTTCGAGCCATCCCTCTTGGCACGGGGATACGGTGTAGGTGCAACAGGATTGTGACAGTACCGTGATACGGCGCTGCGGGCAATACTTCGTCGGCTGGCGAAAACCCTCAACCGGCTACCTTACGTGATGACAGACGCACGCCGAGGTGGCCTCAGGCGGCGACCTGGCCCTCGACAGCATGGACCAGCGCCTCGGGGTCGAGCGGCTTGGTGACGAAGCCGCTGGCACCGTGGGCGAGCACGGTGTGGCGGGTCTTTTCCTGGCTGTCGGCCGAAAGCACCATGATCGGAACCGGCGGCATGGCCATTTCTTCCTCGTGGCGGCGGATGGCGGCAATCGCGTCCAGCCCGTCCATCACCGGCATGTGCAAATCCATCAGCACAACATCGAAACGGTGTTTCAGCCCGGCTTCGGTGATTGCCTCGACCGCGGCCTTGCCGTTGCCGACAACCTTCACCCGATGCCCTGCCTTCAGAAGCGTGGCGCGGGCCAGCATGGCGTTGATGTCATTGTCTTCGGCGATCAGCACCGACAGGCCTTGCTGGCGCGCGCCGACGGCACGAAGGGAGGCCGCGCCACTTTTTTCCGGCTTCTTGGGAAGGGGTAAAGCAGGAGCATGGCTGGTCAACAATACGCGCAGCAGTGTTTCGCCGCGCACCGGCCTTGCCAGGAAGGTGGTGTAGCCGCTGGCGCGGAATTCGCCAAGCATGCCGCGGTCGGTCGGAGCGATCAGCGTGATCGCCTCGCAATTGGTAAAGCCGCTCTGGCGCAGGCGCTTGAGCAGCCTGCCGTCGCTGTCTTCCATGGCGGCATCGATGAACAGCACGTCGCAATGTTCGGCGAAAGGAGCCGCCTGGGAACTGGTCGCGGCGACATCGACGGCACCGCCATGGGCGAGGATGGTGCGAGCGATGGCATCGGCCTCCACAGCGTTGTTCGACACGATCACGGCGCGCCGGCCGGCGAGGATATTTTGCCGGTTCTGCGGCGCTTCGGTTGCCCCTGTGGCCGGGAGTTCGAAGACGAATTCAGATCCCTCGCCAAGCCGGCTCGACACCGAAATGGCGCCGCCCATGGCCGTCACCAGGCGCCTCGATATCGCAAGGCCGAGGCCGGCGCCGCCATGGGCGCGGGTCGAGGTGCCGTCGGACTGTTCAAATTCCTCGAAGATGCGCTCCATGTCTTCTTCGCGCAGACCGGGGCCGGTGTCGGCGACGGTGAAGCAGATGCGGTCGCTGGTCTCGGTGCGGGCTCGTGCGACCGAGACCAGCACACCGCCGGTGTCGGTGAATTTGATCGCATTGCCGATGAGGTTGAGCAGCACCTGTCTCACTCTTCCCGGATCGGCCATGATCATCTGCGGCACGTCGGGTTCGACGTGACAGCCGAGGCCGATGTTCTTGGCGAAGGCCTTCGCCGCCATCAGTTCGATGATGTTGTCGGCAATCTCGCGCACAGATGTCGGTTGCGGCTCCGGGTCGAAGCGGCCGGCCTCGATCTTGGAATAATCGAGCAGGTCCTCGATCAGCGCCAAAAGCGCGCTGGCCGAGGTCGAGACGGCGCCGACATAGGTGCGCTGCTCCGGCGACAGATTGGTGTCGGCCAGCAACTTGGCCATGCCCATGATGCCGTTCATCGGCGTGCGGATTTCATGGCTGACGGTGGCGAGGAAGCGCGACTTGGCCTGGCTGGCATACTCGGCGCGCTCGCGCGCGGTGATCAGCGAGGATTCGGCGCGCTTGCGGGCGGTGATGTCGCGGGCAATCGCCCGGTGCGAAACGGCGCCTGAGTCCTTGTCGCGCACCGACAGTTCGATCCACGAGAACCAGCGCGGGCCGTTCGGCGTGCGGATGGAGACGTCGGTGGAACTCAGGCATTCGTGATCCGAAAAGGCGGCGTCGGGAACGATGCCGACATCGATGCCGAGGTCGGCCAGCGTCCTGCCGGCAAGATCGCGCTGATCTGTTCCGACGAGGCCGGCGAAAACCTTGTTGGCATAGACGATGTGGCCGTCGCGGTCGCGGTGGACGACGAGATCGCCGAGCGCATCGATCAAGCCGCGAAAACGCTCCTCGCTCTCCTGCATCTCCCACATGCGGTCGGCCAGCGTCTCGATCTCGGCGCGGCTGCGGGCGGCTGTTTCGTCGAGCAAGGCCGTCGCGCGATGGACGGTGTGGCGGTTGCGCAGGTGCATGGCGACGCCGCCAAGGCCGGTCGCCAGCAGGCCGAGCGTGAGGAAGATCGGCGCGCCGGTGAGGTGGGACAGGCCCGCCAGCACGACACTGGCGACGACGGTCAGGAACAGCAGGCCTTCGTGCGTGGTGCGCGGAAAATCCGGCGCCAGCGGCGGTGGGACAACAAGCTGCCGCTTCGGCGCCGTCGGGCTCGGCCCGTCGACGCTCTCGGCACGGTTGTTCTCTTTCCTGGCGGACTCCGCGATCATGCGGAAATCCTTGCCAGATAGAGATTATGGAAAAGCGCGGCGGATCGTTCGAATTTTAGCGGTCATGCATTTTTGGGGTCTTCCGCAGCGCATGATCCTTTCCGAAACCCGGATACCACTTTCGGGATCATGCTTCGGGAGCCTCACATATCGACGACCGCCCGGCCCCTGATCTTGCCTTCGACGATGTCGTGAGCGGCGGGGATGATGCCGTCGAAGCCGATGGTCGTCGACAGGCCGGCGAGCTTTTCCAGGTCGAGATCGGTGCCGATGCGGCGCCAGGCTTCGAGGCGCACCGCCTTGGGCGCCATCACCGAATCGATGCCGAGCAGCGAGACACCGCGCAGAATGAACGGGGCGACGCTCGACGGCAGATCCATGCCGCCGGCCAGGCCACAGGCGGCGACCGCACCGCCGTAGGAGGTCATCGACAGCACATTGGCCAGCGTGTGGCTGCCGACGGCGTCGATGCCGCCTGCCCAGCGCTCCTTGACCAGCGGCTTGGCCGGCTGGGACAACTCCTCGCGCGAAATCACTTCCGCGGCACCGAGGTCGATCAGATACGGGCTCTCGGCATTGCGGCCGGTCGAGGCGATGACGTGGTAGCCGAGGCTGGACAGGATCGAGACCGCGACCGAACCGACGCCGCCGGCGGCGCCCGTCACCACCACCGGGCCGCGATCAGGCACAATTCCGTGCCGCTCCAACGCCATAACGCACAGCATCGCCGTATAGCCGGCGGTGCCAACCGCCATTGCATCGTGGGCGCTGATGCCGTCGGGCAACGGCACCAGCCAGTCGCCTCTGACGCGGGCGCGCCCGGCATAGGCGCCGAAATGCGTTTCGCCGACGCCCCAGCCGTTGAGGATCACCTTGTCACCCTTGCGCCAGTCGGCATGCGATGACGAGAGAACGGTGCCGGCGAAATCGATGCCTGGCACCAGCGGCCAGCGGCGGATCACCGGCGCCTTGCCTGTTATGGCCAACCCGTCCTTGTAGTTGACCGTCGTTGCCTCGACCGCGACGGTGACATCGCCTTCCATCAGATCGGTCTCAGTGAGATCGACGATCTCGACCGACTGCTTCTTGTCGGCATCGCGCGAAACGAGGATGGCTTTGAACGTCTCGGACATTTTTTCTCCTCGATCAGGCAGCTGTGAAGGCCGGCAAAGGCTGGCCGGACTGTGCGGCGACCGTCCGGCGACGTCAATTGGTCAAGCGTCCGGACCTTGCGGCTTCGCCTCACGCCGCCAGCCGATGAGTTCGTCGAAGACGATCAGCACGGCGCCGACCGAAATGCAGGCGTCGGCGAGGTTGAAGACAGCGAAGGACCACGTCTGCGTGTGGAACAGGATGTAATCGATGACGTGACCATAGGTAACGCGATCGACGAGATTACCGAGCGCGCCGCCGACGATCAGCGCAAAGCCGATGCGGGCAAACACGTGGCTGCGCGGCGTGAGTGTCGCAAGATAAAGCACGACAGCGACAACGAGGGTGGCAATGACCACTAGGCCAGTATCGCTCAAGGACGAAAACATCGAAAAGGCGATGCCGGTGTTGAAGGTGCGAAACAGCGCCAGGAAAGGCACCAGATCAATCTTCTCCTGAAAGGCGAGGCTGGTCTCCACCAGATGTTTTATCCACTGGTCGAGCGCAAAGGCGACGATGGCCAGCAGGACGTAGGGGGACCATGATTTCACGATTTGGCGTCCTCGGGAGCAAGCTTCAGCGCACCGCGCCGGATCTCGAACAGCATCACGCCAGTGGCGACCGCTAGGTTTAGCGAATCGGCGCGGCCCGCCTGCGGAATCCGGAGCAACCTGTCGCAGCTTTCGGCCAGATTGTCGGGCAGGCCCTGCTGCTCATTGCCCATCATCAACAGCACCGGCCCTCTGGAGAAATCGACCGAGCGGTAATCGACCGCACCCTTCAGATGGGTGCCGACGACAAGGCCGGAAAAGCTGTTGCGCCAGGCCAGAAATGCTTCCGGCGTGGCCCTGGTTACCGGCACGGCGAAGATCGAGCCCATGGTGGCGCGCACGGTCTCGACGGAAAACGGATCGGTGGTCTCGCCAACCAGGATGACACCCTTGGCGCCGACGGCATCGACGGTGCGGATGACTGTGCCGAGATTGCCGGGATCGCGCACTCGGTCGAGCGCCACCCAGACATCGCCATCGTGGGCGCGGATGTCCTTCAGTGGCAGCAGTTTCTGCTGGAAGACGCCGACCACCATTTGTGGGTTGTCGCGGCGAGTGATGGCGACCAGCACCTTTTCGGAGACTTCAAGCACGGTGCCGCCGGCGGCGACCGTGCGCGCCGCAACCTTCTCGACCGCCGCATTGCCGCGTCCGGCCTTGGCGAAGACCAGCGTCCTGATCGACCAGCCGAGGTCGAGCGCGTCGATCACCAGCTTCAGCCCTTCGGCCATGAAGGCGTTCTGCTGGTCGCGGAATTTCTTCTGCGCCAGCGCCTTGATGTCCTTGATCAGCGGGTTGGCAAGGCTGGTGACTTCCTTCACCTGGCCCGGCGCGCCGGCGTGCCGCTCGTTCATTCAAGACTCCCGGGCATTCAGGCCACCCAGCGCGAAAACAGCGATGTCGACAGCGCCCGCCCAGCGGATTGCTCGCGGATGATCAGTTCGCCTGACTCAACCGTACCGCCCATGCCGGCGAAGGTGTCGCGCATCAAGGCATGGATGGCGAAGAAGGAGGCGCGGATCGAATAGGCGGTGAGCACCACTGCCAGCGGCTTCGGCGTCAGGATCGCGCGGCAAAGGTCTGTCAGGCCGGGCAGGTCCTCGAACAATTGCCAGACCTCGCCCTTGGGGCCGCGGCCATAGGCGGGCGGGTCGAACAGGATGATGTCGTAACGGCTGCCGCGGCGCTCCTCGCGCTCGGCGAATTTCACCGCATCGTCGACGATCCAGCGGATCGGCTTGCTGCCGAGGCCGGCCATCTCCTGGTTTTCGCGCGCCCAGCCGATCGCCTTCTTTGAGGCATCGACATGGGTGACCTCGGCGCCGGCGCGGGCCGCCACCAGCGAGGCAAGGCCGGTATAGCCGAACAGGTTCAGCACCTTGACCGGACGCTTCGCCGCCGCGATCAGCCCGGCCATGTGGTCCCAGTGCGAGGCCTGCTCGGGAAAGACGCCGACATGGCGAAACGAGGTGAAGCGGCCGAGATAGTCGATGCCGTCATGCTTCATCGGCCAGGTCTCGCCGAGCGGCGTTTTGGGAAAACGCCAGCGGCCGATGCCTTCCTCGTCGGTGTCGCCGGTGAAGATGGCGTCGGCGCGGTCCCAATCCCTGGCCGGCAAGGCCTTTTGCCAGATCGCCTGACCCTCGGGCCGCACGATGCGATAGGGCCCGTATTGTTCGAGTTTTTCGCCGGCGCCGCTGTCGAGCAGCGCATAGTCCTGATTGGGCGCCACTTCGAGGATCACCGGCAGGCGCTCGGCGGGCAGGGCGCCATCGCGGCGGGCAAGGATGCGAGGCGCTGGCTTCGGATCAGACCGGTCGTCCGGTTTCGTGTCGTGACGCCTGGCTTCCGGTCGCACTGGCGCAGCGGCCGGCTGCGGCCGCACGTGTTCGGCCCTGCCTTTTGCGGGCGGGCGGTTGTCGCGGCGTTTGTCGCGAAAAGACTTCAAGCAGGAGCGTCTCCGGGCCGAGTGGCCGCTTTTGGCATGTGGGCCGCGGCGGCGCAACAAGCGATGACGCTCGTACTGTTGCAGCCACGCACTTGTGTTTTCGCTCGCTTCCTCTAAGAGGGCCGCCTTGTTGTTTCTGGAATGGGAGCGAAAGATGACGACCATCTTCACAGCGCACCCCTTGAGGGTTCCGGCGTAAGCCAGCATTTTTGCTGACGGACGCCGGTCGAACGGATGCCTGACGGCGTCCGAATCCGGACCTGTATCCAGAGATGTTCCATCATGGGCAATCTTATCGGGGGCCTCGGCTCCTCTTCGTCGTGCGTGGCGCAGCCCGCGCACATCCACCATTGTTATTCGCCGCAGACATGGATCGAGGGCGCGGCGCTCCAGCAGTTGAACAACGTCGCGGCGCTGCCCGGCGTCAGCTCGGTTGCGGCCTTTCCAGACCTGCATCCCGGCAAATACGGCCCGACCGGCATTGCCGTGCTGTCCAGGCGTTTGCATCCGCAGCTGATCGGCAACGATATCGGCTGCGGCATGTCGCTGTTCGAACTCGACCTGCCGCTGCGCAAGCTCAGGATCGACAAGGCGGCTGAGCGTCTGCGCCAGCTCGAGGCCGAAAATGTCTTCGATCCAGCCGAGGCGCTTGGGCGCTCCGACCTGCCGCGGGATCTCTATCCCGAGGCGCTCGGCACGATCGGCGGCGGCAACCATTTCTGCGAGCTGCAAGCGGTCGACGGGACGATCGACGCTGCCGGGGAAAGCCTGTTCGATCGCCAGAAGCTCTATCTTCTGGTGCATTCGGGCTCGCGCGGCCTCGGCGCCTTTGTCTTCGGGCAGATGCTCGATCGGCTGTCCACTCTAACCGAGGGGCTCGATCCCGACAGCGCGGACGGAATCTACTGGCGGCGCCAGCACGATGTCTGTGTCGCCTGGGCCTCACTCAACCGCGCCTTGATCGCCGAACGTGCGGCGGCTGCGCTGAAAAGCGATGTCCGGCTGGTCAGCGATATCCCGCACAACCTTGTTCGCGACCGGGGTGACGGACTGGTGCATCACAAGGGCTCGGCGGCGATTGCTGCCGGCGACATCGCGCCGATCGCCGGTTCGCGGGCAAGCCTGAGCTATGTCGTAAGGGCACTGGACGGCAGCGGGTTGTCGCTGGGCGCCATTTCGCATGGCGCCGGCCGCAAATACGACCGCGCCACCATGCATGGCCGCGTCGGCCGCAACAAGTCGGAGCGCGACGCGCTGTTGCGAAATGAATGGGGCGGGCAGCTGATCTGCGACGACCGCAATCTGGTCATCGAGGAAGCGGCAACCGCCTACAAGGATGCCGGCCAGGTGGTGCGGGATCTCTCCGAGGCCGGGCTGGTGACGGCACTGGCGGCGATGAGGCCGCTGGTAACCTACAAGAAGGCCATCGAAGGTCCGCCCGATCGCACGCGTGGCAAACCAAACCGCGACCGCCGGGAAAGGAGGGATCGCCATGCCCGCGATTGATCTTCTCGTCACCTCTGGCAACGGGCCGGTGGAATGCCGCGTTGCGCTGATGGCGCTGGTTGGAATCATCGAAGCCGAAGCCGCCCGGCGCGGCGGCACCGTCGAGACCACCTTCGGCCATCAGCCGGACCGGCACGGCGCCAAATCCGCTTTGCTTTCCGTCGAAGGCGCATCCGCGCCGGCGCTGGCGGCGGAGTATTGCGGGACCGTCAAATTCGTCTTCAAAAGTACGGTGCGCCCGGGCCACAAACGCCAGAACTGGTTTGTCGGCGTGAAGACGGTGGATCTGGCGGCGGCAGCGCCTGCCGATGCTTCGATCGCACTCTCCGATGTGCGCTTCGAAACACTGCGCGCTGGCGGTCCCGGCGGGCAGCATCAGAACACCACAGACAGTGCGGTGCGCGCCGTGCATCTGCCGACAGGCATCGTGGTGACGGCACGCAACGAGCGTTCGCAACATCGCAACAAGGCCATCGCGCTCAGGCGGCTGGAAGCCATGCTGCGGGTTCTCGCCGACCGCGAGGTAGAGCAGTCGAAGGCGGACATCTTCATCGCCAACAAGGCGTTGGAGCGCGGCAATGAGGTCAAGGTGTTTCGCCTCTGACGGGAGCGGGCGCGGCAGCATTCCGAGTGGCTCGGACCGTCATGGCTTCCTGCCGCGCCCATGCGGCTCTATCGTGGGTCTGGTCGCAACTCCTCGAGAATCATGTCCCGTTCCGAACGCCTGCTCGACCTGATCCAGATCCTGCGCCGGCATCGCCGGCCGGTCAGCGGCCACACGCTTGCCGGCGAGATGGGCGTTTCGATCCGCACGCTCTACCGCGACATCGCCACGCTGCAGGGCCAAGGCGCGCCGATCGAGGGCGAGGCGGGGCTGGGCTATGTGCTGAAGCCCGGCTTCATGCTGCCGCCGCTGATGTTCACCGACGAGGAAATCGAGGCCATCGTGCTGGGGTCGCGTTGGGTTGCCAGACAACCGGACAAGCGGCTGTCGGAGGCAGCCACCGATGCGCTGGCCAAGATCGCCGCCGTGCTGCCGGACGATCTGCGCGAGGATCTCGATGCCACCGCGCTTCTGGTCGGGCCACGCAACGAATTGGTCGAAAGCGTCGACCTCGGCGTGGTGCGGCAGGCGATCCGCAACGAGAGAAAACTCGGCTTTCTCTACCGTGATGCCGGCGGCGCCGCGTCCGAACGCATGGTCTGGCCGTTTGCGCTCGGTTTTTTCGACAAGGTGCGAGTGGTGGCGGCCTGGTGCGAGACGCGGCAGGATTTCCGCCATTTTCGCGCCGACCGCATGTCCGATCTCAACACCACCGATATCCGCTATCCACGCCGGCGGCAGGTGCTGCTGAAGGAATGGCGGGCGACATTGGATGCGTCGAAGCGTCAGCCCGGCGCCTGATGCTTCTTTCCGCCTGCTTGTCGATCGCTGCTGCCAGAATCTGACAGTAGGGCCGCCTATGCTCCTCCAATCGAAACCTTGGAGAGCAGACATGAACACCCCCAATTTCGTCATCCTCTATGTCGACAGCCCGGAGCGGAGCGGCGCCTTCTACAGCGCGCTCTTGGGACGCCAGCCGGTGGAGACGTCACCGACCTTCGTGCTGTTCGTGCTCGACAATGGCTTCAAGCTCGGCCTGTGGTCGCGCCACACCGTGGAGCCGTCGGCGGCGGCCGCGGGCGGCGGTGCGGAGTTGGTCTTCGCACTGGACCGGCCTGATGCGGTGGACGCCGCCCACAGCGACTGGGCAGGGCGCGGCCTGACCATCCTGCAAACGCCGACCGACATGGATTTCGGCCGCACGTTCGTTGCGCTCGACCCCGACAACCACCGGCTGCGCGTCTATTGGATGAACGACGGAGAACAGGGATGAGCGCTCATTGGATCGCGGTGGCCTCGGCGCAGCATGTGCGCCGCGGCCGCGAGGCCGGCTTCATGCAGGTCAATCACGGCAAGGCGGCACCGCTGCGCCGGATCAAGCCCGGCGACGGTGTGGTCTATTACTCGCCGACCACCATTTTGCGCGAGAAGGACGGCCTGCAGGCATTCACCGCCATCGGCACGGTGCGCGAAGGCGAGCCGTATCAGGGCGACATGGGCGGCGGCTTCACGCCGTTCCGGCGCGACGTTGCATGGTCGAACGGGGCGGAAGCGCCGATCAAGCCGTTGCTCGAACAACTCGACTTCACCAGGGGCAAATCGAACTGGGGCTATCAGCTGCGCTTCGGCCTGTTCGAGATCAGCCAGCATGATTTCCGGCTGATCGCGCAGGCGATGGGCGCCAACATCGCCGAGGCGGCGTGAGGTCTTCGGCTTGATGGCTGCCGACGCCAAGCCGCCAGCAGCCTGGCGACAACAGGTATCATGGTTTGAACCGCTGCAACTTGTTCCAAGGAGAATAGTATGGACTTCGTATCGATCCGCATCATCACCGATGAGATCAAACCTCTTGTGGCCTTCTACGAGGCGATCACCGGCCTTGGCGCAAGCTGGTTCACGCCAGATTTCGCCGAACTGGCAACTGCTTCCTGCACGCTGGCGATCGGCAGTACGCGCACTTTGGCGCTGTTCGGCACCGATGTGGCGCAGCCGGCCGCCAATCGTTCGGCGATCATCGAGTTTCGCGTTGCAGATGTCGACGCCGAGTACGGCAAACTGGCGGAAATCATTGGTGATTTCGGGCAGACGCCGACGACGATGCCGTGGGGTAACCGATCGCTGCTGCTGCGCGATCCCGATGGCAATCTGGTGAACTTCTTCACGCCGGTCAGCGCCGAAGCGATCAGAAAGTTCGATCGCAGGGCTCCGGCGGACGCTACGGCTTGAGCGCGTTGTAGACGGCGATGCCGGCGGCGAGATCCTCGAGCGCGGCGCCGACCGACTTGAACAGCGTGATCTCGCCGGGGCTCTGCCGGCCCTGTTTTTCGCCGCGCGCCAGCTCGTGCAGATCGGCGACGATGGCTTCCGGCTTGAGCACGCCGGAGGCGAGCGGCTGGACGATGTCGCCGGCTTCCTTGGTGGCGCCGGCGCGGGTGTCGACATAGATGCGGGCGCGCTTGATCGCATCGTCATCGCTTTCGCGCATAGTCGGCGTGAAGCCGCCGACCAGATCGACATGCGCGCCCGGCTTCAGCAGCGCGCCCTTGACCAGCGGCGTCGTCGTGATCGTCGCCGACGAGACGATGTCAGCCTGACCAAGTTCGGCGTCGAGATCGCTAGCGGCCTCGGCCGCAAAACCTTGCTCGCGCAAATCCGCCACGACCTTTTCGGCATTGGCCGGCGTGCGGTTCCAGATGCGGATGGTCTTGATCGGCCGCACCGCCGAATGCGCCTTGGCCAGGAATGGCGACAGCGCGCCGGCGCCGACCACCAGGAGCCGCGAGGCGTCCTCGCGGGCGAGATAGGAGGCAGCTAGCGCCGAGGCGCAAGCGGTGCGCCACTGCGTCAGCCGCTGGCCGTCGATCAGCGCCTCGGGCTCGCCGGTGGCGCCATTGAGCAGCAGATAGAGCCCCATCACCGCCGGCTTGCCGATGGCGTTGTTGTCGGGCGAGACGGTAACGATCTTGACGCCGATATGGCCGCCCACCGATGTGCCGGCGGCATGGAAGTCGGTCCAGGCCGGCATCAAAAGCAGTGTGGACGTGGCGCCGTCGGGCCGCTCGACGCCGTGATGGTGTCGGACGGGTTGCACAGCACCCTCGCGGAAGGCCGTGCGCAATGTCTCGACCAGTCCGGGAAAGGTCAGCGCCTGGTCGACAGCGTCGGCCGAAATGGTCAGCATGCAAAACTCCGCGAAGGTAAAAGCGCCGGCTCAGGCCGTTGGCTTCGGTAGCGCTGTCCCTGGGGCAGAGCCTTGCGGCGCGGCCGGCACGCGGCTGACCGCCTGGCGCAAATTCTCGGCCTCGACGCCTCGCTGGCGCGCCAGCTTGCGGTAGCGGCCCTGCTTGACCCAGGTCGCCAGGCTGCCGACGACCATGCCGATGGCGAGCGCCACGAACAGGTAGATGAACAGCGGCAAGTTCAGCGTCAGCTTCGGGTTGCCGGGATTGAACGGGTCGAGCGTGAAGGCGACCAGTTCGCGGTTGGCGACGGCCAGCGCAATCAGGATGACAGCCAGCGGCACGAAGACCACGATGAGTATGAAGCGGTTGAACATAGAGATTCCTTGGCGAGGGCAAGCCTTGAGAAAGGCCGGCGCGTTGGTCCGCGCTTATTTGCCGCCGTTCAGCCTTTCACGCAATTCCTTGCCGGTCTTGAAGAACGGCACCCACTTCTCCTCGACCTCGACGGATTCGCCGGTGCGTGGGTTGCGGCCGGTGCGGGCAGGGCGGTTTTTCACCGAAAAAGCGCCGAAGCCGCGCAACTCGACCCGGTTGCCTTCGGCAAGGGCATCGGTGATCTCGTCGAATATCGCCCCCACGATGTTTTCGACGTCGCGCAGGAAAAGATGCGGGTTGCGCGTGGCAATGATCTGCACAAGCTCGGATTTGATCATCAGACAGGTCCCCGTGAAAGCGCTGCGGTCAAATTATCAGGATGATTTTATTTGCTTTTTTACTCGCCCCAGACGGCAGATCAAGGGTGCCAGACGGAAACGAGACCGTCAAGAAACAAGCGATCAGCGCCAATTTCGTGAAGAACGTCGCTTCCTGAGTCCGACAGGCCGAGCGCGCTGCCGACGCTGCGCGCAACTGCTTTCGAGAACAGGAAGCCGCCACGCCGTTCGGTGTCCTTCCATTCCACCACCTTGAGCTTGGCGTCGACGCCCTTGGTTGCCAGCCAGTCGACCGCCACGCTTTCGCCGCCGACGGCGTCGATCAGCCCGTTGGCGAGACCCTGGCGGCCGGTGAAGATCGACCCGTCGGCGAGCGCCAGTGCCTGCTCGCGGGTCATCTTGCGGCGCTCGGCGACGATGCCGACGAACCAGTCATAGCTGTCGAGGATGAGCTTGCGGACCATGGCGCGCTCATCGTCATTGGTCGGCTTGAAGGGCGAGGGCGCGGCCTTCAGCGGCGAGGATTTCACCTCTTCGAGCTTGATGCCGACCTTGTCCATCAGGCCGCTGACATCGGGATACTGGATCAGCACGCCGATCGAGCCGACGATCGAGGTCTTGCGGGCGACGATGTGGTCGCTGGCGCTGGCGATCATGTAGCCGGCCGATGCGGCCAGCGTGCCGACCTCGGCCACCACCGGCTTGTCGGCGGCGAGCTTGCGCACTTCTTCGTAGATCGATTCGCCGCCGACCGTGGTGCCGCCGGGCGAATCGATGGCCAGGATGACGCCCTTGACCTGCGAGGAGGTGCGGATGGTTTCCAACCGCTTGATCAGCTCCTCATCCTCGGTGATGGTGCCTTCGATCCTGACCTTGGCGATGTGGTCGACGGAAGAGCCGCCGAGGTCTTCGCCATAGAACCAGCCTGCGAGCGCAATCACCCCGAGGGCCACGATGGCAATAGCGGCGCCGCGCCAGAAGGTCAGCTTGCGCCGCAAGCGGCGGCGGTCGATCAGGTCGTCGGCTCTCAGTGCCATGGTCTGCCTCATAGTCGGTGGGAAGCGATGCTTTTAAAGCAAGCGTCCGCGCCCGGCTACCTCTTCCTCACGGGCCTGCGACGAAGCGACCGTGGCTGCATAGGCATTTCAGGAAAAAATGACGCGACGCGTTCGTTTCTGCTATGAAGTGCCGAAATTGTGTCGCCTGATTTCCGTTTGCAAAAACAACGGCCGTCACATTTTTGCGGTTTTCCTCCGCTTGTGCTTGCTTGCGGGGGCCGGCAACCCACCTATAGCAGGTGTTTTGACGGACAAGGGCTTATTAGAAGACAGTCATGCTAGCTCGATCGGACGAACCGACCAACGCCGATGCGGCCTTGGCGCCCACGGCGCCAGCGGGCACGCGCGGTGACGCCTTCGACCGCGCCCAGCGCCATTCGCGCCGCGTGCGGGTGCTGAAATTCGCAGTGCCGCTGCTTGCCGCCGGCATCGCGGTTGCGTTTCCGGTCTATTCCTATCTCGCGGCGCCGATCAACATTTCGATACAGGCCGACGGCACCGCTTTTGCCGACGGCAAGCTGGTGATGGCCAATCCCAAGCTCAACGGTTTCACCAAGCAGAAGCTGCCCTATTCGCTGACGGCCGAGCGCGCCATCCAGGACGTCGGCAAGCAGGACATCATCGAACTCGAAGGCATCCATGCCAAACTGCCGCTGACGGCCGACAATGTGGCGGTCGTTGACGCCAAGCGCGGCATCTACAACCGCAGCGCCAACACGATGGACATGACCAGCGACGTCACCGTCACCACCACCGACGGCGTCGCGGCCATCTTCAAATCGGTCTTCCTCGACATGGGCAAAGGCTCTATGAAGACAAGTGATCCGGTCGATGTCAGCCGCAACGGTTCGCGGATCACGGCGGGTTCCATGGCGGTCGAGGAAAATGGCAAGGTTGTCGTTTTCGAAAACAAGGTAAGCGTTCACATCGATCCGGCCACTATGAAGGCGGCAGAGGCAAAGAGCGGAGAATCGAATGCGTCCCAGTAATTCGGCACGGCTTGTCGCCGCAGCTTCGGCCTTGCTGTTGCTGGGTATGGCGCCGTCCTGGGCGCAGTCCAGCGCCACCAGCCAATCGGGGCTCAAGCTGTCCGGCGACCAGCCGATCCAGATCGAAAGCGACAAGCTCGAGGTCCGCCAGGCCGACAGCATGGCGCTATTCAGCGGCAACGTCACCGTCACGCAGGGACCGACGCTGCTCAAGGCCGGTAAAATGGAGGTCTACTACGTCAAGGACCCCAATGCCGCCAAGGGCGCGGCCGCCGGCGCATCGGCGATGACCGGTTCGGCCAACATCGACCATCTGGTGGTTACCAACAAGGTCTACATCAAGTCAGACGACCAGGTCGCCACCGGCGACAAGGGCAGTTTCGACATGAAGACGCAGGTGCTTGTTCTGGACGGCGCGGAAGTCGTGCTGTCCCAGGGACCCAACATTCTCAAGGGTTGCAAGCTCACCGTGCAGATGAAAAGCGGCCTGGCCGAGGTCAAAGGGTGTCCGCGCGTCATCATGTCGATGACGCCGCCGCCGAAATCCGAGGCGCCGAAGAACTGATGGCCGGCGTATCGTCGCTGCTGACCCGTCTTCCGGGACGGGCAGCCAGCAAAGTTGCTACACCCGACAAAGTCACCGTCGATTCCGCGAAGTTCAAGGGCACCCTGATCGCCAAGGGTCTGACCAAGAGCTACAAGGGTCGCAAGGTGGTCAGCGGTGTCACCATCGGCGTGCGCGCCGGCGAGGCTGTCGGGTTGCTCGGCCCGAACGGCGCCGGCAAGACCACCTGTTTCTACATGGTCACCGGCCTGGTGCCGGTCGATGAAGGCACGATCGAGATCGACGGCTTCGACGTCACCTCGATGCCGATGTATCGCCGCGCCCGCCTCGGCATCGGCTATCTGCCGCAGGAAGCGTCGATCTTCCGCGGCCTCAATGTCGAGCAGAACATCCGCGCCGTGCTCGAAGTGGTCGAGAAGGACCGCAAGGTCCGCGAGCGCAATCTCGACGAACTGCTCGAGGAATTCCACATCAGCCATCTGCGCAAGGCACCGTCCATGTCGCTGTCCGGCGGCGAGCGGCGGCGGCTGGAAATTGCCCGCGCCCTGGCGACGCGGCCGGCCTACATGCTGCTCGACGAGCCCTTCGCCGGCATCGACCCGATTGCCGTCGCCGACATCCAGCAGCTTGTGCGCCATCTGACGGCGCGCGGCATCGGCGTGCTCATCACCGACCACAATGTGCGGGAAACGCTCGGCCTCATCGACCGCGCCTACATCATCCATGCCGGCCAGGTGCTGACGCATGGCCGCGCCGACGAAGTGGTGGCAAACCCCGATGTGCGCCGGCTTTATCTCGGCGAGGGTTTCACGCTCTGAGCGTGAAATTTGTTTCCTGACGTGATTTTTGCCGCTCTTTTTCTCCGATTTTGCGTGAGATAATGCTCCGGCAGGAGCCTTTTGCCAGCATTCGCCTTGACAAGCAAAAGCCGGGCCAGTTTCTATGGAGGGTCGGAAAAATTCATTTTCCGGCAGCTTCTGATATGTAGGCTTGCGGGTGCAGAAGGGCGTTTGAAACCGAACCATGGCGCTGGCGGCGAAATTACAGCTACGACAATCCCAGTCGCTGGTGATGACGCCGCAACTGATGCAGTCGATCAGGCTGCTGCAGCTCACCCACATCGAGCTCGACCACTTCATCGACGACGAGATCGAGCGCAATCCGTTGCTGGAGCGCGCCGAGCCCCAGGATGACGCCGCAAGCGACCAGGTGCAGAAGAGCGATGCAGCGCCTGAGCCAGCCGCCGATGGCGACTGGTTCGAGAGCGAGACGGCCTGGAGCGCCGAGGCGATCTCGGACAAGCTCGACAGCTCGCTGGAAAACCTGTTTCCCGACGATCCCGGCACCAGCGAGCGGCTCGGTCCCGACCTGACGGCGCAGTGGAAGTCGGCCACCGGCAATGGTTCGTCCGGCTCGTCCGAAGGCTTCGACGTCGGAGACATGGCTGCCGCCGCCATCACGCTGCGCCAGCATGTCGGCGAGCAGATCGCGCTTGCCTTTGCCGATCCGGCCGCAAGGCTGATCGCCGGCGAACTGGCCGATGGCCTGGACGAGGCAGGCTATCTGCGCGCCGACCTGGCTGACATTGCAAAACGGCTCGGCGGCGATCAGGCCATGGTGGCCAAGGTGCTGGCGGTCTGCCAGACATTCGAGCCGGTCGGCCTGTTTGCGCGCGACCTTGCCGAGTGCCTGTCGCTGCAGCTTGCCGTGCGCGATCGCCTCGATCCGGCGATGAAGACGCTGATCGGCAACCTCGAACTTCTGGCGCGGCGCGATTTCCAGACGCTGAAGCGGCTGTGCGGGGTCGACGAGGAGGATCTCCTCGACATGCTGGCCGAAATCCGCGCGCTCGACCCGCGCCCGGGCACGGCGTTTTCGGGCGGCACCAGCGACGCCATCGTTGCCGATGTCGAAGTCCGCGCCGCCAATGATGGCAGCTGGACGGTCGAGCTCAATGCAGAGACGCTGCCGCGCGTGCTGGTCGACCACATCTATTTCGCCCAGGTTTCGCCACAGGCCAAGAACCAGGCGGAGAAGGATTTTTTGGCCGAATGCCTGCAGAACGCCAATTGGCTGACGCGCAGCCTCGACCAGCGGGCAAAGACGATCCTGAAAGTGGCGTCGGAAATCGTGCGCCAGCAGGACGCTTTTCTGATCCATGGCGTACGCCACCTGCGGCCGCTCAACCTGCGCACGGTGGCCGACGCCATCGGCATGCACGAATCGACCGTCAGCCGGGTGACGGCCAACAAATACATGCTGACGCCGCGTGGCGTGTTCGAGCTGCGCTATTTCTTCACCGCCTCGATCGCGGCGTCGGGCGGTGGCGATGCACATTCCTCGGAGGCGGTGCGCGACCGCATCAAGCAGCTGATCGACGAGGAAAAGCCCGCCGACGTGCTGTCCGATGACGCCATCGTCGACATGTTGAAGGAAAGCGGCGTCGATATTGCCAGGCGCACCGTGGCCAAATACCGCGAGGGCATGAACATTCCCTCCTCGGTGCAGAGGCGGCGTGAGAAACGCGCTCTGGCCAGTGCCGGGCGCTAGAGCGGTTCGCCGTTTCGTGGAACCGACGAACCACTCTATCTCTTTGTTTTTGCGCAATTCCGGATGGAAAAACCGCCCACACTTTTCCTGGAATTGCTCTGGTTTTGCTTGCCCGGAAGGGGCATTTGCTACGGCTGGATTTCCACGAGTTTAGAGCTTCATTGACAAGCTGCAATGAAGTGTCTAGAAGCCCGCCCGCATGAGACGGGCTTGCGCCCGCATGCGGATGGTCCGTCACGATGAAGGCCACGGGACGGCCAAGAAGGCGGATTGTGATCAACCGGAAAGTTCGGATCTAAAATCGGCGCGAGTTGACGCCGCAAAGCTTGTGCGCACGGACCACGAGTATAAACTCTGGCCAGTTTGAAGCCTGAGCAAGGAAGGTCAGTTTTCAGATGAAGCTGCGCATATCGGGAAAGCACATGGATATCGGCGATGCGTTTCGTACGCGCATCACCGATCGTGTCGGCGAAGCGATCGGCAAATATTTCGATCGCGGTTTTTCAGGGCATGTCACGGTCATCAAATCAGGGTCGCGCTATTCGGCCGATTGCATGATCAGGCTGGATTCCGGCGCTTCGCTGCAGGCGACCGGCGACGCCCAGGATCCCACGCTTGCCTTCGAGGCGGCGGCGGATCGCCTCGAAACCCGGCTTCGGCGCTACAAGCGTCGGCTGAAATCGCACAATTCAGGCAATGGCAACGGCGAAATCACCGACATCGCCTATACGGTGATGGCGCCGCTAGCCGACGACGACGAGGAGTTTCCGGAGGATTTCGCCCCGGCCATCGTCGCCGAATCAACCATGACGCTGCAGACCATGTCGGTGGCGTCGGCAGTCATCGAGCTCGACACCAAGGAGAGCCCGGTCTTCGTCTTCCGCAACGCCGGAAACGACCACCTCAACATCGTCTATCGGCGGCCGGACGGAAATATCGGCTGGATCGACCCGTCCACGACCAAAGTCGCACAAGGATAATTGCCAGCCGCGCGAGGGGCGAGGACTGGCGACGGCAGGCGAATAAGGGATTTTCAAGCATGGATCTGAGCGATCTTATCAACGTTCCGGCGATCATGCCGGCGTTGAAGGCGAACTCCAAAAAGCAGCTTCTGCAATTGCTGTCCGAGAGAGCGGCGGCGATTTCCGGCATTCCGGAGCGCGAAGTGTTCGACACCATCCTGCAGCGCGAGCGGCTGGGCTCCACCGGCGTCGGCAACGGCATCGCCATTCCGCATGGCAAGCTCGCCGGGGTGAAGCGCATCGCCGGCGTCTTTGCCCGGCTGGAGACGCCGGTCGATTTCGAGGCGCTGGACGACCAGCCGGTCGATCTGGTGTTTCTGCTGCTGGCCCCGGAAGGCGCCGGCGCCGATCACCTCAAGGCGCTGTCGCGCATCGCGAGGGTTCTGCGCGACGCCGATACGGTGGCCAAGATCAGGGGCACGCGCGACGCGGTCGCCATCCACGCCCTGCTGTCGGACACGCAGGCTTCGCACGCCGCCTGAAGTTCTGTTGGATTAAGCCTTCCAGGGGCCGCCAAAGGCGGCCCTTTGCATTTCCGATCCTGACAATCGCCTTAGTGAATGGCGACGGTGGTCAGGTCGTTTTCCATGGCGCCGGCCAAAGCCCGGTCTTTCGCATCCGAAAGCAGGATCGGCTGGCCATTGGCGGCAAACAGGGCCCATAGCACCATTCCGGGCGCGATTTCGCCGAGATTGGGGAAGCGGCCGAGCAGTTCGTCGCTCGAGACCTTGCGGAGGTAAGCGACCGAGCCTTCGCCGAGATGGGCGAATTCGCCGCTGGTCATGGTGATGGTTTCGTCAGTTCTGGTCATTTCAAGCCTCCTTGGCGCGAGACGCCGCCCTTGTCCAAGGGCGTGGGGCCATCCCGCATGAGAGCCATCGGTAAAGATCAGTCTTTCACCGATATGTTTATTTTCCGTACCAGCCGTTCGGACTCCGGCCGATCGAGATCAATCGACAAAAGGCCGTTCTTCAGTTCCGCTGCGATCACCCGCATGCCGTCGGCCAGCACGAAACAGCGCTGGAACTGGCGCGCGGCGATGCCGCGGTGGAGGAATTCGCGCTCGGTATCGTCGGTCTGACGGCCGCGCACGACCAGCTGGTTTTCCTCAGTGGTGACATCGAGATCGCTTTCGGCGAATCCCGCCACAGCGAGCGTAATGCGCAGCCTTTCGGCCTTGCCGTCGGCACCGCTGAGGCGCTCGATGTTGTAGGGAGGATAGCTGTCACCGGATTTCGCCAATCGTTCCAGGGTCTTTTCCATGGCATCAAAACCCAGGAGAAGCGGGCTGGAGAAGGGCGTCATTCGGCTCATGTTACACTGTCCTCTTTGGAGCGACATAAACTGGAAAAACCCGGATGGCATTTTTCCCGATGGTCTTGATATGGTCCGCGCCGCGGCCAAGTTCAAGCCGTCTAAAACCCCCGCCAAAAAGACTCCCCCGCATAAGGAAATGAAATGCCCCAAACCCGCAAGATCATCATCGACACGGATCCCGGCCAGGACGATGCCGTCGCCATATTGCTGGCGCTCGGCAGCGCCGAACTGGAGATCGTCGGCATCTCCGCTGTTGCCGGCAACGTGCCGCTGAAATTGACCGAGAAGAACGCCAGAAAAATCTGCGAACTGGCCGGCCGGCCCGACATCAAGGTCTATGCCGGCGCCATCCGTCCGCTGGCGCGCGAACTGGTCACCGCCGAGGAAGTGCATGGCAAGACCGGCCTCAACGGCCCGCAACTGCCCGACCCGAAGATGAAGCTGCAGCACCAGTATGCGGTCGATTTCATCGTCGAAACGCTGATGAAGGAGGAGGCCGGCACCATCACGCTGTGCGCGCTCGGCCCGCTCACCAATGTCGCACTGGCGCTGATCCGCGAACCGAAGATCGCACCGCGCATCAAGGAAATCGTGCTGATGGGCGGCGGTTTCTTCGAAGGCGGCAATGTCACGCCGACCGCCGAGTTCAACATCTATGTCGACCCGCAGGCCGCTGACCTGGTGTTCAAATCCGGCATTCCGATCGTCATGATGCCGCTCGACGTCACCCACAAAGCGTTGACCACGGCCAAGCGCACGCAAGCCATCCGCCAGCTCGGCACCAAGGTCGGCACCGCGACGGCCGAGATGCTGGAATTCTTCGAGCGCTTCGACGAGGAGAAATACGGCACCGATGGCGGGCCGCTGCACGACCCGTGCGTCATCGCCTATCTCTTGAAGCCGGAGCTGTTCAAGGGCCGCAACTGCAACGTCACCGTCGAAACGGCTTCCGAGCTCACCATGGGCATGACCGTGATCGACTGGTGGGGCGTGACCAAGCGGCCGAAGAACGCCATGGTGATGCGCGACATCGACCATGACGCCTTCTTCGCGCTGCTGGTGGAGCGGTTGGCGCGGCTGTAAAACCCATGCCTTGATGCACCTCATCGCCCGGAGGCGTAGCGCTTCCGGGCGATGTCTGGCTGCCTATTCGCGGAGCAGGCGATAGGTTTCAGTGTCGTTGCGGCGATGCTGTCGCTCGATCGAAACCTTGGAGCCGATGGCTCGCGGCGCTGTTGCGTCGCCATAGACGAACACCAGGCGGTCATTTTCGTCGAGGCGGATACCATACAAATAGATGAACCCTCTGCCGGCCGAGCTTTCGGGATCCGGAGTCGTGTTGAGAACGTTGATCACAGTACCGGCCAGGCGTTCCACGTTGACTATGGGGCTGCTTTGCCTTGCAATCGGGATGCCAATTGCAAGGGCGCAGACGCCCACGACGAGGATGGTGATGAGGATGCCCCTGAGGTTCTCCTGCAGGGTTATCCAGGCAAGGGAATGCCGAGCATTGGCCATGACGCGTCGCCGTTCACTCTGCAAATCGATAAAAGACGACGCTATTTTCGCGTGTGACACGCTCCATGTTTGCCGGCGCGCCGATCAGATGCGGTCGATCGTCATCGACAAGAATGGACGATCCGTTTTCGAGGGAAACCAGATAGAGGGTGCGGCCATCGTCCGAATGGGCGCTTTTGACTATTGCGTCGATTGGCTCGACCGACCGGATAGGGCTCGCATCATTCGTCCATCTGTAGACAGCCGAAGGAACCATCACCGCGAACATGGCGACGATCAGGACCACGCCGGGCGCGTCCCTTTTTATGTCAGCGTAAGTCCAAGACATCGACATGAACCCCCCAATGCGGATTCATGTGGTGGCGTGAAGGCTGACTGTCAATCAGCCCTCATTTGCCATTGAGAACGCCCATCCGAGGTTGTTACTTCGCCTTTGAGAACGCCAGCCACAGGCCGCCGCCGACCAAAAAACTGCCGCTGATTCTGGACATCAGCTTGATGCGGCTGGCCGAGAGCAGGCGCCCGGCGCGGCTGGCGGCGAGCGCGTAGGTTGAATCCGAGACGGCGGCGAAGATCATGGCGGTGAAGCCCATGACCACGATCTGCAGCGTGTAATTGCCCTGCGGGGCGATGAACTGCGGGAAGAAGGCGCCGAAGAACACCAGCGTCTTCGGGTTGCTCAGCGCCACCAGCAGGCCTTGCAGGAAAAAGCCGCCGCGCGGCTTCCTCGCCGTGCCGTCGGCATTCAGCGTGCCTTTGGAGCGAAACATCTGCACGCCCATCCAGATCAGATAGGCGGCGCCGATCAGGCGCACCCATTCGAACCAGTGGCCCATGCCCGATATCAGCGTGTTGAGGCCGATGCCGACGATGGCGATCATCACGGCAAGGCCGGCCTGCGTGCCGGCGACATTGGCAAGCCCGGCGCGTGCGCCGTGGCGGATGCTGTTGGCGATGATCAGCGTGACGGTCGGGCCGGGCACCAGGATGATGACGATGCAGGCAAGGACATAGGCGGCGTAGAGTTCCAGCGACATGGGGATTTCCTCAGGCAGAATGCGCCTCGCACGGGCGCGTCAGGGCCTGATCATGCACGACAGCAAGGCCGGTGCAAGCCGGCTTGGAGAGGAGAGCCAATCAAGAATGGTGGCAGAGGCAAGGAGTGAGCTGCCCTTTTCTCACCCGGTGCCCAAGACCCTGGGCGCGGTCAGCATTACCCTCTGTTGCCCCGTGTGGGGCTGGCCTTCCCCTCTGCCACGTCGGAATTATACAACAACCTTGAGGGAGCGACAGGCGGATCCAGGATTTCAATTCGGACCGAAGGTATCGGTATCTATGCGCCTGCTTGCCACGGCAGCGTTGCCTCATAGACGGCTCCGGCCCTGAGCACCGCAAGATCGCCGCGCGGCCGGCCTATCAGCTGCATGCCCATCGGCCGGCCGCTGGCGTCGAAGCCGACCGGCACGTTGAGCGCCGGACAGCCGCCGAGCGTGGCGAAGGCGGAAACCTGCATCCAGCGGTGATAGCTGTCCATGGCGCGTCCGGCGACCTCATGCGGCCAGTGCGTTCCGACGTCGAAAGGAAAGACCTGCGCCGTCGGCAGCGCGATGAGATCGAAGCGCTCGAACAGCGACAGCAGCGTGCGGTGCCAGGAGGTGCGGATAACCGATGCCGCGCGGATCTGCGGCGCCGTCAGCCGCATGGCGTTCTCTACCTCCCAGACGGCTTCCGGCTTCAGCAGGGCGCGCTTGTGCGGGTCGTCATAGTGGATTTTGAGCGCAGATCCGCTGGTCGACTGGCGCAGCGTCACAAAGGCTTGCCACAGCGCCTCGACATCGACATCCGGCAGCAAGGGCTCGCTCACGAAGGATGCCTCGGCGAAGCGGCCGAGTGCGGATTCACACAGATGGAGGATGCCGGCTTCAACCGGCAGGTGGCCGCCGAGATCGCCAAGCCAGCCGATGCGGCCGCCGCTTGCCGGCGTGGCCAGCCCTTCGAGGAACGAGCCAGGCTTGTCCAATGACAGTGGCGCCTGCGGGTGGTAGCCCGCCTGTACATCGAGCAGCAGCGCCATGTCACGTACGCTGCGGCCCATCGGCCCGTCCACGCCCATCTGGGCATGGAAGACCTCGACGTCCGGTCCGCCGGGGACAAGGCCCTGCGATGGGCGGAAGCCATAGACATTGTTCCAGGCGGCCGGATTGCGCAGCGAACCGCCGAAATCACTGCCATCGGCGACAGGCACCATGTCCAGCGCAAGCGCAACCGCAGCGCCGCCGCTCGAGCCGCCGGCGGTGAGCGCCGGATCGAAGGCGTTCAACGTCGGGCCGAACACGTTGTTATAGGTGTTGGACCCCAGCCCGAATTCGGGAACGTTGGTTTTGCCGATGATGATGGCGCCGGCCTTGCGGATGCGCTCGACGAAGAAATCGTCTTCCTGCGGCACGAAATCGGCGAAGATCGGCGAGCCGGAACTGGTCCTCAAGCCGCGCGTCATGGCGAGGTCCTTTATCGCCATCGGCAGGCCGAACAGGGTGCCGGCCGGCTTTCCTTGCGCCAGATGCGCGTCAGCCTCGTCGGCCTCGCGCAAAATGTCGGCGCGCTCGCGCAACGACACGATGGCGTTGACCAGCGGGTTCACCGCGTCGATGCGGTCGAGGAAGGCGGTCACCACCTCGCGCACAGACAGACGGCGGCTCTTGATCGCCTCGGCAAGATCGACGGCGGACATCCGGCAGATGTCGCCGGCCGGCGGCACGGCGTGTTTTGTCGTTGGGCGCATTTCTGTCAACCGGCGTTGCTGCGCAGGGCAGCATCGACATCCGCGGCCAGCGGGATCGCCGGCTGGGCGCCGGGCTTCAGGCAGGCGAGCGAACCGGCGGCTGCGGCACGGGTGAGAGCCTGTTCGAGCGGCAGGTTGGACGCCAGCCCGGCCGCAAGATAGCCGCAAAACGTGTCGCCGGCGCCGACTGTGTCGACCGGGGTGATCTTCAGCGCCGGCACGGTCAGGAAATCGTCCGGCGTCGCAGCCAGCACGCCATCGCCGCCGAGCGTGACGACGATGGTGCGGCCGGTCTTGCCGGCGAAGTCGCGCATGCGCGCCGGGCGGTCGCGGCCCTTCAGCGACAACGCCTCGCCGTAAAGGTCGAATTCGGTTTCGTTGGCGACGGCGTAATCGGCCTTGCCGAGAAACGCCGCCGCCTCGCCGCGGAAGGGCGCGGTGTTGAGCACGGTGATGGCGCCGGCAGCGCGCGCGGCGTCAAGCGCGGCATCGACCGTCTGCAGCGGGATTTCGTGTTGCAGCAGGACAACATCGCCTTTGGCAAGGAACGCCTTGGCAAGATCGCCGGGCAGTACCGAGTCATTGGCGCCCGGCACCACGGCGATGACGTTCTCGCCGTCGGCGCCGACCAGGATCAGCGCCGTGCCGGTGGAGGCGAAGCTCTGGCCGACACCGGAGAGATCGACCATGCCGGCCACAAGCAGCGCCTGCGCCTCGGTGGCGAAGTTGTCCTTGCCGACGGCACCGACCATGCGCACCTTGGCGCCGGCGCGCGCCGCGGCCAGCGCCTGGTTGGCGCCCTTGCCGCCGGGCGCGGTGGTGAAGCCTGAGCCGCGAACCGTTTCACCCGGCGAGGGCAAGCGGTCGACATTGGCGATGAGGTCGAGGTTGATCGAGCCGATAACGATAATCAAGAAAATGCCTCCAGCAGAATGTGCCGGACGCTAACCCGTAAGCCGGCAGCTTGCCAGACCATGCGGATGTTTTGCGCAAATTGCGAGTGGCTTTGCCGATCGCCTAGGGCGAGACGCAAAAACACCGGCGAAGGGTTTCGCCGGTGTTGCTTGGTGCGGACCGTCTCAGGATGCGGTCTGGCCCGCTTCCCAGCCAAGGATCGCACGCTTGCGGGTCAGACCCCAATGGTAGCCGGTGAGCGCACCGGATTTGCCGAGCGCCCGGTGGCAGGGCACGACGAAGGACATCGGGTTAGCGCCAACCGCCGCGCCCACCGCCCGACTGGCCTTCGGCGCGCCGATCTGGGCTGCGATCGAGGAATAGGTGCAGGCCCTGCCCATCGGGATGCGCAGCAGGGCGTCCCAGACGCGCAGCTGGAAGTCGGTGCCGATCATCACCACGCGCAGCGGCTGGTCGGCGCGCCACAGCGTCGGATCGAAGATGCGCGCGGCATAGGGCTGGGTAGCGCTCATATCCTCGACATAGGTCGCGTTCGGCCAACGGCCCGACATGTCGGCGAAGGCCGCCCGCTCGCCGCCCGGATCGTTGAAGGCGAGCCCGGCAAGGCCGCGGTCGGTGACCATGATGAGCGCAATGCCGAAGGGCGAGATGTGGTAGCCATAGCGGATGGTGAGCCCGGCGCCGCGCGTCTTGTAATCGCCTGGCGACATCGCTTCATGGGTGACGAACAGATCGTGCAGCCGGCCGGGGCCGGACATGCCGAGCTCGAACGATGTTTCAAGCAGCGGCATACCGGAATCGAGCAGCTTGCGCGCATGGTCGAGCGTGACCGCCTGCAGGAAGGCTTTTGGCGACAGGCCGGCCCAGCGGGTGAACAGCTTTTGTAAGCCGGTCGGCGTCTCGCCGACATCGGCGGCCAAGGCTTCCAGCGAGGGCTGGTCGCGATAGTCGAGGCTGATCTTCTCGATGGCGCGGCGCACGACCTCGTAGTCGCTGCCTTCCGGGGTGATGTCGTTCTGCAGGATCGCCGTCGGTTTCATCTGCGTATTCATGGTCATCTGGGCGTTCATGGCAATATCTCCTTGACCGCGAATATCGTTCTTTCCGCCCTTTGCAACCACCCGAAACTTGCCTTGTCGCCGCCCGTTCCCAAATAGAGACTGGATTGCGAGCCAGGAGATGCCGATGGCCGGCGAAAAGGTAACCCTGAGCGGGGCAAGGGAGACCTTGCTGATGACGCTCTATGGTAAAGCGCTGGAAAGCCGGCTGCCGTATTCGCTGCTCAAAGACCGTTTTGCCGATGAGGCGGTGCGCGCCATCGACTATGATTTCTCACGGCTGAAGGTCGACAGCAATCTTGGCATCGGTCTGGCGATCCGGGCGAAAACGTACGACGTCCGCGTCCAGGATTTTGTCGCCAGAAATCCCGGCGCCATCGTGCTGCATCTCGGCTGCGGGCTCGATACGCGCATTTTTCGCGTCGATCCGCCCGACGGCGTCGAGTGGTTCGATGTCGATTTTCCTGACGTCATCGAACTCAGGCGCAAGCTCTACCCGTCCCGGGACAATCATCATCTCGTGGCGTCATCGGTCACTGAACCGGACTGGCTGGCGCAAGTGCCCCGCAACCGCCCGGCAGTCGTGGTGATGGAGGGGCTGACGCCCTATCTCCCTGAAGAGGAGGGGCCACGGTTGTTGTCGCGCCTTGTCTCGCATCTCTCCGGGGGCGAGCTGATGTTCGACGCCTACAGCCGTTTCGGCCTGAAACTGCTGCGCCTCAACCCGACCATCAGGGCGACGGGCGCCGAGGTCCACTGGGCGATCGACGACCCGCACGAACTGGAGCGCGCCGTTCCGAAGCTGCGCTTCGTCGATGATATCTCGGCCTATAGCGCTGAACGGACCACCGGCATGGGCTGGTCCGCGAAACTGTTCATCGGGCTCTGGAGAAACATTCCCGCTCTGCGCAAGGTCGGCAGGATCCTGCGCTTCCGTTTCTGAGGCGCCGGCTCAGCGCGCCTTGGCGGTTGCCAGCGCCCGCGAAAAGGCGGTGGCAAAACTTTCGCGGGAATCAGGATCGAGAAAGCCACCGATCGGCACGTTCTGGCCTTCGCCTTCCACTGCCATTCTGGTGATGCCGATCTCGGCGTGGCGGGCGACGGAAAAGCGCGCCCAGAACGGGTTGAAGCGATGCGCTTCCGATTTTCCGGATGGTGCGGTCTTGCGGATGTCGAGGCTTGTGCGCGACACCGACACTTCCTCGCGGGCGCGGGCGGCGCGGTAATTGGCGCGGAAGGCGATGTAGACGGCAATCACGTCGAGGCCGAAGAAGCCGAACACCGGCCAGGCGCCGCGCGACAGGAAGAACGCTCCGGTCACCACCCAGCCGAACAGCAGCGCGCCCATCAGGATCAGGAAGCCCGTCCTGCCCAGCGACCGGTGTGGGGTCAGCAATGCGTGGAAGAAGGGCTCATCAGCCTGAAACGAGGCGTTTGTGTCGCTCATGGCGGGATATTATAGGAGGGAAATGGCGAGCCCCAAGTCCAAAGATTCTTCCCTACCCAAAAATGAACTGCCGCCCGGGCGGCGCGACGGCTCGAACGCGATGCTGCGACCGCGGCCGGCACGAGCCCGCTCGCTCTACAGCGCGGCCGAAGTGCATGAGATCTTCCGGCGGTTTTCGGTGCAGCGGCCGGAGCCGAAGGGCGAGCTCGAACACGTCAACGCCTTCACGCTGCTCGTAGCGGTGGTGCTGTCGGCGCAGGCGACCGACGCCGGCGTCAACAAGGCGACGCGGGCGCTGTTCAAGGCCGCCGACACACCTGAAAAAATGCTGGCGCTGGGCGAGGCAAGGGTCGGCGAATACATCCGAACAATCGGGCTTTGGCGCAACAAAGCCAAGAACGTGATTGCGCTGTCGGAGGCGCTGATCCGCGACTATGGCGGCGAGGTGCCTGGCGAACGTGATGAGCTGGTCAAGCTGCCGGGGGTCGGACGCAAGACGGCCAATGTCGTGCTCAACATGGCGTTCGGCCAGCATACGATGGCGGTCGACACCCACATTTTCCGCATCGGCAACCGGCTTGGCCTGGCGCCGGGCAAGACGCCGGAACAGGTCGAGCAGGGACTGCTCAGGATCATCCCGGACGAATACATGCGCCATGCGCATCACTGGCTGATCCTGCATGGCCGCTATGTCTGCAAGGCGCGCAAGCCGGATTGCCCGGCCTGCGTCATCGCCGATATCTGCAAGGCGGCGGAGAAGACCACCGATGTGCCGGCGCCGCTGGTGGAAATCCCGGCGCCCGGCCCGGTTGGCGAGCAAGCACAATAGCGAGGACCTTGGTCCCGAGCGTGTGGTGATCTCAGCCGGTCGATGCGGCGTTAACCGCAAATTGCGCGGCGAATGCCCTGGCATAAGCGGGCCGGGCTTCCCCGCGCGCGACATAGGCTGCCAGGTTTTGATATTCGTCCAGAATGCCGGACATTCTCAGGCGCAGCAGCACCGACACCATCAACAAATCGCCGGCGCTGAACGCACCATCGAGCCAGTCGGCGGCGCCCAGGTGAGCCGAGAGCGGGTCCAGCCGAGCGCGAACACGGTCCTTTACCAGCGGCAAGCGCGCCTCGCTCCAAGGCTTGTCGACTTCGAATATTCTTGCCGTCGTCAGGTCGAGGATCGGCGGCTCGACGGTGTTGAGGGCGGCAAACATCCACGTGATCGCACGCGCTCGCGCGTCGCGATCCCTGGGCAGCAGGCCCGCATGCTGTTCGGCAAGATGAAAGACGATCGAGCCGGTCTCGAACAGCGATAGGGAACCGTCCTCATAGGTGGGGATCTGGCCGAAGGGATGGATGGCCAGATGCTCAGGCGCCTTCATCTTTGCGAAGGAAACGAGACGAACCTCGTAAGGCTGCCCCACCTCTTCCAGCGCCCAGCGGACGCGCGTATCGCGCGCCAGTCCCTTGCCGCCATCGGGCGATCGTTCAAAGGCTGTGATGGTGATCGTCATCGTCTCCGTGTCCTTGCCTGGGCGAATTTCTTCCGCCCCCTGACATGAAGACGAATAAGCCTGCCGAAAAACGACAGCGGTCCTGAACTATTTCGCTGCTCGGACCCAACTCCGCACGGCCGCGCCCAGGGTCTACGCAGGGCTACGACCTAGAGCGTTTCACCGTTTCACGGAAACGGCGAACCGCTCTATCTCTTTGTTTTTACGCAATTCCGAACGGAAAACCGCTCACACTTTTCCTGGAATTGCTCTAATTCTCCTCCACGAACACCTCTTCGCGCTTCTTCTTGACCGAGGGCAGGAAGACGACGACGAGCACGGCAAGTGCCACGAGCAGCAGGCCGGCGCTGATCGGTCGCTCCACGAAGGTGCTCGGATCGCCGCGCGACAGGATCATGGCGCGGCGCAGGTTTTCCTCGAGCAACGGGCCGAGCACGAAGCCGAGCAGCAGCGGAGCGGGTTCGCAGCGCAGCTTGGTCAGGACGTAGCCGAGCAGGCCGAAGAAGGCGACGGCATAGAGATCGAAGGCGTTGGTGTTGACGCTGTAAACGCCGATCGAGCAGAACGCCATGATGATCGGGAACAGCACGTAGTAGGGGATCGTCAACAGCTTCACCCACAGCCCGATCAGCGGCAGGTTGAGCACGATCAGCATCAGATTGCCGATCCACATCGAGGCGATGATGCCCCAGAACAGCGCCGGCTGCTCGGTTGCGACATTGGGACCGGGCACGATGCCCTGGATGATCATGGCGCCGATCATCAGCGCCATGACCGGGTTGGCCGGAATACCCAGCGTCAGCATCGGAATGAAGGAGGTCTGGGCGCCGGCATTGTTGGCCGACTCCGGTCCGGCGACGCCGGCGATGGCGCCCTTGCCGAACTCCTCCGGGTGTTTCGAGACACGCTTCTCGACGGTGTAGGAGGCAAAGGCGGCAAGCACCGCGCCGCCGCCGGGCAGGATGCCGAGCGCCGAACCGATGATGGTTCCGCGCACGATGGGTGCGGCCATCGCCTTGAAGTCGTCGCGGGTCGGCATCAGGCCGGAGACCTTTTTGATCAACACCGAGCGCTCGTGCTCGTTTTCGAGGTTGCGCAGGATTTCGGCGACACCGAAGACACCGACCGCCACCGCGACGAAGTTCAACCCGTCGGCATATTCGCGAATGCCCAGCGTGAAGCGCGGCGTGCCGGTGTAGATGTCGGTGCCGACAATGCCGAGCAGCAGGCCGAGCACGACCATCGCCAGCGCCTTGACGATCGAGCCGTGGGCGAGCGCGATGGACGAGACCAGGCCGACGATCATCAGCGAAAAATACTCCGCCGCGCCGAATTGCAGGGCGATCGCGGTCAGCGGCGGGGCAAAGACGGCGACCAGGAAGGTCGACACCGTGCCGGCGAAGAACGACCCGATTGCGGCGATGGCAAGCGCCGCCCCGGCGCGGCCGTTGCGGGCCATCTGATAGCCGTCGATCGCAGTGACGGCCGAGGAGGATTCGCCCGGCATGTTGATCAGAATGGCGGTGGTCGAGCCGCCATACTGGGCGCCGTAGTAAATGCCGGCAAGCATGATGAGCGAGGAAACCGGGTCGCCGATCTGGAAGGTGATCGGCAACAGCATGGCGATGGTTGCCGTGGCGCCGATGCCGGGCAGGACGCCGATCAGCGTGCCGAGCAGAACGCCGATCAGGCAGAAACCGAGATTTGCCGGCGTTGTCGCCGTCGAGAAGCCGAGTTCGAGGTTTCTGAGCAGGTCCATCTCATTACCTCAGAATTGCCGGCCATTGGGGCAGCCAGGGGCCGAAGCGCTGGAACGGCAGCCCGAGCGCGTAGCTGAAGACCAGCACCGAAAACAGCGTCAGGCCGGCCGACAGCAGAAGTGCCGTCAGCGGCTTCATGCGGCCGCTGGCAAAGGAGGCGATCAGCGCCGTCAGGAAGATCGACGGGACGAAGCCGAGGCCGCGCACCGTCAGGCCGAAGAAGATCGGCGCCGGCAGGATGAACAGCATGCCGCGCCAGGCGATAGGGCCGATCGGCTCGCCTTCGATGCGCACCGCCTGAACGAGGATGATGGCGCCAAGCACGATCAGCACGATCGCCAGCACCAGCGGGAAATAGCCTGGTCCCATGCGGAAGGCGGTGCCGATTTCGAGGCCGAGCGACTGTATGGCGAAAAAGGCGCCGAAAAAGATGAACAGCGCGGCGCACAGGCCGTTTGTCCTGTCGATGGCGAAAGGTTTCATGACGGTCCTCCCAGGCCCTCGGGCCTGCCGGTGCAAATGGAAACGGGTCGAAGCGAAAACGGGGCGCTGGTCGCGCCCCGTTCAAGCCATCAGTCGGCGTACTGGCCGGCGGCTTCGATGATCGGCTTCCAGCGCGTGATCTCGCCTTCCAGCTTGGCCTTTAGCGCCGCCGGCGTCGCGTCGGCTTCGGATGACGGCTTGGTGCCGAGTTCGGCGAAACGGGCAACGACGTTCGGGTCCTTCAGCGCGACCTGGAGCGATTTCGACAGGCGCTCGGTGACCGCGGCCGGCGTGCCCTTCGGCGCATAGAGGCCGTGCCAGATGCCGACCTGCACCGCGGGCAGGCCGCCTTCGATGGTCGTCGGCACGTCCTTGAGAACATCGAGGCGTTCCGGTGTGGTGACGGCATAGGCCTTGATCGTGCCGCCCTGGATCT
Source organism: Mesorhizobium sp. P2_F7 (assembly GCF_056403695.1). NCBI lineage: Bacteria > Pseudomonadati > Pseudomonadota > Alphaproteobacteria > Hyphomicrobiales > Phyllobacteriaceae > Mesorhizobium > Mesorhizobium sp. P2_F7. The sequence goes on along the minus strand of NZ_JBFUFA010000008.1, from coordinate 162,095 downwards.
GCTTGGTGGTGTTGGTGGTCTGGTCGCACATGATGTCGACCTGGCCGCCGAGAAGGTCGGTCATGGCCGGGCCGGTGCCCTTATAGGGCACGGTGACCAGCGGCGTGCCGATGGCGCTCATGAACAGCATGCCGCACAGATGCGAGGCCGCGCCGATGCCGGCATTGGCGACAGTGATGGAGTCCTTGTTGGCCTTGGCGTATTCGACCAGCCCTTTCAGGTCTGTCGGCTCGAGGTCCTTGCGGGCGACGATGGCCATCGGCACTTCGGTGACGAGGCCGACATATTCGAAGGCGTTCAGCGTGTCGTAGGCGAGCTTCCTGTAGAGGGTGGCGCTTGTCGCCATGCCGATGTGGTGGAGGAGCAGCGTGTAGCCGTCCGGGTCGGCGTTGGCGACGCGGCCCGCGCCCAGCGTGCCGCCGGCGCCGCCGACATTCTCGACGATGATCTGCTGGCCGAGATCCTTCGACATGGCCTCGGCGACAAGGCGCGTGACCGTGTCGGTCGGACCGCCGGCCGCAAACGGCACCACGACGGTGATGGTGCGTTCGGGATAGGTCTGAGCGCTCGTGGTGAACGAATAGAGTGTGACGGCCGCGGCGGCGGCCAGGGCGGCAACAAATTTCCTCATCGTAATTCTCCTCCCAGGATATCAATTTCCGATCGCTGTGCAGGTCAGGCAGCGATGGTGCAACAAAAGCAAGCTAACAGATTGTCGCCTGACGCAAACTGTTAAATACAGCCGTCCGCAACCATGGCGATCAGCGCGGAGTATGCCCGGCGAAGATGGGTTTGGTGTTGGCGTTGCTTCAGTAACCGTAGCCGCGCGCCATGGCCGCCGCAAATACCGGGATCAGCAGGAAGATGAAGGCTTCGGCGCGCACACAGGTCTTCACCGAGGCGAGTTCCGCCGCCGGCACCTGGAAGCCGTGACTGGCGCTGGCCCGCCGGTTCCAGGAGATGAAGCGGATGGTGGGCACGATCGACAGCAGGCCAACGATGCCGAACGCCGCCATCTTCGCCCAGAACACCCAGTTGTAGACGTAGAACTCCCAGCCCTTCAGGCCGTAGATGACGCGGCCGATGCCGATGATGATAATCAGCGTGGCGAGGATGCCGTAGTGGCGGTCGATGTTGGCAAGCCGCTTGAGCGTGGCGGCGGAGAGGTCGCCGCGGATCAGCACAAATTCTGCGCCGATGATGCCGGCCAGCGAGAACACCAGAAGATGATGGAAAATGGCAAGCACAAGATCGGTGGTGTCCACGGTGTTCTCCTCCCATTGGCGGTATCGAGACCGGCGCTTGCCGGACGGTTGCGGAAGGTAGCATCGTTCGACAGAATTCCCAGAGGCGGGCTGCTTCTGGTCCATTCATCAGAGTCACTGACGCCACAGCTGGCTTTGATTTGATCGAGATGGTTTGCCTGGCCGTACGATGATACCGCCTGGCCCTTGTCCGGACGCGCTGGTTTGCTAAGCGCTGCCACGTCAACGGAGGCAGAGTTTCATGGGCAATGCAAAAGCAGCCGGCGTTCCGGTTCTCGAAACGGAGCGGACCATCATGCGGGCGCACCGGATCGATGATTTCGACGACTATGCCGTCATGTGGGCGAGCCCCGTCACTACCCGCTTCATCAGCGGCAAGCCGCGGACACGCGAGGAAAGTTGGATGCGATTCCTGCGGCACGCCGGCCTGTGGTCGCTGCTCGGCTACGGTTTTTGGGCGGTCGAGGACAAGGCCAGCGGCCGCTTCATCGGCGAGGCCGGGTTTCACGATTTGAAGCGCGATATCGAGCCGTCGCTCGAAGGCATTCCGGAGGCCGGCTGGGCGCTGGCGCCGCAGGCGCACGGCAAGGGTCTTGCCAGCGAAATCGTCAGGCGGGCGCTGGCCTGGGGCGACGAAACCTTTGCCCGCGCAAGGACCGTCTGCATCATCGATCCGGAAAACACCGGCTCGCTGAATGTCGCGGCAAAATGCGGCTACACCAAAGTGCTGGAAACCACCTATCACGATGGGCCGACGATCCTGTTCGAACGGCGGGTGTGAAGCACTTCATCGACGCAATTGCCTCGTTCCGGAAAAATTGCCATCCTGATCCAGCGACGCAATTCCGGTGGGAAAGCCGCTCATGCTTTCCCGGAATTGCTCTTGATTGCTGGAACTGCTCTTGGGGGAGGCTGACCATGCGTACGATCAATGCGATATTTGCAAAGCTTTGCTGGGCGGGGCTGCTGCTGTTTGCAGCCGTGCGGCTGGCGAGCGCCGATGCGACGGTGCCGACCGCCGACCTAGACGGTGCCGCCGACAATCATCTGGCCAAGCGCTATGAGGGGTCGTTCATAGTCTCCTACGAAAAATTCGCCTACACCGATTTCACCGTGCCGCTGTCGCCGCTGAAGCCGAGCGCCGACGCGGATGCGCGCGATGCGATGAACAATCGCATCTATGCGCCCGACAAGAAGGCGGAGGTCGAGGGCGCGCTGACCCGCATCGCCTATGTGCTGCCGGCCGAGCGCTCGCCGCTCGAAGTGCTGCGCAACTATCAGGATGTGGTCGAGGCCGCCGGCGGCGAAGTCCTGTTCGAGTGCAAGAAGGAAGACTGCGGCGGCGCGGCCGACCGGTCGTCGAGCGGCGGTGGCGGCGACATGAGCCTGATGATGTACTTCTTCCATGAAAGCGACATCAAGGACGCGGCGTTTTCCAATGGCGCCTGTGCGGTAACCACGGGCATCAATGACCAACGCTTCTTCGCCGCCAAGGTGCCGCAGGATGGCGGCGACGCGTATGTCACGGTGCAGGCGTACTCGCTGATCGATGACCTCTACTGCAAGGAACTCAACGGCCGCACCATCGCCGTGGTCCAGGTGCTGGAGCCCAAGGCGCGCGACAAGAAGATGGTGGTGGTCGAGGCCGCCAAGATGGCGGATTCGCTGAGCACCACCGGGTCGATCTCGCTCTACGGCATCTTCTTCGACACCGACAAAGCCGACATCAAGCCGGAATCGGAGCCGACGCTGAAGGAGATCTCGACGCTTTTGACCAACGAACCCGGCATGGCGGTGATCGTTGTCGGCCACACCGACAATCAAGGCGCCTTCGACTATAATATCGATCTGTCGTCGCGCCGCGCAAAGTCGGTGAAGGCAGCCCTTGTCTCGAAATACGGAATAGACGGCGGGCGGCTGACTGCCGCCGGCGCCGGCATGATGGCGCCGGTCGCCAGCAATGACGACGAAACCGGCCGCGCCAAGAACCGCCGCGTGGTGCTGGTCAAGGCGAACTGACGACGGCTTTTCTGTCATCCGGCCTTGCGCAATTTTCGCGCAAGGCCGTTCCAGCGGTCTTTGTCGGCACCCTGTGCTGGAGCCGGCGAATTCAACAGCGTCGTGGAAGCGTTGAAAGGTTGCGGCCTGGCTATCGCATAGCCTTGCGCATAGTCGACGCCGATCGTCTTCAGTGCCGCGATGATGCCGTCGCTTTCGACGAATTCGGCAATGGTGCGCTTGCCCATCACCTTGCCGATATGATGGATCATCTCGACCATGGCGCGGTCGATCCGATCCTCCAGCATGTCCTTGACGAAGCTGCCGTCGATTTTCAGATAGTCGACGGGCAGGTGCTTCAGGTAGGCGAAGGAAGACATGCCAGAGCCGAAGTCATCGAGGGCGAAGCGGCAACCCAAACCGCGTAGGTCGGCAATGAAGCGCATGGCATTGGCGAGATCGGCGATGGCGCTGGTCTCGGTGATTTCCAGACAGATCATTTTCGGCGGAATGCCATAGGCAAGAAACTGCTCGCGCAGGAAGCCGAGGAAGGTCTCGTCACCGAAGCTGGCGCCGGAAAGGTTGATGGCACAGGTTGTGATGGGAGAGGCCGTTGAATCGGCGAGGCGCGCCGCCAGGACGCCGAAGGTGTTGCGCACGACCCAACGGTCGATCGACGGCATCAGCCCATAGCGCTCGGCCGCCGGAATGAAGCTGGCGGGCGAGACGACGAGACCGTCCTCGTCGGTCAGCCGCAGCAGGATCTCGATATGTGCGCCGGCTTCGGCGGCCGCCTCGTTCAGCGGCCAGATCTCCTGGGCATGAAGCGTGAAGCGGTTTTCTTCCAGCGCGGCATGCAGGCGCTGAACCCAGGCCATCTCGCCGAAGCGTTCGCGCAAGGCGACGTCGCTGTCGCTGTGCAACTGAACCCGGTTGCGGCCTTTTTCCTTGGCCATGTAACAGGCGACATCCGCGGCCCGCAGGGTTTCTTCAAGGGTGATTTCGGCATTGGTGATCTGAACCACGCCGATGCTGACGCTGCTGTTGAAAGGCCTGGCTTCCCACGTGAAATGCAGGTCCTGCACGGTTGCACGCAGGCGTTCGGCGATATCGACGGCGAGATCCGGGCTGCAATCGAACAGCAGAACGCCGAACTCGTCGCCACCCAGCCGCGCCAGCATGTCACCCGGCCGCAGCGCATTGCCGAGGAGAACGGAAATCTGCCGCAGCAACTGATCGCCGGCCGCATGACCACAGGTATCGTTGACCAGCTTGAACTGATCGAGATCCAGGTACATCAGTGCGTGCTGGCGGGAGTTGTGACGCAACTCGGCGATCTCCAACTCCAGCCGGCTTTCGAAGTCGTGGCGGTTGGCGAGTCCTGTCAGCGCGTCATGCGAGGCCTGCCAGGAGAGCCGCTCGATGTAGTCCTGCTCGCGCGTCATATCGTGGAAAACCAGCACCGCGCCAACAACATGGCCGGAAATGAGCAATGGCGCGCCGGTCAGCGCCACGGGAATGACCGAGCCGTCCGCGCGCTGCAGCAGTTGCGGGCGGACGTTGGGGCGGCGTGGCTCGCCAGCCACCAGGCGTTCCGCCAACCCAAGTTCCTCGACACCGGTGTCCTTGTCCAGCAAGCGGAACAGCGAGGCGATCGGCTTGCCCCTGGCCGTGTGGAGCGAGTGCGCCAGCAACCGCTCGGCGACGGGGTTCATGTAGTCCACCAGTCCGTCCGCTTGCGTGCTGATGACAGCCTGGCCGATCGAGGCGAGGGTGATCTGGGCGCGCTCGCGTTCGGCGTTGAGGGCGGATTGGAAAGCCCGCCGCTGCGCCAGCAGTTTGCGGGTGCGCCACACGGCGAGCAGGATGAGCAAGGCGGCGGTAACCAGGTTGGCGAGCGTCAGCACCATCTTGATGAAACGGGATCCCTCGCCGAGGCTGTCGGAGAAGGCCTTGGAAAGGGGACCGATCAGATGGTTGAGTTGATGGATCTGCGCTTTCCAGATGTTGATTTGCGCAGCCGAAACTGCCCCTTCCGCAAATCCTCGATGGATCGTGGTCCCAAGCCGATCGATTTCAAGGATCATGCTGTCGGCGGCCCTCCAGTGCTGGATGGCAATGTCGAGATAGCTCACGTTCCGGAAGTTCTGGAACAGCCAGATCAATCCGGTCAGATCGTCAGGGTGGTTGCCGCCTTGCAGGAAGCCGGCGCGGGCGGCGCCAATGTCGGGTTCGGGTTGCTCGAGGGCAAGTCGAGCCGAACGATCGGCGAGCGGAACGGCGATGGCTCCGCGATACTCGTTGAAGAATTCTTCCTTGCCGGTTTCGGCGTAGAGACTGAGAAAATAAATGGCCTGCTTCTGTCCCTTGGACCAGTGGCTCTCGCCGCCGACATAGGCGCGTACCGCCGAGAGCGTGTAAAGGCTGCCGCTGGCAACCAGGGCCTGGACAAGAACCACGAGGATGAACGGCCAGACCAGCCCGAGAAGACGGGGGCTGGTGTCTGTTGGTGACGGCCTCATCAAGCTTCCATGGGAACAGCCATGGCTCCTCGCGAATTGCCTGCCGACCAGATGCTGGCCAAGCGACGCCCCTCCCTATGTCGCCTATATCTGGCGACGCTTGTTTGACTAGCCTGCCGGCATTAACAGCCAATAAATTCTTCGGCTATTTGCTTCCGGATTGGCCCGATTTCTGTAAAATGTGCTTACGCGGCGTCAGGAGCGAAATCTTTCGCAAAAGCTGCATTGTATTCGAGTGAGCTAGAAGAATACATCCGCGGTCGGGGGCCTGCAAGAGCGGGTGGAAACACTGCATGACCGCAGGCTTGATTGCGTTTCGGGGCTCGATTGCGCTAGGTGAGGTTGCCTGCTTGCACGCCTGCGCGTTCAAGGGCTGACGCATCCTCGCCGAAGGCACGCGTGGCACGGGCCGCCGCTTCCAGAAGGGTCGGCGTCATGCGCCGCAGGAACGCCGCGTCGACACGCGTCGACGGACCGGCAAGGGTCAATGCCCCAAGCAAAATGTGCCCGGGTCCGAACACCGGGGCTGACACGCCCGCGGTCTCCGGGTCGCGGTCGCCGATCGACAGATAGTGGCAGGTCTGGCGGATGGTCTCGTAGGGCTCGCCCTGCTGGCCGGAAAAGGCAGCGAGCACGCGGCCGCCCGAACCGGAAAGCAACGGCAGAAGGTCGCCTTCCCGGATCGTGTAGCGGATCGGATGCTTGGATTCGACGCGATAGAGGCAGGTTCGGGCGTCGCCCGAGCGGACATAGAAGGCCACACTTTCCCAGCTTCTTTCGGCTAGGTCGCGCATGATCGGCAACAGGATGTCGACCGCCACCACCGAGCGCTGGTAGAGCGCGCCAAGCCGGAAGGTGGCTGGCCCGATGCGGTAGCGGCCATCGTCGAGCCGCTCCAGCAATTGACCGCGCAGCAAGGAGTTCGCCAGCCGCAAAATGGTGCTCTTGTAGAGCCCGGTCCGCGCCGCGATTTCGGCCAGGCTGAGCGAGCGGTCGGCGGTGGCGAAAGCGTCAAGAATGGCGATCGCGCGATCGAGCGCGGCAACGCCATCGGCCTGTAACGGCTGGGATCGCGCTTCGGTCATCTCACTGACGGTTTCATTCCAGTTTACTCGCTCGGGCACAGGCCGATCGGTAGGATTGTGTCGCACATCTCTTGTTCTGTCTAGTAGAACGTCGTTCCTGTTGACAGAACGCACCGAAATCGGCATGAATTTTTGCCGAGCGGGTCTGTTTTCAGGCTACGTTTCTGGCAGGCACCGGAGGAGGTGTCGTGATTTGGAGGAATCCCATGCTGAACAGACGCAATTTTTTGATGAGCACCGCGGCCGCAGGTGCTGCCGGTTTCGTCGCAACGCATTTGACGCCCGCCTTCGCCCAAGATGCCCCGCAGATCCAGATTTTCGTGCCGGCCGCGCCGGGTGGCGGCTGGGACCAGACAGGGCGCACCATCGACCAGGTGCTGCGCAGTGAAAAACTGATCTCGGGCTCGCAGATCACAAATGTCGGCGGCGCCGGTGGTACGGTCGGCCTGCCGCAGTTCATCAGCCAGTGGAAGGGCAAGGGCAATTCGCTGATGGTGGCCGGCATGGTCATGGTCGGCGCCATCATCGCCAACAAATCCGCCAACAACCTCTCCGAAGTGACGCCGATCGCCCGCCTTACCGGCGAGTTCGAGGCGCTGGTGGTACCGGCGGATTCGCCGTTCAAGACGGCCGGCGATTTCGTTGCCGCGCTTAAAGCGGATCCGACCAAGGTGCCGGTTGCCGGCGGCTCGGCTGGCGGCTCCGACCACATATTGTTCGGCCTGATCGCAAAGACGGTCGGGGTTCCGGCAACCAACCTCTCCTATGTGCCGTTCGCCGGCGGCGGCGAGGCGCTGTCGGCGCTGCTCGGCAACCAGGTGGCGGCCGGCATTTCCGGCTTCGGCGAGTTCTCCGAGCAGATCAAGGCGGGCGCGCTTCGGCTGTTGGCGATCTCCGCCGACAAGCGCCAGGACGGCATCGACGCACCGACGATGAAGGAAGCCGGCATCGATGTCGAATTGTTCAACTGGCGCGGCGTCTTCGCACCGCCCGGCGTCTCCGACGCCGACAAGGCAGCGATGGTTACGCTGATCGAGACCATGGCCAAGAGCGACGCCTGGGCAGCCGAGTGCAAGAACCGCAACTGGACGCCCATCCTGTTGACCGGCGACGACTATGCCAAATTCCTCGCCGACGATACGGCTCGCATCACCGCGATCCTGAAGGATCTCGGCCTCGCTTAACATTCCAAGAGGGGCGGCCAACACCGCCCCTTCCGACTTTCGCCTGCGGCATGGACATATCATGCGGTGGGAGTGAAACTGCGGATGCGGCCGGCGGGAGGATGCCGGCCATATTGGGAGGACATTGATGAGCAGCAGCGACCAGCAGCCGGCGCCAACGCGCCTTGCCATGCCCGAATTGTTGATCGGCGTCGGGCTTCTCGCCTGCGCCGCGGCCGTGGCGTGGCAGACCCTGGCGATCCCTGTGTCGCCGCTCTATTCCAAGGTCGGGCCGACCGTCTTTCCCTACATCACCATGACCGGCATGATCGTGCTGTCGCTGCTGCTCATCGTCGCCGCGGTGCGTGGTGGCTGGCAGCCGCAGGAGGAAAAGGAAACACCGACCGACTGGAAGGCGATGGGCATCGTCGTTGCCGGTCTGGTCGCAAACCTGGTGCTGATCCAGCCGCTCGGCTTCACCGCCGCCTCCGTCATCATGTTCGTGCTCGTCTGTTACGGCTTCGGCAGCAGGCACACGCTGCGTGATGCGCTGACTGGGCTGATCCTGGCTCTGGCCGCCTATTTCGGCTTTGCCAGGGCGCTCGGCGTCAACATCGGCGCCGGCTTCATCGAAAACCAGCTGAACACGGTGATCGACGCGATCATCACCGCAGTGAGGGGCTGACGCCATGGAGACGCTCGGTCATCTCGGACACGGATTTTCCGTCGCTTTCTCGCCGATGAACCTGCTGTGGTGCCTGGTCGGCACCACGCTCGGCACCGCCATAGGCGTGCTGCCCGGCCTTGGACCAGCACTCACCATCGCGCTGTTGTTGCCTATCACCTACCAGGTGGCGCCGGAGGCCTCCTTCATCCTGTTCGCCGGCATCTACTACGGCGCCATGTATGGCGGCTCGACGACGTCGATCCTGCTCAACACGCCCGGCGAAAGCGCCACCATCGTCACCGCGCTGGAAGGCAACAGGATGGCTCGTTCCGGCCGCGGCGGCGCGGCGCTGGCGACCTCGGCAATCGGCTCCTTCGTTGCCGGCACCATCGGCACGATGGGTGTCGCCTTCCTGGCGCCGGTGGTGGTGAAGTTCGCGCTGGCGTTCGGGCCGGCCGAATATTTCTCGCTGATGGTGCTCGCCTTCATCACGGTGTCCGCCGTGCTCGGCTCGTCGTCGGTGCGCGGCCTCACCAGCCTGTTCATCGGCTTTGTCATCGGCATGATCGGCGTCGACCTGCAGACCGGTCAGCCGCGCTTCACCTTCGGCATGAACGAACTGCTCGATGGCGTCGATGTCATCATTGCCGCCGTCGGCCTGTTTGCCGTCGGCGAGACGCTCTACATGGCTTCGCGCCGCTATGCCGGCAAGGACGAGATCGTGCCGCTCAAAGGCTCACTCTACATGACGGCGGCCGAATGGGGGCGCTCGTGGAAGCCATGGCTGCGCGGCGCTCTCATCGGCTTCCCAATTGGCGCCATGCCGGCGGGCGGCGCCGAAATCCCCACCTTCCTGTCATACGCCATCGAAAAGAAGCTGTCGAAGCACAAGGAGGAGTTCGGCACGGTCGGCGCCATCGAGGGCGTTGCCGGACCCGAAGCCGCCAACAATGCCTCTGCCGCCGGCGTGCTGGTGCCGATGCTGACGCTTGGCCTGCCGACCTCGGCGACCGCTGCGATCATGCTGTCGGCCTTCCAGAGCTACGGCATCAACCCTGGGCCGCTGCTGCTCACGACACAGGCCGATCTGGTCTGGGGCCTGATCGCCAGCCTGTTCATCGCCAACGTCATCCTGGTCATCCTCAATTTGCCGCTGATCGGGCTGTGGGTGCGGCTGTTGAAGATTCCGGCGCCGCAGCTCTACGCCGGCATCCTGGTGTTCGCGACCGTCGGCACATACGGTATCTCGCAATCGCCGATCGACCTCGTCATCCTCTACCTCCTGGGGGCCGCCGGTTTCCTGATGCGGCGCTTCGATTTCCCGACCGCGCCGGTCATCATCGGCATGATCCTAGGACCGCTCGCCGAAACCCAGTTCCGCCGGGCAATGACGATCTCGAATGGCGACTGGTCGGTGTTCTACACCCACAAGCTGTCGCTGGTGCTGCTGATCCTCGCCTTCATCGGGCTGGCCGGTCCGCATATCTGGGCCTTCATCGAGCATCGGCGCCGGCGTGGACCGGAGCATGTGCCGGGCGATGCCTGAGCGATCTGGGGCATCATGACCGATCTGCTTGCCGGCATCCGCGTTCTCGACCTGACCAATGTGTTGGCCGGTCCATACTGCGCCTACCAGCTGGCGCTGCTCGGTGCCGATGTGATCAAGGTCGAGGCGCCGCAAGGCGGCGATCTGGCGCGCCAGCTCGGCGCCTCGCCGGCGCTCAACAAAGCCGGCATGGGCGCATCGTTCCTGGCGCAGAACGCCGGCAAACGATCGGTGGTGCTCGATCTCAAGAGCGAAGCTGACCGTGAACGTTTCCTCGATCTGGTGGCCTCGGCCGACGCGCTGGTCGAGAATTTTCGTCCCGGCGTGATGGAGCGGCTGGGTCTCGGTTATGAAGCGCTGAAGGCGGTCCGTCCCGGCCTGGTCTATTGCGCCATATCGGGTTTCGGCCAGACCGGGCCGATGCGCGACAACCCGGCCTACGACCAGATCATCCAGGGGCTGTCCGGCATTATGAGCATCACCGGCACGCCGGAGACCGCGCCGCTCAGGGTCGGCTATCCCGTCGCCGACACGCTGGGCGGGCTGGTCGGGGCCTTCGCCATTGCCGCCGCGCTGGTGAAGCAGAAGACATCGGGCGAGGGCGCGTTTCTCGATGTCTCGATGCTCGAATGCACCCTGTCGGCGCTCGGCTGGCCGGTCTCCAACTATCTGACGGCCGGGGTCGAGCCGAAGCCGATGGGCAATGAGAACATGACGGCGGCGCCTTCCGGCGCGTTCCGCACCGGTGACGGCCTGCTCAACATCGCCGCCAACAAGCAGGAACAGTTCGTCACGCTCTGCCAGCTGATCGGCCAGCCGGAGCTGGCATCGGACCCGCGCTTTGCCGAACGCGAGACGCGCAAGCAGAACCGTGCCGCACTGAAGGCACTGATCGAGACGGCGCTTGCCAGCGCTTCGGCCGCCGCCTGGGAAGAAAAGTTCAACCGCGCCGGCGTGCCGGCGGGCCGGGTGCTGACGATCCCCCAAGTGCTGGGCGAGCGCCAAGTGGTCGAGCGCGACATGACCACCCGTTTCCAAGGCCTGCCCGGCATGGGTGAGCCGCTGACCGTCGTGCGCGGCGGTTTCATGGTCGATGGCACGGCACCCTTGCCGGTCCTGCCGCCGCCGGTGCTCGGCGAGCATATGGACGAGGTTTTTTCCACCTTGCCGCCGCGCGCCAGGAGAAGCGCGTGAGCGAGAAAAAAACCGGCCGCGAGCGCGGCGAGGAGTGGTGGCAGACCGGCATCATCGAGATGAGCCCCGGCATCATCCGGCTGCGCGGCTATGAAATCCAGGATCTGATCGGCCGGGTCAGCTTCCCGGCCACGATCTGGCTGATGCTGCGCGGCGAACTACCGAGCGAGGAGCAGGCGGCGCTGCTCGGCATCGCGCTGGGGGCTGCCGTCGACCACGGGCCGCAGGCGCCGTCGATCGCCATTGCCCGCATGGCCATCACCTGCGGCGTCGGCATCAACAGCGCCATGGCTTCGGCCGTCAACGTGCTGGGCGATGTGCATGGCGGCGCCGGGGAACAGGCGCTGTCCTTCTATGGCGACATTGCCGTGGCGCTCGACGCGGGTGCGACGCTGGACGAGGCGGTCTCGGCGCGGCTCGACCGCTTCTTCGCCGAGGAGAAAGGCTATGTGCCGGGCTTCGGCCACCGCTTCCATCCGGTCGATCCGCGCGCGCCGCGGCTGATCGAAGTGACCCGCGATTTTGCCGCGCGCGGCGTCGTCAGCGGACGCTTCGCCGACATCGGCGAGGCTGTCGAGGCGGAGGTGGCACGACGCAAGGGGAAAAAGATACCGCTCAACATCGATGGGGCTACAGCCGTCATCTATGGCGAGCTCGGCTTTCCGCCGCCACTGACGCGCGGGCTGTTCGTGCTGTCGCGGTCGGTCGGCATCCTTGCGCATGCCTGGGAACAATCGCAGCAGAGCGAGCGCAACAAGGGGCCGCTGCCGCGCGAATGGCTGTGGGCCTATACCGGCACGCCGCTGCGGCCATTTCCTGCTGAAGGTGACGAGGGCAAGTGAGCCTCAGGCCTGGTCTGGCGCCGCCGGCTGAGGCGTCGCCAGGTTTGCCATCAGTGTCGAAAGATCGGGCTCATCGATGAGCAATGCCGCGTCCTGCGGTTTGAGCCAGGCGCGCTGGCGGCTCTTGGCCTCTTGCCAGTTGGCCAGTTCTTCCGAAACCTCCAGCAGATAGACGACGACGTCGACGCGCACGAAATTGTGTTCCAGCCGTTTCCAGTAGGAATAGCTGCCAGCCGGCGCCTTGCGTGTTTTGCCGAGCACGCCGGCTTCTTCGCGCGCCTCGATGGTGGCGGCTTTGCGCCCGCTCTTGCCTTTCATCGGCCAGCCCTTGGGCACGATGAAGCGCTTCGTCGTGCGCGACGTCACCACCATCACCTCGAAATTGCCGTCAACGTCCAGGCGAAACGGGATGGCGGCGACCTGGCGAATGCGTTCGCCTCGCCTTGCCTTGCGCACCGCCTTTTTCTTCGTCGTTGCCATGTGCTGAAAACCCGGTCGACGGGCGCACCGCCGCACGCCGCCTGCAAACTCCAAAAATGCCCGCGAGGCAATGAAGCATTTTTATTAGATAAGTCGACTAAGTAAATCGAAAGCGACCGATATCAACGGCAAACACGCACAATCTGGTTGTTTACGATCTGAATCGGGCACGCCTGCCTGACGACGGGCACGTCGGGGCGCGGCTGCGGCACGATCCGGCGGTCCTGGTCGCGGTATTGCTGCTGCTGTTGCTGGAACTGCTGCCGCTGCAGGCTGTTGCGCAACTGCTGCAGCTGGTTCTGCTGGATCATCCGGTTCGCGCTGGGATTGACGGCCTGCGCCGCGGCAGATTGCACCATGCCGGGCAGCGTCACCGCCGCCAGCATCGCCGACATCAGAACTGTCGATAGGCGAAGCGCCAACATCCGTTCATTCCCGTTCAAAACATGACCGTTCCTTATATAGGGCGTTCGTCCCGATCTGCCATGCCGTCGAAATCAGCAGAACCAGGAGCCGAAGCGACCGGCTCGCACTTGACAGAAAACACCTGATGACCGCTCTATCGGGCGCGGTCCTCGGGCTCAATGGCGGGCGGCTCGAGGCAGAATCGGGAGCATATTGATGAAAAGCAGGCAAGTATATTTCGCAGCGCTACTGGGCAGCATCTGTATTGTTGGCCCGGCGGCGGTTGCGGCGCAGACCAAGACCGACAAGGCTGCACCTGCCGCCGCTGCCGCCGGCCCGACGCTGCCTGGCGGCGCGTCGGCGCTGTCCGAAACCCATGGCGACTGGACGGTCAATTGCCAGATAACGGGCACCAATAAGGCCTGCAGCCTGTCGCATCAGCAGTTCAACAAGCAATCCAACCAGCGCCTGCTGGCGATAGAGCTGTCGAGCAAGAGCGGCGAGGATGCCGCCGGGACGCTGGCGCTGCCGTTCGGCCTGGCGCTGGCCAAGGGCGTCAGCCTGACCATCGACGACCAGAAGCTGGATGGCAGCCTGCCCTTCAACACCTGCCAGGCCGTCGGCTGCCTGGTGCCGGTGGCATTCGACGCCAGCCTGACGCCACTACTCAAGGCAGGCACGACGCTGAAGATAGACGCGTTTGCGGCCGACACCGGCCAGGCGGTGAGTTTCACCATCCCGCTCAACGGCTTTGGCGGCGCGCTGGCCCGGACAGCTGAATTGTCGGCGGACTGAGCAGCGCCCGCCCGGTCACTCAACTTCGCGCAGCCGATACCCGACGCCGGTTTCGGTGGTGATGTAGCGTGGCTGATCGGGCGACTTTTCGATCTTCTGCCGGAGCTGGCGGACATAGACCCGGAGATACTGCACGTCGGTCGAATCGCCCCACACCTGCTTGAGCAGGAAATGGTGGGTGAGAACCTTGCCGGCGTGCTGCACCAGAATGCGCAATATGTCGTATTCCTTCGGCGACAGTTTTATCTCCTTGCCCTCGACCTTGACGATGCGCTTGACCAGATCGACGCTGAGATCGCCGGTGTGAAAGACCGGCTTTTCGCCCTGCTGCTGGAATTTGTGGCGCAGCGCGACGCGGATGCGGGCGACCAGTTCGTTCATGCCGAACGGCTTGGTGATGTAGTCGTCGGCGCCCAGTTCCAGTGCGGCGACGATGCCGGCCTCGTCGGTGCGGCTGGACAGGATGACCACGGGCACGTCGAGGCCGTCGTCGCGCCATTTGCGCAAGAGGTCGAGGCCGCCCATGCCGGGCAGGCCGAGATCGAGCAGGATCAGATCCGGCTTTTGCGTATCGACGATCTCGATCGCGGCCCTGGCGTTGGGCGCCTCGCTGACCGCATAGCCCTGGCTGCCGAGGCCGACGCGCAGCAGTTTGCGGATCGGCGGTTCGTCATCGACCACCAATATGCTGACGTTGGAATTTGTCATGCCGGATCACCAGATGTTTGCCCGTCCGCGCTTTGCCCGTCCGCACTCTGTTCGTCCATGCCGGGCGATTGTGCCGGCCTCGGCATGCGGATGGTGAAGACGGCGCCCGGGCGGTCGCTGCGGTTCGCCGCCGTGATCGTGCCGCCCATCGCCTCGATGAAGCCGCGGCAGATCGACAGGCCGAGCCCGGTGCCTGCCTGGACCTGGTCGCGCTTGCGCACACGGTAGAAGCTGTCGAAGATGCGCTCCAGGTCTCCGGGTGGAATGCCCGGTCCTTCGTCCATGACCTGCAGCACGACGGAGCCATTGTCGACCCAGCCCTGCAGCCGGATCGTCGATCCGGTCGGCGCGTATTTCGCGGCATTGTCGAGAAGGTTGAACAGCGCCTGCTCGAACAGGACGGGGTCGAGCTTCAGCATCGGCAGATCGGCCGGAATGTCGATCTCGGTCTGGTGCCCGGCAGTGATCTTGCGCGCCCGCTGCAAGGCCGAGCCGACGATGTCGCCGACATAGTGGAGAGCGAAATTCGGCTCCATGGCGCCGGATTCGATCTTGGTCATGTCGAGCAGATTGGCGATGAAGCGGTTCAGCCGTTCGGATTCGTCGAGCACGGTGGTCAGCAATTCGGCACGGTCGTTCTCGGGCAATGAGGGTGCATATTCCCGCAGCGTTCCGGCCGCGCCCATGATGGCCGCCAGCGGCGTCTTCAGATCATGGGAAATCGAGGTCAGCAGCGCCGAGCGCAGCCGGTCGGCCTCGGCCGCCAGCTTGGCGCGGTCGACGTCGGCGACAAGCTGGATGCGCTCGATGGCGACTGCCGCCTGGTCGGCCAGCGCGTCGAGCAGGCGCTGCTGCTCGGGCGTCAGCAACGGTCCTTGCTTGTCGTTGTCGAGACCGACGACGCCGATGGCCGTGCGGCCCGTGCGCAAGGGCAGATAGAGGCGCTTGGCGCCGGGCAGCGTGTCGGCGCCACGGCCGGCGGCGCGGTTGTGCTCCCAGGCCCAGCGGGCGGCGGCGATGTCGGCTTCGGCCAGCGTGTCATCAGGTGGATAGCCAGCCTTGACGGTGATCGTGCCGTCTTCCGGCAGGAGCAGCACCACGCGCAGTTTCAGCATCGAGGCGATCTGGAAAGCGGTGGCCCACAGCACGTCGTCGAGCGTGCCGGCGCCGGCGAGTTTTTTGGAGAAGAGGTAGATGTCCTCGGTCGCCCGGGCGCGGGAGCGGGCGGCGACCGCCTGGCGCTGCACGCGCGCCGTCAGATTGCTGGCGATGACCGCAACGACGAGGAAGACAGCAAGCGCCACAATGCTCTCCGGATCCCGGATCGTCAGCGTGTAGCGCGGCTCGAGGAAAAAATAGTTGAAGGCAAGGGCGCTGGCCACGCAGGCATACAAGGCCGGCCACAGACCTCCGGCCACCGCCGAAGTCAGCACCCCGATGAGAAAGATGATCGCGAGATTGCGAACGTCGAGAAACTGGTCGAGCAGGACGGCGAAGCCGAGCGAGCCGGCCACGAAGGCCGTCGCCTTGAGATAGGGCCAGACATCGAACTGCCATTGCTCGTCGGCCGCCTTGACGTTCCTCGAAGCCGCCTCGTTGCCGCGTTCGGTTCCCGAAATGACATGGACGCTGATGTCGCCGGCATTGCGGATGAGATCGTAGGTCAGCGAGCCTTCGATCAGTTCGCGCCAGCGCGACCGTGTCGGCCTGCCAACGACGATGTGGGTGAAGTTGTTGGCCGTCGCATGGCGCACAATGTCCTGGGCAACGTTCTGGCCCGGAATGGTCGTCACCTCGGCGCCGAGCTGCTCGGCCAGCCGCAGCAGTGCCGCCAGCCGGTCCTTCTCCTCCTCCGACATGGCGGCCGAACGCGGCGTGTCGACATGCAGCGCCGTCCAGGGCGCGCGCAGCCGGTCGGCCAGCCGGCGCGCATAGCGGATACGGGAGGCTCCGCCCGGACGCGCGTCGACGCAGACAAGAACCCTTTCGCCTGCCGCCCACGGGCCCTGGATGGCGTGCGACTGCATGTGGTTGAGCAACTGCTCGTCGACGCGCTGGGCGGTGCGGCGCAGCGCCAATTCCCTGAGTGCGGTCAGATTGCCGGGCGAAAAATAGTTCTCGACCGCGCGTTGGGCGGTGTTGGGGAAATAGACCTTGCCTTCCTTCAACCGCTTGATCAGGTCGTCGGGGGTGAGGTCGATGATCTCGATGTCGTCGGCCTGGTCGATGATGGAGTCCGGGACCGTTTCGCGCACCCTGACGCGGGTGATCTGCGCAACGACGTCGTTCAGGCTCTCGACATGCTGGATGTTGAGCGTGGTGTAGACGTCGATGCCGCGCGTCAGGAGTTCCTGGACGTCGAGATAACGCTTGGGATGGCGGCTGCCCGCCGCGTTGGTGTGGGCAAGTTCGTCGACCAGCACCAGCGCCGGCCGGCGGGCGAGAATGGCATCGATGTCCATCTCGTCGAGAACGCGGTCCTTGTAGTCCACCTTCTGGCGCGGGATGACCTCGTAGCCTTCGACCAGCGCCAGGGTTTCCTTGCGGCCGTGGGTTTCGACGATGCCGATCACCACGTCGACGCCGTCGGCCAGCCTGGCGCGGCCGGCCATCAGCATTTCATAGGTCTTGCCGACGCCGGGGGCGGCACCGAGAAATATCCGCAGACGGCCGCGCTCTTCCCGCTCCGCATGCTCGAGCAGTGCGTCCGGAGAGGGTCTGTTGTCGTTGCTTCGGTCGTCCGGCATTTGACCCTAGATATGGATGGTACCGGGGATTGAGTCGATCCCCGGTATCTCGTCTCTCATTACTTGGTATCGTCCAGCGCTAGGTTCAGCGCCAGCACATTGACGACCGGCTCGCCGAGGAAGCCGAGCTCTCGGCCTTCGACATGGCTGTCGACAAGCGCCTTGACCTTGGCTTCGTCGAAGCCCCTGGCCTTGGCCACCCGGGCGACCTGGAAATAGGCGGCCTCGGGGCTGATGTCGGGGTCGAGGCCGCTGCCGGAGGTGGTGACCAGGTCTATCGGCACCGGCTGGTTCGGGTTCTCCGCCTTCAGCTTTTCGGTATCGGCCTTGATGCGGTCGATCAGCTTGGGGTTGGTCGGGCCGAGATTGGAGCCGCTGGATGCCGCGGCATTGTAGCCGTCGCCGGCAGCCGAAGGGCGGCCGTGGAAGTACTTGTCGCCGGCAAAGCCCTGGCCGATCAGTTCGGAACCGATGACCTTGCCGTCCCTCTCGATCAGGCTGCCATTGGCCTGGTGCGGAAACAGCGTCTGGGCGATGCCGGTCATGCCGAGCGGATAGATCAGGCCGGTCAGCACGGTGAAGAAGACGATCATAATGATCGCGGGTCGTATCTGGGTGAGCATGGACGTGTTTCCTTAAGCGAGGCCGAGGCCGGTGACGATCATGTCGATCGCCTTGATGCCGACGAAGGGAACGATGATGCCGCCGAGGCCGTAGACCAGCAGGTTGCGGCTGAGCAGGGCGCCGGCGCCGATGGCGCGGTATTTGACGCCTTTCAGCGACAGCGGGATCAGCGCGATGATGATCAGCGCGTTGAAGATGATGGCCGACAGGATGGCACTCTGCGGCGTCGCCAGATGCATGATGTTCAGCGCCTGCAGCGGGCCGGTGGTCTGCCCCGGCGCGACGTAGAAGACGGCGAACATCGCCGGGATGATGGCGAAGTATTTGGCGACGTCGTTGGCGATCGAGAAGGTCGTCAGCGAACCACGCGTCATCAAGAGCGCCTTGCCGATCTCGACGATCTCGATCAGCTTGGTCGGGTCGGAATCCAGGTCCACCATGTTGCCCGCTTCACGCGCGGCCACCGTGCCGGTGTTCATGGCGACGCCGACATCGGCCTGGGCGAGTGCGGGTGCGTCGTTGGTGCCGTCGCCGCACATGGCGACCAGCTTTCCCTTGGCCTGTTCGTCGCGGATCAGCTTCAGCTTGTCCTCGGGCGTGGCCTGGGCGAGGAAGTCGTCGACGCCGGCTTCGGCCGCGATCGCCGCCGCCGTCATCGGATTGTCGCCCGTGATCATCACGGTACGGATGCCCATCTTGCGCAGTTCGGCAAAGCGCTCGCGAATGCCGCCCTTGACGATGTCCTTGAGGTGGACCACGCCGAGCAAGCGCCCGTCACGCTCGACCGCCAGCGGCGTGCCGCCAGCCTTGGCGATCTCGTCGGCGATCGCCTGGAGATCCTTGACGGTGTCGCTGCCGGGGCGCGCGCCATGGGTGGCCGATGTCGACTGGTTGACATAGGCGAGAACCGAATCGACGGCGCCCTTGCGCACCGACGAGCCATCGATGTCGACACCGCTCATGCGGGTCTGGGCGGTGAAGGGCACGAAGGTGGCATGCAAGGTCGCCATGTCGCGGGCGCGGATGGCGTATTTCTCCTTGGCGAGCACGACGATCGAGCGTCCCTCCGGCGTCTCGTCGGCCAGCGAGGCAAGCTGCGCGGCGTCAGCCAGTTCCTGCTCGGTGACACCTTTGACCGGGCGGAACTCGGTCGCCTGGCGGTTGCCGAGCGTGATGGTGCCGGTCTTGTCAAGCAGCAGCGTGTCGACGTCGCCGGCGGCTTCGACGGCACGGCCCGACATGGCCAGCACGTTGAAGCGCACCAGGCGGTCCATGCCGGCAATGCCGATGGCCGACAGCAGGGCGCCGATGGTGGTCGGGATCAAGGTGACGAACAGCGCGACCAGTACGGTCACCGAGATGTAGCCACCGGAATAGGAGGCGAAGCTCGGGATCGTCGCGGTGGCGAGCACGAAGATCAGCGTCATGCCGACGAGCAGGATGTTGAGCGCGATTTCATTCGGCGTCTTCTGGCGCGCCGCACCCTCGACCAGCGAGATCATGCGGTCGAGGAAGGTGTGGCCGGAAGCGGCTGATATGCGCACGCGGATCCAGTCGGACAGAACCTGCGTGCCGCCGGTGACCGCCGAACGGTCGCCGCCGGATTCGCGGATGACAGGCGCGGACTCGCCGGTGATCGCCGCCTCGTTGACCGAGGCCACGCCTTCGATCACTTCGCCGTCGGACGGGATGATGTCGCCGGCTTCGACCAGCACGATGTCGCCGACCTTCAGGCTGGTGCCGGGCACCAGCTTGAACTTGGAGCGGTCATCCCCGGCAAGCAGCTTGGCTTGCGTCTCGGTGCGCGCCTTGCGCAGCGAGTCGGCCTGCGCCTTGCCGCGGCCTTCGGCGACGGCCTCGGCGAAGTTGGCGAACAGCACGGTGAACCACAGCCAGATGATGATCTGCAAGGTGAAGCCGAAATCGCCGCCGCCGGTGAAGCGATCCCTGATGAACAGGACCGTGGTCAGCAGCGAAACGATGGCGACGACGAACATCACCGGGTTCTTGATAAGGGTACGCGGGTCGAGTTTCCTGAAGGCGCCGCCGATGGCGGGCCACAGGATGCTGGCATCCATGATGACAGCGGATTTGGACTGGCTCATTTGGTGGCTCCAGTATCTGGAATGTTGGCCGGCACCGAGTGGTCGGATGCCGAAAAGAGGTGCGGCGGCCCATAGGCCAGCAGCCAGATCACGATCATGACTGCCGCGAGGCCGAGGAAGGTGGACACGCTGGGGAAGGGAGGGGGAGGATCCTCCCCCTCGGTGCCGGCTCGCGGCCGGCCCTTCCTGCGTTTTGGGTTGAACCAGGGCATCACGAGCCTCAGAAGGTCTGTCCGTTGATCGAAGCCAGGTGCTCGACGATCGGTCCGATCGCTAGGGCCGGGAAGAAGGTCAGGCCGACGACGATCAGGATGACGCCGACGAGCAGGCCGACGAACAGCGGGCCATCGGTCGGAAAGGTGCCGGCCGAGGCAGGCACGGTCTTCTTCGCCACGAGCGAGCCGGCAATGGCCAGCGCCGGGATGATGACCAGGAAGCGGCCCATCAGCATGGTGATGCCAAGCGTGATGTTGTACCAGGGCGTGTTGCCGGAAAGGCCGCCGAAGGCCGAGCCGTTGTTGGCCGCTGCGGAAGTGTAGGCATAGAGAACCTCGGAGAAGCCGTGCGGACCGCCATTGACCATGGAGGCGACGGCGCTTGGCAGCACGACGGCGATGGCGGTGAAGGTCAGCATCGCCAGCGGCAGGCACAGAATGGCGAGCATCGCCATCTTGACCTCCTTGGCCTCGATCTTCTTGCCGAGATATTCCGGCGTGCGGCCGACCATCAGGCCGGCGACGAAGACGGCGACGATGATGAACATCATGATGCCGTAGAAGCCGGCGCCGACCCCGCCGACGATGACTTCGCCGAGCTGCATGTTGACCATCGGGATCAGGCCGCCAAGCGCAGTGAAGCTGTCATGCATCGCGTTGACGGCGCCGCACGAGGCGGCTGTGGTGATGACCGCGAACAGGGCCGAAGCGGTGATGCCGAAACGGGTCTCCTTGCCTTCCATGTTGCCGCCGTCGATGCCGAGCGCATGAACCAGCGGATTGCCAACAGCTTCGGCCCAGTAGCAGATGGCGACGCCGGCGATGAACAGCACACCCATCGTTGCCAGGATCGCCCAGCCCTGGCGCTGGTTGCCGACCATGCGGCCGAAGACGTTGGTCAGCGCTGCACCGAGCGCGAAGATCGTCACCATCTGGATCAGGTTGGAGATCGCGTCCGGGTTCTCGAAGGGATGCGCGGCATTGACGTTGAAGAAGCCGCCGCCATTGGTGCCGAGCATCTTGATGGCGATCTGCGAGGCGACGGGTCCGAGCGCGAGCGTTTGCTTGGCGCCTTCCAGCGTGGTGGCGTCGACATACGGCCCCAGCGTCTGCGGCATTCCGAGCCAGACATAGACCAAGGTGAGCACGATGCAGAGCGGCAGCAGGACGTAGAGCGTGCAGCGGGTCATATCGACCCAGAAATTGCCGATCGACTTGACCGAATGCCGGGCGAAACCGCGGATCAGCGCCACCGCAATGGCGACGCCGACAGCCGCCGACATGAAGTTCTGCACGGTGAGGCCGGCCATCTGCACGAGGTAGGACATCGTGCTTTCGCCGCCGTAATTCTGCCAGTTGGTGTTGGTGACGAAGCTGACGGCGGTGTTGAAGGCGAGATTGGGCTCGACCGCTGTCATGCCCGCCGGATTGTAAGGCAGGACGCCTTGCAGGCGCTGCAGAAAGTAGAGCACCAGGAAGCTGGCGAGGCTGAAGAAGATGATGCCTGCCGAATAGGTCGTCCAGTGCTGCTCTTCGCGTTCACTGGTTCCCGAGATGCGATAAAGGCCGCGTTCAACCGGGCCAAGTATGGGCGAGAGAAAGGTGCGATCGCCGTTGAAGACGCGATACATGTAGCCGCCGAGCGGCTTCACCAGCAAAACGACGATCCCGCAATAGACGAGGATCTGTATCCATCCGTTGAGAGTCATGAGAATAGCTTTCCGTGCCTTGCGCTAAAGTGGGTCGCGTTTGGGAGCGATCAGAAGCGTTCTGGGCGAACGAGGGCGTATGTCAGGTAGACGAGCAGGAACAAGGTCACGCCGCCACCGAGGATGTAATCGACAAGCATGGTGTGATCCTTCGGCTTAAAGAGCGTCGCAGGCTTTGATGTAGGCGAGGGAAAGTGCGAAAAACAAAACTTCGAGCCCGATGACGACGATGTCCATTGTGTTGGTCCTTGCTGCTGCTTGTACTTGGGCGCCATTGGTTGGTGGCCAGAAATTCCACGAAAACGACCCGCCGTATCTCAAAGGATCGCGGCGTCCGGAGCGTTTTGCTTACAGTGGAATATGGACCCGATCGCCATAAAGGTTCGAGACGGGCCGCGGAGGAAAGATATAAAATTCCTATAAAGATTTCGCGCCAGCAGGCTCGATCCCGGGTCGCTCAAAAACCGATGCCTTGATATCGCGGCCCCTTGCGGAGGCGCCGTCTTTCGAAACAATGAGAGCGGGAAACAAGGGAAGAACAGATGCTCGACATGGCACCATCGAAACAAGCGTCGACATGGCTTTCCGCCCTTGAACGGGCGCTCGAGGCGGATGATGCCGAGACTGCCACCAACCTGTTTGTCGACGACTGCTACTGGCGCGATCTGCTGACCTTCACCTGGAACATCACGACCATGGAGGGCCGCGGTGCCATCCGCGAGATGCTGCAGGCCACGCTGGCGGTTGCGAAGCCTTCACACTGGACCCTTTCAGGAGATGCGACCTCGCACGAAGGCACCATCGAAGCCTGGTTCACCTTCGAAACGTCTGTCGCGCGCGGCGAAGGAATCCTGCGTCTCAGGGATGGCCGCTGCAGGACCTTGTTTACGGCGATGCGCGAGCTGAAAGGGTTCGAGGAGCAAAAGGGTCCGGCGCGGCCGCTCGGCATCCGCCACAAGGCCGATCCCGATCGCGAAACCTGGGCGGAGGCGCGGGCGCGCGAGACCCGCGACCTCGGCGCCATAGAGCAGCCCTATTGCCTGGTCATCGGCGGCGGCCAGGGCGGCATCATGCTCGGCGCGCGGCTCAGGCAACTCGGCGTGCCCACCATCATCATCGAGAAGAATGCGCGCCCCGGCGATTCCTGGCGCAACCGCTACCGCTCGCTCGTGCTGCATGATCCGGTCTGGTACGACCATCTGCCCTACATTCCGTTCCCCGAGAACTGGCCGGTGTTCACGCCCAAGGACAAGATGGGCGACTGGCTGGAGATGTACACCAGGGTGATGGAGCTCAACTACTGGGTCGCCACCAAATGCGTCAGCGCCAGCTATGACGAGGCCGAGAAGGTGTGGACGGTGGTGGTCGACCGCGTCGGCCGGCACATCACGCTGAAGCCGAAGCACATCGTCTTCGCCACCGGCGCCTACGGCCCGCCTCGTCCGATCGCGCTGCCGGGCTCAGAGGTCTTCAAGGGTGAGCTGCTGCATTCCAGCCAGTATGCCAGCGGCGAGAAATTCCGAGGAAAAAAGGTCGCGGTCATCGGCGCGGCAAGCTCGGGGCACGATGTCAGCGTCGACCTGTGGGAGAGCGGCGCCGCTGTCACCATGATCCAGCGGTCGCCGACAACGGTGGTGAAATCCGACACGCTGATGGAAGTGGGTTTCGAGATCTTTTCGGAGAAGGCGCTGGCGCGCGGCATCACCACCGACAGAGCCGATTTGATCGTTGCTTCGACACCGTTCGCGCTGGTGCCGAAGGGCCAGCGGGACCTCTACGCGGTGATCAAGGAACGCGACGCCCACTTCTACGACCGGCTGCGCGCTTCAGGCTTTGCCATCGATTTCGGCGAGGACGAGACCGGGCTGTTGATGAAGGCCTACCGCACCGGCTCCGGCTTTTACATCGACGTCGGCGCCTGCGAGCTGATCATCAATGGCGAGATCAAGGTGAAGAGCGGCGTCGGCATCAAGTCGCTGACACCGACGGGTATTTTGTTCGACGACGGCAGCGAGTTGGCGGTCGATGCGATCGTCTCGTGCACCGGGTATCAGTCGATGAACGAGACGGTGGCGGCCATCGTCTCGCGCGAGGTCGCCGACAAGGTCGGCCCATGCTGGGGCCTGGGCTCCGGTGTCAAGGGCGACCCCGGACCGTGGCAAGGCGAATTGCGCAACATGTGGAAGCCGACCGCGCAGGACGCGCTGTGGTTCCACGGCGGCAATCTGGCGCTGTCGCGGTTCTATTCGAAATATGTGGCGCTGCAGATCAAGGCGCGGATGGAGGGGATTGCGACGCCGGTTTATGGGAAGGTGAGTAATGCGGGGCGGTGAAGCGGCCGATCTCCCCCCTTGTGGGCGAGATGTCCGGCAGGACAGAGGGGGGCGCTGTCCCGCCGACGTCTCAGCTGACTAGAAATGCACGTTAGCCGCTCTTGATTGATCGCTGAACGCCGAAGGTTAGCGTTCCTTCGCGCCCCCCTCTGCCCTGCCGGGCATCTCCCCCACGAGGGGGGAGATTAGCTACGCCCGAAATGCCGTGCCGCAACTTCGACATGCGTGTGCGGCGCATGCGGCGCATGCGGCTCGAACCTCTCCGTCTCATTGTGGTCTGGCGTCTCGTTCGAATACCAGACACCGCCGATGGCGATGCCGTCCGAGGTCAGCCGCTGGTCAGCGACGAGCGCCGCACCTACGGCGTCGACGAAGGTGAAGCGGCCGGAGGTTAACCGCAGCACCGCGACATCGCCGACACCGCCCACCCTCAGCGTACCTAGCTCCGGCCTGGCGATCGCCTCGGCCGGCCTTTGCGTGGCAGCGCGTAGCACTTCGGTCAGCGGCATGCCGAGCGCCATCAGTTTCGACATGCAGACCAGGATGTCGAAGGCGGGGCCGTCGACGCAGTAGAGATGCACGTCGCTCGAGATCACGTCGGGTGCCAGGCCGTCAGCCAGCATCGCTTTCGCCACCGCAAAGTCGAACGAACCCATGCCGTGGCCGATGTCGAAGATGACGCCGCGCTCGCGCGCCAGCCGCATGTCCGGGCGCACGGCGCCTGAGGCGAAGACCGGTGCGTTGGGGAACGGGCGAAAACAGTGGGTGAGGATATCGCCGCGGCGCAGGCGCGGCAGCACTTCAGAGCGGCCGGGCGGCGGCTCGTCTATATGCGCCATCAGCGGCAGGCCGGCCTGATCGGCCGCCTCCAGCGCAAGGTCCACCGGCGCAATGCCGCTGGTGCCGCCGGCGTGCTTGCCGGAGCGCACCTTGACGCCGACGACGACGTCGGCGTGCTCACGCACCGCGGCCACCGTCTCGCGCGGCTCGCAGAGCCTGAGATCGCTGCATTCGCCGACCGAGACCGTCTGCGAGAAGCCGAATATGCCGGCAAAGGAGATGTTGACGTAGGCCAGGATGCGCACCTTCGAGCGCTCGATGACGTGGCGGCGAAAGCCCAGGAAATTGCCGGCGCCGGCGCTGCCGGCGTCGATGAAGGTGGTGGTGCCGCTCTTGGCCGCCAGCCGGTCGGCGTCGACGCCGAGCGACGTGCCGCCCCAGTAAACGTGACTGTGCAAATCGATGAGGCCGGGGGTGACGATGCAATCCCTGGCGTCAACGACTTGTGTGGCGTGCTCGGCATCGATGGCGGCCTCGATGGCCGCGACGCGGCCGTCAGCGATGGCGACATCGCGCACCGCGTCCACGCCCGAGGCCGGATCGATCAGGCGGCCACCCTTGATCAGGAGATCGAACTGCATCGGCGCCTGCCTCCGTGTCTTGTCTAGGATATGCCTCGGCTTATCAAAGCGGCCGGTAGGCGACGGCCTCGACCTCGATCTTGATGTCGATCATCAGCCGCGATTCGACCGTGGTGCGGGCCGGCGGATTGCTCGGGAAGTGCTTGGCGTAAACCGCATTGAAGGCGCCGAAGTCGCGCGCGTCCTCGAGCCAGACTGTGGTCTTGACGACATCGTCCATGGTGCAGCCGGCCAATGCCAGGGCTGCCTTCACATTCTGCAACACCTGCTCGGTCTGCTCGGTAATGCCGCCCTTGACCACGATGCGGTCGGCATCGACCGGCACCTGGCCGGAAATATAGACGAAATCGCCGGCGCGCACCGCCGGCGACAGCGGCACATGCGATGTTCCAAAACACTCTTTGGGCAAGGGGAAGCTCCTGTTCTGACTTGGCGGATCACGCTGCGGTTCAATTTCAGCCGACCGCTCTACGCCTCTCCCCGTGATCCTCATAGGGGGCTTTTGGGAAAGCAACATTTTTCCAGATGCGTGTTGCTTTATCGGGGGACCGCCAGCATCTTGCGCCTCGCATTTTCCCGACAGGAGATTTTTCAATGACCTTCGACAAGAACCCGTTTCCGGAAGGCGACGCCGATCGTCACGCGCTCTGGGAAATGCTGGTGCGGCGCGACATCGACGCCTTCATCGGCCAGGACTGGTCGATGGTCGAGGATGATTTCATCGCCGACAGTTTCTTCGGCATGCACGCGCATTTCCTCAATGACGCCGACGCCTGGCGGCTGCAATTCCCGAGCCTTGCCGTCTATCGCGACGAGTGGCTGCGCCAGGCCAAGGAGACAGCGGCGACCAAATTCGCCGAGCCGCTGCGCGAGGCGCTGTTTCGCGTCACCAACATGCGCGACATCGATGTCGACGGCGACCGCGCGGTGCTGCACAAGAAGTTCAATGGTTCAGTGACCAAGGCCGATGGCAGCGTCGACAGGCTGAAGTGGCAGACGCTGTATTTCTGCCGGAAAGTGTCGGGACGCTGGAGGATTGCCGGCTTCGTCGGCTACATGCCACACCCCTTGGGGAGTTAAGGCGCAGCCAGGTGCGCCTAATGCCGCCCTTCGCGCACGACCAAATGCGCTTCCCGGGCCGCGGCGGTCAAGGCGCGGCGCGCCGTGCCAACCGCGCGGCGTTGTTCCATCGCATCCATCATCGCTTTGAGGGCGGACCGGTATTTCGGGCCGCGCTCTTCGTCCGGCCATCCGTCGACCAGCATGGAGGCTGCCTGAACCGTTCCGGTAACGGTGAGACCGCTGCCTTCACTTTCTATGGTCACGGGAACGTCGAATTGTTCATCGCGCATTGACGCTACTCCTGGAACTCAACTCTTTGTTTTTACTCTTTGTTTTGACGCAATTCCGGACGGAAAACCGCTTCCTGGAGTTGCTCGAACTTGAAGACGTCAGAAACGGCGCAATGCCCGTTTCGTTCCAGCGTCACTGCTGGCGGTGGTCGAACACAACCGCCATGGTCTTACCAATTGCGGCCATGACGATCAGTTCGACCAGATCGTCGTCGCTGTCCACACAGGTCGGATCCATCCGACGGATGGCGTCGAGCGCCGCTCTGGTCGAGACGGTGTCGCCGGCGCGGAATTTTGAAAGCACTGAGGAAACAAGATTTTGTGCTGTCAGATCGATGACAGGTACACTCGATACTGCGTTCATTGGCTTCCTCCTGCCAAGAACCCTCTCCCAAGCGAATGATACGCCGAACCGCGGTTTGCGCCAGCGGAATCGTGGTCCGACCAGATTGCCGAGCGGGCACGTTTGCGTGTTTGATAGGATCGGGCCAACAACGTCCATGGACCGACATGAAACTGTACTTCAGCCGCAATCCCAATCCGCGCCTCGCGGTCGCAACGGCGCGCCATCTCCAGGCCAAGGTCGAGTTTGAGTTCGCGGCACCTTTCGCACCGGGGCAGGCGGAGCGTTTCCGGTCGCTCAACCCGAACCTTTCCATCCCGATCCTGACGGGATCATGGGGCAGCTTGTGGGAAGCCGACGCCATAGCCTGCAAGCTGTCGCGCGAGTCGGGTTCGGATTTCTGGCGCAGCGGCGACGACCAGCCCGACATGATCCGCTGGCTGAGCTGGGGCAAGGAGAATTTCGTCCGGGCCTGCGACACAGTCCATTTCGAGCGCGGCACCAAGCAGCGCTACGAGATTGGCCCGATCGACCACGACAAGGTCGAGGAAGGGCTGGCGGAGTTCCATAGGGCAGCGGCGATTCTGGAGGCTGAGCTTGCCCGGCGGGAATGGCTGGTCGACGGTTCGCCTTCCTATGCCGATTTCCGCATGGCGACATTCCTGCCCTTCAATCAGGTCGCCGGCCTGCCGCTGGGCGACTATCCCAGCGTTTTCGCCTGGTATGGCCGGCTCGAAGCCATCGACGCCTGGCGCGATCCCTTCGAAGGGCTGGATGCGCCGCATCTGCCGCCGGTGAAGCCTGCTTGATGCAACCTCCCCCTGGGGCAGGCAGGCTCAGGTGTGGCGCTTTGGCAGCATAGGTGTGGAACACCGGGACTGTTGCCTTCGCGCGCTCGACGGCTTGCGGTCAGGTTGATAAGCCCTCTCCTCAAGGAGAGTCGTGACATGACCGTAGCCATCGAGATGGGACAGACGACGGCGGGTGCGCCGGCGGCGCTCGACCTCGAGGAGCTGCTGGCGACGCGCCTTCTGGTGCAAGGCAATTCCGGCTCCGGCAAATCGCACCTTTTGCGGCGGCTCCTGGAGCAGAGCGCGCCCTGGGTGCAGCAGACCATCATCGACCCCGAAGGCGATTTCGTCTCGCTGGGCGACCATTACGGCCATCTCGTCATCGATGCCGAGGAGCACACCGAGCGCGGTCTGCAGGCGGCCGGCGAGCGGGCGCGCATCCACCGCGTCTCCACCGTGCTCAACCTCGAAGGGCTCGACGCCGAGAACCAGATGCGGCGCGCCGCCGCCTTTCTCGGCGGCCTCTTCGAAGTCGCCCGCGAGCACTGGTACCCGATGCTGGTGGTGGTCGACGAAGCGCAATTGTTTGCACCCGCCGTGGCCGGCGAAGTTTCCGACGAGGCGCGCAAACTCTCGCTCGGCGCCATGACCAATCTGATGTGCCGCGGCCGCAAGCGCGGCCTGGCCGGCATCATCGCCACCCAGCGGCTGGCCAAGCTCGCCAAGAATGTCGCGGCCGAAGCCTCCAATTTCCTCATGGGCCGCACCTTCCTCGACATCGACATGGCGCGCGCCGCCGACCTTCTCGGCATGGAGCGGCGCCAGGCGGAGGCGTTCCGCGACCTTGAGCGCGGGCACTTCATGGCGCTTGGCCCGGCGCTGTCGCGCCGTCCGCTCGGCGTGCGCATCGGCCAGACCGAGACGAGCCCGCGCAACGGCACGCCGCGGCTGATGGCGATGCCGGAATCGGCGCTTGAGGACGCACGCGCCATCATCCTGGCGGCGCCGCCGCCCGAGACGATGCGGACGCCGCGCCGGGTCGCATCGCCCGACCTGCTCGACCAGCTGATGGCGGCGAAGTCGGCGGCGATGGAAATTCGCCCCGAACCGGCGGAACCGGAAATCAGCGCCGAGGATCTGGCCGAGCGGCGCGGCCGTGTCGACCGCGTGCTGCGCGCCGTGCTGGCCGAGCCCGATGCCGGCTTCCGAGTCATCGGCGTGCTCTACCAGGAGTTCGTGGTCCGCTGCCGCATTGAGGGCCTCGCTTCGGTGGTGCCGGACTTGACCGAATTCCGCCGCATGCTGACGCGCGCCCGCGCCGGGCTGGGCGCCGACATGGCAGGCGACGACGCCTGGCAGGACGTTTCCGTCCGCGCCTCGCTGCTGCCCGAGGACATGCAGGGCGTGTTCATGATGATTGCGCGCGCGGCGAAGGAAGGCTGGCCGTGCCCGAGCGACGCGGCGATCGCGCGCGCCTACGGTTCGCACTCGCTGCGCCGGGCCCGGCGGCTGCTCACCTATATCGAGGAGCAAGGCCTCATCGTCTGCCAGCTCGACGGCACCGGGCGCCGCACGGTGACGCTGGTCGAACTCGCCTGGGCAACGGCGCCGGGCGACCCCAATGCCGTGGAGGCGGAGCAGGGGAGCCTTGCGCTGTAACTGGCGCGATGGGTCGGCGCTGCTGAACAAGATGTGTTTCGCCGTTCGGCGCGCGGCGATTTATGATCGTTCCCGAGAATCGCGGAACGGTTGGGCAGGAGGGTTGCTCGGGTGCGGTTGAAATCTCTGGCTGTCTTTGTCCTCGGCATCCTCGCCGTCGTCGCCATTGCGATAACGGTGTCGGCCCGGTCCTTTGCCGCGTCCTCCGCTATACCGGACTGGCTGCAGGCTCATGTCGGCGACGGTGACGGCGAAATCTCGCAAGTGGTGCTGGAGCGGGCGCGCGCGCTTTATCAGAACAAGGTGTCGCAGGGCGCGGTCCACAATGGTTGCTATTTCGCAATGGATGCGACGCGCCCTGGCGATCTCGGCGGTGGTGCGCTGGGGCGGCGTTACTACGTCATCTGCGAAGCCAAACAATCGTTTCGCGCGATATCGTCGGGGCATGGCGGCGGCCGCAATCTGAAGGGCGTGGTCGATTTCTCCAACGGGAAACGCTGCGCGAAAAACTTCGGCAACGCCCTGGACTCGTCGTTGACGATGGGCGGCGCCTATATGACCAGCGAGGCAAAGACGTCATTCAAGGGTTTCTATCGCGTCGGCGCGAAGCAGGATCAGATTCTGCAACGCACCTTCATCCAGTTCGACGGCGAGGGCGAGACGGCGAATGCCCGACAGCGGGTGATCGGCGGCCACGCGGCGCGTCTGCTGCGCGGCATGTGCCTGCGCAAGAAACCGAGCAGCTCCTACGCCGACCATGACGGCTTCGTGCCCTACGGCAAGCTGGTGGATTACGCCGGCGGCCGCAGCAATGGCTGCACCAGTTGGTCGCCTGCGGACGCCGATCAGATCATTTCGATGGTCAAGGGCAATCCGACGACGCTCTACATCTATCCGGAATCGCGTGATATCGCGGCGGCTGGCAAATCCGGCGCCTATTGGAACGCGTCGTGCCTCAGGGAGATCGGCAAGCCGAAATTCTGGCCGCGCCAGCGTCTCGAGCCAATCATCGCGCAATACAAGAAGGACAATCCGCCGCCGCCACCGCAGCCGACGCCGATCTGCAAGGATCCGTGAGCGCGGCGATGAGGCAAGTCTTCAGCGGCGCGGGCCGGTTGGATCCCGCCGCCATGCGGTCCTACTGATTGATCTCGGGTTCGACGAGCTTTGCCAGGTTGCGCAGCGACTCCTGCCAGCCGAGATAGCAAGCCTCGGCCGGGATGAGGTCGGGAATGCCGGCCTGGGTGATGTCGAGTTCGGTGCCGACCGAGACTTTCTTCAAGATTACGGTCACTTCGATCTCGCCGGGCAGATTGGGGTCGTCGAACCTGTCGGTGTAGCGCAGGCGCTCGCCGGGAACGAGCTCGAGATATTCACCGCCGAAGGAATGGCTGCCGCCCGTGGTGAAGTTGCGGAACGACATTTTGAAGCCGCCGCCGACCTTGGCGTCGAAGCTGTGCACCGTGCAGGTGAAGCCGTTCGGCGGCAGCCATTTCGCCAGCGCATCGGCTTCCGTGAATGCGCGGTAGACTTTCTCCGGGCTGGTCGTCAGAACGCGGTGCAAACGTACGGTGCTTGGCATGTCTTCGGTATCCTTTTTGGTGTCGTTGATCGATGCCCCAAGGACGGGTGGACTTCACCCGGCCCGACATAGCCTGTCAAATTTTTTAGGCCCTTTGCCTGAGACCATAGGTCCGCGATTTCAAACCGCTGCCTCAGGCAGGCAGCCGCGGCGCGACAAATTGCATGCATTGTTGACAATCTGCCCAATCTTTTGGCACATAATTCACAATATTTATTAAAATTCTTAAAGTCTCGCCTATAAATTGTATTAGGATCAGCTTATTAGCTTCGGTGCCATCTATTAAATGATGGGCAACGATCTTCTTCGTGTACTATAGGATGATTCCCTGGCACGATGGATTAATTTAAAAGTTGATCCTGAGTGGTCTCTCGAGGCTGTCGAGCGGCCAAGGCAGCACGCGCAAGGAGTGTCCGAATGACCACCGTCCTGAACGCCAAGGGCATTCCACTTCCCTACACCGGCGCCTCCACCCACTGGTTCTCCGGGGCCGGCGGCGCGCCTTACCTCTATGGCACCTCGGGCAACGATTCCTTCTGGGGCGACACCGGCGTCAAGGTCACCATGTATGGCGGCGCGGGCGACGACTATTACCATCTCTATTCGACGATCAACAAAGCGGTCGAGAACTACGGCGCGGGCGTCGACACGATCGACACCTGGATGAGCTACAAGCTGCCCGCCAATTTCGAGAACCTCGTCGTCACCGGCGACGGCCACTATGCCTTCGGCAATGGTCAGGACAACATCATCACCGGCGGTGCCGGCAGTCAGACACTGGACGGCGGCAAGGGCAATGACGTGCTGATCGGCGGCGCCGGCGCCGACACCTTCATCATCACCAAGGGCAACGGCAGCGACCTGATCTCCGATTTCGACGCGACCGACACCGTGCGCCTCAACGGCTACGCCTTCACCTCGTTTGAGGCTGTCCAGGCCAATATGGTTCAGGTGGGATCGAATGTGCAGCTGAACCTCGGCTCGAGCGAGGTGCTGGTGTTCAACAACACCACGATCGACAAGTTTCAGCCCGCCCAGTTCGAGCTGCCGATCGATAAGACAGGCATGACGCTGTCTTTCAACGACGATTTCAACACGCTGAGCCTGTGGAACGGCCAGAGCGGCACCTGGGATTCCAATTTCTGGTGGGGGGCGCAGAACGGCAGCTCGCAGCCCCAGAACGGCGAGCTGCAATGGTATATCGATGCCAATTATGCGCCGACTAGCTCGGTCCATCCGTTCAGCGTGACAAACGGCGTGCTCACCATCACCGCCGCGCAGGCGGCGGACGATATCAAGCCGCTCATCAACAACTATGAATACACGTCCGGCTTGCTTACGACGCACGACACCTTCTCGCAGACCTACGGTTATTTCGAAATGCGGGCCGATCTCCCGGAAAACACCGGGGCGTGGCCGGCCTTCTGGCTGCTGCCGGAGGACGGCTCCTGGCCGCCGGAACTCGACGTGATCGAAATGTATGGCCAGAACCCGAATGCGCTTCTCATGACGGCGCACACGAATGAGACGGGAACCCACACCACGGTCGGGTCGACGGTGAATGTCTCGAACACCGACGGCTATCACACCTATGGCCTGTTGTGGACGCCGGACAAGCTGGTCTGGACCTATGATGGCGTACAGGTCGCGGAAGCGGCGACGCCGTCGGATATGAACAAGCCCATGTATATGCTGGTCGACCTTGCGGTCGGCGGCCAAGCCGGTGCGCCGCCCGACCATCTCGCCACGCCCGCACAGATGAAGATCGACTATATCCACGCCTACACGCTGAACGATTTGCAGCAGAGCCATCTAAGCACAACAGCCGAGCACGCTGTCTAGGGCCGGCGCGATGCCGCGGGACCATTCGCCATTGAGGGATGCGCCCATCCGACCCGGCCTGCGCCCGGTCTTCCTGCGTGGCATCGCCGATATCGGCATCTTTTCGCTTCTGATCAACATCCTGCTTCTGGTGATCCCGCTCTATCTGCTGCAGGTCTATGACCGGGTGCTGCCGTCCTCCAGCGTCGAGACGCTGCTTTATCTCTCAGCCATGGCGGTCGTGGCGCTCGCCTTCCTCGGCCTGCTGGACGCGGTGCGCGCCATTTACGCGCAGCGTGTTGCGGCTACCGTCGACCAGAAACTCGGTGCGCGGACATTCGCTGTCTCGCTCAGCGCCAGATATGCCGGCAGCGCGCTGTCGCCGCTGAGCGACCTTGCCACTGCCTGCGCCTTCATCAGGTCGCGCGGCGTGGCGGTGCTGTTCGACCTGCCGTTTGCGCCCGTCTTTCTGGCCTTGCTCTATTTCATCCATCCCGTGCTGTTCTGGCTGACGCTCGCCGGCGCCATGCTTCTGTTTCTCCTGGTCGTCGCCAACCAGTCTGCCATCGGCAGGAACGATGCCCTGTCGGCGGAACGCTCGGCCCTGGCGAGCCAGGCGGAGCAGGCCTTTGCCCGCAACTCGGACACGCTGCGCGCCATGGGCATGGTGCAAAATGCCGCCGCGGTCTGGGGACAGCATGTCGCCGAAGCGCTGACGCTGCACGACCGTTCCGGAAGCGCCAACGCGATCTTCAGCGCGACTTCGCGGTCGCTGCGCATGATGCTGCAACTGGCGATCCTCGGCGCCGGCGCGTGGCTGGTGCTGCAAGGGCAGATGACCGCCGGCATGATCTTCGCGTCCTCGCTGGTGTCGTCGCGCGCGCTGCAGCCGCTCGACCAGCTGATCGGATCGTGGCGGCAGATCGTCGACGCCAGGCGATGCTGGAAGCGGCTGGACACAGCACTTGCGGCGCAACCGGCGCAAGCGCGCAAGCTCGCTCTGCCCGATCCATCCGGCGCGATTTCGGTGCAGGATCTGTTCTTCATCGCGCCGAATGCGTCCTTTGGCACGGAGCCCATCCTCAAGCGGTTGAATTTTGCCATCGGCGCCGGCGAAGCGGTGGCGATCGTCGGCCCGAGCGGCGCCGGCAAATCGACGCTGGCGAAACTGCTCGTCGGGGCACTGCAGCCGACCGGCGGCGCGGTCAGGATCGACGGCGCGGACCTGAGGAGCTGGGACGAAACCCAGCTTGGCAGGCATATCGGCTATCTCCCGCAGGAGGTCGAGCTTTTCCCCGGATCGATCGCGCAGAACATCGCCCGCTTCGACCCCGCCGCCGCTGACGCAGCGATCGTCGAAGCGGCAAGGCGTGCCGAAGCCCATGCGCTGGTGCTGACGCTTCGCGACGGCTATCAGTCCATGATCGGCCCGTCGCATACCGTGCTGTCGGGCGGCGAGCGCCAGCGGATCGGGCTGGCGCGCGCCTTCTACGGCAATCCACGCATTCTGGTGCTGGACGAGCCCAACGCACATCTCGACGGCAGTGGCGAAGCGGCGCTCGAAGCGATGCTGTCGGCCGCGCGCGGCGCGGGCGTCACGGTGCTCGTCATCACCCATCGCCCGTCGATCGCGGCGGCCTGCGACCGCGTGATGGTCTTGCGCAATGGCGCGATCGAAGCCTTCGGCTCGGCGAGCGAGGTGCTGCGGCAACCCACAACCGGCAAGGGCGTCGCCGCGAGCGCCATGGTGACGGGCTCATTCGTGCCGACCGTGCGCCCGCACAGCGTCCGCTTCGGGTCATAGACGATGATGCAGCAGAGCCTTGCCTTCGAAAGCCGACCGCGCACCGATGTCCGGCGCACCGCCGTTGTCGGTTACGTGGCGATTGCGCTCTTCGCCGGTTGCTTTGGCTATTGGGCAGCGAGCGCGCCGCTCTCGGGCGCCGTGATCACGTCGGGCACGATCTCGG
The DNA here is from genome assembly GCF_056403695.1 of Mesorhizobium sp. P2_F7. Lineage (NCBI taxonomy): Bacteria > Pseudomonadati > Pseudomonadota > Alphaproteobacteria > Hyphomicrobiales > Phyllobacteriaceae > Mesorhizobium > Mesorhizobium sp. P2_F7. The sequence continues at coordinate 126,753 of NZ_JBFUFA010000008.1, read as the reverse complement.
CGACCGGCGGCAACATCCTCATCCAGCACCCCGAGGGCGGCATCATCAATGAACTGCTGGTCCACGAAGGCGACCGCGTGCAACAAGGCGAGCCCCTGGTCCTCCTCGACCGCACGGCGGCCGAGGCCGACCTCAACCGGCTAACGCGCCAGTCCATCGCGCTCCGGGCAAGTGCCGCGCGGCTTGAAGCGGAGCGCGACGGATCGGACAGGCTGGCGCCGACCGCGGAGGCAGCACCCGCGCCGTTCCAGAGCGGTTTCGACGCTCTGGTGCGCGAACAACAGAAGGAGTTCGACACCAGGCTCGCCCGGTACCGGTCCGAGCAGTCGATCCTGGCGCAGCGCGTCGCCATGCATCGCGAGTCGGCACTGGGCCTTGATGCGCAGAAACTGGCCATCCAGCAGCAGGCCGACATCGTGAAGAAGGAGCTCGGCATCAAAGCCGGCCTGCTCGACAAGGGCCTCACCAACCGCAGCGAATATTCGCAGCTTTTGCGCAGCGAGGCCGATCTGGTCGGCCAGGCCGGCGCACTGGAGGCCGACCTTGCGGCGACCAAGACACAGATCGTCGAAGCCCAGGCGCAGGTCGAGCGCGCGACCACGCAACGCGTCGAGGAGGCGCTGACCAAGCTCGACGAGGTCCGCACCAAGCTGGCCGACATCGGCGAACAGATCACGGCGGCCGAAGCGGTGCTGGGGCGCACGACGATCAAGGCGCCGGCGGCCGGCATCGTGGTGTCGTCGACCTACAATTCCAAGGGCAGCGTGATTGCGCCCGGGCAGAAGATCATGGAGATCCTGCCCACCGCGTCAGGCCTTGTCGTCGATGCAAAGCTGCGGCCGAAAGACGTGGATCTGGTTCGCGTCGGCCAGCCGGCAAAGCTCAGACTGTCGGCCCTGAACGCGCGCCTCACGCCTGAGGTCGCCGCGACGGTGACACAAATCTCCGCCGACCGGCTGATCGATGAAACCACGCATGAGGCGTATTTCCGCGCCAGGCTGAAGATCACGGACACGCTGCCGCAAGGTGTGAAAGCCGAGCAGCTTTACCCGGGAACGCCGGTCGAGGCGTTTATCAGCACCGGCGACCGGACCTTCTTCGAATATCTGGCGCGGCCGATGCTGGATTCGTTCGCGCGGGCGTTCACAGAGCGGTAGGCGCCAGTTCGTCCTCCCAGTTGGCGCCGCCGTAGAACACCCGGAGAATCACCACTTGGTCGCCACCTATGGTGAAGGCCACAGTCAGGCGCCGCTCGAAACCAACGATGCGAAGCCCCGGCCGCACATCATCCCTTCGGGTTCCACGTTCCGAGGCGTAGTCAAGACTCAGACAAAATCGCTCGATCCGTTCGATGTAGCGTATGGCGGTGAGGTTGCTGGATGCGTGAGCGACCGTATCGTATATCCATAGCAGGTCCGCCTGGGCCTCCGGCAAAAGGACAACATGTCGCCGCTTCACACTTCCCCCTTGAGGCGGGCGGCGTGATGGGCGCGGATGCTGTCAAAGGCCTGGTCGGCCGGGATGGTCTGGGAGGGGTCGGCCTTCCACCTGTCATAGCTTGGCACGACCTCTTCGCGCAGCCAGCGCTCGACGGCGGCGTCGCGTTCCTGCAATGCGCGAAGACCGGCGCGTATTACTTCACTGCTGGTCGCGTATGTGCCGGACTGAACGAGCTGGTCGATGAAAGCGGCCTGCTCGGCCGGCAAGCTGAAAGTGCGTTTTTCAGTTGCGGACATGGTTTCTCCTATCAGATCTGGTATGATATTATCATACCAGCGCAGAGATCGCACCCGAAATCTGACGGAGGCATGGTCCTGAACATGCGCCTACGGACCACTGCTTCCAGCAGATACACCCGACGTTCGGTCTGGATGCCTGAGATGGGTCGGCGTGATGCCGGTCTGCTGGCGGAAGACGCGGCTGAAATGGCCGGCATTGGGAAAGCCGCAGCGGTAGGCGATGTCGCCGACTGCCAAGTCGCTCCCCTCCAGCAGCGACTTCGCATGATGCACGCGCAGCGCCAGATAGGCCGCCATCGGGCCGATGCCGAGCTCGGCGCCGAACAGGCGCTCAAGCTGGCGCCGCGATAGATTCAGCCGGTTCGCGATCTCGGCGACCGACAGCGTCTCCTGGAGGTTGCTTTCCATTAGAAGCAGCGCCCGCTTCACCGCGCGGCTCGACGCCGCGGGAAAGAGGTCGCCGACGGGCTGCACGTCGCGGCTCGAGCGGATGCGGTCGAGCACGAGGATCTTGGCGGCTTTTTCCGCCGCCTTGCGGCCGATGAACTGCGAGACGAAATGGCCGGCAAGGTCGGCCGCGCCCGTGCCGCCGGCGCAGGTCGAGCGGCCGCGATCGACGGAAAACAGGCTGTCGGCGTGGGCGTTCACATCAGGGAACTGGTTGCGGAAATCCTTGATGTGAAACCAGCTCACAGCGGCGCTGTAGCCGTCGAGCAGGCCGTAGCGCGCGAGCACGAAGCTGCCTGTGCAAAGCGCCGTCAGCGGCACGCCCTTTTCCGCGGCGCGCAACAGGAAGGCCTCCTTTTCGGAGCTGAGCGACCGGTTGGTGTCGAGCAGGCCGCCAACCACGACGACATTGTCGAACTCCTCAGGATTGCCCATCGCCTTGGTCGGCAGCAATTCGACGCCGCAGCTCGCGCGGATCGGCAGGCCGCGTTCGCCGACGATCTCCCAGTCGAACTCGATCCTGCGGCTGCGGTCACCCTCATCGCCTGCGAGCCGCAGCGTGTCGATGAACAGCGACAGCGGTGACAGCGTGAAGTCGCGAACCAACAGAAACGCAAATCGCCTGGCCATTGTCGTTCCGGAACCGCCTTTTTGGGCTGGATGGAGCCTGATATCGCCGAAGATTTGGCATAGGCGTGCGCGCCGTGCTTCTCAGGAGCGGCCGCCGGATGTCGGAGATGAGACCGAGGATCTCGGAAGGAGGGAATATCTCGCTCGTCGCGCCATGGCCGGTACGACGGCGCAAGAAAAAGCCCGGGCACCGTCAGGCGCCCGGGCAATCCGTTTCGTGTTACGCGGCGCGCTTCTTGGCGACGCCGGCGGCGGCCTGTTCGATGAGCTTGGCGACGGCGGCGGGATCGGAGACGTAGACGGCGTGGCTGCCGGGCACTTCGACCGTCGTTGCTCCAGCGCGGGTTGCCATCTGGCGCTGTGCCGGCGGCGGGATCATCTTGTCGTCGCTGGCGACCAGATACCAGCTCGGCTTCACCTTCCAGGCTGGAGCGGTGACCTTGCCTTCGAGCGCCGGGATGCCCCACGGAACCTGCGAGTCGGCCATGAAGGCGGCGAGCGAGGGGCGCACGTCGGCGGCGAAGGACGCGGCGAACTTCTCCTTGTCGAGCATCAGGAAGCCGTCGACGGGCGGCAGGATCGGCGGCACCGGAGCGCCGGGAGGCGGGTTGGCGATCAGGGTCGCAACCGATTCACCGGCATCGCCAGCGAAAGCCGCGATATAGACAACACCAGCCACTTTCGCATCGGTGCCGGCTTCCGACACCACGATGCCGCCATAGGAATGGCCGACCAGGATGACGTCGCTCTTGGCTTGGGCAATGGCGCGCTTGGTAACGGCGACGTCGTCGGCGAGCGAGGTCGTCGGGTTCTGGACGATGGTGACGTCATAGCCGTCCTTCTTGAGGATCTGATAGACGCCGTCCCAGCCGGAGCCATCGACGAAGCCGCCATGCACGAGGACGACGGAATTTGCTGCGTTGTTCGACATTTGAGCTCTCCTTTTCAAAGCGTTGGTTGTTTGGTTGAGGTCGGTTGAACGTTTGTTGCAGGAGGACTATGCGCCGGCAGCAGCGGGCGCGCTTTGAGGGGGCCTTCAGGACGGCTTGATTTTCCCTTGAGATCGCTTTGATTTTGCGCTCAAGACGCGGCTAAAGTGTCTGACTGGCCATTTCCGGACGATTTGGAGACAGCAATTTGTCGTATTGTTTTGAGGATTTTGCTCTGGATGGCGAGCGGCGCGAATTGCGCCGCGGCAATGAGCTGGTCCCCGTTGAGCCGCAAGTGTTCGACCTGCTGCAGTTTCTGATCCGCAACCGCGAGCGGGTGGTGAGCAAGGACGATCTGGTCGATGCGGTCTGGCAGGGGCGGATCGTTTCCGACGCAACGCTTGCCAGCCGCGTCAACGCCGCGCGCAATGCGCTTCAGGACAGCGGCGAGGAGCAGCGTCTCGTGCGCACGATCCTGCGCCGGGGCTTTCGCTTCGTCGGCACCGTGCGCGAGGAAGGCGGTGCCGAGACGACCGCATCGGCACCGGTGCAGCAAGCAAAGCCCGACCACGGCATTCCCGCCCGCCCCTCCATCGCCGTGCTGCCCTTCGCGAATATGAGCGGCGATGCTGAGCAGGATTATTTTGCCGATGGCATGGTCGAGGACATCATCACCGGCTTGTCGCGTATCCGCTGGCTGTTCGTGATCGCGCGGAACTCGAGCTTCACCTACAAGGGCCGCGCGGTGGACGTGAAGCAGGTCGGGCAGGAGCTCGGCGTGCGCTATGTGCTGCAAGGCTCAGTGCGCAAGGTGGGCAGCCGCGTGCGCATCACCGGCCAGCTGATCGACGCCGAGGACGGCAGCCATCTGTGGGCCGAACGCTACGACCGCGAGCTGACCGATGTGTTCGCGCTGCAGGACGAGATCACCGTCAGCGTCGTCGCGGCAATAGAACCCAATCTGCGCCGCGCCGAGATCGAGCGCGTCAAGCGCACGCGCCCCGACAGTCTCGACGCCTACGATCTTTTGCTGCGCGCGCTGCCGGATGTCTACACCTTCATGCCGCAGGGCGCCGCCAAGGGCTTGCCGCTGCTCGACCAGGCACTCGCCATCGAGCCGAACTACGCGCTAGCGCACGGCTTTGCCGCCTGGGCGCATCAGACCCTTTACCTACGCGGCGGCTTGCTGCCGGAGCATCGCGACAAGGCAGCCCGCCATGCCCATGCGGCGATCGAGCACGGTCCGGGCGACGCCATGGCGATGGCGCTCGCCGGCTTCACCATCGGCATGGTCGAGCACGACCGCAAGCTCGCCGACGCGGCATTCGCGACGGCGCTTTCGCTCAACGCCTCCTGCTCCTTCGTCTACGCCTTTGGCTGCGTGTCGGTGGCCTATGGCGGCGATGCGGCACGCGCCATCGACTGGGGCGAGCAGGCGATCAGGCTCTCCCCGCTGGATGCCATGAACTGCGTGCCGCAAGGCATTATCGGCTTCGGCAATTTTCTCAACGGCCGCCACGAGCAAGCGGTCGCGGCAGGCCGGCGGGCGGTGGAGATGACCCCCGGCTTCAGCATGCTGCATGGCTGGCTGGCGGCGCCGCTGGCGAGGCTCGGCCGGCTTGACGAGGCCAAGGCCTCGGCCGCGCGCCTGATGGCGCTCGACCCGCATTTTTCCATTGGCCGCTGGTCGGCGGCGGTCGGACTGGCGCCGGAGATCGCCGGCGAGGTGACCAACGCGATGCGGCTGGCGGGATTGCCGAAGTAGGCAGCCCCTGCTCGGCTTGATGGGTAGCCAGGAGGATCGGAATGGGTCTCGACGCAGCGGTTTTCAAAAGTGTCCCGACGATGGAGCGGGAGTTTCCCGGTTACCGCTTTCAACGAGAGCCGATGACGGGCGAATGCGAAGTGATCAATCCGGAGGGTGTGAATCTCGCGCTCGACACCGTCATGGCGTACAACAAGTGGCTGGGGAATGTCTCCCACATCGGAGAGTTGAGCAGAACAATCGAGGGCTATCTTGGACCTACGTCGGCCTTCGAACGGCTTGTACTCTACTCCGGTGGCCATATGGGAGACGTGATCGAGGAGCCGAGCTTCGCCGAGCTCGAACGCGAATTGAAGCTCATCGAATCCAGCCCCGACGCTTGGGTTCGTGAATTCGCCGATGGCCTATCAGAATTGATCCGCATGGCACGGCGCGAGAAAAATCCTATCGTGTTTTGGTGACCGACGAGCCGAGCGGAGTCCTAACCCATGACCCTCACCAACCGAGACCTCATCGAGCTGACCGAATGGCGGCGGAAGCTGCATCGGCAGCCGGAAATCTCCAACGAAGAGGAAAAGACGGCGAGGGAAGTCGTCGCCTTCCTCGCCGATACCGGTCCGGACAAGGTGCTGACCGGCCTCGGCGGGCATGGTGTGGCGGCGGTCTATGACAGCGGCAGAGCAGGGCCGACGGTGCTGTTCCGCTCGGAGCTCGATGCGCTGCCGATCGAGGAGCTTTCGGGCGTCGAGCATGCCTCGCAGGTATCGGGAAAATCGCATATGTGCGGCCATGACGGCCATACCGCGATCCTCGCCGCACTCGGCCGCCAGCTTGGCCGCGAAAGGCCGGCGCGCGGCCGCGTCGTCCTGATGTTCCAGCCGGCGGAGGAGACCGGCAATGGTGCGGCCGGCGTCGTTGCCGATCCGCGCTTTGGCGAGATCGCGCCGGACTTCGCCTTCTCGCTGCACAATCTGCCGGGCGTGCCGTTCGGCGAAGTGCGGCTGAAACCCGGCGTGGTCAACTGCGCCTCGCGCGGCATCCGCATCGTGCTGGAGGGCAAGACCGCGCATTCGTCCATGCCCGAAACCGGGGTGTCGCCGATGCCGGCGATCAGCCAGCTGATGCCGGCGCTGCCGGCTCTCGGGCGCGGCACCTTTGCCGACGACGATTTCAGCATGGTGACCGTCACCCATGCGAGGATGGGCGAGGCCGTGTTCGGCATTGCGCCCGGTCATGCGGAGGTGTGGGCGACGCTGCGCACAAGGCGTGACGAGCGCATGGCGGAGCTGGTCGCCGCGGCGGAAGTGCTGGCCACCAGGATCGCGGTCGAGCACCGCCTGTCGGTCCGCTGCGATTATCACGAGATCTTCGTCGCCAGCGTCAATGCGCCGGATGCGGTGGAGCATCTGAACCGCGCGCTCGACGAAGAAGGTGTCGCGCGCAGCGAGGAAGCCCTGCCGATGCGCGCCTCGGAAGATTTCGGCATTTTCGGCCACAAGGCCAAGTCGGCCATGTTCTTCCTCGGTGCCGGCGAGCGTACCCCTTCGCTGCACAATCCGGACTATGATTTTCCCGACGATCTGATCCCGATCGGCTCGAAAATCTTCATGCGCACGGCGCGCAACCTTTTGGGCTGAGCGGCGCTCCGAAATCCCGAAGCTGCCTTTTTGCGGCTCGAATCATCTTGTAGTCGCCGTCCTAAATTAGGAGGGGCTTGCGGATGAGGATTGCAATGGTCGTCGCGTTGACCGCGACAGTGGCGGGATGCGTCAGTTCTCCGGTCCAGTACGGAGCCTCGCTGTCGCCGCAGGACCCGAAATGGGCGACGCCGGAATGCCAGCAGGCGCGCACGGATGCCATGAACTACGACCAGCGCGAGAAAGGGCAGCCGGGATGGGGCTTCGGCGTGCTGCTTGGGCCCTACAGCATGGGCCTCGTCGCGGCGGCAAAGGAGCATCAACAGCAGCAGCGAAGGCTGATTGCCCGCCAGATGCATCTGCAGTGCTCGAGCCTGCCGCTGCCGAAGGATCTGGACTTCGATCCGCAAATCTACGCGCCAAAGCCGGCGAAATATCCGTAGGGCGGTTCGTCATTTACGGAAAACCGCTCTGCTTTCCGGCAACAGGCTAGGCGTAGTCAAGAAGCGACCGGTTGCGCGGCGGCGCATCGGAAGCTGCGGGGCGGGAAGCCGCGGTGGGCACCGGAGCGCCGGCCAGCGCGCGTTCCTGCCATGCGATCAGCAGCGTCTTGAGCGCTTGTTTGGACACGCCCAGTGGACCGGCGATCATCAGTGAACGCCGAAAGACCGGATGGCGGTGCGACTGATGCGCGAATTCGCACAAAAGATAGCTCCACTTCGAATTGAAAACACGGAAGCCGGAGAACTCGGACCAGCGATAGGAATGGATCCGCCGAAATGACCGGTATTCAAACCTGTCCAGGCTGAGCACAAGTTCACGGCGCGGCAACTGCGCAAGAGCGACCATCAGGCACACCAGACCAAAGATGCACGAGACCGCCACCTCCAGGAAGTCCCAGTCGCCGCGTCGGACCTCGATGATGACGCCACCAAAAAGGGGGACCACTCCCAGCAACAGCAGCGTGAGGCAGAGCAGAACGCGCTGCCATGTTGGCGCACTGATCACAACCGGTCCGGGAAACGTGGAGAGCCAGTCATCGGTCTGTTGGTGCGAGTATGCGATGGCCACGATCCAGACAAACAGGACAACCGAGACCAACAACAGGAAGACCGCGCGGTCAGAACCTCCGGACAGCATGACCCAGATGGCGGCGGCGATCGCCAGAACCAGCATGCCGAATCCGAGGAGGAGATCAACGAAGGTCATCGCTGCTCAGCCTATACTTCAGACGCTAAGGCTTGGTTTCGTGCAACGATAAGATGCGCTGGGCGCCGCGCAGTGCGTGGACCGTCCAGGTTTAGTTCGACCCTGCTTGCCCCAGGGGCAATCGCCTATGGCAGCGCCAGCCCCCTCTCCGGCCGCTGCGCGGCCACCTCTCCCCCATTTCATGGGGGCGAGGAAATGCCAAGCGCGAAGGCTGAAGCCTCGAAAAGCTTGGGTTCCTCGCCCCCACGGGAGTGGGGGAGAGGTGGCGCGGCGAAGCCGGGACGGAGAGCGCCATAGTAATTTGCCCCCGCCTTGCCCGCTCACACCAACCTCTGCCCGCCATCGATGTGGATCGTCTCGCCGGTCATGAACTCGTTGCCCATGAGGTAAATATAGGCCGGCGCCACATCAGCCACTGCCGCGACCTTGCCGGCCGGGATGCGCCCGGCCATGGCGGCGAAATAGCCTGACTTCGCCTCGCCGACGAGTTCGTCCCACATCGGCGTGTCGACCCAGCCGGGCGAGACGATGTTGACGCGGGTGGGGGCCAGTTCCTGCGCCAGCGCGCGGGCGAAATAGCTGAACGAGCCGGCGATCGCCGAGACCACCGAACCGCCGGGCACCGGCGGCCGGTCCTTGTTTATGCCTGAGGTGAAGATCATCGAGCCGCCCTTCCTCAAGCCGCGGACGGCGTGCTTGGACAGCATCACCGCACCGATCAGCTTGTTGTCGATGAAGCTGCGCACGAAATCCATGTCGGTGTCGCCAATCGGATAGTTGGGCGGCGGCGTGCCGGCGGTGGAGACAAGGTGATCGAAGGCGCCGACTTCGCCGAACAGGCGGGCGATCTCGGCTTCGTCGGTCATGTCGGCGGCGATGCTTTTCGCCCGGCCGCCAAGCGCTGTTTCAGCCGCCTTCAGCCGGTTCGCCGAGCGGCCGACGATCACCAATTCGGCGCCGTCTTCCAACGCGGCTTTCGCGACGCCGAGACCGATGCCGGAACTGCCGCCGACGACAACAATCTTTTGTCCCTTGAGCGGTGCCATTGATGCCTCCTGTTTCGGGAATGTCGGGTTTGACTTACGAACGGCCGGCGTGGGCGGCTTCGATGTCGGCGAGGATGATCTTCTTCATCGAATACATCGCCTGCCGCGCCCGGTGTGCCTTGTCGCGGTCCGGATCGTTCATCAGCCGGATCGCGGCTTCCGGAATGACCTGCCAGTAGACGCCAAACTTGTCCTGCAACCAGCCGCACGGCTTTTCCGAGCCGCCGCCCGCCGTCAGCGCCTGGTAGTAATAGTCGGTCTCGGCCTGGTCCTTCGTCTCGATGTAGAGCGACATGCGTTCGTTGAAGGCCGGCATGCCGCCGGCATTGAGCGCGGTCAGCCGCAGCCCTTCGAGCTCGAAGTCGAAGATCGCGTGCGGTACGCCGGTGCCGCCGACATGGTCGGTGAAGGTCACCGTCTCCAGCGCGCGGCTGTTGGCGAATACCGAGAGATAGAAGTCGCGGGCTTGCTCGGCATTGCCGGTGTACCAGAGAAAGGGGTGGATGGTGGCCATGGTGTCCTCCTGAAGTGAGGTTTGATCACAAATCTTGTGAGGATTTTTGACTGGAAAAGGCCGGGTGGACAAACCAAAATTTGGCAAGTATTTGTTACCAATTCTCACAAATGCCCGGCGCTCGCACATGCCCCGCAAACTGCCACCGCTCAACGCATTGCCGGCCTTCGAGGCCGCGGCCCGGCATCTGAATTTCTCCAGGGCGGCGGACGAGCTCAACGTCACCCATGGCGCCATCAGCCGGGCGATAAAGCATCTGGAGGAGCAGCTCGGCGTGCAGCTGTTCGAGCGCGCGACGCGCTCGGTGCGCCTTACCCCGGTCGGCGAGCCCTATGCACGCGCAGTGCGCGAGATGCTCGACCAACTGACGGTGGCCACACAGGTGGCGACATCGCGCCATTCGAACACGAGCCTGAACGTCAGCACCTCGGACGGGTTTGCCGGCAAGTGGCTGGTGCCCCGGCTCTACCGTTTTCATCGCGCGCATGGCGACATCGACGTGCGCGTGTCGACATCGGGCAAGCTCACCAATTTCCTCGGCGACGGCATCGACATCGCCATCCGCTATGGCGGCGGCCATTATCCCGGGCTGACCTCGGAATTCCTCACCGGCGAGGAGGTGTTTCCGGTCTGCAGCCCAAGGCTGCTCGAAGGCCCGCATCCGCTGCGCACGCCGCAGGATCTCAAGCATCACACGCTGATCCGCGACGGCTATCGCATCGACTGGGCGGCGTGGCTCGCCAGCGCCGGCGTCGAAGGCGTCGACCCCAACAGCGGCCTGACCTTCGATTCCGCCACCTTCGCGGTCGAGTCGGCTGTGCAAGGCGAAGGCGTTGTGCTCGGCCGCACCATGCTGGTCTCAGCCGACCTCGCGACAGGAAGACTGGTGCGCCCCTTCGACCACGCGCTAAAAGCGGTTTCGAGTTTTTACGTGGTGTACCCGCCGGAAGCGATCAGGCAGCGCAAGGTGAAGGCGTTCCGGGATTGGCTGTTTGCGGAGGTGGGGTAGGGATGCTCAGGTGATAGCCGGTTGCGGCGTGGCGTCGCTGGTGACCTTCCGGATCACGGTGATGGTCGCAACGGCTCGGAGGTTTGCCGAGCCCGTGGTGCAGTTTTCGGGCACTGGGGGAGTCACGTATGGGTGCGGGCCTGTCGACCGGCCCGCGTGGCTCGGCTAACAATGGCCGTCTTTGGCGAAAGGGGTCCAATGCGGCATGTTCCCATCGTGATGCAGCCTTATGGCGGCCTCGCGAACAAGATGTTCCAGTACATGTTTTGCCATGTGCTGGCGAAGCGCATCCCCGGTGGCTATGTCTGCAACGCTGACCTGCCGGAATGGTCCATTGCCAGGGTGCAGCCGCCCTTGTTCTGGAAATTTCGATTGCTGCGGATCGATGGCTATCACCGCTACGACCTCGACAGCATCACTGCGGCGTTCCGCGAAAAACGGGCGCGGAGCATCCGCTTCAAAGGCTTCGCGCAGCGGTTGGGCTATTATGACCGGGATGAGGTGTCCCGGTTGTTTGACGGACGCGCGGTCGACGCGCCGACCTATGGCGACGATTTTGTTGTCATTCATGTGCGGGCTGGCGACATCCTCGACGGCTTCCACCGCAACTATTGCCCGATGCCATTCGGCTTCTTTGAGACACTCATCAAGGAGAGCCGCCGCAAGCCGGTCTTTGTCGGCCAAACGCATGACGACAATGATTATTGCCGGCGCTTGCGGCAGCGCTTTCCCGATGCTGTTTTCGCGCCGAAGGCGTCGCCGGTGACGGATTTCGAGACGCTGCGCCGGGCGAGCTATCTCGTCACGGGGGTCAGCAGCTTCTCCTGGCTGGCCAGTTGGCTGTCGTCGGCGCGCACCATCCATCTGCCGGTGGCCGGCATATTCGACCCGCGCATCAGGCCCGATATCGACCTGCTTCCGCTTGAAGACGCCCGCTATCGGTTCCACCAGTTCGACATGGGCGACTGGACGGCCTCTTCCGAGCAGCTCGCAGCCTTCTATGGTGATGCGATTCCGTTCCGGCAGGTCGAGCCTCGGGCGGCAGCCGATGGCGCGGGGAAAGCGTTGCGATGAGAATTCCGTTTTCGGTCAAAAGGCCGGTGATCTGTGCGATCATGAAGCTGGAGCAGCCCTATGTGATCGAGTGGGTCGCGTGGCACAAGCTACATGGCTTCGACCTGATGATCGCCGACAACTGCACCGCCGGCCCGCAGACGGCGGTGCTTTCGGCGTTGCGCGATGCTGGCTGGATCCGGCTGGTTGACTGGCGGCACGATACGGTGCTGCCGCAGCGGCGGGCCTATTCCTATCTTTACTGGCAGGCGCTGCTGCACGGTTACCGCTATCTGGGCTTCATGGACGCCGACGAGTTCCTCGAGCCGCTCGACGGACTGCCCTGGAGCGGAGCGGAACTGGTCCGCTCGCTGTTGAGCCGGCCCGGCGTGCGCAGCGCCGCTTTTCGCTGGGTGAATTTCGGCAGCGACGGCAAAGAGGTCTATGACGATGAACTGGTGACGGTGCGGTTTCAAAGGCGCGGCACGCATGTCGCCCCGACCGCGCGCTGGAAGAAATCGTTTGCCCGCGTGTCGTCGGTCCTGCGCAAGGCGCTGCGGGATCCAAAGCTGCTCATGCCGCACCCGCACGGCTTCCGCATCTCGCTGCGCCGGACGCTGGTCGACGGCATGACGCTCGACAAGCACCCGGCCGCCATGCCGATGGAATGGAAGGTCGGCTGGATCCGCCACTATGCCGTGAAATCGAAGCAGGAACTGGCTGACAAGCATGCCCGCGGCGGCGGCTTCACGCCGTCGAGCGAGGCACCGTCGCTCGAAGAGTACAGGGCGTCGAGAGATCAGAACGATATTTTTGATCCGCTCGACGATGCGACGGTCAGAACCTTGCGGGCAAAGGTCGCGGAAATCGTCGCATCGCTCGACCCGGCGGTCATCGCCCAGACGCGGCCGCTGTTCACGCAGCGGGGCTGAGGAAAAGCGGCGCGGTGGCCATGCCGTAAAACGACATCGAGGCGCGGCGCTCGGCATTTGCGGCATCAAGCCGCCAGCCGGGCGCACGGGTGAACAGCGCTTCGATCATCGCCGCGATTTCGATGCGGGCGACGTGCTGGCCGAGGCAGACATGCAGGCCGGTGCCGAAGGTCATCGACACGGCCGGCTGGCGCGTGAGGTCCAGCCGGTCGCCATGCGGGAAGACGGCATCATCGCGGTTGCCGCTGCCGAGCACCGGTACGACCGCTTCGCCGGCCGCAATCCTGATTTCGCCGAGGTCGATGTCTTCCGCCGCGATGCGGGCGACGGCGTATTGCACCGAGGCACCATAGCGAAGCAGTTCGGCCGCGGCGTTGCTCCAGTCGACTACGCCGCGCTCGAGCAGCGCGCGCTGTTCGGGGAAACGATCCAGGGCGACCAGGGCGTTGCCGAGAGCATCGACGACGGTTTCCTGTCCGGCAAACAGCATGAAGACGACGTTGGCCACCATGTCCTCGCGCGACCAGCGGCCCTCTGCCACCTCCCTCACCATGCCGGCGACCATTCCATCCGGCCGATAGGCTTGTCGGGCCAGCCGCTCCTCGACAAAAGCCTGGCATTCGCCATAGGCCTCGGCGCTCGCTGCTGCCGGCTGCTCCTTTCGCAGGTCGAAGGCGGTGGCTATGCGGCGGGTCACCGATTTCAGTGCCCAGGGGTCCTCAATCTCAAGGCCGAGAATTTCCTGCAGCAGCCAGAAGGACACCGGCACGGCGAGGCCGGCAACGGCGTCGACGCGGCCGTCGGCCAGCGCCTGGTCGACCAGGTCACGGCTGAGCGCGCGAAGACCCTCCGACAGCACGTCGACGGCCGGACGAGCGAGGTAACCGGCGACCGGCCGGCGGAGCCCGCCATGCCGCGGCGGATCGGCGAGCAGCAAAGACCGGGTAAGCAGCGCCATCGCCGCTTGGTCGACAAGCTTGCGTCGGACCTCCTCGTACTGGCCCGGCGGCGCCTGCAGCAGAGCGGGATGCTTCAGCGCGCGCGACACCAGTTCATGGCTGAAGACATAATAAGCGTCGGCAATCTCAGGATAGGGTGCGGTGCCGCGCGCGACGCCGCCGCCGGCACGCATGCGGGCAAAATGCGGAAACGGATCGTCGCCGAGCACGAACGGATCGAAAAACGGAACCGTCATGAAGCGGCCGGCACGTGTGTCATTCATTGAGATCCTTGGCTGAAATGACCCGAAATCCCCCTGATGCTGCGTCCTGCGGGAAGAAATCCGGCATGACATAGAGGAACTCGCATTCAAAGGCGCGATAATGCAGACGGAGCAGCGGATCCCGGATGATTTCTTCCAGCGGCGGTCTTATGCCGGTCTCGTTCCAAAGGTCGATGGTGGTACGGAACCTCGGGTCAGCCTTGACATGGTCATCGTCGTCAGCCGGGGAACCGGCATAGGACGAGCAGCGGCCATCGCCGATCAGCCAGCGGGCGCCGAGGCGGCGGCCGTGGCGTTCCATCTCCTTCAGCAGCCGGATCGCCGTGTTGGAGCCGCGATGGCTCGGCCGGACGCACAGATTGTAGGCGTAAAGAGCGTGGACCGGTTCGCTGCGCGGCAGTGACGCATAGGCCTCGAAATTTGCCGGGAACTCGGCCCGCACCAGCGGGTCCTGGCTGGTCTCGGTAAAGCAAATGGTGCCGGCGAGCACGGTGCCATCGATTGCTCCGAACATGGTATGTCCGAGTGCCAGCCGGCGGCGAATGGTTGCCTCGCTCGCTTGCAGCGGGGCGGCCCAGGCGGCAGCCTCAAGCTCCATCAGCAACGGCATGTCTTCCATGTCTAACTGGCGGATGGGTACCGCAACATTGTCTAAATTCATCTGTCGGCTGCCTCGACTTTTAGCGCGCTAGTGGCATATGGCAGTTCCTTGCCAATGCGGTTTGCAGCTGCGCGGAAACGTCAACCAGTTCTATCTCCTGTTTGACGCAACGCTGGAACGAGAACCATTTCACGGTTTCCCCGAATCTCTCTAATCATCATGGTTCCCCTTTGCAATTACATACGGATAATGGGATCGCATGATATTTTATGTGACGCATAGGGAGCACGCCTACACCCAGGCAGTGGTGCTGCTTTATCATCGGACCGACCTGCAGGCGTCGTTCCGGCTGGTGCGCTATGAGGATGCCGGGCTGCTGCGCGGCGTTCGCGTCGGCGTGGTCATTTGGTCCGACATGGACCGGCTAAGCTCCGACGAGTTGAGCCGCGCCGCCTCCATCAGCGCCGAACTGGCTGAGACGACAGATCTGACACAGCTCAATCACCCGACCGCCAGCCTGCAGCGCTTCGACCTTTTGCGCATGCTTCACGCCGACGGCAGCAACGCTTTTCGTGTGTTCAGGCCGGATCAGCTGGACGGCACGATACGCTTTCCCGTTTTCATCCGTGACGAGGCGGGCGCGCTCTACAAGGAGCCGCCGCTGCTGCACGGACGCCCGGCGCTGGACGCCGCGATCGCCCGGTTGGACGGCAGCGATCTGATGCGGCCGATGGTGGTGGAGATGATCGGTACGCCGGGGGCTGACGGCTACTACCGGAAATACGCTGCCTTTCGGGTCGGCGATACGATCTATGGCCAGCACTGCGCCATGTCGAAATCCTGGTTCGTCAAGAATTCGCCCGAGCAGTTGCTGCCGGCGCATATCGAAGAAATCAGGACCTATATCGATACGAATCCTGACGCCGATGCGGTCATGCAGGTCTTCGAAAAAGCCCGCATGCAGTATGGCCGCATCGACTACACCTTCGTGGACGGCAGGCTTGTGGTGTTCGAGATCAACAGCAACCCCACCGTGCTCAGCGATCCGCCGACGCCGTTCGCCAGCTATGACCCGAAACCCTTCGCCGACCGTCATGCCGACGCGCTGCTGGCGCTGCCTCAGGCGAGCGCACCGGACACGCTGCCCGCGATCGACGCCGCCCACCGCGCGGCCCTGGCGACGTTGCGGCGGCAGTATCAGGTGAGGCGGCTGAAGCTGATGCTGCGGAGGGTGCTGAAGCGGGGGCGAAAGAAAATAGCGTAGCCCTGGCGCTGCTCGATATATGCAAGCGCGCGCCCTCGTGCGGTGGCGGCTTCTCCTCGCCTGTCTGGAACCAAACCACACGCTAAATTGTTCCAGTTTGATTCGACGCCGACGAGCCCTGCCGGTTGGGTGAGCGGCGATCTTGTGGAGTTCTCATCATGACCATCTCATCCAGCTTTCGTTCGCTTGCGGTTGCGGCCATCGCGACTGTTGCCGTCAGCGCTGCCAGTGCCGCGCATGCCGACAGCGCCACGATCCGCTTTTCCGTCTACAAGGCGGCCTTCTTCGTCGGCGGTTCCGGCGGCGAGGGCACGCTGACCTACCATGGCCGTTCCTATCCGATCTCGATCGGGGGCGTCTCGGGCGGCTTCGCCTTCGGCGTTTCCAAGACCTATTTCCGCGGCACCGTGCGGCACATCCGCAGGGTCCGCGATGCGACCGGGGTTTACGGCGCGGCCGGCGGTGGCGGCGCGATCGGCAAGGGTGCGCAGGTGATCGTCATGACCAACGACAAGGGCGCCACGCTCGAGCTTACAGGCCGGCAGGTGGGGCTGCAGGTGAATGCGGATTTGAGCGGGATCGCGATTTCGTTGAAGTAGGCGGCGGGGGGTCTGGGTTGGCAAGGTCGCCCGGACTTTGGCAATCGCATAGGGTGCTCCCCCACTCCGTCTCGGCTTCGCCGAGCCACCTCTCCCCCACATCCGTGGGGGAGAGGAAACGCTAATCACCAAGGTTGCGGCCTCGAGTTTGAGTCTCTCTCCCTCGAAGGCTTGGGTTCTTCCTCAAAAAGCTTGGCATTTCCTCTCCCCCACGGACGTGGGGGTAGAGGTGGCTCGGCGAAGCCGAGACGGAGTGGGGGCTGGCGCTGCCGTAGGTGATTGCCTTGGGGCTTGGACGGGTAGTTTGGCTTTGCGCCGAGATCGGCCCGCCTACCTCTCCTCCACAATCCGCAAATACGCCGCCGTCACGAACAGCACGATCAGTCCGAACAGGATGCGCCTCGCGCCCTCCGGCATCTGCAGGATCGTCAGCAGCGTCGTCAGCACGGTCAGGATCAGTGCGCCGATGATGGTGCCGGTGTAGCCGCCGCGGCCGCCGAAGATGGAGGTGCCGCCGATCACGGCGGCGGCGACCGAGGGCAGCACCAGCGGTTCGGCAAGCGACAATGAAGGGGCCTTGATCAGGCCGATATAGAGCAGGCCGGTGATGCCGGCGAGCACGCTGGAGGTGACGTAGAGCGCGGTGATGACCTGCCAGTATTGCACGCCCGACAGGCGGGTCGCGCGCTCATTGTCGCCGACGGCGTAGAGCAGGCGGCCAAAGCCGGTGCGGGCAAGCGTGAAGACGATCAGCGCCGCCAGCGGCAGGAACAAAAGCAGCGCGTTGGGGAAGCCCCACGTCACGCCGGTGCCGAGCCAGGCGAGGAAGTCGGGGATCTTGGCGCCGGACGCGATCACCGTACGCTGGTAGACCTGCAGGCAGCCGGTGCCGATCAGGCTGGTGCCCAGCGTCATGATCAGCGGGTGGACGCGGAAGACGCCGACGCCGATGCCGTTGACGAGGCCGATCAGCACCGCCGGCATCATCGCCAAGAGGAAGGCCACCGCCGGGTCCTGGTTGACCACTTGCGTGGCCATGATGAAGGCGCTCATCGTCGCCACCGTGCCGACCGAAAGGTCAATGCCGCCGGTCAGCATGGTCATGGTCTGACAGCCGGCGAGGATCGCCAAGGGAATGGCGAATTTGATGGTGTTGGCGATCCAGCGCTCGTTGACGATGCCGGGACGCAGGATCTGCAGGATCGCCACCAGGATGACGAGCAGGATGATCAGCGGGATGAGAGGGCGATCGGCCATGAAGCGTTTTACGCGGCGGCCGAAGGGGATGGATTGAGGAGTAATCGCGGTTGTACTCATGACGCTGCCCTTGCTCGCGATGAGGTTTGCCAGGTGCGGTAGGCGGGCGAGGACGGTGCTCTACGGTGCCCCCCTCTGGCCTGCCGGCCATCTCCCCCTCTAGGGGGGAGATTAGCAGCTTCGGCGCCCTGCTCTTTCCTGCAACTTTGAAAATTGGCGAAAGCCAATGCGAAGGCTGATCTCCCCCCTAGAGGGGGAGATGTCCGGCAGGACAGAGGGGGGCGCGAAGGATCGCTACCCTTATCTCGATGTCCCCTCATCATTGCCGCCCCCGCATCGTGATAAACGCGCCGAACATCACCACCGCCACCATGATCAGGCCCTCGATGATCGCGGTGACATTCGGGTCGATGGCAAGCAGCGTCAAATCCGTGCGCACCAGGCGCAGCACGAAGACGGCGACGATGGGGCCGAGCAGGCCGCCCTTGCCGCCGCCGAGCGCGACGCCGCCCAGCACGACCGCGGCGACGCTGGCGAGCAGATAAGGGCCGGGGATGGGGGCGCCGATGCCGGTGCTCATGGTCAGCGCCAGGCCGCCGAAGGCTGCGAACAGGCCCGACAGCGCATAGGCGATGATGCGGGTGCGCTTGACCGGCACGCCGGAGCGGAAGGCCGCCAGTTCGCTGGAGCCGATGGCATAGATGGAGAGGCCGAGGCGCGAGCGTCGCAGCGGTATCCAGATGATGCAGAGGCAGACGATCAGCACCAGCAGCGCCTTGGGCAGCCAGGCGTCGATGGCGTCGGGCAGGCCGGGGATCGGCACGGTGCCGGAGATCAGCGCCTTCAGCCATTCGGCGATGCCGCCGCCCGGCGCGTCGAGCACCAGCAGGGCCGCACCCTGCAGCACGAACAGCATGGCAAGCGTGACGACGATATCGGGCACGCGGGTGACGACGATCAGCAGGCCGTTGAGTGCGCCGAGGGCAAAACCCATGGCGAGCACGAAGGGCACCACGAACAGGGCGTATTCCTCTGAGGCGCCATTCATCATCGATGCCGCGGTGACGCTGGTCAGCGCCATCATAGCGGCGACCGACAGGTCGATGCCGCCGGCGATGACCACCACCGTCTGCGCGGCAACGGCGAAGGCGTAGGGCAGAACAGCGCGGGCGAGCGAGCCGAAGTCGTTGCTGCCATAGGCCGGCTGGATGATCCTGGTGGCGATGAACAGCACGATGAGGAGGGCGAACAGGCCGACGACCCAGCCCTGGCGGCGCAGGAAGTGGCTCATGGCGACGTCTCCGGGGCATCGGAGGCATGGGCGGTGGGATCGGCCAGAATGCCGATATCGGCCTTGGCGCCGCGCGGCAGGCCGTAGGCGGCGCGCATCAGCGCCGGCTCGTCGGCCTCCTCGACGGGGAAGATGTCGACGAGGCGGCCGCCGAAGATGACGATGACGCGGTCGCAGACGCGCTGCACCTCCTCCAGCTCCGAGGTGTAGAACAGCACCGACTTGCCGTTGCCGGCGAGTTCGCGCAGCAGCTTGTAGATCTCCTGCTTGGTGCCGACATCGATGCCGCGCGTCGGGTCGAAGCACAGGATGGTGCGGGC
The DNA here is from genome assembly GCF_056403695.1 of Mesorhizobium sp. P2_F7. Classification (NCBI taxonomy): domain Bacteria; kingdom Pseudomonadati; phylum Pseudomonadota; class Alphaproteobacteria; order Hyphomicrobiales; family Phyllobacteriaceae; genus Mesorhizobium; species Mesorhizobium sp. P2_F7. The sequence goes on along the minus strand of NZ_JBFUFA010000008.1, from coordinate 107,289 downwards.
GTCGGCCGCGATCCAGCGGGCGATGGTCACCTTCTGCTGGTTGCCGCCGGACAGGCGCTGAACCTCGCCTTGCGCGCGGGTGTCGATCTGCAGCCGCTCGATGGCGCTGAGCACGGTTGTGCGCTCGCGGCGCATGGCGATCGGCCCCCAGTTGCGGAGCGCCGCACTGAAGGGCAGCGCGATGTTTTCGCGCACCGAGCGCTGCATGGCGAGCGCTTCGGACCGGTCGCCCGGCACATAGGCAATGCCGGCGCGGATGGCATCGATCGGGTGCGAAAATTTCACGGGGGCGCCATCGACCTCGATCGTTCCGCCGGATGGCCGGATCGAGCCGGCAAGGGCGGCGAATAATTCATCCTGGCCCTGGCCTTCGAGCGCGACGACGCCGGCGACCTCGCCATCGGCGAGATCGAAGGAGACATCGCTGAGCTTGGTGCCGACGCGCAGATTGTGCACGGCCAGCCGCTGCCGGGCGGCGGCGGGCGCGGCCTTCTCCGTGGCGCTACGGCCGGCGACATGGGTCTTGACGATGCGGGTGCCGAGCATCAGCTCGACGATCTTCTCCTCGACGCCAGGCACGATGTCGACGACGCCGACAGTCTCGCCGTCACGCAGCACGGTGGCGCGGTCGCAGAGTGCGGAGATTTCGACGAAGCGGTGCGAGATGAAGATCACCGCGCGCCCCGAGTCGCCCTGGCGGCGCACCACTTCCAGCACTTTTTCGGCGAGGTTGGCGGGGAGTGCTGCCGTCATTTCGTCGAGCAGCAGCACGTCGGGCTCGACGGCAAGAGCGCGCGCAAGGTCGAGCACGCGCAGCACGGCCAGCGGAATGTCGCGCGCTGTGTCGCGCAAATCGAGGTCGGCAATGCCGAGCTCGCGCACCCAGGCACGGAACGGCTCGACCGGCGTGCCGGTGAGCCGCAGGTTGGACAGAACGTCGAGATCGGGGATCAGCGACGGCTCCTGGTAGACGGGTAATAGGCCGGCGCGGCGTGCGGCGGCGGGCGAGCGAATGTCGCGCGCCTCGCCACGGATCAGAATGTGGCCAGCGTTCGCCGGAATGGCGCCGGTCAGGATTTTCACCAGCGTCGACTTGCCGGCACCGTTGGCGCCCATCAACGCATGCACCTCGCCCGGCAGGACGGACAGCGACGCGTTGCGAAGCGCTGCGACCGCACCGTAGTTCTTGGCGACGCCGGTGGCGTCGAGGAGGGGGCTGGTGGTCAAATCGTGGTCTCGATTTATGTGGCTTGTTCAATGCAGCAATACGCCACGCTTGGGCGCGGCGTATTGCTGAGAGGCTCCCCCTTCTCCCCCTGTGGGAGAAGGTGTCGCCGAAGGCGACGGATGAGGGGTGTTCCAGGGAATGCCAACGTCTCACTTCGCTGGAACACCCCTCATCCGTCTCGGCGCTATCGCGCCGATCCACCTTCTCCCACAAGGGGAGAAGGCAGAGGCGCTGCTGCTTACTCCCCCGGCCCCTTGCAAGCGATGATCTGCTCCTTCGTGTACGTCGTCCACTCAGGGATCGAGATCGAGACCGGCCATTCCGGGCTCAGCGACGGGTCGGCCGCTGCCTTCAGCTTGGCCTTGCCTTCGTCGGTGGCGTTGTCCCACAGCTGCGGGTCGACCAGCACGGTCTGCTGCGCCGGCTTCTTGCCGTCGAGGATCTGCAGCGCGAGCGTCACGCCCGCACCGCCGATCGAGCCGGGGTTGGTGACGGCAGCGCCGACGAGGCCCTTGACCGAGCTCAGTTGGCCGACGAAGCCGGCATTGTCGGCGCCGACCACCGGCACCAATGGCGCCTGCGATTCGACCAGCGCGTCGACGATGACGTTGTCGATACCGGAGGTCCAGATGCCGTTGAACGGCGTGCCGGTGGCCAGGAACGACAGCATCTGTTGCTTGGCCTGGTCCTGCTGCCAGCCGGTGAAGACTTCCTGCGCGACCTTCACGTCGGGGTTTTCAGCAAGCGCCTTCTTGAAGCCTTTGTCGCGATCAGAGTCGGCCGAGGCGCCAGCGGCGCCGCGCATATAAAACACTTCGCCCTTGCCGCCCATCTGTTGGAACAGCCATTTGGCGCCGAGATAGGCATACTGCTCCTGGTTGTTGGAGATGATGTAGGCCGACGGCTCGGTGACCGCCTGGTCGACGGCGACGACGACGATGCCGGCCTTGGTGGCTTCCTCGAGGCCCGCCTTGATGCCGGCGGGATCAGCGGGGTTGACGACGATGGCGTCGACCTTGGCGCTGATCAGATTGCGGATGTCTTCGAGCTGGCCGGCGGCGTCGGTGTTGCGGTGGGCGATGTTGAGCTTGGCGACCTCGCCCGAAGCCAGCGCCTGCGCCTTCATCGCGCAGACCATTTCCTCGCGCCAGCCATTGCCTTGCACGGTGTTCGAAATGCCGATCGTGTATTTGCCGGCGGCGGCCGAGGCGCCTACCGAGGCCAGGATGGCAGCACCCGCAAGCAGCGGGACCATGGTCAGAATTTTCTTCATGTCAGTACTCCTCCACATTGTTTTTCAGTTTCAGGGTTTTGCTCCCGACAGGATCAAAACCAAGCCATTCACCTCGTCATTTGACGAAGGGTCGCAGCACGTCGCGGGCGAGCAGGAAGCCGCGCTTGACCTGATCGTCGCTGCCTTCAAACCGCCTGTCCTCATGTTCGATGATGACCGAGCCGTCATAGCCGGCGCGGTAGAGGCCGGAGAAGAAGCCGCTCCAGTCGACATCGCCCAGTCCCGGCATGCGCGGCACCTGCCAGCCTATCCCGGCCGAAAGAATCCCGCGCTCATAAAGTCCATCATGATCAATCATCAGGTCTTTGGCGTGGACGTGCAGCATGTAGGGGCCGAATTCCCTGATGAAGCGGGCCTGGTCGATCATCTGCCAGACCAGATGCGAGGGATCGAAATTCATGCCGACCTCGCCGCCCCAGGCCTCCAGGATGCGGCGCCAGACCTGCGGCGAATAGGCGATGTTGTGCCCGCCCGGCCATTCGTCATAGCTGAAGATCATCGGGCAGTTCTCGAAGGCGAGTTTTATGCCGTGGTCGCGCGCAAAAGCGATGATTTCGGGCCAGACCTTCAACGCGTCCTGCCAGTTGATGTCGACGGTTTTCGCGGCATCGCCGCCGCAGAAAGTGTTGACCAAGGGAACGCCCATATTGGCGGCGAGCACGATCACCTTCTTCAGATGGGCAATCACCGCCTCGCGATGCGCGGGGTCTGGGTGCAGCGGGTTGGGATAGTAGCCGAGGCCAGAGACCGTCAGCTTCTTCTCGGTCAGCGACGCAACGATCTCTCTGGCCTGCTTGGGCGAGGTGGAAGCAGCATCGATATGGCTGGTGCCGGCATAGCGTCGCGTCGCGCCGGAGGTTTTCGGCCAGCAGGCGATTTCCAGCGCCTCGAAGCCGGCGGCGTTTGCCCAGCCGGCAACCTCGCCAAGCGGCGTCTCCGCAAACGGCGCGGTGAGCATTCCAAGTTTCATAGTGCCTCCCAACCCTTATAATGCCGATTGTTTGGATCGTTTCAACCGTTCGACCTCATCTTGTTCCAGACTGTGCCGGACGGCCGCCATCGGATCGTCCGAAAGCAGGTCGCCCAGCGCCGATGTGACGGCCGCGCGGAACGTCCCGTCAGCCGCGAGGGCGGGGTCGAAAATCGTGTCGATGGCCAGGATCGCCGAAGCCAGCGCTCGCGCATCATGGCCGGTCGCATCGGCGATTGCGGCGACTTTGTCCGCATAGGGGTCCGACACCGGCCAGCGTTTGCCGAAGCGATCCGAGGCCTGGATGAGATAGGCCATCCAGCCGGCGACCGGCACCGACAAAAGGCCAATGCTGGCGCCCTGGCTCAGCCGGTCGCGGATCGGGTTGAGCAGGCGCTGGACGATCTTCTGCGACCCGTCGGTTGCGACCTGGTGGTTGCGGTGGCGGATCGCGGTGTTCTTCAGCCGGGCAAGGCTCTGCTCGACATAGGCAAGCGGCAAAATGCCCGGCACCGGCATCAGCGTCGGCACAGTCTCGTCGACCAGCATGCGCCTGATGAAGTCCGACAGCAGCGGGTCGGCCATGGCATCTGACGTGTGATCGAGCCCGGCCAGGACGCCGAGTGTGGCGAGCGTCGTCTGGGCGCCGTTCAGCACCCGCATCTTCAGATGTTCGAAGGGGGTGACGTCGTCGACGAAGGTGGCGCCGACCAGATCCCAGCGCGGAATGCGGCCGGCGAATTTTTCCTCGATCACCCACTGCCGGAACGGTTCGCCGACAGCGACGGCGCCATCGCGGTAGCCGAACCAATTTTCGACACTGTCGAGATCGTCCTGCGTCACCGCCGGCGCGATGCGGTCGACCATGGAAGACGGGAAGGCGACATTGGCCGCGATCCAACCGGCCAGCCCATTGCCGCGCCGTTCGGCAAAGCTGCGCACGACATTGCCGAGGATGATGCCGTTGGCTGGGATGTTGTCGCAGGAGAGCAGGGTCAGCGGTCGGCCATGCGTGGCCATGCGCAGCTCCAGCGCCCGCACCAACAGGCCGGGCACGCTGCGTGGCGTCTCGGGGTGGGCGAGATCATGGACGATGTCAGCATGGCCGAGATCGAGTTCGCCGCTTGACGGGATGTGGCAATAGCCTTTTTCCGTCACCGTCATCGTCACCAGTTCGATGTCGGGCGACACCAGCACGCCGAGCCCCGGGGCGGCACTCTCCTGGCTGTCGACCACCCGGACGATGCTGCCGATGACGCGCGCCTCGATGTGGCTGTTTTCGTGGATCAGCCGCGTGTAGAGGCCGCTCTGCCGTCCCAGCGTGTCGGCAAGGCTGGGCGGGCGGATGTTGATGCCGACGATGCCCCAGCGGTCGAAGCGCAGCGAGATGAGATCATCGGTGTATTCGGCCTGATGGCAGCGGTGGAAAGCGCCGACGCCGAGATGCGCCATGCCGGGCGAGAGGAGCGTGCGGTCGTAGGACGGTGTTTGCACCGATGCCGGCAAACGGTCGAGCAGCGCCGGCCCAAGCGTTTCGACGGCGCTCACCGGTTCGCTCCGATCACCGCCTGCTCCTGGTCGATCACCGCGCCGGTCATCGGGCCGGCAGCGTCGGAAAGCAGGAAGACGGCGAGGCTGGCGATGTCGCCCGGCGTCAGCAGCCGGCCGAAGGGTTGCGCGGCATTGGCCCTGTCGAGCCAGCCTGGGCCATTGCCCAAAGTCTCGGCCTGCATGACGCGTTCGGCCGGCGTGTCGGTCCAGCCGACATTGATGCCGTTGACGCGGATGCGGTCGAAGCGGTGGGCGTTGGCGGCGTTCTTGGTCAGCGTCGCCAGCGCACCCTTGGTGGCGGAATAGACGGCAAGCTCCGGCGAGCCGCAATGGGCGTTGATCGACAGGATGTTGAGAATAGAGCCGCCCTGGCCGCGCTTCTTCATGTCGGCAATGGCCGCCTGCATCAGGAAGAAGGGCGCGCGTGCGTTGACAGCGAACAGCGCCGCCCAGTCGTCGAGGCTGGCGTCGAGGAAGGAGGCGCGGTCGGTCAGGCCGGCGGCGTTGACCAGCGCATCGATGCGGCCGAAGCGCTCGATGCAGGCCTGCGCCAGAAGGGCAGGGGCTTCCGGATCAGCGAGGTCGGCGGCAACGAAGATGGTCGGCGTGCCCAATTGCGAGAGCTCGGTCGCCACGGCCTTGCCACGTGTTATCTCGCGCCCAGTGACGAGAAGGCCGGCTGCACCGGAGCGCGCCAAGGTCTCGGCGATCGCACGGCCAATGCCTTGCGTCGACCCGGTGACCAAAGCCACCTTGCCGTCCAGCCGGATCTCCATTCCTCCTCCCGGGAACAAAGTTTCTATTTCTAGAAATATGGAACGCTAATTCTGGATAGTCAATTGTGCCAGCGGCAGCTCATTCGCCGCGCCGCGCCGCCACCCCATGGACCAGCGCCATCCCCACCGCGAGCGACGCCGCCAGCGAGCGGAAGCCGGCGAAGTCGGATTCCACCACTTCCAGCCAGGCGTCCGACAGGCGGATCAGTGGGCTGAAGGTGCTGTCGGTGACGGTGACGATGCGGGCCTTGCGTTCATGCGCGACCGCCACGAGATCAGGTGTGATCGAATTGTAGGGACTGAAGGAAACCGCCAGCACGGCATCCCGGCCGCCGATGCAGCCGATCTGGTCGAGCGCCGAGGAGCCGACATTGTCGACCAGCACGTTGCGCACGCCTTGCTGCGACAGGGTCAGCGACAGATAGGCGGTGACCGGGAAGGCGCGCTTGGAGCCGATGACATAGATCAGCTCGGCATCCGCCAGCAGCGCCACCATCTTGTCGAAACTCTTGACGTCGAAGCCGGCCTCGATGCGGCCAAGCGAGGCCTGCGATGCTCCGACCATGCCGCGCAGGAAATGCAGGTTGGGCTCGGTCTCGGTGCGCGGCTCGCCGCGTCCTTCCGGCCACGATCCCTTGACGTGTTCCTTGAACAGGCCCTGGAAATCCGAAAAGCCGGAATAGCCGAAGATCTGGGCAAAGCGCACCAGCGTCGAGGGCTGCACGCCGGCTTGCGCCGCCACCTGCGCAATAGTGCCGAGCGCCACGTCGCTCGGATGCTGCCACAGGAAGATCGCCACCTGGCGCAGCCGCTTGGGGAAATGCACCGTGCCCGAAGACAGCACAGCGCGCAGTTCCTCGTAGGTCTGCGGCTGGATGTAGCCGAGCGCCGCCAATGAGCGCCCGCGCTTGCGCGTCGCCGCCTCGTCGGCGATCGATCGTCCCGATGCCTTGCTTGCCCCATTCATGATTTCAGGCTAGCGCGATACGATCGTTTTACAATATGAAAATTGGAAATCGTGTTCGAAAGCGGTCTGCCGGGAGGAGAGGAAAAATGGTCTACGCAACATCGGACGGATCGGCGGGCAAGCGGCTCAGGCTCGGCATGGTCGGGGGCGGGCGCAATGCCTTTATCGGCGCCGTGCATCGGCTGGCCATGCGGCTCGACGACCAGATCGTGCTGGTTGCCGGCGCGCTGTCGTCGGATCCGGAAAACGCCGCCGCCTCGGCGGCCGAGATCGGCATCGCGCCGGAGCGTAGCTATGCCGATTACCGTGCCATGGCCAAGGCGGAGGCGGCGCGGCCCGATGGCATCGAGGCAGTCGTCATCGTCACGCCCAACCATCTGCATGCGCCGATCGCTACGGCCTTCCTTGAGGCCGGCATCGATGTGATCTGCGACAAGCCGCTGTCGACGACGCTGGATGAGGCGCAGGCTCTGGTGGCGCTGGCCAAGGCGAAAAAGCGCCGCTTCGTCGTCACGCTCAACAACACCGGCTACGCCATGGTGCGCCAGGCGCGCGAGATGGTGGCCGCTGGTGAGCTCGGGCGTATCGTGTCGGTGCATGGCGCCTACATCCAGGACTGGCTGACGAAGCCGATCGACGCCGAGGGCCAGAAGCAGGCGGAGTGGCGTACCGATCCGGCGCGCGCCGGGCAGTCGGCGGTGCTGGCCGATATCGGCGTGCACGCCTTCAACCTGGCGAGCTATATCTCCGGCTGCGAGGCCGACGCGGTGTCGGCGGATCTGTTCACTGCCGTGCCGGGACGCCGGCTCGACGACAACGCGCATGTGCTGGTGCGCTGGACTGGCGGCGCGCACGGCACGATCCTGGCCAGCCAGACGTCGCCCGGCCACTACAATGATCTCTCAGTGCGCATCTACGGCGACAAAGCCGGGCTGGAATGGTCGGGCGGCCGGCCGGAGGAACTGCGCTTCTCCGTCTATGGCGAGGAAACCCGCACGCTGGTGCGCGGCGGCCATGGCTCGACCACTGAGTGCCAGCGCGTGTCGCGCATGCCGGCGGCGCATCCGGAAGGCTATATCGAGGCCTTCGCCAATTTCTACCGCGACGCTGCGGATATCATTCGCGCGCATCGTTCCGGCGGGGTGGTGGATGCGGCGCGGGCGGCGCAGGTGCCGGATGTTGTGGACGGTGCGCGGGGTGTGAAGTTTGTTGCGGCGGCGGTGGAGTCGAATGCGGCGGGCGGGGCTTGGACGGCGGCGAGGTTTGGATGAGGGGGTGGTGGCTGCTGTAGCTTAGCGGCAGTGGCAATCGCCTACGGCGCTCCCCCTCTCCGTCTCGGCTTCGCCGAGCCACCTCTCCCCCGCTTCCGSGGGGGCGAGGAACCCAAGCTTATGAAGGCCGCGACCTCTGCGATTAGCGTTTCCTCGCCCCCATGAAATGGGGGAGAGGTGGCTCGGGCGAAGCCGAGACGGAGAGGGGGCTGGCGCTGCCCTATGCAATTGCTGCGGCAAACCGATCCGCACTGAAGCCGGCAACCCCCAGCCACGCCTCCACGGCCGCGCCCATCGCCAGCACCTCCTCATCGGCAAAGCGCCGCCCGACGATCTGCAGGCCGACCGGCAGCCCGTCCGCCGCCAATCCGGCGGGCAGCGACAGCGCCGGGAGTTGCGGCAGCATGTTGAAGGGGCAGGTCAGGTCGAGGCCCTTCAAGCGGCCGTCGGGCAGCGTCGCGGCATAGTCGTCGTCGGTCTCGCCAACCGGCGGCGCTGTGATGGCGCAGGTCGGGCACAGCAGGGCATCATAGCGTTCGAAGAGTTTTACCATGTCGCGCCACATCGCGGTACGCAGCAGCTCGACCCGCTTGTAGGCGGTGGCGTTCATCGCCAGTCCGCGCTCGATCATCGCGACCACGGCCGGGTCCATGTGATGACGATGGCCGGCAAGCTCGTCACCGAAGAAGGCCGACATGAAGACGCACCAGAGATCGAACCATTCGTCGTTGACGGCGCGTGTCCAGGCCATCGGCACCTCGTCAACGATGGCGCCCGCCCTGCGCATCTCCGCCACCGCCTGCCGGATGACAGCTTCGACCTGCGGCTCGATCTGGTAATAGCCGAGGTCGAGCGACAGGGCGAAGCGTTTGCCTTCGAGGCTACCCGCCCGCGCGGCTGCCCCGTCAAAGCCGATCGGCAGCGAGGTGATGTCCTCGTCGCTGCCGCCGGCCGTGGCTTCCATGAAGGCGACGGCATCGCCAACGCTGCGCGCCAGCGGGCCGAAATGCGAGATGTTGTCGAAGACGCTGGGCAGGATGGTCATCGGGATGCGGCCGAGGCTGGGCTTCAATCCGACCACGCCGCAGAAGGCGGCGGGAATGCGCACCGAGCCGCCCATGTCTGTGCCCTCGGCGAACGGAACCACACCTGTCGCCACCGCCACGCCTGATCCGCCGGAGGAGCCGCCGCTGGTGCGCTCCGGGTTCCACGGGTTGCGTGTTGAGCCCCAGCGCGGGCTGTTGGTGAAGGAGGAGAAGGCGAATTCCGGCGTCGTCGTCTTGCCGATCAAAATCGCGCCGGCCGCTTGCAGGCGGCGGATGCAGAGCGCCGTCTCGACCGGCACCCAATCGCCCTTTGTCCACGACCCCAGCGTCGTCAGATCGCCGGCGGTCGGCGTCAGGTCCTTGGCCGCGAATGGCACGCCGTGCAACGGCCCGGTCGCCTCGCCGCACGCCACAGCGCGGTCAGCCTGGCGGGCCGCTTCCAGCGCCTGCTCCTCGCGGATGACGGTGAAGGCATTGAGCGTCTGGTTAACTGCCTTGGCGCGGCGGATGGACTCGGCCACCACCGTCTCGGTGCTGAAGGCTGCGGAGCGGATGCCGGCGGCGATGGCGTTGGCGCTGAGGTCGAGAGGATGACTCATGGCGAGGAACTCCGGTAGTTTGATGCGGGCATGGGATGGAACAATCGCCGGTGGCGGCGCCAGCCCCCTCTCCGTCCGCTTCGCGGCCACCTCTCCCCCATTTCATGGGGGCGAGGAAACGCCAATTGTTGAGGTCTCGCCGCTAAAAATCTTGGGTTCCTCGCCCCCACGAAGTGGGGGAGAGGTGGCTCGGTGAAGCCGAGACGGAGAGGGGGAGCGCCATAGGCGATTGACCTGTCCCTACGGACCTGCACTGTTTGACAGTCCTGTGAAGAAAGAGATCCGCCATCTCGATGAAATCCACCGGCAGTTCGCCTCCATCCTTCCACGTCTGGAATGCCGGCCTCGGCGCTGCGGCAGCCGCCATCGGCTCGCGCGGCTTTCCCGATGCTCTGGCGGCGGCACTGCGGCTGCTCACACCCTTCCAAATGATGAACGGCTTTCTCTATTCGCCCGCCGGCCGCGCCTTCGATCTCTACAATGAGAAGATCGTCGCCGAGCGTTCGATCATCGTCGACCGCTATCTCGCTGGAGCCTATGTGCTGGACCCGTTCTACGACGCGGTGCGCAGCGATGCGGCCGAGCGCATGATCGTGATGCGCGAACTCGCGCCCGACGATTTCCTGCACACCGAATATTATCGGCGGCACTATGCGACGACGCAGATCGGCGATGAGATCGGTTTCGTGCTGAAGCTGGAGAACGGCTTTGCCGGTGTGCTGTCGCTGTCGCGGACTGGTGAAGCGCCGCTGTTTGCTGAGGACGAACTGGAGCGGCTGAGATCCGCCAGCCCAATCGTCTGCGCGCTCGCGGCACGGCACTGGTTTCATGCCCCCGGCCTCTCGCTCGACATCAAGGACGCGGCGCCCGCGGCGAGGATCGAACATCCGCTGCTGACCCGGCGCGAGCTCGAAATCGTCACGCTGATCCTCAAGGGGCATTCCAACCTCTCGCTCGCCGCCGTGCTGTCGCTGTCGCCCAACACGGTGAAGGTGCATCGGCGGCAGATCTATTCGAAGCTTGCTATTTCCAGCCAAGCGGAGCTGTTCCGGCTGTTTCTGGCGTAGCCTATTCGGCGAAATCCATTTCCGGCGGCGCGATTTTGAAGAAGCGGGTGAGGTAGGCGAGATAGGCGACGCCGACCGCCAGCCAGACGAGACCGAGCACCTTGGCGTGCTCGTCGAGGTTCCACAGCAGGAAGAGATCGCACACCGCTGCCAGCGCCGGGACGATCAGGCCGATCAGCATGCCGAGCGGGCGCACCTGCTGGTCGTGCTTGAGATAGAGTGCGATCACCGAGACATTGACGGCGGTAAAGGCGAGGAAGGCGCCGAAATTGATGAAGGAGGTCGAGGTGGTGACGTCCATGGTCAGCGCCGCCAGGCCGATCGCGCCGACCAGGATCAGATTGAGGATCGGCGTGTGCCACTTCGGGTGCAGATTGCCGAAGAACGAGGCCGGCAACACGGTGTCGCGGCCCATGGCGTAGAGCAGCCGGCCGACACTGGCTTGTGCTGCAAGGCCGGAGGTGAACTGCGCCACCACCAGCGTCGCGAGGAAGATGGTGACGAACAGGTCGCCGCCGATCGCCTTGGCGATTTCGGTGGCGGCGGCATCGACCGATGCGAAGTCGGCGCCGGGATGGGCAAGCTGGGTGATATAGGCCGAGGCGATGAAGATCAGGCCGCCGGCCAGCGCGATGATCAGGATCGCCTTCGGCATGGTGCGCCTGGCATCCCTGGTCTCTTCGGTCAGCGTCGAGACGGCGTCGAAGCCGAGGAAGGAGTACGCGGCAATCGCCGCACCCGCGACCGAGGCGGAGAACGGCACGCCCTCCTTGAAGAAGGGCGTGACCGAGACGAGACCGCCGGGGCCATTCAGCGCCACGACATAGCGGGCGGCCAGCACCAGGAAGGCGACGAGCACGCCGAGCTGCACCAGCATCAGGATGAAGTTGATGCGGTTGGCGAAGGCGATGCCGACGACGTTGACGATGGTCGTCACCGCGATGAAGCCGACGATCCACACCCAGGTCGGAACAGCGGGGAAGGCGGACGTAAGATAGGCAGCGCCGATCAGCCAGATCACCATCGGCAGGAAGAAATAATCGAGCAGCACAGCCCAGCCAACGAGGAAGCCTATGGTGGGGCTGATCGAGCGGCGGGCATAGGTGTAGGCCGAGCCGGCGACCGGGTAGACGCGCGCCATGACGCCGTAGCTGATGGCAGTGAGCAGGATGGCCGCGGCCGCCACGAGATAGGCCATGGCGGTGGTGCCCTGGCTTGCCGTTGCCAGCGCGCCAAAAGTGCCGAAGACGATCATCGGCGTCATGTAGGCCAGGCCGAAAAGCACGACGGACCAGAGGCCGAGCGCGCGGTCGAGTTTGACAGTGTCTTGCATTGTTCCGCCTCCGGGAAGCTTGTGTCCGATGCTTTTTCGGAGACTGCCTCAAGAGCAGGCGTCCGGTCGCATTTCTCGAAGTTGACGCGGAGCATGACTTAGCCGGCGCAGCGCGGCCATAACCCCAAGGGATTATACGGGGTGCTCGTGCGGGATGGACTAGCGCGTGCCCTATGCGATTGTCCTGCCGAAGGCGCTACAGCCGTTCAGCAGACCTGGCTGCATCTGGGTGCCAAGTACTCTTCCGTGCCTATACTGGATTAAGCAAAAAAGCTGCTACGCATGTGTTAATCATGATATGGGTTGTTCATTGTCAGGACATCGGCCCGGCCGTATTCGGTAGCAATGCGAAACGTCCAACTGTTCCTCGCCGCCAGCCTGGGCTGCCTCATTCTCGCGGCGATTATGTTCGACGCGCCGGATGCTGTATTGAACGCCCTGTTTCCGAACAGCAATGCAGCGAAGGTGATGCAGTGCAGACGCCTTCTCAAGACCCACGACGAAACCGGCAAATGGCCGGACAGAGGCTCGGCTGACTACATAAGCTACGGCGAGTGCTATTATCTGATTTGCGGCGGAACCAGACCGGCGGTTTGAAGGCACATCGCCGGGCTTCCTGAATTCTCTTTCTGGAATGCCTTGGCAGCTCAGCGCCGCTTTGGGCGACCGCCCGGCGATTTGTTGCCGCGCGGGCCGCTCTGGACCGGCGTGTTGCCCTGGTTTTCCTCGGACAGTTTGCGCCAGCGGGCCAGGCGCTCGGGATCGAGCGTACCGGCCTTCAAGGCAGCCTGCACCGCGCAGCCCGGTTCGTGGACATGGGTGCAGTCGCGGAACTTGCACAGCGGGGCAAGCTCGGTGATTTCGGCAAACAGCGTGTCGATGCCGGAGGCGACGTCGCTGACATGCAGCGTGCGCATGCCCGGCGTATCGATCACCCAGCCGCCACCGGCAATGGCATGCAGCGAACGCGCCGTCGTGGTGTGGCGGCCCTTCGCATCGTGCTCCCGGATGCCCGCGGTCAGTTGCCGCCCTGATCCGGCCAGCGTGTTGACCAGCGTCGATTTGCCGACGCCGGACGAGCCAACCAGCGCCACCGTCTGGCCCGCACCGCACCAGGCGGCGAGCGCGGTTGCGGCATCGGCGACGCGCGGGTTCAGCATCACCACGGCCAGTCCGCGCTGAAGGGCTGCGGCCTGCGTTCGATACGCCTCGGCATCGTCAGCCGTGTCGGCCTTGGTCAGCAGGATCACCGGCGTCGTTCCGGCCTCGTTGGCCAGCGCCAGATAGCGCTCGAGCCGGGCGATGTTGAAATCGGCATTGCAGGAGGTGACGATGAACAGCGTGTCGACATTGGCCGCGGCCAGCTGCGGCACCCTGCCGCCCTGGGTGCGGCGCTCCAGCACCGTCTTGCGGGTCAGGCGGCGGCGCAGCAGATGCGTATGGGGATCGACAAGCACCCAATCGCCGACGGCATAGTCGCCGGTGTTCGCATTGGCCGGCAGCGTCACATCCGTTGGCCCTGACTGGGACAGACCAGCGAGACGGTCGCGGTGCACCGAGGCGATGCGCGTCGGGACGAGGTCTGCCTCATCGGCCTCAAGCTGATCGCCGAAAAACTCCGTCCAGCCCAGGCTTGCGAGGGAAACCGTCACGGTTTTGACCAAGGTGTCACGGACATCGGAAGGATCCTTGGCAAATGGGCAACAGCCTTTCGGATCAGACGCTGATCCAAGTCGTTCTATGAGCGGCATGTCGGGATTTGGCAAGGGCACCAGCACGGCCGAGTCCGCTTCCGCCAACGGGTTCAACCAGACGACGTCAGGCGATCAAAAGCGATCGATGGCGTTCGCCAGCTGAGGTGTGAAGCCTCTGGCGGTGCCTTGGGCAAGCTGTCTTTCAGCGGAAGAGGAATGGTCCGAGAGGGAGGGGGATGGCCGGCGCCACAGGGGGCGGGGGGTTGGGATGGGGTTGCCTGAAGCACCGGCCAAAGCGGGACAAGTCCCGCGCTCAACAAGGTATCAGAGGTTGGATCGGTTCATATGGTGTGATCGCGGAACTGGCGCAAAAGCGCTTTCGCATCGCCGCTTCGCTGCCGCCAAAGGCCGCGCAACCGGGGGTTTCCGGTGGGTTGCGCAGGTTGCGCAAGTGGCGGTTGAAAGGGTTGCGGGCAACTGTCGTTTTGAGTGTTGGTTCGAGCAATTGCATACGGCAGCGCCAGCCCCCTCTCCGGCTCGGCGAAGTCGAGACGGAGAGGGGAGCACCCTACCCGATTACCCCAACGTTCAAGGCGTCGGCGCGTCGGCCTCTATCAACCCTGCCTGCTTGAGATCGGCCCACAGAGCCACCGGAATATCCTCGCGCAGATACCCCAGATTCTGCTTCAGCTCGTCGGCCGAGCGTGCGCCTGGAATGACGCTCGATACCAGCGGATGGCCGAGCGGGATTTGCAGCGCTGCCGCCGGCAGCGAAACCTTGTGCTTGGCGCAGATCGCCTCGATGCGGCGCACGCGCTCCAGCACCGGTTCCGGCGCCTCGCGTGTGTTGAAGGTCGCGCCCTTCACCGCACCCGTGGCGAGGATGCCGGAATTGTAGGGGCCACCGATGATGATCCTGGTGCCGCGCTGTTGGCAGAGCGGCAGCAAGGTGGCCAGCGGCTCCTGCTCGAGCAGCGTGTAGCGGCCAGCAAGCAGGAAATAATCGAAGGCGCCGGCGACGACAAAATCGGACAGCATCTGCCACTGGTTGATGCCGACGCCGACCGCCTTGATGACGCCTTGCGAACGCAATTCGTCGAGGGCGGGATAGGCGCCTTCCATGGCTTCCTTGAAACGGCTCCTGGCATAGGGATCTTCGCCGGGGCCGAAATGGATGGCCTCGTCAGGATCGTGGATCGAGACCATGTCGACATAGTCGGTGTCGAGCCGCTTCAGCGTGCCTTCGAGCGAGCGCATCACGGCATCGCGCGAATAGTCGAACTCGGCGCGGAAGGAGCCGGGCTGGTCCCACAGCGCCGGCTTCAATTCTTCAGGCGGGATCGGCACGAGGTCGTAGCCGATCTTGGATGAGATGACGATGTCCGCACGCGGCAGCGATTTGATCGCCAGCCCAAGTCGGGTTTCGCTGACACCAAAACCATAGACCGGTGCTGTATCGAAATAGCGGATGCCATTGTCATAGGCCGCCTGCACGGTGTTGACCGCGGCATCCGTATCCACGGCGCGATACATGTTGCCGAGCCCCGTGCCGCCGAGCCCGATCGTCGTCACCTTCAGGCCGTTCTTGCTGACAGCCCTGAATTCGATTTCAGCCATGTTCTCTTCCTGTGATTCCTGATCGTCCTTCGCGGCGACCCTGCGGCCGCCTTCCCGCGCCGTTCAGATCGAGAGCGTCGTCCCGATTTCGGCGGTGAAAGACCATTGACACAAAAGTTGTCATATAACAATGTAACCAGACGACAAATGTAGCGACGCCTACAAAACGACAAGGGAGGAACGCATGGACGACGAAACGAAAAATCAGATGGCGGCGATCAGCCGGCGCAGCGCTTTCGCGCTGGCGGGAAAACTCGGCCTCGGTGCCGCTGGCCTCGCCAGTGGTCTGGGCGGTCTTGCCGGCGGTATCAGCGCCGCGAGGGCAGCGGATTCATCGCCCGGCCTGCCGAAGAAGCCCTACAAGTTCCACTTCGTCTGCCATGTGACGCTGGACCAGTTCTTCACGCCGACCGTCTATGGCATCCAGGACGCTTGTGCGGCCTTCGGCTGTTCCTACCAGTGGACGGGTTCGCAGAAGAACGTCGTCTCAGAAATGGTCAGCGCCATGCAGACGGCAATCGCGCAGAAGTCGGACGGCATTGCGGTCTGCCTGGTCGATCCGACGGCATTCGACGCCGCCACCGACATGGCGGCGCAGGCCGGCATTCCGGTCGTCGCCTTCAACGCCGACGTGCCGGTCGGCAGCCCCAACAAGCGGCTCTCCTATGTCGGCCAGCCGCTCTACCAATCGGGCTACAATTCGGCGCTGAAGTGGCTGAAGCTGATCCCCAAGGGCGGCCATGTCATGCTGTCGATCGGCGTGCCCGGCTCGCTCAACACGCAGCCGCGTCTCGACGGCTACATCCAGGCGATCAAGGACAGCGGCAGCGGCGTCACCTACGATGTCGTCAACACCGGCCCGGATCCGGCAACCGAAATCTCGCGCGTCGAGAGCTATTATCTCAGTCACAAGACCGTCAACGGCCTGTTCGGCACCGGCGGCTCCGACACCTATGCCTGCGGTTTCGTGTCCAACAAATACGGGCTGGTGAAGGCCGGCGGCGCGGTTGCCGGCTTCGACCTGTTCCCGCAGACGCTGGACTTCATCAAGGCCGGCGACGTCAACTTCACCACCGACCAGCAGGCCTACCTGCAGGGCTTCCTGCCGGTGCAGCAGATGTATCTCTACAAGCTGTCGGGCGGTCTCGTCGGCCCGGCCAACAGCGACACCAGCCAGGCCTATGTGACCAAGGACAATGTCGACGCCTATGTCGGCAAGTCCCGCTTCGAGGGCCGCTCAGACGTCGAGCCGACCTGACGCGTTCAGCCTCCAACTCCAGCCTTCGCCGCGTCATCCTGAGGTGACGCGGCGAAGGCTGGAGTTGCCGCCGTTCAGGCAGCTATCCGCCCAGAAATCAGGAAGTGAATAAGTGCCGACTATCCAAGTTGCAAAAGCTGGCAAAGCCATAACAGCCGGGAAGGGCGCCGTCGGCGTCAAGGCTCCGCAGACGATGACGGAAAGGCTGCTCATCCTTTTGTCCCGCTATCGCGAGGCGAGCATCGCCGTGGTCGCCATCGTGCTGGTCATCTATTTCCAGGTCGGCAGCGATGGCGGGTTCCTGTCGCCGCAATTCATGAGCGTGGTGCTGCGCGACACCGGCCGGCTCGGCCTGATCGCTGCCGCCGAAGTCATGCTGATGATCACCGGCGAGATCGATCTGTCGCTGAGCGCTATCTTCTCGATCGCGCCCTATGTCATGGCGCTGCTGTCGGTCACCTATGGCGTGCCGCTGGCCGTCGGCGCCTTGATCGGCGTGCTCATCGGCATCCTCGTCGGCGCCATCAACGGCATCATCACCGTGCGCTTCAAGGTGCCGTCGCTGATTACCACCGTCGGCATGCTGTTTTTCCTGCAAGGCATCGTCGTCTCGATCTACAACAGCCAGCCGATCGTTGCGCCGGTCGAGCAACCCTTCAACGCCATCTTCGGCCAGAGCCTCTACCAGCCTTCGGACGGGCTCCTTTCGTTGCACGGCATCACGGCCTTCACGCCCTTTCTTTGGGCGGTGGTGCTGGTGCTGGTGCTGGCGCTGGTCTTGAACCGCACCACATTCGGCCTGCACACGATTGCCACCGGCTCCAACATCATCGGTGCGCGTGAGATCGGCGTGCGCACCGACCGCATGAAGATCTACAATTTCATGATCGCTGGCGGCTTCGCCGCCTTTGCCGGCATCATCAACACGGCGCAGTTCACCTCGGCCGACCCGCAAGCTGGCAGCCCGTTCCTCACCTTGCAGGCGATTGCAGCCGCGGTCATCGGCGGCACCTCGCTGCTGGGCGGCTCCGGCACCGTCATAGGCGCACTGATCGGCGCCTTCGTCGTCGCCTCGCTCAACAACGGCCTTGTGATGATCGGCGCCCAGGCCACGGTCTCCGACATTTATCTGGGTGCCGCCATCATCGCCGCGATGATCCTCTCAATCCAGGTCGACCGCCTGCGCACACGGAGGCGCGTATGAACACGCAGACCACCATTCCTCCACTCAGCAAGGATGCGCGGGTCGTCTTGGAGATGACCAACATCTCCAAGAGTTTCGGTGCCGTCACCGCCCTCGTCGATGTCTCGATCAAATTGCGTCAGGGCGAAGTGCTGGCGCTGGTCGGCGACAATGGCGCGGGCAAGTCGACGCTGATCAAGATCCTGTCCGGCTTCCACCAGCCCGACACCGGCACCATCGTCTCGCAAGGCAAGGAAGTGCGTTTCGCCTCGCCGCGCGATGCGCGCGCCCAGGGCATCGAAACCGTCTATCAGGATCTGGCGCTGGTCGGTGACCTCAGCGTCTTCCACAACATGTTTCTCGGCCGCGAGTATCACAAGCGCTTCCTCGGCCTGAACCTGCTCGACAACAGGAAGATGCGCGAACAGGCGCAGCTCTATCTCGACACGCTGGGCATCACGATCCCGAGCGTCAACAGCACCGTCGATCTGCTCTCGGGCGGACAGCGCCAGTGCATCGCGGTCGCCCGCTCGATCTATTCGTCACCAAAAATCCTGGTGCTCGACGAGCCGCTGGCGGCGCTCGGCGTGCGCGAGAGCGCGCATGTGCTGGGCCTGATCCAGAATCTGCGCCAGCAGCGCCAGGTTTCGGTGATCCTGATCGTCCACAATTACAACCAGATTTTTGAGGTCTGCGACCGCATCAACTTCCTGCATGCGGGCGAGGTGGCGCTCGACGCCTCCACCGCCGACACCAGCGAGGAAGAACTGATCAGCATCGTCAAGTCGGGCCTGGGCACGAGGGCGATCGAAGCCGCGGCGGCCCAGGTACGGCCGGGTCTCGTATGAACCAGCCGCCGGCTGCCAAAATCCCTGCCGACAAGAGTCCCCACTTGCCGGCGTCTTGCATGGAGTACTCGTCTTGACGTTCTCACCCACCGAACTCACCAGATCCCTTGGCCGCGGCCTCCTGTCCTTTCCGCTGACCTTCTTCGACGATGACGGCGGCTTCAACGAAGACGGCTATCGCGCCCATGTCGCTGCCCAAGGCACGGCCGGCGCGAGCGGGCTCTTCGCGGCCGGCGGCACCGGCGAGTTCTTCTCGCTGACGCTGGAGGAATACAAGCGCGTGGTGCGGGCGGCGTCAGAGGAAGTTCCCGACACCATGCCGCTGCTCGCCGGCGTCGGCTATGGCACGCATATGGCGGTGGAGTTCGCCAAGGCAGCCGAAGCCAATGGCGCCGACGGCCTGCTGGTGCTGCCACCCTATCTCGTCAAGTCGGAGCAAGAGGGCTTGCGCCGCCACCTCACCGCCATCTGCCGTTCGGTCGGCATCGGCGTGATCGCCTATAACAGGGACAATGCCATTCTGACACCCGAGACGCTCGAGCGCGTGGCGCAGGATTGCCCGAACCTGATCGGCTTCAAGGACGGTGTCGGCGACATCGAGCTGCTCACGGCAACGCGCTACCGCATGGGCGACCGGCTGGTCTTCATCGGCGGCATGCCGACAGCCGAGGTCCATGCCAGTGCCGCAGCGGCCATTGGCATGACGACCTATTCGTCGGCGATCTACAATTTCGCGCCGGAGATTGCGCTGCGTTTCTTCAACGCCCTTCGCGCCGGGCGCACGGCCGAAGTTGGCGATCTCATCCGTTCCTTCTTCCTGCCCTACCTCGCCATCCGCAACCGGCGCGCCGGCTATGCGGTGTCGATCGTCAAGGCGGGCGCGCGCATTGCCGGCGTCGACTGCGGACCGGTGCGGTCGCCGCTTCTCGATCTGACCGCCGATGAAGAGCGTCAGCTCACCGCGCTCATGCAGTCCTGCAAGATGCCGGTCGCGGAACTGGCGTAAAACCGATGGGTTGGGCTGGGCAATCGAAGGCCGGGGCTGACGGCGTGTCAGGCCTAGCCGTCGACCATGCGGCGATAGCGCTCGCGCCCGGCTTCCAGATGCTCGCGCAAGGTGAAGCGGGCGGCTTCGACATTCTGCCGCTCGATCGCCTGATAGATGCGGCGATGCTCCATCTGGACCTGCTCCAGATAATGCCGCCGCTGCTCGGGCGTCTCGTCCCGCGGGCGCATCAGCTGGCGCGGAATGAGGACGGGTCCAAGAAAGTGCATGAAGCGTTCGAAATAGGGATTGCCGGTGGCAGACGCGATCGCCCGATGAAAGGCGAAGTCGGGTTCGATGGCGCTGTCACCTGCGGCGATCGAGGCGTCGATGGCGTCGAGGCAGTCGCGCATGCGGGCAAGGTCGTCGTCGCTGCGCTTTTCGGCGGCAAGGCCAGCAGCTTCCTGTTCCACCGCAAGCCGCAGCTGCAGCACGTTCTGCACTTCGGTCAGCGAATGCAGCTCGTCGGAAATGATGCGGAATGTGGTGTTGGCCGCATGGTCGGCGACGAACACGCCGGATCCCTGGCGGCTTGTCACCAGCCCTTCGGAGCGCAGCGACGCCATGGCCTCGCGGATCACCGTGCGGCTGACGCCGAATTGCGCGATCAGCTCCTGCTCGGTCGGCAATTTCTCGCCGCTGGTCAAATGTCCGGCCCGTATTTCGCGCGCAAACCAGTCGGCGACCTGCGCCGTGCGGCTGATCTGCGGGGGAAGGCCAAAGGAACGTTTCATCGTCCCCAAGCAATAAACGAACCGCCGTTCGTGGCAACCCATTATTTATCTGGTGATATGATAAGATTTTCGCCACGCCCGCCGCGCGCAATCTTCATTCGCCTTGTCGCATCCGCGCGAACATATCCGCGCTATCAGCGAGGGGACAGGGCGTGACGATCCCCGAAAAGCCGGTGCTGTTGACCGGGGCCTCCGGCACGATCGGACGGCTGTTGTCAGCAAGGCTCGCGGCGCTGGGCTGGACCTTGCGGCTCAGCGATCTCGTGCCGCTGCCTTTCCCGCTGCCGCAGAATGCGAGCTTCACCATCGCCGATATCGAGGACCAGCAGGCGGTGAACGATCTGGCTGATGGCTGCGGCCTGATCCTGCATTTCGGCGGCATCTCCACCGAGCAATCCTTCGAGACCGTGCTCGGTCCCAATTTCCGCGGCGCCTTCCACATTTACGAGGCGGCGCGCCGGGAGAAGGCGCGGGTGGTGTTCCCGTCTTCGGTGCATGCGGTCGGCCTTTACGAGCGCACCGAGATTCTCGACCAGGATTGTTTGCTCAGGCCGGATGGCTATTACGGCCTGTCGAAGGCCTATGGCGAGATGCTGGCGCGGCTCTATTTCGACAAGCATGCGGTCGAAAGCGTGCTGATCCGCATCGGCTCGGTGCTGCCGGAAGTGCCGGACGAACGCATCCTGTCGACCTGGATATCGCATGACGATTTCGTCAGGCTGATGGAGCGTTGCGCTCAGGCCGAGCGTGTCGATTGTTCGGTCATCTGGGGGCAGTCCAACAACAGTCGCGGCTTCTGGCGAAAGGATGCCCGCGAGAAACTCGGCTGGGCGCCGCAGGACAGTTCGGACAGCCAGGCCGAACGCGTGCGCGGCAAGGTGACCGACAATCCGGTGGTCGAGCGCTACCAGGGCGGCAAGTTCATCGTGGTGGATTACAGCCGCGATGGTTTTCCGCCGCGCGAGATGTTTCCGGAGGAGTGAGTTTGCATCTTCTGTGGCTGGCGTGACTGGTCAGCCCGCGGCTTGATTGCCACGTGGTTCCCCCAATCCGTCGCTGCTTCGCAGCGCCACCTTTCCCCCCTCCGGAGGGAAAGGAAGGGAGCTTTGCTGGACGAGTGTGACAGCAAAAAGCTTGGCGCCTTTCCTCTACCCCGTCGATCGGGGGAGAGGTGTCTCGGCGAAGCCGAGACGGAGTGGGGGTCGACCAGCGCAGCATTAGACAAAGCATGCGCCAAGCTGCCGTGCGGGGCAGCGCTGCCGTATGCGACTATCCTGCCTGCGCCGCAGGTGCCTTCCTCCCCGCAATCAGATCCGCCGCCTTTTCGGCAATCATCACCACCGCCGCGTTGGTGTTCGACGACACGATGCTCGGCATCACCGAACTGTCGCAGACGCGCAGGCCCTGTAGCCCGCGCACGCGAAGCTCGGGATCGACGACGCTGTCGGCGTCGCCGCCCATGCGGCAGGTGCCGACCGGATGGTAGGCGCTGCGGCCGTGCTCGCGGGCGAAGGCTTCGAGCGCCGTGCGCCCCTGCATCGCCGCGCCCGGCAGATGCTCGCGGCTGATGTATTTCGAAAAAGCCGGCTGTGACAGGATTTCCCGGCTGATCTCGATGCCGTCGATGGCGCGCTCGAGATCGTAGCGCTCGGCGAAGGGATTAGGGTCGATAACAGGGGCATCGCGCAAATCCGCCGATCTGAGCGTGACGCTGCCGCGTGAGCGCGGCCGCACATGGTAGGAATTCAGCGTGCAACCATTGCCGCCGGGAACCGAGCCGATGCCTTCCTCGACGCCGGCGCCGGGCAGGAAATGGAACTGGATGTCAGGCGTCTTCTCCGCCCGGTCGCCCCACCAGAAGCCGCCGGCCTCGACGATGTTGGACGCCACCGGTCCCTTGCCGAACAGCGCATATTCGAGACCTGCGACGGCCTGCCAGCGCTTTTTCTTGTAGCGGTCGATGCCATGCGGTCCGTTGAGCTCGGCGACGACGTCGACATCCATGTGATCGTGCAAATTCTGGCCGACGCCTTTCGCATCGTGGATCACCTTGATGCCGTGCTGACCCAGATGCGCGGCCGGGCCGATGCCGGACAGCATCAGAAGTTTCGGCGAGCCGATGGCGCCCGCGGTGACGATCACCTCGCGCTCGGCCCGCAGCAATTCGGTGCGGCCATTGGTGATGATCTCGACGCCGATGGCGCGGCCGTTCTCCACCACGATGCGGCTCACGGTGGCATCGGTGCGCAGCGTCAAGTTCTTGCGGCCGAGTGCCGGCTTGAGATAGGCGACCGCCGTGCTCGAGCGTTTTCCCTGCCGTGTCGTCGTCTGATAGAATCCGGCGCCTGCCTGTTCGCCGGCATTGAAGTCGGCGCGGAAGGGAAGGCCGGCCTGCTGCGCCGCCTTGACGAAGACCCGCGTCAGCGGATGCGGCGCGCCGCTGGAGACGCCGAGCGGGCCGTCGATGCCGTGCTGCGCATCGGCAAACGTGTCGTTGCCTTCGGAGCGGACGAAGTAGGGCAGCACGTCGGCATAGCTCCACCCGGCGCAGCCATTGTCTGCCGCCCAGCCGTCATAATCCTGCGGGCAGCCGCGGGTGAACACCTGCGCGTTGATCGAGGAGCCGCCGCCGAGCACGCGCGCCTGCGGATAGACCATGGTGCGGCCGTCGATCGCCTTGCCGGGTGCGGTGTCATAACCCCAGATCAGCGGCCCGGACGTCATCTTGAAGAAGCCGACGGGCATATGGATGTAGCGATCGGTGTCGGGCGGGCCGGCCTCGAGCAGGATGACGGAGACGTCGCGATCCTCGCTCAGCCTGGCGGCCAGAATGCAGCCGGCCGAACCGCCGCCGACGATGATGTAATCCGGCATTCTCACTCCCTTTGCCGGGGCAAAATCAGTGCCCCCTTCTCTTGCGCGCGACGATCTCAAGTCGCTTGTGCCGCGTCAAGAGAAAGGGTATGGTTATCGTGTTGAAGGGTTGTCGTACAAGTAGAGGAGCTTGATAATCCGTCACGTGGAAGTCCCGGCCGCGCGCTCCGCGCAAGGCGCCGGGCGGAACAGAATTCAATCGGGAGGATTTCGCGACATGAAGGACACGAAGAATTTTACCGTCAACCGGCGCACGCTGATGCTGGGCGCCACCGCCGGCGTGGCGGCGCTCGCCATGCCGAGCGTGCTGCGGGCGCAGGACAAGCCGACACTGGTTACGTCGATCCGCTCTTTGTCCAACCCATATCACGCGGTGTGGAAGACGGGTGCCGAGGCCTATGCCAAATGGGCTGGGCTCGAACACGTCACGCTGGTGTCGGAAGGCAACAGTGAGAAGGGCATTGCCGACATCAAGGCGATGCTGGCCAAGACCGGCGGCAACATGGTGCTGAACTCCGATCCGAACGATACGCCGGATGCCCGCCCGATCGTCGAGGCCTGCGCCAAGGCCGGCGCCTATGTGGTGACGCAGTGGAACAAGCCGGCGGACCTGCATCCGAAGGATTTTAATCCGAACTATGTCTCGCATATCGAGTTCGACGGCATCGACAGCGGCAAGACCATCGCCGAAATCCTGTTCAAGACCATCGGCGGCAAAGGCGGCATCGTCGCGCTCGGCGGCCTGATCTCGACCACGGCGGCGATCGAACGCAAGAAGGGTCTTGATGCCGCCCTTGCCGCCAACCCCGACATCAAGCTGCTCGACTTCCAGGTCGCCAACTGGAAATCGACCGAGGCCTTCGACCTGATGGGCAATCTGCTCACCCGCTTCGGCGACGACATCAAGGGCATCTGGGCCGCCAATGACGATATGGGCTCCGGCGCGCTGGAAGCGCTGCGTGCCGAAAACCTCGCCGGCAAGGTGCCGATCGTCGGCGTCGACGGCATCAAGACGGCGGTTGATGCGGTGCGCACCGGCGAGTTCGCCTGTACCGTCACGTCCGACCCGTTCTGGCAGGGCGGCATGGGTCTGGCCATCGGCTACAACGCCAAGATCGGCAAGTTCGACCCGACCAAGGAGCCGCCGGAACACCGCGAATTCTACGGCAAGGCGGTGCTGATCTCGCACGACAATGTCGAGGAATATTACAAGACCAATGTCGACGCGAAGCCCGAGATCGACTGGAACGATCTCTGGGGCCGGGTGACCGGAGCCATCCGCACCTGATCCATCGGAGCGGGCTGCTGCTCCCTGGCGGCCCGCTTCCTCCCGCAGCCGTCGCGATCCCCTTGTCGCGACGGCTGTCACCAGCAGACGGGAAGCGTTTCTTGACAATCCATACAGAACCCCTGAAGTCCGTTTCGGACATCGAGCGGACGACTTCCATGAGTTTGATCCCCGGTCGCATCGCCACACTGTTTGGCGGCAGGCGCTGGCGCAGCCTGGCGCCGTTGGCGGTGCTGATTGTGCTGTGCGTGCTGATCGCGATTGCCAATCCCAATTTCATCGAGGTCCGCAATCTGGTGCGGCTTGCCAACTCCGCCGCCGTGCCGCTGACGCTGGCCATGGGGCTGACCTTCATCATCCTGATGGGCAGCATCGACCTGTCGGTCGAAGGCACGCTGTCGGTATCGGCCATGGTGGTGGTGCTGCTCGCGGCCAATGACGGCAATGGCAACGACTATGGCTGGTGGGCGGTGCTCGCCGCCATCGTTGCCGGTACCGCCATGGGATTGGTCAGCGGTCTTGTCCAGACCATGCTGCGCATCCCGTCCTTCATGGCGACGCTCGGCCTGTGGTTCATCGGCCTTGGCCTGTCGGTCTATATGCTGGGCGGCTCGGCCATCAAGCTCAACGATGCCTCGATCCGCGACCTGGCACTGCACCGTTTCCTCGGCCTGCCGGTGGCGGTGTGGGTCGCGTTCGGGGCCTTCCTGCTTGCCGCCGTCATCCAGTACCACACCAAGCTCGGCCGCCATATTCTGGCGATCGGCGGCGACGAAGATGTCGCCAAGCTCTCCGGCGTGAACGTGGTGCGCGTGCGCGTCACCGCCTTTGCGCTGGCCGGTTTCTTCTTCGGCATCGCCGGTGTGCTGGCGGCAGCGCAGCTCGGCCAGTCGCATGCCGTCATCGGCGACGGCAGGCTGTTTGCCGCCGTCACCGCCGTGGTCGTCGGCGGCACGGCGCTGACCGGCGGCGAGGGCGGCGTCGTCAACACGCTGATCGGCGTTTTGATCGTCACCGTGCTTGCCAATGGCATGATCCTGCTCGGCATCTCGCCCTACATCCAGCAGACGGTGCAGGGCCTGATGATCATCGCCGCGGTAGCGCTGTCGCTCGACCGCGTCCGTCTCAGGATCGTCAAGTGAGCGCCATGCTGCAGGCCTCCAACATCATCAAGAATTTTCCCGGCGTCCACGCCTTGCGTGACGTCTCCATCGAGGTGCGGCCCAACGAAGTGGTCGGGCTGATCGGCGAGAACGGCGCCGGCAAGTCAACACTGATGCGGGTGCTGGCCGGCGGCTACCGTCCGGATGGCGGCTCGCTTACGCTGGACGGCGAGCAGCTGCGGATGCGCAATGCCCGCGACGCCGCGCGTCACGGCATCGGCATGGTGTTCCAGGAACAGTCGCTGGTGCTCAATCTGACGGTGGCCGAAAACATCTATCTCGGCGAGGAAGACCGCTTCACCCGCTTCGGCCTCGTCAATTGGCGCGCCATGAACGCGGCGGCGCGGCGGCAGCTGGCCAAGATCGGCATCGACATCGACGTCACCGCCCGCACCTCCGAACTCACTTTCGCCGCACGTCAAATGGTGGAGCTCGCCAAGGCGCTGACCCTGGAGGAAGTGGTCGAACGGCAGTTGCTTATCCTGCTGGACGAGCCGACCTCGGTGCTCAACGCCGCCGACATCGCGGTGCTGTTTGCGCGCGTGCGCTCGCTCAAATCCCGCGCCAGTTTTGTCTTCGTCTCGCACCGCCTCGACGAGGTGCTCAACATCTCCGATCGCGTCTACACGATGAAGGACGGCGCCGTCGTCGCCGAACATCGTGCCGCCGAGGTCACCGCGCCGGAGCTGCACGAGATCATGGTCGGCCGCGGCCTGCAGGCGGAGTATTACCGCGAGGCCCGCCAGCTGGCGCCGCGCGACACGGTCATGGTCGAGGCCAGGGGCCTTGGCGCCAACGGCTTCTATCATGGCGTCGATCTCTCGATCCGCGCCGGCGAGATCGTCGGCATTGCCGGCGTCGTCGGCTCCGGCCGCGAGGAGGTGACGCGCACCATTGGCGGCTTCGTGCAGCATGATGCCGGAGAGATGAAAATCGCCGGTGACACGGTGCGCTTCAGCTCGCCGGAACCGGCGGTGCGCAAAGGCATCGGCTATGTGCCGCGCGAGCGCCGGCTCGAGGGCCTGGTGATGTTCCTGTCGATCGCCGAAAACATTTCGCTCGCCGACCTCTCCAGTGTCATGCGCCATGGCGCCATCGACTATGGCAAGGAGCGGCGGCTTGCCGCCGACTGGATCAAGCGGCTGCGCATCAAGGCGCCCGGTCCCGACGCCGCCTGTCGCAAGCTCAGCGGCGGCAACCAGCAAAAGGTGGTGCTGGCGCGCTGGATGACGGCGGGCTCGCGCATCCTGGTGCTCGACCATCCGACACGCGGCCTCGATGTCGGCGCCAAGGAGGAGGTCTACGAACTGGTGCGCGATCTCTCGGCGCAAGGCGTGGCGATCCTGCTGATTTCCGACACGCTGGAGGAAACGATCGGCCTGTCGCACCAGGTGCTGGTGATGCGTGACGGCGAGATCACCGCGCGCTTCGATGCCAGCCCGGGGAACAAGCCGAACCAGGTCGATCTGCTACGAGCGATGGTGTGAGCCGATGAATGAACCGTTCTCCATCAAGCGGGTGTTCGAAGGCAAGTGGACGCAAGGCGCCATTCCGCTGGTGCTGCTGGTAGGCCTGCTGTTGATCATCGAGATCGCCGCACCCGGTTTCCTCACCGGCGAGACCGTGGCGCTGCTGTTTGCCAACACCGCCGTGCTGTTCATCCTGGCGACGGGCGTCACCTTCGCCATCCTGCTCGGCGGCATCGATTTGTCGATCCAGGCCGTGGCGTCGCTGGCCAGTGTCATCCTGGCGCAATTGCTGCCGTCGCTCGGCCTTGCCGCTTTTCCGGTGGCGATCCTGTCCGGCCTTGCCTTCGGCATCCTCAGCGGCGTCGTTCACGTCAAGCTGCGCGTGCCATCCTTCGTGGCGACGCTTGCCACCGGCGGCGTGGTCACGGGTCTCGCGCTCTGGGTCTCCAACGGCCGCGCCATCACCATCGAGGAGGGTGGCCGAGAAAACACCGCATGGATCAATGCCACCGTCGTTGGCATTCCGGTGGTGGTGCTGATTTCGGCGGTCATCGGCATCGCCGCCTTTCTGGCGCTGCGCTACACGCGCTTTGGCCGCCAGGCGATCGCGGTCGGCGCCGGTGAGCCGGCGGCCTGGGCGGCGGGCATCAATGTCGACCGCACCAAGATCATCGCCTTTGCCGCGTCCGGCATGCTCGCGGCCATCGCCGGCGTCGTGCTGGCGGCACGCCTGTCGAGCGGTTCACCCGTGCTGGCCAACCAGTTGCTTTTGCCGGCCATCGCCGCCGTCATCGTCGGCGGCACGGCGATTACCGGCGGGCTGGGCGGCGTTGCGCGCACGGCGGTCGGTGCGCTGATCATCTCGATCGTGCGCATCGGCATGACCTTTGTCGGTGTCAACATTTTCCTGGAAAACATGGTGTTCGGCGCGGTGCTGATTGCCGCCGTCGCCATCACCATCGACCGCAGCAAGATCGCGGTCATCAAGTGATCCCGCCTCCCAAGCAAGCGCGGACAGGACGGGACCGCATCGGCGCGAGGCCGATGCGGTCCGCCCTGATCAGATCACATCGTGTCGAGGCCGATCAGCTCGATCTTGTAGCCATCGGGGTCTTCGACGAAGGCGATGTGGGTGGTGCCATGCTGCATCGGACCCGGCTTGCGCGGAATCTTGGCGCCGCGCTTCTCCAGTTCGGCGCAGACGGCGTAGATGTCGTTGACGCCGAGCGCCAGATGGCCGAAGCCGGTGCCGATCTCATAGGGTTCCTCGCGGCCCCAGTTCAGCGTCAGCTCGACGACGGCTTCCTTGTCCTCGGGGCCGTAGCCGACAAAGGCGTTGGTGAACTTGCCGCCGGGATAGTCGTCGCGGCGCAGCAAGGTCATGCCGAGCACCTCGGTGTAGAAGGCGATCGACTTGTCGAGGTCGAGCACCCTGATCATGGTGTGCATATAGCGAAAGCCCGGGGCGTCGCTCATTGGGTAAGTCCTCCGAATTCTGTGATTTGCAGTTCTGACCGTCCACATCAAACGGTTGGCGGGGATATGGCTTCGCTTGATGTTCTCAATCAGGGTTGTATGATAACACGACAACAGTTGTATTTGTCCAGTCGTTTTCCCCTGGGGTGCAGAGTCCATTCATGAATGCCGTGCCGCCCACCTCCGCATCGCAGATCGCAGCCCTGGCCGGCTTACTACCGGATGGCGGGCTGCTGACCGAGGCAGCGGATCTGGCGCGCTACAGCCGCGACTGGTCGGGCGATCACTACGGAAGGCCGCTGGCGGTGGCGCGGCCATCCTCCGTGGAAGAGATGTCGGCGGTGATGCGCTTTTGCCATGCCGAGCGCATTCCGGTCGTGCCGCAGGGCGGGTTGACCGGTCTGGTGGGTGCTGCGGTGGCCGCCGATGGCGGCGAGGTCGTCATCTCGCTGGAGCGCATGAACAGTATACGCTCGATCAGCCCGATCGACTTCGCCATGGTGGTCGAGGCCGGCTGCATTCTGGAAGATGCCAAGCGCGCGGCGGAAGCGAGCGATTGCCTGTTGCCGATCACCTTTGGTGCGCAAGGCAGCTGCCGCATCGGCGGCAATGTCGCCACCAATGCGGGCGGCTTCAACGTGCTGCGCTACGGCATGACGCGTGATTTGGTGCTCGGCCTCGAAGTGGTGCTGGCCGACGGAAGGATCTGGAACGGGCTGAAAGTTCTGCGCAAGGACAATCGCGGCTATGATTTGAAGCAGATCTTCATCGGCTCGGAAGGGACGCTCGGCATCGTCACCGCGGCGGCGCTGAAACTGTTTCCCAAGCCGACGCAGATCGAAACAGCACTTGTCGGCCTGCGCTCCGTCGAGGATGCGATGGCGCTCTATGCCCGCGCCCGGCGCGACTGCAGCGACCTGCTCACCGCCTTCGAACTGATCCTGCGCGTCGGCATCGAGATCACCATGCGCGAGGGTCAGGATTTCGCCGATCCGCTCGGAAAACCCTATCCGGTCTATGTGCTGATCGAGGTGTCCTCCGGCGGGTTGATCGACCTCAACAGCATGCTGCTCGGTTTCCTCGGCAGCGTCGAGGATATTGTCGAGGACGGCATCATTGCCTCGACGCGGGCGCAAGGTGAGCGGCTGTGGCTCTATCGCGAGATCATGGTCGAACGGCAGGGCAGGGGCGGCCGTTATCTGCGCACCGATGTCTCGGTGCCGATCTCCAGGCTTGCCGATTTCGTCAGCGATGCGCTGGCGGCGATTGAGAAAGCCCGGCCCGACGCGCTGGCCGTCACCTACGGCCATGTCGGCGACGGCAATATCCACCTCAACGTCGTGCCTCCGGAAGGCATGGCACCGGACGCGGTCGAGCATCTGTTCGAGGAGGCGGAGGCCGCGATTTTCACCGTCGTCGACCGCTATGGCGGCTCGATCAGCGCCGAGCATGGCATCGGCCGGGTCAAGCAGAAGGCCTTCCTCGACCGCATCGATCCGGTGACACTCGATCTGGCGGCCGGCATCAAGGACGCGTTCGACCCGCGCCATATCCTGAGCAACGGTCGCATTCTGGCGCCGGCCGCCGCTGTCGACTATAGGTGAGCGATGACGCTGAAACTCGACAAGGTCAATCGCGGTCCACACCTCTCCACTCTGGTGGCGAGTTCCATCTCGCGCGAGATCGCGCAAGGCCGGCTGAAGCCGGGTGACCAGCTGCCGACCGAACAGGCGCTGGCGACCACTTTCGGCGTCAGCCGCAATGTGGTGCGCGAGGCGATCGCCAGGCTTCGCTCCGAAGGCCGCATCTGGTCGCAGCAGGGGCGCGGCGCCTTTGTGGCGGAAAGCAACAACCCGACGGTGCTGACCATCGACCATGAGACGCTGCAGCGCGCCGATTCGTTCCGCAACCTGTTCGAACTGCGCGGCATCCTCGAAGTGCAGGCGGCGGCGCTCGCCGCCAAACGCCGAAGCGACGCCGATCTGAAAGCCATGGGCGATGCGTTGTCCGGCATGCGCGCCGCGCCCTATGGCAGCGTCGCCTGGCTGCGCAGCGATCTCGAATTCCACCGCACCGTCGCCGAGGCGACGCGCAACGCCTATATGGGCCAGTTCCTGGTTTTCGTGTCCGAGCGCGTGCGCGAAAGCATTCTGGCCGCCGGCAACCAGCAGAAATCCGACGACATGGCCAGCATCACGCTCGGCGAACACGAGCGCATCTTTGCCGCCATCCGAAACCGCGATGTCGAAGGGTCGCAAGCCGCGATGCGCGACCATCTGGCCGGCGCCGCGCTGCGCGTTGGGCTGCACGACGGTGAGGCGCCTATTGAGGCAGCGCCGGTGCCGGAAGCGGCATCGCCGGTGCGGCATTCGAGGTTGCGGAAGGCTGTGCGGAGCAGGGCTGGGGGATAGCCTCGCCTTATCTGTCCCACGCTCCGGGCCAATCACGTATGGCGGCGCCAGCCCTCTCTCCGTCTCGGCTTCGCCGAGCCACCTCTCCCCCGCTCCCGCGGGGGCGAGGAACCCCCAAGCCTTTAGGGTCGCGACCTCAGAGATTAGCGTTTCCTCGCCCCCATGAAATGGGGGAGAGGTGGCTCGGCGAAGCCGAGACGGAGAGGGGGAACGCCCTAGGCGATTTCACACCGCCGGCGGCTCCACCAGCGAAACACATTCAACCCCGCCGGCTTCTTGCCACGACCCGGTGGCGCCCCATCCCAGCCGCGCTATTTCAACGGCAGAAACAGCTCAAGCACCACTTCGCGCACCGGTCCGTTCGACGAAAAGTGTCGCTGGCAATAGACCGGAAAGTCGCGCGCTTCCTCGCCGCTGGCCGGAAGCCATTCACGGTAGAGGTAAAGCGCCGCAGGCTCGAGATTGTTGGTGTTGCCGGGGTAGCGCAGCACCGCGCAGCGTCCGCCGGGGATGACGCCGGCCTTCATTTGCGCGCCCTTGATCGGCCCACCCTCTACCGGCAGCTCGGTCCCGGCACAGATGTCCATGCTGTAGTCGGCCGGGTTCGCCGGCTCCCTTTCGGAACGGAAGATGTTGAAGGTCGGGCTTGTCTCGGGCGACAGGCCGACAGCCTTGCGCCAGGCAATGAAGCGCTGGATGGTGTCCTGGAGCGTCGCCCGGTCGCCGCGATGCTCCATGAT
Organism: Mesorhizobium sp. P2_F7; assembly: GCF_056403695.1. Classification (NCBI taxonomy): domain Bacteria; kingdom Pseudomonadati; phylum Pseudomonadota; class Alphaproteobacteria; order Hyphomicrobiales; family Phyllobacteriaceae; genus Mesorhizobium; species Mesorhizobium sp. P2_F7. Next base: position 75,387 of record NZ_JBFUFA010000008.1, on the reverse strand, counting down.
CGCCACCGGTGTCGGCGGCACATCGCGAATCATCACGTCGTCGGGTTCAAAGATTATCTGCATGAGCGTGGTCCTTGCTTTGTCGAGCGGCCCGAAGGCCATGAGCCACGACCCCCAGTCGGGGGATTTCCGGAACGACGAAGGCGATTGTCCGAACCGTTGCCGAAAGGCGCGGGCGAAGGCATCCGGCGCGTCGTAACCGGCATCCATCGCTATGTCCGTGACGCTTTGGGCGTCGCTCTCGGCAAGCCGGTACGAAGCGCGCTTCAGGCGGGCGAGCTGGACATAGCGATGCACGGACACGCCGAACGTCGACGTGAACTGCCGGTGGAAATGGAATTTCGAGAACGCCGCGACGCCGCTCAACGCTTCCAGGCCCAGATCGTCGTCCAGATGCTGGTCGATATGATCCAGCACCCGCTGCATCCGGGCATGGTAGTTTTCAAGTGGGGTCATCAAACGTCTCGTCCTACGTGGCGACACCAGATAGGCGCCGCCTGATATGTCGCGCTCGACCGATCTTGCGGTTTGACATGGATGGGCTGGTGGTCGCCAGTGGGTGCTTGGAGGCGCGCCTGATCTGCGTAAGGCGCGCACTTGCAGCCTAATCGCATATGTCAGTGCCAGCCCCCTCTCCGTCTCGGCTGCGCCGAGCCACCTCTCCCCCATTACAATGGGGCGAGGAACGCTAGTCGCAGAGGTCGCGGCCTCGAAAAACTTGGGTTCCTCGCCCCCACAAAGTGGGGGAGAGGTGGCCGCGCAGCGGACGGAGAGGGGGAGCGCCCTACGCGATCTCACGTCACGGGCATTTTCACTCCGCCGCCGCCACCAGCGACACCCCGTTCAACCCCGCCACAATATCCGACAGCGCCGGCACGAATTTCTCGCCATGGCCGGTCGTGACCGCCGTCGCAAACCCATTCCTTACCGCCGCGCCGATCGGGTTGGCGATGCCGGCGGCTTGGGCGAAGGAGGCGAGGTAGGTCATGTCTTTCAGCGCGTTGGCGATGGCGAAGCGCTGGGCGTTCTCGTTGCGGTTGAGGACGAAGTCGAAGAAGGCCTGGTAGAAGCCGCAATCCATGCGGCTGCCTGATATAACGCTGTTGAAGACCTGCGGCGTCAGCCCGGCCTTGGCGCCGAGGCTCAGCGCTTCCGAATAGATCGCGGAATAGCCCATCGAGACGAAATTGTTGAGCAGCTTCATGGTGTGGCCGCTGCCGGTCGGGCCGGTGTGGACGACGCGCGCGGCAAAGGCTTCGAGCACCGGCCGCGCGCGGGCGACCACCTCGGCGGGGCCGCCGACCATGACGTCGAGCTTGCCTTCTGCCGCTTCCTTGGGCGTGCGCGCCAGCGGCGCGTCGATCAGCGTCACGCCTTGCGTGGCGAGGTCGGCGGCAAGGGCGGTCGTCGATGACGGGTTGGAGGTCGAGCAGTCGATGATCAGCAACGGCTTGCTTGCTGAGGCCAGCCCGTCCGGGCCCTTGACCAGCGCTTCGACCTCGCGCGAACCGGTGACGCAGAGGATGACGATGTCGCTGGCGGCGGCGAGCGCGCGCGGGCTTGATGCTTCCGTGGCGCCGGCGGCGATCAGCCGGTCGGCGGCGGCGCGGCTGCGGTGCACATGGACCGTCAGCGGCCAGCCTTTGCTGAGCAGATTGCCGGCCATGCCGGCGCCCATGCTGCCCAGGCCGATGAAGCCGATGCGTTCTTTCATGAGAATCCTCCTGTGACCCGCACCGGCGGGCTGAAGCGGTTCACCGTTTCAAGGAAACGGCGAGCCACTTCATCTCGTTGTTGTTACGCAATTCCGGACGGGAAAGCCGCGCACACTTTTCCCTGGAATTACTCTGACCTTTCGTCACCTTGCGGCGAACACCTGTCGATGCAATCCTTTGAACAAGAATCGAACCGGAGTCGCGCCGATGGCGGAGCCCATGACTTTCGATGCCATACCGCAGGCGCCCAATCTGCGGACCGGGCTCGTCAACACGCTGATTGCGCAGATCGAATCCGGCGACCTTGCGCCGGGCCAGCGGCTGCCGACCGAGCAGGAGATCGTCGCTGCCACGGGCGTCAGCCGCACCGTGGTGCGCGAGGCGCTTGCCGCGCTGCGTGCCCGTGGGCTGATCACCACGCGCCAGGGTCTCGGCGCCTTCGTCGCCAAGGATCCGCTGCCGAAGACGTTTTCCGTGCTGCCCGACGATCTCGAATCGATCGACGAGGTGCTGCGCGTGCTCGAACTGCGCATGGGTATCGAGGTGGAAGCGACGGGCCTTGCCGCCGAGCGGCGGACCGATGCGGCGCTTTCGCAACTGAGTGCGAAGCTCGACGCGCTGGAGGCGGCGGTGCGTGCCGGCGGTTCCGGCTCGGAAGAGGATTTTGGCTTCCACCGCGCCATTCTGGCCGCGACGCAGAATGCGAATTTCACCCGGCTGTTCGACACGTTCGGCAGCGCCATGATCCCGCGACAATGGACGCGGCTCGACCGGATGACCGAGGCCGAGCGGGAAAAATATCTCGACCGCATGCAGCGAGAACATCGCGCCATTCTCGGGGCCATCGAGGCAAGGGACGTCAACGCGGCGCGGCGCGCCATGCGCAGCCATCTGACCAAGAGCTATGCCCGCTTCGAGGATTTGCGCGACAAAGCTGTTCACGACTAAGGGGCTGTTCACGACTAACGGCTTGCTCATCCGGCGACTCCGCCGAGATAGAGTTCGCGCATCAGCGACATGTCGCGCAGTTCGGCGATCGGACCGGAGACGACGATCCTGCCGTTCTGCATGAGATAGCCGCGTGACGCCCCGGCGAGCGCCAGGCCGGCATTCTGCTCGACCAGCAGCACCGAGGCGCCGAAGCGCTCGCCGATGCCCAGGATGATCGCCTTGATCTCCTTGACCAGCAGCGGCGACAAGCCGAGCGACGGCTCGTCGAGCAACAGTACGCGCGGCCGCGTCATCAGCCCGCGCGCAATGGCCAGCATCTGCTGCTGGCCGCCGCTCAGCGAGCCGCCCCGGTCGCGCCGCTTGGTGGCGAGGATCGGGAAGAAGGACAGCATGGTTTCGAAATCGGCCTCGACGGCTGCCTCGTCGCGGCGGGCATAGGCGCCGAGGCGGAGGTTCTCCTCCACCGTCATGTCGACGAAGATTTTTCGCCCTTCCGGCACCAGCACGACGCCGCGCCGGGCCATGACATCGGCGGCAAGTCCGGTGACGTCGGCGCCGTCGAAGGCGATGCTGCCGGCGCGTGGCTTGATCAGGCCGGCGATGGCCTTGAGCAGCGTCGACTTGCCGGCGCCATTGGGGCCGAGGATGGTGACGATCTCGCCTTCGGCCAAGGTCAGCGAGACGCCGCGATTGACGATGGTCGGGCCATAGCCGGTGACGAGTTCGGAGACGGCAAGCAGGTTCACAGCTCGCCTCCGAGATAGACGTCGAGCACCTTGGGATCGGCCAGCACGGTTTCGGTCGGTCCGTCGGCGATCTTGGAGCCGAAATCGAGCACGGCAAGACGCCGGCACAGCATCTGCATCAGCTTCATGTCGTGGTCGATGACGCAGACGGTGATGCCGTGGCCGGGAAGCTGGCGCACGAGGCCGACCAGGGCTGTGGTTTCACGGTCGTTGAGGCCGGCGGCGGGCTCGTCGAGCAATAGCAGCGACGGCCGTGTGGCCAGCGCCAATGCCAGGCCGAGCAGGCGCAGGCTGCCGAAGGGCAGCACGCCGGCTTTTTCGCCGGCCAGCGCGCTCAAGCCGACAAAGTCGAGCAGGGCTTGTGGAGTGGGCCACGGGCTGGTGTCGCCGGTTGCCCGTGCGTGCTCGCCGGCGATCTGGACGTTCTCCAGCACGCCGAGCCCGGCAAAGGCCATGGCCTGCTGGAAAGTGTAGCCGATGCCAGCTCGCGATATGGCATGCGGCGCGAGGCCGGTGATGTCGCGGCCACGGAACAGCACCGTGCCGCCGCTCGGCTTGTGGACGCCGGTGACGACGTTGAACAAAGTGGTCTTGCCGGAGCCGTTGGGGCCGACGACGCCGAGGATCTCGCCCTCTTCGATGGCAAGGTCGACCCCGGCAAGGGCGGTGACGCCGCCGAACTGTTTCGAGAGCCCGCTGATGGCGAGGATCGGGCTCATTGGTGCGCCTCCGAAGGTGCGGCGTCGCGCTGGTCTGTCTCGGGTTTCGGCTTGCCGGCAAACAGGCCGCGCAGGGCGCGCACGATGCCGCCGATCAGGCCGTCGGGCAAAAGCATGATCACCGCGATCAGGCAGACGCCGTAAACGATGCGCGACTGCACCGGGTCGAGGTTGAGCACCTCCGGCAGGAAGGCGACGAGGATGCCGCCGGCCAGCGGTCCTTCGATCAACCGGGCGCCGCCGATCATCACCATCAGCGCGAGGTAGATGCTGGGAAACGACGAGAATTGTGAGGGCGAGATGTGGCCGAGGAAATAGGCCAGCAGCACGCCGGAAATGCCGGCAAAGACGCCGCTGACGACGAAGGCACCGATCTTGTGCCGGCCGACATTGATGCCGAGCGAGGCCGCGAGTTTTTCGTTCTCGCGGATGGCGCGCAGCGTGCGGCCATAGGAGGAGTGGATGATCGCCCAGCTCGCCACCGCTGCTGCTGTGACGAAGGCCACGACCATCAGATAGTAGCGGGTGAGGTCGGTCATGTCGGCGCCGAACAAAGTGACATGATCGGTCAGGTCGAGGCCGGTCGCGGCACCAGTGTAGTCGCCGCCATTGGTGAGCACGATGGCGAGCAGCTGGCCGAAGGCGAAGGTCATGATGACGAAGTGATGGCCGCCGACGCGCAATGAGGGAATGCCGACGATCATGGCGAAGACGGCGCTGGCCAAGGCGGCTGCGGGCAGCGCCAGCCAGAAGCCGACGCCAAAGTCGCGCGCGAGTATCGCCGCCGCATAGGCGCCAACGCCGACAAGGGCGGCATGGCCCATCGACAATATGCCGGTCTGGCCGAACAGCACTGACAGGCCGTAGAGCGCGATGACGTTGATGCCGGCCGAGATGGCCAGCGACAGGAAGCGGTTCGAGGGCGAAAACAGCGGGACGGCCGCGATCAGCGCCAGGATGACCAGCACCGGCAGCAGCGAGCGCAGCGGTTTGAGGGCGGCGCCGTCGTTCATGACGCCATCCGGGGTCCGCTGGTGCCGCCGAACAGGCCGTGCGGACGCACGATCAGCACCAGGATCATCAGGACGAAGGAATAGGCGTCGGTCCATTGCGAGAAGCCGTAGCCGGCGCTGAAGCCCTCGACGATGCCGAGGATGAGGCCGGCGGCGACGGCGCCGTAGATGTTGCCGAGCCCGCCGATGAGCGCCACGGCAAAGCCTTTCATCACCATGGTGCCGCCGGTGAAGGGGGTGATGGGAAACAGCGCGATCAAAAGCGCCCCGCCGAGGCCGGCCAGCGCGCTGCCGAGCACGAAGACGCCGGTGATGTAGCGGCGCACCGGAATGCCCATCAGGGCCGCAGTATCGCGGTCCTCGACGCTGGCGCGCAAGGCGCGGCCGTAGCGGCTGGCGGTGATCATGCGGAAGCTCAGCGCGACGACGGCGATGGTGATCAGGATGACCATGACGCGCACGGACGCGATGCGCACGCCGCCGACTTCCCACACCGTGGTCAGCGGGCGCGGAATGCTTTTCTGGTTGGGGTTCCAGAACAGCACGACGACGTGCTGCAGAACGACGATGAGGCCGAGGGAGACGATGAAGCCGTTGGTCGGCCGCTCCAGCGTGAAGCGGAACAGGCCGCGTTCGAGGATGTAGCCCATCAGCCCGACGGCGACGATGGAAAGCACCACCGCTATGGGAAAGCCGAGGCCGGCGCTGACGGCGAGCCAGGTGACGATGCCGCCGATCATCAGGAACTCGCCATGGGCGAAGTTGATGATGCCGGTGAGGCCGAAGATCAGGGTCACGCCGATGGCGATGAGCGTGATGACGCTGGCGATGGAAAGGCCGTTGAGAATTTGCTGGATGAAAATATCCACGGCGATCGAGACCTGCTGCATTTCAGAAAAGAGAAGCTGGCGGCTGATAGCGCCGCCAGCTCTGGGGGATGCCTTAGCTCTTCGGCGCTTCCGCCGGCGGCTGCTGCATCGAGCAGGAGATGTCGCCACCGGGTGCGGCCGCGCAGACTTCCGTCGCGTGGGTGACCTGATGCGTCGGATTGAAGGTCAAATCATCCGAGACCACGCCCTGGTGGTGCAGGCTGAGCAGCGCCTCGACCGTCTTGTCCGGATCGAAGCTGTCGGCCTTCTGCCAGGCCTCGACGAGGAAGTGGACATAGTCGTGGTAGAGCAGCGACACCGACGAGGTCACGCCATGCGGCGCGCCGGCGGCGAAATAGGCGTCGAAATAGGTTTTTGCCTTCGGGTTGGAGGATTCGCCCCAGCACACCGGCACGCAGCTCATCGCCACCGGCACGTCGGCCGACAGCTGCTTTTCCTTCCAGATGCCGGGGTCGACACCGAACAGGAAGTAGCTTTTGGCCGCACCCAGTTCCAGCGCCTGCGGCAGCGCCGTCAGCGTTGAATCGCCATTGTACCAGAAGTGGATGGTGTCAGGATTGAGGCTCTTGGCCCGCGTCAGGAAGGGCGAGAAGTCGGTGGTGTCAGGCGGGTAGAAGATGATGTCGGGGACGTCCTGGCCCTCGGCCTTCAGCGCCTTGAAATAGTAGGACGACAGGAACTGTCCGGTGGCGTCGTTGCCGACAATCATCACCGACTTCTTCGGCTTGAAGCCGAGCAGCGGCTCGAGCAGGGAGAGCACACCGCGCGCGGTCGAACCGGAGCGCTGGAATTCCTGTGGCTCCGACTGGAAGAGATAGTGGTCCTCGCCGCCTGATTTAACCGAGTCCGGCGTCAGGATTTTCGCCAGCGTCGAATTGCCGGCGAAATGGATGATCTTGGCCGGCTGGGTGATCTTGGCCATGGCCAATGTGAAGTCATGCGTTTCCGAGCCGAAGATCGCCTGCACCTTCACGTCGCGCACCAGCTCCTGGGTGGCGGCGATTGCGGTGGCGATATCGGTGCGGTCGTCGCGCTTGACCATTTCGAGCTTGTAGGTCTTGCCGCCGACCTTGAAGCCGCCGGCATCGTTGATCTGCTTGACGGCAAGGCCGACGCCGGCCGGCAAGGTATGGCCGGCGGACACGAACGAACCGGATTCAGCGGCGACGACGCCGATCTTGACGATGTTGTCTTCGGCCAAGGCAGGATGGGCAAACGCGCCAAGGCACAAGGCCGCTGACGCGGCCAGTTTCAGAACGGTTTTCAACTTGAGATCCTCCCGACTCCAAATCATTGCAGTCTTACCGGGTTGTCATACAACCCTGTTATCTGGTAAATCTTGCGAAGAGGGATGTCAATCACGTTGCCATGCGATATGAGGCTTCCCGAAATCAGAATCATGGAGCCGGTATCGCCGGCGAAGCCGCAGTCAGGAACAGCGAGATGCATTCACGGAAATTTGGCCGGACCGGCCGCAATGTCAGCGAGATCGGCTTTGGCGCCTGGGCGATCGGCGCCGCCTGGGGCGAGGTCAATGACGACGACGCCATCGCCGCCTTGCACGCGGCGCTCGATGCCGGCGTCACCTTCCTCGACACCGCCGACGTCTATGGCGACGGCCGCTCGGAAAAGCTGATCGCGCGGGTGATGAAGGAGCGTGGCGGCGAGCGCCCGTTCATCGCCACCAAGGCCGGACGGCGGCTGCCGAAACAGAGCGTCGAAGGCTACAGCGTCGAGAACCTCACCGGCTGGATCGACCGCAGTCTGAAATACCTCGAGGCCGACACGCTCGACCTAGTGCAGCTGCATTGCCCGCCGACGGACCTGTATTACCATCCGGAGGTGTTCGAGCGTCTCGACAAGCTCACCGCGCAGGGCAAGATCCGCAATTACGGCGTCAGCGTCGAGCGCGTCGAAGAGGCGCTGAAGGCGATGCAATATCCCGGCGTCGTCTCGGTGCAGATCATCTTCAACGCCTTCCGCCAGCGTCCGGCCGAACTGTTTTTCGACCAGGCGAAGAAGAACGGCGTCGCCATCATTGCCCGTGTGCCGCTGGCCAGTGGCCTGCTGTCGGGAAAGTTCAAGGCGGACACCAAGTTCGAGAGCACCGACCATCGCCTGTTCAACCGCAACGGCGAAGCCTTCGATGTCGGCGAGACGTTTTCGGGCGTGCCCTATGAGGTCGGCCTGGCGGCGGTCGAGAAGGTCCGGCCGCTGGTGTCGGGCGACACGACGATGGCGAAGTTCGCGCTGCGCTGGATCCTGATGTTCGACGCGGTGACGGTCGTCATCCCCGGCGCCCGCAACCCGGCGCAGGCGGTTTCCAATGCCGAAGCGGCGGAGCTCGCGCCGCTGTCGAATGAACTCATGGCCAAGGTGAAGGCGATCTACGACCAGGACATCAAGCCCTACGTGCATCAGCGCTGGTAACCAGCGCCCTCGACCGGCTGACCGACCAGAGGTCAGCCGGGCCAAATTGCGCTCGTCCGTCCCAAGCCGCGCAGCGGATCGTATGACCTCACCGGGTCATTGATCCGCCGCGCGGCTTGTTATTGTGCAGTGCAGCAACGATATTGCTGCACGTGCGTTGTGCGCACGACTGTGCCATTCCGGTGCGAGGATACCGATTTGCGAAACATATCCGATACGATCGCTCGCCTTGGCGCGATGCGCGGCCGGCAATTAGGCTCCGGGCAGAGCAAGGACGATCATCTCTCAGACATGACAGGCTTCGGGTCCAATCCCGGCGCCTTGCGGGCGCGGCTTTATCTTCCGGCGACACTTCCAGAACAGGCGGCGCTGGTCGTCGTGCTGCATGGCTGCACCCAGACTGCCGCCGGCTACGACCATGGCTCTGGCTGGACCGAGCTTGCCGCCGAGCAGGGCTTTGCCGTGCTCTTCCCCGAGCAGCAGCGCGCCAACAACGCCAATCTATGCTTCAACTGGTTTGTGCCGGGCGATATCAGCCGCGACAGCGGCGAGGCTCTGTCCATCCGCCAGATGATCGAGGCGGCGGTGGTTACGCACGGCCTTGACCGCAAGCGGATCTTCGTCACCGGTCTGTCCGCCGGCGGCGCCATGGCGGCGGTGATGCTGGCCACCTACCCGGAAGTGTTCGCCGGCGGCGCGATCATTGCCGGGCTTGCCTATGGCAGCGCCTCGACCATCCCCGAAGCCTTCGACCGCATGCGCGGCCATGGCGGCCCGTCCAGGGGCGAATTGCAGCGCCTGTTGCGGCAGGCCTCGCCACACAAGGGTCCATGGCCGAGGATTTCGATCTGGCAGGGCTCGGCCGACACCACCGTCGTGCCTGCCAATGCGGATGCGGTGCTGGCGCAATGGCAAAGCGTGCACGGCGTCAGTGAGAGGCCGACACGCACGGAACAGGTCGACGGTCAGACGCGAAAGGTCTGGTCCGACAGCAATGGACGCGACGTCGTTGAAACTTACGGCATTGCCGGCATGGGCCATGGTACGCCGCTGAAGATGAGCGGCGACGACGGCCTCGGCAAAGCAGGGCCGTTCATGCTGGATGTCGGGATTTCCTCGACCCGCCAGATCGCCCGCTTCTGGGAGCTGGCCACGCCGGACGTGCGGCGCAAGGCGAAGGCCGAAGCCACTTCAGGCGCCGCACTACAGCCCTTTGCGCCGGAGGAAAAACCCCGGACGGTCCGTGTCGATCCTCGGCCGGAGCCTGCCAACGCACGCGGCACGGCAGGCGGCATTACCAAGGTCATCGAGGACGCGCTGCGCGCGGCAGGGCTGATGCGCTAGCGTTTGACGGAAGGCGAGCTCGCGGCTCGCCGGCCACGCTCATTCCTTGCGGGGAGGGGCCGGCGACGGGACGGGCTCATCAGCCTCGATACTGTTGTCGTTCACCCGCAGAGCGTTGCCCTCAACCTTGCTCGGTTTGGCATCGGTGCGCGGCTTCGTCGGCGCCGGCAAGGACGTTTCGTCGCGCTCGCCCGCGCTGTTGTCGTTGACCCGCAACGCCTTGCCCGTGACCTTCGTCCGGTCGCTGTCTTCGTTCATGTCGAACTCCTTGTCTGCGCTGACCACGCGCGCGGCTACGCCATCTTCACCTTCGGCTCGCGCGCCCACAGGCGCAGCGCGCCGAGGGCCGACACAAAGCCGGCGACATCCTTGGGTCCGGACAGCGCAACGCAACCCTCGTCGAGGCTTTCGGCAATGCCGGCCTTGTCGAGCAGCGGCAGTGCGGCCTCGACATAGCCGATGAATTTGCAATGGGCGAAAGCGTCGGCGACGAAATCGCGCGCCGTGGACTCTTTGACGAGATCGGCCATCGACGCTTTGGACGGCAGCAAGGCGACCGCATCGTAGAGTACGGACGGACCGCCGCCGATCATCTGCTGCGCCTCGATCACGCTGCCATCGCTGGCCTTGGCGCCGCCGACCTTGGGAGCGATGATTTCGAACACCGCACCGGCCTTGGTCAAGGCCGCAGTCAGCGCCTTGAGCAGCGTGGCATCTGTGCCGTCGGTCACCAATATGCCGAGCTTGCGGCCCTCGAAACGATCGGGGCCGTTGGCGACGATGCTGAGCGAAGGTGAAGCAGTCAGATCCTGCCGTGTGGCAATGGCCGCATCGGCCGGTTTCGGCATCGCCTTCAGGCCAAGCCCGTCGCCGACCTTGCCCGCCAGCCCTTCATCGATGTTGAGCAGGTGGGAGACCATTCGCTCGCGGATGACTGGCGTCTGCACCTTGCTGAGTTCGAAGGTCAGCGCGGCCGCGATATGGCCTTGCTCGGGAGGCGTCTGGCTGATGTAGAACTGCCGCGCCTGGCTGTAATGGTCGGCGAAGCTTTCGGCGCGGATGCGCTGCTTCGGACCTTGCTCGGCCTCAGGGAACGAGCGGAAGCCGCGCTGCGGCGATTCCCGCGGGCCTTCGCCGAAGGAGTTCGGTTGGTAGTTCACCCGTCCCACAGGATTGCGCATGGCCATATGGCCGTCCTGCTGGAAATTGTGGAACGGGCATTTCGGCGCGTTGATCGGGATGTGGGTGAAGTTGGTGCTGCCCAGCCGTTTGATCTGCGTGTCGAGATAGGAAAAGTTCCGCCCCTGTAGCAGCGGGTCGTTGGAGAAGTCGATGCCGGGCGGAACGTTCTGAGTCATGAACGCGACCTGTTCGGTCTCGGCGAAAAAATTGTCGGGCATGCGGTCGAGCACCAGGCGGCCGACCGGGATCGGCGGCAGGATTTCCTCGGGGATCAACTTGGTGGCGTCGAGCACGTCGAAGTCGAAACTGTCGGCAAAGTCCTGGTCGAACAGTTGCAGCTGCAATTCCCATTCCGGGAACGCGCCGGCCTTGATCGAGTCCCAGAGATCGCGGCGATGGAAATCGGGATCGGCGCCGTTGATCTTGACCGCCTCGTTCCAGGCCACCGACTGCAGGCCGAGCTTCGGCTTCCAGTGGAATTTGACGAAGGTGGATTCATCCTTGGCGTTGAGCATGCGGAAGGTGTGGACGCCAAAGCCTTCCATGAAGCGCAGCGAGCGCGGGATCGCGCGATCCGACATCACCCACATGATCATGTGCATGGACTCAGGCGTCAGCGAGATGAAATCCCAGAAATTGTCATGCGCCGATTGCGCCTGCGGGAAGCCCCGATCAGGCTCCTCCTTCACCGAATGGACGAGATCAGGAAACTTGATCGCATCCTGGATGAAGAACACCGGGATGTTGTTGCCGACAATGTCCCAGTTGCCTTCTTGCGTGTAGAGCTTGACGGCGAAGCCGCGCACGTCGCGCGCCAGATCGGCCGAGCCCTTGTTGCCGGCGACGGTGGAGAAGCGCACGAAAGCCGGCGTCGTTTCGCCAGCGCGCTGGAAGATGTCGGCGCGTGTGTATTTGGCCAGCGACTCATAGGTCTCGAAATAGCCGTGCGCGCCGTAGCCGCGCGCATGCACGACGCGCTCGGGGATGCGCTCATGGTCGAAGTGGAAAATCTTTTCGCGGAAATGGAAGTCTTCAAGAGCGGTCGGTCCGCGGGCGCCGATCTTCAGGGAATTCTGATCGTCCGCCACCGGTCCGCCCTGGGCGGTGGTCAGCACAGGAACGTTGCCTTCGGCAATCTGATGCAACTCGGCCCCTTCGCCTCGAACCAGCTTCTGATCGTGGATGACAGCCCGGTTGCTGACGCGGCCTGGAGACTTGGACATGGACGGGTTCCTTGGGTAGCGAGTGGACGGATTCCTGGATGGTCGACACGACGAAGCCCCGCCGCCTTTCGGCGACGGGGCATCGGTGATCAGAGCGGGCTGGCGTTGCGCGTCCTGTCGCGTTCCGCCTCGATGTCGGTGTAAGGGTCGGCCTTCGGATCGAAGCCGGTCCAGCCACTGGCTTCGTAGGTGCCGCGGCGTTCTTCCAGGTTGACCGAGTTGGTCTGCCCGAGAATGCGTTCGGCTTCACCGGCCAGATCGTCGTCGACCTTGGCGGTCACCATCGTGCCGCCGCGACGAACGCCTTCGGCATAGACATGGGCATCCCTTTCCGAGACGCCGGAATCGGTCAGTGCGCCGACGATGCCGCCGGCCGCACCACCGACGACCGCGCCGCCCACGGCGCCAACAGCGGTGGCGGCCAGCCAGCCGGCTGCCACGACCGGACCCACGCCCGGAATGGCCATGAGGCCAAGCCCGGTCAGCAGTCCGCCGGCGCCGCCGATGACGGCGCCAACGCCGGCACCGCCGGTTGCATCTTCAGCCGCCTTGGACGTGTCGCCGTCGTCGAACCAATCGTTCGCGTTGTTGGCGACGATGCTGATGTTGGCATGCGGAACGCCGCTGGCCTCCAGTTCGCCCACGGCGTCGGAAGCATCATCGTAATTGTCGAAAAGTCCGGTTACGGTTTTCATGGTCTTGATCTCCTCGATCTGGTTTCAGTCGGTTCAGTTGGTGCCGGCAACGATGTTGCCCTGGTAGTCGAGCGCGACGGTCGTATTCTTGCCGTCCTTGGTCGCCTGGCCGCGCCAGATGCCCTGCTCGTCCTTGGTCAGCTTCGACACATCGGAGTAGCCGGCATCCTGGATGCGGCTCTTGGCCTGGTCCTCGGTGAAGGAGTTGGCGCCGGGAACGGGAGCGGCCGGATTGGCGGTGTCCGTCGTGGTCACGGCAGGGGTGGTCGAGCTCGTGGCTGGGGCTGCCTCGCCCGTGGTGGACGTGCCAGTGGCGGCGATCTTCTCGATCATCTCCTGATGCATCTTGAGCGTTGGCAAGGTCTCGGAGGCGAAGGTCTTCAGCTGCGCGTTATCGCCGTCCTTGGCATAGCTCTCGAACAGGGTGACCGCCTCCGAATGCGCATCGCGCTGCAACTGGACATACGGCTTGTCGACGGCGTCCTTGGCATTCTGAAGCGAGTCAAGATCGGCCTTGTGCTTGGCGTCCAGTTCCTTGGGCACCGTCAGTTTCTGCTCGCCGGCAATGGTCTGAAGCTTGGCGTTGGCCGCGCCATGATCGTCGATCATCTTCTGCGCAAAATCCTTGACGGCCTGGTCCTGCGCCTTGCCTTCGGCGATCTTGCTGGAATCGACTTCGAACATGCCACCGACGGCGGCCTTGTCGACAAAATCCTGCGCGCTGTCGGCGGCGAAAGCGGGCAAAGCGAAGGTGATGGCTGTGGCCGTGGCCAGAGCCAGAAGCATACGGTTTTTCATGAATAGGATCCTCGTTAGGCACACATCGTGCTGAGGGGCTAACAAGTACCGGAGGGCTTTGTTCCGACGTGCAACTGATTATACGGGCGATCTGTTTTTTGGCCTTCCAGGAAGCGGTCCGTCTTTCGGAAGCAGGTTTCTGCGCGCCGAGATCATCAGGTGCGCAGGTCCCTGGTCACGTCGTCCAACATCCTGAGTGCAGAACTTTTGTTTGTCGGTTGCAGCAGGCGCTGGTCGATTGCAGCCGCCTTGAAAGCCGCGAAAGCGATGGCGGGACTGCAACTCCCTTCTCTCGCCGCCGCGATCAGCCTGCAGGCATCGCGGTAAGCCGCCGCTCTCTTGTTGGGCCACTGTCCCAGGAGTGCCCTTTCGGCGTCACAGACCGAAGAGACCAATACGGTCTGGCCATCAACCAGCCTGATTGAAAGCGGTAAGAAATTGCCCATGGCGCGCCCTGCTTATTGTCGAGAGAGCCGCATAACGCAGCTAGCGTATTTTGGTTTCGGCATAGCAGCCGACATTTGGTCCGGATGACATACCTGCCGGGCGAATAGCCTGCGCCAAGCCTTGCCCCCAGTATTTCGGGGACGAGTTGAGACGGTGGTGGAATCGTTGCCGTGCCTCGGCCCTACGCTGCCTTGTTCCCCGATGCAGGGCCACCCGCCACCGCCACCATATCGTCTTCTTCAACGAACTCTAAAATCAGGCCGCCGTTTGCAGCCGACACGGGAGCGCGCTTGCGCCAGGCACACCCCGAGCGGTCAAACTCGATCGGTGCGCAGTACAAGGCAGCGAAGCCCAGTACGAGATGCTCCGCATCCAGGATGGTGAGCTGCTCGTCCGGTTGCCGGGCGCGAATGCGCTCCGCCACTACCGGCACGTTTACGATTCCGTATTTTCGAATCACGTCGACGACCGTCTGGTTGAGATCGTCACGCAGGCTTGTGGAATATTGCATGGTCAACTCCTGTCCGAAGGACTAGGTTTTCCCTCAATGTCACCATGCGCGAAATGAAATCCAAAGGCAAGGAAATTCTCAAAAATATTCAATTAAAACAATTAGTTAGTAGGTTACGCCTTTGCGTGCGTTTCACCATGTTGAGTACGTTGACCATCAAATGTATTTGACGCCTTTGGAACCAAAGAGCCCTTTGGGAGCTTATGGGGCACGTGAGTAAGTTACTCATTCCACTCAAAGGGTTTGATGGAGGCAGCAATGGCGGACAATCTTGAACGACCGGAACGTCTTCAGGTCATGCTCAATGCTGAGGAATTTACCGCCCTCGACACGTGGCGATTTCAGAGACGCATGCCAAGCAGGGCAGCTGCGGTCCGGGAATTGCTTAGACGCGGTCTGGCGGCGGAAGGCTTCCTGGAAGCGGACAGCGGCTCGCATTCCGCTGATTTCGGGATTTTGGACAGGCGCGAGAGGGACGCAAAAGTCTGAGTGCTTTGAGGCATCTGTGGCTCTTTCGAACAAAGGCCAAGCTTACGTCACGTACGCGATGACATGAATTCGCAAGGACGGTCAGGGAAGTTCCGTGTCTCCGGTGACAGTCTCTCTCAAACGAACAGAAGCCCCGATGCCAGCATCGGGGCTTCCTTGAGCGGGCAGGCTGGACGAACGCGCCCTATGCCGCTTCCGCGGCGATGTTGACTGCGGACTCCGCGAGTTCGGTCAGCGCCGCATCGGTTTCCTTTTCTTCGCTGAGCGTCAGCTCGAGCAGGTTGACCGCCTCGTTGTAGCCGAGTTCCGAGGCCCAGGTGCGCAAGGTGCCGTAGCGCGAAATCTCGTAGTGCTCGACGGCCTGTGCTGCCGCCAGCAGGCCGGCGTCGAGTGCTGCCGCGCCCTTGTACTCGTCCATGATCTCGGCACCTTCCTCGGTGATGCCCATGATCGCTGCGCAGGTCTTGCCGACCGGTTTCTTGCCGATGACCGCGAACACTTTCTCCAGCCGGGCGACGTGCTCTTCGGTCTGGCCGCGGTGCTTTTCGAAAGCTGCCTTAAGCTCGCGGCTCTGCGCTGCCTTGGTCATTTTGGGAAGTGTCGCCAGGATCTTTTTCTCGGCGAAATAGATGTCCTTGAGGGTGTCGTGGAAGAGGTTGCTGAGGTCTTTGGAGGATGCCTTGGTCGGTGCCATTGTTGTGTTCCTTGTTGACGGGGGTGCTTGGCTCAACTCACCCGCCGGACACAGGTTCCTGCCGCAAGCGAAGAAAGTCTTCTTCGGTGCTTGCCCGCTCTTCTGCCCGGCAAGATCCTGTCTTGGTCAGCGATCGTTGCGTTCGAGGCTGCGCGCAACCTCGGTCTGGGCGACCTGCAGCAGCGTGTCTATTTCGAACATCGCCACGGCATGACCACCATCGCGGATGACGAGGCGGGCGCGGTGGAGCAGGTCGGAGACCGCTCGCAGCGTTTCGGCATGGCTCGATGGATTCGACATAGGCGTGTCCTCTCGTGAGAGGACAACCTGTGGATGGGAAGACTGTTCCCCAAAAAGGAGTTGTAGAGCGGAATAAGCGGCCATTCCCACGCTATTCGCAGGTATGCGGGTCAGGGTTCGAACGGAAGTGGATCGGGGGCTAAACCCGCGTGATCGTCTCCAGCCCCAGGCGTATTCGCTGGCCCTCGGCGAAGGTCAGGGCGAAGGCTTCGAGTTCGAAAGATGTTGTGCTTGCCTTGCCGTCTTCGACCACGCGGACGAACCATTCTCCGCAGGCCTCGACCACTTCGACTGCAGGTCGACTGATTGTGTCGCTCTGGACGTTGTCCATCGCAATTCTCCTCAAGAGCAATGGGAAACGTCGATTTTTATAAGGCTTGTCCGAGGCGTTTTTCAATATCAAAAGTTAGGAGGCCGGCAGCCCTGTTGTTCGGGAAACAGCCGCCTGTCCGCTGCGCTGGATGCCTGTTGTGAACAGCGAGCAGAACAGGGATATCGGACTTAAAGCCCTCTTGACGAAGTAGGAATATGTTCCTCATGTCAGGATATGCCGGAGCAACCCGAGAAATGGCCGAAAGGCGCGCAATGGACCTTGCTGCATGCCCACAATGCCGGGCAGGTGGCGCGCGTCCGGTGCGGCTATTGCAACATCAAACGCTTCTACAAACCGCTGGAGCTTCGAGAGGTTGTCGGAAATGTCAGCGTAGACCAACTGCGCGCCAAGCTGCGCTGTGAGAAATGCGGCCGCAAGGAATCGATGGGTGCGGAGCTGTTTCATCCGGTCGGGCAGGAACTGGAGACGATCCGCTTCCGGCGCCTGATCGAGATCAGGTGGGAGAGGCGAGTGATCTGGAAGGACGAGTGAAAAGCACGCTTCCAAGGCGGCTGAAGGGGCTGTCCGAATTCCGTCAGCTCTCGGCTATCGATGGGCCAAGGCCGGCCATGTCGGTGAGGCGGATGGCGGCGAGCGTGGCGACTTCCCTGGAGACGTACGCATCGCTGTCGGCCTGGGTGGCGGGGACGCGCTTCGCCAAACCGATGGCATCGCGGGTCTGGCCGATCATCGTTCGAACGGTGCTTAGCACGTGTGGTATCCCTCTCGCTTGGCTCTGAAGCCTACAACACGGCAGACTCATTGTGGTTCCGCGGCATTGGGAAGAAGCTGCCCGGCGAGCCGGAGCAGTATGAGAAGGCCGTGCGTGGCTGTACGCACAAGCGTTCGGAACCATCCTTGTTCGCAAGCCGTTCCCCGTACCTCAACGAAAGGAACAGCCCATGGCCGACAACGACACCCCGAAGATTTCCGCCCGCGAGGCCCAGGAGGCCCTGGAGAAGCAGGTCGCATCGCTGAAGCGCGAGATAGCCAAGATCAACCGCACACTCGCCGACCGCGCCGAAGATGCCGTCGACGAAGCCGGCGGCTGGTATGGCAGCGCCACCGAGCGCGCGGCACGGGCAGGGCAGCAGCTGCGATCGCAGGCGCATACGGTCTCCGAAACAGTCCAGCAGAATCCCGGTACCATCAGCAGCGCTTTCGTCCTTGGTGGCATTGCCGGGCTGTTGATCGGCATGCTCCTCGGGCAAACCCAGGAACGTGACCGTCGCTGGTTCTAGCCGGCGGCAAAGGCGTGTCCCGCTCTTGCCGGACGCGCTGTGACATATGGCGCCCGCTGGCCTGGCCGGCGGGCTCTTCATTCCGGGCGGTACAGGCGTGTCGCAGATTGCCCTAGGGCTGTGTCATGGCGTTGAAAATGCCGACGCCAACGACTGCACATAACACCGCGACCCCGAGCCCTCCTGCAAGGATGCACCACCAGGCGCGTCCATTTCCCTGAAGCATGGGATTCAGTTTCAGCATCCGTCGAGCCCGCAATCCCTGGTAAAGCGCATAGGAAGATCCGAAGCCGGCGAGCCAGACAATGGAATAGACGATGCCCCGGGTGAGCATCCTGTTGAGCCTGGCTTGCTCGAGCGTCAAACTTGCATTCTCAGTATCCATGCCTCGCCCCTTTTTGCGAACCGATGTTGCGGTTGGCTCGTACGGTTGTCGAGCCGTTTTTGAGATTTGTCGAGCCGTTTAGAGAAGCCTCGCACGGCTCGTGGAAATCCACTGTTGACAATCGTCCTACTAGTAGGTAGGTAATCGCCATGAGCAATCTTGTGGCGACCTCCGATCAGATTCTGGCATCCGCGCGAAACTTCATCGTGGCCGGCGGCTACAACGGATTCAGCTACGCCGATATCGCCGGCGAGGTGGGAATCCGCAAGGCGAGCATCCACCATCATTTCCCCAGCAAGGTCGACCTTGTTCGCACGCTGGTGGCGCACCATCGCGAGCGCACCGAGGCCAGCATGGCAGATCTGGAAAGCAAATTTCCTGACCCGCTCGCCGTGCTTCGGACCTATGCCGGTTTCTGGGCAAAATGCATTGAGGATGCGAGCATGCCATTTTGCGTCTGCGCATTGCTTGCCAGCGAACTCCCGGCACTCCCGCCTGAAATTGCCGTCGAGGTGCGGGCCTACTTCCGGTTTCTGTCGTCCTGGCTGACCAAGGTCATGCAGCGGGGCGCCGAACGGGGTGTGCTCAAATTCGCCGGCTCTGCCGAACTGGAGGCGGAGACCTTCATGGCCACCGTCCATGGCGCGATGCTGTCGGCGCGCGCCTATGGCAACCCTGCCATCTTTGACGCCATCCTGACGCCAGCCGTGCAGCGTCTATCGGCGAAGGTTCACTAACAGGGAATTTGCCAGACAGAGGTGGCGAGATCGCCGCCGCATCCCCGCAACGCGTCCACTCTGTCTACCTTCTAGTAGGTATACGGACTATCAAAGGAGAAAACGACATGCTTGCCAAGACCAACGAAACCAACCTCGCCCAGCTCTCGAACAGCTGGCTGAAGAGCTACTATTTCACACGCTTTGCGGTGGCGGCCGCCTGGGTCTTGCTGGCTTTCACGGTCGCCAGGGCTATGCCGGCCGTGGCAGCGATCATGCTGGTCGCCTATCCCGCCTGGGATGCGCTGGCCAATTTCGTCGACGCCCGGCGCAGTGGCGACCTGAACCGCAACAAGACGCAGTTGCTCAACTTCGTCATCAGCATCGTAACCGCGGTCGCGGTGGCCATTGCTCTCGGCAAAAGCATGAATGCGGTACTGGCGGTGTTCGGCGTCTGGGCGGTCCTGTCTGGCCTTTTCCAACTCGCCACCGCCATCCGGCGCTGGAAGTCCGGCGCGCAGTGGGCCATGGTGCTGAGCGGCGCCCAGTCGGCGCTGGCCGGGATTTTCTTTGTGAAGATGGCGGGCAGTGCAGCGACGATCGACATCACCAATGTGGCGCCCTATGCCGCGTTCGGCGCCTTCTACTTCCTGGTCTCCGCCGTCTGGCTGACGGTGAGCGACGTGCGGCGCAAGGCGGCACAGGCCGCGGGGTGAAGGCATCGCACGGCTGGCGAGGATGGCGGCGTTGCCGATTGCGCCGCTCAGCGACCGGAGTGACATGCCTGGCTAGCGTTCATCGAGGCGGTCTGTTGGGCGTGGCGTGACTTTCCCGTTGGCCCTGCGGCGTTGGCCAATGTCGCTGAGTTGCTCGTCGGTCAGCTCGCGCAGCATGCGCGAGCTTTGGTGCCTTTGCATTTGCAGCCAAAACCAGCGAAGCATCATCTGCCATGCTCGCTCCAAGCGAGGCGTATTGGGTAGCCGCGCTTTCACGTCAGAGGATTTCAAAGACCTCATACTCGACACCGCTTGCCGTCCGGCCACCGCTGGCGACCGATACAATGCTGTTGAGCCAGGCATGGGCCGGCGCAGCGGTCTCGAAATATGGCGTTGTGCGTAGATAGTATTCGGATGCATCGACCAACTCTCCGCGTGCCAGGCGTTCGTCGATGGCCTGACAGGCGCGCCTGACGCCGCGATAGGTCATGATGATCAGGCCGCCATCGTCGGCGACGAGGAGCAGCCTGACATCCTGCTGGAATGTGCCGTCCGCGCGGCCGAGAAGCAGATCGGACCCGATGAGCGGCGACACCGTGCCGCTGATGCGCTCGCCCTCGAAGTTTCCGCCCGAGACCGCGAAAATACGTCGGCCGCCCGCCGGCGTGTGCCCAAGATCCATGACGGGGTGAAGCGTCATGAAGAGGGTAAACAAGTGTCTTGATTGCAGCGACATCAAATGCCTCCTAGTTTCGAGGCCGGCATCTACACCAGTGCGCGCGACGCAAAAAACGCGCTCTTCTTGTCGCTGGCACAAGGAAAACTAATCATGCGGCCCTCTCTGGAATCCTTGCGCATTCTCGAAGTATGCGTTGCGACCGCCAGCTTTGCGCGGGCGGCCGAACGCCTTTTCCTGACGCCTGCAGCTGTCAGCCTGCGTATCCGCTCGCTGGAGGCCGAGCTTGGGCAGCCGCTTTTTGTGCGCGTTCATGGGCGCGTCGTGCCGACACCTGCCGCCACCGCGCTGGCAAGCCAGGTTCGGGAATCGCTCGCCGGGATAGCAGAGGCGGTCGACCGATTTCAGGCGGCGACGCCTCYTCTAAAAGTCACCGCACCACCCACGTTCGCATCACGCTGGCTCGCACCGCGTCTGCCGCATTATCCCGCGTCGGGACCCGCCGGCATCGAGCTCGATGTCTCGACGGACATACGCGATCCCAACGCCTTTGACGTCGTCATCAGAACGGGTCGCGGTGGGTGGACCGGCCTTGAGGAACATCGGCTCATTCCGGTCGACGTGACGCCGATGCTGGCGCCGTCATTGCTCGGGGCGCGTTCGCTTGCCGCTCCGGCGGAACTGGTCGACTTCGATCTATTGCCGCATCCCGACTGGGAACAATGGTTCATGATGGCGCAAGGCGAAGTCCCGCCGGCCGTGCGGTTCGCCGCAGTCGATTTTCCAACCCACGAACTCAACGCCAATGCCGCATTGGCAGGTGGTGGTGTGGCACTGCTGTCGCCCACCCTGTTCGGTTCCTTGTTGGCCCAGGGCCTTCTGGTCGCCCCCTTCCGTCACGTGCTGAGCGGTCCAGCCTGGCACTATGCGCTGCTACGCACCGACGACCGCCGCATGGCTCCGAGGCATTTCTGCGCCTGGCTGCAGGAGCAGGCTGGCAATCTGCCATGAAGCGAAAGGCGAGCATTGGATGCGCTGGCCAATTTCGTCGACGCCCGGCGCAATGGCAGCACAGGCCGCGGGCTGAAGGCGTCGCTGGTCCGAAGTGGATTTGAGGTCAGGTGCCGCCTGGCGGCGCGCCCTCAATACGTGAGTTGAGTTTCCTGGCCGCGGTCGTATGTTCGTTGACCGGGGTGGAGGAGAACAAATGCCCATTCGACGAAAGGCGACGGAGGCTGGCATTCTGCAGCCACCCGAGCTTGAACTGTTGGGGCGTGTCTTCGAGCAGCTCAAGCTCGACGGTCAATCGCCAGAAGCACGCGAGGCTCTCGCATCCCGGATTATCGCGAACTATATGGCCGGCGTGGTCGACGAAGCCGAGCTCGTCACGCTTTCGAGGCAGCCGCTCGGCCGGTAGTGCGCGTCCAACCCGCGTTCCGGAATGAAGGGTTTCGGTCCGTCAAATCAAAGGAACAAGGCAGTGCCGACTGACCCACCCATAGAGCGACGGTCGCATAGCCGTAACCTTGTTCTGAAGGAAGCGACAATCCACTCCGGCGACGCCAGCATCAATTGTCTGGTCTGTAACCAGCACGCCCACGGTGCGGAGTTGCGGGTGAAGGCCGACATCGCAATTCCCGACCGTTTCGTTCTTCACGTGCCTGTCGATCAGACCAGCTATCGCGCTGTGGTGCGGTGGAGACGGAAGGAGCGGCTTGGGGTGCAGCTTGATGCGGGAAGGCAGACGTAGACGGCGGTAGCCAAGAACGCGCACGAGCGCGCCGGCCATGCCTGGATGTTCCGCGCCGCGCCCGTGTGACGTTCCGCTCAGTGCAGCAGTGGGAAGAGTCCGGATGTGCCCGGCGTCAGAACCTGATTATGCCTTGTGATTGGAGGAAGTAGAGAGCGACCAGGACAATTGCGACGATTGCGATCCAGAGGGATAGTCGGCTCATAAGGCGATCCTCATTACCAAAACCTGGTTGCGTCCGTCATGTCGGCTGCAACCATGAGACGGATCAACGTCGCAAGGTGCGAACTCGTTCCAGCAATGTTCGGCCGGCAGGGCGATCGCGCAGTGGGCAATGGTCTGAGCGGCGCCCAGTCGGCACTGGTCAGGGAGCGTGGGTCAAAGCAACCGCTTGTCAAAGTTGCGCTGTCGTTTGGTGGTTAAGCTGGCCTTAGCTTGATCACGGTGGCAAGTACGATGCCGGCAACGATGAAGGCTGCACCGACAAGGTCGTAATCGTGCAACCCCTCGCCGAGCAGAAGATAGGCGAGGATGGCGACGAACACCGTCTGCAGGTAAAGCAGCATGCTCGCCCGGCTCGCGCCGAGCGTTTCCACGCTTTTGTTGTACAGATAGTACATCAAGGCGCCGCCGGGACCTGCCAGATAGGCGAGCGCGAGAATGCTGTGGACGTTCATGGCGGAGCGTTCGTCGTTGAACAATTCCCACAGATGGAAAGGCAAGGCGACCAGCGCGCCGGCGCCGAGCAGCAGCACGACCATCGGCAGGAGTTCGATGCCGAATTTCGCACGGCGCAAAAGCACGGTGTACAGGCCCCAGCAGAACGCGCTGCCGACGATCCACAGCTCACCGGCGTTGAGCTTGAGTTGCAGCAGCGCCGTCAGGTTCCCGTGGGCAACGATGAAAATCATCCCGGCGAGCGCAACCAGCGCGCCAAGCGACTTCCACAGCCCGAGCGGCTCGCCAAGCACGAAACGGGCGAGCACCATCGTCATGACGGGCGACAGCGCCATGATGATGCCGGCCGTGGTGGCGTCGGTGTCGTTGAGGCCATGGTAGATCATGCCCTGGCACAGCGTGAGACCGATCGCCCCTACGGCGACGACCTCTAAGGCGCGCGTGCGCAAAAGCCCGATCATCGCGTCGTGATGATGGTGCACAATCGGCAGCAGGATGGCGCAAGCAAGCGTCAGCCGCCAGAAACAGAGGCCCCAGGGCGGCATCTCAGGCGCCACCCATTTGGCCGCGATATAGACACCAGCCGAAAGCAGCCAGCACAGGACTGCGGCGGGATAGCCGGTCAAGGAGGATATGGGCCTGGCCTCGGGTTGGCCGGCTTGATGGGCTATCGGCATTGCCTGCATGTCATGCCTCCCCCTCAATGACGTAGGCCCGACGGGGGCAACATAGCCTGCGTCGTTGGGTTGTGCATCCGTTTTGAACGGATGAGGTCAAAAGGAACCTGCGCTCGACCGCCACACGTCCCTGATGGCGAGGAGGTTCTTTCCAGGCTCGGTTTCCCGGTTGAGAAAGCGTGAGTCGGAAAATCTGGAGTCTGCAAGCCGCAAAATGCGTGTATTCGACCCTGCTAACATTGCCCGCCAGCCGAATGGGTCTAACTATCCTGGGGCAACGGGGGGAATCAGGTGGCTGCCAATCGTCGAAACGACATCCCATCGACCGAGCGAGGGCTAGGACGGATCCTTGCGGCCGGGAGCGCCCATCCGAGCACGGCTCTGCCGACCGTCGCAACTGTCGTCACGACGGTTGCTGCCTTGTATTTCGGTCGCGAGGTTTTTCTCCCGATTGCCATCGCGTTACTCTTGACCTTTGCGCTGGCGCCGGTTGTCTCCGCACTGAAGCGCGTCGGATTGCCTCGGCTTCCCGCAGTCCTTCTCAGCGTCATTGGCGCGTTCGCGGCTCTGGGCCTGTTCAGCTTTATTGTGGCGACCCAGGTCAGCGAGCTTGCCCAGAACATTTCAACCTACCAGACAAACATTCTGACCAAGGTTCGCTCGCTCAAGGAAACGGGCGTTGGTGGCGGCATCATTGCCAGACTGAGCAGCGTGATCGAGCGTGTCGGTCAGGAGATCGATAAACAGGACGTGGCGCCGCCTGCGGCGGACAAGCCCCGGCGCGAGCCTGTACCCGTCGAGATCGTCGCGCGTGAGCGACCTCTGGAGGTCTTGCAAAACATTATCGGACCATTGATCAGCCCGCTGGCCTCGGCTGGCCTGATCATCATCGTGGTCATCTTCATGTTGCTCGAGCGCGAGGATTTGCGCGACCGGTTCATCCGCCTGGTCGGTTACGGGGATCTCCATCGCACGACGCAAGCATTGCAGGACGCCGGCAAGCGGGTCGGCCGCTATCTGCTCATGCAATTGGTCGTCAACATCGTCTACGCCATCCCCATTGCGATCGGGCTTTGGGTGCTCGGCATTCCCAACGCGCTGCTGTGGGGATTGCTGGCACTGGCGCTTCGCTTCGTTCCCTATATCGGCCCGGTGATAGGCGCGCTGCTGCCGTTGTTCCTCGCCTTGGCCGTGGCGCCCGGCTGGTCGCTGGTGCTGTGGACCGCTGCACTGTTTATCGTGATGGAAATGGTAACCGGCAATGTCGTCGAACCGTGGCTCTACGGTTCGCGTACGGGACTATCCCCTCTGGCTATCATCGTCGCAGCGATCTTCTGGACATGGCTGTGGGGGCCGCTGGGCCTCGTTCTTTCGACACCGCTGACGGTCTGTCTTGTCGTGCTTGGCCGACACGTTCCGCAGTTCGAATTTCTCGACGTCCTGTTTGGCAACGAGCCTGTGCTTGAACCCCACGCACGGCTCTATCAGCGGCTCCTGGCCGGCGATCCCGACGAAGCCACCGACCATGCAGAGGAAATCCTCGAGGAGAAGTATCTGATCGATTTCTACGACAAGGTCGCCATTCCCGCTCTCCTGCTGGGCGAGCAGGACCGCATGCGTGGCGTGATGGGCGATCAGCAGCGAAGGCAGGTGGCGGCGAGCGCCCAAATTCTTGTCGCAAATCTTGCCGACGATGCGCAGGAGGAAGCAAGCGAGGAAGATGAGCCGACAGCCACCGCGGAAGGGAGCACGAGCAAGGAGCCGGATGGCGTCGAGGAGGAAGAGATCGAGCTGCCCGATGGCAAGGACATGTCGGTGCTTTGTGCCGGCGGCCGCGGGGAACTCGACGACGCCGCAGCCGCCATGCTCGCTCAGGTGCTGGAGGTGCAAGGTGCGACAGTGGCGAAGGCCAGTTTTGTCGATATGGAGCCGGCAGGTATTCGCCGTCTCGAACTAGAGACGATCGACACAGTCGTGGTCGGTTTCCTGAACCGGGATTCTCTCAAGCATGCTCGCTTTCTGGTGCGCCGACTGAAACGCGCCAAGGCAGGTTTGAGAATCGGAATTGTGTTCTGGTCAGACGCGGAGCAGGGCGATGCCGGGCAACAAGGACAAGCTCTGGCCGCCGACATCAGCGCCGATTTCGTAGCCCACGGCATGGTCAACGCTGTGCTTGGTGCGCTGTCTCCAGCGCCGGCGGTTCCCCTCAAAGTCGTTTCGAAACGCCGCGATCGACGCCGACCGGCCCCCCGGAAACGAGCCCCGGCTCAGGCGACGGCGGCAACGGCCTAGCCACGAAGCCGTTTTCACCACTGGTAAAAATGGTTGGGCAAACCAAAGATCCCTCCAGCAATCAGCTGTGACGAAAGGCGGTTACCCTCAGCCTCAACACTCTACATTTCGCTGTTCTCGATGATGCCGGCTTCGCCATCCCCAATGACCGCGCGCGGGACACTTGACTTCCTGAGCCGAACCCCCGGACCGCCTTCGCCGGTCTCGCCATCGCCCAGGAAAGCGACGCCTGCAAGTTCCAACGCCGATTGAATTGCACTGAGCTTGTCGGCAGTGGGGACACGCTTGCCGTTCTCGAAATCGCGAACTGTACCCTCACTTACATTCGACTTTGCGTCCAACCGCGCCTGTGGCCAGTCAAGCAGCCCTCTTGCCGCACGGCATTGTTCCCGAGTCAGTTGGATCATAGAAATCTCCCCGCTTCGGCAGGATTGCGTGCGTTCCTGCCGAGCCTCAACGATGTTTACGAGCGGTCAGATGGGTCCAATGTTGGCCCAGACCGTGGCGTCTTCGTCTCTGCGGCAATCACCAGAAGGGCCTCAAGCGTCAATGCAATGCCCGACATCAGCGCGGAGATATCGCTGTTGCCGTCTGGCAGCGCCAACTCAGTTGCCCTGGCTTGCATACGGGCGCTGTGTTCGATCAATCTCTGTTTTAAATCGTCGTCCATGCCGTCCTCCGGGGTCAAGGTTTGCGACGCGATGCCAGTTCCCGGAAGACTGCCTCTCGATCGCCCATATGCTTATGCAAAAGAGCAACCGCCTCCTCTCGATTGAGACGGCCCACTTTGCTGATGAATTCCAGCTCGTGGCGCGGAACCGACGCCCGGGTCAGGCGCCCGAGGAATGTCTTGGGCGCTCTATCCGCCGGTGCTGTGTTGTGCGTCATCTGTCGTCACCCACTGAATGCTACGCATCAATAGGTGAGACTGTGTTTTGTTCCGGACGGCCGCGTTTACCCGAGGCGAGCAGGACGAACAGGGATGCAAAGTCCGCCGGCTGGGGCTGGGACATGCAACCAGAATTGCACTGACGGGTTCTTGCTATGATTTTGAACGTGGCCGGCTGCGACCGCCGTCCGAAGGGTGGCCAATTTTCATGGACGTATCGGTTTCTCAAGCCGCGGACGACAACATCAAGGCCGGCAAGAGCGGCTTGCTGCTTGTCTCGGACAATTATGACGCTTTCGCCGTGCGCGTACTGGCGGCACGGAGTGCAGAGCGCACCTTAGACCTGATGTATTACCTTTGGCACGACGACCACACCGGTCGCTTGCTCTTGCAGGAGGTCTTTCGGGCCGCTGAGCGCGGAGTGCGGGTCCGCATGCTCCTTGACGACGTCAATCCGCGCAAAAACGATGCTGCTTATCTGGCGCTGAGCAATCATCCAAACATCGAATTGAAGTTGTTCAATCCAAGCGGCATCAGGAGCGGCCGGATCATGCGTGGTGTCGAAGTGCTGTTGCGGCTCTTTGCACTGACAAGACGTATGCACAACAAGGCTTGGATCGCCGACGACAGGTTTGCCATTGTCGGCGGACGGAATGTTGGCGACGCTTATTTCGATGCGGCAGAGACCAATTTCCGCGACCTCGACATGCTGCTCATGGGGCCTGCAGTACAGCAAACGGCGGCGATATTTGATGCCTTCTGGGCATGCGAGGAATCCAAGCCAATCAAGACGCTTGGTTCAGCGACGGAGCATGAGCAGGTCAAACAGTTCGAAGTGAACGAGTCCGAAACCGAGTCAAAATTCTTGAACGGCATAGGGGAGCGAGGCTCTGTCGTAGAATTTATCGCGGCGAGTAACCACGTTCACTGGGTGGAAGGCGTGCGGGTCATTTCCGATCCACCAGAGAAGGTTCGTGGCTGGAGACGTCGCAGCTGGCTTATGAAAGAGCTGCGTCCCATCATTCAATCGACGCGCGAATGTCTGGAAATTGTGTCGCCCTATTTCATCCCCGGCAAAAGGGGTTCCGCGATCCTGTTGGAGCTCGTCGGTGCCGGGGTTGAGGTTTCGGTCCTGACCAATTCCTTGGCCGCCACAGATGTCGCCGCGGTCCATGGCGCCTACGCAAACTATCGCAAGCGGCTGCTAAGGAACGGCGTCAAACTTTTTGAGCTTCAACCATTCAGCCGTCAGCCGGCAATCTCGGTGTTTGGGTCAAAGGGCGCCAGTCTGCATACGAAAGCGTTCACCGTTGACGACAAAACCGGCTTCGTCGGCTCCTTCAATTTCGATCCGCGGTCGGTGTCTCTAAACTCGGAAATGGGCGTGCTCTTTGAAGATGCGGGATTGGTTGCTGAGTTGCGGGATCGATTCCAGTCAGAGATATCTCCAGAAGCGAGCTACCGGCTCGAACTGAAGCACAATGTCTTGCACTGGCACGGCTGCGACGAAGGCAAGCTGCAGGACTATACGCACGAACCAGAAGCTGGATTCTTTCGCCGTATCCTTGCTGCCTTGGTCCGCCATCTTCCGATCGAATCCCAGCTCTAGCCGGCAATACAAGATTGCGCCGCGGGAGGAGTTGCCCGTGTCCTCTCAAGGCATTCGCCTCTAGCATTGAATGCAAGGGAACGGCCCCACCATGCTCATACCTCAGATTGTTGCAGCTTTACTGTCAGCCCTACGTTATCTGATTAATGATGGTGTTCCACAGGGAGTTTTGATCAATTGAGCGTAGCATTTGCCAAGGAGGAAAGCGCCGAGGCAGCGGCGGAAACCATATTGCCGGCTCGGCCTATCACCGATCGGATCAACCTCGTCACTGAGGCGGGGCTTAAGATGCTGCAGGATGAATTGGCTCGCGCCCAGCAGGCGCTCGAGGCTGCAAACGTGGTGGAAGATGTCAATGAAAGGCGGCGGCAGTCGGCGGTTCCGGTTCGGGATATACGCTATTATACCGAACGCGTTCGTACGGCACAGCTTATGTCTGTGCCGACCTCCAATGAAGTGATCACCTTCGGTCACACCGTTACCTTCGCGCGTGATGATGGCCGCACTCAGACCTTCCGCATCGTCGGTGAGGATGAGGCCAACCCGTCTCAAGCTTCCATATCGCATGGTTCACCGGTAGCCATCGCGCTGATCGGCAAAACCGTTGGAGATGTTGTCCATCTAGGGCCGCGCGAACTCGAGATCCTGTCCATATCTTAGTTGGACATCGGGGGAAGGCGCCCGACCGAATAGTGTTGCAGGGCGGCGTCTCAGGGCGACCAAAGGGCCGAGAGCAAATGCTATTTGCGGGGCTGATACGAGGCGCAACGCTGCCGTGCGCGTCGCGGCACAATCTACAACACGAGGTTCAGGAAGCTGGGTCCCTCGGTAGCCTGCCCCGGCACTTCAAAGCGAACAGCCTTTTGGCGGGCCTTAAGATGGGTCTCTGCGTAACAGTTTTCTATCAGGTTGATTTTAATCAGTTTTATTGAAGGGCTGGCGGAGAGAGCGTCCGCCTCTTTCTGTAACGTGTTGAAATTACTAGAGCTTTGACCTTGCTATTTGCCGTATTTTCCCTATTTTCCGTATCGCGGTTATGGCAACGGGAATCGATATGGCCAAGCACCGGCTTTCCGAAACACGCATAAAGACCCTTCCCGTTGGCATCCATTCCGATGGAGACGGCCTATTCCTCCGAGTAAGGAAGGAGGGCAGTCGCCAGTGGTTTTTCATTTATAGGCGAGCGAGCAAACGTACCGAACTTGGCCTTGGAGGCTATGGTCAAGGGACGGCACCAGTCAGCCTGGCTTTGGCGCGGGAGAAGGCGGAGGCGGTTAGGCAGCGTCTGGCGCGGGGTGACGAGCTTTCCGCGAAGAAGACTTTCGCAGATGTCATGGATGACGTGCTCGAAGTGAAATCATCCGGTTTCCGGAACAAGAAGCACAAAGCGCAATGGGCGATGACGTTGCGAGAATACGCTAAGCATCTGCATAAAAGGCCCATAGCGGACATCACGCGCGATGATGTTGTCGAGACCTTGAAGCCTATTTGGGGAACGATACCGGAAACGGCCGATCGGCTCAGGATGCGAATTGCGTCCGTTATGGATCACGCGAAGGCGAGGGGGCTTTACGTTGGCGACAACCCAGCCGACTGGCGTGGTGGTTTAAAGGATCTGCTGCCGCCACGGCAAAAGCTCACGCGGGGTCACCACGCGGCCGTGGGGTATAAGGAACTGCCAGCCGTCATGAAGGCTCTCCGCGCCGCTGCGGGAATATCCGCGCGAGCCGTCGAGTTCTCCTGTCTGACCGCAGCGCGAAGTGGGGAGGTACGCGGCGCGAAATTTGAAGAATTCGATATGAAGCAGGGTCTTTGGGTCATTCCGCCCCAGCGAATGAAAGCCGGACGAGAGCATCGCGTTCCGCTGTGCGACCGGGCAATCGAGATCATCGAGGCGATGAGGGAAGTCGCGACCACTGATGCCGTGTTCCCGATCAGCGACACAGCGATGGTGAAGGCGCTGCGGAAGGCTACGGGCGATGACTCCACACTTCACGGTTTGCGATCAAGCTTCAGAGATTGGTGCGGCGACGAGACGAGTCATCCCCGCGACGTGGCAGAGGCGGCGCTCGCGCACACACTTAAGGACAAGACCGAAGCCGCTTACAGGCGCTCAGATGCGTTGCAAAAAAGACGCATCCTGATGGAAGACTGGTCGAAATACTGCGATAGCGGCCAGTAACCGCATTTACTATATTGACAAAACTTGTGAAAACGCCTATAGGTGGTAGCAAGTCGGCGCTTGTCGCCGGGACTCGCTTCTCCCGCTTAAATTAACGGCGGCCCTAACCCCTCATCATTGTCAGCTTTTGAAGCGCGCTTTGGCGTGCGCAATTTCCGCGCTTATCAGCGTTGGAATAGGGGAGAACTATGGACCATTCGAACGACAATACACCACGCTTGATGGCGCCTAAGGAGGCGGCTCGGGCCACCAGCCTTTCCCGACCACTTTTGAGTTTGATGGCTGACGAGGGCCAATTTCCAAAGGCAGTCAGGCTTGGCGAGCGGCGTGTTGCATATGTGCGGGCCGAGGTGGATGCGTGGATCGATGCCCGCATCGCGGCGAGGGCGGCTTAGCGTACTCCTACAAAAACCCACCGCGGAGCCAACTGCGGTTCTCCAAATCAGGAACAACCCAACTTGCACATTCTGAGTATTCGACCGGAGCCGCCTGGCGCCGGGAGCGTCGTCGCGCGCTTTGATATCGCGATTACAGATGCCTGCCGGCTGTACGGCCTTAAGCTTGTCCAGAAGCCAGACGGCAGACGCATGACATACGGGCCGCAATCGGGCGGACAGCGCGTCGCGACCTTTGCACCACCGCTTGCCAAAGAAATCACGCGCGCCGCTGGCGTAGCCCTTGGAGGCCTGAACGCCCATGACCGCGACGCAGCCTAAGCCATCGCTAACCCGCGAATATTGGACACACAACGTAGGCGAGCCGACCGGCCCGGTTGCGCAGTTTCGAATGTCGCAGCTTGTTGATTATGATATGCGCCTGACCGACCCGGCGCGCATCGTCTATCGGTTCCTCATTGGATGGTACATGCGCAGCAATGGCGACGCGCTTGCATCCGTCCGGCACATCGTTGCGACCATGAGAACACGTGCCCCGGATGGCGCCAGGCACCTTTCTCGCTCTGCGGTGCAGCGGGCGATTATTCTCCTAATCGAAACAGGATGGCTGGTCCGTCGCTTCACGGGAAAGGGCCGCAGCGGATCACGCTATGTGCCGGTGCTCAACGTGCTGGAGCTTGCCGCACAGGGCAACCTGCCATCGGTAAAAGTTGATAGCGTCCCACTCTACCGGGACACAAACGAGGATTCCGAAGCGTCCCACTCTACCGGGACAGAGGTGTCCCACTCTACCGGGACACAAGGCGACGTAGCGTCCCACATGCTGGGACAAAGACCCTCATACATTAACCCGTCGACAGACGGGGTTACATGTAAGGAGGACAATGAATGCGCCGCGCCTTCAGCGCCGCCTTCGTCCGGCCTTGTGGCCGCCGACGCGGGAACGGCGCAAGGGAAAGAGAAGAAGCCATTCGAGCAACTTTATCACCAGTACGGGGTCCGTGCGGAGATCGGTGCAGCTAGGCGCGCGTATGACGACATTGCTCCGGACGCAGATCTTCATGCCAAGATGATGGAGTCTGCGCGTGCCTGGCGCGAAGCAGCCGGTGAAGGCATTGAGCGGATGCATCTGCGGCGCTGGATAACAGAGCAACGATATCTCGAGGATCCAAAGGGCGAAAGAAAGCCGAAAGAGCGCAAGGCCAAGACCGGCGCGCAAAAGGCATCAGCCAACCCTGTATCTCGTGTCGGCGAAATCATCGAGGCTGATGTGTCGAAAGACGTCTATGGTTCGAAACTCGTGCTTAAATTCGGGTTCCCTGGCGAAGCCACCACTGACCATGCCTTTTACATTAATCATTGCGACGTCAAGGTACAGTCGAAAGGCAACGACGAGTTATTGCGTCTCTGCTACGTCATGAACATCAACACACCTGAAGACGCGGACGAACTGTTGTTCCGTCCACTGTTGGTGACTTCCAAGCCAGACGGGACGTTCGAGTACGACTTCGTTCCCGCCAATCACAACTTGGCGGAAGCCGCATAATGGAACCGGAGCAACTCGAGGAAATCGTGCGCGACGTCCTGGGAGGAAGCAGCATGACGACCGAGCCAGTCACAAAGCGCCGCATCACTTGGGCGGAGCTATGGAAGATCCGACCTGACAGGAAGCCGTCGAACGACAATCAGCGGATGGCGGAGGATAGCAGCCAAGCGTAGGTAGCCACCACGGCTCTCCGAAGTACTGAAGAGCCGTGGCTACCCGCCCCCGCCTGCTATCCGCCGCACCAAGAAAAAGCTAGGCTACCTTTATTTCCTTCATCGCCTTCTCGAAGGCGGTCTTCATCGGCTTGGAGACGTCCTCGAAAGCCTTGGTCGTGGCGGCCTGGAAGTCCTTGGCCTGCTCGACAGCGCTTTCAATCTGCTTGCGAACGAAGGCGGTCTGCAGTTCGGCAAATTCGGAGGGCGACTTGACGGCAATTAGGGCTTCGAAATGCGCGAAGGCCGAGTTGGCGTTGGCGCGCAGAGCCTGGATGGTCTTGAGCGACAGGTCACCGGAAACGGTCTTGGCGGTCTGGAAGCTCGACTCGAGAGCCTTCTGGGTCGTCTCGGATCCCGTCTTGAATTTGGCGAGAACTTCTTTCGACTGCTCGACCCCCTTTTCTGCAAAGGCACTGACCTGGTCGATAGCCTTGGATGCATCAAAAGCGGCGTTGTCGATAAATTCGACAGTCTTTTCAGTGGTCTTGGACATCGTTTCCATCCTTTGTTTGGGCGTGGCTTTTAAAAAGCTTCGCATTTGTATTAGCATTACCTAACGGAAGTTTGCGTGCATTGCAACATTTATGTTGCGCTGCAGCATGATTTATTAACCAACCCGTCCCGCACATTGCGGGAACGGACTGCCCGGCCTGGCCGGTTTCTCGATCTGGGATGACCACCCATCCAACGGGGTCTAGGTATGGCCAGTGGTTACCCGCTTAGACCGCTTCGGGGCTTACCTTGGCTAAACCTGTATAGAAAAACATTTAGCGGTGGGAAGAAATGCAAACCGCCAGGGATCTAGCCCGATCATCAACGACGGACGCGGTCACGGATTCCGCAAAACCCTACCGGCAAGCGCCTCAGTTGGGTTGAATTCTACGCACTGCGGCCGGACTTGCGGCCGGACAACGACAACGAACGGAGGTGTACGGCCGGCAGGTCCGAAGTCGTTCGGCCGGCGGAATGACACGTGGGCCAGTCGTGTCGTGGCCTTGGTTTTCCAGATCGGCACGAGGTGCCAATGGCTCCTGCTCAAGCTCGAGTACGGATCCGGCCGGCGTCCTCGCCGATCGAAGTGGACGGCTAGGCCCGCATCAACCGCAGCCAATACAACGCACCGCTCGATCTGATCGTCCGACATCTCGCAATCGGGAACCTTGTCTCGCACCGACTGAACTGCCGCAAAGGTTGAAATGATGCGTCCGGGAGCAGAGCAGTCGATACATCCAGCGATAGCGTCAGTGACGTCATCAGCAACAAGATAGTTAAATTGGCGAGAGTTGGTTGTGGTGGAAGCTAAGATCCGCTCTAGCATTTCGCCTTCTGAAAGCCCCAGTCGACGCTGGCGCTTGGAAATAAAATTAGCAAGGGCTAATGGACGACGCGGGACGTTATGCACCGTTTTCTAGGGGGGCGGGGGCGCAGTCACAGTGCAGTTCGGGGCGGGCCAGGTCACGTTTGTGGGGGGATAGGGGTTCATATTCGGTCCCGTGCAACCCTCAAAGATCGCAAAGCAAGGCGCAGCCGTCACCCTCTCCGCCACTGACATCATGAATACATCATCGCCGGCTATCTCGAACGGAGGGTGTGAGGTGCCCCACCATGGGGTAGGCGGTCGTCGCTCGTAGGGTACGACGGGGCTAATACCGCTTCGGGGTTTGGCTCTGCAAAAGCGTAACAAATAGAATTTTTGTGGGGATTTTCTTCCGGCAACACTCGCCGCCACCGCTGCCCGGAGCGCATCAGGCGTCGTGCGGAAGGCGGTGCGCTTGGCCAAGGGGCGTGGGACCGGCAGCCCGCCGTTATTCCGTCTTTGGCGGCACTTCTTTCTGTATAGTTTGAGTGTCCGCAGCCTTCGACATATCGGCCTTCTCGACGCTCGCTGTTTTCTGCGTGTCGACCGATGCCTGCACCTTCTCGTGATATGGGCAATCGGCATAGGCGGCGGATACGGACAGGGCCAACGCTGTGGCCACTGCGAGGAATGTTTTCATCGTCATCTCCTCAATCGTTGAAGGCGCAGCGTAAGCCCGCTGGCACCGATCGTAAAATCACATTTGCCACCGGGGGGCGTCTCAAGACCTGTGCCAGTCGACTTCAGATACCGTCCGCATCCTCAAACGCGTTATGCCGCAGGTTTTCATATTATTTTTTCGGAGCGGTAGGGGCGGGTGGCCCCAACGCGCACATTTTTCCAATTGAAAATATGGGGTCGGCGACCTTGCCGCGACATTACCACGGGGTCGTTGGGAGGGAAGGAATGAGAAAAACTGCAAGGGACCCACCCGGTAAGTGCGAGCCCGGTAGCCAAAGCTGCGATCTGCCAAAAGCCGAATCCTACAGCCTAGCCAATCTCACAATCTCCTTTGCTGGCCAACGACCTGCCAGAGGGAATGTTCCATGAGGCGCGGAACTTCTTGGCGTCTGGCTC
Organism: Mesorhizobium sp. P2_F7; assembly: GCF_056403695.1. Classification (NCBI taxonomy): domain Bacteria; kingdom Pseudomonadati; phylum Pseudomonadota; class Alphaproteobacteria; order Hyphomicrobiales; family Phyllobacteriaceae; genus Mesorhizobium; species Mesorhizobium sp. P2_F7. The sequence continues at coordinate 40,466 of NZ_JBFUFA010000008.1, read as the reverse complement.
GGTTATCGATCATCAGCCAGGAGGATCGAAATGCCCGACAAGGAAAACCATCGCGAAACCGGAGCGACGAAATATCCGGCCAGGACCGGTCCAGATCCTTCCGACGCGTTCTCCCAGGACGCAGCTGGCAACAAGAAGCCGAAAGACGGGATTGGACTGACGCGTTCTGTAAACGACGTCGATGACAAGACACACCAGTCAGACGGTCAGAACCCGCCTCGAGCGCGGCCGAGTGGCGAAGAGAAGACGCGACCCTGAATGTCGCCAATCTCAGCTTGATGGGCAGATGGGGGCGGCTTTGCGAAGGGACAGGCCCAGATGGGTTACATGTCGCTGCTCTCGATGATACCGGCTTCACCATGTCGAATATGCGTACGAGGCGCGGCGACCTTTCTGAGCCGGACCCCTGGTCCGCCTTCAGCTGTCTCGCCATCCCCCAGGAAGGCTACGCCCGCAAGTTCCAGTGCCGTTTGCATGGCGGTGAGCTTGTCGACGGCCGGAACACGCTTGCCGTTTTCGAAATCCCGCACCGTTCCTTCGCTTAAGTTGGCCTTTGATCCCAGCCTGACTTGTGGCCAACCCAACAGTCCTCTTGCCGCGCGGCATTGTTCCTTAGTCAGTCGGACCAAAAACATTCCTCCTTGCTTTCGCTCAAGCCGACTTGCACACCGCACGTGGCGCAACCATTTGCTCATCCCGTTTCCAGTCAGAGCAAACGACGCCGCCTTCAAATCGTTCCCAATGCTCGTATCAGGCACTTATGCGAGGTCGTCGAGAATCGCACGCACCTTTTCGGCCAGGTCCTCAAGACTGAATGGTTTGGGCAGTAGCTGGGTCCCGGGATCCAGAATACCATTATGGACGATTGCATTGCGCGTGTAGCCAGTGGTGTAGAGGACCTTCAGCGTCGGGTTCCTTTTGCGCAGAATATCGACGAGCTGACGCCCTGACATCTCGGGCATGACAACGTCGGTGAATAGGAGGGACAATTGCTGCCCGCCTTCAATCAGCTTGATGGCTTCATTCGGCCCGCTTGCCTCGACAACCGTGTAGCCAAGCTCGCGCAACGCCTCAGCCGATACGGCGCGCACGCGATCTTCATCCTCCACCACCATGACGATCTCGGTAGCGAGGCCGCCATCTATCGACCGCGGCTTGCGTTCGTCGGCATCTGGCCGTGCTTGGCCGTAGTGTCTTGGCAGGTAGATCTTGACCGTCGTGCCCACGCATGGCTCGCTGTAAATTTTAACATTGCCACCGGACTGTCGGACAAAGCCGTAAACCTGGCTCAGGCCGAGCCCCGTGCCCTTGCCGACACTTTTGGTCGTGTAGAATGGGTCGAACGCTTTGCTGAGAACCTCGGCCGACATGCCTGTGCCCGTGTCGGTAACGGCAATCAATACGAATTGGCCGGATGCTAGCGCGGACTCGCGAGCATACCGCTCGTCGACATAGGCGTTCGATGTTTCGATGGTCAGCTTGCCACCGGTCGGCATGGCATCGCGCGCGTTGACCGACAGATTGAGCAAGGCGCTTTCCAACTGACCGGGGTCGGCCTTCACTTGCCAGAGGCCGGCGCCAAAGGCGGTCTCGACCTTGATCGTTTCACCAAGTGTTCGCACGAGGAGATCGGTCATACCCCCAATCAGGCGGTTCGCATTGATGGGTTCGGGGGCAAGCGGCTGTTGTCGTGAAAATGCCAGCAGCCGTTGCGTCAAGGCGGCAGCGCGATGAGCACCATCCATCGCGCCTTCCACGAACCGGCCGACATCTGTCTCGCCCTTAGCAAGCTTTCGTTGCAGTAGATTGAGACCGCCGATGATGACGGCCAGCATGTTGTTGAAGTCATGTGCAATGCCGCCGGTCAGTTGGCCAACGGCCTCCATCTTCTGCACCTGACGCAGTTGCTCTTCGGCCTTGGAGCGTTCGGCCACCTCATCGGCAACTCTTTGCTCAAGCGTGGCGTTGAGAGTCTGCAGTGCGGCTTCGGCACGTCGTCTTTCTGCCAACTCGCGCTCCGCCGCCTGGAAAAGCCGGGCATTGTCGATCGCTGTCGCGGCATGTCCGGCGATGCCTAGCAAAGCACTCTCGTGCTCGTGGCGAAACCTGCCAGTGTCCGCGTGGCCGAAAAAGAGACCACCCAGAACCTCGCCGGAGTTTGATACGACAGGCACTGCCAGGTAGGAGCGGACGGGCAGGTGGCCTTTCGGCATGCCCTTGCGCGGCGCGTTCTGGCCGTAGCGCGGATCCAGAAGGATATCGTCCGATCGGACGACACCCGTTCCGAGGAACGTCGTTTCAAACACCGCGGTCGCTCGCGGCATAGGGTAGTTTTGGAACGCAGATCGCGGTGCGCCGGACAGCGCGTAGAGCATGTAGCTGGCGCCCTCATCGTCGAGCACGTTGTAGAAGAACGCGCCAAACTGTGCGCCCGACAGCTGCACGCCGGCATCAGTGGTTGTCTGCACGATCTTATCGAGGTCCAATTCGGCGGCCACGGTCGCGCCGGTATCGTTCATGATCTTGAGGTGGCGCTCCGCCTTCTTGCGGTCTGAGATATCGATCACCGTCCCGATAAAACGAACGGCCTTCCTGTCCTCGAAAATGGCATGGCCACTTGCCGCCACCCACCGTTCGACACCGTCTTCCAGGCCGATCGTTCGATACTCGATGTTGAAGCCTTCTGAGCTGTCTGGAGCGATGGCGCGTCTGACCGCCTCATCGGCTCGATCCCGATCGTCTGGATGGAGGCCAGCGATAAAGGAGCCCGTGTAGGAAACTGGGCTGTCCGACGTGATGCCAAACAATGCACGACACTGGGCGTCCCAGCGCAACTGATCGGCGACCGGATCGTAATCCCAAATGCCGATTGCGGCCGCCTTGGTAGCCAAGCTCAATCGTTCCGCGGTTTCTGCAGCACCCTGATCCGATCTTACCCTTTCGATATGAGCCCAGGATCGTTCAGTGACTTCTGTGAGAAGCGCGAGTTCGTTCTGCGTCCATGTTCGCGGCGCGTTGTCGTGGATCGCCATCAATGCAGTGAGGCGTCCTTCTTTGACGAGCGGCATGCAGATCGTTGCAGAAATGCCGATATTCTGAAACGTCGCGGCTTCTTGCGATGCGAGTTCGGCGCGATTGTCGTTGATGATCAGCGGCAGCCCTTGATGCAGCCTGAGAACGGCAAGGTCGCCAAAATCCTGCAAGCTGTAGTAGCCGACGATGCTGCCTGAGCCTTGCCTGTGCCAATCCCCACGTATCGTAAAGTGGTCCTGGTCGGGCTCCATGTCGGCATATGCGCAAATCGCTACACCAAGATGCTCGCCAAGCATCCTCGTGGTGGTTTCAAGAATGGCGTCCGCGTCGGTGCTTTTTGACGTCTCTTTTCCAAGTGCGTCGAGAAAGCGCAACCGACTTTCATTCTGGCGCAGTTCAGCCTGCGCGCGCCGTCGTTCAACCGCTGTGCGGGTCCGCTCGGCCATCTCGCGAACGAACTCGATTTCCTCCTCGGACCAGGAGCGCGGCCTTTCGTGGTTGAGGTAAAGCAGCGCAACGAAGCCGGCCTGTTCGGTGACCGGCATATTGATAAAGGATTGTGCGCTGATCGCTTTCAGCGCCTCCGCATTGTGGCTTGTCCGTGGATCCGTGTCGGCGTCTTCGCAGACAACGGTGATGCCTTGCTTCAGGTCTTCGATATAGGTTCCGTAGTCGCGGAAATGCAGCACCCCGGCCAAGCTTTTGATGCCGGGTGCGTTCCAATCGCGTTCGATTGAAATGGTCTCCTTGGCCAGATCGATCGTGCCGTAGCCGGCCCGGCTTACTTCAAGCTCCCGACCAATGATTTCTGCTGCAGCGTAGGCGAGATCGTCCGGATCTTCGACCAGCCGGACGACCTCGGCGAGATCCGCGATCGCAGCGCTTCGCCGTCTAGCGCGGAATGTCTCGGTGACGTCGAAGCCCTCGCAGAATATTCCCGTGATGGTGCTACCGCCATCGTAGAGCGGCGCATAGATGAAGGTGAGGTAGCGCGTTTCCTCGGGCTGTTCCGGCGAACGGCGAAAGCGAACGGGGACCCCTTGCGCCTCAAACGTTTCGCCGCTTTTGAACACGTCGTCGAGGCGTTCGAAAAACCCTTGCCCTTCCAGGCTGGGAAACGCATCCCGTATGGTCTTTCCCAGCCATTCGCTGCTGTTGAACACCAGGCGATGGGCATCGTTCAGGAACTCGACCACGTGATCGGGGCCGCTCATTATGATGATGAAGCCCGGGGCCTGTTCGAACAGGTTGAGCTGACGCTCCGCGGCGAGGCGCTCCCGCCGTTCTGCAAGAAATCGGTCCGTCGTTTCCGTGCAGACGCCGAACAGCCCGCAAACCTCTCCGCTATCCGGTTGCACGATCGGGTTGTAGGAGAAAGCGAAGTGTGCTTCCTCAGGGGTGCCGCGCTTGTCAATGCGGATTTCAATGTCGTCCATATGCACCGGTCGACCTTGAAAGACCTGATCAAACATCGGACCGATCGTGTCCCACGCTTCTGCCCAAACATCGTGGCTGGGCAAGCCGAGGGCGATCGGGTGTTTTCTTCCTAGAATGGGGATGAAAGCGTCGTTGTAGAGCCAGATCCGTTCAGAACCCCAAACGACAAACATCGGCTGGCCTGAACCCAGGATCAGGTTAACCAGTGTTCTGAGCTCACTGGGCCATGATGAAACAGGTCCGACTGACGTCTGATTCCAGGGCAATGACCCGATGCGGTCAGCCATTTCGCTAGCGCTGCGAAAAGCAGCACTCGCCATATCCTCGCTGGATCCCACCAAAACGCCCCCCAATATCGAACCGGACAAAACGACGGAACTTGATTTTGGTTGCGCGCAGCCCAGACTTTCTGTTGAGGCCCTTGGCCCGAAGACCGACCAGGGTTTCAGGTGGCCGGGTCTTTAACGGAACCAAGGCTTTGAACTGGCGTTTCTACTTGTTACGGGAGCAGTGACTTTGCAAAAATTGTCAATCAAGCAGCCGACCTCTTCGCTTCCGGTTGAGGACAGATATCGCGTGCTGATTGATTCCATCACCGACTATGCGGTGTACCTCCTCGATGCAGACGGCACTGTAAGCAGCTGGAGCCCAGGCGCGCAAAAATCCATGGGTTACAGCGCAGTTGAGATTATCGGCCAACATTTCTCGGTCTTCTATAAGCCGGGGGACCGGGACGCAGGATTGCCCGCGCTTGCACTGAAAACGGCTGCGTCCGAAGGCCGGTTTGAGGCCGAAGGGTGGCGGCTACGCAAGGACGGAACGGAGTTCTGGACGCACGTGGTAATCGATCCCGTGCGTGGTGCTGACGGCACTGTGGTGGGATTTGCGAATATCACTCGAGACCTGACGGAACGACAGAGCGCTCAACAGGCTTTGAAAAGCAGTGAAGAACAGTTCCGGATATTGGTCCAAAGCGTGGCCGACTATGCCATTTATATGTTGGATGTGAAGGGGTTTGTAACCAGCTGGAACCTGGGTGCCGAGCGGATCAAGGGGTACAAGGCAGACGAAATTCTAGGCGAACATTTCTCGCGCTTTTATCTTGAGGCCGACCGAAAAGCAGGGCTTCCGGAAGAGAGCCTTGCGGTCGCCGCCAAAGAAGGTCGTTTCGAGCGCGAAGCCTGGCGTTTGCGCAAGGACGGAACGACGTTTCTCGCTCATGTGATAATTGATGCAATCCGAAATGACGGCGGGGAACTGATTGGCTTTGCCAAAATCACCCGCGATGTGACCGAACGCAGCAAGGCTCAGAAAGAGCTGGAGCAAACCCGCGAACAGCTTTTTCAAATCCAAAAAGTGGAAGCCATAGGTCAGCTGACCGGTGGGGTCGCGCACGACTTCAACAACCTTCTGATGGTGATCCAGAGCAGCCTCTCAATGATACGCAGGCGTCTCACCAATGATCCGAAACTGGTGTCCCTCCTGGACAACGCTTTGCAGGCTGCGGAAAGGGGCTCATCGCTGACCCAGCGAATGTTGGCGTTTGCACGCCGCCAAGACCTTGATCAACAAACGGTCTCCATTCCCGAACTGGTGCTCGGGATGACCAATATGCTTGAAAGGGCTATCGGTCCGACTATCCCTGTTTTGACCCAATTTCCCTTGTCGCTGCCCAGCACTGTCACTGACCCCAACCAGCTAGAGTCGGTGCTGTTGAACCTCGCAGTCAATGCCCGAGATGCGATGCCCTCCGGAGGTTCGCTTGTTCTTAGCGCTGAGGCTGAGGAGTTGGATGCTTTCAATAGTCACAAGCTTAAAGCAGGTCGCTACGTCCGTTTGTCGGTGAAGGACGTAGGCCAAGGCATGGACGCGGAAACGCTCTCCCGGGCGACCGAGCCCTTCTTTACAACCAAAGGCGTCGGCAAGGGGACTGGTTTGGGTCTTGCAATGGCGCAGGGATTTGCCGAGCAGTCAGGAGGCCGGCTCAAGGTTCACAGTCAACTCGGCGCCGGGACCACGGTGGAGATTTGGCTGCCCGCCGCTACCTCATCGCAGTCTCAGGCCGAGAAGGTTGAGATGCCCGCGATGAAGAGGCCGAACCGGGAAGCGATATCAATCCTAGCTGTTGATGATGATCCTCTTGTTCTCATGAACACGGTCGCAATGCTCGAGGATCTCGGTCATAAAGTTTTGGAGGCAGGGTCAGCGACCCGGGCGCTGGAAATCCTGAAGAGCGAACCGAAGCTGGATTTGCTCATCACCGATCATGCCATGCCCGGGATGACGGGTGCTGACCTGATCGACATCGTTAGAACCGAGCGCCCAGACCTTCCCGCAATTCTTGCCACGGGTTATGCCGAACTTCCGTCTGGCACACAGACAAGTGCGACCCGTCTGGCCAAGCCCTTTTTTGATGAAGACTTGGAAAAGGCAATGGACATCGCCCTTCGGCGATGATGTCGCGATGTCGTCAGTCATCCCACTTCAACGCACTGTCAGACGGTTGGATATGCAACCAGAATTGCACTGACGGGTTCTTGCTATGATTTTGAGCATGGCCGGCTGCGACCGCCGTCCGAAGGTGGCCAATTTTCATGGACGTATCGGTTTCTCAAATCGCAGACGACAACATCAAGGCCGGCAAGAGCGGCTTGCTTCTTGTCTCGGACAATTATGACGCTTTCGCTGTGCGCGTGCTAGCGGCACGGAGTGCGGTGCGCACCCTAGACCTGATGTATTACCTTTGGCACGATGACCACACCGGTCGCTTGCTCTTGCAAGAGGTTTTTCGAGCCGCCGAGCGCGGCGTGCGGGTGCGCATGCTCCTTGACGACGTCAATCCGCGCAAAAACGATGCTGCCTATCTGGCGCTGAACAATCATCCAAACATCGAACTGAAGTTGTTCAATCCAAGCGGAATCAGGAGCGGCCGGATCATGCGTGGTGTCGAAGTGCTGTTGCGGCTCTTTGCACTGACAAGACGTATGCACAACAAGGCTTGGATCGCCGACGACAGGTTTGCCATTGTCGGCGGACGGAATGTTGGCGACGCCTATTTCGATGCGGCAGAGACCAATTTCCGCGACCTCGACATGCTGCTCCTGGGGCCTGCCGTACAGCAAACTCAAGAGATATTTGATGCCTTCTGGGCATGCGAGGAATCCAAGCCGATCAAGACACTTGGTTCAGCGACGGAGCATGAGCAGGTCAAACGGTTTGAAGTGAACGAGTCCGAAACCGAGTCAAAATTCTTGAACGGCATAGGGGAGCGAGGCTCTGTCGTAGAATTTATCGCGGCGAGTAACGACGTTCACTGGGTGGAAGGCGTGCGGGTCATTTCCGATCCGCCAGAGAAGGTTCGTGGCTGGAGACGTCGCAGCTGGCTTATGAAAGAGCTGCGTCCCATCATTCAATCGACGCGCGAATGTCTGGAAATTGTGTCGCCCTATTTCATCCCCGGCAAAAGAGGCACAGCGATGTTGCTGGACCTTGTCGGCACTGGTGTTGACGTTTCGGTTCTGACCAATTCCCTGGCCGCCACAGACGTCGCCGCGGTCCATGGCGCCTACGCAAACTATCGCAAGCGGCTGCTAAGGAACGGCGTCAAACTTTTCGAGCTTCAACCATTCAGCCGTCAGCCGTCAATTTCGGTGTTTGGTTCAAAAGGCGCCAGTCTGCATACGAAAGCTTTCACCGTTGACGACAGGATCGGCTTCGTCGGCTCCTTCAATTTCGATCCGCGGTCGGTGTCTCTAAATTCGGAAATGGGCGTGCTCTTTGAAGATGCGGGATTGGTTGCTGAGTTGCGGGATCGATTCCAGTCAGAGATATCTCCAGAAGCGAGCTACCGGCTCGAACTGAAGCACAATGTCTTGCACTGGCACGGCTGCGACGAAGGCAAGCTGCAGGACTATACGCACGAACCAGAAGCTAGATTCTTTCGCCGTATCCTTGCTGCCTTGGTCCGCCATCTTCCGATCGAATCTCAGCTCTAAGCTGGCAGCGCAAGATTATGACGCCGGGCTCGTCCTCAAGCGTCGCAGTGGCGATTGACCGCTCAATATCCACCCACAATCGGAAGGATTTCGCCGGTGATGTAACTCGAGCATTGCGGCGAGGCCAGGAACACATAGGCCGGCGCGATCTCTTCAGGCTGCGCCGGGCGCTTCATCGGCGTCTTGGCGCCGAATTGCGAGACATCCGCCGCCTGCTTGTCGGACGGGTTGAGCGGTGTCCAGACCGGCCCCGGCGCCACCGCGTTGACCCGGATGCCCTTGGCTATCAGGTTGCCCGACAGCGCGCGTGTGAAGGCGTGGATGCCGCCCTTGGTCATCGAATAGTCGACCAGCTCTTTCGAGCCCTCTATGCCGGTGACCGAACCGGTGTTGACGATGGCCGAGCCCGGCTTCATGTGCGCCACTGATTCCTGGGCCATGTGGAAATAGCCGTAGAGATTGGTCTTCAGTGTGGCGTCGAAATGCTCCTCGGTGAGGTCGGCGAAGTCGGCTGAATGAACCTGGAAGGCGGCGTTGTTGACCAGCACGTCGAGCTTGCCGAGTTGCTTCACCGTGCTCTCGACCGCGCGTCGGCAGAAGGCGCGGCTGCCGACATCGCCGCGCAGCGCCAGGCAGCGCCGGCCCTCGGCCTCGACCGCCTGCTTGGTCACTTCGGCATCCCGGTCTTCGCTGAGATAGACGATGGCGACGTCGGCGCCTTCGCGTGCAAACAGCACTGCCACGGCGCGGCCGATGCCGGAATCGCCGCCGGTGATGAGCGCCACCTTGCCGTCGAGTTTCTTCGAGCCCTGCCAGAACGGCGCGTCGTAGAGCGGCGCCGGTTTGACCTGCGCTTCCTCGCCCGGCTTGGGATGATGCTGCTTGGGAAAAGGCGGCTCGGGATAGGGGCGGGCGCCTGCCTGCATGGCGGCGTCAGGCTTGGCTTTCGCCTTCTTGCGGTCGTCGGCGTCCACCTTGCGCTGCACGCTGCGCTGCTTCCCCGTTGTCTTCGACGTGTCGGTTTTCGTTTTCGTCAACATGGATTGCCTCCTTTGTTGGAGGGACAACGCATGTGGGGCAAAAAGGTTTTCGTCGGGAGCTAGTGGGACGATATCGGCAAGAGCGCTACACTTTTTAGCGGGACCGAAGTGTATCGGCGCCGCTTCTTCCGGATACGCAACGAGCACGACCAGATGCGACTGCATCCGAGTGATACAAGCTGGAACAATTAAATGGCGGGCGAGGGGATCCCTCGCGCTGGGCTCAAGACGCGTAATCAGGGCCCCTAGGTTCTCCCAGGTCAACCTCAAAAACGCAAACGAGACCGGTCGGCTCGAACGTGATTGTGACGGTCCCTGCAGATTTTGGCCCGAGAAGCCTCTCAAGCATTCGTGTACCGAATCCTTTGCGCTCGATTGCCGCGACAGGAGGGCCGTCCAGCTCGCGCCATTCTATTCGAACGTGCTTCCTCTGCTCTTGCCGGCTTGTTACCCAGGAGATCGAGACGGTTCCCTCCTTGCACGAAAGTGCTCCGTATTTGATTGCGTTGGTGGCCAGTTCATGGAAACCCAATGATAGGGACAACGCCAGAGCGGGGGAAAGCCAGACCTCGTCCCCTACGATTTGCAAGCGCTCCGTATTGGCATGCGGTGAAAGTGCCGCCGCGACGACATCCTTCAGATCGGCCCCGCTCCAATTCTCTTGCGTCAGGATATCGTGTGCCTTGGCAAGAGAGACAAGCCTGCTTGCGAGCGAGCGCCCCGCCTCTGGCAAACTCGTGGCATTGCGCAGGGTTTGGCTGGCGATGGACTGAACAACTGCCAAGGTGTTTTTGACACGGTGATTGAGCTCGTTGACAAGAAGCCGGCGCTGTTCTTCGCCCTGCTTACGTGCGGTTATGTCGAGGCTGACCTGCACCGCACCGATGACCTTGCCAGAGGTGCCGCGGATGGGGCGGGCACTCGACAGAAGTGTCCGTTGAACGCCGTTCGGAAGAATATAGGAAAATTCCTGATTGTCTGTCTGCTCGCCGCGCATCGCCTTGCTGAGCGGCCGATCTTCGCGGCTCACAGTATGCCCATCCTGCAAAGCGATCGTGTCGATGACCAAATCAGTCGTACCGAAGGATTTGCGACTGTCGGTAGGCAAGCCCATGAGTTCCGCGGCGAAGCGATTGCGTATCACTTGGCGTGCTTGTGGATCATATGTGAACCAGACCGCCGCAGGAGCAGTCTCCAGGACAGCTTCCAGCTCGAACTCGCGTTCGGCAAGCGCGCGCTCCGCGGCGACAAGTGCGTCAGCAACCACTGCAAACTCTGAGACTGCGGTGGACATGGCGGTGACCGGTCGGCCTTGGCCCAACGCATCAGCGCGGCTAGCCAGATCGCGTGCCGCCTTGGCGAAGCCGTTCCCGACAACGTAGGCGAGTGCGGACGAGATCAGCATCGCCACAAGGGCGAGCGCAGCAATCGCAGCAAGAGATCGCCAAAGGGGCGCCTGGACTACAGAGAGCGGAACATTTGCCGTGTAGAACCAGTTGGAAGCTCCGGAACGGTAGTAGCCGGCAAGCAGTGTCATGCCCTGAAAGTTTCGGGAGGTGAACGTGCCCGAGCGGCCGGCGACCTTCTCAAGATACTCTGGCAAGCCCGGCTTACCGGTCATCTCCTCGTGGAGTGTTGATCGTGCCACATAGGCGCCCTCGCGGTCGCCAACGCCGATCGTCCAACCTTTGGGCACCGCCGGCATCATGACGTCGCGAATGTGGGCGGTGGGGACCGAGACGGCGAGAAGCCATTCTTCGCCTCTGGGGCCACGCACAGGGATCGCGACGGCAATCCGATATTCTCCAGAGGCGGCATAGACGCTGCTGACGATCGGCAGTTTGGATTTGACCTTGGCGATTTCCGATGTCGACAACGCTGTGACGGGCGGCAAAGCGGCGCCGAAGGGCAACTGAGTATTGATCAACTGGTTGCGGCCCAAGTCGCGCAGCAAGATGACTCGATCCGTACCCAGCACCAGGCGAGTGGCTTCCTTGTGCAGCGTCATCAGGTCGCCCCCAGACATAGAGGATGACTTGGACAGGCCTTCGACCACTGTGGCGAGGTTTGTAATCTCGCCTTCGACCACGAGTGATATCTGGCGCGCGACCTGCAGTGCCTCACCCTCGAAACGCGACCGCTCGTTCAAGGCGTATTGGGCGAGGAGGTAAGCGGCAAAGAGCCAGACAGGCACAACGGCCGCCGTTATTAGGCTTAGTAGATACAATCGAGCTGACAGACGAGGCAACTTCCATCCCCACATTGTTCAGGCCGCCAACCATGCTGAGACTAGGCAAGTGCTATCTAGAAAATGAAACTATTTATCCTCGTCCTTAGAAGGGAGGGCTAAGGAAATTGCATTCGCGAGCTGGTGCGGTTCAAAGGGCTTTTGAAGTGTAGTGACTTCTTTAAAGCGCTCGTCCAGCCCACGCAGTCCGTATCCAGTGGCGAAAACGAACGGGATACCTCGCTCCTGTAAAAGCTGGGCCACGGGAAAGGATTGTTCATTCGCCAAATTGACGTCCAGGACGGCAAGATCGAAACTTTCGTCCAGGGCCATCTTTAGCGCAGCGTCAAGGCGCATAGCCGGGCCGAGAAGCTCAAATCCCAGATCCGCCAGCATGTCTTCGAGCAGCATGGCGACAAGTATTTCGTCCTCAACAACGAGGACTCTGAGGCGCCGTTTGTCAGCCAAATGCCACCGCCTTCAATCCCAGGAGCAATGACATCCTAGCGGGCGGAAAGCATGACGATAATGATCATCGGAATGAGATCCGTACGACGCGACGCCAATCTAGACTCCCCCATTATACCCCTCCCACAAATTTGTTAGCGCCCGCTAATAATTCGCAGAAGAATCATTCGTTCCCTCGCAGAGTCCAGTGCAGGGTCCGCAGCGCGCGATTAAGATCCCGCTTTGCGGGGCTCCCCTTTGAGGGGATCAGTTTCAATCCATTGGCGGAAAACCCGCAGACAGATCCTTCCCCGAAAATGGACGGCAAAGCTGCACGCTAGCCATTTGATCTCTTCCTTGCGGCGGCGGGATTCTGGCCAGTTGCAGCCGTGGTCTGGGCATCCTTCGAGTGTGCAGCTATTGCTGGACCTGCGCCCGTAGCCTTACGCATGTCGCCACTCTTCTCTTTCTCGGCCGGCTTTTTGCCACGAAGGCCAGAGAAATATTTTGCGAACAAGCCCATCTTTTCCTCCCTAACATCACCTGCTCAATGGCAGTCTTCTTTGTAGGGAATTGGCTGGACGGTCTTTTGTTCCTTAGCGCAAACGAATGGATGTGGGGAGCTTGATGTCCGCACCGGACAACCCAGGCGTTGAGCATCTGCAGTCGCTTTTGTCGTCTCCTCCCGGCCTGACCTTTGAGATCTTACTTGCGTCGTGAAGTTCCACTCGGACCCGCGGTGCACGGCGCCAACGGCTCATGGGCCGAGCTGGTGGACGAGGTCAGCCTTCTAGTAGGCCCCGCGATTGAACGGTGAGCGGCAGGCCAGAGATGCATCGAGTTCCGAGAACTCGTCCAGCAAAAGCTGCGAGGCTCCGAGCAACGGGCATGTCTGTATGGCGGCCGGTGCGGACGCAATAGCGGCAGGAATATTCGTTTCCGCCAGGGAACTGGTTGCTGTTGGTCGAGTTCAATTCACAACATCAACTCGCGACAACAGGAGTGAAAAATCGTGAACACGCCAATCACCAACGACCTCAGCGGGTCCTCTAATGAGAATGAATGGCAGGACGAGACCGATACCGGCCGGACCGGCAAAAGCAAGGAAGCGCTCAGTAAATTGAAGTCGAGCGCGGCCGAAACTGCAACCCACCTCAAAACCGCCGCTGCGTCGGTTTCGACTGACGCGAAAAATTATGCCGGCTCGGTGGCATCAGATGCTGCTGGGGCGTTCAAGGAAGCGGTGGAGTCGAACAAGACCGCCGGCGCCGACGCGATCGCCAACATTGCCCATTCCGTCAAGGACGCCGCTGATGGGATCGAGAAGCAATCACCTCAGGTTGCTGGCATGGTCCGCACCGCCGCCGAAGGCGTGGAACGGATCTCATCGGATATCAGGGACCGAAACGTCGGTGAATTGCTGGATTCCGTTACCAAGTTCGCCCAGCGCCAGCCTGCGGCCTTTTTCGGCGTAGGCATCCTGGCCGGGGTGGTTCTCACCCGCATCATGCGAAGCTCCGATCGGTCCTGAAAGGAGGAGCACTCCAAATGGATGATGGTTCCGATCGCCGCTCCTTGGGGAGTGTGTTGAGCGAAGGGTTGAGCCAGTTCGCTTCGCTGATGCGGCTCGATCTTCGTCTTCTCCAGGCGGAGATGAAGGTCAAGACGTCGACGATCGTCTCGTCAGGAGCATGCGGAATCGCTGCATTGGCGCTCTTTGTCCTGGCAGCCTTTGCCCTGGTCCAGTTCCTGATCCTCGCGATGATCCAGTTCGGCGTAAATCCGATGGTCGCTTGTCTGGTCGTCGGTGCTTTGCTGGGGGTGGGCGGAGTGCTGTTGCTCTATCTTGCCAAGCGAACGCTTGCCGGATGGACCATCACACCGGTCGAGACCGTCAACCAGGTGCGCACTGACATCGCAGCATTAAAACAGGGGATGCGTTTTGGCTCAACTCAATAAAGAGATGCGAGAGATCATGTTGCAAAGCCGAACAGAGCGCCAGGCTTTGTTTGAGCCGGTCAGAGAAATAAGCCGGCGGCTGCAGCCCCGAAATCTGGTCGATGCGTCGACCCGATACGCGAAGCAGAAGGTTGGGAAGGTCCTTGGCGGTGTGTCCGACGCTGTGAAGGATAACGGCGGCACGGCCGCAGCGGTCGCGTTGGGCGCAGTTGCCGTGTTCGACGCGGGCAGGCGAAGTGCCCGGGTCGCAGCAGGCGCCGACAATGAGGCTGTCGACTTGGTTGCCGGCGCCGCGCATTCGGACGCAGCGTCAATTCGATACGAAGCCCATACGCACAAGGCGGTGACAAACTTGACGCGGGCGAAGGTGCTCGCTGGATCTGCGGGAGGGCTGTTGATCGGCCACATTATTGGCAAGGCGTTTGAGCCCACGGCAAAAGAGCGCGACCTGTTCGGCCAGGCTGGGGCTGAAGCCCGCGATGCAGCGGACGCGTTTCTCGCTGAGCATGTGCATGGTGCGAAACTAGCCGCCGCGCAGGCCTTCGGGTTTGCCAGATACGCGGCTGCATTCCTAGCAGTATTGGCCACTGCCAGCGACTATATCGGCCGCGCTGACGAGCACGACGATGAGCTCAATCGCTGATCGGCCGCAAGCCTGAGTCACCAAACAATTGAAGGATTTCCCATGCAGATTGTTGGTATCAACATTGGACCGGCCGCCGCGTCCTCAGGCCTGCCTCTAATCCGTGTGGTGTTTGAGGGCGAGGGCGGGGAATCTATCGCCGTAGAAATGGCGCGAGGCGAAGACGCTGGTGACGCTCTCGGAGCGATCGACCGTGCAAAAGCACTGCTTGTCCAGACCGCAGCCTTCGAGATGCCTGTCGAGAGGAAAGATGTATCGGATAGTTCTGCGAAACTCGACGACGTCCAAACTAGGGAGGGCAATATTTACATGTTCGAATATCGCGATGGGGACCAGGCCCGTCAGGTTCCCCCTGCCGTGATGCCAAGTTTTGAGGCCGCTCGCGCAGAAGCAATTCGTTGCGCGATCGACATGCTGGTCGATCTGCAACCCGGCGATGACGACCTGACTGGATGGCTGGTACGAATGCGCGATCCCGCCGGCAACGAGCTTTGCACGATCGACGTCGCCCAGGCCGAAGCCGCCCGGCAGGCCAATGACAACACGCCGCTTTGAGGCGAATTGGCAATTGTTGGTGAGGGATGATGGCAGCTCGCGGTCTTGTACACGGCCCTCTCAGCCAAGCGTCGGTTCACGTCTGTGTCGATATGCAAGGGCTTTTTGGCGCTGCGGGCCCGTGGAATATACCATGGGCCAAACATGTGCTGCCCGCCATCGAGGAACTTGTTAGCCGGCATGCGGAGCGCACCATCTTCACACGTTTCATTCCCGTCTCACGACCGGGCGAGGGTATGGGCATGTGGGTTCACTATTACCGACGCTGGGCCGAAGCCACACTCGAAAATATTGATCCGGCGCTGGTGGAGCTCATGCCCGAACTGGCGCGCTTCGTGCCGCCGGCGAAGGTAATCGACAAGGCCGTCTATTCGCCCTGGACGGAAGGCCGGCTCGATGCACTATTCAACGGCATGGAGGTGGATACGCTAGTTGTCACGGGCGGAGAAACAGACGTCTGTGTTCTGGCCACGGTACTAGGTGCGGTTGACCGCGGTTTCCGTGTCATTCTGGTTTCCGATGCCATCTGCAGCTCGGCCGACCAGACTCACGACGCTCTTATGGAAGTCTATCGCTCACGGTTCAGCGAGCAGCTTGAAACCGTCACCCTGAAGGATGTCCTCGAAAACTGGCAGTCGAGCTAGATCGTCGCATCGCCGTCTATCTTGCCGGACACGCGGGGTGTTGAGGGTTCAAGACGATCGCCTGAGCACGTCGGATATTTGGCCAGTTCAGCCGGATCGCATCACACCTGGCTCTTCGAGAGGGGACTCGATAATCCCATCTAAAGAGGCGTTCGGGTCGACAGGCAGCACATCGGAAAAATTGACGGTGGCGACCAGATATCCGGCTTCATCGTAGGCCCTGGTAATTGAGCCCGATTGCTCGGTGCCAGACCCAGGGTCCGCCACGATTGCTGCGCGCGCCTTTTCGATCGCTCTCGGACTGGCCATGTCCGCGCTGGCGAGCTCTTCCTCGAAAGCGGTGGTCTGGCCAGATGTTGTCGTCTCAAAGCGAAACTTCGGCATGAGAAACCTCCTGTTCCTATGCAATGCCCATGTCCGGGTTGCGTTCCAAGGGAACAGAGTGGATGGGAAATGCAGCTAGGATCGCCGCGATCGCAATAGCCTTGCCGCCACGATGGTCAGCACGCCGGTGATCACAATCCACGCCTGTACCTCGCGTTGGTGAATTGTCCCGAGGTTCGATACCTGCTTCGGCGGAGCCTTCTCCGCATGCACTATCCCTTGAAGGTCGGACCGACTGCCGAGACGGACCGAATAGGCTCGCGTGATTTCGGCGCCGAGCAAGAAGATCTCCGAGGAATAGTAAACCCAGAGCAGCACGACCAGGAGCGCGCCCGCTGCGCCATAGGAGGATGCGATCGCACTGGTTCCGATGTACCAGCCGATCAGCGACTTGCCGACGGTGAAGAGCAAAGCGGTCACCACCGCACCAATTCCGACATCGCGCCACTCGAGGGAGCGGTCCGGGAGAATTTTGAAGATCGCGGCAAACAAAGCGGAAATCAGGACGAATGAAACAATGCCGTTTATCGATGCGAGGATGAATGTACCGAACGGCAGATGGTCATTGATAACAGCGCCAAGGGCGGAAATCGCGGTGCTCGCCGCCAATGAGACAAGCAGTAAAAATCCCAACGCTGCAACCAGGCCAAGGCTGGCAGCCCGCGCCCGAACCAGTCGCGACAAGGACATGGCGGGGGGCTCAATCTTCCAGATCTTGTTAAGCGAAACCTGCATTTCGCCAAACACCCCTGAGGCTGTGACGACGAGGGTGACGATGCCTATCAGCGTTGCAAGAGTGCCAGATGTTCTACGAGAAGCGCTTTCGATGGTCGTGCGCAGAAGGTCCCCGGTTTGCGTACCCATCACGCCTGCAATTTCGGCCGACAAGGCAAGTTGAGCTGCTTCATGCCCGAAGACGAGTCCGGCAATCGCAACCACGATCAATAAGATCGGCGCCAGAGACGTCACAGCATAGAACGCCATCGCCGCACCATGGCTAAGTGCATTGTCGTTGATAAATCCGACGATGCTATCCTTGCCAAGAAACCAGGCTTCGCGTGCCACTCGCATTGGAACTCTTTGCCTGCATGAGGAACTAGTGCTGTGTGCTAGGAAAACGAGCCCGCCGCCACGTAGCTGGAACGTGCACATATGGCAGATTGGCGCCCGACGCGATGCTGCCTCAGCCGCGCCGCGCCGCGTCGATCACTGCGACGTCAATTTTCTTCATGTCCATCATCGCGTCAAACGCGCGCTTGGCTTCGGCGCCACCGGCCGCTATCGCCTCCGTCAGGGTGCGCGGTGTAATTTGCCAGGACACGCCCCACTTGTCTTTACACCAGCCGCAGGCGCTTTCCTGGCCGCCATTGCCAACGATGGCGTTCCAGTAACGGTCGGTCTCATTCTGACCGTCGGTGGCGATCTGGAACGAGAAGGCTTCGCTCTGTTTGAACGCCGAGCCGCCGTTGAGACCGATACAAGGCACGCCAGCGACGGTAAATTCGACCGTCAAGACGTCACCCTTCTTCCCGGACGGAAAGTCACTTGGCGCACGATGGATCGCACCCACTGCACTATCAGGAAACGTCTCGGCGTAGAATCGAGCCGCAGCTTCGGCGTCCTTGTCGTACCAAAGGCAAATTGTATTTTTTTGCATCGCTTGGTCCTTCCGATCTCAAGCCAGTTGCACATCAGCGCCTTCCGGGCTGGCAATCTAGGATTTGATACTCGTGGCAGGCGGCTTGGCTCTCCCCTCTCTCAAATCCTTGAAGCGAAGATATGCTGCCGCCGCATAATCGCACCGCGCACGGGAGGGTCCGTTGCTATGCAAAATAACCTCGGCCATCTCCCGGGACAGGCCGTGCTTCTCGGCGAAAAAATTCAACTCGTAAGGGCAGATGTCCGAATCGGGGTCAGCGCTGGTCGTTGGTTTTGCCATCGCACCTCCTTCCTGCCAGCTCGTCATTTGGCAAAGTCGGCAGGTTGCTGCTCCTGGTCCAGGCTGAATTCGTGGACGCTTCCTCCCTCGTCCACGACTCTGAACCAGTGCTCTTGCAACGCCCGTGGCGAAATCACCTTTCCTGTCACTGCCTCGACGGCCGCTAGCGCATCTTCTGCATCTGCATCGCGTGAGGTGACAACTTCATCGCCGTAGAGCTCGTCCACTTGATATCGCGCCATGCCTTCACCTGTTGCCGAGCTGTTTGGCTTCACGCTCCAAGGTTCCACGGTCGTTCCCGTGTTTCTCGATCAGCTCTCGAACCTGGGGGATTGAAAGGCCAAACTTGCTTGCGAAATAACCAACCTCGTATTCCTGGTCGCCGCTGACTTGAGTGCGATCCTGGTAGCCAGTGTTATTCTTGTCGTCTGTCATCATTTGAAACAGCCTCCACAACGCCATCGCTTCTTCGAACGTGCTTGATCGTGATTGGTTTCAACGGCATGCGAATTGTCGGTTTCGGAGCACTCTGAACGTGCAACCGTTGGCGCCCCCCGCGTTAGAAAGGTCGAACCAGCAGGCAACAACTGGTCGCTCAGTGGACCCCTGGGGAGCGACGAGCGCGTTTGCAACCCAACCCTCCTCCGTACGTTAGCCTACGCCGGATAGATTCCCGGCTACTCCAGACCGAGTTGCCCGCTGGCTTTTCATGCCGGCGGGCCTTTTGCTTTGTGATCCGGAACGTCTTTCCACCGAGATTGTTGTGGCTCATCCAGCCCGTGCTCCCTCAGCGCGTTCTGGGGACCAAGATGTCTTCCATCCTGGTCGGCCCGCGCAGCCTTGACCGTCGGCGCGGGCCATCCCATCACCGACTACAGTGTCGGGCACCCTGGGGCCCGACGTTGGAATACGCCGTAAGGTGTAGTTGCCCACAATGTGAGCTTGCCTGCGACGAGAATTCAAACCCCTCGTCAGCCTTTGATGACATTTACGCCCGCTGGCTCGGCCGCGGGCTTTTTCTTATGGCTGACGGAACGTCCGAAGGATCAGCGTAGTTGGCTTAATGCAGTGGAGAGGAACGGCTTTCCCGTCCACTGTAGATCGGACCTCCGTGGACGATCGGAGTCCCGCTGCCGTCTAACCCCTCAAGGTCCGGCAGCGGGGCTTTTTCATCTCGACAAGGCGCGCGGAAAAGCTCGCTCGAGTTTTTCTATCATTGATCGTTCAGTTCGCCGAAACCGCATGCTTTGCAGCGGTACGCATGGTTCGGCTCCTGTTCGGGACGGAGCATCCTGATAGTGCCGCGTTCGACCCAACAGATTGGGCAAGAGAAATTGCCTCCGTAATGTGGCTTGTACATTTTCAGGCGTCCATCGGCGAGATCAGCAGCCTTGAGCCGTTCGGACATCTCAGCCAGGTTTTTATATACCTCGGCGATTTGGCTTCGCAGAGGTTCCCTGTCTTTCACTTGTGCGAGCGCTTGTTCTTTCGCGCGAAGAGTGAGTCTTTTGGCAAACCGCTCCATCGGCTCGGCGCCGTGTCGCTTGCCCGGGATGGGCGGGCGGGGGTCTGATAGCTTTGTCATGGCTATCGAACAACTTATCAGTCGATTGAAATGTTCCCGAACTAATTTAGTGAGTGCTAATTGAATCCGCTCGGCGTCGGGCGGCGCTTTTTGCCCTACGTTCTGATCACCCGACTAAGCAGGCTTCTGCCGCAGCGGCTCTGTGTCTTTCGGCCGGCGGTACTTCGTCACCATCTGGACCGTGGCGGCATCGACTGTCAGGCGTCCCAGCGCCTGGACGGTGACCCGGCCTAATTCCTCGTCAACATGAACGACTTCGCCCTCAAGCCTGATTTTGTCGCCAGGCTTGGCCTTGGGATCGATTATCGAATAGGGAAAGTTTGCAGTCGGGATGTGCAGCGTGACCCGATCGTCGATCCGCTTGCCCACCGTGGCAATGATCGCCACCTCGTCACCGATATTGATCTCCTCCGCCATGCATAAGATTCTTGCACGGCCAACCGGTTAGTCAAGGGGTTGCTAATATATGCACGACAGCGAGCCTCTAGAGCTACTCTTTCCTCGTCACCAAGATAGGCAAGCACGCAACCGGAATCCGGTGACTCTGGCCGGAACGTTTCGAGTAGTGCCCAGCGCCAACGTCCCCGAGGCCCATTCCTCCAAGTCGTCCATCTTTCGAACATGATCGTCAGGATTGGGGAATTAAGTTCTGAGGAGCGAGTATCCGCTCCGCCGCTCCGGGGAACGGTTATGCGCAATCAAGCGGGAGGACGATAGAACTATTCTAATTTTTGTATAGAATCCGGAACTTTCATCCAAACCTCTCGTTTGCTCCATGATCGTTGCTTTGACGGTCTACAAGCAACCGGAGGATAACATCATGAACATCAAGATGATCTGTTTTGGCGCGATGACACTTTCGATGGTCGCGGGCTCTGCGCTTGCCGCCGGCGGGACCGGAACGTCGGCCCTCGACGATCCGGCAAAGATGCAGCCCTTCTACACCGACAACACGATGAAGACGATGGTCGGCAACGACGACTTCGTGAAGGCGTGGAAGGCGCTGTCGCCGGATGATCAGACGGCGATGATGGCGGCCTGCGACGAGGAGGCCAAGAACGCCAACGCCGCCAACGGCCACCCTGAATTCTGCAGCAATGTGAAGGCCAATGGAGGCAGCAAGTAAGCTGGTCTTCCCATCAGTAGCGGCCCCGCCCGCGGGGCCGTTATTTATGTGAGCTTGCCAGCCGCGCTCTATCCGGCAGCAACGCCGGCAGCCGAGCGATTGGCCAGCACCCCATGCATTGCCGCTTACTAGCAGGAACACGCCGACGCTGGCCGGGATGGGTAGGACAAAGGGCTGTCAGCGCCGAGGAAGGAAGCCGAGATCGACGAGGCCCATCGAGCGACCCGCTGGAACCTTAGCGCTGGACCAAGCTTATGGCGATATGAGCACACGCGGGATCAACTTCCTCGATCGCTGGATCGCCAACAACGTTCCTGAGACCGCTAAGGCAGACGCAGTCTGGATGAGCGAGCTCACTCACGAGTTGTACGCCGACGCAAAGGCGTTGGGGATCAAGCGAGAAGAGATCGACGAAGAAGTTGACAGCCTGTATCGGACGCTTGTCGATGCCGTCGTGCACTTCGACCCAGGTGTTCCCGAATGAGCAAACCGGCCGTCATATTCTTAAACAAATGGATGGAAAAACACGATCTGTCCGACGCCGGCGCTCCGAGAGATCAATCGGTCGACAGCCTTTATCGCACGATCTTCGATGCTGGATGGCCAGAATGAGTGTTCGCGGAATGAGGTTGCTCGAAACTTGGGTGGCCGAGCAACGGACGAACGCCGCCGCGACGATCCTGGCGCAGTCACCGACCTTGCAAGGTCGTCTGGCATGCGTTCACGGGGGAAAACCGGCCTTTCTGAAACCCGACGTGAAAAGCTCGAGGCCGAGTTGGTCAGCGAACGGCAGACGTGAAATCAGCCGGACAGTCAGGTCGTGTTTCTTCGTCAGCGCTTCCTCGACCTCAGCGCGTGCCTTCTGCGTCTGGCCCAGATGTGCGTACGCGGCTGCGAGGAAGGCATGAATGAAGAATTGATCGCCGGCCTTTTGATACGAACCGACGGCTTCGGAGTACCTTCCAAGCAGGAAAAGGGAGCTGCCCTTCACTTCCCAGAACCACACCGGAGGTAACGGGTCGCGCAGGAGCGCCGTTTCGAGCACGTTCAGCGCCGTCTCGGCCCGCCCGCCGTAGTTGAGCCAGCTTGCGTAGTCCCCTGCTATGTTCACGTCCAGCGGGTTCAACGACCGCGCTTGCTCGAAATGCACGCCCGCATCGCTGTGCTGGCGCATATGCGTCAGCACCAGCCCCATGCTCTGGTGACAGACGCCATCGCTCCTGTCGAGAGCGAGCGCCGTTCGTGCCGATTCCCAGGCTTTCTGCAGCGTCCGCTGATCGTTGTCGTACCAAAATCGGCTAACAAGGGCCTGTGCGAGGAAAGCGTGGCCTTGGGCGAACGTCGAATCGAGCTCGACACACCGGACGAACAGAGGCTCGGCCTTGTCATTTTCATATCGGTGGAAGTGCGCGCGCCCCTGCAGGTAGTAGTCGTATGCATCCCAATCGGCCGGAGGCTTGCGCCTGGTTCGGCTTGCCGAATCGGCCTCCGCCTGGCCTTCGACCATCGAGGCGATGAGAGCCGCAACCTCGTCTTGCAATGCGAAGATATCGTCGAGGGCCCGGTCGTACCGTTGGGCCCACAGGTGGGTGCCGGTGGCGGCGTCAATCAACTGTGTGGTGATCCGAATACGATCACCGAGCTTTCGCATGCTGCCTTCGACGAGGTAGCGAACTCCGAGTTTGCGATGGACTTCGGCAATGTCCAATGCCGGATGGCGAAACTGAAAAGATGAATTGCGCGCGATGACAAGGAGGGAGCGGAACCTGGCCAGCTCCGTAATTATGTCCTCGGTTATGCCGTCGCTGAGATACTGCTGGTCCTGATCGCCACTCAAGTTGGTAAAAGGCAGCACCGCAATCGACGGCTTGCCGGACGGTGGTATCGGTCTTTGGGAGGCGCCCGCCACCGGCTCGACAGCCCCGGTGAAGCGGTAGCCGATGCGAGGCACCGTGGCGATCCACTCGCCACCGTTGTCAGCCGGACCGAGTGCCTTTCTTAGTGTCGCGATTTGGACGGTAAGGTTGCCTTCCTCAACGGCGGTGCCCGGCCAGGCAGCGTCCATCAGCTCGGCCTTGGTCACGATCTCACCGGGCCGTGCGGTAAGCGCAGCAAGCAGCGTCAGCCCACGATGCCCAACAGCCATCGGGATCTGCTCTTTAAGGAGCGTCCCGAGGTCGGGATCGAATACGAACGGACCAAAAGCGATGCGAGTCCCCTGCATGCGGGCATACTAGACGTTTCCGAAGCTTTCGGAACAGTTGGTAGTGCTGAATTCCTGGCGCGGTCACGTGCTCCAGCCGTGGGATCCTGATTTCGTCGCTCATCCGTAGCGCTTACCAAGAGACGGCGCTTTCAGGGCATCTAGTTGGCCCTGAAGGCGACTGTTGAGCACCATCATTTCTTTAAGCGCCTTTACCGCATCGCCCTTGTGAAGCGCGATGAACTTATCAGCGGCAGCCTGAAGAGCGCCTTCCTGGCGACTATCCAGCGTGACGATGTAGTCCATAGCCTCGATACTCCATCGGTTAGAACAGTGAGCCTTGTGCTGGCGTTGGCGCCTGTTGGGGGAACTTGATCTGCGTGGCGGGCTTTTCGACAATCATTAGGGCATCGTCCGGCGCGGTGAGCTGCAAGCGCTTCGCTTCCGACCAAGGCGCGGTCAGCCAAATCTCCACTTCTTCAGGCATCCTCAGGATGACCGGCATAGCCTTTTCGTGGATCGGTTTAATGAGGGCATTGGGCGCTGTCGTCATGAACCCGTAAACCTCGAAGTCGCCGGGACCGTCCTTGACCTTGCGAACGCCACGCCACGGCGTCCAGAGGCCGGCAAAAAAGAAGACCGGCCGATCTTCATTCAGAGCGAACCAGTAATTCCGCTGGATGCCGGTTTCCGGATCTTTGTCGCCGGGATTCGGTGACGGCTCTGCGAAGCTGGTTACCGGCACGACACATCGGTTCTCGACGCCTACATATTGCTGCCAGTGGCCGTATTGCGGATTGCGTATGTTCGTCRTGCCGTAATCGGCAGTACCTTTCACACGCTCGGCTGGCGTCGGCATTCCCCAAAGAAGATTGGCGGCCTCACGCTGCCCATCCAGCGCGTTACGGACCACCGGGCCGGGCCTGTTCGGATAGATGTCTATCGACGGCTCCAGGTTGCCCAGAATGTCACGCAGAGAGCCCGTGACCTGACGAATGGCCTCTTGAGACGTGGTGATGTTGTAGAGATTACACATGTCTTGCCTCTAGTGGCGAGCGCCGACGGCTCTCTTGCTTTCACGTAGACAGATATCAGTCTGATGGCGAATGGCGTCCGAAAGCGACAAAGCGAGATCGAGGTCTTCCGGATAGTTCGCCAAGCACCACATGGCCGTCAGTTCGGCGATAGCCGCTTTCTGGCTGACATCGGACAGGCCGCGCATTTGCCTTGCCATTTTGTTGACCGCCCGGTGAATGGCAGGGCGCTCTCGCTTTATCGTGGCGTAAAGCTCGGGCTGTTCGGATTCGGTGGCGATGATGGGTTCCATGGCTCTGTCTCCATTTTGCCGACAGTGAACAAAACGAGAACTAAAGAGTCAAGAGTCTCTTGACCAAGAGGAACATGTTCCTCATTTCAGAGGCATGCCGGAGCAACCAGAAAAGTGGCCGAAGGGCGTCCCATGGACGTTATTGCATGCCCACGACGCCGGGCAGGTAGCACGCATCCGGTGCGGGCATTGCAACATCAGACGGTTCTACAAACCGAAGGAGTTGTGCGAGGTGATCGGCAACGTCTCTATCGACAAAGTGCGGGCGAAGGTCCGCTGCGAAAAATGCGGGCGCAACGAATCCATGAACGCGGAGCTTTTCCACCCGGTCGGGCAAGAGGTTGTGACGATCCGCTTTCGGCGACTTGTTGAGATCCGATGGGAGAGGCGTGTCATCTGGAAGGATGAGTGAGAGGGCTGGCAGTTGCGCGCATTCGTACGCGTCCACCGAATGTGACATTAGCGCAACCTGATTGCGCGAACGCACACCCGAACGGAACAGTCGCTTGACGATCGAGGCCGACAGCGCCAGCGTCTTGCCGTCCGGGGGTAAGCGGCGCACGGCTCGTCGAGAGCTAGTAAAATGCGGGGGCCTTCTCGACGAGCCTGCCTCGGACCTGGCGCTCGCTAAGGACATCGGCGGCTGAAACGCCGTTAGGCTGTTAACCCAGATACGCGAACAGCGATGGCCTCAAGCCCGCCACTGTAAATTCGCCTCAAGACGCCTTGCGCTGTTTCCGCTCTCTGTGACGTACAGCCCTTCAGATCGCCGCCGCCCAGTCTCGCCGGCATGTCAATGACCCGGTCCCAAACGCCCCACGTTCCATTGGATTCGATGTGACAGTAAAATCTGTGTTGATGTTGTTCCATACTAGGGAACTTGCAAACCGCGTTTTCGCTGCTTGGCATCGCTGAAGGTAGTTAACCTGCCAAGCGCAACCGTAAACGCCCGGTCGCGCGACTTTCCTCAATGCTACGAAAGAGGCAGATATTCTCAGGGATGGTACGGAGTACACGCGAATGGCTCTCGCGTCATGGACGCGTTCCTTCTTCGCACGGGTGAGGACGCGGTGCTGGTTTTTCGTCGTGCCGAGCAACGCGTCGCCCGGCGCAATGGCGCGTCAGGATCAACGCGGTGCGGCGGCAAAGCAGCATGGCAATCGCCGTCATGGGATGCGGCCAACCGGCTCGTCACAGCGGTAGAGTGGGCAGCGGCCATCACGGGTCTGGACATAGGCCGACATCGGCACCTGCGGCCAGTCGCACTCGGTACCGAACTGTCTGACATAGCGGTCATAGGTGTTCGGGCCGGTGGTCAGCACCACGGCGTGGCGGCTCTGGATCATCTGTTGAAGCTCTCCGCAACTCATCTTGCGCGTGTCCGGCCTGGCGTTAGCTAGGCCGGTCGCGGCAAACATGATCGCTGCCGCCATCGAAATAATTCGGTGCTTGGAAATTCGGTGCGTGGACATGGGCGTCACCCTCGAAGTGATAGGTCATGCGAAACTCGCATCCCGGCACGCGGTTCGGCAACAACCGGCTGGCTACATTTTTGCGGCGCAAAGCGATTGTATATTCGACAGACCCGGCGGATCGTCTCAGAGGATATTGGGTCTTCTGAGATGCTGGCGGACGGGTGGCCTAGGTTCGCTTTTCGTCACGTCCATAGCGGCAGCTAAATTCTCATCCATGGGCTTTTCGTGCAGCCATGGTGATATAGTCAACAGCTTCGGCAACAGCCCATCGGCCCGGTTTGCGGCATGGGCATGAAGCACGCGTAGCAGGGGAAACACGGCAGCGACCTCTCTTGTTAAGGTCGCCTAATGTTGCCTCAGGCTCCGGCTGCCGCCACCCGTTTCCTGCCAACAGCCGGGGCGCTACCCGGCCGTAGGTGGCCGCACCGGACCTGTGCCATTCCCTTGGATGAATTCAGCGGTGATGGTCACAATCGCAGACTTGACGGGCTTACCAATGCACCTCAGGCCCTAGGAGCCTTTGCGCAGCCGGCGACACAACCGATGATAGCTGGGCGCGCTCTGAAGGTCTCGAACTGCGTGGGTAAACAGCACCACGACAAGGAAAATCCCCACGGCAACTGCGAACCCGGTAACGATTGCCATCCAAGCGAACGTCGCTGTCGTCGAGATGTTCCGGGAGATTGGGCAAAACACGCTGCCAGCAGCGAGCCGCCTGGAGACCCATGGCTGCATACGGTCTGAACAGCTGCCGAGGCGTGAACGCTGGTTGGCGCGTCCTCTAATCCACATAACTAGGAAGGCGGCCACCGGTCATGGCAGCCGCCTCGATTTTTAGACATGGTGCGGGCTTAGCTTCCTTGAAGGTGCAGGCTCGATGCCGTCCTCCATCAGAATATCCTTTTTGCGAGCGAACGCGATGAAGACGCCTCGTGCAGTCTCGGGTTCCACATCACCAATCAGAGCGGCTTTGCAAGCGCGCATAGCAGCTCTCTGCTCCGGGCTGTTGCCACACCATTCCGCTGCGAACTGATAGGCATCTGCGACCGTGTTGAGTTGGCGGGGAAAGCCCAATCCCACCCATACCCGGACGGGCTTTTCAAAAGGCTTTGATAGCATCATGACCTCCGTTCTAGGCAGTCACGCCTCCCCCTTGACCACTTTTGCCCGTCATCCACGGCATTGTCATGGACACTTCCTCAAGGATTCTGGCTGCCTTCGCGAAACCGCTGAACGCGTCTCTGGCTGCGGACAGCGGATAGTCGCTATCGAAAGCTCGCTGGCAGGCGCGCAATGCGGTTTGGTGGATGGGGCCGCGCCTGTCCTTCGGCCATTCATAGAGGAATTCCAGAGCGTCCTCGAGACACGCGATTTCCTGGACAAGATTGTTGCCTCTTTTGACGAACACGGCGCTGTCGAACATCCGATCGTTCATATGATCCTCCAAATCAAACGAACCATTGAGTTTTATGGTTTGCGCGGTCCCGGCCAACTGCGCGCATGCGATAGACGCGCGCCAATAGGTTGCTGCGAAGTGATCATCTCCGTTGCTCCGCGATGGGAGCCTCCCAGCCGAGGCCGGGAGGCGGACCGCAGTTCAAAGTGACACAGGATTACGCGGCTTTACGCGCGCGGTCCGGGTCTTGCGTGATCTGAGTGGCGACCGTCGGCGTGTCACCCATGCCGATGCTGATGCGGCGCGGCTTCAGCTCTTCGGGAATCTCACGGACAATGTCGATCGTGAGGAGACCATTCTCAAGATTGGCTGCCTTGATCTTCATGTGGTCGGCCAACCTGAACGATTGCCTGAAGCTGCGGTAGGCGAGGCCCTGATGGAGCAGCTGGCGCCCGCTCTGGTCATCGGCTTTCTGACCAACCACGACTATTTCGGGACCATGCTGGGTTAACTCGACCTCGTCCCGGCTGAAGCCGGCGATGGCCATGGCGATGCGGTAATCGTTCTCGCCGACCTTCTCGATGTTGTAGGGAGGCCAGTCCGGGCGCGTGCCGCTGTCGAGCATGTCGAAAAGGCGGTCGAAACCGACGGTGGTCCGATAGAGGGTATCAAAGGTTCTCATAGCCACATCCTCCTTGAAGCAACATGGGTACAAGGGCGCCGCCCCACGCGGCGCCGCCATTTTTGCCGAGCCTTATGGCCTTGGCGGAAATCGAATTAGGAATCGTCCCAAATGAGTTCAAGAGCATCTCGAAATTTTTTTGGCGGCCACACTTTGGCATCGAGGGAAACCGCACTCTGAGGTTCTCTCCCGACCGACATCTTCAACGTTCGTGACATGCGCTGGCTCCGCACCAGTTGCCCCGCTGCCGCCTGACGGTGGCGGGCCTTTTCGTTGTGTTAGCGGAACAGCATATAAGGCCATCGGTTGATTACGCAGCAGCACTGCTGCTGGCCAAGGTCCGCAAGACTTGGCCGGGCCCGCGTCCTGCCTTGGTCGCGGGCCCGCATCGAAGGCTGCGCGCTGTCACAGGTGGCGCAGGCGAACCGCAGCAGCAAAGGTCTGACTCGTGCACGCATTGGGCCCGGAGGAGCAACAAACCCTTGTCAGCTGAGTTAGCGGTCCAAAGGAGAGATCAGCCCAGATGCCCATCTCAGAAGAACTGCGTGACGTGTATCTTAAATTCGAATGCCCTTATTGCTTTGTTCCAGTCGTCCATAAGGGCTCCTGGTTTAAAGTAATCTCCAATTTCAAATGTGCCGGATGTGCCGAGAATGTTCGGATCGGCTACGGGGACAAGCTCGTCTTTTTTGAACAGCATCAGCAGAGGCGAAACGGGATCGCCAAGGCCGCGCGGTAAGCTCCCGGTTCCTCGAAGGATTGCGACGGCCGTAAGGGACTGATTGACCCAAGCTTCAGCTATTCGTCGACGAGAATTGCACCTTCGTCGGCCTTTGATGAAAGCTCTCGCTAGCTCGCTCGAAAGCGGGTTTTTTGTGCATGGCCGGAACGTCCCGTACCAATACTGCTGTGTCTCACCCGGCACGTGCTCCCTCAGCGTTTGCCGGTGACCAAGATGAATACATCATGGTCGGCCGCCCGCCTTGCCCGAACGCGCGGGCGATCCAGTTTTCACGCCCGTTGGCTTCGATCCGAGGGCTTGAGCGGACACGACTACCCAAACTGGCCCGCTGCCACCTCCGTGTAGATTATTTGTGTGCTCCAGGAACCGCACGAGGACCGCGAAGCTAATGAGACCGCGGACCGAATCCTTCGCATCGGCATCCACTGTTTTGCGCATATTGGGAGTTGCAATGCCTATTTCAGATGACATGCGAGACGAGAATTTGGAATTCGAATGCCCAAACTGCAGGCTGTCTGATCGTTAAGAAGGGCTCTTGGCTAAAGTTATTTCCGCTTTTACCTGCAGCCAATGCGAGACAAGGGTGCGGATTGGTTACCCTGCCAAAGTTGCGCTTTTCGAACGAAAGAAGAAGAGTTCTGATCGGGCCGTCTGATGGAGGGTCAGTCCAATGGCGTCGGTCCGCCTGGGAACTCGTGTTCATTTTCTCGCTCGTCCATGACCCTGATCCAGTGGGGCTCGGCGATTTCGCGCTCGGCCTTCCGCGCCGCGCGTTCGGGGCTGGAAGCCTCAACAATGCGCCATGAACTAACTGTATCTCGATACATTTCGTCGACTAAGTATTTCGTCATTTCCTCTCTCCCGCCAAGTCTCCCGCCAAGTCGATAGCGACGTTAACTCTTGGCCAGGTAGCGACGTTAACTCTTGGCCAGGTCAAAAGTTCCTCTTGCAAAGAGTGGCCGCCATCACAGGCTGAAGGCGTACTCGAAAATGTGGCGGCGTTTTTCGTCCGCGACACGAATCCAGACCGCTTCATTTGTGCGCAAGGTGATGCCGCGTTCGGTTGCCTCCTGCGCTGCCCTTAAAGGGGTTTTCGCATTGACAACGTGGGTAGCGGTGACGGAGTCGCCGTCCATTTCCTCGACATGATATCTCGGCACTATCGAGCGCTCTTCCGCAGCGCCAACGCTGCCCGCTCAAACGTCTCGCGGTAATTTCCGTGTATCACGATCAGATCCTTCACCTGCAGAGGCGTGAGACCGACCTTTTTTGCGAAATACCCGACTTCATAGTCCTCGCTGGACGATACGCGGTCGCGGTCGCGGAAATCTCGCTTGCCCTTGTCATCAGCCATGTCGGTACCTCCCGTGATCAGCCGCAACGCCAAAG
The DNA here is from genome assembly GCF_056403695.1 of Mesorhizobium sp. P2_F7. Classification (NCBI taxonomy): domain Bacteria; kingdom Pseudomonadati; phylum Pseudomonadota; class Alphaproteobacteria; order Hyphomicrobiales; family Phyllobacteriaceae; genus Mesorhizobium; species Mesorhizobium sp. P2_F7. The sequence goes on along the minus strand of NZ_JBFUFA010000008.1, from coordinate 10,238 downwards.
ACGCGAGTTTTGTTTCCGCGAACCTGCAATTTCCACTTATGGAGCTATTTTAGCTCTATCTAATTAAATCACCGGGTGCGGGTTGGTGTATGTGTTTGAAGTTCATCGAGCCTTTGTCGAGTGCGCATATTCACCCGTAAGCCAGAGAAGGCTGATTAGCGTTGTGACCCGCGCACCAAGCCAACTGTCTAGGCGGCATAGGGCCGAGTAAGGGCTCTGGCCGTTTCCGCAGCCTATCCCGTCAAGAAGTGCGGAACACCATTGGAGGCCTGCATTCGAGAAGGGCAAGATGTGATAGCGCCCCTCGTGACCGCACCCGGGCTAGGAACGAATCCGCTCTTTACTCCCAAGCGCAAAGCTCCATCTACAGCTCGATCCAAGAGGTTGCGCATGTAAGTGTCCCTATCGGATGGCTAAGAAACTCAAAGTGTATCAAACCTCTATCGGCTTCTTCGACCTTGCCGTCGCCGCACCATCGATGAAGGCTGCCGCAGAAGCATGGGGATCGGACCCCGACATCTTCAAACGCGGATTCGCGAAACAGACGGAAGATCCCAAGGTGGTTGAAGCAGCGACAGCCATGCCGGGCGTGGTGCTGCGGCGACCGGTCGGATCGCGCGAGAACTTCACTCAAAAGGCTGCGCTTCCGAGAGCACCCGACGTGGGTCAGCGACCTCCGCAGAATCGTGTGCAACGACCGCACGTTAGCAAGAAAGCCGACACGAGATCCGCAGAGAAAGCGGAACTGAATGCGGCTGCGGCTCTCGAAAAGGAAAAAAAACGTGAGGCCCTCGATCGCGCAAAAGCAGAGGCGGAGAGCGAGCGTGCCAAGAGGCAACGCGAGAGGGTGATTGAAAAGGCCAACGCCATTTTCGAACGGGCTCGTAGCCGCCATGAGAGCACCATGAACTCCATCAGGCATCGACGGGAGGAGCTGGACAAAGAGGAAGCTGACGAGGACGAAAGATGGGTGCGCGAGCAGCAGGTGCACGACGCCTCGTTGAATGAAGCATAGGCGTAGGCTGCAAGCAACGGCGGCGTCCGACCGACCGCATATCAGTTGGCGTCGGCGCAATTGGCCGGCGAGGCAAATTTGCATAATGCCGCCTCACGGTAACCAGTCATCGCTTGCGTTGCGCAGCAGGAACTAAAGCGCCCGACGGGGGTTGGTATATCGAAGGGACCTCGAACCATAAGGATTTGGAACGATGGTCGAAATCTATGACTTTGAAGCGGCCAAAGCCAAGCTCCGCGTGAAGCGTGCGGAGCGTTCCCTTGATCATGCTTCGGACGACGATGCGGGCGTTTGCCTCAGCCTTGCGACGCTCTGTAGTCCGATCGGATCCGATCAGTTGCGCCTTAAGGATGATCCGAAGGTGATGCTCGTTCGCCCACAAAACTGACTTACCACGAACGTCGACCTTGCCACCGCAAGGAGGAACAAAAGCCCGGCAGCGATGTTTTCCCAGCGAAGGGCACTTTAAATCTTTGGAGAACCGAACATGAAAACCACCCTGATTCTGGGCGCGTTGGCGCTTTGCCTGGCAGCGCCTACGGTGGCTTCGGCGGCCTCGGCCGACGTGGTCATCACCACCAACCAGCACCGTTATCACCGCCATCACCACAAGTCCGCAATCGTCATCAACGAGGACGGCCAGCGCCTGCACTATCGCAAGCACGGCACTCAGACTTTCTATGACAACGGCAAACGCCATTGGCATGGCAAGCGCTGGCACCGGAGACACCACCGCTCTGACGTCGTCGTCATCAAGCGCGATGATCGCCCAATGCACCGCCATCGTCACGTCATCATCCAGAACTGATTTCCGTCCATTGCAGGCCCGGCTCTGAGAATGGGCCGGGTCGACTGGGCACAGGAGTCTAGACCATGACCCCGACCTTTCCTCTCAACCCTGAAATCGCCAGGAGCGGGCCAATATATCGCCAGGCACGCCTCGCATTGCTGGAGCACGAACTCATGCGCAGCTTCGAGGACACCGACGCCGCGGCGCAGACGGTCGCGCGAGCGCTGGCAGAGCTGACTAACGCGACTGCGCCCTCACGGCACTAGTTGCGACGCGCTCTGCGATGGTCACCTCAAATGGGTATTCAGGCAACTCCTGCCCGTCTGGCCCGTGAAAAAGAGCACCGATTTGGATGTGCACCCAGTTGAGGGAGCAATCGCCAATCCGCGACCTCATAGGCGCTTCTCTAATATGTGCGCCCATGGGCCGCGACTGATTTGCCAGGTGGCCTGGAACATCTCGAAACATCCGAACTTGTACTATTGCACTGATCATTCAGTGCGTCCCCGGCCCACTTGCCCGCTGGGACAATCCCGGCGGGCCTTTTGGTCCTGGATGAGAAGCCCACTGTCGGCTCCCAGACCGCGGGCTTTGTTGTTATCTAAGGGAACTACAAAAAGCCCGCGAAGTTAGTTTAGCGCAGCGGTATGGGTCCCGCTGCCGGCTGCTCCCCTAAGACAGTCGGGCCCGCGCTGCCCTCACGGCGCGGGCCGCCGCAAGTCAAAATTGTCAGTGGCCCGGAACATCTCGACAGGTCCAGAATTTTAATGCCGCACTGTTCCCCATTCGGTGCATCATGAGAGCCTTGCCCGCCGGTCCAAACCGGCGGGCTTTTTTGTTTGCCTCCAGGAACTGCCTAAATGCAGCGAAGTTGGTTTAGTGCAGCGGTGCGACGTCAAACTCCTCCCGCTGCCGGCCGGTCCCGCAACACGGTCGGGCCCGCGCTTCCATCGCCAGAGGTGCGGGCCGCCACTGGTCAAATTCTCGGGGGGATGTTCCGGTTGAGATCAAGCTGTTCCGGCCGCGCCGATCCGGCGACTAGTATGCATGATTAGGCCCGTCGGTTCGCGCCCGCGGGCTTTTTTGCGAATGGCCGGAACTTCCTTCCAGGGAGGCTGTTATGCCGTTTCCCAGCCCGTTCTTTCAGCGGTCCGTGCTGGGGAGCCCGCGCCGCCTACGCCCTAGGTGAGCGCGGGCATTTCATTTGAATGCCCCGCAACCAAACCTTCCGCCGCTCATTGACAATTTGCCGGGCCAGGCCCCCGGCGCACTCCAGAAGACTTGCCCGCCCGTTTCCGTATTCGGGCGGGCCTTTTCGCGCTTGCTTATTTAGCGTGGCTTAATGCTCCATTTACCAAGCACGCGCATCCTTTTGTGGCGCGGCAGTGTTCCAGTACCGCGCTGCTCAGGCAACAACTCGTGCTCGCTGGACCCCTGAGAGCGACGAGAGCGAGGTTGCAACCGACATCTTCAACGTTCGTTGAACTCGCGCCGGTTTGATCCGGCTACTCCAGACCGATTGCCCGCTGGTTTAAACCGGCGGGCTTTTTTGTTTCCCTTATGGACCTGCGTAAGTGCCACGAAGTTAGCTGGGGGCAGCGCATCTCCTCCCGCTGCCGACTGGTCCCGCAAGACAATCGGGCCCGCGCACCTTTCGATAAGCGGCGCGGGCCGCTCTGCGACTGACGAGCGGACAGCGCGTCCTTCATTTGCCGTTGAACGGTTGAAAATTCAAATGAGCTGCTTCGGTTTCTGACTAAAGCCACGTCGGGTCACGGACGTAGCGCTAAATTGTGGATTTTCCAATCTGGGGCATTTCGCAAAAGACTATCAGCAAGCCTTTGGCGAACTGGTTGGCCCAGGCCGGACACTTCAACTAGTGAAACTGGAAATCGTCGCCCCTCCGGCGTCTGGTCATCGGACCGGCATCCGGTGGCTAAAGCATGTTCCGCGGAACATAATAGACCTGCTCACCTTACTCTCTTATGAGCACACGCGGCACCAACTTCCTTCACAAATGGGCTTTCCAGCAACGTACCCGAAACGGCCGCGCCGACATCATCTCCGTTGCCGAGCTACGCAACAGTTGTTTGCCTACGTCAAAGCGATCGGCCTCAGCAGCGTCGAGATCGAGGAAGACACCAGGCAGTGTCTATGAAACTATCCTCAACGCAATCGTGCATCACAATGCTTGGCTGATTAAAGCCATGCCCTGCAATCCATGACCAGTGTCTGGGTCGCTTTCTGTTGCGTAGGGATCGTGGTGGTACTGGTGGTGGCGTGGTCGATGAAGTTATAGGACTCTAGGCCCCTCTTAGAGCGCCCGGCGACGCAGTGGGCGACCCTAGCTTTGTGTTTCTCCCGCGTGGATGCGCCGGCAATGCGAGGTGCAATTTTGACGGAACATTAGATGCGCCTAATAGTTGGTGCCTGCGGCAGTTGACGTTCACCCGTCACCTTGTCGAAGATCGGGAAAATGCACCACCCGGTCGGCCCGCGCTCTCCGGCATGAGGCGCGGGCTTTTCCGGGAGCAGCCGGCGCCAATGTCAAGATGAGCGAAAGCTAATAGGCCGCGACAGGTCGGCATGTAGATGGATGGGATGCGATATATAGAGGAAATGTCTCGCCATCTGTAGCGCTACCCATTACTCGGTACTTTGCCCATTCTCCCCGAGGGATTAGCCCGGGGCTGTCCTACGGCCAGCAGCCCGGATACGCGGACGGAATGAACGCAGGCTGAATGCGATCGACAGATCCCGCTCCTGACATCACTACCAAGGGTGCGGCGGCAAATGCGGCCAAAAAGAACGTGGTCATCACGTTCAGGAACGCAGACAAAGCGAAGATGCTTACGCCGTCATTAGAGCCTGCAAATTCCATGATGCTTTTCCCCTTACCCTTTCAAACCCACGACATCATGATCCTGCTTCAGCAGGAATTCAAGCAGTTGCTAAAATATGCCAGCCTCACAGCTGAGGGTTCGACTGCCAGCGCCTTGCTGTGATCTGAACCAGCGTCGCATTGCGAATTTCCCTTTCCATCAAGTGCCTGCGACTGGCAAAGCGCACTGTTAAGCACTTGTCGTAACTGTTGATTCAAGCATTGCTGGTATTAGGAGGGTGGGAGCGGCTCCGACAGGCTTGGGTAGGGTTTTGCCGGAGCCGCCTGCGCAGCCGGTAGGGTGAGAATTGACCGCGCCGTCCTATTTTGGGACAGCGCGGTCAATTATTCGTTAAGATGTTGGGGAACTAATTAAGCGCACGCTAATTGAATCGCCTGGGTGTGGGCTGGTTCATGCGTTTGAAGTTTGTCGAGCCTCTTTTGCCGACCTTGGTGGAGAAGCCTCCCGAGGGCGAAGACTGGATTCACGAAGTCAAATTCGACGGCTATCGATCGCAGATCATCATCGACCACGATGTGCGTATCTTCACCCGCAACGGCCATGACTGGACCGCGAAATACCGGGACCTGGCCGGAGCGGCGAAACGGCTCGGTGTCGAGAGCGCAATCATCGACGGCGAGATTGTCGTGCTCAACGAAGCCGGCCTTTCGGACTATCAGGCGTTGCGTAAGGCTATCACTCGGCGGCAGCACGACCTCTATTTCGTGGCGTTCGACCTGCTCCATCTCAATGGGCACGATCTGCGGGATATGTATCTCGAAGACCGGCGCGATATCCTGGAAGGGTTGATCCTGCCTGATGACCGCATCCAGTTCAGCCAAGTGCTGCCTGGAGACGCCAAAGCCATCTTCCATTTGATTGACGAAGCCGGCATCGAGGGCATGGTATCGAAGCGGCGCGATAGTAAATACCGGAGCGGCCGGTCGACTGCCTGGCTGAAGATCAAGAGCTACATGGTGGAAGAATACGACCTCCTCGGCGTCGAGCGAGAGCCGGGCAAACCAGCCTTCGCGCTGATGGCCGATCGGAAGACGGGGCAGTACGTCGGGTCGGCCTTCATCAACGCGCGTGGCGCAATCCGAGACCGCCTATGGAATCGCGTTCAGGAGCACGCTGGGCCGGCGCCAAAGGGGATGAAGCGGCCGGCGACGCAATGGGTCAAGCCAGGACTGATCGGCCGCGTGAAGCACTTACGCGGCGAGGAGGACTTGCGCCATGCTTCACTCCAGGACTTTCGAGAGGCAACGGGGGAGGACAGCCGTGCCAATCAGACGAAGGGTGGCAGAGATCCGGACGGTAAATCGCCTTCATCGTGAAATCACGATGAACGCCAAAAACGCCAAGGGTGAAAGTGTAAAAAAGATCGCCATTCCGACAACGGTGGCATTGGCAAGACGTTCTGCTCGCCTGCAAATCTCGTCCGTATTCAGTTCATCAGGTATGAGCATGCTGATCGAAAAGTCGTCGCATGCAAGGTCGGCATTGTTATCATTTGCGGGGAGGCCATCCGCATTGTCTGGCTGCGGCTTGCTCGTCGTGATTGCTGTCATTGAGTGCTGTCTTTCGAAGAATGGTCGAATGGAAACCCCTGCTCGACGATCGTTATCAATGCGAGAGCCCTTACAAGGTTCCGCCTATGCGTCATGTGAGCCAGGCCAAGTTCTTAAGCGGCGAGCCAACCAAGGCTGAGTGGAGGAGCAGTAAATGCCGGTAGCAAAGAAAGATCAGGAACGACTAACTTATGCGTGGATGTACGGCGTGCAGGCGCAGAAGGATGGCAAAGAGCGTATGGTGCCGCCGTATTGGGTAGAGCACGCCGATGCGTGGCTGCAGGGCTATGACGGGATCCCCTTGGCCGGCATGGGGAAGACGAAAGCAATCAGCGACACGATGGAAGCAGAGGTCGATGAAGCGGCCGTTGATCCCTCTGCGCAATGAGCACGCGCGGCCTGAAGTTTCTCGATAAGTGGGCGCTCAAGCAACTACCCATCGTGGCGCGGGGAGAGCCCCTCGACGCCAGCGACTTGAAAGACCAGTTGATGGGGGCTGGTGGCCGCCGTAGCGCGGCTTACCTAGGGGAATCGAATAGATATTAGAAATCGCTTGAAAGTCCGATTTCAGCGGACCTATAAAACGCTTTCCCATTGCGAAGGCAGCGGCGATGGATAGGGTTCATGTTTCATCTCTCGACTTCGAGGTGCTGCACAGCGCCTTCAAAAAATCCGTCATCGAAGAGAGTATCCCCGAGCAGCGCTGGCGAGAACACGCCGCGCTTTTGATCCGCACCTATAAAGGCAGCGATGACGTCGATCCCGAGTTGCTGGACTGGATGGTACGGAAGTAGCGCTACCCAATCGAAGGCGAAATGGAGCCATCTATCGGAATGTCCTATGATTCGCGCAGTGGGCAAGAAGGCAAAGCAGGGGCGTGAAGAACCAACCGACCGCGAGCGGTTGGCCGAAGCTGACTTCTACGCCCGCAGATGCGGCCTGACTCGTGATGAAGCCTTGAAGCTTTTCAAAGAGGCCAGTCCGTTAAAGACCGGCTCTCCTGGGGCAGGTAAAAGCAAGAGGCGTTAGGTCTTGTAGGTACGACGCCACGCTGCTAGCCCATGGTCCCCTATGGCTAGCCCCTTAGTCTGATTCGATGATTTCAAAGAGACTTGCCGACAACGGCAAAACTGCCGCCGAGTTTCTCGAATTGATGGGGAACCCAAAACGGCTCCTCATCATGAACCACCTGGTCGCTGGCGAATTGTCGGTCGGTGTCCTTGCCAACAAAGTTAAGCTCAGCCAATCGTCTCTCTCGCAGCATCTTGCCAAGCTTCGCGCCTTCGGCCTCGTAGACACCCGTCGCGACGGTCAAACGATTTACTACTTCTGCTCGTCCGGCGCAGCGCGCGAATTGCTAGCCTTGCTGGATGGCTTCCTGGCGATAGGAATACCGCTCAAGGGCTCGGGTCCGCACTATGTTGCGAACAGGCTCCGCCATTGGCGAGTAACAGGCTGAGAAGCACCAGCCTGTCCGCGCGGAGCTATCGGTCACAGAATCGTTAAACCGTTTCGGAACTAATTAAGTGCGCGCTAATTGACGAGCAATGAACCGTATTCTCTTCCTTGCGGCCGACTTCCTTTCTCGACCACCCGGCTTTTACGTGATGATCGTGGCCATGGTGATTTGCACAGCGCTGGTCCCATTCGGTCTCACAAATGCTGTCACCTATGCCCTCTCCGTGGCGGCTATCGTCATTACTGGCGTCGTCCTCATCCAAGGCTATCGTGACACTGCCGCGATCCATGCCAAGCTTGACGAGATCATTGTCGCGCTCAAGGAAACCAGGAACGATGTCGTCGGGCTTGAACATGGGGACCCTGAGGAGATTAAGGCGAAGCTCCGTGAGTTGGAAGAAGAGGCTGGCATTAGGTGAGCACACGCGGCACCAACTTCCTTCACAAATGGCTTTCCGGCAACGTCCCCGAAACGGTCGGCGCCGACGTCCTCTCCGTTGCGGAGCTTACGCAAAGGCTATTTGCCGACGCCAAAGCGATCGGTATAAGCAGCGTTGAGATCGAGGAAGACACCGGCAGTGTCTATGAAACTATCCTGGACGCGATCGTCCATCGGGACGGCGGCTTGGCGACCTGGCCGTGACCCGGAGAAAATGTTTCACGGGGCCGACACATAGCTGTGGCATGGCTTTCGGTGCAGTCCGGTCTCGACATCCCCCGGACGGCTCCCCTTTAGGCTCGGCAGAAGCTCGGGCCGTTTTTTGGGCTTAGCGCTTGTAATTGGGTGAACTTAGCGACGGCAGGCCGCGTCCCCAAACCAAGCCTAGCGCAACCTACCGTCCTCCAACGTACGCGTCGTCCAAGCAAATAGTTGCAGTGGAAAAATGGCCGGCGTCGTGAGTTGGGGACTCGGGTGGGTTGGCGCCGGCCGGGCGGGTTGGGGTTCCACCGTTTAGAAGTATAAGCGGGGCAGTGGCGGCGAGTATGGTGCGATCACGTGAGGTAAGCCGAGCTCGTCAAATCAGGAGGCAACCACCAAGAAGCACCACTAAAAAAGGTGCAATAGCTTTGCGGCTCGCGCACCAAAGCCGATGATTGCTCGGCCATCGTTGGTGGCAAAGTCCCAACAACAGAAAGCTATCCAGCCAAAGAGCAGAAGGGAAAAGCGCATGCGCCAACCCTAAATTAGACGCGTTGAATAAAGGTAAAGGGTCAGCGCTAGCCACCCGTAGGCGGCCGCGCCGGCCCTGTCAGGTTCCATTGAATGAACGGCGCCCTTTTGCCGGTGATTGTCGCGATCGACTTCAGCAGCGGCTCATGGATCTCACGAAGCGCCCGGTAGTGCTCGCAGTGGTACGCCAGGAGCGGCCGGACGATGCTCTTGTGCAGCGCCTCCGCGGCGACGAGAAAGCGCTCGATCTCATCCTGCGATAGGTGGTTGGAAGGTTTGGTTCTGGCCATGGTAGCGAACTCCGTTGGAGGGGATCGCCGCAACAGGAATATAATCCTACATGCCGGGTTTAATGGCAAGATGGCTTCATCGCGGAGTAGCTAAAATTCTCGGCACCTAATTAAGGCAACGCTCATGACACCTGCATGCTCCACGCTGTGATGGCTAGGGCGGCCCCCTTAGCCGTTCTCAGCCCGGCCCGTTGCCGTGGCTCTCACTAAGCTGGCAGCGGGCTTTCTTTGTCCCTAGAGTTTGAAGCCTTCGCCTTCGGCTTAACTGATGCCTTCTTTGCCGGGGCCACCCTTGCCCAGTCCTGCGGCCTTCGCCAGTGCAGAGCGGGTCGCGGAGTACTTTGGCGCTGTCGTGGGGTAGCTGCTGGGCAGATCCCATTTGGCGCGGTACTCGTCTGGGGTAAGGTTGTGCGAACTCCACAAGTGCCGCCTCAAAGATTTAAACTTTTTTCCGTCCTCGAGACAGTAAATGAAATTCGGCGTCACTGAGCGCTTAGGTTCGACGGCTGGCTCCCTCGGCGCGGTCGGCGGCGCGTTCTGGCCACCCAGGCCCGACAATGAAGCGTGCACAGATGCAATCAGTTCGGGCAGGCTAGCTGCCGGCAGGGGGTTGTTGCTCACGTAGGCGGAGACAACATCCGCCGTTAGTTCGGCTAATTCAACTGCGTGGTCGTGGGTGTCCGTCATTCGTTGGCCCCTGTTATGACGCCCGGATATTAGGCCGAGCTAAGGTACACAACCAGAGTCCCGACACGGAGTTCCACCGATTTTTGGCGGAAGACGATGGACGGCGCTGCAACTCGCGGCTGGCGGCGTTGTCAGTCTCGAAATTATTGCAGCCGGCACTACCTACAAATCGAGATTCGAAATCTGCAGCCCGCCGCCGCAACTGGCGGCGGGCCACAGCCGTTCGGTCAGTCGTAGACCTTGATGATTTTCCGGGTGCCCGGATCAACCAGGACCGTGCGGTTGTCGACCACAACGTACCGATACTTGACGTTCGGGACCTCATGAAGTTCCACCGTGTCAGGCAGAGCCGTCCCGATATTGAGTTCGACGCC
>NZ_JBFUFA010000007.1:0-288523 GCF_056403695.1 Mesorhizobium sp. P2_F7 | reverse complement strand
GCCAGCGTTGCGGAATTAACAGGCAGAAGGGATCGCTGACGTCCCGGCTCACCCCAGCGCCTCCTCAACGATCGCCTCCAGCTCCGGCGCAATGGACGCCAGGTCCTCTTCGTCCTTGATCAGCACGCCGATGGCGCGGCGGAGAGCTTCGGGCCACGGGCTGCCGCCCCTTTCGAGAATGGTCGCCGCATTGGCCCATTCGACCGCTTCGGAGATACCGGGGGGCTTGGCCAGCGGCCGGGTGCGGATGGTCTGTACGGCATTGGCCACTGCACTCGCCGTCGCCTCCGCCACATCGCCGGCGCGCAGCATGATGATGGCGGCCTCACGCTCGGCATCGGGATAGCCGATCCAGTGATAGACGCAGCGCCTGCGCAATGCCTCGGCGAGTTCGCGCGTGCGGTTCGAGGTCAGGATGACGATTGGCTGCGCCTCGGCGCGAATGGTGCCGCGCTCGGGAATGCTGATCTGAAAGTCGGAAAGGAATTCCAGCAGCAGCGCTTCGAACTCATGGTCGGAGCGGTCGATCTCGTCGACGAGAAGCACGCGCTGCTCGGGCGCCCGCAGCACCTGCAGCAGCGGTCGGGCGATCAAAAAGCGGTCGTCATAGATGTCGATCTCGTGCTCGCCAGCGTGACGGATGGCGAGCAGCTGGCGCTGATAATTCCACTCGTAAAGCGCGTGTGCAGCATCGATGCCTTCATAGCATTGTAGCCGCACCAATTCGCGCCCGAGCAGTTCGGCGATCGCCTTGGCGGCTTCGGTCTTGCCGACACCGGGCGCGCCTTCAAGCAGCAGCGGCTTGCCCAACCGGATCGCCAGGAAGATGGCGGTCGCAAGGCTGTCGTCGGCGAGGTAGCGCGAAGCGGCAAGCCGCGATGCCACCGCCTCCGGTGAGGTCGCGACAGTCTCGGCGTTCACCTCCGGCATCTCTGTCCTCAGTTCGCCGCTTGCGCCTTCAGCGCGCGCAAAATCCGCTCCGGCGTAATCGGCAGCGTGTCGATGCGCACGCCGACGGCGTCGAAGACGGCATTGGCAACGGCAGGGATTTGCGGATTGGCGCACATTTCGCCCGGTCCTTTGGCGCCGTAAGGGCCATCCGCCGAAGGCCGCTCCAGCACAATGATCTCGGTCTCGGCGAGGTCGCCTGGACCCGGCATCAGATACTGGTTGAAGTCGGTGCCGCCATGGTCGCGGTTGGGATAGTACGGCTCGGTCGTCTCATAGAGCGCGTGGCTGATGCCCATCCAGGAGCCGCCGACCAGTTGCTGCTCGACCATTTTCGGGTTCAGCGCGCGGCCGATCTCAAAGATGTTCTTCACCGTCAGCACGGTCACTTCGCCGGTCTCGTCATCGACCTCGACCTCGGCCACCGTGCAGGCATGGGCGTAGCAGGTCGACGGCTTCATCGCGCCGGTCTCCTTCTCCGGGTAGGAGCGCGGGATCAGGAACATGCCGCGCCCAGAGATCGAGCGGCCGCGCTTGAAATGCGCCGACAAAGCGACGTCGAAGATCGAGATCGATTTCTGAGGTGCGCCCTTGACGAGGATGTTGCCCTCGCCATCCGTCTCGAGGTCGGACGCATTCACTTCCAACTCCTCGGCCGCGACTTCCAGCATCACCTGGCGGGCTTCCTTGGCCGCCTGGATGACGGCATTGCCGGCACGGTGCGTGCCGCGCGAGGCGAATGTGCCCATGCAGTGCGGGCCGGTGTCGGTGTCGGCGGTGTCGATGATGACGCGGTCGGTCGGCACGCCGATGGTCTCGGCGCAGATCTGCGCCATGATCTGCTTCAGGCCCTGGCCGAGATCGACCGAGGACAGCGTCACCATGAAATTGCCGGTCGGCGTCGAATGCACCAGCGCCTGGGTCGGGTCGCCGCCAAGATTCATGCCGGTGGGATAGTTGATCGCGGCGACGCCGCGTCCGCGCCTGATCGCCATCTCAGGCTTCCTTCTTGTATGAGGACATCGCCATGTATTTCTCCGCCACCGGCCAGTTGGCGGCGCGCGACGCCTCCTGCATGCATTCGATGAGTGCGGCGCCCTCCGTAGGCTGGCGATGCGCCTTCATGTCGCCGTCGCGGTAGGCGTTGATGAAGCGGAACTCGAGCGGGTCCATGCCGATCAGCCGGGCCAGCTTGTCCATCTGCACTTCGAGCGCAAAATCGCCGATGGTGACGCCAAAGCCGCGCATGGCAGAGGAGGGCGTGCGGTTGGTGTAGACGCAATAGGTGTCGATCCAGACATTGGGGATCGTATAGGGCCCGGGATAGTGCGCAGCGCCCTTCTGCGCGCCATAGGGTGAGTGGCGGGAGTAGGCGCCGGCATCGGTGTAGCCGGTGACCTTGCGCGCGACGATGCGGCCGTCCTTCATGACGCCGTCCTTGATGACCACCTTTTCGGCTGCGCGGGGAGACGAGATCTGCATCTCCTCCTCCCGGCTGTAGATGAAGGAGACCGGCCGCCCGGTGAGTTTGGCGCCGAGAATGGCGATCGGCTCGACGATGACGTCGACCTTGCCGCCAAAGCCGCCGCCGACGGTGCCGCCGACGAAATGCAGTTTCGAGCCCGGCATCTGCAGGATGATCGAGGCGTTGTCGAGGGTGAAGAACATCGCCTGGGTGTTGGTGTAGCAGGTGAAGCGGTCATTGCCTTCCGGCACCACGAGGCAGCCCGTGGTCTCGGTCGGAGCGTGCTCGATGGGTGAGGACTGGTAGCTCTGTTCGAGGATGTGGTCAGCTTCGGCGAAGCCCGCCTCGACATCGCCGAAGCGCACCTTGCGGCACTCGCCGCTGTCGTAGAGATAATAGTTCTGGCCGTGATATTCGTTGACCAGAGGCGCGCCGGGTTTGAGCGCTTCCTCCATGTCGAAGACGGCCGGCAGCACCTCGTAGTCGACCTTGACCTTGGCAGCGGCTTCCTGCGCCGCGCGTTCGGTGTCTGCCAGCACGGCGACAACCGCCTCGCCCTTCCAGCGCACCTTGCCGTCGGCCAGCACCGTCTCGTCCTCCGGCCCGATCTGGATCAGGATCAGGATGGTGTAGACATTGTGCGGCACGTCCTTGGCGGTGAGGATTTTCACCACGCCGGGGTGCTTTTCCGCCTCCGACGTGTCGATCGAGCGGATACGGGCATGATGGTGGGGGCTGCGCACCATCTTCAGGTGCAGCATGCCTGGAAAATTGCGGTCAGCGAAATAGGCGGTTTTCCCCGTGACATGGCCCGGCGAATCCAGACGCGGCCGCCCCTGGCCGATCTCGTGCAGGCCGTCCTTGCGCTGATCGGCGAAATAGCTTTTGCGCAGGTCCATTCTTTTCGTCCCCTCAGGCAGCGTTCTGCGAATTGGCGCGGGCAGCAGTCAGCACCGCCTGGATGATCGGCTCATAGCCGGTGCAGCGGCAGATGTTGCCGGACAGCGCCTCGACGACGTCCTCGCGGCTCGGATTCGGCGTGTGGTCGAGCAGCACCTTGGCGGCCATGATCATGCCCGGCGTGCAGAAGCCGCATTGTGTGGCAAAAGCATCGAGAAAGGCGCGCTGCAGCGGGTGCAGCACGCCGGCTTCGGCGAGACCAGATGTTGTGGTGATGCTAGCGCCGTTGCAGGTTTCGGCCAGCGTCAGACAGGAGAGTTTTAACTCGCCGTCGATGATGACCGAACAAGCGCCGCAGGTGCCCTGGTGGCAACCGCCTTTTGGCGAGGTGTCGCCGACCTTGTCGCGCAGCGCATGCAATAGCGTTGTGCCGCCTTCGACGAATTCGGCTTTTTCGGAGCCGTTGAGCGTGAACTGGACCGGGACCTTTGCCATTCTTCCTCCTTGCGCGCCTGCCCGGATGGGGCCGGACAGACGCGCGCCCCCCAACGGGTGTTTCTAGCCCAGCAGCAGACGACCGAGATGGACCGGCAGGACCTCGGCGCGATACCAGGCGCTGGCGATCGGATCGGTGATGGGCGCGGTGCCTTCACCGGCCGCAGCCAGCGCTGTTGCGATGCCGTCCTGGTCAAGCTTCTTTCCGATCAGCGCCTTTTCCGCCGCCCTTGCGCGCATCGGCCGGTCTGCCATGCAGCCGAGTGCAATCCGCGCCGAGGATACGGTGTCATCACCGGCCTGTTCGAGCACGGCGGCGATGCTGAGCACCGAGACGCCCTTCGGCTTGACCCGGGATATCTTCAGGAAGCGGAAGGTGTCGGCTTTCGGAAGCGCGAAGCTCACTGAGGTGACGATGGCGCGACTGTCGTCCCGTTTGGCCAGGAAATCCTCGACGGGCAATTCCCCATCATCGGTGTTGACCGTCGCATCCAGCGCCAGCAGCGCGACCGCGAAATCGCCATAGGGCGCGGGTGCGAACAAATTGCCGCCGACTGTCGCCATGTTGCGGATCGCCGGGCCGCCGACGGCGCGTGCGGCCTTGGCAATCGCGCCAAGTTCCGGATGGCGGGCGATCGCCGCCATGGTCACCGAAGCGCCGATGCGGGTCTTGCCGTCGGAAACGGCGATGCCCGACAGGGTGGGGTCGGTCGAGCGGACAAGGCCGGATACCGAGATATCGCCTTCATTGGCGGCGCGCACGACCAGCGTGCCGCCGCCGAGATAGCGGGTCCCCGCAGCTTTGAGCGCCGCGTTGGCGTCCCGGACGGTCGAAAAAGTCTGGAGGGCAAGCGCCATGGCAGGCTCCCAAGCTCAGCTTTGGCCGGAAAAATGGCTCTTCAGCGCATTGAAGCCGCCCTGGAAGACATTGGCGCCCATGCCGGCGGCAATCTTGTCTGCCTCTTCGGGCGCGGCGTCGAAGCTTGCTGTCCATTCGGCATAGGTGCGATCGCCATCGGTCACCCGGCGCAATTGCAGCGTCGCCTTGTGATTGGTCAGCGGCTGCGGCGTCTCCAGGATGGAATAGCTGACGAGGAAATTCTTATCGGAAAAGTCGAGCAGTTTTTCACGAATACGCGCGCCGCTGGCGAGCTCGAAATTGCGCACGCAGCCAATGGTTTCGGCGTTCTTGCTGTCCTCGATATGGCTTTCGACCATGCGTGGATGCCAGCCTGGCAGGCCGTTGAAGTCACGTATGCGCGCCCAGACCTTTTCGACAGGCGCGTCGATGACGCTGGATATGGTGACATCAACCATGAGCTCGTTCCCTTGCGATCAAATTTGCATTCAAGGGTAGGGCGGCGGCCGGCTCGGCGCTTATCAAGGGGTCTTGCGGCCGTATCAAGGAGTCTGAAAAACAGCCGTTTCGCTCAGGCCATCGCCCGCGCCGCCTCGCGGTAGAGCGTCGGCGGCACGCCGACATGGTCGCGGAAGAAGCGCGAGAAATTGCCCTGCGTGGTAAAGCCGAGATTGCAGGCGACCGAGATCAGGGGCTCCTGCGACCACTGCAATTGCCGCACGGCTTCTTCCATGCGCAGCGTGTTCCAGTAGACGTTTGGCGTCAGATTGGTCTGTTCCTTGAACAAAGCGAAGAAATGCGGACGCGACAGGCCGACGCTGCGGGCGACATCGTCGAATGAGATGCGTTCGCAGACATTGGCTTTCATCAGCTGGATCGCCTTGCGGACCCGGAAATCCTGCATGGTGTTGATGCGGATGCGCGCCTCTTGCGGCGCGGAGGCGTCGGCGGCATCGAGCACGGAATCGATGAAGCGCTCGATCTCGTAGTTGGCGACGTCGTCGATGCTTTCATTGTCGCTCAAATGATCGAGCAGGTTGGCGGCGGCCTGGTGCAGCCAGGGTTCGAGCGTGATCGCCGCCTGCGCAAACAGCGGCGCGGAGGAGGGCAGGTCACGGCGCCGGCGCGCCCAGTCCGGATCGATGTAGAAGGCGAGGAACAGGCCCGGCCTGCCATTTTGCGACAGGATATGGCTGTGCGGCTGGTAGGAGTTGATCCCCGCGGCGGTACCAGGTCCCAACGCCACCGTCTCGCGGCCGATGGTCATCTCGCCGGCCGTGCCTTCGAGCCAGATGATGATGTGTGCTTCGACATGAGCATGGGTGACGAAGTCGCTGGCGACATTCAGGACAGAAACATGTCCGAACCGGCCCCAATAGAGCCTGATCGCGTCCGTCATGGGTATATCCTCCCGCAGACGACTGGCCTCCCTTCGCCTGCACCCGGGATTGTGCGGCTGAGTTCGGGCTCGCGTCAAGGCGCGGGGCGAAAGCCGCTGTGTGCTACCGGCGGCGGTGGTGGATTTTCAGACTGAGCGATAGGTACGAAAGCGAATAGCGCCGGCGCAGGTTCTCCCTTCTCCCCCAGGGGCCTAGGGGGAAAAGGGAAAGCAGTGCTACCTCAAACCGAAGCCGTCATGCCGCCGTCGACATAGAGCGTGTGACCGTTGACGAAGGATGAGGCGTCGGAGGCCAGGAACACGGCAGCGCCGATTAGCTCGTCGACATAGCCCCAGCGGCCGGCGGGCGTGCGCTTTTCCAGCCAGGCGGAGAATTCCTGGTTGTCGACCAGCGCCTGGTTCATCTCGGTGCGGAAATAGCCGGGCGCGATGGCATTGATCTGCAAGCCGTATTTCGCCCAGTCGGTGCACATGCCGCGGGTCAGATTGCGGATCGCACCCTTGGTCGCGGTATAAGGCGCGATGTTGGGCCGGGCGAGTTCGCTCTGCACCGAGCCGATGTTGATGATCTTGCCCTTGCCGCGCGCGATCATGTTGCGGGCAACGGCCTTGCCGGCATGGAAGGCGCCGGAGACATTGGTCTTGAACAGCCGCTCCCATTGCTCCTCGGGAAAATCCTCGAGGGGAGCGCGAAACTGGATGCCGGCATTGTTGATCAGGATGTCGATCGGACCGATCTCGGCCTCGATCCGGGTGACATCCGCATCGACAGCGCGAAAATCGGTCACGTCGAAGGTCGAGGCGTGCGCCGTGAAGCCGGCTTCGCGTAACTCCGCCACAGCACCCGCAACCTTGCTGGCATCACGGCCGTTGAGCACGACGCTTGCGCCATGTTCGGCAAGGCCGCGCGCCAGCGCCAGGCCAATGCCCTGGCCGGAGCCGGTGATCAGCGCCAGCCGCCCGCTGAGATCGAACAGGGATTTCGATGTCAAAGCAATGGTTTCCAGCTGAAAGGTTGAGTCCCGAAAATCAGTCGTTGCGCCTGAAGTTGCGGATACGATCGAACAGCACCGCGAGCAGGATGGCGCCGCCGATGAACACGCCTTGCCAGAAGGCATTGATGCCGAGCAGGCCAAGGCTGTTGCGTATGACTTCGATGAGCGCGGCACCGACAATGGCGCCGAAGGCGGTGCCGACCCCGCCAGCCAGATTGGCACCGCCGATGACGGTGGCGGCGATCACCTGCAGCTCCATGCCGGTGCCCAGATTGGTGGTGACCGCACCCAGCCAGCCGGTCTGGACGATGCCGGCAATGCCGGCCGCCAGCGCCGAGATCATATAGACGGCGACCTTGATCTGCTTGACGGGAACGCCGGTCAGCGTCGCCGCGTGCTCATTGCCGCCAATGGCGAAGATGTGCCGGCCGAATTTGGTCCAGCGCAGCGTGAACCCGGTGATCAGCGCCAGAAGGATC
Organism: Mesorhizobium sp. P2_F7; assembly: GCF_056403695.1. Taxonomy (NCBI): domain Bacteria; kingdom Pseudomonadati; phylum Pseudomonadota; class Alphaproteobacteria; order Hyphomicrobiales; family Phyllobacteriaceae; genus Mesorhizobium; species Mesorhizobium sp. P2_F7. The sequence goes on along the minus strand of NZ_JBFUFA010000007.1, from coordinate 280,983 downwards.
ATGTAGAGCACCGGATTGGCGATGCCGAACACCCAGGCGCCGCCGCCCAGCGCCAGAAGCTTGTCGTGGTCCGGGCCGAACTGGAAGACGACGGTGTTGTTGGAGGCGACCATGGCAAGGCTGCGCGCGATCGACAACATGCCCAGCGTCACCACAAAGGGTGGAAAGCCGAGATAGGCAATCAATATGCCGTTAAAGGCGCCGATGGCGAGCGCGGTGGCGATCGAGGCGAGGATGCCGATTTCGATCGAATAGCCGGCATGCATGGTGACGGCCAGCACCATCGACGACAGGCACAGCACCGAGCCGACCGACAGATCGATGCCACCGGTGATGATTACGAACGTCATGCCGAGCGCGATGATGGCGACGAAGGTGATGTTGCGGGTGATGTTGTAGAGGTTTTTCTGCGTCGCAAAAGCGTCGGTGGCAAACGACAGGAAAATGCAGGCGAGGATGACGGCGATCACCACCCAGAAGGTCTGGCTGGCGAACATGCGCGAGAAAAAGCTGTGCTGTTTCTGCGCGATCGTCTGGTCAAGCGTGACTGCCATTGTCGACATTTATCCCCTAATCAGACCTGTTCGATCGCGCCTGTGATCAGCCCGGTGACTTCCTCGGGCGAACTGGATGCGATCCTCTTGTCGGCGACTTTCCTGCCGCGCCGCATGACGATGACGCGATCGGCGACGTCGAAAACGTCGGGCATGCGGTGGCTGATCAGCACCACAGCGATGCCCTGGTCGCGCAGATGGCGGATCAGGTTCAGCACTTCGGCGACCTGGCGGACCGAAATTGCCGCCGTCGGCTCGTCCATCAGCACGATCTTGGCCTGCGACAGCATGGTGCGGGCGATGGCCACCGCCTGGCGCTGGCCGCCCGACATCTGCTTGACCAGGTCGCGCGGCCGCGTCTCCGATTTCAGTTCGGCAAAAATCTGCCCGGCGCGCTTGTACATGGCGGCATAATCGAGGATGCGGAATGGGCCGACGCCCCGGCGCAATTCGCGGCCGAGATAGACGTTTGCCGCGGCGGTCAGATTGTTGCACAGCGCCAGGTCCTGGTGGACGATCTCGATGCCGTGCTGGCGCGCCTCCACCGGCTTGTGCAAGATCAGCTCCTTGCCGTCCATCTGCATCGAGCCGTGGCTCGGGCGGAAATTGCCGGCGATCATCTTGACCAGCGTCGACTTGCCGGCGCCGTTGTCGCCCATCAGCCCGACGACCTGGCCCGGCTCGATGGACAACGAGACGTCGTTGACCGCCTGGATGGCGCCGAAATGTTTCGAGATGTTGGTGAGTTCGAGAACCGCCACCAGCCTTCTTGCCTCCCCCGTGACTTGGATCTGGGATGACGTTTGGTTGAAACGTCATCCAGATCCAACACTTTGTTGTTGGAGCATGATCTCTTCCGAAAACCGGTTCCCACTTTTCGGGATCATGCTCAGACCGCCGGTTCTGCCCGCGGCCTCGCTCGCCCAGCTCCTCCCGGGACAGCGATGTTGAATTCCATTTACGCAAATGACTGCACGGGCGTCAATCGGCAGGCGGAATCTAAAAATCCGTTTTGTAGGACAAATACCATTGACGTTGGCCACAAGCCGATATTAGCTGGAGGGCGGAGGAGTAACCTGCCGACCCCGTGCCGGTTTGCGCGTGGGGTCAGCAGGAATGGATCGGTGCCAGCCGGCCTCTTTTCGAACCGGCTGACCGAAATGAAATGCTTATCGACCTGGCTTGCCGACAAGAGCGCTCGCATAGCGACCCTCTGTCACCGTATTCCGGGTTGGTTCGTGTGGCGGGCACGTCGTGTCCGTCTGTTTCCAAGGGAGGACTGATATGAGGAAAACAGTTTTGCTTGCCGCCGTCGCCGCCATGGCGCTGGGCGCCGGGCCGGCTTTGGCCAAAAAGCAAGTCGTCATCGTGGTGAAAGGTCTCGACAATCCGTTCTTCGAGGCAATCCACCAGGGCTGCGAGAAGTGGAACAAGGAAAACGCCAGCTCGGAGTATGAGTGCTTCTACACCGGCCCGGCGTCGACTTCCGACGAGGCCGGCGAGGCGCAGATCGTACAGGACATGCTGAGCAAGGCCGACACGGTGGCGATGGCAATTTCGCCGTCCAACGCGCCGCTGATCGCGCAGACGATCAAGACCGCCAATCCGACGATTCCGATCATGACCCTCGACGCCGACCTGGCCAAGGAAGATGCAGCCCTTCGCAAGACCTATCTCGGCACCGACAACTATCTGATGGGTCACAAGATCGGTGAGTACATCAAGAAGGGCAAGCCGAATGGCGGCACGATCTGCACCATCGAAGGCAATCCTGCGGCCGACAACATCCTGCGCCGCGCGCAAGGCATGCGCGACGCGCTGTCGGGCAAGGAAGGCCTGGCGGCACTTGCCGGCGAAGGCGGCTGGACGGAAGTCGCCGGCTGCCCGGTGTTCACCAATGATGACGGCGCCAAGGGCGTGCAGGCGATGACCGACATCCTCGCCGCAAACCCGAAGCTCGATGCGTTCGGCATCATGGGCGGCTGGCCGCTGTTCGGCGCCCCGCAGCCCTATCGCGACCTGTTCGGGCCGCTCAAGGACCGCATCGCCAGCAATGACTTCGTCATCGGCGCCGCCGACACGATCGGCGACGAAGTGGCGATCGCCAAGGATGGGTTGGTGACCGCATTGGTCGGCCAGCGGCCGTTCGAAATGGGCTACAAGGCGCCGTCGGTGATGATCGATCTCATCGAAGGCAAGGCCGTCGCCGATCCGGTGTTCACCGGCCTCGACGAATGCACCAAGGATACGGTTGACACCTGCATCCAGAAATAGCCAGCGATACCGGGGGCGCCTTTCAGGGGCGCCCCGTCATTTTCCTCAGGGACAAGGACAGGCAACATTGTCGGGGCGGCAAGCTCCGGCTTTGACGGGCTCATGCGTCTTGCTTTCGGCGAAGGGCACGGACAATTCCGGACGGTTTTCCAGCGACAAATTGCCGATGCCGAAGATGCCGGACGACATGCCAAGAAGGCGATCCGCCAGGATTGATGTGCCGGCCGGCCCGGTTGCCACCGCTGTTCGACGACCGGATACGGCCTGGCCCCCTGGCTCCAGTGTACACGCCTCGCTGGCCAACGAGATCGGGCTTCGGATCGTGCGCGGCGACTATCCGCCAGGCGCCATCCTGCCAAACGAAGCCAAATGGGCGGAGATGTTCAACGTCAGCCGATCGGCGGTGCGCGAAGCCATCAAAATGCTGATGGCCAAAAGCCTGCTGGCTTCACGGCCCAAGATCGGCAGCTGGGTCGAGCCCAGGGAACGCTGGAACCTGCTCGACCGCGATGTGCTGGCCTGGTATGCGACCGGGCCGGACCGGGAGGCCTTCCTGCGCACGGTGCAGGAGTTCCGTCACATCATAGAACCGGAAGCCAGCGCCTTTGCCGCGATGCGACGCAGCGACGAGCAGATGGCCGAGATCAGCCAGGCCTGCCGGGACATGGGCGAGGCGCTGAGCCTGCAGCAGCGTATCCGCGCCGATACGCGCTTTCATCTCACGATCCTGCGCGCCTCCGGCAACGATCTTTTGGTGCCGCTCGGCGTGCTGATCGAATCGGCGCTCGACCATCTCTTCGTCTTCACGACCATACAGGTCAGCGACCAGCAGCACGCCCAGAAGCTGCACGAAGCGATCGAGAAGGCCATCCGCCTCCAGCGGCCCGACGCGGCCCGCAACGCCGTGCGAAAGTTGCTGGCCAATACGGATGAGGGCATCGGCAAGGCGCGGCGGTGAGGCAGCGCAATCTCCCCCACACCGGGGGAGATCGGCTGATCAGATCGTCTGCTTCTTGCCGTCCTTGCTTGGCATGAGATCGATGCCGTTCACCTTGGCGATATGCGTGGCCAGCATCGGCACGAACTGCTCGGCCGGCCCGGTAGCGTGGGCGCCGGCGAAGGAATTCTTGGTGGCGTTACCCAGCGGGTTGGCGATGCCGGCCGCACCCGCCATCGATTCCAGATAGGTCAGGTCCTTGAAGGCGTTGGCGATTGTGAATTTGTGCGCGTCGCGGTCGCCCTCCAGCGTCCAGCGCATGAAGGTCTGGTAGAAGCCGCAATCCATGCGGCCGTTGCGGATGACGCTGTCGAAGCGCGGCGGCGAGATGCCGACCTTCTCGGCCAGCGCCAGCGCCTCGGAATAGATCGCGGCATAGCCCAGCGAGATGAAGTTGTTGAGCAGCTTCATGCGGTGGCCGTCGCCGGTGTCGCCGATTTGGACGATGCGTCCCGCCCAGGTCTCGATGACCGGCTTCACACGCGCAAACAGCGCGTCGGGGGCGCCGACCATGGCGTCGAGCGTGCCTTCCCAGGCTTCCTTCGGCGTACGGCTGAGCGGCGCGTCGACGAAGTCGACGCCGATCTCCTTCAGTTCCGCCGCCAGCGCCACGGTCGAGACGGGATCGGAGGTCGAGCAATCGACAACGACCGAGCCCTTCTTCAGGCCCTCCTTGAGGCCGCCGGGGCCGCGGATGATGGCTTCTACCTCGCGCGAGCCGGTGACGCAGATGAAGACGATATCGGAAGCCGCCGCCACGTCGCGCGAGGTCGCCGCCTCCTTGGCGCCCCGGCCCAGAAGATCTTCCGCCGGCTTGCGGTTCTTGCGGCCGAGGAAGGTCAGGCCATAGCCTTTGTCGACGATGTTCTTGGCGATGCCGTGCCCCATCAGGCCAAGGCCGATGAAGCCGATCTTTTCGCTCGCGGCGGTCGTGGTCATGTCTTGAAGTCCTGTTGCAATGATTGATATCTGGCGCCGCCGTTTAGCCGGCGAGGGTGGTTGCGGAACGCCATATTGTCTGACAATACACAGAAATCCTAGGCATTGGAGGCGAAAATGACGAAGCGGATCATGTTCACCGGCGGCAGCGGCAAGGCCGGGCGCCATGTCGTGCAATATCTGGTCGAGCAGGGCTGCCAGGTGCTCAACATCGACACCAAGCCGCTCGACAATCCCAAGGTGCGCACGCTGATCACCGACATCACCGACAGCGGCCAAGTGTTCAACGCGCTGACGAGCTACATGGGCCTGCATGAATTCGACCCGTCGCTGCGCTCGCAGCCGGTCGATGCCGTCGTGCATTTCGCCGCCATCCCGCGCATCATGATCACGCCCGACAATGAGGTGTTTCGCATCAATGCGATGGGCACCTACAATGTCATCGAAGCGGCAGTGAAGCTCGGCATCAAGAAGGTGGTGATCGCCTCCAGCGAGACGACCTATGGCGTGGTGTTCGCCAACGAGCCGCGCGACCCCAAATATTTCCCGCTCGATGAGGAATACGACGTCGATCCGATGGACAGCTACGCGCTGTCCAAGGTCGTCAACGAACACACGGCGCGCGCCTTTGCGCAGCGCAACGGCACCGATATCTATGCGCTGCGCATCGGCAACGTCATCGAACCGCATGAATATTCGCTGTTTCCGAAGTGGTTTGCCGATCCGGGCTTCCGCAAGCGCATCGCCTGGAGCTATGTCGATGCCCGCGATCTCGGCCAGATCACGCTGCGCGCGGTGGAAAAGGACGGTCTCGGCTTCCAGGTGTTCAACGCCGCCAATGACGACACCTCGTCCGACCTGCCGACGGCCGAACTGTTGAAGCGGTTCTATCCCGATGTGCCGGTCAAAACGGAGCTCGGCGAGTATGAAACGCTGCTCTCCAACCGCAAGGCCCGGGACATGCTTGGCTTCCGCCCCGAGCACAGCTGGCGCAAATACGTCAAATAGGGCTGGCAAATAGGGCTTTGGGGCCAAGGTTGTAAGCTGATCTGTGCACAGCCGCAGGCTTTGCCGCCAACGCCCTTTCCTTTGCTTGACAGCTTCAAAAATCCGGACTTTGTGGACGCATGAGGGACGGAAAGCCGAATAAGGGAAAGAAACCCGACAAGGCGGCCGCCGCCGAGCGCCCGGCAGCGCTTCGTCGGGCCGACGCAACCCGGGTGCCCGGCTCCAGCGTGCACGCCTCGCTGGCCAGCGAAATCGGGCTTCGGATCGTGCGCGGCGATTATCCGCCGGGCACCATCCTGCCCAACGAGGCAAAATGGTCGGAAACCTTCAACGTCAGCCGTTCGGCGGTGCGCGAAGCCATCAAGATGCTGATGGCCAAAAGCCTTTTGGCATCACGCCCCAAGATCGGCAGCTGGGTTGAACCCAGGGACCGCTGGAACCTGCTCGATCGCGATGTGCTGGCCTGGTACGCGACCTCGCCCGACCGCGAGGTGTTTCTCAAAACGGTCCAGGAATTCCGCCACATCATCGAGCCGGAAGCGACAGCGTTCGCCGCCATGCGGCGGACCGAGGAGCAGATGGCCGAGATCAGCCAGGCCTGTCGCGAGATGGGCGAGGCGACGAGCCTGCAGGAGCGCACGCGCGCCGACACCCGCTTTCATCTCGCCATATTGCGCGCCTCCGGCAACGACCTGCTGGTGCCGCTCGGCGTGCTGATCGAATCCGCTTTCGATCATCTGTTCACCTTTACGACGCGCGAACTCGACGATCTGCAGCACGCACAGCAGTTGCACGAGGCGATCGAGAAAGCCATCCGCCTGCAGCGGCCGGAGGCGGCCCGCAACGCCGTGCGCAAGCTGCTCGCCAATACCGACGGCGTGATCAACTCAAGATAGGATGTGCTGATATTCAGATGAGGCCGGCCTGCGAAAGGCGGCTTCCTGCGCTTCCGGTGCTCACGTACTTTGAGTACGCTCCGCTCCGGTTCTCGGGAGCCACCCTTCTCGACTCGGCCTGACCTGAATCTCAGCACATCCTGCGAGCGCTGGCCCGACTCGGCGCCTATCCAGCGAGATGCCGCCTGGTCAGTGCGATCAGCAAGGCCTGGTCGCGGGCGGCGTGCTCCGGCGGGTTGACTACATCGTCGCCGTTGACGATCGCGCCCCAGAAGCCGCGCAGTTCCTCGACAAAGGCTTCGCCGTAGCCGGCGCGGAGGTCCCTGGTCGACAGCGTATGGTTGTCCGACGTCTTCACCGTCAGCCGGGTCGGGTGATGGTTGAGCCAGGGCGAGGGGAATTCGAGCTCGAGGCTGGCATCGTCGAAGAACAGCGTGATGCGTTCCTTGTAGTCGGTAAGCTTCGGCACCGTCAGATGCGTCATGGTCCACAGCGCCTGGCCGCCCAGCAGCCTGACCGCACCTTGGCCGCCATCGCCATTGGCGAAGATCTGCGCGCCGACCACCTCGCCGTCCGGCACGCCGAGTGCGTCGAGCAGGCCGAGCACGGCATTCACATCGTGAATCAAGGCGGAGCTGTAAGCGCCAGTAAATCCACGGAAAGCGAGATCGGTCAGGGGCTGGCCGATGGCGCGCTCGACCTGTTGCTTCTGCTTGCCTTGAGCCACTGTGATCAGCTCCTTGGGAATGTCGTTGCCTCTGACATAGCGCTGGTGGGCGATGAAGGGCCAGGCATCGGGATCGTTGACCTCGACCGAGACGGAGCGCAGCGTCTTCGCGCTGCCCGGCAGCGAGGCCAGCGCCAGCCGGTAGCTCGGATCGAAGCGCTTCATGTAGCCGACCTGCATCACCTTGCCGGCCTTGTCGCGCGCGGCGACTATCTCGGCGATTTCCGCCGGCGAATAGCAGAGCGGCTTTTCGCAGAAGACATGCAGGCCGCGCTCCAGAGCCGCCAGTACCTGCTCGTGATGCAGCGGGTCGGGCGAGCCGATGACGACGGCGTCGAGTTTTTGGTCGAACAGCTGCTCCGGCGTCTCGAAGTTGGCGATGCTGTGAATCTCGCTGACATATTCGCGCGAAATCCTAGAGGGATCGGCGACGCCAACCAGCTCGAACAGATCGCCGAGCCGCAACAGGTTCGGAATATGCTCGACCTGCGAAATCATGCCGGCGCCGATGACGCCGACCCGTATCCTGCTCATGCTGCTACTCTCTGCAAATTTTCACGGCGCTGCCGATGGCCTATTGCCGATCTGGGCGAGGAGGCCAGCGATCTCCGCCTCGACTGCCTTCAGGTCCTCACCACCCGACATGATCGAAATCACCTCGTCGCGCGAGATCTCCGACTTGGCGTATGTGCCGCGATTGCGGCCACGGTTGAGCAGCGTGAAAGTGTCGCCGACGGGATAGGCGTGGTGGATGTTGTGGCTGATGAAGATCACCGCCAGCCCGCGCATGCGCGCCTCGATGATGAATTTCAGCACCATCGCCGCCTGATGCACGCCGAGCGCCGAGGTCGGCTCGTCGAGGATCAGCACTTTCGCGCCGAAATGCACGGCGCGCGCGATCGCCACCGACTGGCGCTCGCCGCCCGACAGCGTGCCGACGGCCTGCGTGGGGTCGCGCACGTCGATGCCGATATCGGCCATCGCCTGGCGGGCTATTGTATTGGCGCGTTCCTTGTCGAAGCGCGAGAAGGGCAGGTGGCTTATGGTCGGCTCGCGGCCGAGGAAGAAATTGCGGGTGATCGACATCAGCGAAATCATGCCGAGGTCCTGGAAGACCGTAGCGACGCCGAGATCCTGCGCGTCGCGCGGGCTGCGGAAGGCGACTTGCCTGCCGTCGACGAAAATCTCGCCCTTGCTCGGCCGGTGCACGCCCGACAGCACCTTGATCAGCGTCGATTTGCCGGCGCCATTGTCGCCGAGCAGGCAGTGCACCTCGCCGGGATAGACCTTGATGTCAATGTCCTGCAGCGCGCGCACCGAGCCGAAATTGACCGAGACGCCGCGCAGTTCCATTGCCGGCTGGATGGTCTGGGCCGGGTTGGTCATTTGCCGCCTCCGCGTCCGAGCGCCTTGAGGCGGATGTAGTTGTTGACCAGCACCGCCATCAAAATGACGATGCCGAGGAAGACCTTGAACCAGTCGGTGTCGATGCCGGTGTAGAAGATGCCCATCTGCACCAGGCCGAAGATCAGCGCGCCGAACAGCACGCCATAGACGGTGCCGTAGCCGCCGGTAAGCAGAACGCCACCGATGACCGCGGCGATGATCGCCTCGAATTCTTTCAGCAGGCCGCGCGTGGTGTCGGCGGAGCCAGCCTCCATCACCTGGATTGTGGCCAGCAGGGTCGCGGCACAAGCGGTGTAGATGAACAGCGCGATCTTCACCCGGTCGACCGGCACGCCGACGTTCCGGGCGGCATTGAGGTCACCGCCGGTGGCGAAGATCCAGTTGCCGTATTTGGTCTGAGTCAGGACATAACCGGCGAGTGCGGTCAGCCCGAGCCACCAGACAATCGACATCGGAATGCCGACAACGAAGGGAATGCCATCGGTGCGGGTGGCGATCCAGCCTTGCGTGCCCATCCAGTGGAAGAAGCCGGTCAGGAGATGGCCGTTGAACAGGCCGGCGGTGGCCGGGTCCGGCGCGCCGTCGAGGATATAGGGGATCTGCGTACGACCGGTGACGGCGCGGGTGATGCCGATGGACAGGCCGCGCAGGATGTAGAGCGAAGCGAGCGTCACGATGAAGGAAGGCAGGCGGGTCTTCACCACGATCAGGCCGTTGACGTAGCCGGTGAGGATGGCGACCGCGAAGGCGCAGGCAATGCCGCCCCATAGCGGCAGGCCCCAATATTTGACCGTGAGGCCGATGACGACACCGGCGAAGCCGACCATCGACCCTACGGAGAGATCGAATTCGCCGGCGATGATAAGGAGCGCGGCGGCCGTGGCGATGATGCCGAGTTCGGCCGCGAGCGTCAGGAAGGTCATCGACCCCTGCAGCGAATAGAGGTTCGACGCACCGGGCAGCAGCGCGAAGATGATGATGGTGGCGATCAGGCCGCCGGCGGCACCGGCTTCGGGCCGGCGCAGCCATTGCGTCAGCCGGCCGGTGCTGGCCAGCCGCTCATCGGCGCCGGCGGCCCGCTTCGACGTCATGCCGAAACGGTCCTTGACCGACCCTTCTGAAGGTATCGCCTTGTCTTCCACGGCTGCCATTAGGCTCCCCAATCGCTCGCTTCGCAATGTCGACCAGAGATCGGGGAGCGCATGGCGGCTCCCCGATCCGTTTTGGTTTCTTGCCTTAGCGGATGCCGTCCTTGGCGAGCGCCAGGATCGCCTTGGCCTTGTCGGGAGAGTCGATGAACAGCGGGCCGGTATAAGCGTTGTTCTGCGGCCAGAAGCCGTGCGTGGCATGCTCGACCAGATAGATCACCGGCAAATAGCCCATCAGATATTGCTGGGCGTCCATGCCGAAGCCCATCTCGCCGGCGACGACGGAATCCAGAACTTCGGGGCTGATGTCGAACGTGTAGAGCTTGATCTTGCCGAACAGTTCCTTCTGCCGGAAGAACGGGATCAGCGGGTTGGCGGCGGTGGCGCCCAGCGCGAACACGGCCTGCGTGTCAGGATGCGCCGACAGATAGGCCTCGGTGCGGCGCTGAATGTCGGCCGGATCGGGCGAAACGGTCAGAACCTCGGTGCCGCCGCCGGAAGGCTTCAGCCCGTCATTCAAACCCTGGCAGCGCTGGTCGAGGCTGACATTGCCGACCTCGTGGTTGATACAGACGACCTTGAGCGTGCCGTCCTTGGCCAGCCGTTCGCCGGCCTTCTTGCCGGAATCATATTCGGAGACGGTGCCGACGTAGAGCGTCGTGCCGAGTTCAGCACCTTCCTTCTCACCGGAATCCAGAACCACCATCGGGATGTTGGCGGCAAGACCCGCCTTGACCGATTTGCCGAGCGCATTGGCGTCGGCAATGGAGACGGCGATGCCGTCCGGGTTGGTGGCAATGGCTGCATCGAGCAGGCGGGCTTGCTCGACCACATCGAACACTTGCGGCGCGTAATATTCGACCTTGGCGCCGGTAAGTGCTGCCGCATCGTCGACGCCGCGCTTGACCACCGACCAGTAGGGATCAGAAGCCGAGCCGTGCACCACGAAGGTGATGCGGACATCCTTGGGGTCCTTGAGGCCAGCGGCCTGCGCGACGCCCGCCAGCATACTCATCGAGACAAGCGCGCCGAGCGCCAGTTTCAGAACGGTCTTCATGTCATTCTCCCATTGTCGTTGCAGTTCCAATTCCCTCTTTGCGCCGCAGGCCGACGGATCGGCTTACAGCGCTGACCGGGTGGCCGCTTTGCGGGCCTTTGCCGGTATCGATCCTCCGAGCCTTGCACGCAGATCCTCGCGCAATGGCTTCATGCCGATGATGTCGACGTCCTGCGCGCCGAGCCAGTCGCGAAAACCCTGGTCGCGAAACAGCTCATATTCCTCGGTGCGGATATAGGCGGAGCGCGGTTCGATCAGTTCGAGTTCGCCCGGCGCGTTGAAATGCAGGCAGAAGAAGGTCAGGCCATCGCGCACGCCTTCGACCAGCGCCTTGTATGCCGGCTCGATCGGCTTCGAACGCGGACGGCCCCAGGTCGTCTGGATGGCGGCGTCGAAGATGACAAAGCCCTTGGCGCGGGCTTCAGTGACGCCGCGCTGGAAACCCTCCTCGGTGACGCCGACCAGATTATCGTTGGGCGAATAGGCCGACAGCGTTTTGGTCAGCAGCACCGGCAGCCGGTATTCCAGGCCGAGCCGGATGTAGACGTCGCAGAATTCCGGCGACAGGGCCGCGCCCATATGCGCGTCGAGATGGGTGACGTCGATGCCGGCGCGGTAGGCGGTGTCGATCTGGGCGCGCAGTTCGGTCTCGACCGCTTGCGGTGCTGCCTTGCGGCGGGTGGTCGCGACATCGGGCCAGAAATAGCCGAACTCGTCGGTCAGGCCGGCCGCGCGTGACGGTGACGTCAACGGCCGCCATTTGTAGTGCTGCTTTTCGCTGTTGAGCGTCAGGTGAACGCCGAGATCAAGCGCAGGGTCCGCGGCTGCCGCCTCGGCCATTTCGGGGAACCACGGGCACGGCACCATCACCGCGCCGGAGCTGCAGGCGCCCAGCCCGGTCAGTTCGAGGAAGGCGCTGTTGGCGCCGTGGCACATGCCGACATCGTCTTCATGCAGCACAAGCTGTCGCCTTTGGACATTCATGAACGGCCACCGTCTTGCCGGCACGCCGGTAGCGAGGGTCCTCCAAAGTGTGTCCCGTTCTGCATGGAACCGACCGTTTGCCCAACTGGACGCGATGGAACGCCCAAAGCCGGTCTTCCGACAGGGCCACTTCAGCGAATTCGGATGGGTACGATTTTTCCGCTGGCCTGCCTTCTGGAATGCCGAATTCATTAGCTGTGCCCATATTCGAGGTCAAACAGGGTGCTCGCGCAACCTGATGGCTTGGTCCGATCGCGGCGGAGTGGTTCTTTCAAACAGCACCGGCAAGCGTAGAGCTTTCACACCATCAAGCGATGTGGAGAGCTGTCATGTACACTGCCGGCGAAGAAGAGATCGAAGCCATTGCCAGGGTCATCCGCTCCGGCGCGCTGTTTCGCTATGGCGACAACAGCGAATGCGACCGCTTCGAGGCCCGCTATGCCAGGCATCTCGGCGTCGAGCATTTCGCGCTGGCAGCCAGCGGCACCTATGGGCTCGCCGCCGGCCTGATCGGGCTCGGCATCGGGCCGGGCGACGAGGTGCTCGTTCCGGCGCATACCTACATGGCGACCGCTACCGCGGTGCTGTCGGTCGGCGCCATTCCGGTCATTGTCGATATCGACGAGAGCCTGACCATCGATCCGGCAGCCTTGCGCGATGCCATCGGCCCGCGCACCAAGGCGGTCATCCCGGTGCATATGTGGGGTGCCGCCTGCAACATGAACGCGATCATGGATATCGCCAAAAAACGCGGCCTATTGGTTCTGGAGGATGTCTGCCAGGGCATTGGCGGCGGCTATGAGGGCAAGAAGCTCGGTTCCATCGGTCATGCCGGCGCCTACTCCTTTAACTACTTCAAGAACATGACCTCGGGCGAGGGCGGCGGCATCGCCACCAGCGATCCCAAGGTGGCCGAGCGCGCGCGCTGCGCCATCGATCCCTGCCATTTCTACTGGCAGGGCCGCAGCGACAGCATCAAGCCGTTCGCCGGCATCGGCGCGCGCGCCTCGGAACTGATGGGGGCCATGCTCAACGTCCAGCTCGACCGTCTCGACGGCATCATCGAGGCGATGCGGGCCGAGAAGAAGAAGGTGCTGGCCGGCACGCGGCATCTCAGCAATCTCGGCTTGACGCCGTCGCCGATGAACAGCCCCGACGACGACTGCGCGGCGCAGGTGATGTATCTCTTGCCCAGCGAACAATCGGCGCAAACCTTCTCCAAGACCATTCCGAGCGTCATTGCCGGCAAGACCGGTCGCCATAATTTCACCCAGTGGGACCAGGTGCTGATGCATGAGGGCGCACATCATCCCGCGGTCAATCCCTACACGCTGCCGGAGAACAAGGGGCTGCGGCTCACCTATGCCGACGACCTCGGCAAGGGGTCGCTGGATATCCTCAACCGCACGGTGATGGTGGCGATGAACCCGGCGCATGGCGATGCCGACATCGACGACATGATCCACAACATCGACGCGGCGGCGCGGGTGGCACTGGAAAACGCCTCGCTGGATGATGTCGACGTGCGTAAGGCCGCCCCGGTGGACCTGCAGAAGTTCGATAGCGTCAACTGAGAAGGCGTCGTGCCGGACCGGTCTATTGCCGATCCAGCCGCATGAACGCAGCCCGCAGGGCCAGCACCGCGCGCAGGATCTGGCGTTCGTCCATGGCGGCGTAGCCGAGCAGCAGGCCGTGTTCCGGCTCGCCGGAGTGGTAGTTGATCGAGATGCCCTGCACGTCGAGGCCCTCCTTGACGGCGGCGGCGACGACGTCGCTGTCCTTGTAGGGCCTGGTGAAACTGGCCAGCAATTGCATGCCGGAATCGTTCTCGGTTACCGCCAGCCATTCGGCCAGATGATCCTGGCACAGTTTGACGAAATTGGCCTGCCGGCGGGCGTAGAGCCGGCGCATGCGCTTCAGATGCGTGGCGAAATAGCCCTGCGTGATGAAGTCGTTGACCGTCGCCTGCAGGATCAGCGGCGCGAACTGGCCGGTGATGGAGACGGCGCGGTCGAAGGGCACCGACAATTCGCGCGGCACGATGAGATAGCCGATGCGCAGCGCCGGGATCAGCGTCTTGCCGAAGGAGCCGATATAGACGACGCGGTCGGCGTGATCGAGGCCGCGCAAAGCCGGTACCGGCCGGCCGCGGTAGCGGTACTCGCCGTCATAATCGTCCTCGACGATCCAGGCGCCGTGGCGCTCGGCGATGTCGAGCAGCTGCAGCCGTTCCTCGATGCGCATGATGGTGCCGAACGGCCACTGGCAGGACGGCGTCACGTAGATCAACCGCGGCGGCGGCAGATCGGGATCAGACAGGTGCCAGCCCTGCCGGTCGACCTTTAGCGGCGCAAGCTGGGCACCGCTGGCGAGGAAGGCGCTCTTGGCGCCGAGATAGCCGGGTTCCTCCATCCAGACATGGTCGCCCTCGTCCATCAGCACGCGCGAGGCGAGATCGAGCGCCGCCTGCGCGCCGGTGACGATGATGACCTGGTCGGCGGTGCAGTTGATGCCGCGCGACAGGCTGATGGTCGAGGCGATCGCCTGGCGCAAGCCGGGATGGCCGGCAAAGGAGATATAGCCGAGCAGATTCTCGTCGCGGCTGCGCGCATTGCGCACCAGAAGGCTCGACCAAATGGTGAAGGGAAACGAGGCGGTCTCGGGGACGCCGGGATGGAAGTTGATGACGCCGGCATTGCGCGGCGGCTGCGGCCCATTGACGATGGTCTGGCCGCGCCGCGAGAGTTTTTGCGGAGCGGCGAGACCGGCGCGCAGCGAGGCCGGCGGGCGCTTCTGCTGGATCGGCGCTACCCATGTGCCGGACCCGGCGCGCGCCTCGATAAAGCCTTCCGCGAGCAGCTGGTCGTAGGCGGCGATCACCGTATTGCGGCCGACTTTCAAATCCTCGGCCAGAGAGCGCGTCGACGGCAAAAGCGTATTCTGCTGAATCTGGCCGTCGAGGATGAAACGCCGCAAGGCGCCGTAGATCTGCCGGTGCATCGGCTCGTCCGAGGCGCGGTCGACCGACATGATGTCGAGGGAAAGGCGCATGTGGTCGGCCAAACCTAGTCTCCGACGAACCTGGCTGCGCGGGCGATCTTTTCCTCGTTGAGGAGGCAGACGGTCTCGAGCACCAGCCGCCTGGTTTCGGCACGAACCTCGCGGCTGTTCTTCAGCGCGCGATGCACGGTGGCGGCGCCGAGCTCCGCCTTTTGCGCAATCTCACGGATGGTGCAAAGCCGTTCCATGCCGAGTGACGCTTCGAATGCCATGTCGCTCCTCCATTTGCATCAAGGCACGGCTTGCCGCCAGCCTCAAGCTGGAAACTCCTGGGTCGAAAGTCCTACCTTCCCAAGCCGGTGCCGAGAATTATGCGATCCGCGCCGCCAGGGGAGGACGGCGGCGCGGATCGCCGGGCGCTTTCGCGTCGCTACCCCTACCGAGGCGCGCGCCCAACCGGCCAACCACCAGCCCCCCGGCGGTGGTCAGGCCAAGTCTCGTGTCGCTACATCGAAGCCGGCCGCACAGGCCGTCTTGAGAAGCGAAGTGTAACCCTTCGTGGCGTAGGTGAAGGGATGCGCCTTGGCCGGATCCTGTTCGGCCTCGACGACGATCCAGCCTTCGTAGCCGCGTCTGGCGAGTGGCTGCAGCAGCGACAGGAAATCGACGGAGCCGTCGCCGGGCACGGTAAAGATGCCCTCCATCACCGCCGCCATGAAACTCATGTCCTGGCGCCGTGCCTTATCCAGCACGGCCGCGCGGACGTCCTTGCAATGAAAATGCACGATGCGGTCGAGATTCCGGTTCAGGAGGGAAGCCGGGTCGCCGCCCGAAAACAGGCAATGGCCAGTGTCGAACAGCAGGCCGACGGATTTTCCGGTGACCGCCATCAGCCTGTCGACCTCGTCGTCGGTCTCGACGATGGTGCCCATATGGTGATGAAAAGCCATGCCGACGCCGAAGGCGGCCATGCGGTCGGCAAGCTCGGTCAGCTTCTTGCCATAGGCGGCCCATTCGCCATCGGCGAGGCGCGGCCGCTGCGAGATCGGCGCAAAGATGCCGTCATGACGGCCGCGCGACGTGTCGGCATAGACCACGACCTCGGCGCCGAGGTCGCGCAGCAGGGTCAGATGCGGGGTGATGGCGGAGAATTCCTCGTCGACCGTGCGGTCGAGAATACGGCCGTCATACCAGCCGGAAACGAGCTCCAGCCCATAGGACGAGAGGATCGCTCCAAGCTCGTCGCTCCGCCTGGGGAATTTTCCGCCGAGCTCGGTGCCGCTATAGCCGGCCTGCCTGGTTTCCAACAGGCAGGTCTCGAGCGGCGTGTCGCCGCCGAGTTCGGGAACATCGTCATTGCTCCAGGTGATGGGATTGATGCCGATCTTGACCGTCATGCCGCCACTTTGCAGGCTTGGGGAACACAATGCCGAAGCTGGCAAACTGGAGGGAAAGAGGACCTGTCACTAGGTCCAGTTGATGCGAGTTTGGCAGAACCAATCGCTGGAGCCACGGATCGGGGCGCTGTGGCGCTGCCCGTCGCCGCGAATGCGCCGATAGTGGCGCTGGTCGACTTCCCGGAACCGCGCACAGGAAACACCTTGACCCCCATCGTCGCCAATCCGGCGAGCAACCCTGGCATCGACAGCTCCTATGCCTGGATGCGGCTTGCCATCTCGATGCTGCTGGCGACGATCGGCGCCGTCGGCATGTGGGCGGTCGTCGTGGTGCTGCCGGCCGTGCAGGCCGAGTTCGGCGTTGACCGCGCGGCGGCATCGATGCCCTACACCGCAACCATGGTCGGCTTTGCCGCCGGCAACGTGCTGGTCGGCCGCGCCATCGATCGCATGGGCTATTGGATCCCGGCGCTGATCTCGTCGGTCGCACTCGCCGCCGGACTACTGCTTGCGGCGGTGTCGACGTCGATCCTGCAATTCACCCTTGCCCAGGGGGTGCTGATCGGGCTTGGCTCATCGGTGATCTTCGGGCCGCTGATCGCCGATATCTCGCACTGGTTCAATCGTCGGCGCGGCGTTGCCGTCACGGCGGCGGCCGCGGGCAACTACCTCGCCGGAGCGCTGTGGCCAACCATCATGCCGACGCTGATCAAGGCGGAAGGCTGGCGCTTCACCTATGCCGCCATCGGCATCTTCTGTCTGGTCACGATGATACCGCTGGTGCTGTTGCTGCGGCGCCGCGCTCCGGACGCGGCAGCGGCCGGCTCGCCTGGAAGCCGGCCTGTGCAGCCGATTTCAATTTCGCCGGCGGCACTGCAGGTGCTTTTGGTCATCGCCGGTCTCGGCTGCTGCGTGGCAATGTCGATGCCGCAGGTGCACATCGTCGCCTATTGCATGGATCTTGGCTACGGCATCGCGCATGGCGCCGACATGCTGTCGATCATGATGGCGGCGGGCGTTGTCAGCCGACTTGCCTCCGGCTTTATCGCCGACCGCATCGGCGGTGTGAAGACGCTGCTTATCGGCTCCGTGCTGCAATGCCTGTCACTGCTGTTCTACATCCCGTTCGACGGACTCGCCTCGCTCTATGTCGTGTCGCTGGTGTTCGGCCTGTCGCAAGGCGGCATCGTGCCTTGCTATGCCATCATCGTGCGCGAATACCTGCCGGCCAAGGAGGCCGGCCAGCGCATTGGCATCGTCATGATGGCGACCATCTTCGGCATGGCGATCGGTGGCTGGATGTCGGGCTGGATCTACGACCTTACCGGTTCCTACGCGGCCGCGTTCCTCAATGGGATCGCGTGGAACCTGGTCAACGTGGCGGCGATCCTGCTGCTTATGTGGAGGGCGGGGCGCCCGGCCATGGTTACGGCCTGAGGCTTCAGCCGGCGAAGCCGCAGCCCGCCGTCGGCTTGACAATCGCCAGTTGCTGCGCGACGCCAAGCTGGCATGGCGCAGTGGGGGAAGCTGGACAAACATGGCGACAGAGGCGACGAAGCCGCAATCGCGCGCGACGCAAGGGGCAGGGCCGTGACCAAGCCGCGCTCGCGCCGTGGCGGCGGCCGCCCGACCATCGCCGATGTCGCGCGCAAGGCCGGTGTCGGCGCCATCACTGTGTCGCGGGCGCTGCGCGAGCCCGACCGCGTCAGCCAGGATTTGCGCCGCCAGATCCAGGCTGCCGTCGACGAACTCGGTTATGTCCCGGACCCCAATGCGCGGGCGCTGGCCTCGGCGCGCGCCGATGTGTTCGGCGTGCTGGTGCCTTCGCTGACCAACAACGTCTTCGCCGAAGTGGTGCGCGGCATCTACGACAGCCTGTCGGACGGCCCGTTCCGTGTCCAGCTCGGCAACACCCATTATTCCGGCCTCGAGGAGGAGCGCCTGCTGCAGGTGTTCGCACCGCAGCGCCCGGCGGCGCTGATTGTGGCCGGCATCGACCAGACGCCGACGTCGCGAAAACTGCTGGAGAGCGCCGGCTGCCCGGTGGTCCAGGTGATGGAGACCGGGCCCGATCCAGTCGACATGCTGGTCGGCTTCTCGCATTTCGACGGCGGCAGGACAGCAACCGAGCACTTGATCGAGGCGGGCTACCGGCGGATCGGCTTCATCGGCGCGCGCATGGATCCGCGCTCGCAGCGGCGCCTTGCCGGCTATCGCGCGGCAATGGAGAAGGCCGGCCTGTTCGACCCGCGGCTGATCACCACCACGCCGCTGTTGTCCAGCGTGACGCTCGGCCGCGAGCTGCTTCGCGATGCGCTGGCCAAGATGCCGGCGCTCGACGGCGTCTTCTGCAACAATGACGATATCGCGCTCGGCGTTCTGTTCGAATGCCATAGCGCTGCACTCGATGTGCCGAAGACAATCGGCATTGTCGGCTTCAACGATCTCGAGATGATGCAGGCGGCGTTCCCGCCGCTGACCAGCATCCGCACCCCTCGCTATGAAATCGGCCGCCGGTCTGTTGCCATGGCGCTGGCGGCGATCGCTGGGCGAAGGCCCGAGCAGCGGGTCGTCGATCTCGGTTTCGAGCTCAAACCCCGCGAGAGCACGGCACGCTGAAACCAGCATTCGAGGCCTCAGCAAATGGTGCTTTACACAACGTCATGGTAGCGCTACCATTTTCGTTGAGCAGGCGTTTTGGCGGAAAGCCGAGCCTGTTTATTATACATAAGCAACAGCTCATGCTTGTTTATTATGTATAATATGCTAGGTTGAGTGTCTCGCTCATGAAGCGGCGAGGGGGAGGGGATCGGGCCGGCTTCGGGCCCTTGAGACGTGCCGCCGGCAAGGCTGGAGGGGCTTCGCCAGGCGTGGAAAATCGCCACGACAAACAGCATCAAGCAGCACTGCAAACGGGAGGAATATCGATGATCAAGTCATTCGTTGGCGGCATCGTTGCCGCCACTGCATTCGTCATGTTGAGTTCGTCGGCGATGGCCGACCCTGAAGTCGTCAAGGGACCAGCGGCCGAGCCCGACTGCTTCGCGCCGTGGGCGGCCGATACGCAGTTCTTCAAGTTCCCCAAGAAAGATGGCCCATACCGCATCGCGCTCGCCAATGGCTATATTGCCAATACTTGGCGCATCCAGATGATCCAGACGGCCAAGGCCTACGCTGCGCAGAAGGACGTCGCGGCAAAGTTGAAGGAATTCAAGGTCGTATCGACCGGCGAGGATGTGCCGGCGCAAATCTCGGCGATCAACAACTTCATCGATTCCGGTTTTGACGCCATCGTCGTCAACGCGCAGAATCCGACCGCCTTCGGGCCGGTCATCAAGCGCGCCAAGGAAGCCGGCGTCGTGCTGGTCGCCTTCGACAACATCCTCGACACCAAGGACGCCATCAACGTCAACGTGGACCAGAAGGGTCTTGGCACGCTGTGGGGCAAATGGCTGATCGACCATATTCCGGATGGCGGCAAGATACTTGAAGTGCGCGGCGTTGCCGGCACGTCGGTCGATACCGACCGCCACAACGGTATCCATGAGGCCTTCGACGCCTCGGGCAAGAAATGGGAGGTCACCGAAGTCGCGGGCAAGTGGGATGATCCGACAGCGCAGAAGGTCACGGCTGACGCGATCGCCACCAATGGTCCGTTCGTCGGCATCACCGGCCAAGGCGGCGACACCGGCATCGTTCAGGCCATGATCGACGCCAAGCATGCGTTCGTGCCGTTCGGCGGCGAAACCGAGAACGGCTTCCGCAAATTCTGCGCGGCGCACGCGGCGGACGGCCTGAAATGCTCCTCGGCCGGCACCGGCCCTGCCCAGGTCGCGGTCGCCATCAAGACGGCGATCGCCGCACTCGAGGGTCAGGTCGTACCGCAATCGGTCAAGCTGCCGCTCGCCATCGTCGAGGATCCGAACTTCAAGGAAGGCCAGGACTACTTCCCTGACCAGTCCGACAATTTCTTCGTCGGCAATTCCTTCCCGACCTGCGGCATCAATTTCACCGCGCAGGAAATCATGGGCCAGACCAAGGCGGACCAATAGGCTGCACATTCGGCGCCGCGGGATGCTCCGCGGCGCCGAACCACTTGCCATCTCAATCCTAAAACTGCCCCGGAGGGCTGATGGACGGTGCGGCTCCACTCTTTCGCATGGAAGGCATTTCCAAGCGCTATGGCGGCGTGCGTGCGCTGGAGAAGGCCGAACTTTCGGTCACATCAGGCAGCATCCACGCTATTCTCGGCGAAAACGGCGCCGGCAAATCGACGCTGATCAAGGTCATGGCCGGCGTGGTGGCGGCCGACGAGGGCACGATGACGCTGGACGGGCGTGAGGTCAGCTTTGCCTCGCCGGCCGCGGCCAACCAAGCCGGCATCGTCTGCATCTTCCAGGAACTGTCGCTGGTCCCCGAACTCAGCGTCGCCGACAACATCGTCATTTCCGATCCGCCGACCCGGTTCGGCATGATCGACCGCAAGGCGCAGCGCCGCATCGCCGAAGAGGCGCTGGCACGCGCGGGTGCGGCCGACATCCATCCGCTGGCGCTGGTCAAGGATCTTCCCCTTTCAAGACGGCAGATGGTCGAGATCGCCAAGGCATTGGCCAGGAAGCCGCGCATCCTGATCCTCGACGAGGCGACGTCAGCGCTGGCTGCCGCCGATGTCGCCAAGATCTTCGCGGTGCTGAAGCGGCTGCGTGGGGAGGGGCTGGCCCTGCTCTATATCTCGCACCGGATGAACGAGATCGCGGAACTTGCCGACCAGTGCACGGTGTTTCGCAACGGCCGCAATGTCGCCAGCTATGCCGCCGGTTCCAAGAGCGACAATGAGGTCGTCGAGCTTATGATCGGGCGAGAATACAGCCATATTTTCCCGCCCAAGCCGGTGCGTCTGCCGGCTGCCGCTGCCCCGGTGCTCGAAGCGCGCAACCTGTCGTGGACAGACCGGCTGGACAATGTCTCGCTGACCGTCGCGGCCGGCGAGGTGGTGGGCCTTGGCGGCCTCGACGGCCAGGGGCAGCGCGAGTTGCTGCTTGCCTTCTTCGGCGTGCTGCGCGGTCTCTCCGGAGAGATCCTGATCGATGGCAAGCCGGTGGCGATCGCCAGCCCGGCGGCGGCGCGCGACGACCGGATCGGCATGGCGCTGATCCCCGAGGATCGCAAGACGGAAGGGTTGATGCTGCCGATGACTGTGCGCGAAAACCTCTCCTTCGCGGCACTCGACCGGCTGTCCAAAGGCGGCATCATCGACCGCGCCGCCGAACAGCGGCTGATCGACGACATGGTGGGGCTGCTGGCGATCAAGACGGCGGGCCTCGACATTCCGGTCGGTGCACTGTCGGGCGGCAACCAGCAGAAGGTGGTCATCGCCAAATGGCTGATGCGCCAGCCGCGCATCATCCTGCTCAACGACCCGACGCGCGGCATCGATGTCGGCACAAAGCAGGAGCTGTATCAACTGATGCGCAAGCTTGCGGACGCGGGTGCCGCCATCCTGTTCTACTCGACCGACTATGACGAGCTGATCGGCTGCTGCGACCGGGTGCTGGTGCTCTATGACGGCGCGGTCAAGCGAGAGCTGGTCGGCGCCGAGCTCACCGAACGGGCGCTGATCTCCAGCGCGCTCAACATCCATGGCGGCGACGCCACCCCAAGGCACGGAGCGGACGCGTGAAGGATTGGCGCTACTGGCTTGCCGAACAACGCGGAACGCTGCTGGCGTTCGCCATCTTCATCCTCATGTTCGCGATCTACACCGCGAACCATCCGGCGGGATTTACCGCCAATGTCGTGCAGACGGCCTCCAACAAGGGCGTGCTGCTCGCCTTCGTCGCCATGGCGCAGACGCTGGTGGTGATCACCGCCGGCATCGACCTTTCCGTCGGCATGATCTTCACGCTGACCAATTGCCTCGCCTCCTGGCTGGTCATCGGCACCGGCCTCGAGACCGCCTTCGGCGTCATCGCCGTGCTCGGCACCGGGCTCTTGTGCGGGGCGATCAACGGCGCCATCGTCATCTACGGCCGACTGCAGCCGATCGTTGCCACCATCGCCACGGGTGCCGTCTATTTCGGCATCGCACTGCTGCTCAGGCCGTTCCCGGGCGGCTCGGTCAACGAGGATCTGGCCGATGCGCTCACCGGACGCCTGTTCGGCGTGGTGCCGGCAAGCCTGGTCACGCTGCTCGCCGTGGTGCTGATCGTCTGGGTGCCGTTCAGCCGTTCGGTGCTTGGCCGTGCCGCCTACGCCGCGGGCTCGTCGGAGACGGCGGCCTACATGTCAGGCGTGCCGATCCGGCGCGGCAAGTTCGCGGCTTACGCGCTGGCCGGGCTGCTGGCGGCGATCGGCGGGCTGTTCCTGACCTTCTTCACCTATACGGGCGATGCGGCCTATGCCAGCGGCAACGCCTACACGCTGTTCTCGATCGCCGCCGTCGTGCTGGGTGGCGTTTCGCTGTTCGGCGGCAAAGGCAGCGCCATCGGCGCGATCTTCGGCGCGCTCGCCTTCCGCACCATCGGCGACCTTTTGTTCGTTTTCGATTTCGATCCGCTGTGGCAGCCGCTGTTCCAGGGCGTTATCCTGCTGATCGCGGTCAGCCTCGGCGCCTTCGCACTGTTTCGGGTCCGCAACCGGCTGGAGTGGTTCCTGTGAGCGAGACGACGATGAGCGGCATCGCCAACCGTATGCCCAAATTCATTCGCCGCGCCGATCCAGCGGTGCTCACCGCCTTTGCCTGCATCGTGCTCCTGCTGTTTCTCGGCAGTCTTTATTCGCGCAGTTTCCTGTCGCCCGAATATCTGTTGCAGCAGCTCAAGGTGGCGTCGTTCCTTGGTGTCATCGCCACCGGCATGATGCTGGTCATCCTGCTCGGCCAGATCGATCTGTCGGTGCCGTGGTCGGTGGCGGTCGGCGCCATGATGGCGGCCGCGGCCGCGGCCTATGGCCCGATCGGTGTGGCGCTGGCCATTCCGTTCGGCATCCTTTGCGGGGTGCTGATCGGCATCGTCAACGGCATCGGCGTCGCCTATCTGCGCATCCCCTCGATGATCATTACGCTCGCTACCAACGCCGTCGCGCAAGGGCTCATGGTCGTCTATACCGGTGGCTTCTCGCCACAGGATTCGGCCACCGGCGCCATGCGTTATCTTGCGACAGGTTTTACCATTCCGGGCGTTCCCAACGCCGTCATCATCTGGGCGTTGATCGGTGCTGCGATGGTATTCGTGCTGACCCGCACCAGCTTCGGCCGCAGCGTCTACGGCATCGGCAACCGCGAGCGTGCCGCCTATCTCTCCGGCATCGACACAAGGCGCGTGGTGATGATCGCCTTCGCCATATCGGGCGGCCTCTCGGCCTTTGGCGGGGTGCTTCTGGCCGGCTATGCTTCCAAGGCGGCGCAGTCGATGGGTGACGCATATCTCCTGCCGTCGATCGCCGCCGTGGTGCTTGGCGGCACCTCGATCCTCGGCGGCCGCGGCTCCTATCTCGGCACCGTCGCCGGCGTCATCCTGATCACGCTGCTGCAGTCCATCCTGTCGGTCATGCAGATGCCCGAGGCGGGCCGGCAGATCATCTATGGTGTCGTCATCGTCGCCATGCTCCTGCTCTACGGCCGCGCGCCGGCAAGCCGCTGACCGTGGACGAAAAGACGGCACAGGCGCCAACGGGCGCTCCCGGCTCGGTGCCTCGGGCCATCGTGGTGATGGGCGTCGCCGGCTGCGGCAAGTCGGCCGTCGGCAAGGCGCTGGCAGCAGCCGAAGGGGCCGTCTTTGTCGAAGGCGACAGGCTGCACCCGCCCGAAAACGTCGCGCGCATGGCGAGCGGCGAGCCGCTCACCGATCAGCTGCGCGAAGGCTGGCTCGATGCCATTGGCGAGCGGATCGCGGACCTGGCCGGCAGCGGCCAAAGCGTGGTCGCCGCCTGCTCGGCGCTGAAGCGCAGCTACCGCGATCGCCTGCGCGGCTTTCGCCGGGATATCGTGTTCGTCTATCTGGAGATTGATCCCGTCACCGCCAAGCGGCGCGTCGCCGCCCGCAAGGGGCATTTCATGCCGGCTAGCCTGGTCGAAAGCCAGTTCGCCATCCTCGAGCCGCCTGGCGCCGACGAGCAGGCGCTGACGGTCGACGCCAAGCTTCCGGTCGCCGACATCGTCACCGCCGTTGCCAGCCTGCTGGCCAACGCCAAATCATGAACCACCGTCATCGGGCAAGGCGTTCTCCGGCCGTTCGGTGAACCGGTCGGCGCCGGACCAGACCATCATTTGCTCGGGATAGAGTTGCAACGCCTCCAGCACGCGGTCGCGCTTGAGCAGAATGTACTCGGCCTGCAACGTCATGTTCTTGGCGCCGCCGGCTCTGGTCGTGGGCTCGCCGGTTGCCGCCGGGGCCGGCACCAGTTCGGGACTCAGGATGGCGCGGTACTGGCGGAACGGATCGGTCTCGAAGGTCGACATGGAAAACAGCGCCGCCTTGCCTCTGGCAGCGAAATTCGTCGGCGCCGAGGCGAGGTGGGTCCAGCCGCTCTCCCCAATGCCGACTTCAGTGAATGTCGAACCGGCATGCACGGTGTTGGTCACCAGCACGACGCCGTTGTTGCCGAGGATCCTCTGGATCCGGCCGGTGACCTGGTAGGCGTCGCCGCGATCGAACACGATCCGGCTTTTCAGAAAACGATTCTCGACCCGGACGATTGGCGGGTTCAGGAAGCGCAAGCCGAAGGTCGAGTCGGATATGCCGTGAGCGCTGACACTGAGCTGGTGCGCCTCGATGCCGGCTTCATAGAGCGCGCGTTTGCCCATGATGGTCTGGGCCGTGAACTGATCGCACCAGATGATGGCGCCATGGCCGCGCTTCAACGCTGTTTGCAGGCCCTCCAGGCCCTCCAGCCGGATATCGGGTGACCAGCGGCGGTGAACGAGATGTGCGGCAAGCAGCAAACGCCGGCGGTGGTTGGCGTAGAGGAGGGCCCTGAACTGCTTTCGCGCATCGATGCCGTTGCCGAGCACTGCGCGGGTCGCGGCGGCGTAGCGCACGAAATCCTTGCGGATATGGCGCTTGAGGCGCAGCCCCGATACGCGGCTGCAGATCGCGGCCCACCAACTGACCGGCAGCACTGCCGCGACGCCGAGATAGAAGGCGGCCAGCAGCAGCTCGCGAAAATCCCTGTTGTTGAAGGTACGCAACTTTCCGGGGCGAACCAGCTTGCGGCTGAAGAAGCGGACATGCTCGGCGCGCTCGGGCACCAAGATGTCGGCGATGATTTCCGTGTGGTAAATGACGGCGGACGATGGTGTCCGATCGGCTTTCCGGGATTTTCCCAACCACGGCAGCCTCATCCGATCGGTGTCCACCTGTTCTTGCGCGCTTCCGAAAATCGCTTTACTGCGTCTGCCACGGGCGCGCAATCGGCGCCGGCAGGCCATGGTGAACGCCATTCAGGGTTCGAACTTGAAACAGGCCCTATCGGTAGCACTTCCGCAACTGGCGCCCTGGCAGCCGGCTGCGGCGGCGCTGATGGCGCCAGACCGGGCTCCGCTCAGCTTTGCCGGCCTCGCTGACCTTGTCGACCAACTCTGCGGCGATCTCGCCAGGCGTGGCGTTCGCCGCGGCACGGCCGTCGGCATCGTCCTGCCCAACGGCCCGGAAATGGCCAGCTGTTTCCTGGCGGTCTCGGCGCTGGCGACGGCGGCGCCCCTCAATCCGGCTTACGGCGAAGACGAATTCCGCTTCTATCTCGGCGATCTCGACGTGAAGCTCCTGCTGTGCGGACAAGGCATGGGCGATGCCGCGCGCAACGCGGCAAGGTCGCTCGGTATCCCGGTACTCGATGTCGTCGTGACCGAGGGTGCCAAAGCCGGCGAATTTGTCCTGTCAGGCGAGGCCGAACTGGCGGCTCCTGGTGACGCGCAGCTCAACGGACCCGACGATTTCGTGCTGGTGCTGCACACATCGGGAACCACGGCGCGGCCGAAGATCGTCGGCTTGCGGCAGCGCAATCTCAAGGCATCGATGGCCAACATCGCCCGCACGCTTGTGCTGTCGGGAAACGATATCTGTCTCAACGTGATGCCGCTGTTCCACATTCACGGGCTGATGGCCGCGCTCAGCGCACAGCTTGCGGTCGGCGGCACTGTTGTCTGCACGCCGGGCTTCAACGCGCTGAAATTCTACGGCTGGCTGGGCGACTTCCGGCCGAGCTGGTACAGCGCGGTGCCGACCATGCATCAGGCGATCCTGGCGCGCGCCACGCGCAATGGCGAGACGATCGTGGCTACGCGGCTGCGCTTCATCCGCTCGTCTTCGGCCGCACTTCCCGATGCCGTGTTCCGCGATCTCGAGCGCGTCTTCGGCTGCCCGGTGGTCGAGGCCTATGGCATGACCGAGGCGGCGCATCAGATGACGTCCAACGGGCTGCCGCCGGCACGCCGCAAGCCGGGCTCGGTCGGCCTGCCCGCCGGCCCCGAGGTGACGATACTGGACGACAAGGGGACAATCCTGCCGGCGGGCGAGAAGGGCGAGATCGCGGTGCGCGGCGCCAACATCCATGACGGCTATCTGAACAATCCGGTGGCCAATGAAGCTGCCTTCACCGATGGCTGGTTCCGCACCGGCGACCAGGGACTGATCGACGGCGATGGCGACCTCAAGATCACCGGGCGGCTGAAAGAGATCATCAATCGCGGTGGCGAAAAAATCTCGCCGCTCGAGGTCGACAATGTGCTGCTCGATCATCCGCTGGTGGCGCAAGCGGTGACCTTCGCCGTGCCGCACGCCATGCTGGGCGAAGAGGTGGGGGCTGCGATCGTGCTGGCCGAGGGCGCCACTGCGGACGCCGAACAGATCCGCGATTTCGCGCGCAGCCGCATCGTCGAGTTCAAGGTGCCGCGCCACATCCTGTTCCTGCAGGAGATCCCCAAGGGTCCGACCGGCAAGATCCAGCGCGTCGGCCTGGCCGGCAGGCTCGGCTTGGTCTGACCGCCGGAATTAGATCTGCGACGTCAGTTCGACCGGAAAATCGTCATTATCGGCATCGCGCATGGCGGCGAGGCTTCTGTTGTCCAGCACCTCGGCGATGGCCTGGCGCACTTCCAGCATCATGTGCCGGACCTGACAGGTCGCCTCGTCGCAGTCCTCACAGCGCTGGTATTGGGTGCGGCTGGCACACGGGATCGGCGCCAGCGGGCCGTCCAGGACGCGCACGACATGGCCGATCTTGATCTCGGAAGCAGGCCGGGCGAGGCGATAGCCGCCTTCCTTACCCTTGCGGCTCAGGACGAAGCCGGCATTGCGCAACTCGCCCAGAATGGCATCCAGGAATTTCTTCGGGATGTTGTTGGCGACCGCAATGTCGTTGACGAATGCAAGCTGGCCGACCGGCAGGCCGGAAAGATGCACGAGGGCCTTGAGGCCGTATTTGCCTTTTTTGGTAAGCATGCCCGATTCAGTTCATGAAAACCCCAACCACCCGCATCTGGCGGTTGTTTGTGTGCAAATCATGACGTTTCGCCTGAACAACCCGGTTTCGCGTAGAACAAGCCGCCTGGTTGAGAGGTTAGGCACAAAGGCGTTGATTCTTTGTAACGTTTTTCACATATGCCGCCGGATTCTGCCGAAAGCGGTTCGTCGGCGCGAAAACAAAAAAGCCGGCAAGGAGCCGGCTTTCTTGTTCCGTTTTCAGGCCAGCTGCTGCCGATGTCAGCGGCTGCCATAGGTCTGGTCGAGAAGGCCGCCGGCGGCGAAGTGTTCCTTCTGCACCTTGGCCCAGCCGCCGAAGACGTCTTCCACCGTCAGCAGGCGGACATCGGGGAAGTCGGCCTTGTATTTCGCGGCCACAGCGGCATCGCGGGCCCTCAGGCCATTTTCGGCGGCGATGGTCTGGCCCTCCGGCGTGTAGAGGAAGTCGAGATAGGACTTGGCCAGATCGCGCGTGCCATGCTCGTCGGCAACCTTGTCGACGATTGCTACCGGGAACTCGGCGAGCAGGCTGACCGTGGGCGTGACCTGCTCGAACTTGTCGTTGCCGTATTCCTTGCGAATGCCGCGCGTTTCCGACTCGAAGGTGATCAGCACGTCGCCGATCTCGCGCTGCACGAAGGTGGTGGTGGCGGCGCGGCCGCCGGTGTCGAAGATCGGCACGTTGTTGAACAGCTTGGTGACGAACTCCTTCACCTTGGCGTCATCGCCCTTGAAGGCTTCCTTGGCGTAGGCGGTCGCCGCCAGATAGGTGTAGCGCGCATTGCCCGACGTCTTCGGATTGGGGAAGATCACCTGCACGTCGTCGCGCACGAGGTCGTTCCAGTCCTTGATGTGCTTGGGATTGCCGGCACGCACCAGGAAGGACGGCAGCGAATAGAAGGGCGAGGCGTTGTCGGGAAAATCCTTCTGCCAGTCGGCGGAGACGAGGCCTTTCTTGACCAGGAAGTCGATGTCGGTGACCTGGTTGAAGGTGACGACATCGGCGCCAAGGCCTTCGGCAATCGCGCGCGCCTGGGCCGAGGTGCCGGCATGCGACTGGTCGACGGTGACGCCGGGATGACCGGCGATGAAAGCCTTGTTCACCTGGACGAACAGCTCGCGGCCGACATCATAGGAGGCGTTGAGCAATTTGTCGGCCGACCAGGCTTGCGAGGAGGCGAGCACCAGGCCGGCGGCGGTGGCGACGCTGAGCAAAAATCGCTTCATGAAAAGGGCTCCTTGGGAATGCCGGTTCGAATGCTTCAATATAGTGCGCCAACATAATAGGACGATGTCCAATGCCGCCAGACACGCAGTCCGGGTCCATTGAACGGTGATGAGAAAAAGCGTTGCTAAAACAGCTGGTTGGTAGGATTTCCTTCCAAACGCATTCGCTTCGGCCAGTCGGCGGATGATGTCTATGCCGCCGGGAAAAGTTTCCAGCGCCGCGGCCTGAACGCCACCCGGCTCTTCTGCGCCGCTGGATGGTCGACGGGCAGTTCGATCTCGACCCGCTGGCGCTCGCCGCCGATTTCCAATTCGACGCGCCTGGTGCCGGCGACGCGGCGGCTGGCGGCGACGGTGCCGGCGATGCAGCCGCTGCAGCCGTCGAGCAGTTCGACATCGTGCGGGCGGAAGTAGAGCACGGCCTCGCCGCTCGGCGCATGCGGCGCCGACAGCCCGATCGGCCGGTCGGCGATCCAGACCTGGCCGTCCTCGACCTTGACCGGCAGCGTGCTCGATTCACCGATGAAGGAGTAGACGAAGGGTGAGTTCGGCGTGTCGTAAATCTCGTCGGCCGAGCCGACCTGCTCGATGCGGCCCTGGCTCATCACCACGACGCGGTCGGCAAGCTCGAGCGCCTCTTCCTGGTCGTGGGTGACGAAGACGGTGGTGTGGCCGGTACGGTCATGGATCTCGCGCAGCCAGCGGCGCAGTTCGCGGCGCACCTGCGCGTCGAGCGCGCCGAACGGCTCGTCAAGCAACAGCACCTTGGGCTCGATGGCCATGGCGCGGGCGAGGGCCACACGCTGGCGCTGGCCGCCGGAAAGCTGCGCGGGGTAGCGCTTCTCCAGTCCGGAAAGCTGAACGAGATCGAGCAGTTCCGAGGCGCGGCGGCGGATTTCGGCCGCCGGCGGCCGCGATGGTCCGTGCCGGACCTTCAGGCCAAAGCCGATATTGTCGGCGACCGTCATGTGCCGGAACAGCGCATAGTGCTGGAAGACGAAGCCGACATTGCGCTCCTGGATCGACCGCTGCGAGGCATCCTCGTCGCCAAAGAAGATCTTTCCGCGCGTGGGGCGTTCCAGGCCGGCAATCAGCCGCAGCAGCGTCGTCTTGCCGGAGCCGGATGGCCCGAGCAGCGCGATCAGCTCCCCCGACTTGATGTCAAGCGATACGTCATGGAGGGCCGGAAACCGGTCAAACTCCTTGCGCACGTTGGCAACGCGAACTTCCATGCAAATCCCTCAATAATTTAATTTGATGCAGGTCGTTATCCCAAAACCGGTTCCCACTTTTGGGCGACATGCATTTAGTCAATGCCCGCGCGTCGCGGCGATCTCGGCGCCGTAGCGCATCTCGAGAAGTGTTTTCAAGACCAGCGTCACCAAAGCCAGGCCGGCAAGCAGCGAAGCGACGGCAAAAGCGCCAACGGCGTTGTACTCGTTGTAGAGGATTTCGACATGCAGCGGCATGGTGTTCGTCAGTCCGCGTATGTGGCCGGACACGACCGAGACCGCGCCGAATTCACCCATCGAGCGGGCGTTGCACAGAAGCACGCCGTAGAGCAATCCCCATTTGACGTTGGGCAGCGTCACATACCAGAAGGTCTGCCAGCCATTGGCGCCGAGCGAGAGCGCCGCCTCTTCATCGCCATTGCCCTGTTCCTGCATCAGCGGGATCAGTTCGCGGGCAACGAAGGGGAAGGTGACGAAGACGGTGGCGAGCACGATGCCCGGCACGGCGAACAGGATCTGGATGCCGTGCTCCTTCAGCCAGCCGCCCAGCAGGCCCTGCGCGCCGAACAAAAGCACATAGACCAGGCCCGAAATGACCGGAGAGACGGAGAAGGGCAGGTCGATCAGGGTGGTCAGAAACGCCTTGCCCTTGAACTCGAATTTGGCGATCGCCCAGGCAGCCGAAATGCCGAAGACGACGTTGAGCGGCACGGCGATCGCCGCCACCAGCAGCGTCAGCCGGATCGCCGAACGCGTATCGGGGTTGGAGAGCGATTCCGTGTAGGAACCGACGCCTTTGGCCAGCGCCTCGTGAAAGACGATGATCAGCGGCAGGAGCACGAAGATGACGAGGAAGGCGAAGGCCCCCGCCATCAGCAGCAGCCGCACCGGCAGGCTTTCGGTCACCGCCGCCGACTGACTCTCGTGATGCGGCTCGTAGGATTTGATCTCGGGATCAGCCATAGCGCTTGCGGCTCCATGACTGCGCGAGATTGACGATCAGGAGCATCACGAACGACAGCAGAAGCATGATCGCCGCGATCGCGGTCGCCGCCGGATAATTGTACTCCTCCAGCCGGATGACGATCAGAAGCGGCGCGATCTCCGACTTGTAGGGCAGGTTGCCGGCGATGAAGATGACCGAGCCGTATTCGCCGACGCCGCGCGCGAAGGCGAGCGAGAAGCCGGTGACAATGGCCGGCGCCAGGCCTGGAAACAGGATGCGGGTGATGATCTGGAAGCGGTTGGCGCCGAGCGTGGCGGCGGCCTCCTCCACTTCCTTGTCGATCTCCTCCATGATCGGCTGCACCGTGCGCACGACAAAGGGCAGGCCGATGAAGACCAATGCCACCACGATGCCGAGCGGCGTATAGGCGACCTTGATGCCAAGCGGCGCCAGGAGATGGCCGATCCAGCCATTGGGCGCATAGAGCGTGGTCAGCGCGATGCCGGCGACAGCGGTCGGCAGCGCGAAGGGCAGGTCGACCATGGCGTCGACGATGCGGCGGCCGGGAAAGCGGTAGCGCACCAGCACCCAGGCGACGAGCGTGCCGAAGACGACATTGACGACAGCCGCGATGAAGGCGGCGCCGAAGCTGATCTCAAGCGCGTTGAGGGTACGACGATCGGTGGCGATCGCCCAGAAATCGGTCCAGCCGAGGGCTGCCGATCGCCAGACCAGCCCCGACAAGGGGATGAGGATGATAAGCGTGAGGTAGGCAAGCGAGAAGCCGAGCGTCAGTCCGAAACCCGGAATGACACTCGGCTGTCTGAACCGCCACCCCGCCTTGGCGGGTGCTATGGTCATGTCGTCCTGATCTAGATTTTAGCTCACTGGGCCGGCTTGTAGATCTGGTCGAATATACCACCGTCGCCGAAATGATAAGGCTGTGCCTTCTTCCAGCCGCCGAAAAGCGGATCGTCGATGGAGATCAGCTTGATTTCAGGGGTTTTCGGAATATCCGCCGGATCCACCAGTTCGGGCTTGGCCGGACGATAGTGGTTCTTGGCGATGATCGTCTGGGCTTCCTTGGAGTAGAGCCAGCCTAGATAGGCTTCGGCCACTTTGCGCGTGCCCTTGGCATCGACATTGGCGTCGACGATCGCCACCGGCGGTTCGGCCAGGATCGAGGTCGGCGGGTAGACGATCTCGAAATTGTCGGCGCCGAATTCATTGAGTGCCAGATAGGCGTCGTTTTCCCAGCCGATCAGCACGTCGCCGATGCCCTTTTGCGCGAAGGTTACGGTCGACCCGCGCGCGCCGGTGTCGAGCACCGGAGCGTTGGCGTAGAGCTTGCCTACGAATTCCTTGTTCTTGGCTTCGTCGCCGCCATCATTGGCATTGGCGTAGGCCCAGGCGGCGAGGTAGTTCCAGCGCGCGCCGCCCGACGTCTTCGGGTTCGGCGTGATCACCTGGACACCCTCCTTGACCAGATCGCTCCAGTCATGGATGCCCTTCGGGTTGCCCTTGCGGACCAGGAAGATGATGGTCGAGGTGTAGGGCGCCGAATTGTTCTCGAACTTCTTGCGCCAGTCCGGATTGATCTTCTTCGACTTGGTGACGATGGCGTTGATGTCGCCTTCGAGCGCCAGCGTGACCACATCGGCGTCGAGGCCGTCGATCACGGCGCGGGCCTGGGCGCCGGAGCCGCCATGCGATTGCTGGATGGTGACCGTCTCGCCGGTCTCGGCCTTCCAGTGCGCGGCGAACGCCTCGTCATAGGCCTTGTAGAGTTCGCGTGTCGGATCGTAGGACACGTTGAGAATGGTGGTATCGGCAAACGCGAAACCGAGCGTGCCGAACTGGATCGATGTGGCGACCAGTGCGCCGAGCAGTTTCCTGAAATGAGGTTTGGTCATTTCCGCCTCCGTTGATGACGGCTGAACTCTATCGAATTGATAGAAATTAGATGCATTCAACGTTGCCTTTTTTGGCCCCTCGAAGCAATTTTTCGCCGATATTGCGCGCTGAGAGGAAACATTTTCCTCATATTAGCCTAGACCGATTCCAGGTCGGTCCGGCGCTATTTAGAAGCGGGCCGCGCCGAGGCAAGGCCGCTGCCGCGGAGATTCGCCGTAGCAGCGGGGCGGTTTCAATTCGCAGTGACGGGGAAGTCGAATCGCTGCTTTGGAAACGGTTCGTTTGCCAGCGTGTGGTGCCACCACTCGCGCGCATAATTCTTGAAGCCGCCGGCGCGCATGGCATCGAGCAGTTTCTTGCGGTTGGCCGCCGCCTCGACGCTGAGCGGGCGGTGGGCGATTTCGCTCGCCGGATCGAAACAGTCGAAGCTGGTGCCGAAATCGAGCGTGCCGGCGCCGGTCGCACCACAGGCGGCGGATGAGGTGCTTTTGCCGTCGCTGCGGGCGATGGCGACATCGACGGTTGAGCCGCGTGAATGGGTGGACAGTTCGCCGATATAGCCCTTGGCGATAAGGTCGCCGCGCTTGACCTCGGGATACCATTGCGGGTCGGGCGGGCCACCTTCTCTGGTCCATTTGCCCATGTCGGCAACGGCGCGGGCCGGGCGGTAGCAGTCGAAGACGACAAGTGTCAGGCCATCGGTGGCGAGCGCTTTTTGCACGCCGGACAGCGCTTGAGCCGCCTGACGGGTGAGGATGCAGACCGGCGCGTCATAGCCGTCGGCCTTGCGATGCAGGAAGTTTTCCAGGCCGGCATAGCGGATGTCCTGGCGGATTGTGGGGTCGACATCGGCCAGGCGGACAAAACCGGCGGGTAGCGGATCGGCGGCGGCGGGGAGGGTGGTCAGCAAAGTGGCGAGAATGGTGGTGACACTGCGCAAGGTATGGCGCGAGGCACCCCCCTCTGGCCTGCCGGCCATCTCCCCCTCAAGGGGGGAGATCAGATATGCGCACCGCTTTCGCCAACGGTCGAGGGCAGCGCACGACGCTGAGGCTGCCAATCTCCCCCCTTGAGGGGGAGATGCCCGGCAGGGTAGAGGGGGATGCCTCGCGCCGGGTTTCAGGCGAAGAAGCCCAATACCCTGAATCGCTTGGCGCAGTCTATTCAACGAACACCTTCACGCTGGCGGCGCGTCCCACGGCGTCGATGACGGTGAGCGTCGAATAGCCGGCGCCGTCCGGCAGCCAGGTGGCGGTGCGGCGGCGGTCGATGCCGATGAGCGGCTTGCCGTTGGCGAGCCAGCGGAACGGCGCGCGGCCGCCTTGCAGTTTCAGCACCAGTGGCGAGGCCTCGGCGGAGTTGGTGGCGAGATCGACGCGGGCGCCGTTGGGCGGGAAGATGATCGTCGGCGCCGGCTCGGTCGGGCCTGCCTCCACCAGCCCGTCGGCGCCGGCGCCGAAACGCGCCAATGTCACCGGCAGGTCTTCGCGCTTGGCCTTGACGACGCCGGCCGGCTGGCCGGGCAACGGCACGGCGGCGAGGCCGGAGCGGACGAAGCCTTCGAACAGGATGGGAGCGGCCGAGACATAGCCGGACAGGCCGGGTACGGCACCCGCATCGGCGCGGCCGACCCAGACGCCCAACACGTAGCGGCCGTCGAAGCCGACCGACCAGGCATCGCGGTAGCCATAGGACGTGCCGGTCTTGTAGGCGATGCCGCGCTGCAAGGCGCCCTCGGGCGGCTTTACGCCCGACAATATGTCGGTGATCTGCCAGTTCGCCTGGGCGTCGAGAATGGTGGCGGTGGTGCGTTCGGCGTTGGCTGGCTCGGTGCCGTCATGCAGCGTGTTCGCCTTGCCGCCATTGGCGAGCCCGGTATAGAGCTGGACCAGATCGCGCAGCGTCACGCCGACGCCCCCAAGGCCGATGGCGAGGCCCGGCGCCTCGTTGACCGGCAGCACCGGGCTGACGCCGGCCTGGCGGAAGCGCGCCATCAGCCGTGCCGGGCCGACAGAGTCCAGCACACGGATCGCCGGCACATTGAGCGACAGCTGCAGCGCCTGGCGGATCGAGACATCGCCCTGATAGCCCATGTCGAAATTCTTCGGCCGGTAGCCGCCGAAATCGACCGGACTGTCCTCGATCAGCATTTCCTGTGCCACCAGCCCCTGCTCGAAAGCGAGCCCATAGATGAACGGTTTTAGCGTCGAGCCGGGCGAGCGCACGATCCTGGTCATATCGATCCAGCCGGAGCGGCTTGCATCGAAGAAATCGGCCGAACCGACTTCGCCCAGGATGTCACCGGTGCGGGCATCGGCCATCACCATGGCGACAGAGAGGCGAGGGCCGAGCTTGATGGCGGCATCGCGTGCCACCTGCTCCAGCCCTTGCTGGACGCTTTTGCGAATCGTCAGCTGCAGCGGTTTGCCGGGGACGGCCTTGGGCAGCATGGCATAGGCGGCGTGCGGCGCAAGCGCCGGCAGTTTGCGGCGCAGGCCCGAGACATCGTCAAGGGCGGCGCGCGCGGCCTCGCGCTCGCCAAGCAGGCCGGATGAGACCATGCGTGTCAGCACGCGGTCGCGGGCGGCGTGTGCGATGTCGAGATTGCGGTCGGGGCGGCGCTTTTCCGGCAATTGCGGCAGCGCCACGAGCAAGGCCGCTTCCGAGACCGT
Organism: Mesorhizobium sp. P2_F7; assembly: GCF_056403695.1. Taxonomy (NCBI): domain Bacteria; kingdom Pseudomonadati; phylum Pseudomonadota; class Alphaproteobacteria; order Hyphomicrobiales; family Phyllobacteriaceae; genus Mesorhizobium; species Mesorhizobium sp. P2_F7. The sequence continues at coordinate 245,145 of NZ_JBFUFA010000007.1, read as the reverse complement.
CAGCCGCTTCGGCTCCTTGCCGAAATAGGCGAGCGAGGCCGCGCGCACGCCTTCGAGATTGCCGCCATAGGGTGCCAGCGTCAGGTAGCGTTCGAGGATCTCCTGCTTGGACAGCCGCCGCTCGATCTGGATGGCGCGCAGCATCTGCTTGAGCTTGGAGCCGAGGCTGCGGCTTTCGCGGGGCTCGATCAGCCGGGCAAGCTGCATCGACAGCGTCGAGCCGCCGGAGACGATATGGCCGTTGGTGACAAGCTGGCCGGCGGCGCGCGCCAGCGCCAGCACGTCGACGCCCTTATGGTCCCAGAAGCGCTTGTCTTCATAGGTGACGAGCATGTCGACGAACTGCTTGTCGACCTGATCGAGCCTTGTGTCGAGCCGCCAGTAGCCGTCCGGGGTGGCGAAGGCACGCAACAGCTGGCCGTCGCGATCCTGGACTTCGGTCGAGACGGTGAGCTTTTCGGGCAGCGGCGGCGGGAAGGCGCGGTCGAGCTGCCAGAGAGAAGCAGCGGCGATTGCCGCAAAGCCCACGAGGGAAGCTGCGGCGATGCCTGTTCGACGGAGAAATTTTCTGGAGAGCATAGTGCTGCCCCTCATCCGCCTGCTGGCTCCTTCTCCCCGGACGGGGAGAAGGAGATTGTCGCAGCCGTCGGCATGTTCATCTTCGCCAAGGCGCCTTACGGCGCCTTGATCTCCATCATGCCGGTGGCGGTGCGGGCCGAATATTGCGGCCGGTACATGTCCTCCACCGTGGCTGCCGGATGAGCATAGGTGCCCGGCGTCACCGCGCGCACGACGTAGGCCAGCATGATGTTGCGGTCGCCGTCGCCGTCATTGGGGTTGAATGCCGCGACGAAACGGTCGTCGCGGAATTCGAGATGGGCAGCGTCGGTCTGCGCCAGCCAGGTGAAGTTCGACAGCTGGGCGCTGGAGACCAGGCCCGGATTGTCGATCTCGAAGCCGGCCGGCAACAGGTCGGTGATCAGCAGGCGCGAAGGCCAGCGGTTCTGTTCGTAGATCTTGAGCACGACCACGTAGCGTTCGTTCTGCGTCGCCTCGGTGACGTTGGCCTCAGTGCCATCGAGCTTGTAGTAGGTGCGATCGATGTTGAAGCCGTCGCCGCCGGCCGGCAAGGGCTCGACCGGCGAGGCGACCGTGGTGACGACCGCCTGCAGTGGCGTGGTGCCGGTGTTGGCGATGGTCAGCGGGCTGTCGGCGATATCGCTGCCGCTGAGCTGGGTGGAGTAACCACCGGCATGCGGCGCGCCGTTGACCGACAGCTTGATCGAGTCATTGCCCGACTTCAGCGCACGAGCCGCCAGCAGCATCCAGGATTCGTCCTGCGTGCTGGTCCAGCGGGCATCGGCGCGTTCCCTGGCCACCAGCTTGATCAGCTCCGGCACGATGGTCGGCACCGGCTTCGATTCGGCGGCGAGCGCCAGGATTGCGGCGCCGTCACGCAGCCGCGAGCCATAGTCGGACCGGTAGTAATCATAGTCCGTGGTCGACTTGGCCAGCTGCAGCGCCGTCTGGAAGGTCGCTTCCGAACGCTGCGCGTCGCCGTAGAGCGCCAGGCTCGCCGCCAGCTGGGCGACGGCCATCGGGCTCGAGAAGGCTTCCAGCTTGGTGTCGGCGTAGTAGCGCAGATCGCCGACCGAGGCCTTCTTGTTGCGAGCCAGGACATAGAGCGCGTAGGCGATCTCGCTGCCGCGGTCCTGGACGTCCTGGTCGTAGCCGACCGAGTTCTGCAAATTGCTCAGAGCCTGGCTCATCGCCAGGGCCGGCACGTCGTAGTTCTGCTCGCGCGCCCGGGTTAGGAAGTCCGTGACATAGGAGTCGAGCCACAGATCGCCGGAGCCCGGACCCCACAGGCCGAAGCTGCCGGCCGAAGCCTGGTAGCTCAGCACCTTGTAGATGGCGGCCTGGACGCGGTCGTGCAGATCGGGGTCGCTTGCCATGCCGATGGAGGACGCCAGGTCATTGACGTAGAGAAGCGGCATGGCACGGCTGGTGGTCTGCTCGGCGCAACCATAGGGGTAGCGGTCGAGCGTCATCAGCAGCGACGGCACGTCGAAGGCGGCTGCCTGCGAAACGCCGACGCTGATCGAGGCGCCGTCGAGCAGGCTTGCCGCGAGCAGCTCCTTGTCGACGCGCAGCGAACCGCCATTGCCCTTGAGGTCGACGACCAGCCGGGTGGTGATCGGCAATTGCGCCGGACGCACCGGCACATAGAGCGTCTGTTCCACGGCGGTGCCGTCGCCATGGGCGAGCTTGATGGTGATCGAGGCATTGCCCGCGGTCTGTGCAATCAGCGGCACGGTCAGCGTCTGGCGCTTGCCCTTGGCCAGCGTCAGCTTTTCGGGCAGCGGCTTGTCGCCGGTCGAGAGGTCGCCCGTCGTTGCGATCGACAAGGCATAGTCGCCCTCCGGTCCGTCCGTGTCGGCAACGTCGAGCCGCATGACGGCGGCATCGCCGGGCGCCAGGAAGCGCGGCAGGCCGGCGGTGATCACCACCGGATCGCGAACGATGACGTCGGTCGTGGCATGGCCGACAGCATCCTTGGTCCAGGCGACGGCCATGACGCGCACGGTGCCGTTGAACTGCGGAATGTCGAAATCGATCCTTGCCTTGCCGTCGGCGTCGAGCTGGACCGAGCCGGAGAAGAAGGCGACCAGCTTTTCGGTTGGCGGGCTGCCTTGCGTCTGCATGGCGGCACCGTCACCGCCGGTCCTGAGCTTGCCGGTGGTGCCGAGCGAGCCGTCAATGAGGCGGCCATAGATATCGCGGACTTCAAGCCCCAGCATGCGCTGGCCGAAATACCAGTCCTCCGGGTCCGGCACCTTGTAGTTGGTAAGGTTCAAAATGCCGACATCGACGGCCGCGACCGTGACATAGGCATTGCTGCCCGGTGCTACGCCGGCCACTGCGACGGGGATCGACAGCTGCTGGCGCGGCATCGTCTTGTCCGGCGGCGTCAAGGTGACGGCGAGCTTCTTCGAGCCCGGATCGACCGTCAGCCATTTCACGCCGATGGCGCGGGCCGGCATGCGTGTTTCCTGCGCATCGCCGGGCCGGAACAGGGTTGCGGTGATGTAGGCGCCGGCGCCCCAGTCGTCGCCGACCGGGATGTCGACAGTGCTGCCGCCGGCCGGTACGGTTGCCGTGACGGTCTTGAGCAGCTTGTCGGCGCCGATGGTGACCAGCAGTTCGCCGGCAAAATGCGGCGACACTTTAAGCTTGGCCACTTCGCCAGCGGCATAGTTCTCCTTGTCGAGGGCGATCTCGAGCCCATCGGGCGTTTCGGTGGAGGTCGAGGAGACATACCAGCCTGCGTCGAACTCATAGCTGGTCGCCGGACCCTCGGGATCGGCGGTCTCGATCTCGAGCCGGTACTGGCCCCAGTCTACCGGCATCGTCACGGTCGCCTCGGCATCGGCGTTGAGATCGACCTGGCCGTTGGCGATCGACTTGGTGAAGGTGACCGGCTCGTAGTTCCAGGAGTTGTTGGAGCGGTACCACTGGTAATTGCGCTCGACCTTGACCAGCGACCACTGTGCGCCTTTCAGCGTTTCGCGCTTGCCGTCGGGATCGACCGCGATCAGGCTGAATTTGGCGGTGCCGCCCTGCGGCACCTCATTGTCGGCGAAATCCGGACGGATGCCGATCATGTGGCCCTGCGGGCGGATGCCGATGTTGAGCGAGCGCTCGATGGCACGGCCACCGGTTTCGCGCATGCGCACCGTGACCTTGGCGTCGACCAGCTTGGTGGTCGCAGGCAACTGGTCGACCGTGACCGGGAAGGTCGCCTTGCCGTCGTCGCCGACCACGGGAAGACCGGTGAACGGGGTGACCGAAGGTTCGGCCGACTGCTCGTCGGCGAGGCCGAACGAATAGCCGGCGAAACGGTCCCAGTCGCGCGCCGTCGACAGCGTCAGCTCGCCTTCGAGGGCGAGGCCGGCTGCCGGTGCGCCATAGAGGAAGCGGCCGTCAATGTTGATATTGGCGGTTTCGCCCTGTGCGATCTCCTGCTTGTCGGACTTCATGTCGAACTCGATGCGATCCGGCACGAAGTCTTCGACCAGGAACATCTGGCTGGAAACGGCGGCCTGCTTGGGATCGGTGTAGATCGACACCGTCCAGGTGCCGCGCATGGCGTTGGCCTCGAGCGGCAGGTCGACGGCATAGCCGCCGGCCGACACGCCGTCGGCAACGATGCGGCGGTTCTCGACGCCGTCGGGACGGGTGAAGATGAAGGTCAGCGGCAGGTTCTCGACCGCCTTGGAGGCGCCGTCGCGGGCAAGGGCTGCGACATGCACATCCTCGCCGGCGCGGTAGATGCCGCGTTCGGTCCAGGCATAGACATCGAGCGCGCCAGGTGCGGCACGTCCGGAGACGCCGCGATCGGAAAGATCGAAGCCGGCGCGGCCCATGTCGAGGAAGACGAAGTCGTTGTCGCCCTGCTTGGCCATCAGCACGGCCGGCACCATGCCGCCGTCGCCACGGGTCAGGCCGGGGTTGAAGACGGCGTGGCCTTCGGCATCCGAGGTCGCAGTGCCGAGGATTTCATTGTTCCTGGCCAGCAGCGTCAGTTCGGCGCCGGCGATCGGCTTGGCGGTGCCGAGCGAACGGGCAAAGACATTCAGCCCGTCCTGGCCGGTGTAGGTCGAAAGGCCAATGTCGGAGACGACGAACCACTGCGTGGCAAGCGAATTGTAGCTGTCCTCGCCATTGTCGTTGACCGGTTGCGCGGTCAGCACGTAGACGCCCGGCTTGCGCTGCGGCAAGGCCTCGTCGACCGGGAACGACGTCGTGACGTCCTTGTTGAGGTCGTTGGCGATGTCGAGCTGGCCCTGCCAAACAGGCTCGCCCATCTGGTCGGAAATGCTTGAGATATCGTAGCCGTCGAGCTGCTTCAGGAACTGGTAGCCGGACAGAAGCTGCGCCAGCGAACGATCGCCGATGCGATAAAGCTTCATCTGCGCGGCGTTCATGTTGACGGTGACGACCGGAATGCCGCGGCGGGCGCCGGCCGGCAGCACGAAGCTGTCGCCGGTGAAGCGGGCGGATGGTGCGCGGTCCTGGACATAGATCGACAGCACGACCGGCGCGGCGGTGACCTCGCCGATTGCGGCCGGCAGGCCGGCGCGGAAGGTCACTTCATAATGCTGGCCATGCTCCAGGCCTTCGACGCAGATCTGCTTGTCCTTGGCCTCGACACCCTTGGGCGGCTGGTTGTCGACGGTGACGAACTGGGCGTAGTCGACGCCGGTCTTGACCAGCTCCTCGGAAAACTGCGCGCAGATGCGCGGCGCGCTGGTGTCGGCGTCGACCGAGTGATCGATGACGCGGAAGCCCTTGCGGGCCTTGAGATCCTCATATTCGGCCTTGACCGCCGGCGAACTGACCAGGGCGAGGCTGGCTTCATAGGCCTGCAGGGCCGGGCGGTAGAGATCGCGGCGGTCGAGGCCTGCGCCCAGAAGCGCCAGCACCTCGGCGCGGGTCTTGGTGGTGCGCAGCAGTTTGTAGGCGTTGATTGCGGCGGAGGTGCCTTTGACGGGCAGATTGTAGGATTCCGAGCTGCCGCTAGCCGGCTGTATGGCAAGCGTTTCGCGCGCCAGGCCGAGCCAGAGCTGGCCGTCATCGGGCAGGACCGAAACTGCGGCCTCGTATTTGTTCATGGCCTGGCCATGGTCGCCGGTCAGCGCGGCCTGTTCGGCCGCTGCGCGGAGCGCTTCCAGGCCCTCGGTCGGCTTGTCATAGGCCGGATCGGTCAGCTTGTTGCGGTATTGCTGGGCCTGGTCGTCCATCCAGTTGGGAAAGAAAGTGAGTGCCGGCGGGGCGCCGATATCGGGGTCGCCATCGACGTTGACGACCTTGCCGGCAACCGCACCACTGAACGGTTTCAACTGGTTATAGTCGGATTTGAGAAAGCACCATTTGGCCTTGGTGTTGTAAGTAAAGGCGCGGCAGGCGGGGTCGCCGAGGCATGTGGTCTTGCACTGATCTAGGCTGACATTCTGGTCCGATCTGAGATCGAAACCGAAATAGTCGGAATTGTTTGAGGTCACCACCCGGCGGGCTTCTGCCGCTTGCGCGATAGCTCCCCAGGCGAAAAAGAGAAGGATCAGGATAGACAGACCACGAGCCGCGCGCATTGCCATAACACCCTCCAGACACTGCTGACGTCCAAGGCTTGTTCAAGCTTCAGTCAAGCTTGTCAACACGAGGACGGGCAGGTTTCCGCCTGCCAACGGTTCCCAAGCCGGCCAATGACCGGTATGCCGATAGTTCATCCACAGGGAAAGGGATCACGCTTTCTTGCGGCAACGCAAAAGGTGTGAATTCCAAGCCCTGCCTATTTCAGACAATTGGATTGTGGCCCCTTTACGAGCGCTTCAAAACTTCATTCCAATTTTAGTTTTGTAACCTAGGTTGTCTTAATGCCGGCGTGTGAAGCGCAGATGTCGAAAGGAACCGCGCCACGGCGTGCGCTTTCGCGCGCGCTGATTTTGGCGTTGGTGTGTTCGACCGTGCTCGCCGCCGAATCGGGGTCGGCGGCCGCCTTCGAGATTTTCGGCATCAAATTGTGGGGTTCGTCCAACGACGAGGACGCCGATATCGTCGACCCGCTGCGCTATTCCGTCAGCATCGAAGTTCCCGATGCCGATAAGGATCTGGTTAAGAAGCTCGAAAACGCCTCGACACTGAAAGCCGACGAAGAGCGTCCGGTTTCCGGCTCGCTCGGCTTGCTGGCCAAGGCGCGCAGCGACCGCGAGCAGTTGGTCGCGGCGCTTTATGCGGATGCCCGCTATGAAGGCGTTGTCACCATCACCATCCAGGGCAAGGCGCTCGACGATTTGCCGCCGGACGCCGAATTCACAGGCCCGCAGCCGATTCCGGTGGTGATCAGCATCGCCAGCGGGCCTAAATTCACGCTTGGCAACATCCGGCTGGAAGGCGACGCTGCCGGGCTGGCGAGCGCCGATTTCGGCCTGATCGCCGGCGGCGATGCCGGTTCGGGCGCCGTGCTCAAGGCCGAGGCGCTGATCGTGCGGGCGCTGAAGCAGGAGGGCCGGCCGCTGGCCCGTATAACCGACCGGCAGATCGTCGCCGAGCACAACACCTCGACGCTCGACGTGACGCTGACGGTGGCCGCAGGGCCTGTAGCCGGCTACGGCGACACCACCGTCGAGGGCACCGAGAAGGTCGATCGCGAGTTCACCGAATACATGACCGGGCTGAAACGCGGCCAGCAATATTCGCCTGACGAAATCGACGATGCCCGCGACCGGCTGCTTGGGCTCGAAGTGTTCAACAGCGTCACGCTGAAGGAGGCCGAGAAGCTAGACGCCGACGGCAACATCCCGATCGGCGTCCAGGTCAGCGAGCGCAAGCCGCGCTATTTCGGCGTCGGCGGCACCGTCTCCAACACCGAGGGGCTCGGCCTCGAAGGCTATTGGGGCCACCGCAATCTGTTCGGCCGGGCCGAGAAGCTGCGCATCGACGGCAAGATCAGCGGCATCGGCAGCAATGATCTCAGCGAACTCAACTACAATGCCGGCATCATGTTCGAGAAGCCGGGCGTGGTCGGACCGGCCTCGAAATTCATCGCCAGCGTCAAGACCGTGTTCGAACATCCCGACGCTTACGACCATTTCTCGGTCAAGGGCAGCACCGGCCTGTCCTATGACATCGACAAGAAGCAGACGGTTTCGGCCGAAATCGCGCTCGACTATTCCAGGGTCACCGACGCCTTCGGCAAGCACAATTACCTGATCGCCAGCATTCCGCTGCAATATGTCTATGATAACAGGGACAACCGCCTCAACCCGACCAGCGGCTTCAGGGTGCTGGCCTATGCCGAGCCGAGCTACGACATCATGAGCGGTGCTGCCTTCCTCAAGCTGAAGGGCGAGGGGTCTGCCTATCAGTCGGTCGATACGGCTTCGAAATTCGTGCTCGCCGAACGCGTTGCGGTGGGTTCGATCGTCGGCACCAGCCTCGAACACGTTCCGGCCGACCGGCGCTTCTATTCCGGCGGCGGCGGTTCGGTGCGCGGCTATTCCTACCAAGGCATTGGTCCGAGGGACATAAACAACAAGCCGATCGGCGGGCTGTCCTTCTTCGAGACATCGGTCGAGATGCGCATCGCGATCACCGACACGATCGGCATCGTGCCGTTCGTCGATGCCGGCACTGTCTCGACCAAATCGACGCCCGACTTTTCCGACATGAAGGTCGGCGCCGGCGTCGGCTTGCGCTACATCACGCCGTTCGGGCCGCTGCGCATCGACGCCGCCCTGCCGCTCAACCGCGAACGTGGCGACCCGCGTTTCGGCATCTATGCCGGCATCGGACAGGCGTTCTGACGATGAAGATTTTGAAACGCATCCTTCGCCTCTTCTTCTACACGCTGCTGATCGTGCTGGCGGCGGCCATAGGCGCGCTCGTCGTGCTGACCAAGACCGAGCGCGGCCGTGAAAATCTTGCCGGCATCATCTCGTCTATGGCCTCATCAGCGGACAGCAAGGTCACGGTCAGCGGCATTGATGGCATCTGGTCGGGCGCGTTGACGGTCGACCATGTCGTGCTGGAAGACCGCAACGGCGCCTGGCTGGTGGCGCGAAAAGTGGCTGTCGACTGGTCGCCGCTGGCGCTGCTGTCGAAGAATTTCAGCGCCGACCGTATCGCTGCCGAGCGCATCGAACTGGCGCGGCTGCCGGTGGCAAGCACCGAGCCGAGCAAAAGCGGGTCGGGCGGTCTGCCGGTTTCGCTCGATATCAGAGCGATCGATCTGCCACAGATCGCGCTCGGCCAGCAGCTTGCCGGCAGCGGCATTGCCGAACTTGCCGCCAAGGGATCGGCCAAGGTCGATGCCTCGCCGCTGGCGGTCCAGACGGTGCTCAACATCACCCGCCATGACGGCAAACAAGGCAATGTCGACGCTAACATCCACTTCGCGCCTGATGAGAACAAGCTCGACCTCGACCTCAAGGCATCCGAGCCGGCGGATGGCATCATCGCCAATCTGCTGAAGCTGCCGGGCGCGCCGCCGGTCAACATCGTTGTCTCCGGCACCGGGCCGTTGGCGAACTGGAGCGGTGTCGGCACTTTCATGGTCGACGGACAGATCGTCACCCAGCTTACCGGCCGCCATCAGCTGACCGACAAGGGCAACCGGATCGAAGCCAAAGGCGACGGTTCGTTCGAAGGCTTCATGCCGGAACAGTTCAAGTCGCTGTTTGCCGGCAAGACCAGTTTCGACGTCGCCGGCACCGTGACCACGGCCGGCGGCGTCGACATCGAGCGAGCCACGATCGAGAGCGGCGCCATCCACGGCGCCGCCTCAGGCATGGTCGATCCGAAGGGCGCCAGTGACCTTTCGGTCGAACTCGCTTCCAAGGCTGAGCCGGTCACGGTCAATGTCGGCACCCCGGCGCAGCCGATCATGGTCGCCATCAACAATGTCACCGCGCGCGCGTTCGGCGATGGCAAGGCGCCGATGATCGACGCCAGCGCTTCGCTTGTCTCGGTGGTGGCGGGCGGCTCCCAGGTGAACAATCTGGATGCGCAGATCCATTCCGACGGTTTTGATATCGAAAACCGCGCCGGCCCGGTCAGCGTATCGCTGTCGGCAGCCGGCCTGAAGACCGACGTGGCGACGCTGGCGCCGCTGATCACCGGCAAACTGACGGCCTCTCTGGCCGGCACGATCAGCAAGGATGAGATATCGCTCGACGAAGGCACGCTGCGCAGCGATGCGCTCAATGCCGGGCTGACCGCCAAGGTCAGTTTGGCCGACCTCGCCATGACGCTGAAGATGAATGCCGATGCGGTGTCGACAGCGCTGCCGCCGCAGATCAGTTCGCTGCTTGGCGAACGGGTCAAGTTCTCGGCGACCGCGACCCGCGATCCACAGGGCGCGTTTGCCGCCAATTCGATCGAACTCACCTCCGGTTCGCTCAGCGCCAGCGGCACGGCCAGCGCGCAAGGGAGCGTCATCCAGGCCGATATCAAGGGCAAGCTCGGCGACGTCTCGGTGCTGTCTTCGCTGGTTGGCGTGCCGGTCGCCGGCGGCGTCGATTTCGCGCTGACGGCAAGCGGCGCGCGCAACGCACCGGATTTCAGCGTTTCGGCTGACAGCGCCAGCCTGACGGCGTCGGGGCGCACGGTCAAGGACATCAAGCTGACCGCATCCGGCAAGGCGGACATCGCAAGTCCGGCAGCGCAAGTCTCGCTGACCGGCTCGGTCGACGAGCAGCCGCTCGCGGTCAAAGCGGCGCTGGTGACGAGCAACGGCAAGCGTTCCATCAACGGGCTCAGCGTAGCGCTGGGTGACAACAAGGTGTCGGGCGATCTCGCGCTGGACGATCATTTCCTGCCGGCGGGCACGCTGACCATCGCCGCTTCCGACATCGCGCCACTGGCTTCGCTGGCCGGGCAGACAGCGGCCGGCGATATCGGCGGCACCGTTGTCTTTGCCAAGGACGGCGAGGCGCCCACCGTCACCATCAATGCAGCCAGCGTGTCGATATCGCGCGGCGATGTGGCGGCCAAGGCGATCACTGTCAGTGCGCTGATCGCCAACTATCTCAACAGCCCGGCGATCTCGGGCACGATCAAGGCCGACAGCGTGACCTCGGGGACGACTGTGGTCAGCGGCATCGGTGTCGATTTGAAGCGCGACGGCGACTGGACCAACTTTACCGGTGGCGCGACCATATCAGGCATCCCGGCGACGGCTGCCGGGCGGGCGAAGATCGCCGGCGGCACGACCAGCGTCGAGATCGCGTCCGGCGAGGCGACGGTGCGCGGCATCAAGGCGGCGATCGCCGAGCCGTCGAGCCTGACGATCGCCGATGGCGTGACCAATATTCAAAGGTTGGTGGTCGATCTCGGCGGCGGCTCGGTGACGCTTTCGGGCACAGCAGGCCAGACGCTGGATCTTGCGGCAACTTTCTCGGCCTTGCCGGCGGCCCTTGCCAATGATTTTTCGCCTGGCCTCGACGCCGCGGGCACTCTGGACGGCACGGCGCAGATCACCGGGGCGCCGGCCAATCCGGACATCCGCTTCAATGCAAAGCTGGCCGGGGCTGAAACCAGCCAGACCCGCAAAGCAGGGCTCGGGCCGCTCGATCTCGATGCGGCCGGCAGCTATTCCGTGGCCGGTGGCGTGATGCTGGACCAGGCAACGCTCTCGGGCGAAAAAATCTCCGGCAAGGCGGCCGGGACCATCAACCCGAACGGCGCCAGCGATTTTGCGCTCGACCTGACCTCGTCCGGCCCGAGCCTGCCGTTGACGCTTGGCAGCGCGGAAAGCCCGATCAAACTGGAACTGCAGGCGCTGTCGGTGAAGGCGGCGGGGCAGGCTGCGCAAGCCAAGCTTGATATCTCGGCGGTGCTGCCTTCGGTGGCGACGAATGACACCAAGGTCGAAGGCATCACGCTGGCGCTGCACTCCGATGCATTCGATGTGAAAAGCCGCACCGGCCCGATCACGGGCACGGTGACGGCGACCAAGATCGGGCTGAAAAATCCAACCATCGCGCCGCTTATTGCCGGCAAGGTCACCGCCAAGGTCGCTGGCAGCCTGGCGGCGGACGCCATCACCATCGACAGCGGCTCGGTACAGGGCGATGCGCTGGGCGCGGCCTTCAATGGCCGCGTCTCGTTCGCCGATGGCGCCATCGACCTTAACCTCAATGCAGATGCCTTGTCGGCAGCGCTGCCGGCGGCGGTGCGCGGCATGCTGGCCGAACGCACAAAACTCAGCGCTACGTTGAAGCGCGACGCCAATGGCAATGTCAGCGCCAATCCGGTCAAGCTGGTGTCGGGTGCGCTGACCGCCGACGGCCAGGCCAGCCTCGCCGACAACAAGCTCAGCGCCGACATCAAGGGCGGGCTATCCGACATCTCGCTGCTGTCGAAGGACGCCAAGGGCGCCATATCCTTTGCGCTCAACGCGCAGGGGCCGAGCCTGGCGCCGGACCTGTCGCTGACGGTGAACAGCGACCGGCTGCTGGTGGCGGAGCGGGAAATCACAGGGCTGAAGTTGACGGCCACCGGCAAGGCCGATGCCGCCAGTCCGGCCGCCAATGTGCAACTGACCGGCAATGTCGCGGGGCAGGCGCTGCAAGGCAGCGCGGTGCTGGCGACGGCGGACGGCAAGAGCGCCATCAACGGCCTGCTGTTGTCGCTGGGCAAGAACAGGATTTCCGGCGACCTCGCGCTCGACGAGGCTTTCGTGCCGGTCGGCACCATCGCGCTCGACCTGCCCGATATCGGACCGCTGGCAGCGCTGGCGCTGGAGAAGGCCGAAGGTGACGTGCGCGGCACCATTGCCTTCTCCAAGAGCGCGGACGGCGCCAACGTCGCCGTCAAGGCGTCGACGGCGTCGATCGCGCGCGGCGACCTGCAGGCGAAGACGGTGTCGATCGATGCGCTGGTCGCCAACTATCTCGCTGCGCCGGTCATCTCCGGCAAAATCCGCGCCGACAGCGTCATCTCCGGCGGCACCGCCATCAGCGGCATCGATGTCGATCTGAAGCGCGACGGCGACTGGACAGGCTTTTCCGGTGGCGCCACCGTCAAGGGCATCCCGGCGAAGGCCGCGGGCCGGGTGAAGGTGGCCGGTGGCACCACCACCATTGAACTCGCTTCCGGCCAGGCCACGGTGCAGGGCATCAAGGCCGCCATCGCGCAGGCCTCGACCGTCAGCATCGCCAACGGCACGACGACGCTGGACAGGCTGGTGCTCAATCTTGGCGGCGGCACGGCGACGGTGACCGGCAAGGTCGGGCAGACGCTCGACATCAATGCCGCGCTGGCCAAGGTGCCGGCGTCACTGGCCAACAGTTTTTCCCCGGGCCTTCAGACCGCCGGTTCGATCTCCGGAACCGTGAAGGTGACGGGCGCTCCGGCCAATCCGGCGGTTGCCTTCAATATCGACGCCGGTGGGGTGCAGACATCGCAGACGCGCAGCGCCGGCCTGGGCGGCATGAACATCTCTTCGTCGGGCACCTTCGCCGGCAAGAAACTCACCTTCAACGCCGACATCAGCGACGGCGCCGGGCTCGGCCTCAAGGGCGGCGGCAGCGTCACCACATCGGGAACCCCGGCGCTGGTGCTCGACTTCAACGGCAAGGTGCCGTTTTCCTTCCTCGCCGCCAAGCTCGCCGCGCAAGGCCTGTCGCTGAGCGGCACGGCCAACGTCAATGTCCAGGTGCGCGGCCCAGCGACATCGCCGGTGATCGGCGGCACCGTCAGCACGTCCGGCGCCCGCCTGGTCGATGCGCGCTCGGGCCTTGCGGTCAACGACATCGCCGCCGACGTTTCAATCGGCAATGGCGTCGCCCGGATCAACCGGCTGACCGGCACGCTGTCGACGCGCGGCAGCCTGTCGGCGTCCGGCACGATCGGCATCAACCCGGCGCAAGGGTTCCCGGCCGATCTGTCGATCAAGCTGGTCGATGGCCGCTATACCGATGGCAGGGTGGTGACCGCCAATCTCGGCGGCGACCTGACCATCAAGGGGCCGCTCACTTCGGCGCCTGTGATTTCGGGTATCGTCAACCTGGCCAAGACCGTCATCACCGTTCCCGAGAAGCTGCCGGGCTCGCTGGCGGCGCTCGGTGTCAAGCACAAGAACGCGCCCGCCAGCGTGCGGGCGCAGGACAAGGCCTTGCGCCCTGCCGCTGCCAGCGGCGGTGGCGGCAGTGGGCTCGTCCTCGACGTCACCGTCAACGCGCCGAACCAGATCTTCATCCAGGGCAGGGGTGTCGACGCCGAGCTCGGCGGCTCGCTGAGGCTGACCGGCCCCGCGGCTTCGCCGCAAGCGGTCGGCACCTTCACCTTGCAGCGCGGGCGGCTGTCGATCCTCGGCAAGCGGCTGACCTTCACCGAGGGCACGGTCGGCTTTTCCGGCTCGCTGGTGCCCTATCTCAATTTGACCGCGACCTCGACAACGACCAGCACCACCGTCACTATCGTCGTCTCGGGCGAGGCGACCAATCCGAAATTCACCTTCTCCTCGGTGCCGGCGCTGCCAGAGGACGAGGTGCTGGCGCAGCTGATTTTCGGCCGTTCGATGTCGAACCTGTCGCCGCTGCAGATCGCCCAGCTGGCCGAGGCGGCCGGGCAACTGGCCGGCGTCGGCGGCTCGACCTCGCTGCTCGAAAACCTGCGCAGCGCAATCGGCGTCGACGATCTGGATGTGACCACGGACGATCAGGGCGGCACCGCCGTTTCGGCGGGCAAATACCTCAACGACCGCACCTATGTGACGATCCAGAAGGGCGACAAGCCGGGCTCGGGCAAGGCGACGATCGATCTGAACGTCGGGCGCGGCGTCAAGCTGCGCGGCGAGGCCAATGATGGCGGCGAGGCCAAGGGCGGCATCTTCTACGAAAAGGAATATTGAGCCTCTGGCCCTTACCACGGCCGGCACTGGCGCTGTCTTAAGCTGCCCAAATGTATCAATTTAATCGCCTAAGAAAGATTCAGGCGGAATCTGGGCGCACTAGCAAATTTGCGTCAAGACTGTCGTTATCGCGCGAACCGCTCTCCTTCCAAAGTTGCACATTCCCTAACATGTTCCCATCCATGCCGTCTTTGACATCACGGCAGGGATGCGGAATGGTAAAAGGCGGAAAGCCAACAATGGGAGTTAAGTCATGACAATTTACAAGAGTAATGGCGATCGCGTTCCCGATCATATCCTGGCCATGGCCGAAGAAGCCAAGGCAGGTAGGGTCGATCGCCGCGAATTCCTCGCTCTGGCCAGCGTCTTCGGCGCGTCCACGGCGATGGCCTATGGCATGCTCGGACTGGTAGACCCGACGCCCGCCAAGGCCGAAGAAGTGCAAGGCAAGAAAGGCGGCATCCTGAAGGTCGCCCAATGGATCAAGGATCCCAAGGATCCGCGCAAGGCTGACTGGTCGGAAATCGCCAATGCCGAACGCCAGGCGCTGGAGCCGCTGGTCAAGTACACGACCGAATACACCTTCCGGCCCTATCTGCTCGAGAGCTGGGACGTCAACGACGACGCCACGCAGTATACGCTGCATGTGCGCAAGGGCGTGACCTGGAACAACGGCGATCCCTTCACCGCCGATGACGTCATCTTCAACCTCAAGCGCTGGGCCGACAAGAAAGCCGAGGGCAATTCGATGCCAGGCCGCCTCGGCTCACTGGTCAAGGACGACAAGCTCGACGAAAGCGCCGTCTCCAAGCCGGACGACCACACGGTCGTGCTGAAGCTCACCAAGCCCGACATCGCGCTGATCCCCAACATGTGCGACTATCCCGGCCTGATCGTTCACAAGAGCTTCGACGAAAAGGGCGGCGACTTCAAAGCCTGCCCGATCGGCACCGGCCCATTCGAGCTGGTGTCCTACGATGTCGGCCAGAAGGTGGTCTACAAGCGCCGCGAAGACAACAAGTGGTGGGACGGCGAAGTCTTCCTCGACGGCATCGAATTCATCGACTACGGCACCGATCCGGCGGCCATGGTCAGCGCTTTCGAGGCTGGTGAAGTCCACACCAATTTCGAGACTTCGGCGGACTACGTGTCGATCCTCGACGGACTGGACCTGGTAAAGTCGGAAGTCGTAACCGCGGCAACCATCGTGTGCCGCACCAACGTCAGCAACAAGCCGTACGACAACCAGAAGGTTCGTCAGGCCTTGCAGCTCGGCGTTGACAACGCCGTGGTCCTCCAGCTCGGTTACGGCAATGCCGGCACCGTCGCCGAGAACCACCATGTCTGCGCGATCCATCCGGAGTATTTCGAACTGCCGAAGATCGCCCGCGATCCGGCCAAGGCCAAGGCTTTGATGGCCGAAGCCGGCCAGGCCGATTTCGAGCATGAGCTGATCACCGTCGACGAGGATTGGCACAAGAACACCGGCGACGCCATCGCCGCCCAGCTTCGCGACGCCGGCATCAAGGTGAAGCGCACGGTGCTGCCGGGCTCGACGTTCTGGAACGACTGGACGAAGTACCCGCTGTCGATGACCAACTGGAATATGCGCCCGCTCGGCGTCCAGGTGCTGGCCATCGCCTACCGGACCGGCGAGGCATGGAACGAAGCTGCCTGGTCGAACCCGGACTGGGATGCCAAGCTCAACGCCGCGCTGTCGGTCGCCGACGCTGCCAAGCGCAAGGAAATGATGAAGGATATCGAGCAGACGCTGCAGGATTCCGGCATCATCATCCAGCCCTACTGGCGCAAGCTCTACAGCCACTCGGTCAAGGCGGTGCAGAACTACAAGATGCATCCGACGTACGAGCGCGACTACGGCAAGATCTGGCTTGAACAGGCCTGATCGGACAGATCGGGAGGGGGCGGTTCGCCTCCTCCCCATCACTCCTCGCAGGGGTCCAGGACCTGAAGCCGGCGCAGCAACAAGTTGCGGACTCTTCAGCAAGGACCATGCAATAAAACAGGGTTGATCGCATTCGAGGGCCGGTTTGAGGGCCAACTCTGCCGGCAACGGCAAAGCTGGTTGTTCAAGCTGGCTCCAACCCCAACCAGACCGGCAGGGGACCGCCATGCTTTCTTTCGTAATCAGGCGCCTGGGCACCATGGCATTGACGATGCTGTGCCTGACGATGATCGTCTTCTTCCTGATCAATCTCGAGCCGAATTTGAAGAAGCTGGCGATCAGCCAGACAGAAATGCACACCTCCGCCGAGCAGCTCGAAAGCTGGCTGGTCAACCATGGCTACCGGCAGAACTTCTTCGCGCGCTACGGCCAGTGGCTGGGTGTCCTGCCCAAGCAGCCGGTGACCGATCCGGTGACGGGCAAGCCGACGCAGCGGTTTTCCTTCTGCAATGAACCGCTGGAACCGAAATTCTCCGGCATCCTGGAAGGCGATTTCGGCTGTTCGACCAAATTCAAGACCACCGTTGCGTCAAAGCTCTTTCCCGCACTCGGCGCCACCGGCATCCTGATGCTTTGCGTGCTGGCGGTGATGGTGCCGATTTCGCTGCTGATCGGCATTTTGGCCGGCATGCGCGAGGGCTCGCGAACGGATCGAACGCTGTCCGTCGCCTCGATCGCCTCGACGGCGACGCCCGAATATGTGTCGGGCGTCATCTTCACCGTCATCTTCGCCTCCTGGCTCGGCTGGCTGAACGGTTCGGCCGCCTCGGCCAGCCAAGGCATCACCTTCTACAATTTCACCCTGCCGGTGATGACGCTGGCGATCTACGGCATCGGCTATATCGCCCGCATGACGCGCGCCTCGATGGTCGAGGTGATGACGCAGCAATATATCCGCACCGCCCGCCTGAAAGGGCTCTCCTTCGGCAGCGTCGTGGTCAAGCATGCGCTGCGCAACGCGCTGATTGCGCCCTTCACCGTCATCATGCTGCAATTCCCCTGGCTGCTCACCGGCGTCGTCATCGTCGAGGTGATGTTCCGCTATCAGGGCTTTGGCTACACGCTGGTCGAGGCTGCCGGCAACAACGACATCGACCTTCTGCTCGGCTGCTCGCTGGTCTCGGTGTTCATCGTCTTGATCACGCAGCTTATCTCGGATGTCGGCTACGCGTTCCTCAATCCGCGTATCAGGGTTCAATAGGGGTCTGGGCAGATGCAGGTCGAATATATCGGCGCCTTCAACATCGTGCTCGGCGTGATTGCGCGCTTCTGGCCGGTCTGGCTGGGGCTTGCCCTGGTGATGGGGGCGAGCTTCACCTACAAGAAAAGGCTCGGCCTATACGGCCAGCTGTTCGACAGCGGCGTCGGCATTGTCGGCGTCGGCATCTGCCTGTTCTGGCTGTTCACCGCGATCTTCGCGGCGACCGTCGCGCCCTTCGATCCGCTTTCCCAGGTGCCGATCATGAAGGACGCGCTGCCGGGCGGGATCGAGCCGGTATCCAAGCTCATCTACTATTTCGGCGGCGACAAGCTCGCCCGCGATGTCTTCTCGCGCATGGTCTATGGCAGCCAGATCGTGCTGATCATCGCACCGGCGGCGACGGGGTTCGCGCTGATGGTGGGCATCACGCTCGGCCTGCCCGCCGGCTATTATGGCGGCAGGATCGACACCGTGCTGTCGTTCCTGGCCAATCTGGTGCTGGCCTTCCCGGTGATCCTGCTGTTCTACCTGCTGGTGACGCCGGGCATCATGGACACGCCCATCCCCTACGCCATGGCCGGGCTGTTCTTCCTGTTCCCGATCATCTTCTTTTCCGTGCTGTTCTGGACCCGCTACAAGAACCGCCCGGATCGGCTCTACATATTGCTCGGGCTGACGCTGGTCATCGGCGGCTGGGTCTATGCCGGCCTGGTCTTCGATGCCGATCCGTTCAAGGTCATCCACATCGATCCCAACCAGCTCAACATCTTCGTGGCGGTGGTGTTCGCCTCCAGCCCCGGCGTGTTCCGCATCGTGCGCGGCCTGGTGATGGACATCAAGACGCGCGACTATGTGGCGGCGGCGCAGACGCGCGGTGAATCGCCCTGGTACATCATGCTGTGGGAAATCCTGCCCAATGCGCGCGGACCGCTGATCGTCGATGCCTGCCTGCGCATCGGCTACACCACGATCCTGCTCGGCACGCTCGGCTATTTCGGTCTCGGCCTGGCGCCGGAGAGCCCGGACTGGGGCACTGCGATCAAGGACGCCAGCCGCCTGCTGCGCTCCTTCATCCACCCGGCGCTGCCGCCGACGATCGCGCTAATGTCGTTCGTGTTGGGGCTGAATCTGCTCGCCGACTCGCTGCGCGAACAATCGATGAAAGACTGATCTGCGGGTTTTGGCCCGACGCATGAAAATAGGATTGGAGCGACCCATGAATGAGGCAGTTCGAAATCCCGGCGAACCGATCATCGAGATCGAGAACCTGTCGATCTCCTTCTTCACCCGCAAGGGCGAGATCCCTGCCGTCATGGATTTTTCCTGTACGGTGATGCCGGGCGAGGCGATGGGCATTGTCGGCGAATCCGGCTGCGGCAAGTCGACCGTGTCGCTCGGCATCATGCGCGACCTCTCCAACATCGGAAAGATCGTCGGCGGCAGGATCAAGTTCCAGGGCAAGGACATGGGCGAGCTGTCCGACGAGGAGCTGCGCGCCATCCGCGGCAACAAGATCGCCATGATCTACCAGGAGCCGATGGCCAGCCTCAATCCGGCGATGAAGGTCGGTCAGCAATTGATGGAAGTGCCGCTGATCCACGACAAGGTGTCGAAGGAAGAGGCCTACACGCGCGCGCTCGACATGGTGCGGGCGGTGAAGCTGCCCGATCCCGAGCGCATGATGCGCTCCTATCCGCACCAGCTCTCCGGTGGCCAGCAGCAGCGCATCGTCATCGCCATGGCGCTCTTGTCAAAGCCGGCGCTGCTTTTGCTCGACGAGCCGACGACGGCGCTCGACGTGACGGTGGAAGCGGGCATCGTCGAACTGGTCAAGGGGCTGGGCGAAAAGTTCGGCACGTCGATGATCTTCGTGTCGCACAATCTCGGCCTCATCCTCGAGACTTGCGACCGCATCACGGTGATGTATTCGGGCGAGGCGGTCGAGACCGGCAAGATCAAGGACGTGTTCGACCGGATGCGTCATCCCTATACGCAAGGGCTGTTCCGTTCTATCCCGCTGCCGGGCGCCGACAAGAACTCGCGGCCGCTGATTTCCATTCCCGGGCAATTGCCGCTGCCGCATGAGCGGCCCAAGGGCTGCAATTTCGGCCCGCGCTGCCACCATTTCGTCGAGGGCGTCTGCAACGCCGCCGAAATCCCGATGATCGAGGTCGCCGGTCACGAAGGCCATTTCTCGCGTTGCGTGCGCTTCAATGAGATCGACTGGGAAGCGTTGCCGCCCGGCGCCAAGAAGGTCAATGAAAAGGTCGTGCCCGGCGATCCGGTGCTCAAGATCGAAGACCTCAGGAAATACTACAAGGTCGGCGGCAGCGAAGTGTTCGGCTCGAGCGAAGGCCGCGTCGTCAAGGCCAATGAGACGATCTCGTTCATGGCGCGCGAATCCGAGACCGTCGCCATTGTCGGCGAGTCCGGCTGCGGAAAGTCGACGCTAGCCAAGGTGCTGCTCGGCCTGGAGACGGCAAGTTCCGGCACCGTGACGCTCGGCAACAAGCAGATCCAGTCGACCGGCATCGAGAAGCGCAGCGTCGATACGGTGTCGTCGATCCAGATGGTGTTCCAGAACCCGTTCGACACGCTCAATCCCAGCCACTCCGTGGGCTCGCAGATCATCCGTACGCTGGAAAAATTCAATGTCGGCAAGACGGTCGCCGACCGGCGCAAGCGCATGCTGGAACTGCTCGACCTGGTGAAGCTGCCGCGCGCCTTCGAGACGCGCAAGCCGCGCCAGCTCTCGGGCGGCCAGAAGCAGCGGATCGGTGTGGCGCGCGCCTTTGCTGGCGATGCCAAGGTGGTGGTGGCCGATGAGCCGGTCTCGGCCCTCGACGTCTCGGTGCAGGCGGCGGTGACCGAACTCTTGATGGACATCCAGCGCAAGAACAAGACGACGATGCTGTTCATCAGCCACGATCTGTCAGTCGTGCGCTACATCGCCGACCGCGTGGTCGTCATGTATCTCGGCTATATCGTCGAGCAAGGCACGACCGACCAGATTTTTGCGCCGCCCTATCACCCTTATACCGAGGCATTGCTCTCTGCGATCCCGATCGCAGACACCAGCGTGGTCAAGAAGCACATCGTGCTGGAAGGCGACATCCCGTCGGCGATGAACCCGCCATCAGGCTGCCCGTTCCAGACGCGCTGCGGCTACAAGAAGCTGGTGCCGGACAATCTGTGCGAAACCAAGGTGCCGCCGGTCAAGCATCTCGGCGACGGCCATATGAGCCTTTGCTGGCTATCGGACGATGTGCTGGCGACGATGGAGCCGGTAATCAAGTTCGACAAGGAGCACGCGGCGCATGAAGGCGTGCCGGAAGACGCACCCCATATCACTGGGCCAGGTTCGACAGGAACAGCGCCCAAACGGCCGCGTGGCAAATCGTCGACAGCGGCAGCGGACGAGATTGGCGATGCCGTGGAGCAGGGCCAGGCTGGGATGCGAGTCCGTCGCCTCAAAGTAGTCGACGAGACTTCCGAAACCGGTGTCAAGAAGCCGAAAGATACGACAAGGCGGCACTAAACCGGAAGGGTGCTGGTTTTCGAATTGCCGTAGCTGCGCGTTCAGTTGCTGCATTGCTGCAGCTGAACGGCATAGTCGCGGGCCATCTTTTCGGTCGCCCGCGCATAACCCTGCACGCCCGCATCGCCGCGGTTGCCGCGGCCATAGGCGGTCCAGCCGAGATAATAGGCGAGGTAGAGATTGTAAGTGTCGTTGCGGGCGACGCCGAAGGTGTCGGCGGTTTTTGAGTGATACCAGCCGACGAAATCGACGGCATCGGCAAACTTGGTCCGCCGCGCCCCCCAACTGCCGGTTTCGCTCTGGTATTGCGACCAGGTGCCGTCGAGCGCCTGCGAGAAACCGGTGGCCGAGGAGACGTGCGTCCACGGAATGAAGCCGAGCAATTTGGTGCGCGGCGGCCGGGCGTTGGCCTTGAAGCCGGACTCCTTGCGCACCGTCGCCATCAGCACGGGGACGGGGATGCTGTATTTCTGCGAGGCGCGTTCGGCCGCCGCCTGCCAGTTGTCGAACCAGCCGTCATTCTGGTCGAAGACAGCGCAGACATTGTTGATGTGGTTGGGCGGCGTCGCGCAGGCCGACAACGCCAGCAGCACACCAACCGCTACAATTTTACTAAAACTCGACCTACGCATGGGAAGACGAATAGGCCGAAATCATAAAGGGAATCTTGCGGCGTTTCTTAACGGGTTGCCGGCCCGGCTCCGCCGGCGAGAGCCGGTGTGATTATTTCGACCTTTTGCGTCGCCTTTGTCTTCGTCGGAATTCAAAAATGCCGCCTTGGCTAAAATCACGCCTGCGAAGGGCGGATTTCTGACAGCCGTATCCGGATGCTGGCGTTCTGATGCCGGCATGAATGAACCAAGACGCAAGCGCGGCGCCGAGCGCACCAGCAACAGGGGGCCGTCGGCCATCCCGCAACTCCCGCTCAGGCGGGTGACCAATCCCTATCCGCCGATGGCCATGCTGTCGGCCGACCAGATCGAGGCGATCCATCAGGCCTCTATGCACATTCTGGAAAATTTCGGCATCGAGGTGATGAGCCCCCGGGCGCTGTCGCTGTTCGAGAAGGCGGGTGCCACGGTCGATCATGCGACGGCGAATGTCCGCATTGACAGGGGCCTTGTCGCCGAGGCGCTGAAGACCACGCAGTCCAGCTATCGGCTGACGCCGCGCAATCCGGCCAACGCCATCCATCTCGGTGGCAACACGATCAATTTCACGCTCGTCGCTGGGCCACCCAATGTGCACGACATGGAGCGCGGCCGCCGCGCCGGCAATTTGCGCGACTATGCCGATCTCACCCGGCTGGCGCAGCATTTCAACTGCATCCACATGCTCGGCAACCAGGTCTGCGCGCCGGTGGAGCTGCCGGCCAATTCCCGGCATATGGACACCTATTTCACCAATCTGACGCTGACCGACAAATCCTTCCATGTCTCGGCGATCGGCCGGGGCCGAGCGCTGGACGGCATCGAGATGATGGCGATCGCGCGCGGGCTGACGCTGGACCAGATGCGCGACGACCCCGGCATCGCCACCATCATCTCGGTCAACTCGCCGCGCCGCTTCGACGAGATGATGGCCGAAGGGCTGATGACCATGGCCGAGTTCGGCCAGTCGGTGGCGGTGACGCCGTTCACACTGATGGGCGCGATGAGCCCGGTGACGCTTGCCGGCGCGCTGGCGCAGCAGAATGCCGAGGCGCTGTTCGGCGTGGTGCTGACGCAGCTGGTTCGCCCCGGCGCGCCGGTGATGTACGGCGCCTTCACCTCCAATGTCGACATGAAGTCGGGCGCGCCTGCCTTCGGCACGCCGGAAAACACCAAGGCCAACATTGCCTCGGGGCAATTGGCGCGGCGCTATTCTTTGCCCTACCGCACGACACCGGGATCGGCCTCCAACGCCGCCGACGCGCAGGGCGCCTATGAGACGCTGATGGCGCTGTGGGGCGCTGTGCTCGGCCACGGCAATCTCGTCTACCACGCCGCCGGCTGGCAGGAGGGCGGGCTGACGGCATCATTCGAAAAGCTCATCATCGATGTCGAGATGATCCAGCACATGATGGAGTTTTTGCGCCCGATCATCGTCGACGAGGCGGAGCTGGCGGTGGAGGCGCTGGGCGCGGTGCCGACCGGCGGCCACTTCTTTGGCGAACCGCACACGCTGGAGCGCTATGCCACCGCCTTCTACCAGCCGATGCTGTCCAACTGGCAGAATTACGAGGCATGGCAGGAGGCGGGCGGCCTCGATACGACGGCGCGCGCGACGCGGTTGTGGAAGAAGGCGCTGGAGGACTATGTCGAGCCGACGATGGATCCTGCCGTGCGCGAGGCGCTGGAGGCGTATGTGACCAGGCGCAAGCAAGCGATCGGGCAGGGCGAACCGTGAATTCTTTGGCGTCGGCGCGTGGCACCCCCTCTGTCCTGCCGGACATCTCCCCCTCAAGGGGGGAGATTGGCTGGCACATCTTCCTTCGCCAATCACCAACGCTGACAAGCGGGCGGCAACGCAGCCGCTGCTGGTCTCCCCCCTCGAGGGGGAGATGGCCGGCAGGCCAGAGGGGGATGCCTGGCGCTGCCTTTCTGATTCACATTATCTCCCCAACTCATTGATATCAGAGAAAAATCCATGAAATCGCATGCAAAGGTGGTGGTGATTGGCGGTGGCGTCGTCGGCTGCTCGGTGCTGTTCCATCTGGCCCGTCATGGCTGGACCGATGTCGTGCTTCTGGAGCGCGACGAGCTGACTTCCGGGTCGACCTGGCATGCTGCCGGCGGCATGCACACCATCAATGGCGACCCCAACGTCGCCAAGCTGCAGAAATACACGATCTCGCTCTACAAGGAGATCGAGGAGTTGTCGGGCCAGGCGACCGGGGTGCACCTGACCGGCGGCGTGCTTCTGGCGGCGACCGAAGCGCGGCTCGACTGGCTGCGCGGCGTCGTTGCCAAGGGGCGATATCTCGGCATCGACCTCGAGGAAATCTCGGCCAACGAAGCTGCCGAACTGATGCCGCTGCTCGACCCCAAACAATTCGTCGGTGCTGTCCGCAACAAGGAGGACGGCCATCTCGATCCCTCCGGTGTGACGCACGCCTATGCCAAGGCCGCGCGCAAGCTTGGCGCCGAGGTCGAACGCTTCACCAAGGTGGAGGACATCGTGCGCCGGCCCGACGGGATGTGGCGGGTCATCACCAACAAGGGCGAGGTGGTGGCCGAGCATGTCGTCAATGCCGGCGGCCTGTGGGCGCGCGAGGTCGGCCGCATGGTCGGGCTGGAACTGCCGGTGCTGGCCATGGAGCACATGTACCTGATCACCGAGGATATGCCGGAGGTCGCGGTGTGGAACGCGAAGACAGGCACGGAGATCATCCATGCTGTCGATTTCGACGGCGAGTTGTACCTGCGCCAGGAGCGCGGCGGCATGTTGATGGGCACGTATGAGAAGGCCAACAAGGTCTGGTCTGAATTCTCAACACCGTGGAATTTCGGCCACGAATTGCTGGAGCCCGACATCGACCGCATCGCGCCATCGCTCGAGGTCGGCTTCCGCCATTTCCCAGCCTTTGAGAGGACCGGCATCAAGCAGATCATCAACGGCCCCTTCACCTTCGCGCCGGACGGCAACCCGCTGGTCGGGCCGGTGCGTGGGCTGCCGGGCTTCTGGGTTGCCTGCGGCGTGATGGCCGGATTCAGCCAGGGCGGCGGCGTCGGTCTGGCGCTGTCCAACTGGATGATTGAAGGCGATCCCGGCGCCGATATCTGGGCCATGGATGTCGCGCGCTACGGCGACTGGGCGACGATGGCCTACACCAACGCCAAGGTGCGCGAGAATTATTCGCGCCGCTTCTCGATCCGCTTCCCCAATGAGGAACTGCCCGCCGGACGGCAACTGAAGACGACGCCAATCTACGATTTGTTGGCGGCCAAGGGCGCGCAGTGGGGCGTGTCCTATGGGCTGGAGGTGCCGCTCTGGTATGCGCCGGAGGGCGTCAAGGACGAGTTTTCGTGGCGGCGGTCCAGTGACTTCATCCATGTCGCGAAAGAGGTCGCGACCGTCCGCGAAGGCGTCGGCCTGGCGGAGATTTCGAACTTCGCCAAATACAAGGTGACGGGCGAGGAGGCTGCCGCTTGGCTCGACCGGATTTTTGCCTGCAAGCTGCCGAAGCCCGGCCGCATGACGCTGGCGCCGATGCTGAAGGTCGACGGCAAATTGATCGGCGACTTTACGCTGGCCAACATTGGTGACGGCGCGTGGTTCATCGCCGGCTCCGGCATTGCCGAGCAGTATCATATGCGCTGGTTCGAGGCGCATTTGCCTGGGGATGGCACGGTGCGCATCGAGGCGCTGGGGCAGAAGCTCTGCGGTCTCGCTATCGCCGGACCGAAGGCGCGGGACGTTCTGGCGAAGGTCAGCCGAGCCGATGTCTCCAATGCGGCGTTTCCGTTCATGGCAGTCGCCAAGATAGACATCGGCATGGCGCCGTGCCTGGTCGGCCGCGTCAGCTACACCGGCGATCTCGGCTACGAAATCTGGGTGGCGCCGGAATACCAGCGCGCCGCCTTCCAGGCGCTGATGGCGGCGGGCGCGGAGTTCGGCATTGGCCTGTTCGGCTCGCGCGCGCTCAATGCGCTGCGGCTGGAGAAAAATTACGGCTCATGGGCGCGTGAATACCGGCCGATCTACGGGCCGCTGGAAGCCGGGCTCGACCGTTTCGTCGCCTATGGCAAGGAGGCCGATTTTATCGGCAAGGCCGGCGCTCTGGCCGAGCGCAAGCAGGGCGGTAAGCTCAGGCTGCGCACCTTCATCCTCGATGCGGTCGACGCCGATGTCATCGGCGACGAGCCGATCTGGTTCGGCGGCGCGGTGCGCGGCTGGGTGACGTCAGGCGGCTATGCGCACCATCCGAAAAAATCCGTCGCCCTCGGTTATGTGCCAAAGGAGATCGCCGACGAGAGCGACGGCTTCGAGATCGAACTGTTGGGCAAACGCCATGCCGCACGCATGCAGGCGGTGCCGCTGTTCGATGCCAATTTCGAGCGCATGCGGGGGTGAGGGTTCACCCCCTGTCTCGCCTTAAGCGGGTCAGCCGTTGCGGCGGTTGTCGAGCGCGAAGGCGCCCGCGCCGGCAAACACCAGATAGAGGAAGATGAAGCAGAAGGAGATGGCAGCGTCGCCATTGTTGTTGATCGGGAAGAAGTCGCGCGGGTAATGCGCCATGAAATAGGCGATGGCCATCTCGCCGGCCAGCAGGAAGGCGACGGGGCGCGTGAGCAGGCCGAGCGCCAGCAGGATGCCGCCGGCGAATTCGAGAATGCCTGCCGTCAGCGTCAGACCGGTGAGGGCGTGCGGCTCACCGCTGCTCACCGGGAAATTGAACAGTTTCTGCGAGCCATGCTCGATGAACTGCAGCGCCGTCATGATGCGCAGAACGCCAAGGGCCTGCGGTTGAAATCTGGCGAGACCGTCAAAAAGCTTCATCTAAAACTCCATTTTTCCAACCCTTCCGTCCGGCCATAGATTATCGCCCGACAGTGGACCATTCACTTCCCGTGGCCTGCCATCAACAATCGGTGATTGCAAATTGTTCCCGAGCCGGACCCTGATATTATTCTCTCTAGGGTTGCATTTGTATCGCTATGGTTGTATTGATGCGTAGACACTCCAAACCATGTGGATTCCCATGAAAAAAGTCGCGATCAGCCTGTTCGTCTTCCTTGCCGGCACCAGCGTCACCATGGCCGCCGACGCCGGCTGCGATGCCTTCAAATGGCCGGTGACGCGCGAGCAGGCGCTGTTTCCGGCAGCGCCAGCCGGACAGTCCGGCGGTGCCGTGGCAGTCGGGCAAGCGGTGGATTTCACGCTCGCTGCGGTCGACACGATCAGCTTTGCCGTGCCGCCGGAACGGGCGCCGGCAGCCGGCACCTTCGGCGCGACGGCAAGCGTGGCCGTGCCACCGGAAGGAGAGCTCCAGATCAGTCTGTCGGATGAAGCCTGGATCGATGTCATTCAGGATGGCCAGGCGGTGAAATCAGCGGGTTTCAGCGGCGTGAAGACCTGCCCCGGCATCCGCAAGAGCGTGCGCTTCAAACTGACGCCTGGCGCGGCCACGATCCAGCTCAGCGGCGCCAAGAAAGAGGATCTAAAGGTCGCGGTTTTGGCGCCGGAATAGCTCGCACCTGATGTTACTCATCGCACCGGCGGCGCGATGAGAACTGTCCAGTGTTGATGGGTCGGCCGGATCAGCGCCCTGGCGCGATGAGCGCGAAATAGGCGCCTTGCGGATCGGTGAACTGGGCGATCCATTGGCCGGTCGGCACCGGCATCGGACCCATGACGATCTTGCCGCCATTGTCGGTGACGCGTTTGGCGGCGGCGTCGATGGCATCGACATTGAAGTAGAACAGCCACACCGGCACCGGCAGCTGTTGCGGCTTGTTCATGATGCCGCCGCCGGATTCAGGGCCGGCCCCGAAGGTCTGGTAAATGCCCATCTCGCCAATGTCCATGCTACCGGCATCGGTCCAGCCGAATTGGCTTGAATAGAAATCGAAAGCCTTCTGCCGGTCGGCTGCATAGAGCTCGTGCCAGCCGACATGGCCGGGCGTGGTGGCGGGAAGGACGGGCTGGTCGGGGCCATTGGGCTGCAGGAACATGAAGGTGGCGCCCTGCGGATCGGCAACCACGGAAAAGCGGCCGACGCCGGGGATGTCGTCGGGTTCGCGGTGGACGGTCCCGCCGGCGGCCTTCAGCGCCTTGGTCGAGGCGTCCGTATCCCTGGTGTGGATATAGCCGAGCCAGGCCGGCTTCATGCCCATTTTGGCGGCGTCCTCGGGCATGGTCATCAGCCCGCCGACGCCACGCTCGGCGGAGTTCACCACGATGTAGCGCGGCATGCCGGGCGCCTTGTCGAAGGGCTCGGGCCGCCAGCCGACCACGGTGGTGTAGAACGCTTCCGCCGCATCGAGGTCGTTGGTCATCAGCTCGTACCAGAAGAAAGGCATTGGGGTTTTCGGCATTTTTCGGTCTCCTCACCTTCATGCATCGATCGTCGTCCGATCCATCAAAGGACGATTTCAGCGACGCGAATCCGACAGCGCGCATGAGAAAATTCAACGGCTGGGTGAACACATCGTTCCGCACTTCGTCGCGCCCGGCGACTTGCACGCGCGGCGGTTTTCGACTTTCCTTGGGCGAACGGGGGTAGTCGTTTCATGCGCCGGATGTCGCTCACGCCTGAGCTTGTGTCACTGTGCCATCGCGAAGAAGTCGATCCTGGGCCTGACGGCAGCTGGACGCAGCTGAACGACGAGGACTTCCGGTCCCTTGCCGCACAGCTGTCCGACGAAGCGGATGCGGGGCCGTTGTGGGTGTTCGCCTATGGCTCGCTGATCTGGAAGCCGGCCTTCGAATCCGTCGAGCAACTGCGCGCCACGGCTTTCGGCTGGCATCGCTCGTTCTGTCTCGACATGGTGCGCTGGCGCGGCACCGCGGCACAGCCGGGGCTGATGATGGCGCTCGAACGCGGCGGCCGATGCGACGGCGTCATCTACCGGCTTCCCGACGGCGACAAGCCACAACAGATCGAGAGACTGTTGCGGCGCGAGATCGACGACCATGAAAGTTTCAGCTCGGTCCGTTGGGTTCCGGTGCGCACGGCGCAAGGGGTGGTGCGGGCGCTCGGCTTCTGGGTCGGGGTGACGGGCAGGGGGACGTCGCTCGGGCAGCCGCTCGATCGGGTGGCGCAGGTGCTGGCCCGGGCCTGCGGGCATGTCGGATCGGGTGCGGAATATCTCTACAACACCGTCGGCCACCTCGAGGAATTCGGAATCCGTGACCGCAATCTGTGGCGGCTGCAGCAACTGGTCGCGGATGAGATCAGGTCGATCCATGGCCGTCCCTCTGATGCCAGCTTCCAGATGGCACCCCAGTAGCGGGCTGCCGCCAATCTGAGGCCTGAGTTGCGCTCAGCGGTGCTCAGATCCAAGAAGCTGTGGCTTCACTAGCAATCACCTCAACCGTGCATTCGAGACTGAGCAATAGAAAATGCGAGCGGTCGTTTGCGGGGCCGAGTATCGATCGCAACCAGTGCGAGTTCTCCACTTGGAGGATGGGCCACCTGTAGGAGGCCTGGCTGCCAGATCCAATCAATGGGATCGACGTGCCAGCGCGGATTTTAGTCAGCCCCAGCATGTCATCATGAGCTGCGAGGGCTAGTACTCCTTGAAAGTCTATCTTGAGGGTTCTGTTGGAGGGGCCCACGAAAAAGTCGCCTTCAACGGTCAGTTCAAAGGAATTGTCGGATCGCAGACGCCAAACCTGACAGGCAGCCTGAGGTAAATCCTCCACAGGCTCCCAGCGCTGCACCGTCTCCTGATCGTCGGTCATCGCCATCTCCATTCGAGTGAAAGCCGCGGGTTGTGCTCAAGCGCCTATCATCCCGCGCGGGCTTCGACCAGCTTGTCGCGACTTGGGGCTATGTCGAGCGGGTCTTCTTTGAGGCGCAACGGATTGACCATAACATGAGTAAAAAAATCATATTATTATCGAGCCTTTTCAGCGGCTTGCGGCGAAAATTGACCAATTGATAAAAAAATAAAACGTGCTAGCCTTCCCCAAAACGAAAACATGGGGAACTGACGATGCCAGAAGGCCAGTTCAAGGACGGAATCGCCGGCGGACGGCTTGCCGCCGACCAGTACGCCGAGAATTTTTCCGACCTGCATCCGCCGCTCGATCATCATGAGGCGCTGGTCGAATCCGACCGCTGCTATTTCTGCTACGACGCGCCGTGCATGAACGCGTGTCCGACCTCGATCGACATTCCGCTGTTCATCCGCCAGATCTCGACCGGCAACCCGATCGGTTCGGCCAAGACGATTTTCGACCAGAACATTCTGGGCGGCATGTGCGCCCGCGTCTGCCCGACCGAGACGCTGTGCGAAGAGGTCTGCGTGCGCGAAGTGGCGGAAGGCAAGCCGGTGCAGATCGGCCGCCTGCAGCGCTATGCCACCGACGTCGCCATGGCCGAGCAAAAACAGTTTTATCCGCGCGCTGAAACAACCGGCAAGTCGGTCGCCGTGGTCGGCGCCGGGCCGGCCGGCCTTGCGGCTGCGCACCGGCTCGCCCGCCATGGCCATGAGGTGACCATTCTGGAAGCCCGCCCGAAAGCCGGCGGTCTCAACGAGTATGGCATCGCCGCCTACAAGAGCATCGACAATTTCGCCCAGGCCGAGGTCGCCTATGTCACGGCGATCGGCGGCATCGACATCCAGAACGGCAAGGCGCTCGGCCGCGACTATCAGCTGTCGGACCTGATGAGGAATTACGATGCCGTCTTCCTCGGCATGGGGCTTGGCGGCGTCAATGCGCTGCGCGCCGATGGCGAAGATGCCGACGGCGTCACCAATGCGGTAGAGTTTATCGCGGAACTGCGCCAGGCCAGCGATCTCGCCAGCCTGCCGGTCGGCCGGCGCGTCGTCGTCATCGGCGGCGGCATGACAGCGATCGACGCGGCCGTGCAATCAAAACTGCTCGGCGCCGAGGAGGTGACGATCTGCTACCGGCGCGGCCAGGAGCATATGAACGCCTCCGAGTTCGAGCAGGATCTGGCCGCCGCCAACGGCGTCACCATCCGCCACTGGCTGCAGCCGAAGCGGGTGCTTGCGGAAAATGGCAAAGTGTCGGGCATCGAGCTCGAATACACCGCCATGAACGGCGACAAGCTTGCCGGCACCGGCGAGCGGCTGACGCTCACCGCCGACCAGGTGTTCAAGGCGATCGGCCAGAGTTTTGTGCCGGCCGCACTCAACGGCAGCGGTGCATCGATCGAACTCGAAGCCGGCCGCATCAAGGTCGATGCCGAAGGGCGCACCTCGCTTGCCAATGTCTGGGCCGGCGGCGACTGTATCTTTGGCGGCGACGACCTGACCGTCTCGGCCGTGGCGCAAGGGCGCGACGCGGCAGAGAGCATCAACAGGAGTCTGACGCAGGGATAGAGATCATGGCCTCGGTGGAATCGGGCATCGCCCGTCACTACGACGTATCGGGTCTTGAGCAGCACATTCTTGCCGTGCTTGCCGATACCGGCGTGGACATTGCCCATCTGCGCGCCGGCGATCTCGAAGCGGTCGACGAATTCCACATTGGCGGTATCGCCGCCACCAGGGAACTCATCGGGCAGATGGGTTTGAAGCCGGGGGCCAGGCTGCTCGACATTGGCTCCGGCGTGGGTGGTCCAGCCCGCTTTGCCGCCAACAATGCCGGCGCCGACGTCACCGGCATCGATCTGACGCAAAGCTATGTCGACATCGCGACCAGCCTGTCGAAGCGGGTGGGAATGGCCGACAAAGTCCGGTTCGTGCAGGGCAGCGCGCTGGACATGCCGTTCAGCAACAAAAGCTTTGATACGGCCATGATCCTGCATGTCGGCATGAATCTTCCCGACAAGAAAAAGCTGATGAGCGAGGCGGCGCGTGTGCTCAAGCCGGGCGGCGTCTTTGCCGTCTACGATGTGATGCGGCTCAAGGCTGGCGCGCTGACCTATCCGCTGCCATGGGCATCCGACGAGAGCATGTCCTTCGTCGCCACACCCGACGACTATCGCTCGGCTGCTGCGGCTGCAGGATTCTCTGTAACCGCCGAGCGGCCCCGCGGCGCCTTCGCCATCGAATTCTTCGCCACCATACGGGCGCGCATGGCTGCGGCGCAGGCGGAAGGCAAAAAACCGCCGCCCGGCGTCAATCTTATCATGGGCGAGAACGCCCGCACCAAGATCGCCAATCTCACCGCCGCGCTTGAAGGCGGCATTCTCGCACCCGTCGAACTGCTTCTTCGTCTCGGTTGAAAGGACCTGTCATGGCAGACATCCGCAACAATTTCGTTGGCATCAAGTCACCCAATCCGTCCTGGCTGGCTTCGGCGCCGCCGACCCGCTTGATCAACCGGGCACTGCGATGATCGCGCCGATCCTCGCTGCCGTCATCGGCACCGCGGCAATGCCTGCGGCTTCTGCGGACTATTGGCTCTACGCGGAGTGGTGTGACGAGAAGGGCGAGGAGCGGATGTATGTCGAAGCGACCGGCGTCGGTTTCAACGAGCACACGATCTGCAAATGGACATCCGGGCCGCCAGCCGGCGATCAGGTTGCAACGAAGATCTCATGCGCGAACGTCTATCTTAACGGAGACGAGACGGTGCGCATGGACGAAGGAATGGTCGGACTGGACGCGCGCAAAGGCGATCCGGACAAGATCACGGTAACGGTCGAAGGCGAACCGTCGACGGTTTTTCTTCGATGTGAGGAATGATCGGGGTACGATAGGCAACGCTGGGTAAGCCCGCCGCGGCCAGAGGAGAAAGATCCATGGCAGACATCAGAAACAATTTCGTCGGCATCAAATCGCCCAATCCGTTCTGGCTGGCCTCTGCGCCGCCGACCGACAAGGCCTACAACGTCATCCGCGCCTTCAAGGCGGGCTGGGGCGGCGTGGTCTGGAAGACGCTGGGCGAAGAAGGCCCGCCGGTGGTCAACGTCAACGGCCCGCGCTACGGCGCGATCTGGGGTGCGGACCGGCGCCTGCTCGGCCTCAACAACATCGAGCTGATCACCGACCGTGACCTGCAGGTCAATCTGCGCGAGATCAAGCAGGTCAAGAAGGACTGGCCCGACCGCGCCATCGTCGTCTCGCTGATGGTGCCGTGCGTCGAGGAAAGCTGGAAGGCGATCCTGCCGGTGGTCGAGGAGACCGAAGCCGACGGCATCGAGCTGAATTTCGGCTGCCCGCACGGCATGTCGGAGCGCGGCATGGGTGCGGCTGTCGGCCAAGTGCCGGAATACATCGAAATGGTGGTGCGCTGGTGCAAGGCCAACACCCGCATGCCGGTCATCACCAAGCTGACGCCCAACATCACCGATGTGCGCAAGCCCGCGCGCGCAGCACTCTCCGGCGGCACCGACGCGGTCTCGCTGATCAACACCATCAACTCGATCACCGGCGTCAATCTCGACAGCTTTGCGCCAGAGCCGACCATCGACGGCAAGGGCTCGCATGGCGGCTATTGCGGCCCGGCGGTGAAGCCGATCGCCATGAACATGGTGGCCGAGATTGCGCGCGACCCCGAAACCCATGGCCTGCCGATCTCCGGCATTGGCGGCATCACCACTTGGCGCGACGCCGCCGAATTCATGGCGCTCGGCGCCGGCAATGTGCAGGTCTGCACGGCGGCGATGACCTACGGTTTCAAGATCGTGCAGGAAATGATCGCCGGTCTCGAAAACTGGATGGACGAGAAGGGTCACGTCTCGCTCGATGACATTATCGGCCGCGCCACGCCCAACGTCACCGACTGGCAGTATCTCAACCTCAACTACATCGCCAAGGCGCATATCGACCAGGACGCCTGCATCAAATGCGGCCGCTGCCACATCGCGTGCGAGGACACTTCGCACCAGGCGATCACCAACATGGTCGACGGCAAGAGGCATTTTGAGGTGATCGAAGCCGAATGCGTCGGCTGCAATCTGTGCGTCAATGTCTGCCCGGTGGAAAACTGCATCACCATGGAGCCGCTTGCCGCCGGCGTCATGGACCAGCGCACCGGCAAGCCGGTCTCGCCGATTTATGCCAACTGGACGACGCACCCGAACAACCCAATGGCCAAGGTGGCGGCGGAGTAGGGACGGACTACGGAAAAAAGCGGCGCCTTCGGGCGCCGTTTTCATTTTCCTATTGCAGATAAAACCTATCCACGATAAACTGTATCCATGAATTGGAGAGAAGCACCATGAAGTTGGGCGAGGGCGTTGAAGCGGCTATCCATTGCGCGGCCACGCTGGCCAGCGTCGAGGGCAACAGCACCATGCCGGGCGCTGCTTTGGCGGAGTCCTTTGGGCTGTCGCCGAGTTATCTGCTGAAGCATCTCAACATGCTGACCGCAGAGCGCATTCTGGAATCGGTGCCGGGGCCGGCCGGCGGCTACCGGCTGGCGCGGCCGGCCGTGCGCATCACGCTGCTCGACATCGTGCTGGCCATCGAGGGGCGTGAGCCCGCTTTTCGTTGCAGTGAGATCCGCCGCAACGGGCCGGTCAAGCTCGACGCGTCCGCCTATGTGAAACTGTGCGGCATCAACGCCGCGATGCTGAAGGCGGAACGCGCCTATCGGGCCGCTCTCGCGGAAACCCGGTTGTCCGACATCGTGGCTGACTACCAAGCAGAAGGCGATCCGAGATCGATCGCCGCCAGTTGTGCCTTTGTGGCGCGCCATCAGCGGCCGCAGAAACCCACTTCGACCAAACAAAGCTAACCTGCCAGACAGAAAGGAAAGACGATGAAACAGAGATTGCAATTCTTCGCCAAGGCGCCGGAAATCATGAAGGCGGTGTCGTCGCTCAACAAGGCGGTCGACGAATGCGGGCTGGAAGTGAGCCTGCTGCATTTGATCAAGCTCAGGGCATCGCAGATCAATGGCTGCTCCTACTGCGTCGAGATGCACAGCCGCGAGGCGCGGCGCGACGGCGAGACCGAGACGCGGCTCTATCTGGTTTCGGCCTGGAAGGAATCGCCGCTGTTTTCCGAGCGCGAACGTGCGGCGCTTGCCTGGACCGAGGCGACGACCCTGATCGCCAATAACGGTGTCTCGGATGAGCTCTATGCCCGCACGCTCGCGCATTTCTCGGAAGAGGAACTGGTCAAGCTGTCGGTTGCGATCGGGATGATCAACACCTGGAACCGGCTCTGCATCCCGTTCCACGCCATTCACCCGATGCCGGCTGCCAAAGCAGCCTGACCGTCCGGTTTAGCCATGGAGCGCCGTCCAGAGGGCGGCGCTCCAACTGTTTTCAAGACCGGCTGTTTTTAAGGGGAGAGTTTTATGCCTGTCGATTTTCCTTCGACCTTGTTGTTTCTCGGCCGCCTGTTGCTCGGCGGCGCCTTCGTCGTCGCCGGCCTGCGCAACGTCCAGAACGAGACCTTTCTGACGGGGCTGATGGCCGCGCGCGGCGTGCCGCAGGCCAAGCTGGCGCTGTGGGCCGGCATCGTCCTGCAGACCATTGCCGGCGCGCTGGTGATGGCCGGCCTGTGGACCGCGATCGCCAGTGCTATGCTGTTGCTGTTTCTCATCGCCGCCACGCCGATGTTCCACAATTTCTGGGACCATCAGGGCCCGGACCGGGCATCCCGCATCAACGGCTTTGTCGGCAATGTCGCGATCGCCGGTGGATTCCTGACGTTGATTGCGCAGTCGCTTTAGCGACTACGTCGCAAAGCTCGACGGCTCACGCCGCGTAGCGCAAACCGCCATCGCAGGTCAGCACCTGGCCGGTCATAAAGCCGTTGGAGACGAGGAAGGCGATTGCGCCGGCAACGTCTTCGGCGTGGCCAATCCTGCCGACAGGGGTCTTGCCGGCATAGTCGGCAAAGACCGCCTGCCGCTGCTCGTCGGGCAAAAAGTCCCACCACGGCGTGTCGATGACGCCGGGCGCGACGACATTGACGCGCAGCGGCTTCAGTTCGACGGCGAGGATCGGCACCACCGTCAGCAGCATGCCATTGACGGCGGCGATGCCGGCAACGCCAGGCGCGGTCAGCTGCGCCGATACAGCCGAGATGAAGGTCACCGATCCCGATTTGTTGAGCGTCGGCAAGGCTGCCTGCAGGCAGGACAATTGCGGCCGCACCTTTTCGTCGACGCCACCGGCGATGTCGGTGAGGTCAAGGCTCGCGAACGGGCCAAGCCCCTTGCCGCCGCTGGCGGCCAGAACGAGGTGATCGAAGGGTCCGACGTCCGCAAAGAACTGGCGGACTTCGTCCGGCTTCGACGCATCGAAGGCTGCCTTGTCGGCGGCACCGCCGAGGCTCTTCCAAGCGCTGTTCAGCTTGTCCTGGTTGCGGCCGGTGATGGTCACCTTCATGCTTGGGCCAAGCAGTTTGCGTGCGGTCGCCAGTCCGATGCCTGACGAGCCGCCGATGATGACTGTGTGTTGGATGTTGCCGGTCATGAATGCTGTTCCTTCGATTTTGCGGAGGCCTGGCCAACGAGGTCCAGGCTCAGGGTTCGCAATTGCTGCCGCGCCTTGGCGTCATAGGCCTGCGCATCGGCGCGGGATTCCCTTTGGCCGTCGAAATAGAGGCCGCTGCGGCCCTCGAGATCAGGCGAGGTCGCGAGGTTGAGGATGGCGTCGGCGCCGGTTTCCACTGAGCTCCATGGCGTCGCGCCGGCCTGGCGGACCATGGTGGTGTTCATGTAGCTTGCCGGATGCAGCGCGTTGATAGTGACGCCGCTGCCCTTCAGCTCTCCGGCGAGATCGATGGTGAACAGGATCTGCGCCAGCTTGCTCTGGCAGTAGGCGCGCACGCCGTCATAGGAACGGGTCAGCATGACATCGCCGAAATCGATCGCCTGCTGGCCGGCCGAGGCGACATTGACGACGCGAGAAGGCGAACTCGCCTTGAGCAGCGGCAGTAGCTCCGACGTCAGCAGGAAACCGGCGAGATAGTTGACGGCAAAGCGCAGTTCGTAGCCGTCGGCGCTGAGCTGGCGCTTGGCGCCGGCGGTGCCGATGCCGGCATTGTTGATGAGGATGTCGAGCCGGCCGGTTCTTGCCCGCACGGCCTCAGCAAGGCGGCGAACCTCGGCCAATGAAGCGAGGTCGGCGGCGAGAAACTCGGCCTTGCCGCCGGCGGCTTCGATTTCGGCGACGGTTGCCTTGCCGCGTGCGGCGTCGCGGCCATGCACCAGCACGCGCGCGCCGGCCGCACCCAGCCTTTGCGCGACGACGCGGCCGACGCCGTCAGTCGAGCCGGTGATGAGGATTGTCTTGTCTTTCAGGTCCATGTCGGGAGCCTCCATATTCGCTCTGGATGCCAAGATGGGGCGCTTTGCGCTCGCCAAACAGTTCAAACTTTATCCTGGTATCGATACTGCTATACTGAGCCGCATGGATGCTTCCGCACCATCCCCCGAAGACAGCCGCCGGCGCGAGCTCGGCGCCTTCCTGCGTTCGCGCCGCGAACGGCTTTCGCCGTCAGCCACCGGCATTGCGGCCGGCGCGAGGCGGCGTACGCCCGGTCTGCGCCGCGAAGAGGTGGCGATGATCGCCGGCGTCGGCACCACCTGGTACACCTGGCTGGAGCAGGGCAGGGACGTACGGCCCTCCGTGGAGGTGCTGACGGCGCTCTGCGAGGCCTTGCGCCTCGACGCCGCCGAGAAGCGGCATTTGTTCACGCTCGCCGGCCGCCAGCAGCCTGAGCGGCGGCGCATCACCCCGGTCAAGGTCGAAGGTCCCCTCCTGCACATGCTGCAGAGTCTCGTCCTGCAACCGGCCTATATTGTCGGGCCGCGCTGGGATGTGCTGGCCTGGAACGCCGGAGCCGTTGCCATTTTCGGCGATTACGGCCTGCTGGAAGGTGATGCCCGCAACATCCTCCATGGCGTGTTCACCGATCCGCACCGGCGCCATTTGCTGGTCGACTGGGAACAGTTGGCGCGCGCAACCCTTGCGGCGTTTCGCGCCGAGAGCGCGAAATACACCGGCGATCCGGATTTCGAACGGCTGATCGCGCTGATGATGCGATCAAGCCCGGAATTCCGTGAGTGGTGGCCGCGGCGCGACGTGGTGCATCGTCTGTCCGGCAAGAAGTATCTGCGCCATCCGATCGCGGGCTCCATGGCGTTCGAGCATATGAGCCTGTCGATCGACGACGGCTCGGACATGAAGCTGATCGTCTACACGCCGCTCGCCGAGCAGAATTCAGTTGCGAAGCTGCAGAAATTGCTGGAGGCGATGCCTGTCGAGCGGCGCAGCGCATAAGGTTGGTTGGCGGCAAGCCCTCGACTTCGTCATCCACGGGCGGAGCAAGGAGCGAAGCGACGCGGCGTAGACCCGAGGATCCATGCCGCGACTCCAAGGCGCTGCTTCGGTGCAGAATTAGCTCTGGCTGGGCGCGACGATCATTCTGAATCGCTGTGCTCTTTGGCGACCGTCACGGAATGCATTCTAGGGTCTGCGCCGCGTCGCTTCGCTCCTTGCTTCGCCCTAGAATGACGAAATCAATGTGCGCTTCGGCCAATCTTCACCGTAGCAGCCCCAACGACTGACAAGTTGCCCTAGACGCTACCTTGCCTTAGCCCTCCGGCTTCAGCCCATCGATAAACAGCTGTTCGAGAAACCGCGCCGCATCCTCGAAGCGACCGTCGCCGCCGCGGTCGGGGCCGAGCACGGCGCGGACCTGGACGTCGAAATCGGCGTAATGCTGCGTCGTTGCCCAGATCGAAAATATCAGGTGCCAGGGATCGGTGCGGGCAATCTTGCCGGCGCGCATCCAGCCCTTGATGACGCTGGCCTTTTCATCGACCAGCGTTTTCAGCTCGCCTTCCAAAAGCGGCATGATGCGCGGCGCGCCTTGCAGGATCTCGTTGGCAAACAGCCGACTCTCCCTGGGAAAATCGCGCGCCATTTCAAGCTTGCGCCTGATGTAGCTCCGCAGTTCTGTCAGCGGATCGCCGATATCGTCGAGTTCCCTGAGTGGCGCCAGCCAGGTCGCCAGCAGCCGCTCCATCAGCGTCTCGTGGATGTCTTCCTTGCGGCGGAAATAATAGAGCAGGTTCGGCTTCGACATTCCCGCAGCTTCGGCGATCTGGTCGATGGTCGAGCCGCGAAAGCCGTTGGTGGAGAAGACTTCGAGCGCCGCTTCCAGGATCAGTTCGCGCTTTTCCTGCTGGATGCGGGTGCGGCGAGGGGCGGAGCCTTCGATGGCGTCGGTCATAAGGCCAAGCCTTGGTCGCGCGGGTCATCTGGACCAATTCTCTGGACCAGTTTTTCCCTGAGCCGTGGAGCGCACTTCGAAGGCCGCATTTCCGCTAGTAATCCCTTGACCGCCGACAGGGCGGTGCTAACGTTTGTCCAATCGGTCAAAATTTGCGTAGCATGAAAACGTCGCAAAGACCAAGTGTTGGAACGACCAAGCGTTAGCCGCACCGAAACAGGTTACAAGGGGAAGTCTTGGTCATGTCCAACCGGCTGAAAGTCACGCCGAACGATCTCAGCGCATTCTGGATGCCGTTCACGGCAAACCGGCAGTTCAAACAGGCGCCACGCATGTTTGTGTCCGCCAAGGACATGCACTACACCACCAGCGATGGCCGCAAGGTGCTCGACGGCACCGCGGGCTTGTGGTGCGTTAATGCCGGCCATTGCCGTCCCAAGATCACCGAGGCGATCCAGCATCAGGCGGCCGAACTCGACTATGCGCCGGCTTTCCAGATGGGCCACCCGATCGTGTTCGAATTGGCCAACCGCCTGGTCGACATTGCGCCCAAGGGCATGGACCATGTCTTCTTCACCAATTCCGGGTCGGAATCGGTCGACACGGCGCTGAAGATGGCGATCGCCTATCACCGCGTGAAGGGCGAGGGCGCGCGCACCCGCCTGATCGGTCGCGAGCGCGGCTATCACGGCGTCAACTTCGGCGGCATCTCGGTCGGCGGCATCGTCAGCAACCGCAAGATGTTCGGCACGCTGCTCGGCGGCGTCGACCATATGCCGCATACGCATCTGCCGGAGAAGAACGCCTTCTCCAAGGGCGTGCCGGAATATGGCGCGGAGCTTGCCAACGAGCTGGAGCGCATCGTCACCCTGCATGACGCCTCGACCATCGCGGCCGTCATCGTCGAGCCGGTCGCCGGCTCCACCGGCGTCATCCTGCCGCCGAAGGGCTATTTGCAGAAGCTGCGCGAAATCTGCACCAAGCACGGCATCCTGTTGATCTTCGACGAGGTCATCACTGGGTTCGGCCGTCTCGGCGCGCCGTTCGCCGCCGACTATTTCGGCGTCACGCCCGACATCATGACCACCGCCAAGGGCGTTTCCAACGGCGTCATCCCGATGGGCGCGGTGTTCGTGAAGAAGGAGATCCACGACGCCTTCATGACCGGCCCGGAGCACATGATCGAGTTCTTCCACGGCTACACCTATTCGGGCAATCCGATCGCCTGCGCCGCCGCACTCGGCACGCTCGACACCTACAAGGAAGAGGGCCTGCTCACCCGTGGCGAGGAGCTGGCGCCGTACTGGGAAGACGCGCTGCATTCGCTGAAGGGCGAGCCGCATGTCATCGACATCAGGAACATCGGCCTGATCGGCGCGATCGAACTGGCGCCGATTGCCGGCCAGCCGACCAAGCGGGCCTTCTCGGCCTTCGTCAAGGCGTTCGAGCGAGGCGCGCTGATCCGCACCACCGGCGACATCATCGCGCTCTCGCCGCCGCTGATCATCACCAAGGGCCAGATCAACGAACTGATCGACCATGTGCGTGAAGTGCTGAGGGCGATAGACTAATCTATTGAGCCAATCCGGCGGTGGCGGGAACCGCCGCCGGATCGGTTATATGAAATGAGAGGACTTTGAATGGCCGCCCCAGGCGAGAATCTGCGAATCAATTCAGACCGTTTGTGGGATTCCATCATGGAGATGGCGAAGATCGGCCCCGGCATTGCCGGTGGCAACAATCGCCAGACCGTGACCGACGAGGACGGCGAGGGCCGGCATCTATTCAAGCGCTGGTGCGAGGCCGCCGGGCTTGAAATGGGCCTCGACGAGATGGGCACCATGTTTGCCCGCCGGGAAGGCGCCGATCCCAGCCTGCCGCCGGTCTATGTCGGCAGCCACCTCGATACGCAGCCGACCGGCGGCAAATATGACGGCGTGCTTGGCGTGCTCGGCGGGCTGGAGATCATCCGCTCGCTCAACGATCTCGGCATCACCACCAGGCATCCGATCGTCGTCACCAACTGGACTAACGAAGAGGGCTCGCGCTTTGCCCCGGCGATGATGGCGTCCGGCGTGTTCGCCGGCGTGCTGGAGCAGGCGGATGTGTATCAGCACACCGACAAGCAGGGAAAAAAGTTCGGCGAGGAGCTGGAGCGCATCGGCTGGAAAGGCACCGAGAAGGTCGGCGATCGCAAGATCCACGCCTTCTTCGAACTGCATATCGAGCAGGGGCCGATCCTCGAGGACGAAGGCATCGATATCGGCGTCGTTACCCACGGCCAGGGTCTGAAATGGCTGCAGGTGACGCTGACCGGCAAGGAGGCGCATACCGGCTCGACGCCGATGCCCAAGCGCCGCAATGCCGGGCTCGGCATGGCGCGCGTCATCGAACTGGTGCACGAGATCGCCATGGACTACCAGCCGGATGCCGTCGGTGCGGTCGGCCACATGGAAGTGTTTCCGAACTCGCGCAACATCATTGCCGGGCGCACCGTCTTCACCATCGACATCCGCTCGCCCGAGAAGGAAGTGCTGGACGCCATGGACGGCCGCATCCGCGAAGGCATCGACACGATCTGCGAGGCGCTCGACATCCAGTACAAGGTCGAGCAGGTCGGCGCCTTCGACCCGGTGACCTTCGATGCCGGTTGCGTCAAGGCGATCCGCGACGCCACCGATCGCCTCGGCTATACCCACCGCAACATCGTTTCCGGCGCCGGCCACGATGCCTGCTGGATCAACCGCGTTGCACCGACCGCCATGGTGATGTGCCCCTGCGTTGACGGGTTGTCACACAACGAGGCCGAGGAAATCACCAAGGAATGGGCAGGCGCCGGCGCTGACGTGCTGTTCCATGCGGTGGTGGAGACGGCGGGGATCGTGGCGTGAACTAAAAATCTGGATTCAAACGACGCTCACAAAGAAGCGCGGCAAGAACAAGGGAACACGAAAATGACCAAAGTCATCCGAAACGGCACCATCGTCACCGCCGACCGCACGTGGAAGGCCGATGTGCTGATGCAGCACGGCAAGATCGTCGCCATCGGCTCGAACCTGCATGGCGACCATGAGTTCGACGCCACCGGCTGCTACATCATGCCGGGCGGCATCGACCCGCACACCCATCTCGAAATGCCGTTCATGGGGACCTATTCGGCCGACGATTTCGAATCCGGCACCCGCGCGGCGCTCTCCGGCGGCACGACGATGGTGGTCGATTTCTGCTTGCCGGCGCCGCAGCAGTCGCTGCTGGAAGCCTTGCAGATGTGGGACAACAAGACCTCGAAGGCGTCCTGCGACTACTCCTTCCACATGGCGATCACCTGGTGGGGCAAGCAGGTGTTCGACGAGATGGCGACCGTCGTCGACAAGGGCATTACCTCGTTCAAGCATTTCATGGCCTACAAGGGCGCGCTGATGGTCGACGACGACGAGATGTATGCGTCGTTCCAGCGCTGCGCCGATCTCGGCGCGCTGCCGCTGGTGCATGCCGAAAATGGCGACGTGGTCGCCGCTCTGTCGCAAAAGCTCTTGGCCGCCGGCAATAACGGGCCGGAGGCACATGCCTATTCGCGGCCGCCGGAGGTGGAGGGCGAGGCGGCCAACCGTGCCATCATGATCGCCGACATGGCCGGCGTGCCGCTCTATATCGTGCATGTCTCCTGCGAGCAGGCGCACGAGGCGATCCGCCGGGCGCGGCAGAAGGGCATGCGGGTGTTCGGCGAGCCGCTGATCCAGCATTTGACGCTGGATGAAAGCGAGTATTTCGACAAGGACTGGGACCACGCGGCGCGTCGCGTCATGAGCCCGCCCTTCCGCAACAAGCTGCACCAGGATTCGCTGTGGGCCGGCCTGCAGGCCGGATCGCTGCAAGTGGTGGCGACCGACCACTGCGCCTTCACCACCAAGCAGAAGCGCAACGGCGTCGGCGATTTCACCAAGATCCCGAACGGCACTGGCGGGCTCGAAGACCGCTTGCCGGTGCTGTGGACGACCGGCGTCAACACCGGGCGGCTGACGATGAACGAGTTCGTCGCCGTGACCTCGACCAACATCGCCAAGATCCTCAACATGTATCCGAAGAAGGGCGCCATCGTCGAAGGCGCCGATGCCGACATCGTGGTGTGGGACCCGAAGCGCAAGAAGAAGATCACCTCGAAGAAGCAGCAGTCGGTGATCGACTACAACGTCTTCGAGGGCTTCGAGGTGACCGGCCTGCCGCGCTTCGTGTTTTCTCGCGGTGAACTGTCGATCGAGGAAGCCGAGATCAAGGCCAAGCCCGGCCATGGCGAGTTCGTCGCCCGCGAGCCGAACGCGGCGGTCAACCGGGCGCTGTCGGCCTGGAAGGACATTACCGCGCCGCGCAAGGTGGAACGCACCGGCATTCCGGCGACCGGGGTTTGAGGTTGCGAAGCCCGGCGGCGCTCATCTCATTTGTCGTGGCGTGCGTCATCGTTGGTCCGGCGACCGCGGCCGACAGGCTGCTCGGCTCTTGGGGCAACGATGCCGGCTGTGTCTTTGCAAAGGCCGGTTTTCAGGATCGCGACGACTATATCGTGCTGACCGCGGAGGGCATCGAGACCTATGGCAGCGGCTGCCGGTTCGCGCAGCAATTGACGTCGGCGCCGGGTACGCAATCGCTTGATGCAACCTGTTCGGCCGAAGGCGAGGCGGGGACGACGGCTGAAACCGTTGTGGTCACCAACAAGGGCGAGGGTGGTTTCTTCGTGACCATTCCCGGCCTTGACGAGATGGGGCCGCTGCAGCCGTGCTCGTGATTTTGGATTTGGGGGAATGAGCGTGCGTGGTTTTGGTCTCTCTGTAGCGGTGCTTGCCGTTCTGGCCGCTGGCCAGGCTTTCGCGGTCAGCATCGATCTGTCGAAACCCTATGGCGACAAATATGGCTGCATCAACCGCAACGGCCAGGAGGTCGCCGCCGATCGGATGCTGCTGTTGACCGACGAGGCATTGGTCACCGCCGCCAGCGCCTGCACCTTCACGGACAAGCAGGCGCAGGCCGATGGATCACTGGTGGTGACGGCAACCTGTGAAGCGGAAGGCGAAGAGGGCTCGGAGCCGACCAAGTTCACCATCAAGCGCAGCGCCAAAAACGCCAAGAAACTGACGATCGCCGACGAAGACGGCAACGTCATGGGCGAGGTTGCGCGGTGCAAATGATGGCGATCCCGTCAGCGTCAGGCCACCAGCGCATCCAGTTCCGGCAGCAGTACGACGCTTTCCTGTTCGTTCGGGTCGGTGCGTGCGATGACGGCCGAGGATGGAGCGTTGCTCAGATTGGCCGGCAGGTGCGGCACCCCGGCAGGGATGTAGAAGAGGTCGCCGGCCTTGACGACGATGTGGTGCTCGAGCCGGTCGCCATACCAGGTGTGAACTTCGCCGGAGAGCACATAGATCGCGGTTTCATGGCTTTCATGCAGATGCGCCTTGGCGCGGGCGCCGGGAGGCATGGTGAGCACATGCATGCAGATGCCGGAGGAACCGACCGACTCAGCCGCAATGCCGGCGAGATAGGTCAATCCCTGCTTGCCTTCATAAGTGCTTTGAGGACGGATAAGGTGACAGGTGGGTTTCGGCGACATCGGCAAGGCTCCGGGCGTCGGTTGAGTGGGATTGGACGAGTGGAAAACAACATCAACGCAAATGCAACGGCATTTCATCCTGCGCAGCGGCGGCTACGAGATGCGGCGTGCGGCCAATGACGGGAACCTCGCCAGCCGTCGTTTCGGCAAGCAAA
The DNA here is from genome assembly GCF_056403695.1 of Mesorhizobium sp. P2_F7. Classification (NCBI taxonomy): domain Bacteria; kingdom Pseudomonadati; phylum Pseudomonadota; class Alphaproteobacteria; order Hyphomicrobiales; family Phyllobacteriaceae; genus Mesorhizobium; species Mesorhizobium sp. P2_F7. The sequence goes on along the minus strand of NZ_JBFUFA010000007.1, from coordinate 200,502 downwards.
CTTGACCTTACCTTTCAGACCAATGACGGTCCGGTCCAGGCGCTCTCCAATGTCGATCTGACCATCGGCAAGGGCGAGTTCGTCTCCTTCATCGGCCCATCGGGCTGCGGCAAGACCACCTTGCTGCGCGTCATCGCGGATCTGGAGAAACCGACCTCGGGGACGATTTCGATCAACGGCATGACGGCCGAACAGGCGCGCGAGAAACGCGCCTATGGCTATGTTTTCCAGGCCGCGGCGCTGTTTCCGTGGCGCACCATCGAGCGCAATGTCGGGCTGCCGCTGGAGATCATGGGCCTGTCAAAGGCAGAACAGAGGGAGCGGATCAACCGCACGCTCGACCTCGTCAACCTCTCGGGTTTCGAGAAGAAATATCCTTGGCAGCTTTCCGGCGGCATGCAGCAGCGCGCCTCGATCGCCCGCGCGCTCGCCTTCGACGCCGATCTGCTGCTGATGGACGAGCCGTTCGGCGCGCTGGACGAGATCGTGCGCGATCACCTCAATAAGCAATTGCTGGAATTGTGGGGACGCACCAACAAGACCATCTGCTTCGTCACCCACTCCATTCCTGAGGCCGTGTATCTTTCGACGCGCATCGTCGTCATGTCGCCACGCCCGGGCCGCGTCACCGATGTCATCGAATCGACGCTGCCCAGAGAGCGGCCGCTCCACATCCGCGAGACGCCGGAATTCCTGGCGATCGCCGCGCGCGTCCGCGATGGTCTGCACGCGGGGCACAGCTATGAAGATTGAGGCGGTGCGCTAGATGGACAGCTTCCGCGACAAGATCGTTCCGGTGACTTCGATTCTCGCTGGCGTGGTCGTGCTCTGGTACGTCTTTGCCGTCATCCTCAACGCGCCGTTCCAGCGCGATCTTGACCGGCGAGCCGGTGAAACGCCTACCTTGAGCGAATTCATCGGCAAGACGTTGTCGCAGCCGAAGCCGACACTGCCGGCGCCGCATCAGGTGGCGGTAAATTTCTTCGAGAATACGTTTCTGCGGCCGATCACCTCGACCCGCAGCCTCGTCTATAATGCCTGGGTGACGCTGTCGTCGACGCTGCTCGGCTTTGCCTTCGGCACGGCGCTCGGCATCATCATCGCAGTCGGCATCGTGCATGTGGCGACGCTCGACCGCAGCCTGATGCCGTGGATCATCGCGTCGCAGACCATCCCCATCCTGGCAGTGGCGCCGATGATCATCGTCGTGCTGGGGGCAATCGGCATCAGCGGCCTGATCCCGAAGGCGATGATCTCGACCTATCTGTCGTTCTTCCCGGTGACGGTGGGCATGGTGAAAGGCCTGCGGTCGCCCGAACTCATGCATCTTGACCTGATGCACACCTACAATGCCAGTGTCTCGCAGACCTTCTGGAAGCTCCGCGTGCCGGCCTCGGTGCCGTTCCTGTTCACCTCGATGAAGGTGGCGGTGGCGGCAAGCCTGGTCGGCGCCATTGTCGGCGAACTACCGACGGGTGCTGTCGCCGGCATCGGCGCCAAGCTGCTCGCCGGCGCCTATTACAGTCAGTCCATCGACATCTGGTCGGCACTGGTCGCCGGCTCGGTGGTGGCCGCCCTTCTGGTCATGGTGGTCGGCATTGCCGGGCGCCTCGTCGACCGCGCCATGGGCGGGAGGCCGGCATGAACTGGCTGAAGCCATCCTGGCAAGCGGTGCTGGCCATTCTCCTGTGTCTTGTCGCTCTGGGGCTCGGCGCAATGTCGAAGCCGGAAGCGGCTGCACTGGCAAACCCCGCAGCCAGCTTCGACTATCCCTATTTCGGAATAAAGACGCCGATGATCGGCTTGGCGGTGCTGGCGGGGCTGATCTCGATGCTCAGGATTCCGCCGCTGGCGGAGGCCGTGGTGCTGTTTATCGGCGCCCACCTCGTCGCCTGGATGCTGATCTCCGGCATTACCGGTTTCGAAGGCGCAGCATTGGCGCCGTATTTCCTGCTGCTCGCCGCTGCCTGGCTGCTGGCCTGGCGCTGCGTGGCGGTGCTGTCGGGGCTTCGCCCGATGGCCAAAGGTGTCCGCATGGCGCTGCGCCTGATCATCCCGGCGATCTTCGGCGCCTGGATTCTGATCATCTGGGAAGCGGTGACACGTGGCGCCGGCATCCCCTTCATCCTTTTGCCGCCGCCGAGCGCCATCGGCGCGCGCATCGCGAGTTCCCTGCCGGTGCTCGGCGCCGATGTCCGGCAGACCATATTCAAGGCGGTGATCTTCGGCTATGTCGTCGGCAGCGGCGCCGGCTTTCTCGTGGCGATTGCGGCCGACCGCGTGCCGTTCCTGCGCCGCGGCCTCTTGCCGATCGGCAACATGGTCTCGGCGCTGCCGATCATCGGCGTGGCGCCGATCATGGTGATGTGGTTCGGTTTCGACTGGCCGTCCAAGGCGGCGGTGGTCATCATCATGACCTTCTTTCCGATGCTGGTGAACACGGTCGCCGGCCTTGCCGCCTCCGGCCATATGGAGCGGGACCTGATGCGCACCTATGCCTCGGGCTACTGGCCGACGCTCTTGAAGCTTCGGTTGCCGGCTGCGGCGCCCTTCATTTTCAACGCGCTGAAGATCAACTCGACGCTGGCGCTGATCGGCGCCATCGTCGCCGAGTTCTTCGGCACGCCCGTCGTCGGCATGGGCTTTCGCATCTCGACCGAGGTCGGGCGGATGAACATCGACATGGTCTGGGCCGAAATCGCAGTTGCAGCCCTTGCGGGTTCGGTCTTTTATGGCGTGGTCGCTCTTATCGAGAGAGCCGTCACGTTTTGGCATCCCTCTGTCCGTGGTGGATAGGGCGGTGGGTTTTGGGTGTTAACTTCAGAGGGTAAAAACATGAAAAGACTGATCATTCCGTTGTTGGCCGGCGCAATGTCGCTGGCCGCGTTCCAGGCCATGGCCGCCGACAAGGTGACCTTGCAGCTGAAATGGGTCACGCAGGCCCAGTTTGCCGGCTACTACGTCGCCAAGGCCAAGGGTTTCTATGAGGCCGAAGGCCTCGACGTCGACATCAAGCCGGGCGGTCCCGATATCGCGCCCGAGCAGGTGATTGCCGGCGGCGGCGCCGACGTCATCGTCGACTGGATGGGTGGGGCGCTGGCCGCGCGCGAAAAGGGCGTGCCGCTGGTCAACATCGCCCAGCCGTTCAAGAAGGCCGGCATGGAACTGGTCTGCCCGAAGGACGGCCCGATCAAGACCGAAGCCGATTTCAAGGGCCATACGCTCGGCGTCTGGTTCTTCGGCAACGAATATCCGTTCTACGCCTGGATGAACAAGCTCGGTCTCAAGACCGAAGGCGGCCCGGACGGTGTCACTGTCTTGAAGCAGAGCTTTGACGTGCAGCCGCTGATCCAGAAGCAGGCGGATTGCATCTCGGTCATGACCTACAACGAGTACTGGCAGCTGATCGACGCCGGCTACAAGCCGGAACAGCTGACCGTGTTCAACTACTCGGCGATGGGCAACGACCTGCTCGAGGACGGGCTCTACGCCTCGGAAGACAAGCTCAAGGATCCGGCCTTCGAAGACAAGATGGTGCGTTTCGTGCGCGCTTCGATGAAGGGCTGGAAATACGCCATCGACAACAATGACGAAGCCGCAGGCATCGTCATGGACGGTGGCGGCCAGGACGAAAACCACCAGAAGCGGATGATGAGCGAAGTTGCCAAGCTGATCGACAATGCCGACGGCAAGCTCGACCCGGCGACTTATGAGCGGACCGCCAAGGCGCTGYTCGACCAGAAGATCATCACCAAGGCGCCGACCGGCGCCTACACCACGGCGATCACCGACAAGGCGATCAAATAAGCCCTAACCGGCTGCAGTCTGATCTTCAAAACGGCGCCTCCGAGAGAGCGGTTCGAAAGAACCGCTCTCTTTCTTTGTTTGATGCATGTCGTTGCCCCCAAACCGCTGCACACTTTTGGGCGACATGCATTTGTCAGAGGCGCCGTTCCTTTATGGTGTTCATAACGAAGCTGGTTTCGATCGAGGCGACGCATTTCAGCCTTGCGATCTTTTCCTTGATGAAGCGCTCGTATTGGTCGAGGCTGCCGGTCACCACCTTCAGCACATAGTCGCGCGACCCGGTGACGAGGTGGCATTCCAGCACCTCTTCCCAGCCGCGGATGGCGTCTTCGAACATGACGATCTCGTCCTCGTTCTGGCGGCTGAGCCTGACGGTGGCGATGGCGACCATGCTCCAGCCGAAGGCTGAGGGATCAACCAGTGTGGTGTAGCCCCGGATGATGCCGGCTTCCTCCAGCCTGCGCACGCGCCGCAGGCAAGGCGACGGCGACAGGCCGATGCGCTCGGCGAGCTCATTGTTGGTGATGCGTGCGTCCGCCCGCAATTCACGCAGGATTTTAAGGTCGAAATCGTCGGCTATCTTCTGCTGCAATTTTGCTCGCTCCCGGCAGTTTATTGCCGAGATGCAGCCATGCGAGGCCGAAAATAGCAAGGACTGGCGGGTCAGGATCGCATAAATTGCCGCGCAACATCCCTCAAAAGGCAGGAAAAACCATGACCGCGCCGCGCCCGTCGAAAACCCATATCGGCAACCACAAGCTCCATCCCGAGACGCTGATGCTGAGCTATGGCTTCGATCCGCAGCTTTCGGAAGGCGCCGTCAAGCCGCCGGTGTTTTTGACCTCGACCTTCGTGTTCAAGTCGGCGGAAGAGGGACGCGACTTCTTCGACTACACGTCCGGCCGCAAGGAGCCGCCGAGCGGCACGGCCTCCGGCCTGGTCTATTCGCGCTTCAACCATCCCAACTCAGAGATCGTCGAGGACCGGCTGGCGGTCTACGAGGAGACCGACGCCTGCATCCTGTTCTCGTCGGGCATGTCAGCGATCGCCACCACGCTGCTTGCCTATGCCCGTCCCGGCGATGTCATCCTGCATTCGCAGCCGCTTTATGGCGGCACCGAGACGCTGCTGACCCGCACGCTGTCCGGCTTCGGCATCGGCGCAGTCGGTTTTGCGGATGGCGTCGACGAGAAGGCGGTACGCTCGGCTGCGGACGCTGCCGTGGCGAAGGGGCGTGTCTCCGTTATCTTGATCGAGACGCCGTCAAATCCGACCAACAGCCTCGTCGATATCGCGTTGATCAGAAAGATCGCCGACGAAATCGGCAGCAAGCAAGGATCGACGCCGATCGTCGTCTGCGACAACACGCTGCTCGGCCCGGTGTTCCAGCGGCCGATCGAGCACGGCGCCGACGTCTCCGTCTATTCGTTGACCAAATATGTCGGCGGCCATTCCGACCTGATCGCCGGTGCGGCCATGGGCAGCAAGGCGGTCACCAAGCCAATCAAGGCGCTGCGCGGTGCCATAGGCACGCAGCTCGATCCGCATTCCTGCTGGATGCTCGGCCGCTCGCTGGAAACGCTGTCGATCCGCATGGAGCGGGCCAATGACAATGCGCGCGTCGTCGCCGAATTCCTGCGCGACCATGCCAAGGTCGAGAAGGTGCATTACCTGCCGTTCCTCGGCGAGGACACCCCGGCGGGCCGCGCCTATTTGAGGCAAAGCACTGGCGCCGGCTCGACCTTTTCCTTCGACATCAAAGGCGGAGAGAAGGCGGCTTTCGCCTTTCTCAACGGGCTGCAGATCTTCAAGCTGGCGGTGAGCCTCGGCGGCACGGAGTCGCTGGCCAGCCATCCGGCGGCCATGACCCATTCCGGCATCCCCTTCGACGTGCGCCAGCGCATCGGCGTGCTCGAGACGACGGTCAGGCTGTCGATCGGCGTCGAACACCCGGACGATCTGATCGCCGACCTGACACAGGCGCTGGCCGGCGCCTGACGACCGTCCTTTTTTGGCGACCGGAAGGGGGCGATCGATCACCCCCTTTGGTGCTTCCCCAGTCACAAAACCGTGTGCAGGGAAACATTGCGCCGCCCAGCCGTTCCGGTTGAGGCATGCGCGCGCTGGGGCGTGACGCATGCGACATCCAATCGGAGGTTCTTCATGCGCACACAATCCTTCCTGCCAGTGCTTTCGGCGCTGGCCATTTCGACCGCTTTCCTGTTCGCGTCCCCGGCCATGGCCGAGGTGGTGAAGTACAAGGCGACGCTCGACGGCAGCCAGCAGAATCCGGCAGTCACCACCAAGGGCAAAGGCACCGCTACCTTTACCTTCGATACCACCAAGAAGAAGCTCAGCTGGAACGTCAAATATTCCGGCCTCAGCGGGCCTGCGACGGCAGCGCATATTCACGGTCCGGCGGCGATGGGTGCGAATGCAGCGCCCGTCATCCCGTTCAACGGCAAACTCAAGAGCCCGATCAAAGGTTCGGCCGAGCTGACCGACGCGCAGGCCGCCGACCTGGCGGGTGGGAACTACTACGTCAATGTCCACACTGCCGCGAACAAGGATGGCGAGATCCGCGGGCAGATCGAGGCGGCGAAATAGGGAAGGATTGCGACTACCTTTGGAAGTCGGTGGGGCAGCGCCCCCCTGTCCGGCAGGACAGAGGGGGGCGCGAAGGAACTCGGCTTTCGCTCTTAAAGCACTCAGCTCTTGTCGCGGATCTGCGTCATCGTCCGGGTCGGCGTGATCGCTTCGGGATCGAGCCTGATCTCAACGATCGCCGGCTTGCCGCTGGCGCGGGCACGCTCGAAGGCCGCGGCGAAATCGGCGGTCTTCTCCACCGTCTCGCCATGGCCGCCATAGGCGCGGGCGAGGGCTGCGAAGTCGGGGTTTTTCAGGTCGGTGGCGACGACGCGGCCGGGATAGTCACGCTCCTGATGCATGCGGATGGTGCCGTAGATGCCGTTGTTGACGACGATGACGATGATCGGCAGGTCGTATTGCACAGCGGTAGCGAATTCCTGGCCGTTCATCAGGAAGCAGCCGTCGCCGGCAAAGGCGATCACAGTGCGCTCCGGATGGAGCGCCTTGGCGGCGACCGCCGCCGGCGTGCCGTAGCCCATCGAGCCGGAGGTGGGCGCGCCTTGCGTGGCGAAGCGGCGGAAGCGGTGGAAGCGATGCACCCAGGTGGCGTAATTGCCGGCGCCGTTGGTGAGAATGGCGTCGTCGGGCAGCACCTTTTCCAGGTAATTCATGATCGGTCCCATCTGGACCGAGCCGGGGCCGCTTTCAGGCGGCGTCGACCAGTCGAGATAGGCAGCATGTGCTTTCGCTGTCTCATCCGCCCAGGACGGCGTGCCAGCCGGCTTGCGCTTGGCGAACGCCTCGACGAAAGCCGAGGGCGAAGCGTTGATTGCCAGCGTCGGCCGGTAGACGCGGCCAAGCTCGCCGGCATCGGCATGGACATGGACCAGCGTCTGGTCGGGGTAGGGGCTTTTCAGCAGCGTGTAATCGGAAGACGGCATCTCGCCCATGCGGCCGCCGATCAGCAACACTAGGTCGGCCTGCTTGATCGCCGTTGCCAGCTTGGGGTTGATGCCGATGCCGACGTCACCAGCGTAGTTCGCATGAAGATGGTCGAACAGCATCTGGCGGCGGAAGGAACAGCCGACGGGCAGTGACCAAGCCTCGGCGATGGTGCGCATCTGTACCACCGCTCCCTCGTCCCAGCGTGTGCCGCCGAGGATGACGAACGGACGCTTGGCTTTGCCGAGCAGTTTCTCCAGTGCGTCGAGTTCTGCCTCGCCGGGGCGCGTTTCGACTGGTGTGTGCGGCAAGGCGACGGGCGCCTCGACCAGGCTGGTCAACATGTCTTCGGGCAACGAGATGACGACGGGACCGGGGCGACCCGACGTTGCGACGGCAAAGGCTCGGGTAACGAATTCGGGGATGCGCGCGGCATCGTCGATTTCGACCACCCATTTGGCGATGTCGCCGAAGAAGCGCTTGTAGTCGACTTCCTGAAAGGCCTCGCGCTCCTTGGCATGGCTGGCGACCTGGCCGATGAACAGGATGACGGGCACCGAATCCTGCATGGCGATGTGAATGCCGGCGGACGCATTGGTGGCGCCGGGGCCGCGGGTGACGAAGCAGATGCCGGGCTTGCCGGTCAGCCGCCCCTGGCAGTCGGCCATCATGGCAGCGCCGCCTTCCTGGCGGCAGACAATGGTGCGGATCGGCGAGTCATGCAGCGCGTCGAGCACGGCGAGATAGGATTCGCCCGGCACGCAGAAGATGCGATCAGTGCCGTTGGCCTCGAGCGCGTCGACAATCAGTTGTCCGCCGGTCTTCATTTTCCAGATTTCTCCAGTTCGGCAAGGATTTCGTCAGTGTGTTCGCCAAGGCGTGGCGAGGGGCGTTCATAGACCAGCGGTGTGCCGGACATCACCATCGGCGCGCGCACCGAGGGCAGACGATTGCCATGGCCATCGTCGAGGTCGAGGCGCATGCCGCGCGCAATGGTCTGCGGATCGGCAAACATCTGGCCGATGGTGTTGATCGGGCTCGCCGGCACGCTGGCCGCTTCGAGTTTCGCCAGCAGCGGGTCGCGATCCCAGTTCTTCAGCGTCTCGATCATGTGCTCGCGCAGTTTGACCCGGTTGGCGACGCGGGCCGGATTGGTGGCGAAATCAGGATTCGCTGTGAGATGGTCGAGCCCGACGGCGGCGCAGAATTTGCCGAACTGGCCGTCATTGCCGACCGCGAGGATGATGTGGCCGTCCCGCACCGGCACGACCTCGTAGGGGGCAATGTTCATATGCGCATTGCCCATCTGCACCGGCGACTTGCCGGAGACGAGGTAGTTGAGGTTCTGGTTGCCGAGCGCGGAGATCTGGGTGTCGAACAGCGCCATGTCGATGTGCTGGCCTTCGCCGGTCTTCTCGGCGTGGCGAAGTGCCGCCTGAATGGCGATGACGGAGTAGAGGCCGGTGAAGATATCGGAGATGGCGACGCCGGCCTTTTGCGGCTCGCGCCCGACCTCGCCGGTGATCGACATCATCCCGGCCATGGCCTGGATGATGAAATCATAGCCGGCGCGGGGCGCGTAAGGTCCGTCCTGGCCGAAGCCGGTGATCGAGCAATAGACGAGGCGAGGATTGATTGCTTTCAGGCTATCAAAATCGAGCCCGTATTTCTTGAGCCCGCCGAGCTTGAAGTTCTCGATCAGCACGTCGGCCGTGGCGACCAGCCGGCGAACCGTCTCGGCGCCTTCGGCAGTCGAGAAATCGACAGCGATGGATCGCTTGCCGCGATTGCAGGAATGGTAATAGGCAGCCGACAGGTTTTCGCCGTCGTGGCTCATGACGAAGGGCGGGCCCCATTTGCGGGTGTCATCGCCGCCATCGGGGCTTTCGACCTTGATGACATCGGCGCCGAGATCGGCCAGCAACTGCCCGGCCCATGGCCCGGCAAGGATGCGGGCCAGTTCGATGACGCGGACGCCTTTCAGGGGAGGTTCAGCCATAAAACACCAGAGCGGGTCGGAACCGCAGCCTCTATCAATCCGGGATGCCGCTGTCACGGGCCTTGCGCTGGGCCAGCGATGTCAGCGTTTCAACACACCATCGGCCCAGGCGGCGAAATCGTCCATGACGGTGTCACGGTTCACCTCGTTCAGACTTTCGTGGCGGGTGTCGGCGTAAACCTTTGAAAGCAGATTCGAAAAACCCATCGCGCGCATGCGTTTGGCGAGATGATCGATGCCCTTGCCGTAGTCGGAAGCCGGATCTTTTTCGCCGCCGACGATGCTGACGGGAAGATCGCGCCTTATGCCGGCAAAGCCCGCATCCTTGCCGCCATTCTGCGCCATCTGGACGACATCGCGCCACATCGAGATCGAGGCATCCCAGCCGCAGAGCGGATCGGCGATGTATTTGGCCACTTCCGCCTCGTCGCGCGACAGCCAGTCGAACAGCGTCTTGTGGTTGGGCACCGCCTTGCCCCAGGCCTGGAAGGTCAGCCTGGGCAAGATGCGTGAGGGGACGTCGGAGCCGAGCCGGAACCGCTCATAAGCCAGGATGGCAAGCGCAAGCTGTCCAAGCAGGCCTTGCGAGAAGTTGCCATTCCAGATCGCAGCGGCGTGGACGCGTGGCGAGTGCGCCAGCAGGTAGTTCAGCGCCACCGACGCACCAAATGAATGGCCGAACAGGATGACCGGCAGGCCGGGCTGCTCCTTTGCGATCAGGTCGTGAACGGCGTCGACATCGGCGATCACCTTGGCGGCGCCGTCACTGCCGGCGAACCTGCCGAGCGGGGCATCGGGCGCCTTGGTCGCGCCGTGGCCGCGATGGTCGTGGACGTAGACTTGGATGCCGCGGGTGCTGAGGTAATCGGCGAAGCGGGCATAGCGCGCCGCGTGCTCGGCCAGGCCGTGGTTGATCTGGATAACGGCGCGCGGAGAGCCGCTGGCGTGCTTCATAAAAAGGTTGAGCGTGGCCCCGGTCGGTGAGGCCAGCGTCGTCTGCTTGTCAAATGCCATATGTCGCTCCCTCAGTGACTGTTGGGCGACCGCAGGAGCGACGTCAAGGGGAGGGCGAAATCACCTGGCATCGCTATTGACAGTGTGCTGTCAATTTGGCTATATGACAGCATGCTGTCAAAATAGATCGGGAGAGGAGCATGAAAGCCAATTCGATCGTTTCGCGCCGCGCCGTCCTGCTGGTGAGCTTCGCCTCCGCGATGCTGTTGCCCGGCGTCGCATCCAGCCAAACCAGGGAGATGACCATGAAGACGTCAACCATTGCCGGTCCGCAGGGACGGCTCGCCACTTACGACCTCAAGGCCGGCAACGGCCTGCCGATCCTGTTCGCGCATGGCGATTGCAGCCGTGCTTCGACGTGGAACAGGGTCATGCAGCTCACTGTTGACGGCCGCGAAGTGGTCGCCTTCGACTTTCGCGGCCATGGCGCATCGGCGCCTGCAGCTGATGCCGACTACGGTTATGATGGCCGTGCGGCCGATATCGGCGCCGTGGCCGATGCGTTCGGCCTGAAGCGGTTTGTCCTTGTCGCGCACAGCGGCGGCAGTGGCGCGGCCCTTGCCTATGCCGCCGGCCATGCCGACCGGGTCGCCGGCATCTTGCTGGTCGACCCGGCGACCGATCCGCGCGCACTGCCGAAGGAGATCCGCGACGGGTTCGTGCGCGATCTGGCGGGGCCGAGCGGCGGCGATGTGCTGAGCGCTTATTACACCTCGATCGCCGGCTCCAATGCGGATGTCCGTAAACAGGTCCTCGCCGATGCGGCTCTCGTCGATCCGGCGGCACGGGCAGGCGTCGGCAAGGCGCTGGCCGAATGGGATCCGGAACCGACGCTCGACGCCTATCACGGGCCGATCTTCGTGCTGGCCACAGAGGCCAACGACAATGCGGCAGCGCTTTTCCGGCTTCGCAGCGGAATCGGCCATCAAATCGTTGCTGGTTCCGGCCATTGGGTGATGCTTGACAAGCCGGAGGCGGTGGCTGAAGCCGTCAATATCTTCGTTTCCACCATCGAGGCCGGCCAGAAATGACTGAGAGGACCGAAGCCGCCGACGCACTCACCGAACTGGTACTTGCGGTGTTTCGGCTGAATGGCGGGTTTCTCGACGCGGCCGACCGGCTGGCGGAGCCCGCCGGTCTGACGGCGGCGCGCTGGCAGGTCCTGGGCGCGGTGCTGAAGGAGCCGAAATCGGTTGCCGATATTGCCCGCGACATGGGGCTTGCCCGCCAGAGCGTGCAGCGGCTGGCCGACATATTGGCCGCCGAAGGGCTTGCCGCCTATGCCGACAACCCGGCGCACCGCCGCGCCAAGCTGTTGGCAATCACCGATGCCGGCTGGACAGCGATACGCGATATCGGCACGCGCCAACATGTCTGGGCCAACCGCGTCTCCGACGGCATCGAGACTCGCTCGCTTCAGACTGCGCTGGACCTGCTGCGTACACTGGCGAAGCGGGTCGAGGAGGGCGAGGCCTGATCGGCGGATCGATTGTTTTTTGCGGCGGACGAAAGAAATCGTAATTCTGACATGTCGTACGTTTCTAGCTTGCGCTATGACACGCTAGGAGTGCTGGAATGCGGATATCGGCAATAGTGGCTGCGGTGTTTTTTGCGCTGGCCGGCGCGGGCGCGGCGCGAGCCGACGTGAAGATGAGCGGCTCCTTCGTGGCCGATGCCGCATGTCCGGCAACGCAGGCGATCAAAAGCGGCAAGAATCCGGGCAATATCGCGACTGCGGCCGGACAGAGCTACGACCTCCTGGCTGGCAACAAGGATGCGCCGACGCATTATCTCATCCGCGTGCCCGGCGCCGATCCGGAACGCCGCTGGGTCAAGATCAGCTGTGGCCATGTCACTGGCGGCAACGCGGCCGCTCAGCCGGCAGCACCTGCAGATCAGGGCAAGCCTGCGGCTTCGGGAAAGCCCGAATATGTCTTTGCGCTGAGCTGGCAACCGGCCTTCTGCGAAACCAAGTCGAGCAAGCCCGAATGCCAGGCGCAGACTGCGGGCGGTTTCGACGCGTCGCATTTCACCTTGCACGGCCTGTGGCCGCAGCCGAACGGCAACTTTTATTGCCAGGTGCCGGCGAGCGCCAAGGCCAATGACAATCCGGCCCACTGGGGCGACCTGCCGCCGGTCGATCTCGATGCCAACACGCGCGCCGAACTCGACCAGGTCATGCCGGGCACGGCGTCCAAGCTCGAACGGCATGAGTGGATCAAGCATGGCACCTGCTACGGCAAGAGCCAGCAGGAGTATTTTGCCGAGGCGTTGAACCTGATGCGGGCGGTGAACGCCTCGCCGGTGCGCGAGCTCTTCACCAAGAATGTCGGCAAGCAGCTGACCTCGGACCAGATCCGCAGCGCCTTCGACAGCGCCTTCGGCAATGGAGCCGGCGCGCGGGTGCGCGTCTCTTGCCTGGTCGATCCGTCGAGCGGCAGGCGGCTGATCGGCGAGCTGACGCTCGGCCTGACCGGCCCGATCGGCCCGGACAGTTCGCTGGGCAGTCTGATGCTGGCCTCCGCACCGACGACCAAGGCCGGCTGCCCGAAGGGCTCGGTCGATGCGGCCGGGTTCCAGTAGGATATCCGTCTGTCGCCTCGTGGCGACGCGGTGATACGGTTTGGATGCATTTCATTCGGCGGGGATGGCGATGAGTGGCATGACATCGGGCGCGCTGGCGCGGCTGGCTTTCTGGGCCAGGGGAATGATCGCAATCAGGGACGGCCGCATGGAGTGGCCGGGCTTTTCCTATACCGAAGCCGAATGGGCGCGCATGCGCGTGCTCGCCGCGCCGATCGGAGCCGGCCGCTACCAGCTGTTCACGATGGTCAATGCCGTGATCTTCATTGCCATCGCCGCGCTCGGCATCGTCTGTGTCTTCCTGCCGCTGGCAACCCTGTTGTTTCCGGTGCCGGCCGAGACCAGTGCGCTCAAATTCTCGGCTCTGCTGGCGGCCTGCGCCTTCCTCATCATTGGGCTCGGCCTGCCGATCTCGCTGCGCCTGTCCAGTGCGCTCGTGGCCTCCAGGGAAATGCGCGCCGGGCTCGTCCCTGAAGCCGGCGACGACGCACTGGCAGCAAAAGTGTCCTGGCAGATCAACCGCATCATGCTCATCATGTGCGGCCTGCTGGTTCCGGGCATCCTGCTGTTCATCGCCTATGACATCGATGCCGGTCCGATCATCACCACGCTGAAATGGCTGGCGGTCGTGCTGATGGGCGTCTCAGTTGCGGTCGGCGCGTTGCAGCAGCGCAAGCGGAGCCAATAGCGCCAGTACTTCAGCCGCCAATGCCGCGTGTGAGTGTCCGCGCGCCGAAATCTTCGGCATCGTCCCGCGCTTCGCCGATGACGCGGTCGCGGCCGGTGGACTTGGCCCTGTAGAGGCGTTCATCGGCAAGGGCGAAGAGGTCGGCAAGCGAGCCGACCGTCTCGTTGACGGTGGCAATGCCGGCGCTGACGCTGATGTCGAAGCGGTTTGCACATCCCTTGACGGCATGGCGGATGTTTTCGCCGAGCAATCTGGCGACCGGATGCGGTTGCGCGCAAAGGATGGCGAATTCCTCGCCGCCGATCCTGAAAACCTGGTCGTGCGCGCCGGCCGCCTGGGTCAACACCTGGGCGATCGATCTCAGCACCCTGTCGCCCTCGGCGTGGCCGAAGCGATCGTTGATCGATTTGAAATGGTCGACGTCGACGATCAGCAGGCTGAGCGGCTGGGCCGTGCGCAGGCTGACGGCGACCGAATTTTCGCCATCGCTGTCAAAACGTCCCCTGTGCAAAAGGCCGGTGAGGCCGTCGCGGCCTACATATTCGACCAGGGCTTCGTAGCGCTCGCGGTTGGTCAAGGTATCGAAGACGTCGGACAATCCACGCGGCGCCACAATGTGCCGCGTCTCGAACCATCTGAGATAGGCGACCAGCATGGCGCTATAGGTAAGGGCCGCGCCCATCTTGGCGAACCAGCCGCCGAAAAAGACTGCGATCGGCGCGCCGGCGACAAAATGCAGGGCGGTGAAAAATCCGGCCTGGTCGAAGGTCAGCACGCAGGCGACGCAAATCAGGATGCGGGTGAACGGCGCCTTGCGCAGATAACGTCCGAGCTTTTCGTAAAGCAGGATGATCAGGATGGCGTCGATGAAGAGCAGTGTCGTGCCCCACACCATCAGCCAGCCCATCTGGTCGATGAAACCGATATCGGAAGCTTGCCGCCGGAAAGCGCCGAAATGTCATGCAGGCGCAGGATCAGCACAAGCCCGATCATCAGGGCATTGCCAAGCAGCAGGCCATAAATGGGCTGCCGCACCGTGGCCGCGTCTTCCTTCATGTAGAGCAGAAGCAGCATCACCAGCTTGCCGGAAAACAGCACCGCCGAGCCCGGCGAGACCATGCCGAACGGCAACGCGACGTAGAAAACGCTGGCGAGATAGGTTTCCAGGAAATGCATGGCGCCCAGCGCGCAGACGAAGACGCCGAGGCCGATGCGATCCCTGAAGCGGAACAGCGTGACCATGACGCTGAAGTAGACCACAGCTTCGGCAAGGAGCAGGAAACTGTTCAGCAACGCCGTAGGCCCGATCTCTATTTTCTCGAAATCGCCGAAAGGCCAGCGATCCCACGCGATCCTGTTTTGACGCGGAAGGGTTAAAAGGAGATTTCAGCGAGCCCTGCGACCGGCGGGAAACTTAACGTGCGGTGTACGCCCGGCTTGAAATGGCAAAAGCGATTGCCGTTCGGCCCGGCATCGCCTACATAGCGCCCAACCTCCATTCAATCCGACATTTTCGGTCAACTGTCAGGGAAAGCGCGCGTGGCACGCCAGTTCATCTATCATATGGCCGGCCTCAACAAGGCCTATGGCACCAAGAAGGTGCTCGAAAACATTCATCTGTCCTTCTACCCGGACGCCAAGATCGGCATTCTCGGCCCCAACGGTTCGGGCAAGTCGACGATCCTCAAGATCATGGCTGGGCTCGACAAGGAGTGGAACGGCGAAGCCTGGCTCGCCGAAGGCGCCACCGTCGGCTATCTGGCGCAGGAGCCGGCGCTCGATGCGACCAAGACGGTGTTCGAGAACATCATGGAAGGCGTCGCCGCCAAGACCGCCATCATCGAACGCTACAACGAATTGATGATGAACTATTCCGACGAGACGGCGGACGAATCCGCCAAGCTCCAGGACGATATGGACCGGCTGAACCTGTGGGATCTCGAACAGCAGGTCGAAATGGCGATGGAAGCGCTGGGCTGCCCGCCCAAGGATGCCGACGTCACCAAGCTTTCGGGCGGTGAGCGCCGCCGCGTCGCGCTCTGCCAGCTGCTGCTGCGCCAGCCGGATCTTCTGCTGCTCGACGAACCGACCAACCATCTCGACGCCGAGACCACGGCCTGGCTGGAAAAGCATCTGCGCGCCTATCCGGGTGCTGTGATGATCATCACCCACGATCGCTACTTCCTCGACAATGTCACCGGCTGGATCCTCGAACTCGATCGCGGCCGCGGCATTCCCTATGAGGGCAACTACACCAAGTACCTCGAAGCCAAGGCCAAGCGCCTCAGGCAGGAAGGCCGCGAGGACGACGCCCGCCAGCGCGCCATCGGCCGGGAGCGCGAGTGGATCCAGTCGAGCCCCAAGGCCCGCCAGACCAAGTCCAAGGCGCGTATCCAGGCCTTCCAGGACCTCCTGGATGCAGCCGACAAGCGGCGTCCGACGGATACGCAGATCGTCATCCCGCATGGCGAGCGCCTCGGCAATGTGGTGATCGAGGTCGATGGCCTGTCGAAGGGCTTTGGCGACACGCTTTTGATCGAAGGTCTGGAATTCAAGCTGCCGCCGGGCGGCATCGTCGGCGTCATCGGCCCCAACGGCGCCGGCAAGACGACGCTGTTTCGCATGATCACCGGCCAGGAAAAGCCGGATGCCGGCACGGTCCGCGTCGGCGAGACGGTCAAACTCGGCTATGTCGACCAGAGCCGCGACGCACTCGATCCGTCAAAGACCGTCTGGGAAGAAATCTCGGGCGGCGCCGAAGTGGTCAAGCTCGGCAAGTTCGAGGCCAACACGCGCGCCTATTGCGCGTCGTTCAACTTCCGTGGCGGCGACCAGCAGCAGAAGGTCGGCAATCTCTCCGGCGGCCAGCGCAACCGTGTCCACTTGGCCAAGATGCTGAAGACCGGCGGCAATGTGCTGCTGCTCGACGAACCGACCAACGATCTCGATACCGAAACGCTGGCCGCGCTCGAAGACGCGCTGGAAAACTTCGGTGGCTGCGCCGTTATCATCTCGCACGATCGTATGTTCCTCGATCGTCTGGCGACGCACATTCTCGCCTTCGAGGGCGACAGCCATGTCGAATGGTTCGAGGGCAATTTCGAGGATTACGAGCAGGACAAGATCCGCCGGCTCGGACCCGAAGCAGTCAACCCGCACCGCATGACCTACAAGAGGCTGACGCGGTAGGGGGACAACCGGGGCGGCGAATTCTCAAGACGATATGAGGAGCTCAAATGGCTGATTGGTCCGCCGCCCAGTATCTGAAATTCGAGGATGAGCGCACGCGGCCCGCGCGCGATCTCGCCGCGCAGGTCCCGGTCGATTTTCCGCGCCGAGTCGTCGATATCGGCTGCGGGCCGGGCAACTCGACCGAGCTTTTGGTCGAGCGCTGGCCGGATGCGCAGGTCAGCGGTTTCGACACCTCGCCCGACATGATCGAGAAGGCGAGGGCGCGCCTGCCCAGCGTCAATTTCGACCTCGCCGATGCCTCGACATGGCAGCCGGCCGAGCCGGTCAACGTCATCTTCGCCAATGCGGTGTTCCAGTGGCTGCCGACCCATCCGGCTGTCTTCCAACGGCTGATGGGCTTTCTCGCGCCGGGCGGCGCGCTCGCTGTCCAGATGCCCGACAATCTGCTTGAGCCGTCGCATCAGCTGATGCGTGAGACCGCGGCCGAAATGCCGTTCACCGCCAAGATGGCGGGGGCTGCGCGCGGACCGTTGCCGCTGGTGTCGTTCTACTATGATCTGTTGTCGCCGCTCTCCGACCGGGTGGATATCTGGCATACCGCCTACAATCATCCGCTGGCCGACGCCGAGGCGATCGTCGAGTGGGTGAAGTCGACGGGGCTGAAGCCTTTCCTCGATCCGCTCGACGCCGGCGAGCGCGAGATGTTCCTCGACAGCTACACGGCCAAGATTGCCAAGGCCTATCCGAGGACCGCAAATGGCAAGGTGTTGCTGCGCTTTCCGCGCATCTTCATCGTCGCCAAGCGGGCCGGCTAGCACGGCTGAACGCCGGCCAGTGTTTGAGGCTTAAGCCGGCGTAAACCGGCGGGGTGAGAAAAGTGTTGCGTCGCGCCGCTTCGGCGCCCACATGAGAACGACAACGCCTGCGCATGGACGGACTGGATATGCATCGCGTCATCATCAGCGGCATCGGCGTTGAAATCCCTGAAGCCAAGATCACCAATGAAGAACTGGTCACCAGCTTCAATGCCTGGGTCGACACCGAGAACGCGCGCCGCGAGGTCTCCGGCGAGACGCTGCTGCAGAAATCGGACAGCGCCTTCATCGTCCACGCCTCGGGCGTCCAGACCCGGCATGTGATCGAGCGCGAAGGCATTCTCGACCCGACCCGGATGGCGCCGCGCATTCCGGCGCGGCCCGACGATGCGCTGTCGCTGCAGGCCGAGTTCGGCGTAGCGGCGGCAAAAAAGGCGATCGACCATGCCGGCCTGCAACCGTCCGACATCGATCTGGTGATCTGCTCGGCCTCGCACCAGCAGCGGCCCTATCCGGCGATCGCCATCGAAATGCAGGAGGCGCTGGGCACCAAGGGCGCCGGCTTCGACATGGGCCTCGGCTGTTCGTCCGCCGCGGCCGCCTTGCACATAGCGGTCAATCTGGTGCGGACGGGCGCGCACAAACGCGTGCTGGTGGTTACGCCGGAGATCATCACCGGCCATCTCAATTTCCGCGACCGGCAGACGCATTTCATCTTCGGCGACGCGTCCGTGGCCATGGTGGTCGAGGGTTTGGCCAAGGGCGAGAAGCGGCCGGGACGCTTCGAGGTGCTGGACACGCGCACCTGGACGCAGATGTCGAACAACATCCGCACCAATCTGGGCTACCACACTCGCACCGCCCAGGACGATCCCTATATGATCAGCCTCGAGGGCAATCTGATCAAACAGGTCGGCAACAAGGTGTTCAAGGAAGTCACCGTCGCCGGCCACAAATTCATCGTCGAGTTCCTGGCCGAACACGGGCTGACGCCGCAAGCCGTCCGGCGCTTCTGGCTGCACCAGGCCAATGCGCGGATGAATGCCATGATCCTGAAGCTGGCCTTCGGCCACGAGGTCGACCATGACCGCGCGCCGATGGTGCTGGAGCGGCTCGGCAACACAGCCGGCGCCGGCGCCATCATCGCGCTGTCGGAAAACCATGCCGACATGAAGCCCGGCGATTTCGGCGTGCTGTGCGCCTTCGGTGCCGGCTATTCGATCGGTGGCGCGCTGCTCAGGATGCTGTAGTCAGGCCGGCGTGAACGGCACCAGCATCGGCACGCGGCGGGCGTAGTCGTCATAGGCGCTGCCGAGTTCGCCGCGCAGAAAACGTTCTTCCAGCCTTGCCTTCACGACGATGCCGATGGTGAGGAAAACCGCGCCGGCGATGCCCCAGACCGTGCCTTTGGCCGCCATGGTGGCCAGGATCGCTAAAAGCAGCCCGGTGTAGATCGGGTGGCGGACCAGCCCGTAGGGGCCGGTGTCGACGACACGATGTTCGGCCTTGGCCGTCACCGAAGCCGACCAGAGACGGCCGAGATGCAGCCGTGCCCACCACGCGAACAACAGGCCAATGGCGATCAGCCCTGCGCAGATCCAGGCTTCGGCAAGCGTCGGAAACCAGAACCGCAGCCGGCCGGCATAGCCATGCGCGGGAATGAACAGCAGCACCGCGCCGATCAACCACAGGGAGCGATAGCGAAACTCCGCCTGGATGCCGGCGCGCTTTTGCGCCGGGTCGGACCAGAAGGCGGCCAGAATCCAGGACACCACCCAGATCAGCCAGAGCGATGCGATTGCCGTACCGGGACGCATGGAAGATCTCCCAGAGACTGTCTCACCATGAAGCCGGCGCAGCACGGCGGCAATGCGGCGCAATACGGAACCGGCGTCGCTTTCAGGTAAGAAGATCGTGATCCGCGCTCATGGGCCGGAGAACATCCACTGCACGCCGAAGGCATCCACCAGCATGCCGAAGCTGGTTCCCCAATACTGCTGCGCCAGCGGCACAGTGATCCGGCCGCCCGAGGCCATGCGGTCGAAAAGCTCGCGCATTTTGGCCTGGTCGTCGAACTCCAGCATCAAAGCGGAGCCTTTCATCGGCTCCGCATCGTCATTGTCGGAGGCATGAAACAGCACTCCCGGGCCTTCGAACCGGGCATGCAGGATTTTTCCCCGCATGCTTTCGGTCCGCACCGGCATGCCGTTGTCGCCCCAGCGCAGCAGGACCGTTCCCCGGCCAAGCCCGCACTTCTCGTAGAAGGCCAGTGCCGGTTCGCAATTGGTGGTGAAGAACAGCGAGGGGGAGAGCCGCATCGGGTTGTTCCTGCTCGGTGCCGCTTGCCGTATCACTGCGCCGCCGCAGTAGCGGCAGCGATGAGGGCCTCTCCAGTATATTGCCTGTCGCCGATGCCCCAGCCGCCGTCGGGTGCGTTGACGATGTTGATCCAGGTGTTTTCGGGCCTGTGACCAGGCACGCAGAGTTCGGCGACAATGCTGGCGGCAGCGGAGATGAAGGCGCTGCGGGCTTCGAGCGAGCCGAGGCCGATGTTGGGCAGTTTCAGCTCGACCATGACGACCGGCCGATTGGCGCCGCCGGCATAGATATGGTGCGGCGGCAGGATGTGGACAGTACCGCCGACGATGGCGGTAAAGAACGAATTGCCGGTGGCGCCGGAGGCTTCGATCAGGGCGGCGCTGAGACGCGGCAGGATCTCGCGCTCTCCCGCCGGGGTCAGTACGCCTTGCGGTGCAGTCACGGTGATGGGCATTTTTCTATCCTCTCCTGGCGATCGCATGGCCTTGCAGTTGCTGCTTGCCATGTTTCGTATCGATTGTTACGTTACGCGGAGAGGATGAGTCAACAGGTTTCGTATCGATCGCTATGGATAATTTGGAAAAGCCGCGCGGCGGCCGTCCGCGTGCCTTCGACCCTGACCGGGCGCTGGATGCGGCGATGCATCTGTTCTGGGAGCATGGCTATGAGGCGACGTCGCTCGCCATGCTGCGCGAAGCGATGGGGCTGACGCCGCCGCAGATCTACAACGCCTTCACCGACAAGGAGACTTTGTTCCGCAAGGCGCTTGAGCGCTACCACCAGACGGAGATCGGCTTTGCGCTGGAAGCGCTTAGCGCACCGGTGTCGACGGGGGAGGCGATCCGGCGGCTGCTGCTGGGGGCGGCGGAGGCCTATTCCAGGCCCGGCAAACCCGGCGGCTGCCTGTTCGTCAGCGGCGCGCTGGCGACGTCGCCGCAGGCGCAAGCCGTTGCCGATGAACTCAAGACCTATCGCAAGGCGAGCGAAGCGGCGATCGCCGAACGGCTGGCGCAGGGCAAGGCAAATGGCGACTTGCCGGAAGGTATTTCGGTCGAGGGCTTCGCCAAATATCTGGCCGGGACCATGAATGGCATGTCGATCCAGGCGCGTGACGGCGCTTCGGTGGAAGAGCTGCGGGCCTTGGCCGAAACCGCTCTTGCGGCTCTGCCGGTCGAGGGGCAAAAATCAAGGGCATGATTCAAAAACAGAACGCCACACCGGACTTCTTCCCGGAGCCCGAGAAGCCGGTCGAAATCATCCCGGCCAGGAAGCTTTCCGCGCGCGCGACGGCGCTCTACGTCGCGCCGTTCGATCACTTCCAGACGCGTCCGGTGGAAGAATTGCAGCTCGGCTTCGGCGGCATATCAGGCGACTTCCACGCCGGCGCTACGCGGCGCTCCGGCGGGCGCGAGCCCTGGTACCCGCGCGGCACCGAAATGCGCAACGAGCGGCAGTTGTCGATCGTGGCGGCGGACGAACTGGCGATCGTTGCTGAACGAATGGGCCTTAAGGAAATCAAGCCGGAATGGATCGGCGCCAATCTGCTGATCGAAGGCGTGCCGCATCTGTCGATGCTGCCGTCAGGCTCGCTGCTGTTCTTTAGGGGTGGCGTGACCATCAAGGTCGATGCGCAGAACGGGCCGTGCCGCCTCGCCGGGCGTTCGGTCGCCGAAAATGCCGGGATGGCCGATCACGACGCCGGCGCGCTGGCCTTCCCGAAGGCGGCGAAGCGGCTGCGCGGCCTGGTTGCCTGGGTCGAGAAACCGGGTTGTATTACGACAGGTGAAGAGATCTCGGTGCGCGTGCCGGAGCAGTGGATTTATCGGGCCTAAGGCAGGGGCTGCGCCGCCAAGGCGACGCAGCCCGATCTCAAGACGCTATCAAGCCGCCTTGCGGTTCTTCTTCGCGCCCTGCGCCTCGACGGAAACGTGGTCCCACTTTTCCCACAGCGCGATGCGGCTGGCGTATTCCTGCTTGATCATCGGCAGGCCGCCATCGCCGAAGAACACGCGCAGCGGCGGCTCGGCCGCGTCGACGAGTTCGAGCATTGCCGGTCCGGTGGCCTCGGGGTCGCCGGCGACCGAGTTGGCGCGGCGCTCGGCCATCTTGGCGCGGGCAGGGGCGTAAGCCTCGATCGGCTTGGAGACCTTAGCCGAGGCGCCGGACCAGTCGGTGGAGAAGCCACCCGGTTCGACCAGCGTGACATGGATGCCGAATTCGGCGACCTCGATATTAAGCGACTGGCTGAAGGCTTCCAGCGCCCATTTCGAGGCGTGGTAGAGGCCGAGCGAGGCAAAGGCGTTGACGCCGCCGATCGACGAGATCTGGATGATGTGGCCGGACCGCTGCGCCCGCATGATCGGCAGTGCCGCCTGGGTGACCCAGAGCGCGCCGAAGACATTGGTTTCGATCTGGTCGCGGGCTTCCTGCTCGCTGACTTCCTCGATGGCGCCGAAATGGCCATAGCCGGCATTGTTGATGACGACGTCGAGCCGCCCAAAGCGCTTGTGCGCCTCGACGATAGCGGCATCGACGGCCTTCTTGTCGGTGACGTCGAGCTTTATGGCAGCGATGTTGTCACCATATTTGGCGACGAGATCAGCAAGCGTGCCGGCATCGCGTGCGGTTGCGGCGACCCGGTCGCCACGCGCGAGCGCTGCCTCGGCCCAGACGCGGCCAAAACCTTTCGACGATCCGGTGATAAACCAAACCTTTGATGTCATGATGTGGAATCCTTGCCCATGCGGGCGTGATTTCTGGGAAAGCGGAGGCTTCTCCGCTTTCGGGCATATACTGCGCTTTCGCCGAGTTTCCAGAGGCGAGGGGGAATCTTTTTGGTCACGACGTCGTGTTGAGCAGGACGCTCGCCCGGTCAGGGATAGCGCACCGGGCTCGACCAGGTCGGGTCGTCATGCTTTTGCCAATAGAGCGCCATCAGCCGGCCGGTCACCGGCCCAACCTTGCCGTCGGCGATTGGTATGCCGTCGATCACCGTCACCGGCATGATGCCGCCGGCGGTGGAGGTAATGAAGACTTCGTCGGCCGCTTTCAATGCTGCTACGCTGACATCGGCAGGGGAGGCGGCAAGCCCTTCTTGGGTGCAGAGATCGAAGACGGTGCGCCTGGTGATGCCGGGCAGCACGCCAATGGCCGGCGTCGACAGTTGGCCCGCCTTGACGCAGAACACATTGAAGCCGGGGCCTTCGGCGACATTGCCGTTGAAGTCGAGGATCAGTGCCGTCTCGGCGCCGCGGTCATAGGCGTCGTAGAGGCCGCGCACCAGATCGAGCCAGTGGTAGTTCTTGATTGCAGGGTCGATCGAGGCCGGCGGAATGCGCACCTTGTCGCTGATGGCGACATGCAGACCGCGCCGCAACTGCTCGGCATTGGCGACCGAACCGAACGGCACCGCAAACGCCATGAAGCGGTTGATCGCCTGGCGCGGATCGCGGCTGAAGGTCGGCGAGGCGCCACGGGTGCACAGCATCTCGACATAGGCGGCGCGGTGGCCCGACAACGCCACGCAATTGTGCAGGATTTCGCTCACACCGTCGCGGTCGAACGGGATCGTCATTCGCAGCTTCTCCAGCCCGCCGAAGAAGCGATCGAGATGCAGGTCGAGCCGGAAGAAGCTGCCGTCCCAGACATGGACGGTGTCGTAGGTGGCGTCGGAATGCAGAAATCCCCAGTCCAGCACCGAGATCTTCGCCTGCGACATCGGCAGATACTGACCGTCGAGGAAGGCAATGCCGTCGGGGTAGGAATGCGGGTCGACGTGGCGGTCGGACAGGGCCGGCAATGGCGCAATACTACCGGCTGCGGCGCTTCGGTTCATGGCGATTGGTCCCTTCGGCTCAATGCGGGGATGATCAGGCTAGCGGCCTTCAGTCGACGGCATAGGGCCACCCGAGCAGCGCTGTTTGTCCTAGGTAGCACATTCGATTTGCCCTATGGTCAGCCTTGAAAATATCCGGCCGGGAGGGGGGCAACATGGGCAGATTTTTTCAGGCCATCATCTTTGCAATTTTCCTCGTCTTCGTCACCGGCGAGGCCTTTGCGCAGTGCGCGCGCGAGGGCGAGGAACTGTGCCAGAGTGGCCAGACCTATCGCTGCGAGAAGACGGGCAGCGAGCTGACGCCGATCTTCCAGACCGTGCCTTGCGTGGTCAACGCGACGGGGCTCAACGGCATCTGGACCGGCAGTGGTCATCAAAGCCCGGCCGGGGCTGCCGGCGCCGACTGGGCGATCGCCATGACCATTGGCGATGGCAGCGCGTCGATCGACTATCCGTCGCTCGGCTGCGGCGGATCGCTGACCCAGATTTCGCGGGACGACGGCTCAGCGGAATACCGCGAAAACATCACCTACGGCCAGGACAAGTGCATCGATGGCGGCGGCATCACCGTCCGGTTTTTCAAAGGGAACCTGTCCTGGACCTGGGTTGGGCAGGCGGACGGCCAGCCCTACAACGCGGTCGCCGTGCTGACCCGGCAATAGCATGTCGCTCAAAAGTGGTCCCGGTTTTGAGACAACGACATGCACAAAAACAGTCATTCCTCGTCGTCATTCGCGTCGAGAAGGCGCGTGGCGCGCCAGCGCGTCAGCACCATGTTGGTCTGCTCGATGACGAAGAACCGCGCCGAGTCGCGGTCGTACCCCTCGGCCAGCAGCTTTTCATAGTCGGTGTGGCCGTGCCTGATATGGGCAATCGTCGCCAGCCACACGGCAATGCCCGGCGGCAATGTCTTCATATGCACGGCGCCGGCCTCGGCACGGATTTTCTCCATGTCGGCATAGGGCGCCAGCGGTAAGAGCGCGGTCAGCGCCTTGGCGATGGCGCGGCGGCGGCCGGTCGGCGCGCTCATTTGTCGTCGCGCCCGGCGATTGTCGCCTCTGGGAAGGCGTCGGTCGAGGCGAAGTAGGGTTTGATATCGATGACCGGCGTGCCGTCGAGCACATCGATGGCATCGATATCGATGCGCCCGCTGCGGATGTCGACGGCGATCAGGCCGGCGACATGCAGCCCGACCGGATTCGGCCGGGCAGGCGAGCGCAGTGAGAAAACCCCTTTCGGTTCAGCCGCATGGCGCGGCTTTTGCACGATAAGAGTCCGCGGCGCGTGATGCAGCCAGGACAGGATGACGATGTGGCTGGCGCGCTCCAGGGCGAGCAGGCCGTCGCGATAGGCGGGGTCGATAAGAACCGTCGCCGCCTGTCCGGTCTCGCGGGCGGCTCGCATATTCTTCGGGCAGCTTTCCCTGGATGTCCATGGCGAAGCGATGCGGCCGATGAACACGATGTGGCCATCCGGCGGCATATTGGCCGGGTCGGCCTGCAGGAGCTTTTCGCCGTCGCGCATCTCGAACATGGCTTTCGCCTCTAGCACAGGTTTCCAGTCGATCGTGACCGAAAAGCGCTTGCCGGGCGCGAGGACCACGCGTGCGGCATTTTCTTGTCAGGAAGCGACATAGGCCTTGCCATGTCGCCAAAGCTGACATAAACATATGTTTATATCTTTTCAACGAGAATACGCCCATGCATGTCTCGCTCGATACGATGGTGGATACGTTGAAGGCGGCGGCCGAATCCAGCCGCCTGCGCATCCTGACGCTGCTGTCGCGCGGCGACCTTACGGTGTCCGATCTCACCGAGATCCTCAGCCAGTCGCAGCCGCGCGTGTCGCGCCATCTGAAGCTGCTGATGGAAGCAGGGCTGATCGGCCGCTACCAGGAGGGTTCCTGGGCATTCTTCCGGCTGTCGGATACGGATTCCGCGCGCGACTTCGTCATGGGGCTGGTGTCAGGCATTCGCGGCGCCGATCCGCAGGTCGAGCGCGACCTCGAACGGCTGGCTGCCGTCAAGCGCAAGCGCCAGGACCGTGCGGCCGAATATTTCTCCGAAAACGCCGCCAGCTGGGACCACATACGCTCGCTGCATGTGCCGGACCGGGCGGTGGAGGCAGCGCTGCTCAAGCTGGTCGGCAAGCGGCCGTTCCAGTCGATGCTCGATCTCGGCACCGGCACCGGGCGGCTGCTCGAAATCTTCTCGCCGCTCTACCGGCGCGGCGTCGGCATCGACATGTCGCGCGAGATGCTGACCGTGGCGCGCGCCAATCTCGACAAGGCCGGCATTGCCAATGCGCAGGTCCGCCAGGGCGACATCTTTGCGCCGCCGGTCGAGCGCGATGCCTTCGACCTCGTCACCATCCATCAGGTGCTGCACTATCTCGACGACCCGGCGCGCGCCATCCGAGAGGCGGCAAGGCTGCTGCGGCCTTCGGGCCGGCTGGTGATTGTCGACTTTGCGCCGCACACGCTGGAGTTCCTGCGCGATCAGCATGCGCATGTCCGGCTTGGTTTCTCCGATCGGCAGATATCGGAATGGTTTGCCGAGGCCGGGCTCGATCTCGAGGATGCCCAGGAATTCGAACCGCGCGGCGGCAACGAAGCCAGGCTCACCGTCAAGCTCTGGCTCGGCCGCGACCGCCGCCTGCTGATCGCCGAACCCTCAAATGACACTCTACCGGCCAAAGCATACCAGATTGGGGAAACCGCCTGATGAACCAGTTCCGCTTTTCCCGCCGTCCCGACATTGGCGACAAGGTCCGCGTCTCCTTCGAGTTCTTCCCGCCGAAGACGGACGAAATGGAGGCAAGGCTTTGGGACACCGTCACCAGGCTGGAGCCGCTGAAGCCGAAATTCGTTTCGGTGACCTATGGCGCCGGTGGCTCGACGCGCGAGCGCACCGCTCGCACGGTGAAGCGCATCCTCAACGAGACGACGCTGACGCCGGCCGCGCACATGACCTGCGTCGACGCTGCGCGCCATGAGGTCGACGCCGTGGTCCGCGAATTCGCCGAGATGGGTGTGAAGCGCTTCGTCGCCTTGCGCGGCGATCCGGCGGCGGGCGTCGGCACCGCCTACCGGCCGCATCCCGATGGCTATGCCAATGGCGCCGAACTGGTCGGGGCGCTGAAGGGCGCCGGCGATTTCGACATTTCGGTCTCGGCCTATCCTGAAAAGCATCCGGAAAGCCCCGACTTCGCCACCGACTTCGATATGCTGAAGCGCAAGGCCGACAATGGCGCGACGCGGGCAATCACCCAGTTCTTCTTCGACAACGATCTCTATGAGCGTTACGTCGAAAAGGCGCGCCGCGCCGGCATCTACATTCCGATCGTGCCCGGCATCCTGCCGGTGCACAATTTCACCCAGGTCGCCAATTTCTCCGCACGCTGCGGCGCGCTTGTGCCGGCATGGCTGGCCGAGCGTTTCGAAGGGCTGCACAACGACCCGCAGACGCATGCGCTGGTGGCGTCGGCCGTGGCGGCCGAGCAGGTGCTCGACCTTGTCGAGCGCGGCGTCAGCGATTTCCACTTCTACACCATGAACCGGGCCGATCTGGTGTTCGCCATCTGCCACATGATCGGCATCCGCTCGCATGAGGCGGAGGCGGCAGGATCGGCGGCGGCCTGAGTGGTTGGAAATGCAAAAGGCCGGGTAAAAACCCGGCCTCTCGAATAGCTTAGACTATTTTGGTGCTGTCTTCTTCCGCTCTGGCGGTTACGGAAGAACGCCTATGATAAGGGCGCCAATGAATGCGAATGCAGCACAGATCATCAATGCGTTGATTGGCCTCGTGAGTCCCATGTCATAGCCTCCTCTATGAAAGAGCTATGGACGGAGTCTAGGGTCATTTGTGCCACAGGCAAGCGGAAAATATGCTGCAATGCGACGCGATTGTGGAATTTGCGACCTGCCGCCTGGCGTTAGGCATTGAAACTCTTCGGCAAATGCCCGCTGCCGGGCTGTGAATAAATTGTGACGGGTCTGTGGCGGAAGCGTGGCATGGCAGCGCTACCATCCTGGAGCGCGTCGCGTTTGAGCGGATTCACGCGACGCGCTTTAGGTCTTTGTTTTTGTGCATGTCGTTCTCTCAAAACCGAGTCCACTTTTGAGCGACGTGCACTAGCGCCGACCAAACAACCGCCCGTCGATCGTCACCAGGCCGAAGGCGATCAGCGCCATGCCGCAGAACTCGAAGAGAGCGAGCCGCTCGCCCAGGAACAGTAAGCCGAGCAGGATGGCGCTGGCCGGGACGATAAGCGTGACCAGCGAAGCGTTGGTGGCGCCGGCCGAGGCGACAAGGTTGAAATAGAGGATGTAGGCGAAGGCGGTGGAGAGCAGCGCCAGCGCCAGCACCGCCGCCCAGACCGGCGGCGAGGCCGAGAACAGGCCGGCCGGGCCATAGGTGAACAGCACCACCGGGATCATGATGATGGTCGACGCCGTCAATTGTCCGGTGGCGATGACCGGCGAGGGCACGCCCTTGAAGCGGCGGGCAATCATCAGCGCAACGGCGTAGGACAGCGAGGCGCCGATCAGCGCGAACTTCGCCCAGACCGGGCCGCCAAGCCCGGCCAGCAGGCCGGGGCCGATCATGACGGCGGTGCCGGCGATGCCGAGCCCGATCCCGGCAAGCTTGTTCCACGACAGTTTTTCGTCCGATGTCAGCGCGTTGGCGAGGATCAGCGTCCAGAACGGCGTCGTTGCGTTGAGCACCGAGGCGACGCCGGCGCCGAGCGCGGTCTGGCCGGCGAAGATCAGCGAGAACGGTACGACATTGTTGGCGAGCGCCAGCAGGAAGAACAGGCCGGCATGCGGGAAGGCGAGGCGGAAGGAGGGACCGCGAATGGCGAGATAGAGCTGCAGCGCGATTGCCGCGATGGCGACGCGAAACAGCACCAGCACCAGCGGGTGCATCTCGGCAACCGCGATGCGGGCAAAGAAGAACGAGCCGCCCCAGATGGCGCCGAGCAGCAGGAGCTGGCCCCAATCCCGAAGCGTCATCGGCCCGCGTGGCACGGAAGTCGTGGCTATCGCCATGTGATTCGTCCTCCCCAAGACGGCGTGAATGCCAGTCGGTCAGGCAAAGGGCATATCGGGTTTGGCGACAAGGGCCACCCGAAACCTGATTGATGGCAAAGGCTCGATCCGACGCCAGCCGAAGCGTCAGCGCCGCGAGACACAGAATTGTTTTCTTTAGCCGCTAGCTTGGATTAATTGTGCGCAGCCGAGAAGTTAGGGGATTCGTCCATGCAGCGATTCGAGAATGCCCGCGAGGCGGCGCTGGCGCTTCGTCCGGACGACCCGGTCTACTGCTTTCGCCCGCAGGTGCTGAAGGCGGATGCCAAACAATTCATGGGCATGTTTCCTGGCAAGACCGCCTATGCGGTCAAGACCAATGGCGAGCAGATCGTGCTGAAGGCGCTGGTCGAAGCCGGCGTCACTGCCTTCGATGTGGCTTCGCCGGGCGAATTCGCTGCCGTGCGCGCGGTCTCACCCGATGCCGAGATGCTTTACATGCATCCGGTGAAGGCGCAGTCGGACATCAAGCTGGCGCTGGAGAAATACGCCATCCGCGTCATTTCGCTCGACCATGAGGACGAGATCACCAAGCTGACGCGGGTGGTACGGGCGCTCGACATCGATCCGGGCGCCATCGGCGTCTTCGTGCGCATCCAGACCAAGGGCTCGGCGGCTTATGAACTGTCGAAGAAATTCGGCGCCGGACCAGCCTATGCGGTGGAGCTTGCCGAGCGGCTCAACCGCACCGGCTACAAGGTCGGCCTGTGCTTCCATGTCGGCAGCCAGATCGAGGATCCCGACACCTATGAACGGGCATTGGCCTCGGCCGACTGGGTGCGCAACCGGCTGACTTTCGACGTTGCCGGTCTCGATGTCGGCGGCGGTTTTCCGGCCGAATATGGCCATGACCCCAACCGCAAGCAGGTCGAGATGCCGTCGCTCGGCCAGATCATGTCGCGGCTGTCCGGCGACCTCAAGGAATACCAGTTCGACCAGATGCCGCTGGTGGCCGAGCCCGGCCGGGTGATCGTGGCGCGCTGCCTGTCGCTGATCGTGCGCGTGCTGCTGCGCAAGGGCAAGCGGCTCTACATCAATGACGGCATCTGGGCGTCGCTGTCGGATTCATGGACCGGCAAGATCACGCTGCCGGCGCGTTTCATCCCCGATCCGGCGATCCGCTCGCGCAATGGCGAGGAGAAGAACATCGTGCCGTTCAAGGTCTGCGGCGCGACCTGCGATTCCGTCGACATCCTGTCCCGGCCGTTCTGGCTGCCGGAAACGGTCGATACCGGCGACTGGATCGAGATCGGCCATATCGGCGCCTATTCGCTGTCGCTCAGGACCCGCTTCAACGGCTTTTATCCCGACACCTTCGTCGAGGTGACGACGCCCTTCGACGAAGGCGACGCACCGCAGGGCTTTGCGAGTTTGGAGACGATGGCGGATTGAGGTTCTTCCTTCTCCCCTTGTGGGAGAAGGTGGCCTCGCGAAGCGAGGTCGGATGAGGGGTGTTCCAGGGAACGCCAACGCCTCATTCCGTCACGCACCCTCATCCGTCTCGGCGCTGCGCGCCGATCCACCTTCTCCCACAAGGGGAGAAGGGAAGAGGCGCTAAAGCTTCCCCAACAGCTCCGGCGTCGGCCAGCCATCAACCGGCAAGCCGAGCCGCATCTGTTCCTTGCGGATGGCTTCGCGGGTGTTGGTGCCCAGAATGCCATCGACGGTCCCAACGTCATAGCCCCGGGCTTCGAGCTTGGTCTGCAATTCCTTCATCTGGTCGCCATTGAGCCCGGTTTCGGGATTGCGCGGATCGAACTGCTTTGCACCTGCCAGCCGTGCCGCGAGATTGGCGGCGGTCAGCGCGTAGGTGAAGGACTGGTTCCATTCGAGATAGACGTCGAAATTGTCGTAGGCGAGAAAGGCCGGGCCCTTGCGGCCCATCGGCAGCGCCAGGCCGGCCTTCAGGCCGTTGTCGATCAGCGGCGTGCCGTCGGGATTGGTAACGCCCCATTGAGCCCATTGCGACAGCGGCAGCTTGTTGGTGCGGCCGGTCTGATCCCACGGCATGTCCTCGGGCACGCGCACTTCCTCGATCCAGGGCTGGTCGCGTTTCCAGCCGCGCGACATGACCTTGCTGGCCGTGGTCATGATCACGTCGGGCACGCTGCGCCTGAGGTCGACGATGCCATCGCCGTCGCCATCGACGCCGCGCGCCAGATAGTCGGAAGGCAGGATCTGCGTCTGGCCGATCTCGCCGGCCCAGGCGCCGGTGACGTCGGCCGGCACGACGCCGCGATCGATCAGCGTCAACAGCGGCACCAGTTGCGGCCGAAACAGCTGCGGGCGGCGGCAGTCATGCGACAGCGTCACCAAGGCGCTCAGCGTGTGAAAATCGCCCTGCACGGCGCCGAAATCGGTCTCCAGCCCCCAGAAGGCGGTGATGATCGGCGCCTGGACACCGAACTGCTGGTCGGCGCGGGCAAAGACGTCGGCGTATTTCTTCAGATTGGCCGCGCCCTGTTTCAGCCGGTAGGCCGAGATCATGCGGTTGGAGAACTGGATGAAGGTCTGGGCGAAGACGCCCTGGGCGCGGTCGCGCGCCAGCACCTTGTCGTCGATGTTGGCGGCTTCCAGCGCGTCGAGGCCGACGGCGCCGACGCCGGCTGCCTTGGCTTCCGCCGCCACGCCCTGTTTCCAGGCTTCGAAGTCACCGCCGCATTCCTGCGCCGCCGCCGGCATGGCCGGGGCGCTGAGCAGCAGAGCCGCGAGCAGCCCGGAGCGCAGTCGGCCCTTCGACTGTTTCCGGCGTGGATATCCCAGTGGTTGCAAGCAAGTGCGCATGGACCGTCGAAAAGCAGGCGGCAGCGCCGGTGTCAATGCGTGTTCTGCCGCAGCCACTTTTTCCAGGCGGCTTCGCTGCCGTTGAAAACGTTGATGTCGCTCTTGCCGGTCATGCCGGGAACGATGCCGGTGCCGGTGTATTGCCAGAAGGTGAAGGGGTGGCTGCCATATTTCTGGCGGGGGTGGCCGGCGACCGAGCGCAGCCAGTAGGGATAGCCGCGGAAAGTCGCGAGCTCATTGTCGTCGAAGAAGTCGACCGAGGTGTAGATGATCGGCTTCTTGCCGTAGTGCCGTTCGACGATTTCGAGAAAGGTGGTCATCTCCGCGCGCACCGTCGCCGGATCCGGGCGCAGCCGGCAGGTCGGCGATTTCGGGTTCCATTCCATGTCGAGCACCGGCGGCATGGCCGAACGGTCGACGGGCACGTTCTCAATGAACCAGCGCGCCTGGGTGGCGGCCGGCGTGCAGAAATAGAAGAAATGGTAGGCCGCACGCGGAATGCCATTGGCTTTGGTGCGGGCCCAATGCTCGTTGAAATACTCGTCGAAACGGTCGCCGCCCTCCGTTGCCTTGATGAAGGCGAAGGAGATGCCACTGGCCTTGGCTGTCGGCCAGTCGACCGACGTCTGGTACTTTGAGACATCGGTGCCGTGAACAGCGTAATTCCAGGGTGCGCCGCTATCCCATTCATGCGGCTTGGAGTCTTCGAAGCGCGGTGCGCGCACTGCAACCGTCGGGCTGCTCGAAGGCGACATCGACGGCACCAGATCGCTAGCGGTCGAGCAGGCGGCCAGCAGCGTCAACGTGATGAGGGCCACGAAACGGCGCATCGCATTTCCCGAGCCGGATTCAGCCGGTCGCTGTTGGGTTGTTGTTGCAGGTGCCCCTCAGGCGATCGCCCCACAGCATCGCCTGATTCTCTTATTCTCGATTCTCGTGCATGTCGTTGTCCCAAAACCGCCGTGCACTTTTGGGCAACATGCACCAGTGATCGCCGATCATGGTTGATAACAGGTTGACGGCGCTCGACAAGAACACCGATTTTGCCGAAGCAATGGCGGCAAATCGATGACATAAATCGAGCCGAAAACCATTCGGCGGCCAAAAAGCGGGGACGAAAAAGATGCGGATCGTCGTAAAGATCATCAAATGGCTGCTCAGTCTGGTCGTGCTGGCGGTCGCCGCATTGTTTGCCTGGCTCTACATCGCGCCGCCGGAACTGATCCGCGTCGGTTCGGGCTATTCGGCCAAGATCGTCTGCTCGAATGTCTTTATCGCCGGGCGGGACCCAGAGGAGGTGCTGGCGATCGATGTGCAGGCGCCGGGCCATCCTCTGCTCCGGCTGATGAAAGTGTCGGTCGACAAGAACAGGGGGACTGTCTCGGCCGGGCTGCTTGGCTTCCTCGGCAAGAGCGTCGCCGTCGCGCGCGACGGCTTGGGTTGCGCCTCGGTTCCCGATGGCGATGTCGGCAAGGTACGGCGCACGACCATTCCTGCCGAAGCGTCGGCGGCCGCCAAGGGCGATCTGTGGCCTGAGGGAGATCGGGTCGATGGCTCGCAGAATCCCGAGATCGGCAGGATTCTCGACGATGCGGGGATGACCGGAACCGGCATGCGGGCGGTGGTGGTGGTGAAGAATGGCCGCATCGTCGCCGAGCGTTATGGCGACGGCTTTTCGGCGAAGACGCCGCTGCTCGGCTGGTCGATGACCAAGACGGTCAATGCCGCGCTCGTCGGCACGCTGGTCAAGGATGGCAAGATGGCGGTGACCAATCAGGGTCTGTTCGCCCCGTGGAAGGCGGACGGCCGCGCCGCCATCAGCCTCGCTGACATGATGGCGATGTCGAGCGGGCTGGAATTCAACGAGGATTATGGCGACGTCGCAGATGTGACGCGCATGCTCTATCTCGAGCCTGACATGGCGGGCTTCGCCGAATCCAAGTCGCTGACCGGCGACGTGGGTAAGGTGTTTTCCTATTCGAGCGGCACGGCGGTGATGTTGTCGCGGCTGTGGCAGGATGCGATCGGCGATAAGGCGAAGGCGCTGACCTGGCCGCGGACCGCGCTGTTTGCGCCGCTGGGCATGCAGAGCGCGGTGCTCGAGACCGATGAGCAGGGCACGTTTGTCGGCTCATCCTATCTCTACGCCACCGGCCATGACTGGGCGCGCTTTGGCCAGTTCCTGCTGCAAGGGGGCGTGTGGAACGGCAATCAGATTCTGCCGGCCGGTTTCGTCGACTGGATGCGCGAGCCGGCGTCGGCTTCGAAAGTCTACGGCAAGGGCCAGTTGTGGATCGAAGCGCCGGGCGACGAAGAAAATCCCGGCGCCGGCGTCGCCGCCGGCTTGCCCAAGGACACCTACTGGATGGAGGGCCATGACGGCCAGACGGTCGCCATCATCCCGTCGGAGCAGTTGGTGGTGGTGCGGCTCGGGCTGACCCCGGCCAAGCTCGGCTACCGGCCGCAAGTGATGCTTGGCGCGTTGGTCAAGGCGCTACATTAGCTATCGGACGCCGGTCGCCGCAGAGCCTCCTCATGCGGCGGTCGGCAAAGGCCTTACGCGATCGACACGCGCCCGTTCGTCGGGCGAGTTCATGACCTGCCAAAGGTCGTTGCGGCGTTGGACGTTCAGCCAGAAATCCGGGCTGTTGCCGAACACTCGTGCCAGAATGAGCGCGGTCGCCGCCGTCACGTTGCGACGGTCGTTGCACAATTCGTTCACATGCTTGCGCTGGACCCCCATCGCCTCGGCCAAGGCCGCCTGCGTAAGGCCAAGCGGCTGCATGAATTCTTCCGCAAGGATTTCGCCAACCGTTGCAGGCTTGCGTGCGGTCATCAACATGTGTTGCCTCACATATGGCTGTGAGCGTCGAGATGGAAATGCGACGCGACCATCCTCGCTGATAGTCGGCTGCTATTATGCCTTCAAATTGCAAAATTCAGAATATCAGACTGCCGTCTTGATCACCGCCAGCCAGGCGTAGCCGCGATAAAGCGTGCGGAAACGGAAGCTTGTGCCGGTTCGCCGAGATTCCGATTCCAGGACTTCGCGTAGCGATTCACGCGGCGCGACATGGAATTTCTTGAGCCAGCCGCGCAACACGGTCCGGAACCAGCGCGGCAGGCCTTCCTGCTGGCCGAAGTCAACGACATGCAAGGAACCACCAGGCGCAAGTGCGGCGAGCGCTGCCGAAACCGTCTTTTCCCAACCAGGGATCATCGACAGCGAGTAGGACACGAAAATGCGGTCGAATTGCCCGACGCCGAACAGCGTTTTGGCATCGAAATCGGTGGCGTCGCCTCTGGCCAGCACGACGCGCCCGGAAAGGCCTTCGCGGCCAATCGCCTTGCTGGCGGTCTCCAGCATTTCGGCTGAAATATCGAGGCCGAAGAACCGCGCGTCGGGATAGCGGCGAGCGGCAAGCGCAATGTTGCGGCCAGTGCCGCAGCCGAGCTCGAGTACTGTGCCTTTCGCAGGCACATCCAGATCCGATATCATCTGGTCGCGGCCGAGCAGGTAATATTTGCGGGTCAGGTCATAGATGTGGCGCTGCCAGCGATAGACGCCGTCCATCAGTTGGGCATGGTCGGCCGGCAGCTCGCTCGTGCTCATGCGGCGCGCTTCACATAGAGGTGGAAGCCGCCATAGATGGCCGAGCGGTCGCGGGCCGAATAGTCGCGCGAAGCCTCGTCCTCGTAGGTCCACTGGTCGAGCAGCGACGTCGAGACGCGGCCGGGAAGCAGGCTGGGTTCGGCGGCGGTGCGGAAGATGACGCGGGCGCCGATCGAGGCGGTGCGGGTGATCTCCGACCACAGCGCGTTGAGCTGGTCGTCGGTCATCCAGTCCTGCGCGTCGAGCAGGATGAAGCGGTCGACGGTCCCGGCGTCCTTGCCGGCCAGGAATTCGATCAGATTGGCGTGGTGGATGCCGACGCGATCGACATTGTTGCGAATCGCCTTGTAGTTGGCCTCTTCGAGATAGGCGGGCAGGGCGGCTTCGCCCGGATTGGGATAGCGGCGGGCAAAGGCCTGCCAGGCGAAGTAGTTGTTCTTCAAGGGAAAATCGCAAGCAAGCTTCTCCAGCCGGGCCTTCAGCACGCTGGCCATCGAGCCGTCGCCCGAGGTGATCAGCGAATCGTACTGTGCCGGCGGAATGCCGAGACCGAACAGCGAGGCCTTGCGCGACGTCGCCCAGCGCAAGAGCTTCTTGTCGAAGACCGGCGCCAGCTCTTCGTTGAAGAAGCGGCGCTGGTCGGCGATGCTCTTCGACGCCATGATGCCTGCGGGGTCGACGCCGAAGAATTTGGCGGTGCGATGGCCCATGGCGATAAACAGGCCGAGCAGGCCGGTCTGGTAGAAATTGCGGTCGAAGACGGTGATGCGCCGGCGGCCGCGCCAGTTGCGGTGCTCCCAGTAATGGCGGCTGACCGGATCGAGATGCGGTGCGATGAAGCGGTCATAGGCTTCCGAATTGTGGCTGGTGTCGGCGGCGCCGAAGAAGCGGAACAGGTCGCCCTGCGAAGGCAGATGCCGCACCGCTTCCAGTTTCATACGGTTCAAGGCGATATGGGCGGCGTTGAGATCGACCGCATCGACGCGTTCAGGCGACCGGGTGAGATAGGCCAGGATATTGCAGCCACCTGAGGCGATGGTGACGACGCGGTGACCCTGGCCAAGCTGCATGGCCTCCATGTCGACTTCAGGGTCTTCCCAGATCTGCGGGTAGACGAGGCCGGAAAACAGGAGCGCAAACAGCCGTTCGGAAAGGCCGGCCTTCGACAGCGGCCGGTTCTGGTAGACAGCTTTTCCAACTTCCTTGCCACGGCGAAAGACCAGATCTGCCGAAACGTCCGTCATGGCTAATGATTCCCCATTTGCTTTGGCGCAAGCGGGTAGCGCAGCGTCATGACAGGCCAGTGACAGGCTGTTGACGCTTGAGCTTGTTGTTTTGATGCAAGTCGTTTTCCCAAAACGGATGAACAATTTTTGGGCGATGTGCATTAATCCTGGCCAAACCCTCCCGGCGTCGGCGTCGTCAGGATGACCGCGTCACCGGCGTCGAGCACGGTCTGGTCGCAGGCCATCAACGTCTCGATGCTGCCGTCTTGTCGCCGCACCTTGGTCGAGCCCACCTCGCCATCGCCGCCGCCGTCGAGGCCTTGCGGCGGCCGATTGCGGTGCGATGACAGGATGGCGCATTCCATCTTTTCGAGGAAGCGGATCGTGCGCTTGGTGCCGTCGCCGGCGCTCCATTTGCCTTTGCCGCCGGATCCCTGGCGGATATGAAAATCCTCGAGCAGCACGGGAAAGCGCAGTTCCAGCACCTCCGGATCGGTGAGGCGCGAATTGGTCATGTGGGTGTGAACCCCTGACGTGCCGGCAAAGCCGCGACCGGAGTTCATCTGCCCGGCCGGCGAGCCCGAGCAGATGGTCTCGTAGTACTGGTACTGCTTGTTGCCGAAGGTCAGGTTGTTCATCGTGCCTTGCGCATTGGCCATGGCGCCCATGGCGCCGAACAGAGCGTTGGTGACATGCTGCGAGGTCTCGACATTGCCGGCGACAACGGCTGCGGGATAGCTAGGCTTCAGCATGCAGCCGTCAGGGATGATGATGTTGATGGGCCGCAGACACCCGGCATTCATCGGGATCATGTCCTCGACCATGACACGGAATGCATAGAGCACGGCGGCGCGAGCGACGGGTTCGGGCGCGTTGAAATTGTTCTTCATGACAGGCGAGGTGCCGGTGAAGTCGACGGTCGCCTCGCGCTTTTGCCGGTCGACCGTGATCTTCACCTTGATCACCTGGCCGGTGTCGGTCGGGTATTCATACTGCGAGCTGTCAGACAGCCTTTCCAGCACACGGCGAACGCTTTCGGCGGCATTGTCCTGGACATGGCCCATATAGGCTTCGACGACATCGAGGCCGAAATGGGAGACCATTTTGCGCAGTTCCGCCACGCCCTTTTCATTGGCGGCAATCTGCGCCTTTAGGTCGGCGATGTTCTGGTGCGGATTGCGGGCGGGGTAGGGGTGGTCGGTGAGCAGCGTTTGCAGCTCCGCCTCTCGGAATTTTCCGCGATCGACAACGCGGAAATTGTCGAACAGCACGCCTTCCTCGTCGACGGTGGTGGCGAGCGGGGTCATCGAGCCGGGTGCGGTGCCGCCAATGTCGGCATGATGGCCGCGTGACGCCGCCCAGAACAGGATTTCTTGCTTGGCGTCATCGAACACCGGCGTCACCACGGTGATGTCAGGCAGATGTGTGCCGCCATTGTAGGGGGCGTTCAGCGCAAAAACGTCGCCGGGGTGGATGTCGCCGGAGTTCAGACGGATGATGGTTTCGACCGAGCGGTCCATGGAGCCGAGATGGACCGGCATGTGCGGCGCGTTGGCGACCAGCGCGCCATGGCGGTCGAAGACGGCGCAGGAGAAATCCAGCCTTTCCTTGATGTTGACGGAATAGGCGGTGTTCTGCAGCGTGACGCCCATCTGCTCGGCGATCGACATGAAGAGGTTGTTGAAGACCTCCAGCATCACGGGATCGGCTTCAGTACCAAGGGCGGCAGCGCGCACTTTCCGTTCCGTGCGGCGGATGACGACGTGATTGAGGTTGGTGATTTCGGCCTGCCAGCCGGGCTCGACAACGATGGTCTGGTTCGGCTCGATGATGAGAGCAGGGCCTGGGACCAGATTGGATGGGCGCAGGTTTTCGCGACGATGTATGCCGGCTTCGCGCCACTGGCCTTCGGTGTAGATGCGCCGCGTTCCAGAAGCGCCAGCTTCAACCCGTGCAGGCCCGGCCGGCGCATAGGCTTCAGCGCTGTTCTCGGTGATTTCGGTGCCTTCGACGCCGACAGTCTCGACGATCATCGGCTTGTCGTCATAGACGAAACCGAACTGCGCCTTGTGGGCGATTTCGAAGTCGCGCCTAGCCTGGAAGATCGAGTCCTGTTCGAAATTCACCGGCAGGGTGGTGTCCGTGCCGTCATAGCGGATGTGCAGCACCGGCTTTGCGGCGATCTTGTTCTGCGCGATGCCTTGGGCCGCGAGCTCGGCGATGACCGCCTGTTTCAATGTGGCAATGAGGCTGCCGATCTCGGTCCTGGATTCTTCGGCAAGCGGCTTGAGCAGCGCCTGCTGGCGTGACGCAAAAACCGACGACAGGCCGATGCCATAGGCCGACAGCAGGCCGGAGAAGGGATGGATCAGCACCGCTTCCATGCCGAGCGCGTCGGCAACCAGGCAGGCATGCTGGCCGCCGGCGCCGCCAAAGCAGTTGAGCAGATATTCGGTGACGTCGTAGCCGCGCTGGACGGAGATCTTCTTGATGGCATTGGCCATGTTCTC
This sequence comes from Mesorhizobium sp. P2_F7, assembly GCF_056403695.1. Classification (NCBI taxonomy): domain Bacteria; kingdom Pseudomonadati; phylum Pseudomonadota; class Alphaproteobacteria; order Hyphomicrobiales; family Phyllobacteriaceae; genus Mesorhizobium; species Mesorhizobium sp. P2_F7. The sequence goes on along the minus strand of NZ_JBFUFA010000007.1, from coordinate 161,497 downwards.
GACAGCGATGGTGACAAAGCCTTCGGCGACGGCCTCCGGCGTGCGGCCGTCGCCGATTTCAGCGGCGAGTGCGGCGAATTTCTTGCGCACGGCGGCGACGTCCAGCGGTTGGTCCTGGCCGGGTCCGAAAATCGCCGGGAAGAAATCGGGCTGCAGCTTGCCCAGCATCACATTGGCGTCGGTGACGGCGAGCGGGCCGCCGCGCCCATAGGCGGCGGGTCCGGGATTGGCACCGGCGGAATCCGGGCCGGCGCGGAAGCGGCCGGCGTCGTAATGCAGGATCGAGCCGCCGCCGGCAGCGACCGTGTGGATGCGCATCATCGGCGCGCGGATGCGCACGCCGGCAACCTCGGTGTCGAAGGCGCGCTCATACTCGCCGTCATAATGGGCGACGTCGGTGGAGGTGCCGCCCATGTCGAAGCCGATGACTTTTTCGAAGCCGGCGAGCTTCGCCGTCTCGACCATGCCGACGACGCCGCCGGCTGGGCCGGACAACAGCGCGTCCTTGCCCTGGAACATGTCGGCGGCCGTGAGCCCGCCGGAGGACATCATGAACATGAGGTGGGGGCCTTCCCTCCCCCTCGAGGGGAGGGTGGCGGCGGAGCCGCCGGGTGGGGTCGGATCGACCGGGTTCGACGCTCTGGTGGTGCCTTCTGAGAGGCCCCCCTCTGGCCGCTTCGCCGGCTGCCCTTCGCTACGGCTCCGGGCGTTCGTCGCTGAAAAAGCCAAATCGTTGGCTTTTTCTCGGCCTTCAGCCGACCGCTCCTCACCCCCCTCGAGGGGGGTGAGGACGCCGAGCTCTTGGCCAACCCTCCGCACATATCTCGACAGGATCGGCGACAGATAGGCATCGACCACGGTGGTGTCGCCGCGGCCGACGAGCTTGATCAGCGGCGAGACCTCATGGCTGACCGAAATCTGCGAGAAGCCGACCTTGCGGCAGACTTTGGCCACCGCTTTCTCGTGGTCCGGATATTTCCAGGCGTGCATGAAGACGATGGCCACCGCATCTATGCCGTCGGCTTTCGCCTGTTCGATGGCGGGACGGCAGGCGGCGATGTCGAGCAGGCGCTCGACGCTGCCATCGGCAAGCACGCGTTCGTTGATTTCGATGACCCGCTCATAGAGCTGCTCGGGAAGGATGATTTCCTTGGCGAAGATGTCGGGCCGTGCCTGGTAGGCGATCTTCAGCGCATCGCGAAAGCCCTTGGTGATGAGCAAAAGCACACGGTCGCCCTTGCGCTCCAGAAGCGCGTTGGTGGCGACGGTGGTGCCCATCTTGATGTCGCCGATCAGCCCGGGCGGGATGGCGGCGCCTGGTTTCAGCCCCAGCAATTCGCGGATTCCTGCTATGGCCGCGTCGGGATAGGCTTCAGGGTTTTCCGACAGGAGTTTTTTGGGATGCAACCCGCCGTCCGGGTCGCGTCCGATCACGTCGGTGAAGGTGCCGCCGCGGTCGATCCAAAAATCCCATTTCTTGTCCACGCAGAGCTCCGGCATTTCATTTGGTTTCAGACTGTTAGTTCGCCATCGCGCGGCCTGCAATCGGCTAAGGGGATGTTACATGCCGAAACGCAACGTTACGAAACTCATGGCCGTCTGATGCATTTCCCCTTCGACCGTTCACCGGAACGTGAGCGTGTGTTGAAGGAGAGATGTTATGAAAAAGCTCATTCTGGCTTCCGTTTCCGCCCTGGCCCTGCTGGGCGTCGCAGCCTGCAGCGACAGCGGCACCGATAACACCACCACCCAGAGCACCAATCCGCCGGCCGCCGAACAGCCGATGCAGCCGGCAAACCCCGATACCCCGAAGCCCGCAGAACCGGCTCCGGCAACACCTGCTCCTGCCGCCCCCGCGCAGTAGCAGTGGTCTCAGTCACTTTGGCGTGACGAGACAGGAGGCCGGCTTCGCGCCGGCCTTCCTGCGTTTGGGGGCCGCTCTGGGCGTTTCGTGGGCTACGATCGGCTCATTCCTGCACTTTGCGATCTGGCGCGTCGGTTGTTTGCGTATATCGATCCACCCCTGCGGCACTGTCTTGGCTTGATAGCGGTGGCCGGCGGCCCTAATAAGCGCTCATGTCGATTTGGGATCGCCTCGGCGAGTTCATCACCCGCGTTTCTTCTTCAGCCAATTCGGGCGTCGCCGAAGTGGTCGAGGCCGTGCGCACTGTTTTTTCCGGCGACCCCGATCTGCGCCGGCGCGTTGCCTTCTCGGTGGCGATGATTGCGCTGTCGGCCAAGATGGCCAAGGCTGATGGCATCGTCACCCAGGACGAGGTGCGAGCCTTCCAGGAAATATTCGAGGTGCCGAGAGAGCAGACCCGCAATGTGGCGCGGCTCTACGATCTGGCCAAGCGCGACGTCGCAGGGTTCGAGACCTATGCCGAGCGCATGGCGCAGATGTGTGGCTCGGGCCACTCCAACTGCGTCATGCTGGAAGATATACTCGACGGCCTGTTCCACATCGCCAAGGCCGACGGGCTGGTGCATGAACGCGAAGGCATTTTCCTGCACCGCATTGCCGAGATTTTCCGCATCGACGAGGTGCACTACGAGGCGATCATGGCCAGGCACGTCAATCTCGGCGCCGGCGATCCCTATCTCGTGCTCGGCATCGAGCGCGGCAAGCCGTTCGAGGAGGTCAGGAAGCGGTATCGCAAGCTGGTCTCTGACAACCATCCGGACCGGCTCATCGCGCGCGGCCTGCCGCAGGAATTCATCAAGATCGCGACGACCAGGGTTGCGGCGATCAACGCGGCCTACGAGATGATCGAGCGGGGCCTCAGGCACGCATGAGCGGCTTCCTGCCCGACGAGCCGCGCGCCGAGGTCAGGGTATCGCCGAATTTCGGCCCGCGGCGCGATACGCTCAGACCCGATATGATCGTGTTGCACTATACCGGGATGGCGACCGGGGCTGCCGCCGAAGCCTGGCTGTGCGATCCGGCGAGCGAGGTTTCATCACATTATCTCGTCCACGAGGATGGCCGCATCGTCCAGATGGTGCGCGAAAGCGACCGCGCCTGGCATGCCGGCGCAAGTTCCTGGTTTGGGCGCACCGACATCAACTCCTGCTCGGTCGGCATTGAAATCGTCAATCCCGGTCATACACTCGGTTATGCGACCTTTCCCAAGCGGCAGGTCGACGCGGTGATCGGGCTGTGCCTTGGCATCATCGAACGCCATTCCATTACGGCGCAACGGGTGCTCGCCCATTCCGACATCACGCCAGGGCGCAAGATCGATCCGGGCGAGAAATTCCCCTGGAAGGTGCTGTTTGCGGCCGGGGTCGGCCATCTCGTGCCTGCGGCGCCAATCCGGCGCGGCCCGGTGCCGAAAGCCGGCGATACCGGCGCCGAGGTCGAGGCGCTGCAGTCGATGCTGGCGCTCTACGGCTATGGCGTGGAAATATCCGGTGTCTTCGACCGCCAGACCGAAATCGTCGTCGAAGCGTTTCAGCGGCATTTCCGGCCGCGCCTGGTGGATGGCGTCGCCGACCGCTCGACGATCCGCACGCTGCAAAGCCTGCTGACTTCCCTTAGGTCAGTTGCGTCTAAATAACCGTTTCCTGATATTAGAGTTACAGCCTGTCACTGAAAGTGAATTGCCTCGCCTTGTTCGACACCAATTCGGCCCTCAAAGGCAGTTCGTGCAATTTATCAGGCCTTCATCCCCCCGGAAGTCCCGATATTGATTAGGCGTTGCTGCGTGAAGATCTTCGCGCGGCTCAAACAGAACAGGACCACATGCAGAAATTGACCGTTGTAACGGCAGCTATTGCTGCCGGCGTGATGACTTTTGCCTTCAATGCGGCCGATGCCGCACCTCTGAGCCAGAGGGCAGACCAGGGCTTCATCGCCGCACCCGCCAAAACCGCCGTGACGAAAGCGAGCCCGAAAGCCAAGAGGACAGCCACTGCCAAAGTGCAAAAGGCAGCCGTGGTGAAGGTCAGAAAAGCGACGGCCAAGAGGCATTTGAAGCGCGGCAGGAAGAGCATCGACCTGACGACGACCGCGTCGATCGCTCCGAGCACCGCTTCAGAGTCGACGGCGGCGGCCGCCGTCGGCGGCCAGTATTCGGCGATCATCGCCCGCTATGCGGCGGCCGAAGGCGTGCCAGTGTCGCTGGCCAAGGCGGTCATCAAGATCGAGAGCAATTATCGCCCCAACATCGTCGGCAGCGCCGGCGAGATCGGCCTGATGCAGATCAAGCCGGCGACGGCGCGGATGATGGGCTATAGCGGCTCGACCAAGGGCCTGTTCGACCCCGACACCAACATCAAATACGGCATGAAGTATCTGGCCATGGCGCGCAACCTCGGCGGCGGCACAACCTGCGGCACGATCCTGAAATACAATGCCGGCCATGCCGCGACGCGGATGAACCCGGTGTCGGCCGCCTATTGCGGCAAGGTCAAGGTTCAGATGGCAGCCCTTGGATCTCCCGCATAAGTCTGCTTTTTCGTTTGCGTTTTTGAACGTGAACCCCTTTATACGCTCTGCCAGCTGGCCGGGCGGCCGCACCCGCAAAGCCGAAAGGCTGCGGGTGAGGAAAGTCCGGGCTCCATGGAGACACGGTGCCGGTTAATGGCCGGCGGGGGCGACCCCAGGGAAAGTGCCACAGAAAGCAAACCGCCACGATTTATCGGGGTAAGGGTGAAAGGGTGGGGTAAGAGCCCACCGCGCGACTGGCAACAGGAGCGGCACGGTAAACCCCACCGGGAGCAAGACCGAATAGGGACGGTGCGAGGGGAAACCTTCGAGGGCTGTTTCCGGCTCACCGTCCGGGTAGGTTGCGTGAGGCGCATGGCAACATGCGCCCAAGATGAATGGCCGCCACGTTCTCGCCCCGCAAGGGACGAGGGCCATACAAAACCCGGCTTACAGGCCAGCTGGCAATTCTCCGCGATATGGAAGATCTTTTGAGATCAGCAGGTTGCGCCCTCGGGCGCGCCTGTTGATTCAGGTGCTTCAGCAGTTGAATCAACCGCGCGGGGCAGGCTGAAAGCAATGGACGTTCTTGAAGCTGGTGCGATTAAATCGTACCATGGCCATCGTGGTGATCAAGGAGCACGTCATGGGTCATGTCGACAAACGCAGCATCACACTTTCGCCGGAACTGGCGGCGGCGGTCGACGATGTTGTGGCCGCCGGCGAATATGCGTCGGCCAGCGAAGTGATCCGCGACGCGCTCCGGCAATGGAAAGACCGCCGCGACCTACTCGGCTACACGGTCGAGGAACTGCGCAAGCTGGTGCAGGAGGGGATCGAGGGCGGGCCGGGACGGTTTGCGTCGATGGATGAGATCAAGGCCGAAGCACGCAGACGATTGAGAGGCGACGACGCATGAGTTTGCTGCCCATCGTCCGCAATGCGCGCAGAAGAGGACCTGATCGCAATCTGGCTGCACGTTGCACCAGACAGCGAGCCTGCGGCCGATCGGCTCCTCGATCGGATTGAGGCACGCTGGCAGCAGCTGGCGACATATCCATACTCAGGCGCACGCGCGATGATATCGCCCCTGGTATCCGCCATCTGATCGTTAGCGAATACCTCATTCTGTATCGCGTCCGAGAAGACGCTATCGAGATTGTCCGTGTCCTGCACGGCAGGCGCAATATCGGCGCCGACGACGTCGTCACCTAAGCGGTCAGCTCAAGCCCCGATCTTGTTCAGCGATGCCTCGATCGCCTGCCATAATTCTTCCACCGGTTCGCAACCCACTGACAGGCGTACGAAGCCGGGTGGCACGGCATCGCCGCGCTTTGCTCGTCTCTCGGCCGAGGTATGGACGCCACCGAAGGAAGTTGCCGCCTGCATCAGTGTGCAGTTGTTGATGAAATCCTCGGCCTTGCCCTCCGAGGCGAGTTCGAAGGAGACGAGGAAGCCGAAGCGCTCCATCTGGGCGCGGGCGAGGTTGTGCGACGGGTCGCCCTCCAGCCCGGGATAGCGCAGGCCGCTCACGGCGCGATGATCTTTTAGGCGCTTCGCGATCACCTCCGCCGAAGTGCACATCCGGTCGAAGCGCACGTCCAATGTCTCCAGGCCGCGATGCACCAGCCAGGCCTCGAACGGGCCGGGAATGCCGCCCGCCAGCTCGCGCCAGCCGGTAACGGCGGCGATGATGTCCGGATTGCGGCTGGCGACATGGCCGAACAGCACGTCGGAGTGGCCGTTGGCCGCTTTGGTGTCTGCGGCAACGACAATATCGGCGCCAAGATCCAGCGGGCGCTGGCCGAACGGCGTCATCGTCGTGTTGTCGACGACGACGATCGCGCCCGTCCGGTGGGCAGCCTCGGCGACGGCTGTGATGTCGCAGATGTCCAATCGCGGATTTGACGGGGTTTCGATGTAGACGAGCCGATAGCCCTCGAAGCCGCCGTCGAGAAAGGTCGATGTCGGCCTGAGATCATAGGCGATGCCGAACGGTTTCAGGAAACGCTCGGCCAGCGCGCGCGTGGCGTGATAGCCGTCGGAAGGCAAAAGGACGCGGTCGCCTGTTTTGAGCAACCCGAAAAACACCGCCGAGATCGCCGCCATTCCCGAGGGGAAGCCGACGCACGGGGCGTCTTCCAGATGCGCCAGCATGTGCTCGACCGCGTCCCAGGTGGCGTTGCTGTAGCGGCCATACTGGCTGTAGCCGGCGCCATCGCCCGGATTGTGGAAAATGGCGGCCATGGTCAGCGGCAACGGGATGGGGTCGCCTTTGGCAAGCCCGTCGCGGCGCAGATGGGCAAGGGAGGCCGCGCGTGACCTGGCTGTTTCGGACATGGATTTCAAACCTTGTTGCTGAGCGGAAAAGACGGGCCGACGCTATGCGTGGCGGCGATGCGCGGCAAGCCGCTTCCGGTTGGGCCAAGCCGCTCTAAACGCTTCGTTAGGCTTAATGAGGGATAAAGACGGGAGCGTCGTCAAAGCTGCTCTCACCGGTTGTGGCGCGCGCGTTTGTGAAGCCTGTTCCCGTTGACGCCCATAGTGCCCCATGATATCCCATTTCGATACCAAAGCCTTCGTTCCGCGTCAGGGTAAAGCGTACGCCAATCGGGCAGCCGCGGCGGCTGCGCGTTTGCCGGGTTTTGCTGTTGGGACCGAAGCAGTTTTTCGGCAGGGGACGCGCCTCGCTGGCGCGGACGAAAACATGGAGAGGGGTGCGGCGGCGGAAGCGGCTGTAGCGTGTCATGGACCGGTTTCTGTCAAGCGCAGTGAACAGGATCGATGCGAAGGGGCGGGTCTCCGTTCCGGCGCATTTCCGCGCGGTCGTGCAGAAGCGCGGCTATTCGGACCTCTACGCACTGCGTTGCCTGGATGTCGCGGCGATGGATGTCGGCGGGCTCGATTTGCTCGACCGCTACGAACAGCGCATCGCGCTGGAAGACCCTTTCCTGCAGACGGCGGACGACATGTCGTTCTTCTGCCATGGCGACGGGACGTTCCTGAAGCTCGACCAGGACGGCCGCATCACGATGAGCGATTTCATCCGCGACCATACCGGCATTACGAGCGAAGTGGCCTTTGTCGGCCGCGGCAATTTCTTTCAAGTTTGGGAACCCGAGCGGCTTGCCGCCTATGGGGCGCAGGCGCGCGCCCGGCTTTTGCAGCTTCGGCAGGGGACGAAGCCTGGGGAGCGACCGGAATGATGGCGGATCACGGCGATGATATCAGCGCCGTTGGCGGATCGGTCCGCCACATTCCGGTCCTCCTTGCCGAAGTGCTGGAAGCGCTATCGCCCACAGAAGGCGATGTGATCGTCGACGGCACCTTCGGCGCCGGCGGCTACACCAAAGCGATCCTGGCAAGCGGCGCCTCGGTGGTGGCCATCGATCGCGATCCGGACGCCATTGCCGCGGGACGCAGCCTGGAGCAGCAATCCGATGGCAGACTGAGGCTGGTGCAAGCGCCGTTCTCGACGCTGGACGAACAGGTCGAAAGTGCCGACGGCGTTGTGCTCGACATCGGCATTTCCTCCATGCAGGTCGACCAGGCCGAGCGCGGCTTTTCGTTCCGCGCCGACGGGCCGCTCGACATGCGCATGGCGCAGGCCGGCTTGAGCGCCGCCGATGTCGTCAATTCGTTCAAGACGGGTGACCTTGCCCGCATTTTCGGTTTCCTTGGCGAAGAGCGCAACGCTGGTCGCATCGCCCGCATGATCGAGAGCCGCCGCGAAAAACGCCCGTTCGAGCGCACGCTCGACCTCGCCGACGCCATCGAGACGCATATCGGCCGCGCGCCGAAGGACAAGATTCATCCGGCCACCCGCGTCTTCCAGGCGCTGCGCATTTTCGTCAATGACGAACTTGGTGAACTGGCCAGGGCGCTGGTGGCGTCAGAGCGCGTGCTCAAGCCCGGCGGGCGGCTTGCCGTGGTGACGTTCCATTCGCTGGAAGACCGCATCGTCAAGCGCTTCATCGCCGACCGCGCCGATGCGGTGACCGGCTCGCGCCATATGCCTGAGGCGCATGCGCGCAACGCCACCTTCCGCAAGGCCGGTGGCGGCGTCACACCCGGCGACGCCGAGATAGCCGCCAATCCGCGGGCGCGCTCGGCCAGGCTGCGCGCTGCGATCCGTACCGAGGCGCCGGCGCGTGCCGGCGATCTTTCAATTTTCGGCCTTCCAAAGCTTCCCGGCATCCAGGCGCCGCGAGAGAGGTGAACACTTGTTTCGAACCAGCGACATAGTCCTGATCGCCGTCATGGTCTCGGCCGCGGCCCTTACCTACAAGGCCAAGCGCGAGGCCGAGGAGCAACTGGCCTCGGTGCAGAAGATCGAGGCGCAGATCCGCTACGAGGAGGACACGATCGACCTGCTCAAGGCCGACTGGAGCCTGCTGACCCAGCCGTCGCGCCTGCAGAAGCTGGCTGAAACCTACAAATCGCAGCTGGCGCTCGAGCCGGTCAATGCGCGTCAGATCGTCGGGATCGACGATCTGCCGGCAAAACCGCTCAACATCGAGGACCTGTCGTCGCAGCGGCTTGGCGGCATGGCTGATATCTCCGGCAAAGAACCAGCCGGCAAGGATCCCGTGGTGACCGGAGCCATCGTCCAATGACCGTCGGGTTTCCAATGAGCGTCAAGCTTCCGAAGATCGGTGGGTTGCTGAAGCGGCGCGCAAGGACCGGCGAGGACGGCTCGATCGTCGTCGAGGGTGCGCGCAAGGCAACCGGCGGCAAGGCCAAGACCCGCATCATCATGACGATGGCGGTCTTCTTTGGCATCTATTCGACCATCGCCGGGCGGCTGGTCTATCTCGGTTTCCAGAACCCAGATTTGTCGAACGGGCCGCAGAGCCGGGTGACGGCGTCGCGTCCCGATATCGTCGACCGCAACGGCGAAGTGCTGGCGACCGACATCAAGACGGCATCGCTGTTTGCCGAGCCGCGCCGCATCGTCGATGCCGACGAGGCGATCGAAAAGCTGTCGACCATCCTGCCCGATATCGACCCCGAGCAGACCTACCACAAGCTGAAGAGCGGCGCCGGCTTCGTCTGGCTGCAGCGGCAGCTGACGCCCAAGCAGCAGGCCGACATCATGCAGCTTGGCATTCCCGGCATCGGCTTTCGGACCGAAAAGCGCCGCTTCTATCCGGCCGGCGTGACCTCGTCCTACATTGTCGGCCTCACCAACATCGACAATCAGGGCATCTCCGGCATGGAGAAGTACATTGACGAGCAGGGCCTAAGCGACTTGCAGGCCTCAGGCCTCGCGGTGGCAAAAGACCTGAAGCCGGTGCAGCTGTCGATCGATCTGCGCGTCCAGCATGTGGTGCGTGACGAGATCGCCGCCGGCCTCGAGCGCTATCGCGCCATGGGCGCTGGCGCCGTCGTGCTCAACATCAAGACCGGTGAAGTGGTGGCCATGGCCTCTGTGCCGGATTTCGATCCGAACAATCCCTACAATGCGCAGGACAAGGACCGCCTGAATCGCATGTCGGCCGGCCTCTACGAAATGGGCTCGACCTTCAAGAGCTTCACCTCGGCGATGGCGCTCGATTCCGGCAAGGCCAACATGAACAGCCGTTTCGACGCATCGCATCCGATCCGTGTCGGCCATCAGGCCATCCACGATTTTCATGGCAAGAACCGCGTGCTCTCGCTGCCGGAAGTGTTCCTCTATTCCTCCAACATCGGATCGGCCCGCGAGGCCGAGATGGTCGGCATCGAGGGGCATCGCGAATTCCTGCATCGCCTCGGTATCCTGGACAGGATGCAGACCGAACTGCCTGAAGTCGCCCGCCCGACTGAACCGAAGGTCTGGAAACAGGTCAACTCGTTCACCATCGCTTTCGGCCATGGCGTGTCGACGACACCGCTGCAGGCCGCTGTCGGCTGCGCGGCGCTGATGCAGGGCTACCTGATCCAGCCGACATTCCTGGTCCGCAGCCAGCAGGAAGCCATGGCGGTGGCCAAGAGAGTGGTCAGCGAAAAGACGGTGGAGGGCATGCGCTACCTCTACACGCTCAATGCCGAGAAGGGCTCGGCCAGAAACGCCCGGGCCCCCGGCTACCGTGTTGGCGGCAAGACCGGAACTGCCGAAAAGGTCATCAATGGCCGCTACTCGAAGGAACTGAATTTCAACACCTTCGTCGCCGCTTTCCCGATGGACGATCCGCAATATCTGGTGTTTACGATTGCCGACGCTCCGCACCCGGAAAAGCCCGGGATGACCGACGTTGCCGCCAACAATGCGGGGGTCATGGCCGGCAATATCATCCGGCGGTCAGCGGCCATGCTTGGCGTGAAGCCAGATTTCAGCCATGAAAATGGTGCAACGCTGGTTTCCTATCAGTGATTCTTGGGGCGCGCCGGCAACTGCGCGCTATTTTGTTGAGATAAACGGGGTTCGATGCACCTGAGAGATTTAGCCGGTATCCTGCCTGTCGAGGGAACAACATCCCGCGATGTGGAGGTCACCGGGATTTCGTCGGATTCCCGCCAGGTCAAACCGGGCGTCGTCTTTTTCGCGCTTGCCGGCAGCAAGGCAGATGGCGCCACCTATGCCACCGATGCGGCCAAGCGCGGCGCCGCGGCGGTTGTCTTGGGCAAGGCCAGCGCCGGTACCGGCCTGTCCGTCCCGGTGCTCAGCGTCGATGATCCACGCCTGGCGCTGGCACTGAGCGCGGCACGTTTCTTCGGCAAGCAGCCTGAGACCATGGTCGCGGTGACCGGCACCGCCGGCAAGACGTCGGTCGCCGCCTTCGTCAGGCAGATCTGGGAGCAGGCCGGCTTTGCCGCCGCTTCGATCGGCACCACCGGCGTCGTCGCGCCGGGCCGCAACGACTATGGCTCGCTGACCACGCCCGATCCGGTGGCTTTGCACCAGTTGCTCAAGGAACTGGCGGAGGCAGGCGTCACCCACGCCTCGATGGAGGCCTCCAGCCACGGTCTCGATCAGCGCCGCCTCGATGGTGTGAAGCTCGCCGCCGGCGGTTTCACCAATCTCGGCCGCGACCACATGGATTACCATCCGACGGTCGAGGACTACCATCGCGCCAAATTGCGCCTGTTCGATGCGTTGCTGCCGAAAAGCGCGCCGGCGGTTATCTTCGCAGACGATCCGTGGTCTGCGCCGACTATTCATGCCGCACAAGCCGCCGGGCTCAAAGTGCTGACGGTCGGCCGCCATGGCGATTTCCTGCGGCTGAAGCGGGTTGAGCACGAACGCCACCGCCAGCGCGCCGAGGTGGAAGCCGATGGCGTGCTCTACGAGATCGACCTGCCGCTTGCCGGCGACTTCCAGATCGCCAACGCCCTGGTCTCGGCGGGTCTGGCGATTTCCACTGGAACGCCAGTCGCCAAGGCCTTGATGGCATTGGAGAAACTCCAGGGCGCACCAGGCCGTCTCGACCTTGTCGGCGCGACCGCCAATGGTGCGCCGGTCTATGTCGACTATGCCCACAAGCCCGATGCGCTGGAAAATGTGCTGGCTGCGGTGCGACCGTTCACCACCGGCCGCGTCATTGTCGTGTTCGGCTGCGGCGGCGACCGTGACCGGGGAAAAAGGCCGATCATGGGCGAAATCGCCACGCGGTTGGCCGATGTCGTCATCGTCACCGATGATAATCCGCGTTCGGAAGTTCCCGAAACCATCCGCGCCGCGATCCTGGCGGCGGCGCCCGGCGCCATCGAGATCGGCGACCGCCGCAAGGCGATCCACGACGCGGTGGCCATGCTCAAGGCCGGCGACACGCTGATCGTTGCCGGCAAGGGCCATGAAGAGGGCCAGACCATCGGCGCCGAGACATTTCCCTTCTCAGACCATGAGGAAGTCCGCTCGGCACTGCGGGAGCGGGCCGCATGAGCGTGCTCTGGACCGCCGATGCGCTTGTGGACGCCATGGGCGGACGGCCGCTCGGGCCGATGCCGGAGGGCATTTCGGGGATTTCGATCGACAGCCGCAGCCTGCAGCCGGGCGACGCTTTCTTCGCCATCAAGGGCGAGGCGATGGATGGCCATGATTTCGCGACCGCGGCGATCAAGGCCGGCGCCGGCGTTCTGGTCGTCGCCGAAGGCAAACTGCCGTCGCTCGGGCGGCTGACGGCGCCGATGATCGTGGTGCAGGATGTGCTGGCGGCACTGGAAAAACTCGGCGTTGCCGCCCGCGCCCGTTCGAAGGCGAAAATCATCGCGGTGACTGGATCGGCCGGCAAGACCACCACCAAGGAAGCGCTGCGCCATGTGTTGTCGGCGGTGGGCAAGGTGCATGCCTCGGCGCAATCGTTCAACAATCACTGGGGCGTGCCGCTGACATTGGCGCGCATGCCGGACGATTGCGACTATGCGGTGTTCGAGATCGGCATGAACCATCCCGGGGAGATCCGGCCGCTGGTCAAGATGGTCCGGCCGCATGTCGCCATCGTCACGCTGATCGCCGCCGCGCATCTCGGCTTCTTCAAAAATCTCGATGAGATCGCCAAGGCGAAGGCCGAGATTTTCGAAGGCATCGAGCCTGGCGGTGCAGCACTGCTCAACCGCGACGACGGGCGCTGGAAGCTGCTCGACAAGATGGCGCGCGCCGCCGGCGTCGAACATGTCTTCGGCTTCGGCGAAAACGCCCGCTCGACCTACAAGCTCACCAAATGCGAGCTGCATGCCGATCATTCCGATATCACCGCCAGGATTGGCGGCCAGGACATCGTCGCTCGCATCGGCGCGCCCGGCCGCCACATGGTGCAGAATGTGCTCGCCGTTCTCGGCGCGGCGCACCTGGTTGACGCCGACCTCGGCAAGGTGGCGGAGGCGCTGGCCGATCTCTCTGCCGAACGCGGCCGCGGCAAGCGCCATGTGCTGCGTCACCCCAAGGGACTGATCACGCTGATCGACGAGAGCTACAACGCCAATCCGGCATCGATGGCTGCTGCCATGGCGCTGCTCAACGCGACGCCTGTCACGGGCGAGGGCCGGCGCATCGCCGTGCTCGGCGACATGCTCGAGCTCGGCGATCATTCGGCAAAGCTGCATGCCGCGCTTGCCGAACTGATCGTCGGCACAGGGACAAACACGGTCTTTCTCGGCGGCCCGGAAATGCTGGCTCTAGCCGACATTTTGCCCGACGAGATCGCGGCGGAATACCGCGCTGGTGCGGAAGAATTGAAGCCGCTGCTGTTGTCCGCGCTGAAGGCTGGCGATGTGGTGATGGTCAAATCGTCGAAAGGCATCGGCTTTTCAAAACTGGTCGAGGCCTTGCTCGGCAAATATCCGGCTGAAGCCGCAGGCACGAAACAGAACTAGTTCCGGGGGACGGAATCGCATGTTTACATTGCTCGTCGATTTTGCGGACAAGATCTCGGTCTTCAATGTCTTCCGCTACATAACCTTCCGCACCGGCGGCGCGCTGATCACCTCGGCGCTGATCGTCTTCATCTTCGGGCCGACCATCATCAATTCGCTCAGGCTCAGGCAAGGCAAGGGTCAGCCGATTCGCGCCGACGGGCCGCAGACGCATTTCAAGAAGGCCGGCACGCCGACCATGGGCGGGCTGATGATCCTGTGCGGCATCGTCGGCTCGTCGCTGTTGTGGGCGAACCTCTCCTCGATCTATGTCTGGGTGGTGCTGCTGGTGACGCTGGGCTTCGGCTCGATCGGCTTTTACGACGACTATCTCAAGGTGACCAAGCAGTCGCATCTCGGCTTTTCCGGCAAGGCGCGGCTGGCGCTGGAGTTCGTCATCGCCGGCATCGCCGCCTGGGTGATCATGCACAATGGCCAGGCGCCGTTCTCCTCATCGCTGACCTTCCCCTTCGCCAAGGAATTCATCGTTAATCTCGGCTGGTTCTTCGTGCCGTTCTCCTGCTTCGTCATCGTCGGCGCCGGCAATGCGGTGAATTTGACCGACGGTCTCGACGGGCTGGCGATCGTGCCGATCATGATTGCGGCGGCGTCCTTCGGCGTCATCGCCTACCTCTCCGGCAACGCCGTGTTCGCCGAATATCTGCAGATCCATTTCGTGCCCGGCACCGGCGAGCTGGCCGTCGTGCTCGGCGCCGTCATCGGCGCCGGCCTCGGCTTCCTCTGGTTCAACGCGCCGCCGGCGGCGATCTTCATGGGCGACACCGGTTCGCTGGCCATGGGCGGCCTGATCGGCACCGTCGCGGTCGCCACCAAGCACGAGATCGTGCTGGTCATTGTCGGTGGCTTGTTTGTCGTCGAAATCCTGTCGGTCATCATCCAGGTCGGCTACTTCAAGATGACCGGCAAGCGCGTCTTCCTGATGGCGCCGATCCACCATCATTTCGAAAAGCTCGGCTGGACCGAGAGCCAGGTGGTGATCCGCTTCTGGATCATCGCCGTCATTCTGGCGCTGGTCGGCCTGTCGACCCTGAAGCTGAGATAGGAGCCCGCTTGATCCCTGCCGCATCCTTTTCGGGCAAACGCGTTTCGCTCTTCGGGCTTGGCGGCTCGGGGATCGCGACGGCGCGCGCGCTGATCGAGGGCGGGGCCGACGTGCTGGCCTGGGACGACAATCCCGACAGCGTCGCCAAGGCAGCTGGCCAGGGCATTGCAACCGCCGATCTGCGCGGCGCCGACTGGGCGAAGTTTTCGGCCTTCGTTCTGTCGCCCGGCGTGCCGCTGACCCATCCCAAGCCGCACTGGACTGTCGAGCTCGCGCGTGGTTCAGGCGTCGAGGTGATCGGCGACATCGAACTGTTCTGCCGCGAGCGGATTTTGCGCGCGCCAACATCACCGTTCATCGCCATCACCGGCACCAACGGCAAGTCGACAACCACGGCGCTGACGGCGCATATCCTGAAGTCGGCGGGGCGCGACACGCAGATGGGCGGCAATATCGGCCGCGCCATCATGACGCTCGATCCGCCGCAGCCGGACCGGCACTACGTCGTCGAATGTTCGTCCTACCAAATCGATCTGGCGCCATCGATCAATCCGACGGCCGGCATCCTGCTCAATCTGACGCCTGATCATCTCGACCGCCACGGCACCATGCAGCACTACGCCGCGATCAAGGAGCGGCTGGTGGCCGGCAGCGAGACGGCGATCGTCGGCGTCGACGATAGCTGGTGCGCGCAGATCGCCGACCGGCTGGAGCGGGCGGGCAGGCAGGTGATCCGCATCTCCAAGCGGCTGCCGCTGACCGACGGCTATTTCGCCGACGGCTCCAATCTGATGGAAGCCGTGCATGGCCGCTACAGCCGCGTCGCCTTCCTCGAAGGCATAGGTTCGCTGCGCGGCCAGCACAATGCGCAGAACGCGCTGGCCGCGGTTGCTGCTTGCCTCAAGGTGGGCTTGAGCCTCGGCGAGATCCAGGCGGGGCTCGAGAGCTTTCCGGGCCTCGCGCACCGCATGGAGCAGGTCGGCCGCAAGGACCACGTGCTGTTCGTCAACGATTCCAAGGCGACCAATGCCGATGCGGCGGCACCCGCTCTGTCGAGCTTCTCGCGCATCTACTGGATTGCCGGCGGGTTACCCAAGGAAGGCGGTATCGACCCGCTGCGCGGCTTCTTCCCGCGCATCGCCAAGGCCTATCTGATTGGAGAGGCAGCGCCCGCATTCTCGGCGACGCTTGGCGAAGCCGTGCCCTACGAGATCTCGGGCACGCTGGCCGCCGCGGTCGACCATGCGGCTCAGGACGCGGCCAAGGACGATAGTGGCGAGGTGGTGGTGCTGTTGTCGCCCGCCTGCGCCAGTTTCGACCAGTTCAAGAATTTCGAAGTTCGCGGCGAAGCCTTCAGGCAAGCTGCGAATGCTATCGAGGGTGTGAAACCCATCGGAGGGGCACGATAATGCAAAGCCGTCTCGACAAAAGCCCGGTTGCGACCTGGTGGTGGACGATCGATCGCTGGTTCCTGGCGGCGTTCCTGTCGCTGATGGGGCTCGGCATCGTGCTCTCCTTCGCGGCTAGCCCGGCGGTGGCCGAACGCATCGGCCTCGACAGTTTCCACTTCGCCACCAGGCAGATCATCTTCACCGTGCCGGCACTCGGCGTGATGTTGGCGGTCTCCTTCCTGGAATCGCGGCAGATCCGGCGCATGGCCTTGGTCATATTGTGCATCATGCTGGTGCTGATGGTGGCGGTGCTCTACATCGGCGTCGAGGTGAAAGGCGCGCGGCGCTGGGTGTCCTTCGTCGGCATGTCGATCCAGCCGTCCGAATTCCTGAAGCCTGCCTTCGTCATCGTCTGCGCCTGGCTGTTCGCCGAGCACAAGCGCCAGCCGGACATCCCCGGCAACCTGTTTGCCATGCTGCTCCTGATCCTGGTCATCTCGCTTTTGGTGGCGCAGCCCGATCTCGGCCAGACCATGCTGGTCACCGGCACCTGGGGCGTCATGTTCTTCATGGCCGGCCTGCCGTGGCTGTGGATCATCGCGCTTGGCGCCACCGGCGCCAGCGGCCTGTTTGCCGCCTACACGGTGTTCCCGCACGTCGCCGCCCGCATCGACAAATTCCTTACCGGCGAAGGCGACACGTTCCAGGTCGATATGGGCCGCGAGGCGCTGATCAACGGCCACTGGTTCGGCGTCGGGCCGGGCGAGGGCACGGTCAAGCGCGTCATCCCCGACGCGCATGCCGACTTCGTGTTTTCGGTCGCCGGCGAGGAGTTCGGGCTGATCATGTGCTTCTTCATCATGTCGATCTTCGCCTTCATCGTGCTGCGCGGCCTCAACACGGCGCTGAAGGAACATGACGATTTCACCCGCTATGCCGTCGGCGGGCTGGTCACGGTGTTCGGCCTGCAGTCGGTCATCAACATGTGCGTCAACCTGCAGCTGATGCCGGCCAAGGGCATGACGCTGCCCTTCATTTCCTATGGCGGTTCCTCGCAGATCGCCATTGCCATCTCGATGGGCATGGTGCTGGCGCTGACGCGCAAGCGACCGGAAAAGCGCAAGCAGATGGGCTTTGCCCTGTCGCAGCGCACCTTGCCGGCGGAGTGATATGGCGCGGGGTGTCATTCTTCTCGCCGCGGGCGGAACCGGTGGACATCTGTTTCCGGCCGAGGCGCTGGCGCATGAGCTGATCGAGCGCGGCTGGAGCGTGCATCTGGCGACGGATGACCGCGCCGAGCGGTTTGCCGGCCATTTCCCGGCCGCCGCCATCCATCCGATCCAGTCGGCGACGATCGGCTCGAAAAACCCTGTCGCGCTGCTTGGCGCGTTCTGGAAAATCTGGCGCGGCGTGCGCCAGGCTTCCGCCGTCATCGCCAGGATCAAGCCTGACGCGGTCGTCGGCTTCGGCGGTTATCCCACCTTGCCGCCGCTGTATGCCGCGACGCGGCGCAAGGTGCCGACGCTGATCCATGAGCAGAATGCGGTGATGGGGCGCGCCAACCGGGCGCTGTCCGGCCGCGTCGACGCCATTGCCGGCGGCTTCCTGCCCGAAGATGAAAGTGCTGCCGGCGCCAAGACAGTCATAACAGGCAATCCGGTCAGGCCGCCGATCCTGGAAGCAGCAAAGACGCCATACACGGCATCTCAAGGTGAGGAGCCGTTCCGGCTCCTGGTGTTCGGCGGCAGCCAGGGCGCGCAGTTCTTTTCCGATGCCATGCCGGCGGCGATCGCCCTCCTGCCGGATGCGCAACGCAAGCGGCTGGTGATCACCCAACAGGCCCGCGCCGATGACGTGGCGCGGGTGAAGACGAGCTATGCGGCCCTTGGCGTCCATGTCGAGGTCTCGCCCTTCTTCACAGACATGGCGCAGCGCATGGCTGCGGCGCATCTGGTGATTTCGCGTTCCGGCGCCTCGACGGTCTCGGAAATCGCCGTCATCGGCCGGCCGGCGCTGCTGGTGCCTTATCCCTATGCGCTGGACCACGACCAGGCAGCGAACGCAGCCGCCCTTGCCGCCGCCGGTGGCGGCGAGGTGCATCCGCAATCCTCGCTGTCGCCGGAGCGCATCGCGGCGCTTGTTGGCGGGCTGATGGACAATCCCGAGCGGCTGGCGGCGATGGCTGCCGGCGCGAAGTCGGCCGGCCGGCCGGACGCGGCACGGTTGCTCGCCGATCTCACAGAGGCTATTGCGTCCAGAAAAACCGTATCGGATTTCAGGAAAGGGACGCATTGATGAAGATGCCGCAGACCATCGGCCTTGTGCATTTCATCGGCATTGGCGGCATCGGCATGAGCGGCATTGCCGAGGTGCTGCACAATCTCGGCTACAAGGTGCAGGGCTCAGACCAGGCCGACAGCGCCAATGTGCAGCGGCTGCGCGACAAAGGCATCGAATGCTTCGTCGGCCACAAGGCCGAGAATATCGGCGCCGCCGAAGTGGTGGTGGTGTCGACGGCGATCAAGAAGACCAATCCCGAGCTGAAGGCCGCGCGCGAAAAGCTGTTGCCGATCGTGCGCCGCGCCGAGATGCTGGCCGAGCTGATGCGCTTCCGCCAGGCCGTCGCTATCGGCGGCACGCATGGCAAGACGACGACAACCTCGATGGTGGCGACGCTGCTCGATGCCGGCGGGCTCGACCCGACGGTCATCAATGGTGGCATCATCAATGCCTATGGCACCAATGCCCGCATGGGCGACGGCGAGTGGATGGTGGTCGAAGCCGACGAAAGCGACGGCACCTTCCTGAAGCTGCCGGCCGAAATTGCCGTCGTCACCAACATCGATCCCGAGCACCTCGACCATTACGGCAGCTTCGACAAGGTGCGCGAAGCCTTCCGGCAGTTCGTCGAGAACGTGCCGTTCTACGGTTTTGGCGTGATGTGCACCGACCATCCGGAAGTGCAGGCGCTGGTCAGCCGCATCGAGGACCGCCGCGTCATTACCTATGGCGAGAACGCTCAGGCCGATGTTCGCTTCACCAACCACCGCATGGCAGGCGCCGCCTCCGAATTCGACGTGGTGATCCGCGACCGCAAGACCGGCGACCAGATCACGATATCAGACCTGCGGCTGCCGATGCCCGGCCGCCACAACGTCTCCAATGCCACCGCCGCGATCGCGGTTGCGCATGAGCTCGGACTTTCGGCCGAGGCGATCAAGAAGGGGCTGTCTTCCTTTGCCGGCGTCAAGCGGCGCTTCACCCACACCGGCTCGTGGGACGGCGTCGAGATCTTCGACGATTACGGTCATCACCCGGTCGAGATCACGGCGGTGCTGAAGGCGGCACGCAGCGCCACCAAGGGCCGTGTCATCGCCATTGCGCAACCGCACCGCTTCACCCGGCTGCACGATCTGTTCGACGAATTCTCGGTCTGCTTCAACGATGCCGACACGGTGATGCTGGCGCCGGTCTATGCGGCGGGCGAGGAGCCGATCGATGGCGTGACCTCGGAGGCGCTGGTGTCGCGCATCCGCTCCGGCGGCCACCGTGACGCGCGCTATATCGACGGTCCGGCTGCCATCGCCCCCACCATTCGCGAGTTGGCCAAACCCGGCGACTTCGTCGTCTTCCTCGGCGCCGGCAACATCACCCAATGGGCCTATGCGCTGCCCAAAGAACTCGGCGGTGCGGTCTCATGATGCGCGGCCAGGACCTGCTCGACAAACTGGGCGACCGGCTTGCCGGTCTGCGTGGACGGCTGACGCCCAACGCCGAGATGGACAAGATCACCTGGTTCCGCGCCGGAGGGCTGGCCGAGGCGCTGTTTCAGCCGGCTGACGAGGAAGACCTTGCCGCCTTCCTGCGCGCCGTGCCGGAGGAGATCCCGCTTACCGTCGTCGGCGTCGGCTCGAACCTGCTTGTGCGTGACGGCGGCATTCCAGGGTTCGTCGTCAGGCTTTCGGCCAAGGGCTTTGGCGAGGCCGAGGTGGTTTCACCGACCGGTATCAAGGCGGGTGCGGCTACGCCCGACAAGCGCGTCGCGGCCGTTGCCTATGAGGCCGGCATTGGCGGCTTTCATTTCTACCACGGTATTCCCGGCGCCATCGGCGGCGCGCTCAGGATGAATGCCGGCGCCAACGGCGTCGAGACGCGTGAGCGCGTCGTCGAGGTGCGGGCGCTCGACCGCAAGGGCAATTTGCACACGCTCAGCAATGAAGACATGGGCTATGCCTATCGTCACTCGGCAACACCTGCCGGGCTGATCTTCACCTCCGCCATTTTCGAAGGCGTGCCGGAAGACAAGGCGGCGATCAAGGCGGCGATGGATGCCGTCCAGACGCATCGCGAGACGGTGCAGCCGATCCGCGAGAAGACCGGCGGCTCGACCTTCAAGAATCCGGAAGGCACCTCGGCCTGGAAGGAGATCGACAAGGCCGGCTGCCGTGGACTGATGATCGGCGGCGCGCAGATGTCGCCGATGCACTGCAACTTCATGATCAACACCGGAACCGCGACCGGCTACGACCTCGAATATCTTGGCGAGACGGTGCGCGCCCGAGTGCTTGTAAATTCCGGCATCCGGCTGCAGTGGGAAATCAAGCGCCTCGGCAATTTCCGCCCCGGCCACGCGGTGCAGGAATTCCTCGGACAGCTGCTTTAGCGCGAGCAGAAGTTCATGTGATGCATGAACTTCAAACGGTCTGAAATAGCCGTTCGACCGTTGCCCGAAAGACTCACAACACGCTTTTTGCCGCCGTTTTCGCGGAAAGTGAATCTGTCGGAATCATAAGCACTTGCCAGCGAATCAACTCTCTGATTCTCTGCCCTAAAGCGTTTCCTGATTTGAGTCGTTCGACGCGTCGACCGCGTTTTCCGTCTGGGGGGGCAACCTGCCGGGAGACTCGGACTCAATCTGGCCGCTGAATGCGTGGTTGCGAGCCCGCCGTGAGAGGGGATGACGGGATATGAAGAACAAGCATGTGGCTGTCCTCCTGGGCGGATTCTCGTCCGAGCGGCC
The DNA here is from genome assembly GCF_056403695.1 of Mesorhizobium sp. P2_F7. Taxonomy (NCBI): domain Bacteria; kingdom Pseudomonadati; phylum Pseudomonadota; class Alphaproteobacteria; order Hyphomicrobiales; family Phyllobacteriaceae; genus Mesorhizobium; species Mesorhizobium sp. P2_F7. Next base: position 140,261 of record NZ_JBFUFA010000007.1, on the reverse strand, counting down.
CGTGTCTCTGTCTTCGGGGAAGGCGTGTGCTGATGCGCTTGAGAAGGAAGGCTACCAGGTTACCCGCGTCGACGTTGCGCGCGACGTTGGCGCCGTGCTTGGCGCGCTCAAGCCTGATGTCGTCTTCAACGCGCTGCACGGCCCGTTCGGCGAGGACGGCACCATTCAGGGCATCCTCGAATATCTGGCCATTCCCTACACCCATTCGGGCGTGCTCGCCTCGGCGCTCGCCATGAACAAGGAGCAGGCGAAGAAGGTCGCCAAGGCAGCCGGCATTGCGGTGGCGGAATCGAAGGTTGCCAGCCGCTTCGCCATCCAGAACAAGCATCCGATGAAGCCGCCCTATGTGGTGAAGCCCGTCAATGAGGGCTCGAGCTTCGGCGTCGTCATCGTGCATGAAGGTCAGTCGCATCCGCCGCAGGTCATCGGCTCGTCAGACTGGAAATATGGCGAGACTGTCATGGTCGAGCGCTACATCCATGGCCGCGAACTGACCTGCGCCGTGATGGGCGATGTGGCTCTCGGCGTCTGCGAGATCATTCCGACCGGCCATTCCTTCTACGACTACGATTCAAAATACGTCGACGGCGGATCAAAACACGAAATCCCTGCTAAAATTTCACCGAATATTTACCAAAAAATACAGACACTGGCGCTCAAGGCACATCTGGCTATCGGCTGTCGGGGCGTTTCCCGGTCGGACTTCCGCTATGACGATCGTCACTCCGAAAACGGCGAGATTGTCTGGCTCGAGATCAACACTCAGCCTGGCATGACGCCGACGTCTTTGGTGCCTGAAATCGCCGCCCAAGCGGGGCATTCTTTCGGCGATCTGTTGAGTTGGATGGTGGAGGACGCTTCGTGTCTGCGTTGAAATGGGGACAGGACAAGGGCAGGGGCGGCGCCGGGCCGGCACTGTTCGGCATGCCGTTGTCGTTCGACCATTTCGTGCTGCCGCGCGTGCTGCGCCGGCCGGTGCGCGTGCTGGCGCGCCTGGGTGGCGGCGACTTCGTCGCGCCACGCTTTTCCGCGGCCATCCTGTCGGCTTCGCTCATTGCATCAAGCAGCCTCTATGGCGCCATTCTCGGCGGTCATGCCGATGACATCGTTCAGAGCATCACTGCTCGCACCGGCTTTGCCGTCGACCAGATCAAGGTGGTGGGCAACCGCCAGACCTCGGAGATCGACATACTGGATCGGCTGGAGCTCGACGGGTGGACGTCGCTGATCGGCTTCGATGCCGAGGCCGCGCGTGAACGTATTGACACCTTGCCCTGGGTCGAGGTGGCGGCGGTGCGCAAGGTCTATCCGCATACGCTGGAAGTGCGCGTGGAGGAGCGCGAGCCTTTCGCACTCTGGCAGCAGGGCTCGGAGCTTTCGGTCATCGAGCGCTCGGGCGCGGTGATCGCGCCGTTCTCGGGCGGCAAGCAGGCTTTGCTGCCGCTGATCATAGGCACCGGCGCGCCGGCCAAGGCGCCCGACTTCCTGGCCAAGATCCAGAAATTTCCCGAGCTTGCCGCGCGGGTCAAAGGCTATATCCGCATCGGCGAACGGCGCTGGGACCTGAAGCTGGAAAACGGCATCACGGTCAAACTGCCCGAAGACGGCGAAGATCAGGCGATCGCCGATCTGGTCCGCATGGACCATGACAATGGTCTTTTGACGCGCGATATCGCTGCCGTCGACATGCGCATCTCCGATCGCCTGGTCGTGCAGCTGACGCCGGAAGCGGCGACGCAGCGCCAGGCCGCGCTCAATGAAAAGCCGCAAAATCTGAAGCGCAAGTCGGGGACGAAGATATGAGCTGGCTTGGTGGCAACAGCGATGCCTCTTCGCGCCGCTCCGGCACGCTCACCGTGCTGGATGTCGGCTCGAGCAAGGTTTGCTGCGTGGTGGCGAAACTGAAGCCGCGCGAAGACGGCAAGTTGTTGCGCGGCCGTTCGCACCGCATCCAGGTGATCGGCATCGGCCATCAGAAATCGCAAGGCGTGAAGTCGGGCGTCGTCGTCGATCTCGATCGCGCCGAGCATGCCATCCGCCTCTCGGTGGACGCTGCCGAGCGCATGGCGGGACTGACGGTGGACTCGCTGATCGTCAACATGACGGCCGGCCGGCTGAAGAGCGAAACCTTTTCGGCCACCATCAACCTCGGTGGCCATCAGGCCGACGAGGCCGACATCAAGCGCGTGCTTGCCGCCGGCGCCAAGCAGGCGCTCAAGGCTGAGCGCGACGTGATCCATTCGCTGCCCGTCGGCTTTTCGCTGGATGCCGAGCGCGGCGTGCGCGATCCGCGCGGCATGGTCGGCGACCAGCTTGGCGTCGACATGCACGTGCTGACGGGTGACGCTGCACCGCTGCGCAATCTGGAGCTTTGCATCAACCGCTCGCATCTGTCGGTCGAGCGCATGGTGGCGACGCCTTATGCCAGCGGGCTTGCAGCGCTTGTCGACGACGAACTCGAAATGGGCGCGGCCTGCATCGACATGGGCGGCGGCACGACGACGATCTCGGTGTTTTCGGAAGGCAAATTCGTCCATGGCGACGCGATTGCCATCGGCGGCAATCACGTGACGCTGGACATGGCCAAGGGCCTGTCGACATCGCTCGACGCCGCCGAACGGCTGAAGGTGATGCATGGTTCGGCGCTGCCCGGCAGTGCCGACGATCGCGACCTGGTTTCGATCCAGCCGATCCGCGAGGAATGCGAGATGCCGCTGCAGATCCCGCGTTCGGTGATGACGCGCATCATCCGCGCCCGCATCGATGAGACGCTGGAACTGTTGCGCGACCGGCTGAACAAGTCCGGCTACGGCAATGCCGTGGGAAAACGCGTCGTGCTGACTGGTGGGGCCAGCCAGCTTGCCGGCTTGCCCGAAGCGGCGCGCCGGATTCTGGGACGCAATGTGCGCATCGGCCGCCCGCTCGGCGTGGCGGGGCTGCCGGAAGCCGCCAAGGGGCCGGCTTTCTCGACGGCGGTCGGACTGCTGATCTATCCGCAGATGGCGAGTTTCGAGAGCCATCCGGCGAAAGGAATTTCCGGTCTCAGGATGACCGGAACGGGTGGAAAACTGCATCGCATGAGTCAGTGGTTGAGAGACAGTTTCTAATTGACGGGGACAGCCCCATAGGCGGCCGCGGCGGCGAAGCGGCGGGAAAGGCAAAGGACGGAGACAATGACCATCAATCTGCAAAAGCCGGACATCACCGAGCTCAAGCCGCGGATCACCGTGTTCGGTGTCGGCGGCGGTGGCGGCAATGCCGTCAACAACATGATCACCGCTGGCTTGCGCGGCGTCGAGTTCGTGGTGGCCAACACCGACGCGCAGGCGCTGACCATGTCGAAGGCCGAGCGGCTGATCCAGCTCGGCGCGCATGTCACCGAGGGTCTCGGCGCCGGATCGCAGCCGGAAGTCGGCCGTGCGGCGGCTGAGGAGTGCATCGATGAGATCGTCGATCACCTCTCCAACACCCATATGTGCTTCGTCACCGCCGGCATGGGCGGCGGCACCGGCACCGGTGCTGCTCCGGTCGTTGCCCGCGCAGCGCGCGAAAAGGGCATCCTCACCGTCGGTGTTGTCACCAAGCCGTTCCATTTCGAAGGCCAGCGCCGCATGAAGACGGCGGATCTGGGCATCGAGGAACTGCAGAAATGCGTCGACACGCTGATCGTCATCCCCAACCAGAACCTGTTCCGGCTGGCCAATGACAAGACCACCTTCGCCGACGCCTTCGCCATGGCCGACCAGGTGCTCTATTCCGGTGTTGCCTGCATCACCGACCTGATGGTCAAGGAAGGCCTGATCAACCTCGACTTCGCCGACGTGCGTTCGGTGATGCGCGAGATGGGCAAGGCGATGATGGGCACCGGCGAGGCTTCGGGCGAGGGCCGCGCGATGGCCGCCGCCGAGGCAGCGATCGCCAACCCGCTGCTTGACGAGACGTCGATGAGGGGCGCCAAGGGTCTGCTGATCTCGATCACCGGCGGCCGCGACCTGACCCTGTTCGAAGTTGACGAAGCCGCGACCCGCATTCGCGAGGAAGTCGACCAGGACGCCAACATCATCCTGGGCGCCACCTTCGACGAGGAACTCGAAGGCGTCATCCGCGTCTCGGTGGTCGCCACCGGCATCGACAAGTCGGCGGCCGAAATCGCCGCGGTGCCGATCTCGATCCGCGCCGTGCCGCCGCAGCAGAAGCCGGTCGCCCGTCCGGCTCCGGCCGCGGAAGTCCGGCCAGCACCGGTCCAGCAGACCTATGAGCAGCGCGCGGCCGATCCGGTCGCCGAGGCGATCCAGCTTGCCGAAGCCAATGCGGCGGCAATGGCTCGCCCGGCGCCGATGGCCCAGGCGGACGATTTCCGCCCGCAGAGCAAGATCTTCCAGGCCCCGCCGGCGCAACCGCAGCCTGTCGTGCAGCAGGTGATGCAGCCGGCGCCGCTCAGGGAAATGCCGCAGCCGGTGGCTGCCGCGCCGCAGCGCATGCCGCGGGTGGAGGATTTTCCGCCGGTGGTGAAGGCCGAGGTGGAAGCCAAAGGCAGGCCGACCGACCATGAAAACAGCGGGCCGATGGGGTTGCTCAAGCGGCTGACCAACGGCCTGACGCGCCGCGAGGAAGAACCGGCCCGGCTGCAGCCGGCGCAGCCGCGCGAACCGAAACTGCGCCAGGCAGCGCCCGAAATGCGCCGCCTCGCCAGCCAGGATCCGCAGCTTTACGCGCCGCGCCGCGGCCAGCTCGACGATCAGGGCCGGTTGACGCCGCAGACCAGGTCGGCCCAGGAAGACGACCAGCTGGAGATCCCGGCTTTCCTGCGCCGCCAGGCCAACTGAGGCGTTAACGGTATGTAACACTTGTTAACAGGCAGACGAGAGATCGTTTGCCTGTTAACTCAAAAGATCCTTTGATAACAGAGCGTTACGAAGTGACGCTCATAGCCGGCCGCGGTTACACAGAGTAAGAAACCGTGATTTGGAGTCTCCCTGGCGGACCACTATCTTTGCCGCAGCACTTTCGGTGTGCTGGGATTCGGGGAGTTGACCCTGCCTGCCGATTACAAAGAGCCGCACCTTTTAGGGTAAAGCGGACTTAGGCATATGGGCTATGGGGTTTGTCTTGCAAGACTACCAGACGACACTTAGATCGCGTGCAACGCTGACCGGTACCGGCGTTCACAGCGGCAAACCGGTCACCGTCAATTTCCTTCCCGCGGACGCCGACACCGGCGTCATCTTCCACCTTTCGACCGGAAGCGAGAGCCGCGAGTTCCGTGCTCTGGTCGCCGAAGTCGGCGCGACCGATCTCTGCACCATGCTTGGCGATCCGGCAGGCGAGCATATCGCCACCGTCGAACATCTGATGGCGACGCTCTTCGGGCTCGGCATCGACAACATCGTCATCGAGATCGACGGCCACGAGGTTCCGATCCTCGACGGTAGCGCAGTGGCGTTCGTTGAAGCCATCGACCAGGCCGGCATCGAGACGCTGGCGGTCAAGCGCCGCTACATCAGGGTGGTCAAGCCGGTTCGGATCGAGAACGGCGCCTCCTGGGCGGAATTCAGGCCCTATAGCGGCACGCGCTTCGAGATCGAGATCGACTTCGAGAGCCCGGCGATCGGCCGTCAGCTGTTCGCCTCCGACATCAACCCCGACGTCTTCCGCCAGGACATTGCACGCGCCCGTACCTTCGGTTTCATGAAGGATGTGGAGCGGCTGTGGGCGGCCGGCTATGCGCTGGGCTCGTCGCTGGAGAACTCGCTGGTGATCGGCGACGACAACCGGGTGATCAACATGGGCGGCCTGCGCTATCCCAACGAGTTTGCCCGCCACAAGACGATGGACGCAATGGGCGATCTGGCGCTGGCCGGCGCCCGCTTCATCGGCTGCTTCCGTTCCTATCGCGGCGGCCACCGGATGAATGCAGCGGCTTTGCGGCGCCTTTTGTCCGACCGTTCGGCCTTCGAGGTCGTCGAGACCACACGCCGCGAGCGTGGCCGCACGGCCGAGATGAGCGCCGTCACCGGGCCTGTCTTTGCGCCCTGGGTGATCTGATTCTTAACGATTTTCTGGCTTTCTGAGCGCTGGCTGGTGTTGCACGGATGCATCACCGGCCGGTGAAAGCACATAGCTTTAGGGGCAACACCAAGCCGCCACAAAAATGTGCGATTGGCTAGACATAGCGTTGCTGGGCTAGGCAGTTATGGTTTATGGCTGCTGCCGTCGATTAGACGCATGTCGCTCAAAAGTGGGGACCAGTTTTGAGGGAACGCCATGCGAAAGGCATTGAAATAACGCCGAAAGGGCGCAATCCAATCATGTTCTTCAAGCGAGTTGGTCAATTGAAAGCGCCGCATCGGGCTGTTTTCCTGGCGCTTTCGGTGGTTGTGCCGTCGCTGTTCCTCTCGGCCTGCATGTCGTCGGAGAAAGACGTCGATCTGTCGACCTATGTCGACCAGACCGAACCGGCCGACGTCCTTTACAATCAAGGCCTTGCCAATCTCAACGCCGGCCGCCTGGATGAGGCGAGCAAGAAGTTTGACGCCGTTGACCGCCAGCACCCCTATTCGGAGTGGGCCCGCAAATCGATGGTGATGGGCGCCTTTGCCGACTACCGCGCCGGCCACTATGACGAGGCGATCGGTTCGGCCAAGCGCTATCTCACGCTCTATCCGTCCACCGACGACGCCGCTTATGCCCAGTATATCATCGGCCTGAGCTATTACCGCCAGATCAAGGACGTCACCCAGGATCAGAAGGAAGCACGCCAGACCGTGCAGACGATGCAGGATCTGGTGACGCGCTGGCCGACCTCGGAATATGTCGACGACGCTAAGGAAAAGATCCGCTTTGCCAACGACCAGCTCGCCGGCAAGGAGATGCAGATCGGCCGCTATTATCTCGAGCGGCGCGAATACATTGCCGCGGTCAAGCGCTTCCGCAATGTGGTCGAGAACTATTCCAACACCCGCCATGTCGAGGAGGCGCTGGCGCGCCTGACCGAGAGCTACTACGCAATGGGTCTGACCTCGGAAGCGCAGACGGCTGCGGCAGTGCTCGGCACCAACTATCCAGACAGCCCGTGGTACAAGGATTCCTACAAGCTCTTGCAGAGCAATGGGCTTGAGCCGCGCGAGAATGCCGGGTCGTGGATATCCAAGGCCGGAAAGCTGATCACCGGCGCCTGACGCCTCTACTGAAGCGGGCACAGCGCTTTTCGGATTGATCCGACGCTCAAACAAAAAGATAGTGCGGCGCTGCGACTCCAACGGTCGCATGCCGCATTGAGGCGCGTCGCGCCTTAGTCTTTTGTTTGTGCATGCCGTTGTCCCAAACCTCTCCGCTTTGGGGCGACATGCGATAGGTTCGGGTTCTGATGCTTTCCAGACTGTCGATCCGCGATATCGTCCTGATCGAGAAGCTGGATATCGACTTCCAGCCCGGCCTTTCCGTGCTGACCGGTGAAACCGGCGCCGGCAAATCCATCCTGCTCGACGCGCTGTCGCTGGCGCTTGGCGCGCGCGGCGACGCTTCGCTGGTGCGCCATGGCGCGGCCCAGGGGCAGGTGATTGCCGTGTTCGACGTGCCGCGCAACCATCCGGTGCGCGCGCTGCTGGCCGAAAACGCCATCGAGGATGACGGCGACATCATCCTGCGCCGACTGCAGACAGCGGATGGCCGCACGCGCGTCTTCGTCAACGACCAGCCGTCCAGCGTCACTCTGATGCGCGACATCGGCCACGCGCTGGTCGAGATTCACGGCCAGCACGATGAACGCGCCCTGGTCGATCCCGGCGCGCATCGCGAGTTGCTGGACAGTTTTGGCGGCCATCTCGGTGCTGCCCGAGCGACGGGCGAGGCGTGGCGCTACTGGCGCGGCTGCGAGCAGGACTTTGCCAGGCATCGCGCCAAGGTCGAGGCGGCGGCGCGCGAGGCCGATTATCTCAGGGCTTCGGTGGCCGAGCTGGCGAAACTCGATCCGCAGCCCGGCGAGGAGACGCAGCTGGCCGAACTGCGCGCTACGATGATGCGGGCGGAAAAGATCGCCTCGGAAATACACGATGCGCAGGATGTGCTGTCAGGCCCGTCCTCGCCGCTGCCGCAACTGGCCAGCCTGCTCAGGCGCCTGCAGCGCAAGGCGAGCGAAGCGCCAGGCCTGCTCGAGGATGTGGTGAAGTCGCTCGATGAGGCGATGCTGTCGCTGGATGCGGCACAATCGGGTGTCGAGGCGGCGCTTCGCGCCACCGAATACGATCCGCAGCGGCTGGAGAAGGCGGAGGAGCGGCTGTTCTCGCTGCGTGCGGCGTCACGCAAGCACAGCGTGGCGGTCGACGATCTGGCGCAGCTGCGCGACACGATGTCGGCCGACCTTGCCGATCTCCACGCCGGCGAGGAGCGCCTGCATGGGCTGGAGAAACAAGCCGCCGCCGCGCGCGAGGCCTATGACATTTCGGCGGCCCAGCTGTCCTCGCTTCGCCATGCTGCGGCGGTTGGCCTGACCAAGGCTGTCATGGCCGAACTGCCGGCTCTGAAGCTCGAGCGGGCCGAGTTCATCGTCGGGCTGACCAGCGATGGCGAAAACCGCATGGAAGAAGGCATCGACCAGGTCGAGTTCTGGGTGCGCACCAATCCCGGCACAAGGCCCGGCCCGATGATGAAGGTTGCGTCCGGCGGCGAGCTGTCGCGCTTCTTGCTGGCGCTGAAAGTGGCGCTGGCCGACCGTGGCTCGGCGCCGACATTGGTGTTCGACGAGATCGACACCGGCGTCGGCGGCGCCGTGGCCGATGCCATCGGCCAGCGGCTGGCACGGCTGTCGAAGCGGGTGCAGGTGCTATCGGTCACCCATGCGCCGCAAGTGGCGGCGCGTGCGGCGACGCATTTCCTGATTTCCAAATCCGGCGGCTCGGACAAGGTTGCCACCGGCATCGCCGAGATGGACCGGGCGGCACGCCAGGAAGAGATCGCGCGCATGCTGGCCGGCGCCACCATCACCGACGAAGCTCGTGCGGCTGCCGAGCGGCTGCTGCGCGAGAACACTGCAGCTGCATAAGGGGCGGCAGATGCTGGAAATGGCCAGAGTCAGGATATGGCGACATCCTGCTGTTCGGGTTTGATTTTTCCACAGCCTATCTCGCTGCCGGCAAATCCTGATTTATAGTGGCCCACCAGAATTCGAGGACCGCGCTGCATGTCTGAAAAACCAGTCGAATCGTTGAGCGAAAGCGAAGCCGCCGATGAGCTTGCGCGGCTGGCCGAGGAGATCGCCGGCCATGACCGGCGCTACCACGCCGAGGACGCGCCGACGATTACCGACGCCGAATACGATGCGCTGCGGCGGCGCAACCTTGCCATCGAGGAGCGCTTTCCCGGTCTGGTGCGCGAGGATTCGCCCTCTGTGCGGGTCGGTGCCGCGCCGGCCGAAGGCTTTGCCAAGGTGCGTCATGCGGTGCCGATGCTCAGCCTGGCCAAAGCCTATACCGACGAGGATGTCACCGATTTCATCGACCGTGGCCGGCGCTTCTTCGACCGCGACAAGGATCTCGACATTGCGTTCACGGCCGAGCCGAAGATCGACGGTCTGTCGGCGTCGCTGCGCTATGAGCGTGGCGTGTTCGTGCAGGGTGCCACGCGCGGCGACGGCGCTGTCGGCGAAGACATCACGGCCAATCTCAGAACCATCGCCGACATTCCCGCCAAGCTGAAAGGATCGGGCTGGCCCGAGACCATCGAGATCCGCGGCGAGGTCTACATGACCTACGCCGAATTCGAGGCGCTGAAGGCGCGCTCGGCCGCAGTGGGCGGCCAGGACTATGTCAATCCGCGCAACACGGCTGCGGGATCGCTTCGCCAGAAGGATGCGTCCGTCACCGCCAGCCGCAACCTTAGATTTTTCGCCTATGCCTGGGGTTACACGACGGCGGATCCGGCGCCGACCCAATATGGTTCGGTGCAGAAATTCGCCGAATGGGGCTTCAAGGTCAGCCCGCTGATGGTGCGGGCGAAGTCGGTCGAGGAGCTGATTGCGCAATACCATAAGATCGAAGAGCAGCGCTCGTCGCTGGGCTACGACATCGATGGCGTCGTCTACAAGGTCGACCAGTTGGAATTGCAGCGCCGCTGGGGCTTCGTCACCGGCGAGCCGCGCTGGGCGGTTGCGCACAAATTCCCGGCTGAACAGGCGATGACGACGGTGCAGAAGATCGACATCCAGGTTGGCCGCACCGGCACGCTGGCGCCGGTGGCGCGGCTGGCGCCGGTCACCGTCGGCGGCGTGGTGGTCGAGAACGTCACGCTGCACAATGAGGACTACATCAAAGGCTTCGACAGCAACGGCCTGCCGATCCGCGACGGCATCGATGTGCGCATCGGTGATACGGTTGTCATACAACGGGCGGGTGACGTCATTCCGCAGATCGTCAGCGTCGTAATCGACAAGCGGCCGGGCGATGCAGTGCCTTACGAATTTCCGCATACCTGTCCGGTCTGCGGCTCGCCGGCGACGCGCGAAATCAACGAGAAGACCGGCAAGGAGGATTCGCGCCGGCGCTGCACCGGTGAGCTGATCTGCGCCGCGCAGGCCGTGGAACGGCTGCGCCATTTCGTCTCGCGCGGGGCGCTCGACATCGAGGGACTGGGCGCCGAAAACATCGACCTGTTCTTCAATTCGGGGCTGGTCAAGACCGCCGCCGATATCTTCACGCTCAGGGACCGCCGGCCGGCCGTCACCCGGGCGCTGGCAGAGCGGCGCGAGGAACAGGCCAGGCAGCGTGAGGCGGCATCGGGCAAGGCGCGCAAGAATGTGCGCGGTGTCGAGGACCGCAATTATGAAGGCCTCGACAAGCTGTTTGCGGCTATCGATTCGCGCCGCGAGCCGGAGCTTGATCGTTTCATTTTCGCGCTCGGCATCCGCCATATCGGCGAAACCACGGCAGCGGTGCTTGCCAAGACCTTCTCGACCATCGAGGAGCTGATCCGCGTCGGCAAGGAGACCGCTGCGGCCGAGGACCCGCACAGCGTCTTCCCCTCCATCAACGGCATCGGCGACACGGTGATCGATGCGCTGCGCGATTTCTTCGGCAATGAGCGCAATGACGATGTCCTCGACAGACTGCTCGATCAGGTCAAGCCGAAGCCATATATCGTCACCGTTTCGGCTGACAGCGAGGTTGCCGGCAAGACCATCGTCTTCACCGGCACGCTGGAAAAGATGACCCGCTCGGAGGCCAAGGCGATGGCCGAACGGCTCGGCGCCAAGGTTGCGGGTTCGGTGTCGGCGAAAACCGATCTGCTGGTCGCCGGGCCGGGTGCCGGCTCCAAACTGAAGCAGGCAACCGAACTCGGCGTCGAAGTCATCGACGAGGACACCTGGTTGCAACGGGTCGGCAAGGCATGACCGGCGGTTCGTTCAAAGGGTTTGGCCAAAAGGCCATCCCGTTCCTGAAGGCGCTGGACTTCCACCAGAGCCGCGAATGGTTCCAGGAGAACCGTGCGCTTTACGACAGCGAATTGCATGAGCCGTTCTGCGACCTGGTTGAGACGCTGACGGAGCGCTTCGCGGCAGCGGGGCTCGGCCTGCGCGGCGACCGCAAGAAGTCGCTGTTCCGTATCAACCGCGACGTGCGCTTCGCCAAGGACAAGCGGCCCTACAACCAGCATCTGTCGGCCATGCTGTCGCCGGACGGCACCAAGATGGAGCAGGGCGTATTCTTCGTCTATGTCGGGGTCGACCGCTGCTTTGCCGACGTTGCCTGGTGGAACCCGGAGCCGCCGCTGCTGCTGGCAATGCGCAAGGCCATTATCGCCCGGCCAGCCGAGTTCCGAAAACTGCTGTCAACGCTGAGGAAAAACGGCTTCGAACTCGAAACCGAGGGCCGCTTGAAGCGCACGCCGCGCGGCTTCGAGCAGGTCAACGAACCCGACCTTGTCGACGCCATCCGCAACCGGCACTTCTATGTCCAGCACATGATCGATCCGGCTGGAATTCACGCGCCAACGCTGGTCGACGAGCTTGTCGATTTCACCTTGCGCGCCAAGCCGCTGCTCGATTGGGGCAGGGCGATCCAGGGTACGGCGCCGCGGGGCTAGCCCGGAGGGCTGGGCGGCTACATCCGCATCAAAAGACCGCCGTCGACGGCAAGCTCGATTCCGGTGATGTAGCTTGCCGCGTCGGAGAGCAGGAAGAGCGCGGCATTGGCCATGTCCTGCGGCGTGCCGATGCGGCCGAGCGGGGTGTAGTCGGCAACGGCTGCGCGCTTCTCCTCGGTGTCCCAGCGCGCCTGCAGCGGCGTCAGCGCCATGCCCGGGCAGATCGAATTGGAGCGGATGCCATCGCCCGCCAACTGCATGGCGAGCGACTTCGACAGCGCACAGACGCCGGCCTTGGAGGCCTGGTAGGCATCCTGCGGTTTGAGATCGCCGCGATACCACTGGATGGTGGAGAAATGCACCATGGCGCCGCCGCGCCCGCCCGCGCGCATATGCGGAACGACAGCACGCGCGGTGTGGACGAAGGATTTCAGATTGATGTTGAAGACCTGGTCCCAGACGTCGAGATCCATTTCCAGGGCAGACTTGTCGCGGCCGAACCAGAGCACGCCTGCGACATTGGCGAGATAGTCGATGCCGCCACGTGCGCGGCCGGCAGCATTGATGGTCTGTTCGACAAAGGCGGCGTCGGTGAGGTCGCCCTGGGCGAAGGTGAGCCGGTCGTCATAGGCGGCAAGCGAGGCCGGACGCGGCTTGATGTCGATGGCGGTGACGGAGGCGCCGGCATCGAGTAGAGCCAGCGTGATCGCCTCGCCCATGCCGCCGCCGGCACCGGTGACGACGGCATGCCTGCCGGTGAAATCGTAAGCGATCATCTGAAACCCCTTCGCGCCCCGTTGCATCAGTTTCGCTGATTTGTTGGCTCAAGCGAATTCGTCTGACTTTTCAAACGCTGGCTCCTACATAGCAGCGCGATCGGGAAATGTGACATGTCGGCAGAGACCTTAACCGAAAAATCTGTGGCCAGCGATTTCTGGGACGGCGTGCGGCTGTCTATACCGGTGGTCGTCGCCGCGGCGCCGTTTGCGCTGCTGTTTGGCGCCATCGCCGTCGACAATGGCCTTTCCGTTCTCGAAGCGACTTTGATGAGCGCGCTGATCTTCGGCGGAGCCAGCCAGATGGTCGGCATCGAACTGTTCGGCCAGCATGTCGCGCCATGGCTGATCGTGCTGTCGATCTTCGCGGTGAACTTTCGCCACGTGCTTTATTCCGCCGGCATCGGCCGGCGCATCGCGCATTGGCCGGTGATCCAGCAGGCGCTGGGCTATTTCGTGCTCACCGATCCGCAGTTCGCGGTGGCCGAGCGCAAGGCCGAAGCCGGCGAGACCGTTGGCTTCGCCTGGTATATGGGGCTTGGTCTGCCGGTCTATGTGTTGTGGGTGATCGAGAGCGCGCTGGGTGCGGTGTTCGGCAAGCTGATCCCGGACACGCATGCGCTCGGCATCGACTTCCTGTTGCCGATCTATTTCCTCGGTCTGGTGCTGGGCTTTCGCAAGCGGCCGCTGTGGCTGCCGGTGGTGATTGCCAGCGCGGCCGCCTCGATCGTTGCCTACAAGACGGTGGGCTCCCCCTGGCACGTCTCCATCGGCGCCGTTGCCGGCGTGCTTCTGGCGGTGATCCTGCCGCCGCATCATAGCGGCGTGGAGGCAAAGCGATGAGCACGACCTTCTGGATCATCATTGCCGGTGCGGTCGCCACCTATCTCACCCGCGTCGGCGGCCATCTGGTGATCTCGCGCTTCGACCACATCCATCCGCGCGTCGAGGCGGGCTTGAACGCCGTGCCGGCGGCGGTGCTGACGACGCTGGTGGCGCCCGCCGCGCTCAGCGCCGGGCCGGCGGAATGGGCGGCGTTGATCGTCACCGCTGTGGCCTCGCTGCGTGGCGGGCTGATGGCGATGTTTTTGGCCGGAGCTGCCGTGCTGATTCTGGCGCGGCAGTTCGTCGGGTAGGGTGTGCTGATATTCAGGTGATGCCGGTCTGCAAACGGCCGATACCTGCGCTTCCGATGCTCACGTACCCAAAAGTACGCTCCGCTTCGGTTCTCGGTATCGGCCATTTTCGACTCGGCCTGACCTGAATCTCAACACACCCTTGCAGGTCTCGGAAAATCAAATCTTCGCGTCGTGCGGCAGTGGCGCGGTTGCTTTCTCCAGCCAGGACTGCGTCTCGCCATCGAGCATCGGGCCGATCTCGGCCAACACCCAGGCATGGTAAGTATCCAGCCAGTGCAGCTCCTCGCGCGTCAACAGGTCGGTGCGTATCAACCTGACGTCGATCGGCGCCAGCGTCAGGGTCTCGAAGCTGTGCATGGCGATGTCGCCGCCTTCGACCGCTTCGGCCGGCGTCACCAGGATCAGGTTCTCGATGCGGATGCCGTAGGAGCCTTCCTTGTAATAGCCGGGCTCGTTGGAGAGCATCATGCCGGCGAGCAGTTTTTCGGTGCCGGTGCGGGCGATGCGCTGCGGACCCTCATGCACGGCGAGGTAGGAGCCGACGCCATGGCCGGTGCCGTGGGCGAAGTCGCAGCCATGCTTCCACAGCGCCATGCGCGCCACCGCGTCGATCTCGGAGCCGCGCGTGCCGGCGGGAAAGCGCAGCGTCGAAATGCCGATCATGCCTTTCAGCACCAGGGTGAAGCGTTCTCGCATCTCTTCGGTCGGCTGGCCGATCGGCACGGTGCGGGTGATGTCGGTGGTGCCATCCTGGTACTGGGCGCCGGAATCGAGCAGGAACAGCTCGCCCTTTGCCAGCTTGCGGTTGGTGGCGCGCGACACGCGGTAATGCATGATGGCGCCGTTCGGCCCGGCGCCCGAAATGGTGTCGAAGGAAACGTCGCGCAGCGGCATCTGCGTTTCCTCGCCGGTCTGCCGGCGCGTCTCCTCCAGTTTGGTGACGACGGTTATTTCGTCGAGCGTGCCCGGCTTCTGCCGCTCCAGCCAGCACAGCAGCTTGGCGACGGCCGCCCCATCGCGGCGGTGCGCGGCGCGGCTTCCGGCGATCTCGGCTGGGTTCTTGGTGGCGCGCGGAATGCGGGCGGGATCGGGCGCGGCAACAAAGGTGCCGCCATTGTCCTCGACCAGCATTCTCAGCTTTTCCGCCGCCAGCACGGGGTCGAGCGCGATTTTTGCGCCGCCCTTGGCAAGGGCGACGACCGCCGCCTCGAATTCGCCGGGCTCGTGCAGGTCGGCGAGCTGGGTGAGATAGGCGGCGACGGTGCGCGAAAACTTGCGCTGGTCCATGAACAACTGGTGCTTGCCGTCGGCGGCGAGGATCGCGAAGCCGAGCGCCAGCGGCGTGTGCGGCACGTCACCGCCGCGAATATTGAAGGCCCAGGCGATCGAGGAGGGGTCGGTCAGAACCGCATGCGTGGCGCCGTCCTTGCCGATTGCCGCCGCCAACCGCACCAGCTTGTCCTTGGCCAGTTCGCCGGCAAAGCCGATCGGGTGGATTTCGACCGGCGCCCGCGGCGGTTCGGGCTGATCCTTCCAGATGACGTCGATCGGGTTCTTGTCGAGCGGCACCAGCGTCGCGCCGGATTGCTCGGCCGAGGCTTGAAGTGCCTTGACCTCAGCGATCGTGTGCAGCCAGGGGTCGAAGCCAAGCCTGGCGCCCTTGCCGAGATTGTCCTTGATCCAGACGGCCGGCGGATTGTCGACGAGGCTCTCGATGGCAAAAATGTCGAGATCGACTTCGTGGCGCACCTGCAGCGTGTAGCGGCCGTCGACGAACATGAAAGCGCGGTCGCGCAGCACGAGGGCGACGCCGGCCGAACCGCTGAAGCCGGTCAGCCATTTCAGCCGCGCCGAGCGGTCGGCGACATACTCGCCCTGGTGTTCGTCGGCGCGGGGCGCGAGGAAACCGTCCAGGCCATTGTCCGCCAGCCATTGCCGCAGCAGTTTCACGCGCGGCTTGCCGACGCTGGGATCGCCAGCGGAGTCAAAGGTCTGGAACATGGCTGGTTTCCTCCTGTACTTGGCGCGACCGTAGCGCATGGCCCGGAAAACCGGAATCGATTTTCGACAATCGCAACAGGCTCGGATTGGTCCAGCTAGTGCTTGAGGTGGATGGTCACCCAGCCTTCGCGATGCAAGGTCCTGACATGGCGGAAATTCTGGCCGACATAGGCCGAGATCACCGCGTTGCACTGGCGATCGAGAATGCCGGACAGCACGATCGAGCCGCCGAGGCTGATATGCTTGGCCATCTCAGGCGCCAGCCGCATCAGCGGCCGCGCCAATATGTTGGCGACGATGAGGTCGACAGGCGCGCGCTTGCCGAAGATCGGGTGGTGGAAGCCGGGCGCCGTCACTGTTTCGACCAGCGCCTTGACGTGGTTGAGACGGGCATTGGCGGCGGCGACCCTGACGGCGATCGGATCGATGTCGGTCGCCAGCACTGGAATATGCGCCAGCTTGGCGACGGCGATCGCCAGCACCGCGCTGCCGGTGCCGAGGTCGAGAGCATTCCTGGGATGCTCGCGCCGTACGACCCGTTCCAGCATTTCCAGGCACCCGGCCGTGGTGCCGTGATGGCCGGTGCCGAAGGCAAGGCCGGCCTCGATCTCGATGGCGAGTTCGCCGCTATGGCGCTTCCGGCGGTCATGCGCGCCATGGACGAAGAAACGCCCGGCGCGCACCGGCTTCAGCCCTTCCAGCGAACGCGCCACCCAATCGATGTCGGGCAACACCTCGCGTTCGACCGGCTTCGATAGCGAAAGCTCGGCAAGGACGTCTTTCAGCCTTGCCTCGACCGCGTCGACATCGCCGTCGGCATAAAGCGAGACTTCATGGATATCGCGGTCCTCGTCGACTTCGAGCACGGCGAGCGGCAGGCCTTCATCCTCGAAGGCCAGTTCGAGCGCGGCGAAGATGCGGTCGGCCTCGACCTTTCCGGTCGTGAAATGGAGCCTTGTCTGACCCATCAGCTTTGGGCACCTGCCGCCAGCCGCTTCAACTTGGCAATCGCGGTGTCGGCGCTCTCACCGTAAGCGATCGTACCGGAGAATTCGCCCTTGGCATTGAGCAGCAGCACCGAGGCGGTGTGGTCCATCGTGTAGTCGCCGTCGCCGGTGTCGACCTTCTTCCAGTAAATGGCGAACGATTTCGCCATCGCGTGCACCTTGTCGGGATCGCCCGAAATGCCGACGATGCGGTCGGAAAAATTGCCGACATAGGTTTTCATCACTTCGGGCGTGTCGCGCTCCGGGTCGACGGTAACGAAATAGGCGTTGAGGTTCTTGCCGTCGTCACCCAGGGTCTTCAGCCAACCGGCCAGCTCGAACAGCGTGGTCGGGCAGACTTCCGGACAATGGGTGAAGCCGAAGAAGACGACGCTGGGATGGCCTCTGAACGCAGCTTCCGTGATCGGCGCGCCTTTCTGGTCGACCAGCGTGAACGGCGCGCCGAACGGCTCGCCGCCATAATGGCCCTTGTACCAGTCGAAGGTGAGCCAGCCGATGCCGGCCGCCATCAGAACGAGAATGCCGACCAGGATTGCACGCATCATCGGGAAGTGTCCGTCGTGATTTTGATGGACGCCGGATTGGCGCCTGCGGCGGAAGTCTTAGCCGGTAGCGGCGGTCAAGGCAAAGATGCCGCGTTGCCGCAACCCGCTCTCGATGCCGCCGGAGTTACCAAACCGTAATTTGACCGATTCAGGCCCCTACCTATCTTGACGGTCTGTTCTCTTGCCGTGGAACCAGCCAATGTCGGATATGTCCGTCGCTTCCTATTCGAAAACCCAGATCGGGCTGCATTGGAGCATTGCTGCCCTGATCCTGATCCAGTTCCTCGCCCATGACGGCATGGAGCATGTGTGGCGTGCCTTTCGCAGGGGGCAGGAGGCGTCGCCGGGTGATGTGCCGCTGGCCTATATGCATGTCGTGATCGGCCTGGCGGTGCTGGTCCTGGCTGCGTGGCGGGTCTGGCTCAGGGCGACGCGCGGCGTTCCGCCGGTGTCGGGCATGGAACATCCGGCGTTGAAACTGCTCGCCAAGGCGACGCATTTCGTCATCTACGCCCTCATCTTCATCGTTCCGCTCTCGGGCGCCGCCGCATGGTTTCTTGGTGTGCCGGGGGCAAGTCTGGTGCATGTGCTGGGCAAGAACATCCTGCTCTATGTGGTGCTCTTGCATACGGCAGGCGCGCTGGTTCAGCATTTTTTCTTCAAGACCGATGTGCTGCGGCGGATGCTGGCATTCCGGCAGGCTTAGCTTGCAAAGCAAGGCAGTTCGCCCCACCTGTGGTCGGCAACCAGAACCTGAGGAGGCTACGTTGCAGAGACGGATTGGGCAGAAACTGATCGGTGGCGCACTGGCCGCATGCATTGTCCTCGGCGCCGGTGCCGCCGCGGCTGAGGAAGTCGGCAAGGTCGGCGTCGACTGGCTCGGCAACGACATCATTGTCGAGGCGATCAAGGACCCGAAGGTCGACGGCATCACCTGCCACGTCTCCTATTTCGACCGCGGCGTCATCGACCGGCTGCAGAAAGGCAACTGGTTCGAGGACCCGTCGGATTCGTCGATCTCCTGTCGCCAGACCGGCCCGATCACCATCGGCGACATCGACATGAGCGAAGGCGGCGAAGAGGTGTTCAAGCAAGGCATCAGCCTGATCTGGAAGAAGCAGGTGGTGAACCGTATCTACGACAAGAAAAACGAGACGCTGATATACCTCTCGCATTCGCGCCAGGTGCAGGACGGCTCGGCGAAAATGTCGGTGACCACCGTGCCGTTGTTCGGCCAGAGCGTGGTGTGGACCAACGGCCAGCCGAAATAGGGCCGTTACTCCTGACGCGACAATTGCTTCCGCAATTGCGCGGGGGTAAAGCCGCGAGATGGACCGTACCGAAAACCTTGTCCTCAAAGACCCGGAACCGCGCATCCACCCGACCGCGGAGCTGAAGGCGTGCAAGCTCGGCCGCTATGCCTCGATCGGCGAGCGGGTCGTGCTGCGCGAGGTCAATGTCGGCGATTTCTCCTATTTCGAGCGCCACGCCGAAGCGATCTACACGACGATCGGAAAATTCTGCTCGATCGCCGCCAACAGCCGCATCAATGCGCTGGAGCATCCGATCGAGCGGGTGACACAGCACAAGCTCAGCTACCGGCCGAACGAATATTTTCGCTGGCTGGGCGTCGACGCGGCGTTTCGCGCGCAGCGGCAGGAGAAGGCCGTCAGCATCGGTAACGATGTCTGGATCGGCCATGGCGCGGTGATCATGCCCGGCATCAGCATCGGCAATGGCGCCATCGTCGGCGCCAATGCGGTGGTGACCAGGGATGTGCCGGCCTACATGATCGTCGCCGGCGTGCCGGCGAAGCCATTGCGCCGGCGTTTTCCCTCTGAGATCGCGGCGCGGATCGAAAGCCTTGCCTGGTGGGACTGGCCACCGGAGAAACTGGCGAAAGCGGTTCCCGATATGCAGGCCCTCGCGATCGAGGATTTTCTCGACCGCTGGGAGCAAGAGCGCTCCTGAGCGCAGCGGTCGGGTTAGCAAGCCGCCTCCGGGACGGCTCTCCGGCAGGAACCCCTTCCGCTATGCGGGGGTGGCGCAGCGGAAGGGGCTTTGGAGGTAAACCGCCGTGAAGCGGAAGGAACAGGCTCTCCGGCCTGCACAAGGACTATGGCAACAAACCCATAAGGCGGCTTTTCCCGGCGCTACGATTTTCGCGTGTGTTCAATTGCATCAGCGATATCACCTGCGAGGGGGAACCGGGAGCGGCCACCGATTGTTTCTAGCTGAGCGACCAGCGCGGCGGCGTCCCGGCTTGCCGCGTTTCGGGCAACTGAGGGATTTTGAATTGGAAAAGCTGTTTACCAGGATCGCCAACTTCGTTGCCCATCTGGCCGGGCTGCCGCTGACCTTTGTCGGCTGCTGCGCGATCGTTATCGTCTGGGCGGTCAGCGGGCCGTTCTTCGGCTTCTCCGATACGTGGCAACTGGTCATCAACACGGGAACGACGATCATCACTTTCCTGATGGTGTTCCTGATCCAGAACACGCAAAACCGCGATGGCGCCGCGGTCCAGGCCAAGCTCGACGAACTGATCCGGGTCAGCGAGGGGCACAACAATTTCATCGGCATCGAGCATCTGACCGAAACCGAGGTCGAGGAAATCAGAGACAAATGCGAACGGGCGGCGAAACGACATGACACCGAGATCGCCGAACTGGCCGCCAAGAAAGCGGTGACGCAGAAGCGCACTGCGAAAAAGCGCGCTGCTTGAGTCTCAGCTTTGCGTGAATTCGCGGCTCAGCGCTCCATGAAGGCCGCAAAAGCGTCCTTGTGGTCGGGGTGCCAGCGCGAGAGGGCAGGGCGATTCTCGATGATGTCGCCGATCGCCCAGGCCATGCGCTTCTCGTCCGTCGGTCGCTTCACCTCATTGTCTGGGCACAGGATGTAGAAATCGCCGCGCATGAGCGAGTCCAGCATGAAGTCGATGACCTGCTCGCCGGTCCAGGCGCCGGCCGGCTTTTCGGTCGCGCCCTCGGTGATGCCGGTGAAGGTAAAGCCGGGAATGAGAAGATGTGCCGCGACCTTCGCGCCCGGTTCGTTGCGCAGTGCGTGCGCCAGGCCTTCGGTGAAGGTTTTCAGCGCCGATTTGGAGACGTTGTAGGCGAGATTGCCGGGCGGCGTGGTGATGCCTTGCTTGGAGCCGGTGTTGACGATCAGGCCGGGCTTTCCCGATGCCAGCATGGCCGGCGCGAAAGCCTCGACGCCGTGCACGACGCCCCAGAAATTAATATCGATCAGCCGCTTCCAGGCCTCACCGTTTTCCCAGGGTTTTCCAGGATTGTTGCCGACGCCGGCATTGTTCATCAGCAGCGAGACAGTGCCGAAGGCGTGGTGCGTCGTCTCCGCCAACCGGGCGAGCTCGTCGGCCTTCGAAACGTCGGTGGCGACGGCAAGCACGCCATCCTCACCAGTGATCGCGGCAACCGCTTGCCGGGCCGCGTCGAGGCGCGCGCCGCCGATGTCGGCCAGCACAATCTTCATGCCCATAGCCGCCAGCCGTTTGGCCGCGGCAAGGCCGATGCCGCTGGCCGCGCCGGTGATAACGGCGACATTGCCGGAGCTGAGGGCGGGCAAAGCGGACTGGATTTCGGCGTCGCGGGTCATGGTCTTTTCCTTGGGTATCAGATGGCGCCGAACTTAGCGCGGGATGCGCTTCGCGCAAGGCCGTCCGGCGTGTTCGGGTTGACCGTATCGGCGCTGGCTGCGCATGGTGCGAGTGAGTCTTAGTTTTACGCAGTTCCGGACGGAAAACCGTGTCACACTTTTCCTGGAACTGCTTTAGGAGACTGCCGATTGACCGACTGGATCGCAATCCTGAAGGAGCAGACCGCCACCGGCGACCAGATGGGCCGCGAGGTGCCGCAGATGCTGGCCAATCCCGACATCAGCGAAGCGCAGGTCAAGACCTTGTTTTCGGCATTGGAAAAACAGGCCGAGTTCGTCGAGAAATTGCGTATGGCGCTGGAAAAATTCGGCCATGATTTTTCGATCATCAAGGCGGCGGAGCGGCTGGAGGAGCGCTACGGCGACCTCGCAGCCTCGGTCGCCGAAAAGCTGAAGGCGATGCGCAAATAGCGCGCTACTTTTCGATCATTCGCGAAAACCGCCTATCCGGCACGAACCAGATTGCGGCCACCAGAACGTAGATCGCAACGCTGATCCATTGGTTGACGAAGGTCAGCAGCACCGCCGTTGTGTAAAGCGCCACCGAAATCTTGCCCTTGCGGTCATTGCCGAGCGCCTTGGCGAAGGCGGTTTCGTTGCCATGCAGATGGTGCAGCTTGGTCGCAAGAATCGTATACGCGAGCCCGCATAACACCAGGTCGATACCGTAGACGGCGACCGGCGCCGGGGCGAAATGGTTCTCGCCCATGAAGGCGGTGGTCGCCGGCATCAGCGACAGCCAGAACAGAAGGTTGAGGTTGGCCCACAGCACGCGGCCGTCGACGCGCTGCACGGTGTGGAACATGTTATGCAGATTGTTCCAGTAGATGCCGACATAGATGAAGGACAGGACATAGCAGAAGAAGATCGGCCACAGCGGCAGGAGGGACGAAAAATCCTCGCCATGCGGCACTTTCAGCTCCAGCACCATGATGGTGATGATGATGGCGACGACGCCGTCGGTGAATGCCTCGACCCTGCCTTTGCCCATGGTTCCTCCCTCTCGTTGGGCCGACGTTAAGCGAGGATTTCTCGCAAGGCCATCCTGACAAGATTGTCAGGAGCGGGTTCGGCAAATGGAACAGCCGTCCTTACATCAACGTTGGGTTTCGATCGGGCGTTGGGGCAACTGACCGGAGGTTGCCATGACCAGCTATGCCGAGACGACGACGCGCGACAGTGAACTCGGCGGCCGTGCCGCGATGGCTGCGGTCGCCGCCATGATCGCGGCGCTGTTCGCGGGCAGCACGGCGCTGACGCCGCTTTACATCATCTACAAGCAGGCCTTCGGCTTCTCGCAGGTCACACTCACCCTGGTCTACGCCGTCTATGTCGTCGGCAATCTCGGCGCATTGCTGATGTTCGGACGGCTGTCCGACGGCATTGGCCGCCGTCCTGCGGCACTGGCGTCGATGGCGGTGGCGGTGGTCAGTGCGCTGGTGTTTCTGTTCGCCGAAAATGTGGCCTGGCTCGACGCGGCCCGTATCCTGAGCGGCCTTGGCATCGGCATCGGCGCGGGAACCGGCACGGCCTGGCTCGCCGAGCTGATCGATGGCGAGGACAAGTCGCGCGCGGCTGTCATCGCCACCAGCACCAACTTCGTCGGCCTCGGCCTCGGCGCGCTCGGCTCAGGCCTGCTTGCCGAATATGCGCCGTGGCCGCTCAGGCTGACGTTTGCGGTCTATCTGGCGGTGCTTGTCGTGGTCACGCTCATGATCTGGCGCACGCGCGAAACCGTGTCGCGGCCGGGAAGGCTGGCCGATGTTTCGCTGCGGCCACGCCTCTCGGTGCCGGCCGATACCCGCGCCGCTTTCGTGGCGCCGGCGGTGACCGGTTTCGGCGCCATGGCGCTGGTCGGCTTCTATGCGGCACTGGCGCCGAGCATCCTGGCGCAGCAGCTGCATGTGGCCAACCATGCCGAAGCAGGCGGGCTGTTCTTCGAACTGTCGATCGTCGCCGCCGCCACCATTTTGGGCACGACCTGGCTGCCCAGCCGCACCGGCATGCTGGCGGCGCTGGCGCTGATGATCCCGGCAGTTGCGCTGGTCGTTGCGGCGCAGTTTTTTGCGTCGATGTCGCTGATGATTGCCTCTACTGCTTTGTGCGGCGTGGCGGCCGCGCTCGGCTATCGCGGCGGTCTGCAAGTGGTGAACCAGATCGCGCCGGCGGATCGCCGCGCCGAAGTGGTGTCGGCCTTCTTCATCTGCTGCTTCTGCGGCAACGCGCTGCCGGTCATCGGCATCGGCCTGTTGTCGAACTGGAGCAGCCCGACGACGGCGAGCCTGGCGTTCGCCGGCATGATCACGGTGTTCTCGCTGGTGGCATTGGGGTTCGGCGCGAAATATGCGCGCTGAACTTCATCCATTCGGCGTCTCAGGCGCCAGGTTGGCGCGGTGGCGCGGTACGCCGAGGCCGGTGTCGGGCGGTTCGCCGGCGGCAGGCCGGTCTTCGATCATGTGCATGGTGCGCCAGCGGCCGAAGCGATAGTAGGCGGCGGCCAGCACCAGCGAGGTGATTGAGCCCGCCGGAAAGCTCCACCACAGCGCTTCCTGGCCGATGTAGCTGCGGAAGAAGTAGGCAAAGCCGGTGCGCACGACCAGCACCGAAATCACCAGGATGATCAGCGGCGGCATCACGGCACCGGTTGCCCGCACGGTGGCGAACAGCACGATGGTGATGCCGAAAAGGATGAACGACCAGGACGCCGCCTTGTTGATGTGGGCGGCAATGTCGATTGCCGTGCTGTCGCCGCTGAGAAACAGGCCGAGCACCGGCCTGTCGAAGAAGAACAGCAGCGCCACCAGCGTGCCGGTGAGCACGAGGTTGAAGCCGACGCCGGAGGCGGCGACCTTGCCGATGCGGTCCCAGCGCCCGGCGCCGACATTTTGCGCCGCCATCGAGGAGACCGCAGCGCCGATGGCCAGCGCCGGCATCTGGATATAGGTCCAGAGTTGGGCAGCGATGCCATAGGCGGCGGCGACCTGCGAGCCGTAGGAATTGACGATGCCCATCACCGTCAGAGCTGCCGCCGAAATCACGATCATCTGCAGGCCCATCGGCACGCCCTTGAAGACGACGATCCGGAGCAGCGTCGGGTCGGGCCGCAGCAGAGCTAGGTCGGCGCCGGCGATCCTGAGCGGATGCTTGCGCGCATAAAGCACCACGAGGATGGCGATCACGCTCACCGTCTGGCCGACCAGCGTCGAGGTGGCGGAGCCGGCAATTCCGAGTTCGGGGAAGGGGCCGATGCCGCGGATCAGCAGCGGGTTGAGCACGATGTCGAGCACGACGGCGAGCGCCATGAAAAAGAACGGGGTGCGCGAATCGCCAGCGCCGCGCAGCACCGTCATGACGAAGGAAAGGAGATTCATCATCGGTACGGCGACGAA
Source organism: Mesorhizobium sp. P2_F7 (assembly GCF_056403695.1). NCBI lineage: Bacteria > Pseudomonadati > Pseudomonadota > Alphaproteobacteria > Hyphomicrobiales > Phyllobacteriaceae > Mesorhizobium > Mesorhizobium sp. P2_F7. The sequence continues at coordinate 115,654 of NZ_JBFUFA010000007.1, read as the reverse complement.
GATGATGCGCAGGTAGGAGCGTGCCAGCGGCAGCGCGTCGGGTGGCGTGCCAAGCGTGTTGAGGATCGCATCGACCCAGATCCAGCCGCAGACAGCGAAGATGACCGAGACGAGGAAGAAGAAAGTGGCGCTGGTGCCGACGATGCGCCGCGCTTCGGGCAGGTCGCGGGCGCCGACCGACTGCGCCACCAGGATGGTCGCCGCCATGCCTATGCCGAACACGGTGCCGAGGATGAGGAACAGCACCAGATTGGCGTTGGAGGTCGCGGTCAGCGCCGATTCGCCGAGAAAGCGGCCGACCCAGACGGCATTGATCGAACCGTTGAGCGATTGCAGCACGTTGGAGCCGAGCACCGGCAGGGCGAACAAAAGCAGCGTGCGCGGGATCGGGCCGCTGGTGAGATCACCGGTGCGCCGGCGCGGGGGCATTTTTTCGTCCATGGCTGGCACTCAGCGCTGTCTCAGTCCGGCCGCAATGATTGCCGATTTGACTGACAAGGTCGATGCGGCATCGGAACATTCCGCCTTGCGTGCTGCGCCAATCAGGTTCTCAAAGCATCCGGAATGGGCTATGGATCGTCGCCGCGTGGGGCCGCAAACCGAGGGGATCATGTCCGACAATCCGCTTTTTTCTGAGCGCCTGAACCGGCGCGCATTTCTTGGGGTATCCGCCTTGGGTGCCGCTTCGATGGCGCTTTCGGCCTGCACCACCACGGACGTGGCGCCGCCAGCGGCAGCGCCGCCGCCGCCAAGCGACTCGGCCTTCGGCGCCGCCGAAAGCATGTATGCGGCGCGCGTCGACGAAGGCTTTTCACTGCCGGCGATCCCGATATCCAAGCTCGATCCGAAGTTCGTGCGCCAGATCGTGACCGACCCGACCGGCGAAAAACCCGGCACCATCGTTGTCGATACGTCGGAGCATTTCCTCTATCTGGTGCGCGATGGCGGCAAGGCGATCCGTTACGGCGTCAGCCTCGGCAAGGCCGGGTTCGGCTGGACCGGCAGTGCGGTGGTCCAGGCGCGCAAGAAGTGGCCGGTGTGGACGCCGCCGCCCGAAATGATCCAGCGCCGGCCGGAACTGACGAAATACAAGGACGGCATGCCGCCGGGACCGCAGAGCCCGCTCGGCGCCCGCGCGCTCTATCTGTTCCGCGACGGCAAGGACACGATGTACCGGCTGCACGGTACGCCGGAGTGGGATTCCATCGGCAAGAACGCATCGTCGGGTTGCGTGCGCTTCATGAACCAGGACATCATCGACCTCTACAGCCGGGTCAATGGCGTCGCCCAGGTCTATGTGCGCCCGAACCTGTCGCCCGCCGGCAAGATCATGGCCGTGTCGAGCCGTACCGCCGAGCCGATCGATGCCGGCGTGCCGAAGGATGCCGAGATATTGAAGTAAGTTTCTCAGCGGTATCGCTGTAGCCGACAAAAAAGCGGACGAGATAGAGCGTTTCACGGAAAAGGTGAAACGCTCTGTCTCTTTGTTTTTTTCGCAATTCCGGACGGAAAACCGATCACACTTTTCCTGGAATTGCTTTAGGCGCGTCCGCTTTTGTCTGTCGTATGCGATTACTTCTTGGCGAGGCCCGGAAGCGTGACCTGATAGACCAGGAACATGGTGTCGACATCGGCGCCGTCTTCGGCCTTGTAAGGCGCGCCGACCTGGAAGCCGTCCTGGGCGAGGAAGTCGTTGTCGTTGCCGACGAACAGGAAATAATCGTCGGGCAGCGCCGGATCGAGCACGCTGACCACCGACATCGCCTCCCACTTCTCCGAGAGGTTGTTCTTGTCGTTCGGCTTGCCGTCATGCAGGCCGAAGCGGCCGAGTTCCTTGTTGTCGTTGATGTTGATAAACGGCGTCAGCTTGGCCGGCATGACCGAGGGGTCGAGCACGCCCTTGGGCGCTACCGGCTTGTCGGCGGCATCGAAGGCGCCGCCGGCAATGTCGGTGGCACCAGAGACGTCGACGACGAAGATCTGGCGCACAAGCGAAGTGTCGCCCTTCACGCCCTGGCCGTTGCCGCTGTCGCGCGCCAGCATCAGCAAGGTCTTGTCGGAGAGCGCCACGATCTCGCTCTGCGCGGCGATCTTGGTCTTGCCCTTGTCGTCCTTGAACACCGGCAGCGGCACGACATATTCATGCGCCAGCTTGAGGTGCGCCGGGTCGGTGGCGTCATAGACCAGTGCGCGGGTGTTCTGGCGCGTCGCGCCGGAATCGCCGCCATCCTGGCGGGGCGCGGACTGTAGCACCGCGATCAGCGACTTGCCGTCCGGCGTCAGCGCCATGCCTTCGAGGCCCTGGTTGTTCTGGCGGCCGGTTTCGGGATCCTTCGGATCGGGCTCGGCGGCACCGGGGCCCGGATTGTCGGAGGCGAAGTTCGGCGTGCCCTTGCGCATCGGCACCAGGGCGGCCGGCGGCTGCGTTGCCGACAACAAATGGCCCTCGGCCGAGAAGCGGTAGATGTTGGGGCCGTATTCGTCGGAGATGAACATGGTGCCGTCGGGCAGCCGGGCGATCGCCTCGTTGTCGAGCGCCAGCTTGCCATTGGCCTCGGGCAGGATCGGCAGCTCGCCGCTTGCCGCGCGCACGCCGTTCAACGGATCAAGGCCGGTGGCGTCGGCGCCCTTGTCGTCGGTCAACAGCAGGGAATCGGTGAGCGTCGCCTTGACGCCGGTCTGTTCCTGGCCGGCGGCGGGCGTGGCACCTGGTGCAACCGGGGTGAACTCGATGCCGATGGTGTTGAGGCGCGGCCGGTAGTCGGTGGTGCCGACGACATTGTAGCCACGGTCCGGCAGCAGCCACAGCGAACCTTTGTAGCCGTCGGCGCCATGCGTCCAGCCGGCGGCGTCGATCGACATGCCGGAGCCGGAGCCGAAGGTCTCGCCGAACTTGTCCTTCAGGTCGGCCGGGAGGCGACCGACGCCGACCAGGCCCTTGTTGACGAAACTGACGCCGCCAACGGTGGCGGTGCTGTCGGCAAGGGCAGGGGTCAAAGCGGTAAACAGCGCCAATGCGGCGCCGAGCGACACGGTTCGGTGCGAGATTTTCATGGAGATCCTCTTTGTGACAAGCCTTCAAGCGGCCGAGACTGCAAAGGGCTCCGCGTCGCATCGACGATGTCGCCCCCCGCGAAGCGGTCTAGGACGCGAACATGATACTTGCGTGACAGAGCATTCTGACAGCCATTGGCATTCGGTGCTTGCCGTGCAGAAATGGCTGCATGCAGGAAACACTCATCGCGGTGGCCGTTTTCCTCTGCCTGACGGCGGCGCCGCTGGCCAGCATGGCCGTCTACGGCAGGTTGCCAGCCCATCACCGTGACGACGACACCAACGCCGTGGTTCGGCTCGCCGCCAACCTGTTCGTCGTCATGACCTCGCTGGTGCTTGGTCTCATGATCAACTCGGCCAAGAACACTTTCGAGTCGATCGACCGCAACGTGCACACATATGCGACCGAGTTGATCCTTCTCGACCGGTCGCTTCGGCAATATGGGCCCGAGACCGCCGAGGTCCGTCAGCCGCTGGTCGCTTATGTACAAAGACAGACCAACAACTGGACAGAAGCCAACGAAACACCCCTCGTCGCCAACCGGCTGTCTGAACGTCTGTTGACCGAGATCAGCACACGATTGACCGCTCTGCAGCCTGCTGACGCAGCGCACGGTTCCCTGCTGGAGGACGCCCGCCAGCATCTGCAGAAGGTAGTGGAACTGCGCTGGGCTTTGATCGAGCAATCCGAAGGTACCATCCCGCGGCCGCTTATCGTTATGCTCGTTGCGTGGCTGGTGCTTATCTTCGCCAGTTTCGGTTTCAGGGCGCCGCGAAATGCCATCACCATAGAGACGTTCGTGGTGTCGGCAGCGCTGATTGCCGGAGCGCTTTACCTGATCCTCGATATGGATGTGCCGTTCTCCGGCCCGATCCAGATTTCGTCGGCGCCTTTGCAGAGGGCTTTGGTCGAATTGCTACAGTGAGGCGGAACCCACCGCGTTCCAGTGCATTCCTGGATATGGCTGGATTTGCCGGTCCGTTTGAGGGAGGCGACATGGGTTTCGATCAGTATCACGAGCCGCCGGAAGAACTGACGCAGAAGGTGCGGACCTTCGCCCGCATGATTACCTCGCTGATCGAGGAGGCGGAGGCGATCGGCTGGTATGAGCAGCGCATATCGGTGGAGAAGGACCCGCAGGCCAAGGCGATCATGAAGAATGCGCAAGGCGAGGAGTTCAAGCATTTCGGCATGGATCTGGAATTCCTGCTGCGCCAGAAGAAGGACTGGCGGGCGGAACTGAAGGAAATCCTGTTCACCACGGGCGACATCGTCAAGGCCGGCGAGCGGGGTGAGAAGAAGGTGGATTGATGCCGGCCAGCCTGCGTCCGGCAGTTATCAGTCACTATCGCGCGCAATCAGCTCCAGCGGCCAGACTTCGCGGATGATGCGCGTGCCTTCGGGGCTGGCGAAGGCGGGGAGCGAGGCCAGCAGCATTTCAGCCAGCCGCCTTCCCATCGGCTCCAGCGACGGACGGAAGGCAGTCAGCGCCGGAGAAAAGTAGCGGCAAAGCGGCGTGTCGACGATGACGATCACCGCGATGTCGTGGCCGGGCCTGATGCCCATCTCGACCAGTGCCTTGCAGCCGCCGAGCGCCATTGCGTCATTGTTGAAGATGATGGCTGTGGGCCGGTCCTTGGAGAGCATCACGCGCGGCGTCACCTGGTAGCCTCCGGCCTCGTTGATGAAGCCGTCGGCGATCAGGCCGAGGTCGACTTCGATGCCGTGCCGCTCCAGCGCCTTGCGGTAGCCGTCGAGGAACAGGTACCCGAAGTTGAGATCATGCGAAGGGCGGATGGCGGCAATGCGGCGGTGGCCGCGCGCGACCAGCCGGTCGACGGCTTCATCACCCGCCCTCTCGAAATCGATATCGAGCGAAGGATAGGTGTCGCCGCCGGATTGACTGCGGCCAAGCGTGGCGAAGGGAAAGCCGGCCTTGCTGAGATAGTCGATCCGATCGTCTTTCCGCCGTGTATTGGCCAACACGACCGCGTCGGCCCGGCGCGTCTCAACCACGCGGCGCAGCCTCTCCTGCTGATATTGGCCGGGCTCACCCATGACGACCATCAGATCCAGGTCATACTCGGCGAGCCGCGCCTGCAGACCGGTCAGGAACGGGATGAAGAACGGTTCGCCATATTGCTGGTCGCCGGGGTGCGGTTGCAGCATGAAGGCGATGGAACGGGTGGCGCCTTGCCGCAGACTGCGGCCGGACTGGTTCGGCGAATAGTTCAGCTGCTTGGCGGCGGCGAGCACGCGCTGACGGGTGTCGGCATTGACGTCGGCGCGGCCGTTCAGCGCGCGCGACACGGTGCCGATCGAAATGTTCAGGTGACGCGCTAGGTCGTGAATACTGGACGCCAAGGACGGTTCTCCCCCTGCCTTGGCTAGCACCGGCTGCCGCTCAGGCCAAGGCTTCGGGGTGATTTTTGCAGGCAGCCGATTGACATTCTACGCCATCGGGTGTGTTCTCGTAAACGTTTACGGGAAAACGTTTACGGTGATGCCGTGGATGCCGTGACATTCGGTCTGGAGGGACCGGACGGGAGGAATGCCGGATGATGAATGTCGTCCTCGTCGGCTGTGGTGCGATGAGCAAGGCCTGGCTCGATGCCGCGAGGCAGATCGACGGGCTCGCCATTGTCGGCCTGGTCGATCTCGATGCCGAACGGGCGAACGCGAGGGCGCGCGAATACGGGCTTGATGGCGCCATCATCGGCACCAGCCTCGACGCTGTGCTCGGCCAGACAAGGCCGGACGCGGTGTTCGACGTTGTCGTTCCTGCCGCCCGCCGTGATGTCGCTTTCGCTGCCTTCGCCCACAATTGCCATCTGCTGACGGAAAAGCCGCTGGCCGACACTCCGGAAAATGCCCGTGCCATCGTCGAGGCGGCTCGCCGCGCCGGGCGCATTCATGCCGTGGTGCAGAACCGGCGCTATGTCGCCAATGTCCGGCGCATAAGGCGGTTTCTGGATTCCGGCGCTATCGGCAAGCCAACCAGCATCCATGCCGATTTCTTCGTCGCCCCGCATTTCGGTGGCTTTCGCGAGGAGATGGCGCATGTGCTGCTGCTGGACATGGCGATCCACACATTCGATGCCGCCCGCTACATGGTCGGCGGCGAACCCGCCGGCGTCTATTGCCAGGAATGGGAGCCGGCCAATTCCTGGTATCGGCAGGGCTCGTCGGCCAGCGCCGTCTTCGATCTCGGCGGCGGCAAGATTTTTACTTACGCCGGCTCCTGGTGCGCCGACGGCTTTCGCACCAGCTGGGAAGGCAGCTGGCGCATCGTTGCCGAACGCGGCAGCCTGACCTGGGATGGCAGTGATGCGCTGAAGGCGGAAGTGGTGGCGCCGGGCCGCGAGGGGATTTTCGACAAAACGCAAGCAATCGACGTGCCGGCGCTCGATCCGGCCGACCGCATTGGCGGCCATCTCGGCATCATCAGGGATTTCATCCACGCCATCGAGACCGGCACCGAGCCGGAAACGCGCGGCTCCGACAACATCAAAAGCCTGGCCATGGTTTTCGGCGCCATCGAAAGCGCCGAGACCGGCCGGCGCGTGGCCATTTCCAGGGAAGGACTGTGATGCCAAACCCGCTTCTCGACATCCGGATCGGCACCATGGTGCGGGCCAATCTCGACGACCCGGCGGCTTATATCAAGCAGATCCTGCCGCTTGGGTTCGAGAGCATTCAGCCCTTCTTCTGGCAGACGTTGGGCGGCAAGGATCTGCCGCGGCTGGCCGGTGAGATTCGCGAGGCGATCGGCGATGCCGATGTCGCTGTGTCGTCGATCGGCGTGTTCGGCAATCCGCTGGAAGATGGCGAGGTCGATCGCGGTGTGCTCGCCGCCTGGGAAACGGTCATCGACAACGCGCATCTGTTCGGCGCTTCCACGGTCAGCGGCTTCACCGGCCGCCTGCGCGGCAAGAAGCTGACCGACAGCCTGCCGCGCTTTCGCGAGGTGTGGGGTCCGCTAGCCAAGCGCGCCGCCGACAAGGGCGTGCGCATCGCCTTCGAGAACTGCGCCATGGACGGCAACTGGGCGACTGGCGACTGGAACATCGCCCACAATCCCGATGCCTGGGAGCTGATGTTCAACGAATTGCCTGACGACAACCTCGGGCTGGAATGGGAGCCCTGCCACCAGCTGGTCTATCTCATCGATCCGGTGCCCCAGATCCGCAAATGGGCGCCGCGCATCTTCCACGTCCACGGCAAGGACGCGACGGTGCGCTGGGATGTCATCCGCGAGCACGGCGTCTTCGGCCGGCTGCCCTTCGTGCAGATGCGCACGCCCGGTTTTGGCGACAGCGACTGGACGCGGGTGATCAGCGAATTGCGGCTGGCCGGCTTCAAGGGCGCCATCGACATCGAGGGCTGGCACGATCCGGTCTATCGCGGCGATCTCGAGATCACCGGTCAGGTGCGCGCGCTCGACTATCTCAAGCAATGCCGAGGAGGTGCGACCTATCTGCCGAACCCGGCGTGAGGAGCGGCCGGCGGGAGGAGCCGGCCTAACAGATTGCCAAGCACTGCTGAAAGCGAATGACGAAAACCCCTCGGCTCACCGAGGACAAAAGGGAGGAACGTGCATGAGCATCGCATTGAGAACGACACTTCTGCGCTCGACCGTCGTGGCCGCTGCCACTGCGCTCTGCGCCGCCATCTCCACTCTGCCGGCACAGGCGCTTGACGCCCAGTGGTGCAAGGACGTCCACATCCGCTTCTTCGTCGGCGGCGCCGAGGGCGACGCTTTCGGAACCATCGTCTATAATGGCGCCAAGCAGGCGGCGGCCGATCTCGGGCCGAAGGTCGACTACATCTTTTCGCAGTGGGACGTCGAGAAGATGGTGCAGCAATTGCGCGAGGCCGTCGCGGTCAAGCCCAACGGCATCGCCATGATGGGCCATCCCGGCGACGCCGCGATCATGCCGCTGGCCGAACAGGCGCACAAGGACGGCATCAAGATGATGTACCAGAACGTGCCGGTGCCGAAGGTGGTGGAAGCGTTCGGCGGCGGCTATGTCGGCGCCCAGCAGGAACAGCAGGGCCGCGCGCTCGGCGCCGAAGCCTTCAAGCTCGGCAAGCTCAAGTCCGGCGACAAGGCGATCATGATCGGCCCGTTCGAAAACGAAGCCCGCGGCGCGCGCGAGCGCGGCACGGTGGCCGCGCTCAAGGAAGCCGGCGTCGAGGTCATCCAGCTGTCGTCGCCGCCGAGCGGCGAATGGGCGTCCGACCCCAATCTGGCGATCCCGGTGATCACCGCGGCGCTCCTCAACAATCCTGACGTCAAAGCGGTCGGCTATCCCGGCGGCCAGATGCTCGGCAATGTCGCCACCTACATGCAGGCGGCGGGCAGGAAGCCCGGCGACATCTTCAATTTCGGCTTCGACACCAGCCCGCAGATCGTCGAGGCGTTCAAGGGCGGCTGGGTGCAGCTGACCGCCGATCAGCAGCCGTTCCTGCAAGGCTATTTGCCGATCCTCAGCCTTTGCCAGCAAGTGGTGCTGGGCCTGGCGCCGATGAATGTCGACACGGGTGCGGGCTTCGTCACGCCGCAGAATTACGAGATCGTCGCCGAGCTCGCTAAGCAGGCGTTGCGCTAACCTCCCAAGCTGTCGGCCAGGCCCGGGCCTGGCCGGCAGGACCGCTGGCGAGAATGCCGGCAAGCGACAATCAAGCGAGGATCGCCATGGCCGAACGCATCATCGAACTGCGCGACATCAGCAAATCCTACGGCCAGGTCTATGCGCTGGGCGGGGTCAATCTCTCGGTCGACCGCGGCGAGGTGGTCGGCCTGATCGGCGACAATGGCGCCGGCAAGTCGACGCTGATCAAGATCCTGTCCGGCGTCGTCAAGCCGACCAGCGGCGAGATCCTGGTGCGCGGCAAGCCGGTGACCGGATGGAGCGCGGCACGCTCGCGCGATGCCGGCATCGAGACGGTGTTCCAGGACCGGGCGCTGGCGGTGCAGCAGACCATCGTGCGCAACATCTTCATGGGTCGCGAGCTCACTGGCTTCATGGGCTTTCTGAAGGTCAACAAGGAGATCGAGGAGGCAAGCCGGTTGATGCGCGAGATCGGCTTCACCTCAAAGGTGTTCACGCCGCACTCGATCGTCGGCCAGCTGTCGGGCGGCGAACGCCAGGGCGTGGCGATCGCGCGCGCCATCTACAAGCAGGCGGAGCTGATCATCCTCGACGAGCCGACGACGGCGCTGTCGCTGACCGAGACCGCCAAGGTGTTTCACTTCGTGCGCCAGGTGCGGGCGAGCGGCCGCTCGATCCTGTTCATCGGCCACAACATCCACCATGTCTTCGACATTGCCGACCGCTTCGTGGTGCTGGACCGCGGCAAGGTCGCACTGACCGCCGACCGCACCGAGGTCAACTCGGCCGAGGATCTCATCAACTTCATGGAAGACGTGGCACACCCCGGCGGATTGCCGGGCCTGCACGATGCCGGCGACGCGGAGAGGGCAGTGCGATGAGCAAGACCATGGAACCCGATCTGCAAAGCCCGCTCGGCGGCGAGGCAGCCCGTCCTGAGTGGAAGCACCCGTCCGATCACTGGCCGCGCGGTTTCGTCATCGACAATCGCGCAGCGCTCGGCACGTTTGCCGTGTTCATCGTCATGATGGCGGTGTTCCTGATCGCCAACCCGACGGTGTTCACCACCTGGTATCTCTACAGCTCGGTGCTGACGACGCTGCCGGTTGCGCTGTTCGTGGTGGTGCCGCTGGTCTTCGTCGTCACTTGCGGCGAGATCGATTTGTCGTTTCCGGCAACGATGGGCTTTGCCTCCTGGGTGTTCGCCCTGGTGGTGCAGGCCGGCTACGATCCGTTCCTCGGCATTGCGGCTGCGATCATTACCGGCATGCTGCTCGGCTTTCTCGTGGGATCGCTGGTCGTCTATGGCGGGCTGTCGTCGCTGATCGCCACGCTCGGCATGAACTTTTTGCTGCGCGGCCTCATCCAGATCATCAACGAAGGCAAGTCGACGGCACTGACCGGTCTCAACGACAGCTTGGCCTACAAGATCTTCTCCAGTCAGCTGTGGGGCATCCCGGTGCAGATCTTCTGGGCACTCGCCTTCGTCGTTTTGTCGGCCATGCTCTACAACCGCCATCGCTTCGGCGCGCAGGTCAGGGTGGTCGGCGACAACCCCGACAGCGCCCAGCAGATGGGCATCGACGTCAAGCGCGTGCGGGTGAAGGTGTTCGTCTTTGTCGGCATCGGCGCAGCCATAGCCGGCACCTTCTCAGTGATGATCAACTTCACCTGGTGGCCGACCGCGGGCGACGGCTATCTTCTGCCGGTGCTGGCCTCAGTCTTCGTCGGCGGCACCCCGACCTGGGGCGGCATCGGCACAGTTGCCGGCGGCGCCATCGGCGCGGTCACCGTCGCCTTCATCCAAACCGGCGTGGTGGCGGCGGGCCTGAGCGGCTTCTACGTGCAGTTCTTCAACGGCCTGATCATCATCCTGTCGCTGCTCGGGCATAAATGGAACCAGGCAAGGTACAGGTGAGGGCTAGCCGTTAAGGCAGCTCACACCGCCGCGACAAACCCGTCCAGCACGCGTTTCTGGCCGGCTTTGTCGAAGTCGATGGTCAGCTTGTTGCCTTCGATGGCGGATATGTTGCCGTTGCCGAATTTTTGGTGGAAGACGCGGTCGCCGACGCTGAAGGGCGACGGCGTGTCGGCGACGGATTTGGCGACCAGTTCGCCGTCTATGGTGCGGCCTTTGACCGAGGTGCGGCCGGCGCCGTAGCCGCTATCGGTCTCGCCATAGCCGATGCGCTCGACCTGGTGGCCGGAGCGCGTGCCCCAGTTGCGGTCGGTCGCCTCGGTGCGGTTCGTCTGCGCGCGTTGCCAGCCTGGCGTGGCATAGGTGTTGGAGAAGGCGCCGGATTTTTCCGCGCCGACATTGTCGAAGCGCGAGGCGCCATAGGGGTTCTGGCGGCCACCGCGACCGGAAGCAAACGAACCGCCGCCATAGGCATTGCCGTAACCGCCATAGGAGTTGCCGCTTTCGGCGATCTCGACATGGGCGTTCGGCAACTCTTCGAGGAAACGCGACGGGATGGTCGACTGCCACAGGCCGTGGATCTGGCGGTTGGAGACGAACCAGATATGCAGGTTCTTTTTCGCCCGCGTCAGGCCGACATAGGCGAGGCGCCGTTCTTCCTCCAGGCCGGAACGGCCGCCTTCGTCCAGCGCACGCTGGTGCGGGAACAAGCCTTCCTCCCACCCGGGCAGGAACACGGTCTCGAATTCGAGGCCCTTGGCCGAATGCAGCGTCATAATGCTGACGGCATCGAGCCCGGCGTTCTGCTCGGCATCCATGACCAGCGCCACATGTTCGAGGAAGGAGCGCAGCGACTCGTACTCCTCCATGGAGCGGATCAGCTCCTTCAAATTTTCCAGCCGTCCCGGCGCTTCCACCGAGCGGTCGTTCTTCCACATGTCGGTGTAGCCGCTCTCCTCGAGAATGGTCTCGGCGAGTTCGGTGTGCGGCGTGGTTTCCAGCGCCTTCTGCCAGCGTTCGAAATTGGCGGCGACTTCGCGCAAGGCGGCGCGCGGCTTCGGCTTCAGCTCGTCGCTTTCGGCGAGGTTGCCGGCCGCTTCCAGCATCGGGATGCGTAAGCTCCGCGCCGTGTCGTGGATCTGGCGGATGGTGGCTTCGCCCAGACCGCGCTTCGGCACATTGACGATGCGCTCGAAGGCGAGGTCGTCGCCGCCATTGGCGACGACGCGGAAGAAGGCCAGCGCATCGCGGATTTCCATGCGCTCGTAGAAGCGCGGACCGCCGATGACGCGGTAATTGAGGCCGAGCGTGATGAAGCGATCTTCAAAGGCGCGCATCTGGAACGACGCGCGGACAAGAATGGCCATGTCGTTGAGGTTATGCTTGGCGCGCTGGTAGGCCTCGATGGTCTCGCCGACGGCACGCGCCTCCTCCTCGGAATCCCAAGCGGCGTGGACATGCACCTTCTCGTCGTCCTCGGCCACCTTTTCGGTGAACAGCGTCTTGCCGAAGCGACCCTCATTGTGGGCGATGAGGTGCGAGGCGGTGCCGAGAATATGCGCGGTCGAGCGATAGTTACGCTCCAGCCGGATGATGGTGGCGCCCGGGAAATCCTTGTCGAAGCGCAGGATGTTGTCGACCTCTGCGCCGCGCCAGCCATAGATGGATTGATCGTCGTCGCCGACGCAGCAGATGTTTACGGTGGCGCGCTGGTTTCCCTCCCCCTTGAGGGGAGGGTGGCCGGGCGAAGCCCGGTCGGGTGGGGTCCGCGCGGCAGTGCTAGACGCCCTTGTGGCGTTTGAAGATTGGGCGGTGCCTTCTGCAGCGACCCCCTCCGCCCGCTTCGCGGGCACCTCCCCCTCAAGGGGGGAGGATTGCGGCCGCTGCGCCAAGAGCCGCAGCCACATGTACTGCGCGGTGTTGGTGTCCTGGTATTCGTCGACGAGGATGTATTTGAAGCGCCTGTGGTAGTCCTTCAGCACATCCGGATTGGCGCGGAAGATGCGGATCGGGTGGCAGAGCAGATCGCCGAAATCGCAGGCGTTCAGCGTCTGCAGTCGCTCCTGATAGGCCTTGTAGAGCTCGCGGCCCTTGCCGTTGGCGAAGCTGCGCGCATCGCCCTCGGCGATATCGGCGGGGCCCTGGCCCTTGTTCTTCCAGCCGTCGATCATCTGCGCGAACTGCTTGGCCGGCCAGCGCTTGTCGTCGAGGCCTTCAGCCTGGATCAGCTGCTTGATCAACCGCACGACGTCGTCGGTGTCGAGAATGGTGAAGTCGGATTTCAGCCCGGCCAGCTCGGCATGGCGGCGCAGAAGCTTGACGCCGATCGAGTGGAAGGTGCCGAGCCACGGCATGCCCTCGACATTGCCTTCGCCGATCAGGATGCCGATGCGCTGCTTCATCTCGCGCGCGGCCTTGTTGGTGAAGGTCACCGCCAGGATCTGCGACGGGAAGGCCCGGCCGGTGGCGAGGATGTGGGCGATGCGGGTGGTCAGCACCCGCGTCTTGCCGGTGCCGGCGCCGGCCAGCACCAGGACCGGGCCTTCGGTGGTTTCCACCGCCAGCCGCTGCTCGGGGTTCAGCCCCTTCAGGTAGTCGGGCGCGCTGTTTTGGCCGCTGCGGGCCGCCATGGCGCGCGCGGCTATCCCCGACGGGGCCGCGGGCCGCGCATTCGGTTCGTCAAAGAAGGGCATGTCTTCCGAAAAGCCGGACATCGCCCCCGAATGTAGTGATTCGGCAGCGAAAGACCAGAAGTGTCTACGTTTTGTTCTGGTTTGGAAGCCAGATTCCCGGGCGCCGTGCGAATATTACCGCTCCGGCGCCCGGCAAGCTGTGCAAAACCCTGTCGGGCGGCGTTATCCCGCGGCTACCCGCATCCGCTCGCCGATCCTGTCTGCGACATAGCCTGCATCGCGTGCCGCACCATGGATCATGGTGGACGAGGTCGAGTGCTGGAAATGCAGGCCGCAGACATAGAGGCCAGGTTCGCCTTCGACCGCGCCGCGATACTGCTTCACCCGGCCGTTGCCGTCGAAGACCGGCAGCTTGATCCAATCCAGCCCGCCCTTGAAGCCGGTGCACCAGACGACATTCGCGACGTCGAGGATCTGGCCATCGTCGAGCAGCGGCTTGCCCTCGCGCACACCGGCGACGCGGGCGACCCGGCGGACGCTGGCGGCGTCGAGATCGCCAGGCTTGACCCGGATCAGCGGCAGACCATGGGACAGCTGGTTCGGCTTGGCCTTGCGGCCCATCGGTGTGTCGACCGTCAGCAGCCGGTGGAAGACGAAGCGGAACACGACCGGCAGGACCAGGCGCATGGCGAAATAGCCGTTGTAGGCGACCGGAATGTTGCCGGGGTGACGGCCGGCCAGCAAGACCTGGTGGGTGGGCGCGATGTCCATGGCGATCTCCGCGCCGGAATTGCTGGCGCCGACCAGAAGCACGCTGCCGGGATTGAGTTGCGCAGGGTTCTTGTAGGCGCTCGAATGGAGTTGCCGGATTGATGGGTCGAGCTGTGCGGCGAAATCCGGCAGCTTCGGCTTCTGATAGCTTGCCGAGGCGATGACGACATGGCTTGCCGTATAGTGCGTCTGGCCAGCCGTCACAACATAGCGGCCATCGCTGCGGGTCACCTCGTCGACCTTGACGCCGGTGCGCACCGGCAGCGAAAATTTTCTGGCATAGGCTTCGAGATAATCCGCCATCTCGTCCTTGGTCGGGAAGGCGTAGCGCGCGGCGGGGAAGGGCATTCCAGCCAGACCGTCATAGCGCGCCGGCGTGAACAGGCGCAGCGAATCCCAGCGCGAACGCCAGATGTCGCCGATCCGATCGCGCGCCTCGAGGATGATGAACTTCACGCCTTTGCGGGCGAGATGATAGCCGACCGACAGACCACACTGGCCGGCGCCGATGACGATGACATCGAAATGCTCCTCACTGAGCGCTGGCCGCTTTTCGTCGCCGGATGATGCCTGGCCTGGTGGCCTTTGGCTGCCCTGCAGCGCGTCGGCCTCCAGTTGTATGAAGGCCGCGCCCTGTTCCAGCAAAGCGCCGGCACGCATCCTTGTTTCAGTGATGCCGACGCGGCGGCCAGGCAGTCGTATTGCGTGCCCAGTCGGGCAGGGTGTTGAAGTCGGGGTCATGATCGCTCCATCTGGTTCGTCAGCCTGGAGCAAAATAGCGGTCCGGCGCAGCGCCGCTTCGGGGAGACACCTCACGCGACAAGGAAAACGCCATGGGGATTTTCCCCCATGACCAGCGATCGTCGTCGTGTCAGAGCAGCCCGTTCTGGAAGGCAAAGGCCGTCGCTGCGGCGCGCGAGTTGACCGCCAGCTTGTCGAATATGTTGCTGAGATGCCGATCGACGGTCTTTTCGCTGAGACCGAGATCGCTGGCGATCAGCCGGTTCGTCTTGCCGGTGGCGACAAGGCCCAGCACCTCGATCTCGCGCCGGGTCAGGCCGTGCGGGCGCGCCTTGTCCGGTGCAGTGAGCATTTTGACGCGAGCAAGTTCGGGCGCGGCGCCAAGTGCGGTGAAAACCGCCTTGGCTGCATCGAATTCAAGCTCCGCGCTGTCCTCGTCGCCAAGCGCGCGGCAGGCCAGTCCCGCCAGCACACGCAGGCGCGCTTCAAGATAGGGTGCGCCGGCGCGCTGCCATGTCGCCAGTGCCGCTCGGAAATGGCCGAGTGCGGCTGCGGCGTTTCCGTCGTTCATCTCGATTTCGCCTCGTGCCTGCGAGGCCATCGCAACAAGAATGTCGGTCGCGAAACGGTCGGTGATCGCGTGCAACTCCAGACAAGCCTCACGTGCCTCGTTCATTGCACCGGCCGCGATCATGATCTCGACCACCGCCGGCAGCAGGCGGGCGCGGCCCAGCGGCGTTTCGGTCGTGGCAAGCACGCGGCGCATGGTTGCCGCCGCCTGTTCGGCACGGCCTTGCATGAGGCGCAGCAGCGCCATGCCCGGCTGGGGTTCGAGCCCGAGCCGGCTGGCGGTGCGGTAGAGCTCTTCGGCTGCCGTGAATTCGCCGCGCAACCGATGGATTTCAGCCTCCTGATAGGCCGCTCCGGCAGTCGTCTCGTTGCGGATATTGCGGACCAAAGATGACGTCGCGCGATGTGCCTCGGCAACGGCCTCCTGCCAGGCGCCGTTCATCTCCATGATCTCGGCCCGGTGCAGCATGCAGACGCCATTGAACTGGACCATCTGCGGCTGTGATCCGCACCAGTTCGACAGCGCGGTCGTCCATTCGCGCGAACGATCGAAGGCGTAGATCTGCCGGCATGCATCGATGAGATTGCAATAGATGAGGCCGGTAACGACAGGCGAAAGCTTGCCGTCGACGACGGGCAGCATGGCTTCGTCGAGCGAGGCGATGCCTTCCTCGATGCGGCCCTGCCGCACCAGCGCGCGGCCGAGATAGCAGCGGGCGAAGGCGATCAGGTCGAGATCGCGACAGCGCTCGCCGATCGCCAGCGACTGCGCGGCAAACACCGCGGCAGCCGCATCGTTGCCGGCCCTCAATTCCTTGTGGGCCGAAAGCATGATCAGGTAGCCGTGCGCCGCGCATTCGCGGCCAAAGGTTTCGGCATGGCGCTGCGCCTTCTGCAGCCAGGCGGTGCCGCGGCCTTCCTCGTGCAAGGCCATGAGCCGGAAGCCATGGAAGAACGCCCAATAGGCCGCCTGGTCGTCGCGGCCGGCCTCGGCATGCAGGTTGAACAGGCGCTCGGCGGCGGCGAATATGTCGGGATCGCGGTCGAGCATTCCTGCCGACCACATCAGCCGCTCAAGGTCTTCCGGCGCTAGCGCGGTGATCTCGTCGGTCGCCTGCAGAAGCTCGAATGCGTCTGCCCATTGCCGCAGGCCATAGGCATTGCGGGCCTTCTCGAGCAATGAGGCGGCTTCGGTCTTCATCGGCAGCATGCATATAGCATCGCCCGATAGCGGGCAGAAGAATGGCAAATGCGCGGCGGCGTCATTTCGGCGTGAGCATGCTGGCCATGCGGGCAATAAAGACAGTCTTCGGCAGCTGCTTTACTGGCCGTTTAGGCTGTCGGTTCATCGGAAATCAACAGCATTGCGACACTATTGCAAGCAAAGGCTGCAATGGAGGCGGTGTTGATCGGAGTATTCGGACGCAGGGTAGCCCAGGTACTGGGCGGTCGCGAAGCCGTGCCGCAATCGCGCGACGACATCAGAAAGATCATTGTGCCGGAAAAGGCATACAAGTCGGACAGCCCGTATGACCTCGTGCAGAGCGTGGTGAATTTCGTCAACTTCGCCCTGCGCAAGGCGTATTACAACAGGGACGAGCTGGCGCAGAACGCACTGCGCTCCTATCACGTCGACTACTACATGGCGCAGGTGAACAATGGCGGCCACTCGCAATATGCCGCCAATTCGAACATGCTCGATTTCACGCTCAGGGATTGCCAGGAAGGCCTCGAGGCGATGCGCCATGAGGCCGCCACCTTGCACCGGCGGTTCCTGACCTTCGCCAAGGCCGAGCCGGCGCGGATGGACAAGGTGTTCAAGGGCGGTGGTTTCGGCGACATCGATCCGGCGATGGACAAGCTCGACAAGGAATTTTACGAGCTCTGCCGGCAGAAGCCGCTGATCGAGGCAAACCGGACCTGGCTGAAGTCGCTGCCCGAATTGCGGGTCGTCGCCGACGACGAATATATGGCGGTCACCGACGCCTTCGCCGCGGCCAACAAACATGCGTCGGCGCGCAAGGTGGAGCGCGAACGCCAGGCCAAAGAAGACGACGCCAAGGACCCGCTCAAGCAGGCGATGGGCTATCTCTGCATCATGGTCAAAGAGCCGCGCCGGTTCATCGCCTGGCATCAGGGCCAGCCCGATCAGGATCTCGGCGACGGCATCAAGATTGTCCGCTTCGTCGTCGAGACCGATCGCGGCATGTGCTACGCCTATTTCCATCCGAAATGGTCATTGTTGTTCGACATGGTGGCCAAGGGCGACCCGATCGCGCAGGTGCCGACCGAGATGGTCGTTGCGCATGTCCAGCGCTCGACCGGTCACAATCTCATGGATGTATTGCGCCGCTGAGCCAGCGCGAAAAGGCGGTCAGAAGGACCGCCTTCTTCTCACCCTATGCTGGCAGGCCAATCTTGACACACGCGGCCTGCGGGAGAAAGCTGACAACAGGGCAGGGACGGCTGCCTGAGAGGCGCCGCAAAGCGCAACAGTCGAAGGAGTATCGTCTTGGCTGTCGTCATCACCTCCCTCATCCTCTTCCTCATCGGCCTGGCACTTGGCGGCGGCGGCGTCCGGCTCGTGATGCTGGGCGGCAGCTGGTATTATGTCATCACCGGGCTCGCCTTCCTGATAACCGCCTGGCTGCTGTTCCGGCGCAAATCGACGGCGCTGTGGTTGTATGCTGCGATCGTGCTCTGCACACTGGCCTGGGCGGTGTGGGAAATCGGCTTCGACTGGTGGGAACTCGGCCCGCGCGGCGGCATCATCGTGCTTCTGGCGCTGTGGCTGCTGACGCCGTGGGCAAGGCGGGGCCTCACCGGTCCTGACGCGCGCGCGCCGCTCATCCTGGCGGTGCTCGCCTCACTCGCGGTGGCCGGCTATTCGATGACCGCCGATCCCAAGGACATTGCCGGCGAGCTCAGCGCCGACAAGGTGACGCCGACCGCCGATCTCGGCGGCAATGTGCCTCCGGGCGAATGGCACTTCTATGGCCGCACGCAGTTCGGCCAGCGCTATTCGCCGCTCGACCAGATCACGCCGGACAACGTCGCCAAGTTGCAGCCGGCCTGGACCTACCAGACCGGTGACGTGAAGGGTCCGGATGACATCGGCGAAACCACCTATCAGGTGACGCCGCTGAAGGTGGGCGACGCGCTCTACATCTGCACGCCGCACAATTTCGCCATCGCCATCGATGCCGCGACCGGCAAGGAGAAATGGCGATACGACCCGAAGATCAAGCTCGATCCCAACCGCCAGCACCAGACCTGCCGCGGCGTGTCCTATTATGCCGATACCAAGATCGCCGCCGGCCAACCTTGCGCAGCGCGCGTCTATCTGCCGACCTCGGACGCGCGGCTGATCGCGCTTGATGCCGCCAACGGCCAGGTCTGCGCGTCCTTCGCCGAAGCCGGCACGCTGAACCTGTTGACCAGCATGCCGTATCCGAAGTCGGGCTACTACTACTCGACCTCGGCGCCGCTGATCGTTGGCGGCAAGATCATCGTCGGCGGCGCGGTCAACGACAATTATTCGACCGAAGAGCCGTCCGGCGTCATCCGCGCCTTCGATGTCGACACCGGCGCCCTGGTGTGGAACTGGGATTCCGGCAATCCGGATGTCACGACGCCGCTGCCGGCTGGGCAGACCTACACTCACAACTCGCCCAACATGTGGTCGACGGCGAGCGCCGACGAGAAGCTCGGCCTCATCTACGTGCCGCTCGGCAACCAGACGCCGGACCAGCTCGGCGCCGGGCGCAGCGCCAATGTCGAAAAGTTTTCCTCCTCGATCACGGCGCTCGATCTTGCCACCGGGCAATTGCGCTGGGTGCGGCAGACCGTGCATCATGACCTCTGGGACATGGATGTGCCGGCACAGCCGACGCTGGTCGACATCACCACCGCCGCCGGCGTCGTGCCGGCACTGGTCGGGCCGACCAAGCAGGGCGACCTCTATGTGCTCGACAGGCGGAGCGGTGAGCCGATCATCCCGGTCAAGGAAGTGCCGGCGCCGGGCGGTGCCATCGAAGGCGACCATGCCTCGCCGACGCAGCCGTCTTCGGATCTCTCCTTCAATCCGAAGCCGCTGACCGGCGCCGACATGTGGGGCATCACCATGTTCGACCAGCTGGCCTGCCGCATCGAACTGAAGAAGCTGCGCTATGAGGGCCGCTACACGCCGCCTTCGGTGCAGGGATCGCTGATCTATCCCGGCAATTTCGGCGTCTTCAACTGGGGCGGTGTCGCTGTCGACCCGGTCCGCCAAGTGATGTTCGGCATGCCGACCTATCTTGCCTTTACATCAAGGCTGGTGCCGCGGGCGGACGTGCCGCCGCCGGGCGACAACACCAAGGGCAGCGAGCAAGGGCTGAACCGTAATGATGGTGCGCCTTACGCAGTGGTGATGGGGCCGTTCCTGTCGCCGCTCGGCATTCCCTGCCAGGCGCCGCCATGGGGCTATGTCGCCGGTGCCGATCTCAGGACCGGTAAGATCGCCTACAAGCACCGCAACGGCACCATCTACGACATGACGCCGTTGCCGCTGCCGCTGAAGGTCGGCGTGCCCGGCATCGGCGGGCCGATGATCACCGCCGGCGGTGTCGCCTTCCTGGGTGCGGCGGTCGACGACTATCTGCGCGCCTATGATGTGACATCGGGCAAGCAGCTCTGGCAGGCCCGGTTGCCGGCCGGCGGGCAGTCGACGCCGATGACCTACACCGTCGCCGACGGCCGCCAGTTCGTGGTTATCGTCGCCGGCGGCCACGGCTCGGTCGGCACCAAGCCGGGCGACTATGTGATGGCCTATACGCTGCCGAAGTAGAGGGGTCTAGGCGACCGCCTGGACCGGCAATGCGGGCGCAAGCCTGATGGCGAAGGCGGCGTCCTTGCCATGCACCAGGGCGAAGATGTCGCCGAACGGCGCCGGGCGGCCGAGCAGGAAGCCTTGTGCTTCGTTGCAGCCCTCGGCGCGCAGGATCGACAGCTGGCTTTGCGTTTCTACGCCTTCCGCAAGCACCGGTATGTCGAGGCTCTGGCCAAGCGCCAGCACGGCGCGGATGATGGCCTTGGCTTGCGGGCTGGTCTCGACCTCTGACATGAACGAGCGGTCGAGCTTGATCTTGTCGAAGGGAAAGGCTCTCAGCGTCTCCAGCGACGAATAGCCGGTGCCGAAATCATCGATGGCGATGGTGACGCCCAGTGCCTTGATGCGCCGCAAGATGGTCAAGGTGCGGTTCTTGTCGGCGATGATGGTGGATTCGGTGATCTCCAGCTCGAGCCGGTTCGCACGCAGCCCGGTCTCAAGCAGGATTTCGTGGACGAGCTTCGGCAGGTCGGCATGGGCGAACTGCACCGGAGACAGGTTGACCGCGATCTTGTAGGGGTGTTCCCACGAGGCCGCCTTGGCGCAGGCGGTGCGCAGCACCCATTCGCCAAGCGGCAGGATGAGACCGTTTTCCTCGGCCAGCGGAATGAACTCGACTGGCGGTATGTTGCCGCGTGTCGGGTGCTTCCAGCGCAACAGTGCCTCATAGCCTCTGACATCGCCGGTCGAGACCGACGTCTGCACCTGATAGTGCAGATCCAGCTGTCCGTTCTCGACGGCATCGCGAAGATCATTGGCCAGCGTGCGGTTGGCGCGGACGGCCTCGTCCATGGCCTGCTCGTAGAAACACACGTTTCGCGTCACATTGGCCTTGGCGCGGTACATCGCCAGATCGGCGTTGTTGACCAGGGTTTCGCGGTTGTGCGCGTCGTTGGGATAGATCGCAACGCCGAGGCTGGCGCCGGTCGTGGCTTCGATACCGTCGATTCGGATCGACGCAAAAAGTGCTGCTTCAAGGCGCGACACGAAATCGACAAGGTCCGATTGGCTCTTCATCCGTTTGACGCCGGCAAACTCGTCGCCACCGAGACGGGCGACGAATTCGCCCTCCTGCAAAAGCGCGCTCATGCGCCCGGCCAGGGTCTTCAGGGCTTGGTCGCCGGCGCTGTGGCCCCAGAGATCGTTGATTTCCTTGAACCGGTCGAGGTCGATGCCGATGATCGCGACCTTGCCGTCGAGTTCTCGAGCGCGGTCGATTTCGTGATCGAGATGATCGTTGAAATTGGCCCGGTTCGGCAGCCCGGTCAGCGCGTCGTTCATCGCCAGATGGTGCAGGCGGCGAAAGGCCTCGGAGCGCGAGCGGTCGTCGATCAAATAGCTGGCGAGGCCGGTGCCGATGATGATCAATCCGGCGACGGCGACGCCAAGCGCCATGGCCTGCAAGGCGGCGGGATCGGTGTAGTCGCCGCGCATCGCCAGCGGCGTCACCTGCAATGCCGCCATGGCGGTGAAATGCAGGCTGACGATGGCCACCACGAGGATCGTCGCGGCCCAGTATTTATGGCCCTGTATCCGATGGTTCAGGGCGACGTTGATGGCCATGCACGCAAAGAGCACGGACAGAGCGATCGAGACGACGAGATAGGTCATGTCCCATTCGACCAGGCCATCGACATGGTAGGCGGCCATGCCGGTGTAGTGCATGCCGGAAATGGCCAGGCCGATGATGATGCCGCCGAAGGAAGCGGCAATGCGCGTACGGCCCGCAGCGGCGATGAAACCGGCGGCAGTGCCGGCAATGGCGATGAACAGCGAGGCGATCGTCAGCACCGGATCGAAGGCGATGGGCGCGCCGGGATCGTAGGCCAGCATGGCGATGAAATGGGTGCACCAGATCGACGATCCGGCGCAGACCGCCGTCAGGAAATGCCAACCGATCTGCTGCAGGCCGGTTGCCTCGTGCGCGCGCAGGAAGAGCCTGATCGTGGCCCAGGAACCGGCGCTGCAGACCAACGCCGCCACAAGCACCAGCCAGAGATTGTGCTCCATTGCCACACAGGAGATGACGCGCATCATGGTCGGGACGCCTTCTTCATGCGCCGCGCAGGTGCCGGACCTTCTGTCATGATCAATCCGCCGCCCGTCTGCGAGACATGCCATTTTCGGGGGTTTGACGAAAGGCGAGAGAAGGCAGCCGCCCCCAAACGCGGTTACCGATAGTTCGGTGGCACTCTCGGATTCAACTTCTAATGGGTGGTTAATTGCATTTGGCAGGCGCTTGTGCGTCTGGATGCATGGTTTCCAGAAAGTGTAGGATACTCTCAAGAATCACATAATATCGATTTTTTTAGCGAGAGAGTCGACCGCTTCAAGCCGACGGTTTCCAAGCGGCGCGCTGTCTGCGCTTCGCCGCGCGACCTCGATACGAACCGTGCGCCAGCCAGTTCACACTCTGGCGCCAGGCGAGGGATTGCGGTGAAACGGATTTTGCGATCAGAGTCCGAGATGGCCCTTCAGGCTGGGCACGGAGTCCAGCACTTCGTTGGTCAACTGCGGTCCCGCCGCGGCTTGCGCCTGCTGGATCAGGGTGGTGCCGGCCTTCTGGATCTGCGCCATGTCGAGGCCGGAGGCCTTGAGCGCGGCGACGCCGTTGATCAGCGCGCCGGTCTTTTCGCCGAGCACGCCGCCAAGCGCGCCTTGCAGCGACGACAGGAAGCCACCGCCGCCGGCAGGGGCGGCGGCCATGACGTCATACTTCTGCGCCAGCGCGTCGGCGCCCGGGATCTTGGCGAAGAACGATGAGGCAGCGGTGCCTTCGGCTTCATGCTCGAGAACCGAGAAGATGGTGCCGACGACCTTTTCGGTGACCGCCTGATCGAGGCCGGCTTTCTCGGCGACGGTGTTCACGATGCTCTGGGCGTCCATGGCATTTCCCTCGGCATTTCTGTCAGTTGCGGGCTTTGGAACGGCGCTGGTCGATGCGGACCTTCACCATCCGCGCGGCGGTCGCGGCAGCGGCGGAGCGCATTGCCAGCAAGGCAGCAACAGCAAGCACGAGAGCACTTGCAAGGATCGGAGTGGACAACGTCATCAAATTTATTCCTTCTCGTCGGGCCAGCCTGACAGGCGAAGCCACAGTCAGCTTCCCCTCATATTGTGGCGACAACCATCAACATCTGCCGAAATGACCAAAATGTGATGACTGCCCGGCGATCTGCGGGGCGTTTTCAGCACGTACGATCCGCCTGACGGCGAAACCGTCACTCGCCCGTGACTGGACCGTGCGCGCTTGCACCCTATCTTGACCCGCGAGGTCATCCCAGGGTGACCGCAAGGTCATCCCGGAGTGACCGTGAGGTCATCTCCCACCGAGGAGCACGCCATGACGAAACCCACTGCCGAAGCCGCCAAGCCTGCGATCCCTGCCATCAGCCAGGCGATGATCGATGCCTATGACGAATACACGCATCTGACGCTCGACCGCCGCCGCTTCATGGAACAGCTGACCAGGCTCGCCGGATCGGGCGCCGCGGCGGCTGCGATCGCGCCGCTACTGGCGGCGAACTCGGCGCAGGCGGCCATCGTCGCCGACAACGATCCGCGCGTGAAGGCTGAGGATATCACCTATCCCGGCAGCAGCGGCGAGATGAAGGGCTATCTGGTCAAGCCGGCGGACCAGTCGGGCAAGCTCGGCACCGTTATCGTGGTGCATGAGAACAGGGGCCTCAACCCGCATATCAAGGATGTGGCGCGGCGGGTGGCGCTGGAAGGTTTCGTGGCGCTGGCGCCGGATTTCCTGTCGCCGCTCGGCGGCACACCCGCTGACGAAGACAAGGCGCGCGACATGTTCACCAAGCTCGATGCCAGCCAGGTCACCGCCGATGGCCTGGCGACCATCGCCTATCTCAAGGGCGAGAAGGATGGCAATGGCAAGGTCGGCGCGGTCGGCTTCTGCTGGGGCGGCGGCGCGGTCAACAATCTGGCCGTCAATGCGCCCGATCTTGCGGCCGGCGTCGCCTATTACGGCATGCAGCCGAAGGCCGAAGATGCGGCGAAGATCAAGGCGGCGCTTTTGCTGCACTATGCCGGGCTCGACGAGCGCATCGACGCCGGCATCGATGCCTACAAGAAGGCGCTCGACGCCGCGCATGTCGAATACACGGTCTATGTCTATGACGGCGTCAACCATGCCTTCAACAACGACACCTCAGCCGCACGCTACGACAAGAAGGCAGCCGATCTCGCCTGGGGCCGGACGATCGCTTTCCTGAAGGAGAAGCTTGCGTAGCCGCTTTACGCGGCCGCCCATACGCTCTGATAGGCCGGCGAGAGCGTAAAGCCGGCCGGCAGCACCGAGACCGGAGGCGGGCGGCGCACGCCCTCCTGCAGATAGCGCAATGCCGACACCAGCCCGTTCATCGTGTAGGGCTTGGCGATGACGCCGACGGCACCAGCGAAATGGTCGGGGATGCGTTTTGGATTGGCGGTCATGAACACCACCACGGAGCGCTTGCGCTCGCGGATGTGTTCGGCAATGTCGACCCCGGTCGGACCATCGGCGAGGTGGATATCGACAAAGGCGATATCGGCTTCGGTGGTTTCAACCATGGTCCTTGCTTCGGCCGAGGATGTCGCCCAACCGACAACCTGGTGACCGGCCTCCTCGACAAGACTTTCCAGTTCCATCGCCAGCAGCGCCTCGTCCTCGACGATCAGGATCTTGAGAGGTTCACTCATGACACATTCCCTTTCTGCTGCGGTTCGTTGGGCATCGAGATGACGACCCTGGTGCCCGGGCCGGCGTCGCGCCATTCGATGTCGGCATGCAATTGACGGGCAAGCGACTTGATCAGCCGCATGCCGAATGAAGCGTCGCCGCTGGCATCGGCCATGCCGACGCCGTCATCGGATACTTCGATGTTGAAGTGGCCGTCGGGCTGGCTCATCTTGATGCCGATGAGCCCGCTGGTGGTGCCGTCGGGTTTTTCCTTGAAAGCGTGCTTCAGTGCGTTGGTGACAAGCTCGTTGACCATCAAGGCGACCGGTGTGGCCTTTTCAGCCGAAATGACGATCGGTTCGAGATCCAGCGTCGACTTGATTTCGCTGCGCCCAGAAGCGGTCAGCAGATCGGTTACCAGATCCTTGGCAAAATCCGACACGTCGAACCGGCTGACATCCTTTGACTGGTAGAGACGGCGATGCACGGTGCTCAGCGCCTCGATGCGCTCCAGCATGGTGGTCAGCGATTGCCTGGTCGCTTCATCCTTGATCGTGCGGCTTTGCATGATGATCAGCGACGAGATCATCTGCAGGTTGTTTTTCACCCGATGGTCGACCTCGTGCAGCAGCGTGGTCTGTGCCTCAAGGGCGTCTTCAAGCTCACGGGTGCGTTCCTTCACCGCCTTTTCGAAGCGGTTCTTGTCGGCGGTGATGCGGTGCTCGGAGTGCTTGCGGTCGGAGACGTCGAGTTGCGAGGCGAAGAAGAACAGAAGCTCACCTTTGTCGTTGGACACCGGGCTGATGTAGAGCGCGTTCCAGAAGGTCGAGCCGTCCTTGCGGTAGTTCAAAAGATCGACGGCGATATCGGTTCCCCCGGCAATCGCGTCGCGTACGCTGGCGATAGCTGCCTTGTCGGTCTTGGGCCCCTGCAGGAAGCGGCAGTTCTTGTCCATGACCTCGTGGCGCTCATAGCCGGTCAGGCGCAGGAATGCGTCATTGGCAAAGACGATAGGATTGTCCGCCTGCCGGGGATCGGTGATGATCATCGACATGCGGGTGGCGCGGATGGCTGCCGCGAACGGATCGCCCTTGCCATGCTCGGCATGCAGATCGTCCGTCATGTGCCATGCGTCGGCCGGTTCCCTGGTCCTTTTCCAGTCCATGCTTTCACTCCAAGCCGTTTTTCAGGGGGCACAACGGCTCAGGCGTGGAATTGGTTCAACCCTAAGCTTTCTTGTCGCAGCAGACCGTTTGTGGAACCAAAACGTTGGTTCCACAATCAATTGAAAACAAACGGCTTTTTAAGCTCGCCAACTGTCCGCGATTCGATCCATGCGAACAAACTCTGACCCCGTGCGATGGTCAGCGCGGCGGCTTTGCAGTCGTCAACGGGATCTAGTGCTCGCGCGCTGGCGGCGATTTCAGGACAGGCGAAACGTCAGGCGTGGCCGCGTTTCATGCGCGCCTGTTTCAGGATGGCGCGCCAGCGGATCATGTCGAAGGGGATCGGCTCGTTGTTGTTGGCGATCTGGAAGATCTCGTTGTTGACGTTCTTCAAGGAGCGCCAGAAATCATAGTCGGTAACGCGCGGATCGGCGGCCAGCCTGTCCACTTCGACCTTGATGTCGGTTTTCATGCCCGTTCCTCGAACCGCCTGTGCCCCGCCGCCTGCATCGCAACTCGGATCGACCCGTTCTCAAACGGTCTGCTGAGTCGTTCAATGGCTCAAATGGTTTGTTAACGTTAAAACCTTGGTAAGGTTAACGCGGGCCCGAAAGCGCTTCAAGCGCAGCGACCTGTGGATTCTGAGGACGCTGCGACTTTGACTTGCGAGTGTGGCTTTGGAGCCCCTGGTGAGGACAGAGTTCGGCTTACTTGCGTTTGATGCCGATCGAACGGCCGGCGCGTTCGGGCATCGGCAGCGCGGCATGGGCGGCGCGCATCGCCTCCACCTTGGCCTGCACGTCGGCAGGGAAGGGTGCGACTTTCGGCCCGGACATGTCGACATGCAGCGACAGGGTTTCGGAGGTGGCGGCGAGCCAGCCGTCGACATGGCGGATTTCCTGGTAGGCCCGCAGCCGCTTGTCGTCATGGTCGATCAGCTGGAACGAGACGACGACCTTGTGTTCGAGATGCAACTCCTGGACGTAGCAGACATGGACCTCGGCCGTGTAGATGGTCAGGCGCCGCTCTTTGACATAGTCCAGCCCCATGCCCATCGCCGCGAACGCCTCGTCCGAGCAGCGGTCGAACAGCACGTTGTAATAGGCCATGTTGAGGTGGCCGTTATAGTCGATCCAGTCCTTCTCGATGTCCATCGGCTTGGAGACGTAGGGGGCGGGGATGGGCATGGAACATTCCTTGTGCTGGTGCTGGACCGAGTTCTGGTGCTGGACAGGGCGTGGCGGGCAAGACTACGCATCCATAATCGCATAACAAGCGTGGACGCTGGTCCATTCGCGGAGGAATTCATGGCTCTGAGCGACCTCAACCCGGTCGAACGCAACGAGGAAGGCATCGCAGCCGTGCTCGGCATCCTCAAGCAGCAGCTTGACGAGCGTTTTCAGACCGGCGCGGCGATCCGCTCGCAGCATGCCCACACCACAACCTACATCCCGACGCAGGCGCCCGATGGCGTCGCGTTCCCGGAGACGACGGAAGAGGTGCAGGAGATCGTGCGCGCCTGCGCCACGCACCGCGTGCCGGTGATCGCCTTCGGCGTCGGTTCCTCGCTGGAGGGCCACACCAACGCGCCGGGTGGCGGCATCTCGGTCGACACCTCGCGCATGAACCGGATTCTTGCGGTCAACCCTGAGGATCTCGACTGCACGGTCGAGCCCGGCGTGACGCGCGAGGATCTCAACCGGCATTTGCGCGACACCGGCCTGTTCTTTCCGATCGATCCCGGCGCCAATGCTTCGCTGGGCGGCATGGCGGCGACCAGGGCGTCGGGCACCAATGCGGTGCGCTACGGCACCATGCGCGAGAATGTCCTGTCGCTGACGGCGGTCATGGCCGATGGCGAGACGGTGACCACCGGCAAGCGGGCGAAGAAGAGCTCGGCCGGTTACGATCTGACGCGGCTGCTGGTCGGTTCGGAAGGCACGCTCGGCATCATCACGTCGCTGACGCTGAGGCTGCAGGGCATACCGCAGGCGATCTCTGGCGGCGTCTGCCCGTTTCCAAGCCTGGAGGCGGCCTGCAATGCAGTCATCGCGACGATCCAGATGGGCATCCCGGTGGCGCGCATCGAACTCGTCAATGCGCTGCAGATGCGGGCGATGAAGAACTACTCCAAGCTCGATTATCCGGAGAGCCCGTGCCTGTTCGTCGAATTTCATGGCAGCGATGCCGGCGTTGCCGAACAGGCCGAAACATTCGGCGCGATTGCCGAGGACAATGGCGGCGGGCCGTTCCTGTGGACCAGCGTCGCCGAGGAGCGGACGAAATTGTGGAAGGCGAGGCATGATGCCTACTGGGCATCGCTGACGCTGCGGCCGGGCGCCAAGGGCCTGTCGACCGATGTCTGCGTGCCGATCTCGCGGCTGGCCGAATGCGTTGCCGAAACCGAGGCCGATATCGCCGAGATGGGCCTGGTGGCGCCGATCGTCGGCCATGCCGGCGACGGCAATTTCCACGTGCTGGTGCTGATGGATGTCGACGACCCCAAGGAAATCGCGCTGGCCGAAAAATTCGTCGCGCGGCTGAACATGCGGGCGATCGCCATGGACGGCACCTGCACCGGCGAACATGGCATCGGCCAGGGCAAGATCGGCTTCCTGCGCCACGAACTTGGTCACGGCGTCGATATCATGCGTTCCATAAAAAAGGCGCTCGATCCGCAAGACATTATGAACCCGGGCAAGATATTACCTGCATAGCCGAAATGGGAGTGGGCGAGGGCGGCAATGCGGTACGGCACCAAGACTGTGGAGCCCCTGGTTATAAGGGCATCACGCGGCAAGACATTGTTGATGCTGTTGGCCAGCCTCGTCTTTGTCCTGGGCAGTGCTTTCATGATCTATGTCTCCAAGGACGACGACACCACCGGGCTTTGGTGGTGCATGGCATTCTTCGGGCCATGCGCGCTGGTGTTTGCCTGGCTGCTTGTGCGCCCACAGATGCTGGTGCTGAACGGACAAGGTTTCATGCTCGGCGGCGGTCTTGTTCGATCGCCGAAACTAGTCCGCTGGCAGGACGTTGAAGGCTTCCACGTCTACAACCTGCCCAAAGCCGGCGAGATGATCGGCTATAATTTCGCACCGGGTGTCAAGAAAAGCTCCGTCATGCGCAGCATCACCAAAAGCCTGGGCGCCGAAGCCGCATTGCCCAAGGGCTGGCCATTTTCGCCCGAGGAGATGGCCGTGCTGCTGAACGAGTATCGCCGAAGGGCGATGGCGCGGTAAAACCGTGGGCGGCGAAGGCTGCACAGTTACCGAGGGAGGCCAAGCAGATGCCGGCATCAGAGGCATTGTTGTCGATCGACGTGCCGCAATCGTCTCCCGGCGCGCCCTTGCCGCATGTCTTTGCCGACGAGGGCAGGCTGCTCATCGCCTACATCATCAACAGGCCGGATCCGTCATTCGACGGCACCAATCCGCGCTCGATCTCGTCCGCGACAGGCGGTCAGTCGATCGCCATCCTGACGGCGGATCCTTATCGGGTATTTCAATTCGGCCCGCCTAACGACGAAGCCATCAGCGGGCATCGCTTGTATGGGCTGGGGCTGCGGCCGTATTCCGCGTTCGACGTCCTCAACTCGTCCTGGATCGCTTCCCAGGAGAAGGCAAACCGGGTTCATTCGTCTCACACACCGGAGCTGTTTTCCGACTATCGGCACTTCATCCTGACGTTCCATGATTCGACGCTGGAATTTATTGCAAGGAGCTTTTCGGTCAGCCTTCATGAGGGGGCGGTCCTGCCGGTGCTGATGGAGGCGGTCGGATCTCGCTGATCGGGTGCACCGGGATGGGCCAACCGCAATGTGTCCGCCAGATGAATTGCCTCTTTATCGACACGCTGATGCGGGTAGAGTGCGGCTGACTTTCAATCAACCCGTTCGGAGCTGATGCTCGCACGCCTGTTCGTGATCTTCGGTGGCTTGTTCGTGCTGGTGCTCTGTGCAGCACTGGTGGTGCCGTATTTTATCGACTGGACCGGCTACCGCGCCCAGTTCGAGCGCGAGGCGAGCGCCATTCTCGGCCGCAAGGTGACGGTGCAGGGCGACGCCACGGCGCGGCTGTTGCCGTTCCCCTCTGTGACCTTCTCCAACGTTACCGTCGCCGGTGGTCCCGGCGGCCAGCCGGCGATGACCGTCGAGACCTTTTCGATGGATGCGGAGCTGGCGCCGTTCCTGCGCGGCGAAGTGCTGATCTTCGACATGCGGCTGGTGCATCCGAAGGCGACGATCGACATTGCCGACAACGGCACTGTCGACTGGGCGATGCGGCCGTCCTCGCCCTTCGACCTCAACCAGATCTCGATCGAGAAGCTGACGGTGACGGAGGGCGAGATTGCGCTGCGTCACGCCGCCGGCGGGCGTAGCCATCTCATCTCCGAAATCAATTCGACCATCTCGGCCAAGTCGCTGGCCGGGCCGTGGCGCATGGACGGCACATTGCTGCTCGACGGCCTGCGTTCGACGCTCACCGCTTCGACTGGCAAGGCCGAGGGCAACGGTCAGATGCGGCTCAGACTCAAAGTCGATCCGGATGCCTATCCGCTGGTCATCGAGACCGACGGCAATGCCGGCATCGTCAACGGGGCCGCTGTCTACTCCGGCCAGTTCAAGATTTCCGGCGCCGACAAGAACGACAAAACTCCAGTTGAGCTACGCGGCAGCGATGGCGAGACCGTTAAAGTCAGTGCGGCCAAGACCGATCCGGGCTTCCGGCTGAACGGCAAGTTTTCGCTCGACCACCAGAAGCTCGGCGTCGACGAATTCCGTTTCGAGACCGGGCCGCTTGACAATCCCTATACCGCCGACGGCAAGGCTTCGGTCGATCTCGGGTTGAAGCCCAGCTTCGCCATCGAAGCCAATGGCGCGCAGGTGCAACTGGACGAGGCGGTGGGCGCCGAGAAGGGCGCCGGCCTGACCTTGGACCAGCGCATTGCCGGGATCGAGCAAGCCCTGCTCGACCTGCCGAAACCGACCATTCCCGGCACCGTCGAGGTCAAGCTGCCGGCGGTGGTGGCCGGCGACACCACAGTGCGCGACGTGCATCTCTCGGCCGAACCGGTCGAGGGCGGCTGGTCGGTGAAGTCGATGGCCGCGACCTTGCCTGGGCGCACCACGCTGGAAGCCAGCGGCATGCTCAGCGTCGAGGACCATTTTGGCTTCACCGGCTCCATGCTTCTGGCGGTGGCACAGCCTTCCGGCTTTGCCGCCTGGCTGTCGAAAGATGTCGACGAAGCGATCCGCCGGCTGCCTGCCGCCGGCTTCAAGGCCAAGGTCGATCTCTCGGAGAGGCGCCAGGCGTTCAGCGATCTCGAACTGATCCTCGGCAAGGCAAAATTTTCCGGCCGCATCGATTCCAGCCAGCCCGACGACGCCAAGCCGTCAGTGCTGATGCGGCTCACGGGCGGCGAACTCGACGTCGACGGGCTGACGGCGTTCGCCTCGATCTTCGTCAGCGACAAGGGCGCCAACCGCTTCTCCGACCGCGACCTCGATTTCCAGATCAAGGCGGGGCCGGTCAGCGCCGGCGGGCTGACCGCGGACACGGTCGACACTGCGCTCCGGTTGCGCGACGGCCTGCTCGAAATCGACCGGCTGTCGATCGGCGGCCTGGCTGGTGCCTCGATCAGCGCCACCGGCCGGATCAAGGATTTTCCGGCAAGCCCGACCGGCAAGCTCGACGCCTCGGTGGTCGCCGTCGATCTGAAGCCGTTGATCGACATTGCCGCACAACACTATCCCGACAATGATGTGCTGAAGGGGCTGGCAAGCCGCACGTCTGCCTATCCCGAGCTGTTCCAGGACGCGCGCGTCGATCTTGTGGCAAGTGCCGCCGACAATGGCGACGGCACGACAGGGCTGGCCGTCAGCGGGCAAGGCAAGGCAGGCGGTTCGGCCTTCTCGGCGTCGCTGTCGGGCAAGGGTGCCGTCGGCCAGTTGCTCGACGCGCCGGTGACGCTGACCTTCAACGCCAAAAACCCCGACGCCACCGCGCTGCTGGCGCTCTACGGAATGCCGGCGCTGCCGCTCGGCATGCTTGGCCAGGCGTCAACCGACATTTCGGCGAAAGGCACGTTTGGCGGTGGCCTGGCGACGAGCTTCAACCTCGCTGCCGATGACTTCAAGGCAACCTTTGACGGCACCGTTGCTCAGACACCGCAAGGTGCCACCGCCAAAGGTAATATCGGCATCGACGCCTCCGACATCGAGCCCTGGCTGATGACGACGGGCGTTGGCCTGCCCGGCATGGGGACAGGCACCTCGACCTCGCTCAGCGCGGATGCCGATTTCGGCAATGGCCTGCTCGTGCTGAGCGGTCTCGGCGGATCGATCAACGAAGCGGCCGTGTCCGGTGACATCAATCTCGACGTGAAGCAGGGCCTGCCGCATCTCTCGGGCGCGCTGGCGCTCGACGAACTCGACCTCGACCCGATGGCGGTGGCGCTGTTCGGTGACCAATCCTTCATCGCCAGCAACGGCAGCTGGCCGACGGCGCCGTTCAGCCAGAAATCCAGCCTGCCGTTCACCGCCGACATGGATTTAACGACAGCCACGCTTGCCGCCGGACCACTGGCCACGGCCTATGACGCCTCGCTGTCGCTGAAACTCGACCAGGAAGGAATCCGCGTTTCCGACCTGAAGGCAAAGCTGCTGGGCGGCGCGCTCACCGGCCTGTTCGAATTGAAGAACACCGACGGCACCGGGCTGTTCTCCGGCCAGATGCGGCTTGCCGGCGCTGATCTCACGACCGTGCTGCCCAATGCCGGCCCGAGCGGCAGCGGCGATTTCTCGACCGGCCTGTCCACCAGCGGCAAATCTGTCGATGCGATGATCGCGGCACTCTCCGGCTCCGGCACGGCGGCGCTGAAAGGCCTGACCATTGCCGGCGTCAATCCCGATGCCTTCGGCGCCTTGATCGCCAAGGCCGATGCGATCGGGCGCGACATCGACGTGGCCAAGACCGCGGGCTTTGCGCCGCAGATCGCCGGAGACGGCAGTTTCGTGGCCGGCGATACCGACATCGCTTTCACGGTTGCCGGCGGCACGTTGCGAGCGCCGCCGGTCAAGCTGGAAAACGCCAGCGCGACGCTGTCCGCCGACATCACGGCGGACCTCAACACCAGCACCGTCGCCGCCAGGGGTACGATCACCTACAAGCCCGGCGACGAGGCGTTGGTCGGGTCGGATCCCTCACTCAATTTCAGCGTCGACGGGCCGTTCGGTGCGATGAAGAAGCAGTTCGACAGCGAGCCGCTGGCGCAGTTTTTGACCCAGCGCGCGCTGGAAAAGGAACAGCAGCGGGTCGAGGCGATGCAGGCAGCACTGCTCGAGAAGCAGCGCTTGCGGCGCGAAGTGCGCTACTACGCCGCCTTGCAGACCGAACGCGACAACGCCGCCGAGGAATTGCGCAAGCAGGAGGAAGCGGCGCGGCTGAAAGCCGAGGCCGACGCCAAGGCGAAAGCGGAGGCCGACGCGAAGGCTCAGGCCGAAGCGGAGGCCAAGGCCAAGGCGGATGCGGAAGCAAAGGCGGAAGCCGATGCGAAAGCGCAGGCGGAAGCCGATGCAAAGGCCAAGGCGGATGCCGACGCGAAGGCGCAGGCCGAGCAGCAGGCAGCCGAAGACGCCGCCAAGGCCGAAAACGAACGCAAGAAGGCTGAACAGGCGATGCGGATTGCGTCGCAGGAAAAGGCCAGGCTGGAGGCCGAACGCAAGGCGCAAGAGCAGGCGCCGAAGGTCGACCGCTCACTGCCAGGCGTCAATGACGGTTCGGCCCCGGCGCCGCCGAAGCCCAAGGTAAACCCGTTCTCGGTCGACAATCTGCTGAAGTCGCTGGGCAATTAAACGTGGTCGAAAAGTTGCGGTCGCTATCTGCGAGCTATTGAATAATTCTTCGGAGAGATCGGGTTTTTATCGGAGAAAATTATCCGAACAGCTTTGTTCGTATCTGAATATACAGGCCTGCTTACGCTGAGAAAATCGAAAATTATTTGGGCCAACTGTTCGGTGTCAGAATCGATATAAACCCTTGAAAAACTAGGGCGACCATCTCGTTCGAGGATTTCGAATGCATGGACATTGATCCAAACTTGATTGCTCGGCTTCTTGTCGCCGTTGCGGTAGTTGAAGACCTGATTGCCAGATTCGTCGAACTCCGGCTCTGATACCGCCCTGATAGAATACACACTCCCTTCGATTTTGAGTTTGGCGTTGTAGTGCATTTCCTCGCGCCCACCCCCACCTTCCTCAAGCACTTCGATGCCAGGCGTGATGGAAGCTATCTTGAATCGTTCTGCATCCCAGCGGAACCGCGAGCGCTCCGGCACTTGATATCGCCCGATTGGCCCGACATGCTGATGATGGACCATCCCGCCCCCGTTTAGTCGCTATTCTACGATCATACGCGCACGCCTTGCCGCGCCGCGCTTGGCCCAGTCCAGCACATGCAGCCGGAGCGCCGAGGAGAGGTTGGCGTCGCGCGGCCTTGTCTCGTCGATTTCGGCGACCAGCGCGGCGAGCGTCAGCTTGCGTTCCGCTGCGATGGTGACGAGGTCGTCATAGAACGGCTTTTCGAGGGAATAGCTGGTGCGGTGGCCGCGGATCGTCACCGAGCGTTTTTCGACCGGGCTCACCGCGGACTGCCCATCAATCGCCCTGATCTTCCGGGCGTTCGCGGCGGTGGCCGGCGACGAAGGTTTCTGCCTTGTCGGCGATCAACTGGTCGCGGCTCTTTTCGGCTTTGGAACGGCCATGCAGAACGCGGTTCTCGCCAGCCTGCCGTTCCTTTTCGGCGCGCGCCTTTTGCTTGCGGACCTGGCGAAGGTTGACGACGTCGCCCATGTCGCGCCGTCCGTCCCGCTACTTCTTGCGGAAAGCGTCGAGAGAGACGACGTCGGCGCCCTTGCCGGCGGCGGCATCGGCCGCGGCAGGCTTCTTCTCGGCTTCGGCGGCAGCCGCCTTCTTCTCGGCCTTCGGCTTTTTTTCGGAGACGATGGCCAAGGGCTCGGGCGCCGGCTGTGCCGGCGCTTCGTCTTCTGAGGGAATGTCTGTCTTGACGTCGAATTCGAGTTCGAAATTCACCGACGGGTCGTAGAAGCCGCGCACGGCAGAGAACGGGATCTCCAGTTTCTCCGGCACGTCGGAGAAGGACAGGCCGACCTCGAAGCCGGTATCGGTCACCTTGAGGTCCCAATACTGGAACTGGATGACGATGGTCATCTGTTCGGGATAGCGCTCGCGCAGCCTGGACGACACGCGCACGCCCGGCGCGCCGGTCAGGAAGGTGATGAAGAAATGATGGTTGCCGGGAAGGCCGGTGCGCGCGACTTCGGCCAGGACCTTGCGCATGACGCCGCGCAACGCCTCCTGGGCCAGAATGTCGTAGCGGATGTGGTCGTCGGCCATGTGCTGGTCGGGTTCCGTTGAATCGTCCGCATAGCTGTAATCAAGCTTGAGGGCGGCGTAAACCGCATATAGATCGCTGATGTGCGGAAGCGAGGCCCGTCACTGACGATTTGATCGCTGGCTTCGATCGCTCAGGCGCTGGCCAGCTGCTTTTCCACCGCTGCCGCGGATCTGCGCTTGCCGAAGGCGCGCACGAAAGTTCGCACGCCATGGGTTGCGGATTGCAGCACTTCATCCTCCGATGGCGTGCCGCCGAGCATGAACGTGGTCTGCAGTTCGGCGTTGGCCAGGGCCAGGAACTGCCGCGCGGCGACATCGGGATCGTCGACCGTGAGATGGCCGGCATGGGCGAGGCGGGCAAAACGGGCGGCAAGTGCCGGCCATGTCCGGCCCGGACCCTGGTCGCGCCATTCGGCAAACAGTTCGGGATAGCGCTCGCCCTCGGTCTGGATCAGCTTGCGCAGGAAGCGTCCGTCGCGATTGCAGATGCAGTTCTGGTTCATGCGCACGGCAAAACCGATCAAATCGGCTTCCAGATCCCTGGGCTGGTCGGGGAAGGTGGCGAAGGTGGCGAAGATGCCGGCATTGCAGCGCTCGGTCAGATCGCGCACCACGGCCATGAAGAGCTTTTCCTTGTCGCGGTGGTGATTGTAGATAGTCTGGCGCGAGACGCCGGCCTCCGCCGCGATGAGGTCTATATTGGCGCCGGCGAACCCTTCGCGGCAGAACACCGAGGCCGCCGCATCGATGATAGACATACGCTTGGCCTCGTGGCCGCGTGGCGGGAAAATGTCAGGAGAAACGGCATGCTTCATAAAAATCTATATAGAGGTGATTGACGAATTAGACAAGGCTGTCTAAATTTGTGGACATAACACAACGGAAATTTGCGCCGAGGGGACGACTGAATTCGCCCCGGGGCGTAGGATTTCGACGGGATGGAACGTCCTGGGGTTAGACGTCGCTTGCCGGCGGCAACCAGATTCGAAAGAAGCCATTATCATGAGTCCCAAATTCCTCCGCATTGCGGTCGTGCTCGGCTTGTTGTCCGCCATCGGCCCCTTCGCCATCGATATGTATCTGCCCGCACTGCCGTCGATCGGCGAGGATTTGCATGCCGGCACCGCTGCCGTGCAGATGAGCCTTTTGATCTTCTTCCTGTCGATGGGTTTCGGCCAGATCGTCGTCGGGCCGATTTCCGACATGGTCGGCCGCAAGCTGCCGCTTTATGGCGGCCTTGCGCTGTTCATGGTTGGCGGCATCGGTTCGGCCATGGCGCCCACCATCGAATGGCTGATCGCCTTCCGCTTCCTGCAGGGCCTCGGCGCCAGCGCCGGCATGGCGGTGCCGCGCGCCATCGTGCGCGACCTGCACACCGGCACGGAAGCCGCCAAGCTGATGTCGCTGTTGATGCTGGTGTTTTCGGTGTCGCCGATTCTCGCGCCGCTGACCGGCAGCCAGATCATCGAGAACTTTGGTTGGCGCGCCGTGTTCTGGACGGTGACAGGTGCGGCGGCACTGGCCACCATCCTGCTCGCGACCTCGCTCAAGGAGACGCGGCCGGCGGAAGAACGCGTCGGCTCGTCCTTCGGAACAGCCCTTGCCGGCTACCGCTTCCTGATGGGCGACCGCAATTTCCTTGGTCTGGTTGCGATCGCCGGCTTCGGCATTGCCTCATTCTTCGTCTATCTGTCGAGCTCGTCCTTCATCCTGATCGACCATTACGGGCTGTCGCCGTCGGTCTACAGCGTGTTCTTCTCGATCAACGCGGTGGCCTTTATCGGCATGTCGCAGCTGACCGGAGTGCTGTCGGAACGCTTCGGCCTGAAGCGCGTCGTCTGGGTTGCGGTGACCGGCTATGCCACGACGATGGTGGTGCTGTTTGCGATCATGGCGACCGGCGTCGACCGGCTCGACGTGATGGCGGCGCTGCTCTTCGTCGGCTACGGCTTCCTCGGCCTGGTCATTCCGACGACGTCGGTGCTGGCCATGGAAGAGCATGGCGAGATCGCCGGTACGGCCTCGGCGCTGATGGGCACGCTGCACTTTGCCATCGGCGCACTGGCCATGGGTGTCGCCGGCATCTTCTTCGACGGCACGCCGCTGCCGATGGTGGCTGGCATCACGCTGTGCGCCGTGATCTCGTTCACGCTGGCCAAGCTGACGCTCGGCCGTTCACGAGCGGTGGAAGCACCGGCCGAGTAAGCCAACTGCAATCGATCGGAAAAGGCCGGGTTTGTCCCGGCCTTTTTCATGTCGGGGGTAATCCGGCTTCCGCCAGAACGAAGCGCATCCGCGCTTCGACCGGCGCCCGAGGCAGTTCTACAAGCTCGTAGCCCAGTTCGCCGTAGACGCCGACCAGCGAATGGTAGGTGCGCTCGGCCTCGTCGAGCGTCTGCTTTCGCTCTTCGTCCTGCGTGAAGATGTCCGGCCACGGCGAGGCGATGAAGACGCGGCTGTTGTAGCGGAATTTCGCCGCGGCGTTGCTGACATGAGCGGGCACCGGCAGGCCGATCAACCTGTAGTAACCCAGCGTGTCCGGCACGCCGCGGTCGAAGAAGACCGGTCCCCCGTATGGTCGCAAGCCGCCTGCCAGGAGCGCATTTCCCATGACAGCATCAGCTCGGAAAACAGCGCCTTGTCGTGCCAGGGCAGGCCAGATCCGCCTATCGCCACCTGATCGCGGATAATGCCGCGCCCGGCTTCGGGCGAGGTGGCGAAGCCTGCAGCTTTCAGCGCTTCGATGAGCGTAGTCTTGCCGGAACCGGGACCGCCGGTCAGTACGAAGAATCGATCGGTTTGCATCTTTTGTCCATGGAGAAGGGCGCACGCGGCTCGACAGCTTCGCGGGTCCACAGCCAGGCAAAGTTCGACCAGCGGCAGCCGGCGCTGCGCGTAAAGTATTGGGAGGGGAGAAGTGGAGGTTTCTGTTGCCAGGTACCTCCGAACCCCGCCTAGAAGTGCGAACCTCTAGGGCTTGATTTGAAGCTATCGCACTGCATTAAGCAGCGAGACGTGCTTCCGCATAGTTGTCATTTGCAACTACAGGTTTAGCCCGATGACGGTGGTACCATGCCGGGCAAAAGTACGATCTTTACACCTTCGTCGATCCTATTTCGCCCCCAGCAAGAACCGCTTCGTCGTCAAAGCGGCTTTTGGTGGAGGCGCCGGGTACCGCCCCCGGGTCCGAACGGCTTATTACATCGCCCATTTATCGCCATAGTCGGTCAAGCCGACAAAACGAATATAGGGGGGCGACGCGGAAAATGAAAGGCCGCAATGGTGCTTTGTCCCTATGTCAAATCGCGACGCCGAGGGTTGACTTGAGCGCGGTCTCAACCGAAGCTTTCCCGCGGTGAGGAGTTCTCGACCTAGCGCACAGGTTGCGTAGCGCGCCACAGCCCTCATCGACCGAATCCGTGGCGCCGACGAGGGGAAGTCTGATGGCCGACTATCTTGCGGATGTGAAGAAATACGACGCCGGCGCCAGCGCCGACGCGGTCGAAAAGATCGTCAAGCATCTCGGTATTGCGCTGAGGAACCGCGATTCCTCGCTGGTATCGTGCACCGACCCCAAGGAACTCGATCGCGTCAAGACCAACTGGGTCGCCAAGAAGCTCGGCGTCGCCGATGGCGCCAAGGCGGATGCATCCATCGAAAAGACCTGCAAGGCGATGGCTGCCGACAACACCAAGAGCCGCGTGACCTTTTACTATCTGGTCGCCAAGGATCTGGGCAAGCTGGGTTCGCTCTGATCGACTGCGCCGCCTGAAAGTGGACGCCGGTGCGGTTGCGCACCGGCTGTTTTGCGATATCCCCGAGGCATTTTCGCTTTGCTGTGTTCGGCCGACGGCCAGTCGGCTATGATCGCGGCAACCCCGAATCGAGGCGAAGCCGATGCGCCAGTATCTAGACCTTTTGCAGCATGTGCTGGACAATGGCGCCGATCGCGGCGACCGCACCGGCACCGGCACGCGCGGGGTGTTCGGCTACCAGATGCGCTTCGACCTGGCGCGCGG
Organism: Mesorhizobium sp. P2_F7; assembly: GCF_056403695.1. Classification (NCBI taxonomy): domain Bacteria; kingdom Pseudomonadati; phylum Pseudomonadota; class Alphaproteobacteria; order Hyphomicrobiales; family Phyllobacteriaceae; genus Mesorhizobium; species Mesorhizobium sp. P2_F7. The sequence goes on along the minus strand of NZ_JBFUFA010000007.1, from coordinate 76,203 downwards.
CTTTCCCGTCACCACCACCAAGAAGCTGCATCTGAAGTCGATCATCCATGAACTGCTGTGGTTTCTGGCCGGCGACACCAACATCAAATACCTCAACGACCACGGCGTTTCGATCTGGGACGAGTGGGCCGACGAGAATGGCGATCTTGGCCCGGTCTATGGCAAGCAGTGGCGCTCCTGGCCGGATGGCCATGGCGGGTCGATCGACCAGATTGCCAATCTTCTCAAGGAGATACGCAAGAACCCGAATTCACGGCGGCTGATCGTTTCGGCGTGGAACCCGGCCGAGGTCGAGGCCATGGCGCTGCCGCCGTGCCACTGCCTGTTCCAGTTCTACGTCTCGGAAGGCAAGCTCTCCTGCCAGCTCTACCAGCGCTCGGCCGACATTTTTCTCGGCGTGCCCTTCAACATCGCTTCCTACGCGCTGCTGACCTTGATGGTGGCGAAGGTCACCGGGCTGAAGCCTGGCGATTTCATCCACACACTCGGCGACGCGCACCTCTATTCCAACCATTTCGAGCAGGCGCGCGAACAGTTGAGGCGTACGCCCAAGGCGCTGCCGACGCTGTGGATCAATCCTGACGTGAAGGACCTGTTCGCCTTCCGCTTCGAGGATTTCCGGCTGGAGAACTATTTTGCCGATGCGTCGATCAAGGCGCCGATCGCCGTATAGCTCTCCGCCCCTCAGTCGATGCCGACCATGACGTCCGAGGCCTTGATCACGGCATAGGCCTGCTTGCCCTTTTCGAGGTTGAGGTCGGCAACGGCCTCGTTGGTGATCGAGGCGGTGACGACCGAGCCTCCGACGTCGATGCGAACGTGCGACGTGGTGGCGCCTTTGACGATCTCGGTGATCGTTCCCTTGAGGATGTTGCGGGCGCTGATTTTCATGAGGGCTTCCTTTCCAAGGTTTCAGTGCCCGTCATAACCAGAACAATAGATGCCGAACAGACGCTTTCGACAGGTGGCGGCCTTCCCATGTTATATTCATCCGGATATATCGATCCTAGGCTTCGAGCCAGTCGGATTTCAAAACCCAGGGAGAGTTTCGATGACGCGCATCGGATTGAGAGCAATCGCCGTTGGCGGTTTTGCTGCAGCGTTGATGGCCGCGATGCCGGCGGCTCATGCGGAAGACAAGGTGATCGTGTTTGCCGCAGCCAGCCTCAAGGATGGGCTCGATGCCGTCAACAAGGCCTGCGAAGCCGATGTCGGCGAAGCGGCGACCGTCTCCTACGCCGCAAGCTCGGCACTGGCCAAGCAGATCGAAGGCGGGGCGCCTGCCGATGTCTTCATTTCGGCCGATCTCGACTGGATGAAATACCTTTCCGACAAAAAGCTGACCAAGCCGGACACTGAAGTGAAACTGCTCGGCAACCAGATCGTTCTGGTGGCGCCGAAGGATTCGACGGTCGAAACCAAGATCGAAAAGGGTTTCGACCTCGCCAAGCTGGTCGGCGACGGCAAACTCGCCATGGGCGACTTCAAGGCGGTGCCGGCCGGTAAGTACGGCAAGGCTGCACTTGAATCGCTCGGCGTCTGGTCCTCGGTCGAAGGCAAGGTGGCGCAGGCCGAGAATGTGCGCGCGGCACTCAAGCTGGTTTCGACCGGCGAAGCAGCGCTCGGCATCGTCTATGCCACCGACGCGCATGCCGACAAGGGCGTCAAGGTGGTCGGCACCTTCCCGGAGGATTCGCACCCGCCGATCATCTATCCGGTTGCCCAGACAGCCGATTCCAAGGACAAGGATACGCTGGCATTCCTGAAGTGTCTTGAGTCCGCCAAGGCGGCCGAACTGTTCAAGGCACAGGGCTTCACGATCCTGGCGCCGAGCAACTAAGGCAACGCCTGACGCATGAACTGGCTGCTGGACCTCACTCCCGACGAATGGAATGCGGTCCGGCTGTCGATCAAGGTCGCGACGGTGGCAATGCTGTTCAGCCTGCCACCGGGCATCGCGATCGCGCTGCTGCTTGCCCGCGGCAAATTCTGGGGCAAGACGCTGCTCAACGGCGTGGTGCACCTGCCGCTGATCCTGCCGCCGGTGGTGACCGGCTATCTCCTGCTGCTCACCTTCGGCCGGCGCGGGCCGGCCGGCGCATTCCTGGCCGAGCATTTCGGCATCGTCTTTTCGTTTCGCTGGACTGGTGCGGCTCTCGCCTGCGGCATCATGGGCTTCCCCTTGATGGTGCGGGCGATCCGGCTGTCGATCGAGGCAGTCGACCGCAAGATGGAGGCAGCGGCAGGCACGCTCGGCGCCAATCCTGTTTGGGTCTTCGCCACCATCACCCTGCCGCTGATCCTGCCCGGACTGATTGCCGGCTCCATCCTGTCCTTCGCCAAGGCGATGGGCGAGTTCGGCGCCACCATCACCTTCGTCTCCAACATCCCCAACGAGACGCAGACGCTGCCGTCGGCGATCTACACTTTTACGCAAGTGCCAGGCGGCGATGACGGGGCGCTCAGGCTGACACTGATCTCGATCATCATCTCGATGGCGGCCCTGGTCGCCTCGGAAGTGCTGGCGCGGCGGGTCGGCAGGCGGATGGACATCGAATGAGCGTCCTTGTCGACATCAGCCATCGTCTCGGCGAGTTCGCCATCGACGCCCGTTTCGAAAGCGCCGGGCGGCTGACGGCGCTGTTCGGGCCCTCGGGCTCCGGCAAGACGACGCTGATCAACCTGATCGCCGGCCTGATCCGGCCGACCAAGGGCCGTATCGCGGTCGACGGCCGTGTGCTGGTCGATACCGATGCCGGCATTTTCGTGCCGAAGCACAGGCGCCGCATCGGCATGGTGTTCCAGGATGCACGGCTGTTTCCGCATATGAGCGTGGCCGGCAATTTGCGCTATGGCCGCTGGTTCACGCCCTCGGCGGAGCGCTATGCGGACATGGCCGCCGTTGTAGAATTGCTCGGCATCGGCCCTTTGCTCGACCGGCGGCCGGCAAAACTGTCGGGCGGCGAGAAGCAGCGTGTGGCGATTGGCCGGGCGCTGCTGGCCAGCCCGAAGCTGCTGTTGATGGACGAGCCGCTGGCCTCGCTCGACGATGCGCGCAAGGCCGAGATCCTGCCCTATATCGAGCGGCTGCGCGACGAGACGAAGCTGCCTATCGTCTATGTCAGCCACTCCGTCGCCGAGGTGGCGCGGCTGGCGAGCGATGTCGTGGTGATGGCGCAAGGCAAGGTCGCGGCGTCCGGCCCCACCGGCGCGATCATGCAACGGCTCGACCTGCTGCCGGCGGAAGAGCGCGGCGAAGGTGGTGCGGTGCTCGACGCCAAAGTGCTGCGCCACGACGAGACCTTCGGCATGAGTGTGCTCGGCTCGGCGGCGGGCGAAATCCGGGTGCCGCTTCTGGCGATCGCACCGGGCGCGCCGGTGCGCATCCGCATCCGCGCCCGCGACGTGATGATCGCCACCGAGCAACCGAAAGGCCTCAGCGCGCTGAACATCCTGCCGGGCACCATTGTCGCAATCAGCCCGGGTGAGGGGCCAACGGTCGAGATCGGCATCGACTGCAATGGAGCAACCGTGCTTGCCCGCATCACCGCGCAATCGCGGCAGGCGCTGAACCTTCGACTCGGTGGCAAGGTTTTCGCGGTGATCAAGACGGTCAGTTTCGACCGTGCCAATACCGGCGCCGGGCTACCGGCCGAAGCGGATGGCTGATAGCCGCTATATCGTTTTGGAATAGCGCTATGGGTTGAGAGGGGCTAGTGTGACTGAGGAGGACAAGAGATGCCGTCGCTGAGCCTGCGGATAAATCTCGATCCGGACGGGCGCATAGGTCCGGGCAAGATCGAATTGCTGGAGCAGATCGCCACCTTCGGCTCGATCTCGGCCGCCGCGCGCGGCATGGAGATGTCCTACAAGCACGCCTGGGACCTGGTCGAGGACATGAACAGGGTGTTCGGCAAGCCGCTGGTCGCAGCGCAGACCGGCGGCCGCAAGGGCGGCGGCGCGCAGCTGACCTCGGTCGGCCTGGCGGTGGTCAGCCGTTTTCGCGCCATCGAGCGGGCAGCGGCTGCAGCTGCAGCCACGCATATGGCGGCGTTGCAGGCGGAGATTGATGCTGGGTGAGCACCACAGGCCACCGGCAACCCGGGCTAAACCATAGTCAGATCTGCTCTGCCTGTTCCAACTCGCGATCGTCGATGTAAAGGCGGGGAAATACCCCCTTGAATGGCCATATGAAGAGGAAGTCTTCGGTCTGTTCGATCTCTACGGTTCCGATCCCAGGGGATTTGCCAAAAAGCCGTATCTCGACCTCCTTGTGTGGAGGCAAGAGATACTGTTCTGCCCAAGGCTCCATGACAATTCTGATCGAACGTTCGGTGCTGTTTTTATACAGGATGGTCTGGACAAGGGGATCATGCTGATCTTCAGGCTCGCCTGACTCCCGCAGCAGATAGGTGTCCATGATCCAGCCCTTCTTGAGGCGGGCTTCCTCACGAATTCTCTCGATCTCGGCGCCGACATCGCCCAGGCGGCCCGAGACAACAATCTCATCAGGTGTGCCGAGATAGGCGCCCCAGTGGATGACCAGATCCTTGTCTGCCAGCGTGTTGAAGGCGCATTTGCCGTCGAGCATCACCACCGCGCTGCCGGCATTTTGCGGCATGCCTTGCTCGGTCAGGCGGCGGCCTGTGGTGATCAGCACGGGGTCGCCAATGCGGTTCAACGCCATTTTGTGGCTGGCGGCGAGCGCCTGGACGGCGGTGATGCCGGGAATGACCTCCAGCTCGAATCCGACATTGCCCCTGAGCCGCACCCGCTCGAGGATACGCAGCGCGCTGTCATAGAGCGAGGGGTCGCCCCAGATCAGGAAAGCGCCACAGCCGTGTTCGGCAAGTTCGTCACGGATCAGGCCTTCGTAGATTTCGGCGATTGCTTCGTGCCAGTCGTCGACGGTCGAGCGGTAGGACGGCGCCGGCTCGGCGCGCACCGGCACGTCGAATTCGACGCGGCGTGATTTCGGATTGCTGACGAAGCGGTCGCAGATATGGCGGCGCAATTCGGCAAGGTCGTTCTTCCTTGCGCCTTTGTCGGGAATAAACAGGACGTCCGCCCGGTTCAGGCCTTCTATGGCCTGCACGGTCATATGATCGGGATTGCCGGCGCCGATGCCGATGACGAGAAGCTTGCGCATGACGCGAACTCCTGCCCGATCGAAACCTGTTAGTCCAGACACTGTGACGTCCTGCTGGGAGACGGAAGGGCTTTGAAACGCCACATTGAAACGGCTAGGGTCGCGGCATTCTTGGCGAGGGGCTTCGATGTTGCGATATGTTCTGACTGTAGCGCTGGCGCTTTCAGCCGCGCCCGCATTGGCCAATGATTCGACCGCCGAACTCGGCACCGGTGGCCTGATCCTGTCACGCAGCGATGCGGTGGCGATGCAAAGCGAGGATCTGTTCATCTCGCCGGAAAAGGTGACAGTCGACTACGTCTTCCACAACAACACCGACAAGGATGTAAATGCCATCGTCGCCTTCCCGTTGCCTGACATCGAAGGTGACCCAGAGGAAATGCCGGCGATCCCGGAAAACCAGAGTGACAATTTCCTCGGCTTCGAGGTGACGATCGATGGCGCGCCGGTAAAGCCGCAGCTCGAGCAGAAAGTGTTCGCTGTCGGCATCGATATCGGCGCCGATCTGAAGGCGCAGAACGTGCCGTTCAATCCATTCGGCGATGCGGCCAAGGCGGCCCTGGAGAAGCTGCCGAAAGCGATCGCCGAGGATTGGGAGAACCGCGGCATCATCATCGAGGATCCGGGCAGCGACGGTACTGAGGCGAACAAGGTCTACACGCCGTGGTGGCAGTTGCGCTCGACCTATTGGTGGCGCTCGACCTTTCCGCCCAACAAGGATGTCCATGTCTCGCACCGCTACAAGCCCAGCGTCGGCGGCACGTCCTCGGTCAGTTTCTTCTATGACGGCAAGTTCTCCGAGGGCAGCCAATATACAAGCTACAAGACCCGCTACTGCATGGACGAAGGGTTCGAGAATGCGGTGCGCCAGGCCGCCAAGGACGATCCGGACGGTTATCCCAAATTTTACGAGAAACGCATCGCCTATATTCTGACCACCGGCGGCAACTGGGCGAACGGCAGCATCGGCAAGTTCAAGCTGACCGTCGACAAGGGCAATCCGAAAGCGCTGATCTCGTTCTGCGGCGACAATGTCAAAAAGGTCGGGCCGACGACCTTCGAGACGACGGCGCAGGATTTCTATCCCGAGCGCGACATCGACATACTGCTTTTGGAGCCGTCGGATGACGGCGCCGGGGAAGCCAACTGATGGACGTCGCAATCTATGTCGCCATCGCCGAGAACGGCGTCATCGGGCGCGACGGCGGCCTGCCGTGGCGGCTGTCCACTGACCTCAAGCGCTTCAAAGCCGACACGATGGGCAAGCCCGTGATCATGGGCCGCAAGACCTATGAGGGCATCGGCCGGCCGCTGCCGGGCAGGTTGAACATTGTGGTGACCCGCGACAGGGCCTGGCGCGCCGAGGGTGTTGAAACAGCAAATTCGCTCGAAGCCGCAATCCAGCTGGCCACGGTGCGCGGACGTTGCATGGCTGGCGTCGACGAAATCTGCGTCATCGGTGGCGGCGAGATCTATGCGCAGGCGCTGCCGCTCGCCGACCGCCTGCATGTCACCCATGTGCTGGCCGAGGTCGACGGCGACGCGCATTTCCCTGACATCGATCCGGCCAGCTGGCGAATTGTCCGTTCGGAGGATTTTCCGACCGGTGAACAGGACAGCCACGCAACGCGCTACACAGTCTACGAGCGCCGCCGGCCAATGACACAGGTATCCCCATGACCGATAACAAGCATCAACCGCTCGGTATCTTCATGGATTTGCTCGCTACAGAAATACGCTCGCGTATGGGAAATGAACCCGCGCGTGAAGCTGCGCACCAGCGGATCTTCGGTAGCACCGCGCTCGAGGCGCCGCAGGGGGGCAGTAAGCGACCCCAGCGTCAGCCGGCTTGTCGTCACCTCGCGGAATGCTTTGCCGGGCTTGAAACGATCGGCGGCAATCTCGGCAAACTCGGCGCCGCGCTGCGCGAGATTGAGCCTCATCTCAACTGGAACAACCAAAGCGAGCGCCGCAAATCAGCTGATCTGGCCGAGAATTACGCCGATTCCTTCATTGTCGGCCCGGGTGGCTTTGTCCAAAGCAGTGCAATCGAGATCGGAGTGTCGGTCATGGCGCCGCACACGACATACCCTGATCATCGGCATCCGCCGGAAGAGCTTTACCTTGTCCTGTCTCAAGGGGAATGGCGGCAGAATGCCGAGGCGTGGCATGAACCCGGGGTCGGCGGGGTCGTTTACAATCCACCTGACATCGTTCATGCCATGCGCGCGGATGCCAAGCCGCTTTTTGCCATTTGGTGCCTTCCCCTCGACAATACGCCGCATTCATAAGGCGACTTATTGGAATTTGCTGCTTGCAGCGGTCCAAATCGGACGGTGCAGTGTCGGATCGCGTTGAAAGCGCATCGCGGCGTCCCTATAGAAGAACAACTGGATTTTGCGCCGCAAGGCCGGCGCTGAGGGAATTCCAAGCGAAAGGACATTCATGCCCTGGAACGACAAGAGCGGTGGCGGCGGCGGCCCATGGGGCGGCGGCGGCAACAATCAGGGGCCCTGGGGGCAGGGACCGAAGGGGCCTAGCGGCCCGCAAGGGTCACCTCCCGATCTCGAAGACATCATCCGCCGCGGCCAGGACCGGCTGCGGCGTGCGCTGCCCGGTGGCGGCGGCGCCAGCCCGGCCGTCTTTGCGCTGATCGCTGCGGCGCTGATCGTGCTGTGGGCGTTCAAGGCGGTCTACACCGTGCAGCCGGACGAGGTTGCGGTCGAGTTGCGCTTCGGCAAGCCGAAGCCGGAGCTGTCGCAGCCGGGTCTGCATTTCCATTGGTGGCCCGTTGAAACCGTCGAGACAGCCAACATCGCCGAGCAGCTCGTCGATATCGGCGGCGGCGGCGCGACGAGTGGCAACACTTCCGGGCTGATGCTGACCGGCGACCAGAATATCGTGAACGTCCAGTTCTCGGTGGCCTACCAGGTCTCCGATCCAAGGGCCTATCTGTTCGACGTCTCCGATCCCGAAGGCATGCTGCAGCAGGTCRCTGAAAGTGCCATGCGTGAAGCAGTCGGCCGGCGACCGGCCCAGGACATCTTCCGCGACGATCGCCAAGGCATCGCCGCATCGGTGCGTGAAATCATCCAGACAACGCTGGACGGCTACAAGGCCGGCCTGAACGTCAACGCGGTTTCGATCGAGGACGCGGCGCCGCCGCGTGAAGTGGCGGACGCGTTCGACGAAGTGCAGCGCGCCGAACAGGACGAGGACAAGTTCGTCGAGCAAGCCAACCAGTATTCCAACCAGAAGCTCGGCCAGGCGCGCGGCGAGGCCGCACAGGTCCGTGAAGACGCGGCGGCCTACAAGAACCGTGTCGTGCAGGAGGCCGAAGGCGAGGCGCAGCGCTTCATCTCGGTCTATGACGAATATGCCAAGGCCCCCGATGTGACGCGCAAGCGCCTCTATCTGGAAACGATGGAGAAGGTCCTGAAAGACTCCAGCAAGGTCATCGTCGAACAGGGCAACGGGCAAGGGGTCGTCCCCTATTTGCCGCTGCCGGCACTGCAGCCGAAGGCCCCGGCGCCCGCGCCCCTTGGCGCCACGACCGGAGGAACCCAGTGATGGCCAATCGTCTTCCTATCCTCGCCGTCATCGCGGCCGTGCTTCTGTTCCTGATCTACTCCTCGGTCTTCGTGGTCAACGCGCGCCAGCAGGCGCTCGTGCTGCGGTTCGGCGAGATCGTCGACGTCAAGAATGAACCCGGCATCTATTTCAAGGCGCCTTTCGCCTTCTTCGACGCCGACAGCGTACAATTGATCGAAAACAGGGTGCTGCGCTTCGATCTCGACAACATCCGCGTCCAGGTTTCGGGCGGCAAGTTCTACGAGGTCGACGCTTTCATCGCTTACCGCATCTCGGATCCGCGCGTGTTCCGTTCCGCCGTGTCCGGTCAGATCACACTGGCCGAAGCCCGACTGAGGACGCGTCTCGATGCGGCGCTGCGCCGTGTCTACGGTCTGCGCGACTTCGAAGCGGCGCTCTCGGAAGAGCGCGCCGTGATGATGCGCGAAGTGCGCGATCAGCTTCGGCCGGACGCGACGTCGCTCGGCCTGCAGATCGAGGATGTGCGCATCCGCCGGACCGACCTGACGGCTGAGGTTTCGCAGCAGACCTTCGACCGCATGAAGGCCGAACGCCTGGCCGAGGCCGAACGGCTGCGGGCGCGCGGCAAAGAGGCCGCGCAGCGCATCACCGCACGCGCCGACCGTGAAGTGGTGGAAATCGTCGCCGAAGCGCGCAAGGAATCGGAAATCCTGCGCGGTGAGGGCGAAGCCCAGCGCAGCGCGACCTTCGCCGATGCCTACAAACGCGATCCGGCCTTCTTCGACTTCTACCGGTCGATGAATGCCTATGGCACGGCGCTGGACAATTCCGGGACGACGATGGTGCTGTCGCCGAACTCGGAGTTTTTCCGCTTCTTCCGTAGCCCCGACGGCACGGACGCGAAGCCGGCGACACCTGCCGCGCCGGCGACGGCACCTGCCGCACCGGCGGCACAACCTGCACCCGCCCAGTAGGGCGGTGCAGGATTTCCTTGCGGCCATAGGCCTGGTCCTGGTTGTCGAGGGCCTGGTCTATGGCGGCTTTCCCGGCCTTGCCAAGCGCCTTGCAGGCGAAGTGCTGTCGACGCCGGAGAATGTGCTCCGCATCGTCGGGCTGGCGGCGATCGCCATCGGCGTCGGCATTGTCTGGCTGGTGCGCGGCTGAGGACTGCTGATATCAGGTGTAACGGAGGATTTATCCTCTCGATGTGGCTATAGCCGCAAACGTGCCGTATTTCTTGCCAACATGACGCGACGCGGCGTTTTGCCGAAGCGCTTTTTCTTTTCAGCAATTCCGGGAGGCTCTCGATGACATCCAACACCCTTCTGCGCGCGGCGCGGCGGACGTTCATCGTAGGTGCTGCGGCACTTATGGTCGGCGCGCTTGCCGTTCCGGCTTTCGTGACGCCGACGGTGGCCGCGGACGGACCGGCTTCGGTCGCCGACCTCGCCGGAGGCCTGCTCGGCGCGGTGGTCAACATCTCGACCTCGCAGACCGTGAAGGGCACGGAAGGTCCGGGCGCGGTGCCGATGCCGCAACTGCCGGAGGGCTCGCCGTTCCAGGATTTCTTCGACGATTTCTTCAAGAACCGTGGCGGCGACAAGGATGGCGGCTCGCAAAAGGTGCAGTCGCTGGGCTCCGGCTTCGTGGTTGACGCCGAGCAAGGCATTGTCGTCACCAACAACCACGTGATTGCCGACGCCGATGACATCGAGGTGAATTTCTCCGACGGCGTGACGCTCAAGGCGACGCTGGTCGGCACCGACACCAAGACCGACGTCGCGGTGCTCAAGGTCGACCCGAAGGGCCACAAGCTGACGGCGGTGAAGTTCGGCGATTCCAATAAGATGCGGGTGGGCGACTGGGTGATGGCGATCGGCAATCCGTTCGGCCTCGGCGGCACGGTGACGGTCGGTATCGTCTCGGCTCGCAACCGCGACATCAATTCCGGCCCCTATGACGACTTCATCCAGACCGATGCCGCTATCAACCGCGGCAATTCCGGTGGACCGCTGTTCAACAGCGTGGGTGAAGTCATCGGCATCAACACGGCGATCATCTCGCCGTCCGGCGGCTCGATCGGCATCGGTTTCTCCATCCCCTCGCAGCTCGCCTCGGGCGTCGTTGATCAGCTGCGCCAGTTCGGCGAAACCCGTCGCGGCTGGCTCGGCGTGCGCATCCAGCCGGTGACCGACGACATCGCCGAGAGCCTCGGCATGGCGACCGCCAAGGGCGCGCTGGTGGCCGGCGTCATCAAGGGCGGACCGGTCGACAACGGCACCATCCTGGCCGGCGACGTCATCATCAAGTTCGACGGCAAGGACATCCATGAAATGCGCGACCTGCCGCGCGTCGTGGCGGAAAGCCCGGTCGGCAAGGCGGTCGACGTGATCATCGTGCGCAAGGGCGTCGAGCAGACGGTGAAGGTGACGCTCGGCCGGCTCGAGGATGGCGAGAAGCTCGCCAGCGGCGAAGACGGCACCACCGACGAGGACAAGGGCGGCGACAAGGCGCCCGCGGTTTCGACGGCTTCGGTGCTCGGCATGACCGTCGGCGAACTCAATGACGAGACGCGGACCAAGTTCGGCATCGCCGCCGATGTCTCGGGTGTCGTCATCACCGACGTCACCAAGGATTCGGCCGCCGCCGAGCGCGGCATCCAGGCCGGCGAGGTGATCACCGAGATCGCCCAGGAATCGGTCGCCACACCGAAGGATGTCATGGACCGGATCGGCGCGCTGAAGGAGCAGGGCCGCAAGAATGCGCTCTTGATGCTGGCGTCGAAGACCGGTGAGTTGCGGTTTGTCACGATCCGGATGGATTGAGTCCGCAAAGCGCCATAAGCGATTGTTTTTCAGCAAAAAGGGCGGCTAAAGAGCCGCCCTTTTTCTTGCCCGCCAGTCCTGGCGCGACAGAGCGTACAGGACATGTCGCTTGAGCTGCGGGTGGCTGTCAGGGATGGATGGGTGGTCGAAATCGCGAGCCGGGTCAGGGCTCATGCCAAGGCGCTCCATGACCGCCGTCGAGCGGCGGTTGGCCGCGACGGCGAAGGAGACGATTTCGTCGCGGTCAAGCGTTTCGAAGCCAAAGGCGAGCCATGCTTCGGAGGCCTCGGTGACATAGCCCTTGCCCCAGAATTCCGGCGCCAGCCGCCAGCCGATCTCGATCGTATCGGAAGGCATGGACGGCACGTGATCGGTCTCCAGGAGGCCGACAAAGCCAATGCATTCGCCCGTCGCGGCAATCTCGGCGGCGGCAAAACCAAAGCCGTCCTCGGCGATCCAGCCCCGAAATTCGTCCATCTTGGCGTCGCAGGCGGCACGGTCGCGGCGGAACGGAAAGAATTCCATCACCTGCTCGTCAAAATTGATGCGATGGAAGAGTTCGCGGTCGCGGTCTTCCCAATTGCGCAGGATCAGGCGCTCGGTGCGCATCGGTTTCATCCGGCAAACTCCTCCTGATGATAGCCCTGGAGATAGAGCAGCGCCGTCAGATCGCCATGGTCGATGCGAACCTTCGCTTGCGCGGCCACAGTCGGCTTGGCGTGGAGTGCAACGCCGGTGCCGGCAAGGCGGATCATGTCGAGGTCGTTGGCGCCGTCGCCGACGGCAATGGCGTCGGCCGGCGTCAGGCCCAGGCCGGCCGAAATCTCGTTCAGCGCGTCGGCCTTGGCAGCGCGGCCGAGGATCGGCTCGGCGACCAGGCCGGCAAAGCGCCCGTTTTCCTCAATCAGGCGGTTGGCGCGGTTTTCCTGGAAGCCGAGCATGTCCGCGATGCGGCTGGTGAACACGTCGAAGCCGCCGGAGACGAGTGCCGTCCAGGCGCCGTTCTTCCGCATCGTCTGCACCAGAGCGCGACCGCCCGACGCCAGTGTCAGGCGGTTGGCGATGATGCGGTCGACGACGGCGGTATCGAGGCCTTTCAGCAGCGCCACGCGTTCCCGTAAGGCTGGTTCGAAGGCGATCTCGCCATTCATCGAGCGCGCCGTGATGGCGGCAACGCGATCCTTGACGCCGATCTCGTCGGCCAGTTCGTCTATGCATTCCTGGTCGATCATGGTCGAATCCATGTCGGCGAGCAGGATTGTCTTGCGGCGTGTTTCAGCCTGCTGGACGATGATGTCGACCGGTTCGGAGCCGAGCGCGGCGCGCAAGGCGGCGGTTGTCTCGCCGGCTTCAGCACCTTCGGCCAGCACCAGATCGCAAGCGACGCCGTCGCCCAGCCAGCGAACAGCGCTTGCGCCGACCGACCGTGAGGCCATATTCGCAAGCGAGGCCGAGACAGAGCGGCTGACGGGGTGGGACACAAGCGTGGCAATGAGCGGCATCGAAACTTCCAGGCAGCTAGGCGAGGGCGTGCAGCCGGGCGAGGGCCGCGTGAAGAACGCGATCCTGATAGCCGGGCCGACCGCCAGCGGCAAGTCGGCGCTGGCGCTCGATCTTGCCGAGCGCAAGGGCGGCATCATCGTCAACACCGATTCCATGCAGGGCTATTCGGTGCTCGATGTGCTGACGGCGCGGCCGGCTGCTGCCGAACTCGCCCGCGCACCGCACTTTCTCTACGGCCACGTGCATCCCTCTACCGCCTATTCCACCGGCGCCTGGCTGCGCGACGTGATGAAGCTGATCGATGACGGCACGCTTGCCAAGCGGCCCGATGGCGCTGCCTTCGACCATCCTGTGATTTTCGTCGGCGGCACCGGGCTCTATTTTCGGGCACTTGCCGAGGGGATTTCGGAAATGCCCGACATTCCGCAACAGGTGCGCGACCGCTGGCGCTACGAACTCAAGGAGCAGGGTGCTGCCAAGCTGCATCGCCTCCTGATGCACGAGGATTCGGCGGTCGCCATGCAGCTGAAGCCGACCGACGGCCAGCGCATCGTGCGGGCGCTCGAGGTGCTCGATGCCTCCGGCCGTTCCATTCTCGAATGGCAAGCGGCGCGCGGGCTGCCGCTGATCGACCGCGACAGCGCGCGGTTCTTCGTCATCGAACCGGAGCGCGCGGCCCTGGTCGAGCGGATCGAAACAAGATTCGACCGCATGCTCGATCTTGGCGCTCTCGACGAAGTCAAACGGCTTGTGGCGCTTGGTCTTGACCCCGACCTGCCGGCGATGAAGGCGATCGGCGTTCGCGAACTTTCGGCCGCGATGGCGGATGACATCAGCTTCCCAGAGGCAATCGAGCGCTGCAAGGCCGCGACGCGGCAATATGCCAAACGGCAAACGACGTGGTTTCGTCATCAGCTCGGCCCGGAATGGCTGAGATTGCAGCCTGGCGACGACCCGAAAACCGCGATTTGATTTTGCTGCTGCTAATACAATTAAAGAAACAGAAGCTGAAATGAACATTCCCGTTCCGGTTGTCTGGATTAACAGTCCGTAAGGCGCCGTCATGCCATAAATCCGGCAGGTACTTTTCCAACGGGGAGCAGATGCGTTTCCACAAGGCGGAATCCGCATTTTTCGTCTTTATTTTTGTGATCCTCGCCGCAGGCCTGGTGACGCTACATTCCTATGGTCTGTTGCAAGGCATCGCAGCGGACATGGATACGGCGTCGCGCATCGACAGGATCGCCTATCTTAACACGCTGCTGTTCATCACCGGGGTGCTTCTGGCGACGGCGCTGTCCTTCGGCGTCTTCTTCATCTACCCGCTGATCCGCAGGCAGGCGACGGAAGAGGGCAAGCTGCGGGCGATGACGGTGTCGCTCAGCGCCCGTTCGGAGACGCTGCAGCATGCGGCGCTGACCGATGGTCTCACCGGTATGCAGAACCGGCGTTATTTCGACGATGCGCTGAGGGAATATCTTGAGGAATTCCGCCGCATCGAAAAGCCCGTCGGGCTGATGATCCTCGACCTCGATCACTTCAAGCAGGTCAATGACACACATGGCCACGATGTCGGCGATGAGGTGCTGCGGGCGGTCGCCAATTGCCTCAAAGGCATGACTAGATATCACGACGTGGTGGCGCGGCTCGGCGGCGAGGAGTTTGCCGTGGTCACGCCCAACATGGATGCGGAGTTGTTGGCGAAATTCGCCGAACGCATCCGCAAGGCAGTTGCCAATATGTCGGTGCTGTCGGGCAATGTCCGCCTCAAGATCACCACCAGCGTCGGCCTGGCTGTGTGGGACCGCAAGGAAACGGCCGAGGAATTTTACCGCCGCGCCGACCGCCAGCTCTATGAGGCGAAGAGGCAGGGCCGCAACCGCGTCTGCGCCTAAAATCCCGAAGAAGAATTCATGAGGCCGGTTGCCTGACGCGGCTTTCTCGACTTCCGGTGCTCACGGACTGAATGTCCGCTCCGCTCCGGCTTCTCGAAAGCCACGTCATCCAATCCGGCCTGATGAATTCCCTTTCGGGATTTACCCAAGCTGGTCAACGAAGCCTAGCCCTTGAATAGACGCGGCTTGCCGAGATTAGGCTAGCTTGGAATGTGTTCACTCGTTCTGCGAGCGCATGCCGAAGGTGGCGGGCTTGAGGCCGTAGCGCATGTCGAAATCGTCGTCGGGCTGGATGCGCTGGGCGGTGGCCGGCTTGCGGTAGTCGGGATCGCCGGCCTGCCGGCTGGAGTCCACCACTTCGGCGAAGGCCATCTGCTGCTGTGGCTTCGGCACGTTGCGCAGCCGCTCGACGATCGCGGCGAGATCGACATCGCCGTCGACATCCGACTCCAGATCGTCGCGCTTGGCTGTGCCGGGGATCAGTTCCTGTGCCAGTTTCTCGAATTTCAGACGCATGGTCGTTGCGACACCTTCGCCGAAGGCGATGGCTTCGCGCTGGCCCATGGATGACAGGAAGGCCAGCGTCGAGGCGGAGGAATCGGCGATCGCCGAACGGATGATCGCCTGGTCCTGCTCGTTGGCCAGCCGCATGGCGAAGAAGGTCGAGCACTGCGACAGGATGGTCGGATCGAGCTCGCCCGGGCGCTGGGTGACGACGCCGAGATAGCAGCCATATTTGCGGCCTTCCTTGGCGATGCGCGACAGTGCATGCCTTGTCGGTGCGAAGCCGAGGCGAGCATCGGCCGGCATGTAGCGGTGCGCTTCCTCGCACAGCAAAAGCAGTTTCAGCCGGCCCTCGCTCCACAGCGCGAGGTCGAAGGCGAGTCGCGCCAGCACCGAACAGACGGAATTGACCACCTCGGACGGCATTCCGGCCATCTCGAAGCAGGTCACCGGGCGGCCATGATGAGGAACGCGGAAAATGTTGCCGATCGTCTCGTGGATCGTGTCCTCGATCAGCCGCGAATTGAACATGAAGCGATAGCGCGGGTCGGATGCGGCCGACTCGATGCGCGTCTTCAGCGATTTCAACGTCGGGCGGTCGTTCTTGCTTTCCAGGAGGCCCATGCGCTCGTCGATCTGCTTGATGAGATCGACCATGCGGTAAGGCACCGGCGTGTCGGCGGTCAGCGCATCGCTGCCGCGCCGCACATAGGAGCCGGAACTGGGGTTGCGATAGAGGTTCTTGGCGGCGGGGATCAGATCGCGCAGCACATCGACTTCTTCCGCCACGACCTCACGGCCGCGAAACAGCACTTCGGCGAATTCCTCCAGCCTGAACATCCAGAACGGCAGATCAAGCGTCTTGGAATCGACCCGGACGCAGAATTCCGGCAGCGACGCGGCGAATTCATTGTGCGGATCGAGAATGAGGATGCGCAGATCGGGCCGGGCGGCGATCGACTTGCGCAAAAGCAGCGAGACCGCCGTGGACTTGCCGACGCCGGTTGTGCCGACAATGGCGAAATGGCGCGCCAGCGTGTCGTCGATGGCGATGTTGGCGTCGATTGCCTCGTCCTGCGACAGCGTGCCGATGGTGATCGAATGACGCCCGGCGAGGTCGTAGACCGCCTGCAGGTCGCGGCTGCGGATGCGATGCGCAATGGCGCCGATATGCGGATAGGTGGTGATGCCGCGGTCGAAGATCGGGCGGTCGCCGGGCTCGGCGCCGTCGCGTACCTCGCCGATCAGTTCGACGCTGACCTCGATCGGGTTCTGCCCCTCACTGCTCCAGGCGCGATCCGATTTGCCGATCTCATAGACCAGGCCAACGGTCCGCGATGTGCCGAGATTGATGGAGATCATCTTGCCGACCGTCCACAGGCCGGTGACCGCGCCTTCGAGGTCGTCGGCATAGGCGCTGATGGTGGCACGCGCACCGTCGCACTGCACGACATTGCCCAGAATGCGCTTGTCGTTCTGCTCGGCGCGGCGGCGCTCCTGCGAGGTCGGTTCTCCGACGGAGGCTTCGCGCTCGACAAACATACGGTCCGATCCCCATTTCCGTGGAGCGTCGACCCTACGCAAATGGGGTTAAGGTGGCGTGTGACGGGATGGTGTAGCAGGCGTTAACCGATCAGCGAAAATTCAACCGACTAGCCTCTTTCCCAATGCTGGAATTTCGATATATTGGACGAATGACTGATATAGCGAATGACATTTCCTCCACCCTCGGCAGAAGAATCCACTCCGAACGAGCCTTGCGGAACTGGTCACTGGCAGATCTGGCGGACCGCTCCGGTGTCTCGAAAGCCATGCTCAGCACCATTGAGCGGGGCATGACCAGCCCAACCGCGGCGCTCCTGGTGCGCATCGCCGCCGCCTTCGGCATGACGCTGTCGACGCTGATTGCGCGAGCGGAGCGGCAAGGCGGCGGACTGTTGCGGGAAGGCGAGCAGCCGGTGTGGCGCGACCCCGGCACGGGCTATGTCAGGCGGCATCTATCGCCGGTCTCCGACATGCCGCTCGAACTGATCCGGGTGCAACTGCCGGCCGGCGCCAAGGTGAGCTTTCCGGCAGCGTCCTACGCCTTCATCAAGCAGCAGATGTGGCTGATCTCCGGGCGGCTCGACTTCACCGAAGGCGACGTCGTGCACAGCCTCGAGCCCGGCGACTGCCTGGCGCTCGGCGCGCCGTCGGACTGCACGTTCCACGCGGTCGGGCCGCAGCCCGCCGACTATCTGGTCGCGCTGGTCAGGGGCTGAAATCGTGGCAAGACGTCCCAAGCGCTCCGACAATGGCGGACCGCCGCTCGATGATTACAAAGGCCCGCCATGGGGCAAGGGCGACCCCTATATCTTCCTGGCGTGGCAGGCCGCGCACGCCAAGGCGTGGAAGGCACCGAGCCGGGATGTGATGCTGATGCGCATGGCAAAGGCCGAGCAGCTCGGGCTGACCTATGAGGAATACACGCTCGAAATCCTCGAACGCGGGTTGCACCTGCAGCCGAAAGACACCGACCGCATTGCCGCGATCAAGGCCGCGCGAAAGCGGCGCCGCGTAGCTCGACTGGATTAGCAATGGACACTGCACACATGGATGCCATCGAAATCAGGTCACTGACTGCGGAAACACGCGACATGCTGGCCGACCTCCTGATCGAGACGGTCGCTGCCGGCGGCTCGGTCAGCTTCATGCATCCGCTGTCCCGGCAGGCTGCGAGAGCCTTCTGGGACAAGTCGCTGGAGGCAGCGGAGAAGGGCGAAAGAGCGGTGCTGGGCGCCTGGAAGGGAGACGCTCTCGTCGGCACCGTGACCTTGCTGCTCGACTTTCCTGATAACCAGCCGCACCGGGCCGAGATCGCCAAGCTGATGACCCGTGTCGCGCATCGCGGCAAGGGCATAGCGAGCCGGCTGATGTGGGCTGCCGAAACCCTCGCTATCGAGAAAGGCCGCACGCTGCTGGTGCTGGACACGGCAACGGAAGAGGGCGCTTCCGGCCTCTACGAAAAACTCGGCTTCACGCTTACGGGCGAAATACCGGATTTTGCCTTGAAGCCGCATGGCGGGCTGACCGGCACGCTCATCTACTGGAAGCGCATCGGGCAGCCCGCCACTGCCTAACCCTTGTGATGAACCTGCTGCAGCCCGTAGACCGGCGTCGCGATGCCTTCCATCCGCGCCTTCAGCTGCAGCGACAGAAACTGCGAATAGTGGCGTGACTGATGCAGATTGCCGCCATGGAACCACAGCGCCTCCTGCTGCGTCGGCTTCCACATGTTGCGCAATTCGCCCTCCCACGGGCCGGGATCCTTGGTGGTATTCGAACCGAGACCCCAGCATTTGCCGACCTTGTCTGCGACCTCTCGTGAGATCAGGTCGGCCGCCCAGCCGTTCATCGAGCCGTAGCCGGTGGCGTAGACGATGAGATCGGCCGGCAGTTCGGATCCATCCGAGAGCAGGACCGAATGCGCCTTGATCTCGTTGACCTCGACGCCGCTCTTCAATTTGATCGAGCCGTCGATGATCAGGTCGGAGGCGCCGACGTCGATGTAGTAGCCGGAGCCACGCCTGAGATACTTCATGAACAGGCCGGAATCGTCATCGCCCCAGTCGAGCATGAAGCCGGCATTTTCCAGGCCTTTGTAGAAGTTGGCGTCGCGCTTCTTCATCGCGGCATAGGCCGGGATCTGGAACTCGTGCAGGATCTTGTAGGGCAGGGAGGCAAAGATGAGATCGGCCTTGGCGGTGGTCACGCCGCTCGCAACCGCCTTTTCCGAATAGAGCGAGCCCAGCCCGATCTCCATCAGCGTGTCCGACTTGACGATGTGCGTGGTCGAGCGCTGCACCATGGTGACGTCGGCGCCGGCTTCCCAGAGGGCGGCGGCGATGTCGTGGGCGGAGTTGTTCGAACCGATGATGACAGCCTTTTTGCCGACATAAGCGTCGGGGCCGGGGTGCTTCGAGGAATGGTGCTGATCGCCCTTGAAGCTGTCCATACCCTTGAAGCTCGGCATGTTGGCCTTGCCGGACTGCCCCGTGGCCAGCACCAGCTGCTTCGGCTTGAGCGTGATGTCCTTGCCGTCGCGGCGCACGACGACGGTCCATTCCTTTTTCTTGTCGTCATAGACGGCGCTCTTGGCTTGGGTCGAGGACCAATAATTCAGCTCCATCACCTTGGTGTACATTTCCAGCCAGTCGCCGATCTTGTCCTTGGGCGAGAAGACCGGCCAGTTCCGGGGAAAGTCGATATAGGGCAGATGGTCGTACCAGACGGGGTCATGCAGGCAGAGCGACTTGTAGCGTTTGCGCCAGCTGTCGCCGGCCCGCTCGTTCTTCTCGACGATGATGGTGGGCACGCCGAGTTGCCTGAGCCGCGCGCCGAGCGCGATGCCGCCCTGGCCGCCGCCAATGATGAGCGTATAGGGCTGCGTCTTGAAGCCGAGCTCGGCGGCTTCCTTCTCGCGCTCTTCCTTCCAGGTCGGGCGGTTCTTGCCATGGCCATGCTTGGCGCCGAGCGGGCGGTCGAAGCCGGCCGGCTCCTCATGGCCCTTGAGCTCGACCATGGTGGTGAGCAGCGTCCAGATCTTGCCGTCCTTCAGACGGATGTGACCGAAGCCGCGCGCAACTGAAGTCTCGAAGCTGATCCAGCCGTCGAGCACGCCATCGTTTTCCGTGGCGTCCTCGCCCTTGGCGATCGCCCAGTTCGACGGTTTGGTCTTGGCCAACTGGCTGACCAGCATCTCGCGCACTTGGTCGCGCCCTTCCATCGTCCTGATGTTCCAGGTGAAGGTGACGAGATCGCGCCAAAAACAATCCTCCTGGAAGCAGGCGACGGCCTTGTCGATATCGCCGGCGGCAAGGGCTGCGCCGAAGCGATCGAGCAGGTCGGACAGCTTCTTGTTGGGGGCCTTATCGAGCATCGAATTTCCTCCGCGATTTTTTCTGGCCGCCTGTAGCGGGCGGAACCCTGCCGAAGCTTGACGTCCGGCCTTGCGCAGTATCGCGGCAAATTATGCGTCGCGTCACGTCGTCCAATAGTTTGGCGCGTATTCAGGGACTTATCGGGAAATCGGCGTGCCAAAGACTGTGGCGAACCAGCGGCGGACCGCTTCCTCGGCTGGGCTCAGATGCGCGCCCGAGGGTGCCGTCAGATAGTGGCCGGCGCCGCTCGACAGCGCAAAGCCGGAAAGCGTGACGAGCGATCCGTCGCGCAGCGCTGCATCGGCCAGCGGGCGCGAGCCCAGCACCATGCCGGCGCCGTGCTTTGCCGCCTCCAGTGCGGTGACGAAACTGTCGAATTTGTGCGTCGGCCCGATTGCCGGCTTCATCCGCGCGACGGCAAACCATTCGCCCCACATTTCTCGCGCGCCGACGACCGTCAGGCGCGGCAATCCGGTCCAGTCCGGCGTTTTGGCAAGGCCGGGCGCCGCCATCGGCGTCAGGGTTTCCCGGGTCAGGCGGTCGGCCTGGCGCCCGGGGAAGGAGCTGGAGCCAGCGCCGAAACGAATGTCGAGCCCGCCGGAGCGCTCACTATAGTCGGCCGGGGTGTGGATGGTCTCGATCTGCAACTGGACGAAGGGCAGGTCTCCAGCCATTTGCGACAGCTTCGGCGCGATCATCAGCACCGCGAAAGAAATAGGCGAGCGGATCGTCACGCTCTGGATCGTTCTCGGTTCGAACAGTTCGCGCGTGCTGTTGGCGATCGTGGCAAAGGCCGATTGCAGATGCGGCAGGTAGGCACCACCTTCCGGCGTCAGTTCGACGCCACGCGCCAGGCGGATGAACAGCGGCTGCTTCAGCCGCTCCTCAAGCGAACGGATGTGCTGGCTGACCGCAGCCTGGGTCAGGCCGAGCTCGGCCGCGGCGGCGGTGAAATTCGACAGCCGCGCCGCGGCTTCGAAACTGCGCAGCCAGTCGAGCGGTGGCAAGGGGAGGGTCGTCTGAGGCATAAGCAGTTTACGGCCATTGGCTGCAAAATGATAATTTGAATTATGCCTCTCGCGCCTTCACCATGCAATCGGAAACCCTGCGGAGCTGGCCGCAGGGCATAGCGGACAGGACGGATTTTCATGCTCACCCACGCGCTGATCGGCGACGAAGGCAGAACAATCGAACTCGGCTGGAAGGACGGCGCGCGCACCCGCTTCCATGCCGTGTGGCTGCGCGACAATGCGCTGGACGACAAGACGCGCAGCGCCGGCAACGGCCAGCGGCTCATCACGATTCTCGACATCCCGGCCGCTACAAAGATCGGCGCAGCCTCGATCCAGGGCGATGCCCTCGAGGTCAGCTTCGTACCGGAGGGAAAGACGGTGCGCTTTCCCGCGGCATGGCTGAGCGCCAACGCCTATGACCGCGATGCCGCTCGTGAGCCCGGCTGGACGGGCGAGGCTACCGTGCGATGGACCAAGGCCTCGATGCAGCATTCGGTGCCGCGCGCCGGCTATGCCGCGGCCAGCCGCGACCGCGCGGTGCTCAGGCAATGGCTGTCGGCGGTGAAGACCTATGGCTTCGCGGTGATGGACGATCTGCCGGCCGAATCCGGGGCGCTGTGCAAGGTCTCCGATCTGTTCGGCTATATCAGGGAAACCAATTACGGCCGCTGGTTCGAAGTCCGCGCCGAGGTCAATCCGACCAATCTGGCCTACACCAATCTCGGGCTGCAGGCGCACACCGACAATCCCTATCGCGATCCGGTGCCGACGCTGCAGATCCTGTCCTGCATCGAAAACACGGTCGAAGGCGGCGAATCCAGCGTGGTCGACGGTTTTGCCGTGGCGGCCGCGCTGCAGGCCGAGAATCCCGAGGGCTTCCGCCTGTTGAGTTCATACCCGGCGCGTTTCGAATATGCCGGATCGTCGGGTGTGCGATTGCAGGCCAAGCGGCCGATGATCGAGCTCGGGCCGGATGGCGAACTCATCGCCATCCGCTTCAACAACCGCTCGCTGGCGCCGACGGTCGACGTGCCGTTCGCCGACATGGAGGCCTATTACGCCGCCTATCGGCGGTTCGCCGAACTGATCGAGGATCCGTCCTTCGAAGTCACCTTCAAGCTCGAACCGGGACAGGCCTTCATCGTCGACAACACGCGCGTCATGCATGCCCGCAAGGCATTTTCCGGCACCGGCAAGCGCTGGCTGCAGGGCTGCTACGCCGACAAGGACGGCCTGCTATCGACGCTTGCGGCGATCGAACACGGCTTCAAGGAGGCTGCGGAATGAGCAGCCAGGATTTGAACGCCGACAACATTGTCGAATTCATCGCCGACATTTTTGAGCGGCGGGGTGCGGAATCCTATCTCGGCGAGCCCGTCACCATGTCGGAGCACATGTTGCAGGGCGCCTGGTTTGCCGAGAAGGACGGCGCGCCGGACGTGCTGGTGGCGGCAGCCCTGCTGCACGACATCGGCCACTACACCAGCGAGTTCGGCACCTATTCGCCCGACGATGTCGAAGACAAGCATCATGACGAAGCCGGCGGCGAGGTGCTGGCGCCGTTCTTCCCGCCCGTCATCGTCGAATGCGTCAGACTGCATGTCGCCGCCAAGCGCTACCTCTGCGCCACCGACCCGACCTATTTCGGCAGACTGTCGCAGGCTTCGGTCCACACGTTGTCGCTGCAGGGCGGACCGATGAATGCCGAAGAGGTGGCCGAGTTCCGCAAGAACCCGTTCCACGAGGAAGCGGTACGGGTCCGCATCTGGGACGAGGCCGGCAAGATCGCCAACATGAAGACGCGGGCGTTTCGCGATTACGTGCCGTTGCTGCAGCGGGTTGTCCGCGACTTCGCCAATGGCACCTGACGGCAGGCGGGGAGGGAGACAGCCCATGTGTTTCTGCTTCGACGGCGAAGGCGCGGTGGCTGCATACCGGCCAGAAGCCTGTGAACGACGGCCAGCGGCGACTGCTTCATCGCCGGTCGTTATCAGCGACGTGTCCAGCCGACTTGCCACTGCCGGTTCGTCAAGGCCGGGCGACCTGGCGTCCGGTCGCCATCTTGCCGCTGCACCCGTTCCGTTGTATTGACCGCGCCCAATCAGCGGCGCCCCTTTCATCGCGCCGCACCCGTACCAACCACGCTTTGTAAGGAGGCGACGATGAGATCACGATCACGCATTTTGCGCCTCCGCTGGCGATGGGCGAGTTGAGCCGCTTCACGGCTAATCCCCATTTTCTGACAAGCTGAGAGCCGTGCCGCGAGGCGTTGCGGCTGTCACCATTCGAAGGCGATCACATCGATACCCAAATGCCCGGTCGGAGCCGTGGCAAACCGGTTGAAGCCAAGCGCTTCCGCCGACGATGGCGGTCGTCTGGAGGTCTGAGATGCACCTTTGCAACACGCTGTCAGGCCATTGTAAACATTGAAAGAATGGCTCTTGTGCCTGAATCGTTGCAGGCGTAGTGACATCGCTCATTCGCAACCCGTCATCCCCTCTGAGGAGACCTGTCCATGTCACGGCAATCCAGATCGACACATTCCGTGCCGGCGCTGGAATTGCGCGCGGCTGACAGGGTTCCAATCGGGAAGAACGGCCATGGCCAGGTCCATGATACAGCTCAGGCAGGATGCCGAGCGCCAACGCATTGAAGCATATCAGGCATCGTTGCAGCGTGTGTCCGCCGCACCACGTCCCGCTCCGGATTTCGAGCGGGCGCTCGATGAGGTGCGTCGGGGCTATGCCGGCGTAGCCATCCGCGACGGGGCGCTGTGGCGCCCGAAGTTGAAGACGCGCGACCCTGCGCGGCTGCGGTTGGCGGCTGCCCGCTATCTCTATGCGCGTTACCCGGTTTCGGCCGCGCTCGAAGCCATCTGGCTGGACAGGTCGGGGCTGGACGGCCCGGAGATCGCGCTGCGCCTGGCCTGGTACGTTGCGGCCGCGGGTGGCCAGTCGCTCTACAAGGCGGGCGCCAATGAATGGCTGTCGCGCAAGGAGGTGCATTGCTTCCTCAACGCGTCGGGCGAGTTCGGCTTCCGCGAGGCGTTCTGGTTCGCGATCGCGCGGTCCTACACCGGCGATAGCGGGCTGGCGGCACGGCTTGCGCGCACCAAGATTGCGCGCACGCCGCGTGGCGAGCTCACCTTCTGGCGTGAAGTGGCGCGCTTCTTCTGCGAGCAGCCAACGTCGAAGGAGGAGATCGACGATCTCTGCGACTATATCGCCGCCATGCACCGGCGCGACAAGGCGTATAGCCTGAAGGGCCGCACGCTCGCCTCGTTGCACCGGCAGATGTCGCAATGGCATCGCGACATTGCCGCCATCGAGCGCATCGAGGCCATGCGCCGCCGCGCCGCCGGTCGGGCCGCATTGGCTCCGGGCAGCGGCTGGGAGGGCTCGCGCCTTGAGGACTGGGAATGGGAGCCACCGGCCAAGGAGGCGAAGGCGCATGGCGAGCGCTTCTTCGTCCGCCAGCTGAAGACGGCCGAGGATCTGGTTGCCGAGTCCAGGGCGATGCATCACTGCGTCTCGACCTACGCGGTCAAGTGCATTGCCGGCAACGCCTCGATCTGGACGCTGCGGCGCAAGGCGCTTGGCAAGGCCGAGCGGCTTCTGACGATCGAGCTCGACCCGCAGCACCGTGCGGTGCAGGTGCGCGGTTTCGGCAATCGTCTGGCAACGCTTGATGAACAAAAGATCCTCAAGCGTTGGGCCAAGGCGAAGGGCGTGGCGCTCTGGGCCTGAAAATGGAACATCCGCGCGGCGTGAATGCCGCGCGGATTGCCCGTTGACATCCGCGCAAAACCAATTCTATTGTCCGCCACCATGAAAAAGGCACTCATCCTCGTAGGAAGGCGCGTGGGCAAGGCGGTGTAACCGCCGGGCGAAAACCTCCCATGCGCAACACACAGGCTCCCTCGGGGGCCTTTTTTATTGCCCGAAACACGACTAAACGACCAGCAATCGCCCAATGGCGGACAGTACGGGACAGGACCGATGAGCAACGGACAGAACGACCGGCGTGAAATGACAGGCGCCGAAATGGTGGTGCAGGCGCTGAAGGACAATGGCGTCAAGCATGTCTTCGGCTATCCCGGCGGCGCTGTCCTTCCGATCTATGACGAGATCTTCCAGCAGGACGAGGTCGAGCACATCCTCGTGCGCCACGAGCAGGGCGCGGGCCATGCGGCTGAAGGCTATGCGCGCTCGACCGGCAAGGCCGGCGTGCTTTTGGTGACATCGGGGCCGGGCGCCACCAATGCGGTGACGCCACTGCAGGACGCGCTGATGGATTCCATTCCGCTGGTCTGCCTGACCGGCCAGGTGCCGACCTCGCTGATCGGTTCCGACGCCTTCCAGGAGTGCGACACGGTCGGCATTACGCGCCCCTGCACCAAGCACAACTGGCTGGTGAAGGACGTCAACGAACTGGCCGCCACCATCCATGAAGCCTTCCATGTCGCCACGACCGGCCGTCCCGGTCCGGTGGTGGTCGACATTCCGAAGGACGTGCAGTTTGCCAAGGGCATTTACGTGCCGCCGCAGACGGCGCCGCGCACCAGCTACCAGCCGAAGGTCCAGGGCGATCTGGACAAGATCAAGGCCGCGGTCGAACTGATGGCGAGCGCCAAGAAGCCGATCATCTATTCGGGTGGTGGCGTCATCAATTCCGGCCCGGAAGCCAGCCATCTGCTGCGCGAACTGGTCGACCTCACCGGCTTCCCCATCACCTCGACGCTGATGGGCCTCGGCGCGTATCCGGCCTCGGGCAAGAACTGGATGGGCATGCTGGGCATGCACGGCACCTATGAAGCCAACATGGCCATGCACGATTGCGACGTGATGATCTGCATCGGCGCGCGCTTCGACGACCGCATCACCGGCCGGCTGACCGCGTTCTCGCCGAACTCGAAGAAGATCCACATCGACATCGATCCGTCCTCGATCAACAAGAACGTCCACACCGACGTGCCGATCATCGGCGATGTCGGACGCGTGCTGGAAGATATGGTGCGGCTGTGGCGGGCAAGCGCCAAGGCCGACAAGAAGGCGCTCTATCCCTGGTGGGAGCAGATCGCCAAATGGCGCGCGCGCGATTCACTCGCCTACAAGATGAACAACGACGTCATCATGCCGCAATACGCGATCCAGCGGCTCTACGCGCTGACCAAGGACATGGACACCTACATCACCACCGAGGTCGGCCAGCACCAGATGTGGGCGGCGCAGCACTATCATTTCGAAAAACCGAACCGCTGGATGACCTCAGGTGGCCTGGGCACGATGGGCTACGGCCTGCCGGCAGCACTCGGCGTGCAGATCGCGCATCCCGATGCGCTGGTCATCGACATCGCCGGCGACGCCTCGGTGCAGATGACGATGCAGGAGATGAGCGCGGCGGTGCAGCACAATGCGCCGATCAAGATCTTCATCCTCAACAACCAGTATATGGGCATGGTGCGGCAATGGCAGCAGCTGCTGCACGGCAACCGTCTGTCGCATTCCTACACCGAGGCGATGCCCGACTTCGTCAAGCTGGCCGACGCCTATGGCGGCCATGGCATTCGCTGCGAGAAGCCGGACGAGCTCGACGACGCGATCAAGGAGATGATTTCGGTCAAGAAGCCGGTGCTGTTCGACTGCCGCGTGGCGACGCTCGCCAACTGCTTCCCGATGATCCCGTCGGGCAAGGCGCATAACGAGATGCTCCTGCCTGACGAGGCAACGGATGAAGCCGTGGCAAATGCCATCGACGCCAAGGGCAGGGAACTGGTCTAGTCAACAAGCCGAGGCAGGGTTGTCGGAAGAAGCCGTGCGCAAACAGAGAATTAGCTCAAGAGTTTGAAATCGAGATTCATGTCATGAACGCACAGCTACAGCCGACCGGCTCCGCCTATTTCATCGCCAAGGAAACGGAAAAGCCGGAGAACCACACGCTCTCCGTGCTGGTCGACAATGAGCCGGGCGTGCTCGCCCGGGTCATCGGCCTGTTCTCCGGCCGCGGCTACAACATCGAGAGCCTGACCGTCTCCGAGACCGAGCACGAAAAGCATCTGTCGCGCATCACTATCGTGACACGCGGCACGCCGCATGTGCTGGAGCAGATCAAGCATCAGCTTGAGCGCATCGTGCCGGTGCACCGCGTCGTCGATCTGACCGTGCGCTCGCACGAATTCGGTCAGGAGCGGCCGCTGGAGCGGGAACTGGCCTTGGTCAAGGTTGCCGGCACCGGCGAGGCTCGCGTCGAGGCGCTGCGTCTGGCGGACGCTTTTCGCGCGTCGGTCATCGACGCCAACACCGAGCACTTCATTTTCGAGATCACCGGCAAAGGCTCCAAGCTCGACCAGTTCATCGCCATCATGAAGCCGCTCGGCCTGGTCGAAATCTGCCGCACCGGCGTGGCGGCAATGAACCGCGGCCCGCAAGGCATGTAGGCATTCATGCGACGTTAAAGTTCTGCATTCACGGTCGAGCGAGGCGATCCGAAAAGCGAACTGAGACTTGGTGGCGCATGACCCCGCGAAAAGAATTGGTCGTACATGTGATGATGTACGTTCTGATCGCATTCTCGATTTGGGTGCTTGCCCATGCCTGGGTGACGATGACGGTCCCAGCCTTACGAGGCAATGAATGGGTTGCCTATGCGGATAATCCAACCAGATTCTGGGACGTGATCTTCTTCCACGCCGGGTCCATTGTCATCTTCAGTTGGCTTCTTTGGGCACTGAAGTATCGCCGCCGGAACTGATCTGCCGAAGGCTTCCTGCCAGGTGCAATCGGGATATCAGTCGCCGGATTTTCTCGACTTGGTTTCAACCTTGCCGCTAGCCAGTTCCTTGCTCTCCCGTTTGATCGGGCGCGAGACCGGGCAGACGTCCTGAACGAAGCCGTTCAGCGTGTTAACCAGATTGTTCTGGACCAGCGAGTAGCGGATGAACTGTCCCTGCCGCTCCCTGGCGATGAGGCCGGCCGTTTCCAGAATGCTTAAGTGCTGAGAGATCGACGGCTTCGACATGTCGAAGCGCGCGGCGATCTCGCCTGCTGTCAGCGATGAATGGGCGAGATAGGCGAGGATCTTGCGCCGGGGCTGCGACGACAGCGCTTCGAACACGCGCTGTATGGCGCCGCTGCCGGCGGCCGTTTCGCCATTCGAGATGTCGTCTTCGATCACAATTCCTGCCTCGTAGATCGCGAAGGCGTCCGCCTCCGGTCTGCATTTCTCCGGCATTTAGACTATTGCCTAAATACCTAATTCGATATAGTAGATAATTAGCTTACTGCCTAAATAAGCGCCGACGCGGCGAAAGGCAAGGCTCTGGTTCGGAAATGTTTCCTGCAGAGGAGGGGTACCGATGAAGACCATATCCACAGGCAGAATGATCTCGCAGCCCTTGAGCGACGCCGAGGACGGCGAGGTCGTCTGGATGCCGGCCAAGTCGATCTGGGTCGGCGCGATGACGCTGATCGCCTTGGTGTTCGGGCCGCTGACGTTCAGCTGGAGTGCCTTCGCGTTGTTCGTGGCGACAACGGCGGTGACGATCTGCGCGGGACATTCGGTCGGCATGCACCGCCTGCTCATCCACCGTTCGTTCAAGGTGCATATCTTCATCGAACATGCGCTGGTCTATCTCGGCACGCTGGTCGGCATGGCCGGTCCGTTCGGCATGATCTATGCGCATGACATCAGAGACTGGGCGCAGCGCCAGACGGCGTGCCACGATCTGCACGCGCACCGCCGGCCGTTCTTCACCGACGCCTTCTGGCAGATGCATTGCGCGGTCAGCTTACGCAATCCGCCCGATTTCGTCATCGAGCCGTCAATCCGCAACGACCGCTTCTACAGATTTGTCGAGCGCACCTGGATGCTGCAGCAATTGCCGTGGGCGATCCTGTTCTTTGTCCTTGGCGGCTGGAGCTGGGTGGTCTGGGGCATCGCGGTGCGCATCTCGGTCTCGCTCACCGGGCACTGGCTGGTCGGGCATTTCGCCCATCGCAGCGGGCAGCAGGGCTGGCGCGTCGACGGCGTCGCGGTGCAAGGCTACAATCTGCCGCGTTTCGGCCTGGTGACCTTCGGCGAAAGCTTTCACGGTAACCATCACGCGTTCCCCGAATCCGCCAGGCTCGGCCTTGAGCGCGGCCAGATCGACCTCGGCTGGGTTCTTATCCGCATTCTCGCCGCGCTTGGCCTGGCGCATAATGTGAGGCTTCCCGAGAACACGCCGAAACGCAAAGGCCTACGGCGCGTCGCCAGCCGCAGCGAGAGAGCGACTGCTTCCCATGTGTTGTCGGCACGGCCTCACGGCAGGTAGGGTGCGCCGGCCGTAGCTGGGCTGGCGACACGACCAGACGGGTCACTGCCGGATGCATTGGACCAATCGAATGAAGTTGCGTCCGGCGCCCGGTCGATTTAAGTCAGTATTGCTGACCTTTGTGAGCCGTCATGACCCTCGACGCCTTCCTTGCCCTGCTGCTCTACGCCCTGGTGACCTCGATCACGCCGGGCCCGAACAACTTCATGCTGCTGGCGTCGGGCGTCAATTTCGGCATCGTGCGGACAATCCCGCATATGCTCGGCATCAGCATCGGCTTTTGCGTGCTGTTGCTGGCCGTCGGCTTCGGCCTCGGCGCGGTGCTGACGGCGTTTCCGGCGCTGCACACCGCACTCAAGATCGCCGGTGCTGCCTATCTGCTCTACCTCGCCTGGAAGATCGCCATGTCGCGCTCGCTGAGCGCCAAGGGTGAGACGGAGGCCAAGCCGATGCGCTTCGTCGATGCCGCCGCCTTCCAGTGGGTCAACCCCAAGGCCTGGGTGATGGCGATCACCGCAATGGCCGTCTACACCAACCCCGATCGTCCGTTCCTTTCGGTGGTGTTGATCGCTGTTGCCTTCTCGCTGGTCAATTTGCCGAGCGTGTCGATATGGGCCGGTTTCGGCACGGCGCTGCGCGGCTTCCTGTCGGATCCGGTGCGGCTGAAATGGTTCAACATCGCCATGGGCGTGCTGCTGGCGGCGACGCTCTGGCCGATGCTGAAATAGGGTTATGCTTGATATTCAGGTGAGGCTCGCCTGACCTGAATCTCAACCACACCCAGGCCAGCTCGCCGACTCTTGAGCCGGCTGCCCATTCATTGTGCAGTGCACATTAAATCTTCGTAATGCCGTGTTTTGGCCCTTTTCCGACAAAGGCGTGTCCTATCTACTTCGGCAAAACCGCGGCAAGGCGCCGCGATTTGCGGTAGAATGAGACCACCGGGTTCGGCGTGTCGGATCATAGGGCCTGTAGTCGATGCGCGGAAAAGTCGTTCTGGCGGTGGTGGTGGCAGCGGCCTGTGTCGCCGCGGCGTGGGTCTATTTTTCGCCAACGGCGATGGGCAGTCTGCAGCAGATGCTGCCGGGGGCCAGGCAGACGGCTTCCGCGGATACGCCGGCTGCGGCAGGCAAGACTTCGGCTGACAAGGCAGGGGGCAAATCCCGCGGCGGTGGCAATGCCGCGCGTTCGGCCTCGATCGTTTCGGCCACAGCCACAACCGCCGATTTCCCGATCCGCCGCTACGCCATCGGCTTCGTGTCTTCGCCGGCCGTGGTCAACATCAATGCGCGCGTGTCCAGCCAGATCGTGTCCATCGACGTCAAGGATGGCCAGATGGTGAAGACCGGCGATCTCTTGTTCTCGCTCGACGACCGCGCGCTGAAGGCGCAGTTGGCCAAGGACCAGGCGACGCTCGCCAAGGACCAGGCGCTGCTTGCAAGTTCGGTGTCCGATCTCCAGCGCGCCAAGGATCTTGTCGCCAAGCAGGCCGGCACGCAGCAGACCTATGACCAGGCGGTTGCGGCGCAGAAGGCGGCTGCGGCGACCGTCGATTCCGACCAGGCGACGATCGATGCCGACAATGTTCAGCTCGGCTTTGCCACGATCACGGCGCCGATTGCCGGGCGGTTGGGCGCGGTGAATGTTTCGGTCGGTGACCTCGTCACCGTGAGCAACGGCAACTCGAGCACGGCGACGCCGCTGGTGACGATCACGCAGATCGATCCGCTGCAGGTCAATTTCAATCTGCCGGAAAGCAATCTGGCGCTGCTGCACAAGGCGCTGGCCAATCCGCAGCAAAACGCGGTGACGCTGACCAAGGACGGCGACCCGACACCGATCGGCAAGGGCACGCTCGACTTCGTCGATTCCAGCGTCGACACCGCGTCCGGCACCATCGCCACGCGGGCGAGCATTCCCAACGCCGATCTCTCGCTGTGGCCCGGGCAATATGTGAATGTCGTGCTCGACGCCGGCATCATGCCGCAGATGACCTCGGTTCCGACGGTCGCGGTCCAGCCCAGCCAGAAGGGGCCGTTCGTCTATGTGGTCAAGCCGGACAACACGGTCGAGATGCGGCCGGTGCAGGTGGCGCTGACCGAAGGTGAAAACAGCGCCATCAGCGCGGGCGTGAAGTCGGGCGAGAAGGTGGTTGTCGAGGGCCAGACCAGGCTGAAGGACGGCGCCGCGGTGCACGAAGGCAAGGCGGCCGGCGGTGACCAGGCCGCGCCGAAGGTCGCGCAAGCCGACAAGGCAGGCGGAACACAGCCATGATTTCCGAATTTTGCATACGCAGGCCCGTCGCCACGCTGCTGATGTCGTTCGCCCTCGTGCTGGGCGGCCTGTTTGCCTATAAATTCCTGCCGGTGGCGGCACTGCCAAGTGCCGAATTTCCGGTCGTCAACGTCTCGGCCTCGCTGCCCGGCGCTTCGCCCGAAACCATGGCGACCTCGGTGGCGACGCCGCTGATCAAGCAGTTCGCCACCATCGCCGGCATCGATTCCATCTCGACCACCAACGCGCTCGGCCAGACCTCGATCGCCATCCAGTTCGTGCTCAACAGGGATATCGACGCCGCCGCCGCCGACGTGCAGGCGGCGATCGCGCGCACGCAGAAATCGCTGCCGCCGGAAATGACGTCGCCGCCGAGTTATCGCAAGGTCAATCCGGCCGATGCGCCGATCCTCTTGATGTCGCTGGTCAGCGATACGGTTCCGTTGACCGATCTCGATGCCTTCGCCGAAAACGTCATCTCGCCGTCGCTGTCGACCATAGACGGCGTCGCGCAGGTCTCGATCTTCGGCCAGCAGAAATACGCCGTGCGCATCCAGATCGATCCGACCGCGCTTGCCGCGCGCGGCATATCGATCGATCAGCTGCAGACGGCGATCGCGTCGGCCAACAGCAACACGCCGCTCGGCGTGCTGCAGAACGACAAGCAGCAGCTGACCATCACCGCCAACACGCAGCTCACCAACGCTGCCGGCTTCGCCAACATCATCATCGCCACCAAGGATGGCCATCCGGTGCGGCTGGGCGAAGTGACCCGCGTCGTCGATTCGGTGCAGACCACGACGACCGCGAGCTGGTATGACGGCACCCGCGCGATCATCATGGCCGTGCAGCGCCAGCCCGACGCCAACACGGTCGACGTCGTCGACAAGGTCAAGGCGATGCTGCCGTCCTTCAGGGATCAGATGCCGGCCGCCGCCGACATCAAGCTGCTCAACGACCGTTCGACCTCGATCCGCCAGGCCGTCGACGACGTGCAGTTCACGCTGCTGTTGACCATCGCCTTGGTTGTCATGGTGATCTTCGTCTTCCTGCGCCGGGTGACGGCAACCATCATCCCGGCCGTGGCGGTGCCGATCTCGCTGATCGCGACGCTGGGCGCGATGTTCCTGTTCGGCTTTTCCATCGACAACATATCGCTGATGGGCCTGACGCTTGCCGTCGGCCTCGTTGTCGACGACGCCATCGTCATGCTGGAAAACATTTTTCGACACATGGAGGAGGATGGGCTGTCGGCCTTCGACGCATCGCTGAAAGGCGCGCGCGAAATCGGCTTCACCATCATCTCGATCTCGATCTCGCTGGTTGCGGTTTTCATCCCGGTGCTTTTGATGGGCGGCGTCATCGGGCGCATCTTCAACGAGTTCGCCGTGGTGGTGACGGTCGCCATCCTGGCCTCGATGTTCGTGTCGCTGACGCTGACCCCGATGCTGTGCTCGCGGCTGCTCACGGTGACGAAGGCCGATCGCGACAAGCATAGCCCTGGCCACAAGCAGGACCTTGTCACCCGCGGCTATGACCGGCTGCTCAGCTTCTGCCTGCGCCACACTTTTCTGGTGTTCCTGGTCTTCGTCGGAACCGCGGCAGGGTCGGTGTGGCTGATCGAGGTGTCGCCGAAGGGCTTCTTCCCGCAAGAGGATATCGGCCAGATATCGGTGACGACAATCGCGCGCCAGGACATCTCGTTCGATTCCATGTCGAAGCTGCAAGGGCAGGTGGCCAGCGTCTTCTCGCATTCGCCCTATGTCGATCATGTGGCGTGGTCGGCCGGCAGCGGCAGCAATGCGCTCAACCAGGGGCAGCTTTTCGTCCAGCTCAAGGGCAAGGACCAGCGTCCCGACATCGAGAAGGTGCTTTCGGACCTGAGGCGACAGCTCGCCGGCGTGGCGGGTATCGAAACCTATATGCAGCCGGTGCAGAACCTGCGGCTGGGTTCGCGCTCGTCGGCCAGCGCCTACCAGCTGGTCGTGCAAGGCCTGGATACCGGCCAGACCGACATCTGGGCGCAGAAGCTGAATGACGCGATGGCGGCCGACCATGCGAACTTCACCGACGTCACCAGCGATCTGCAGAACAATGCCCTGCAGGCATCGCTGGTGGTTGACCGCGACAAGGCGGCCCAGCTCGGCATCGACACCGACACGCTGCGCTCCGCCCTCTATGGCGGATTCGGCACCGACCAGGTTTCGACGATCTTCGGCTCGGCCGACAGCTATGAAGTCATCACCGAGCTCGACCCCAACATCGAATGGTCGCCCGAGCGCATGCTCGCCATCCAGATGCGGACGGCGAGCGGCAGCCTGGTGCCGCTCGGCGCCTTTGCCCGCGTCGACCGCACGGCCGGCGCCTTGACCGTCAACCAGCTCGGCCAGCTGCCGGCGGTGACCATCTCCTACAATCTGCCGCAAGGCGTGGCGCTCGGCGACAGCACGGCCCGCATCGACGCGCTGAAGGAACAGATCGGCATGCCGACGGCGATCTCGACCAGTTTCGCCGGCACCGCCAAGACCTTCCAGGATTCGCTTGCCAACCAGGGCCTGCTGATCGGCGGCGCCATCCTGACGATCTATATCGTGCTCGGCATCCTTTATGAGAGCTTCATCCACCCGCTGACGATTCTGACCGGTCTGCCTTCGGCGGTGCTTGGCGCGGTGGTGGCGCTGCGCTTTGCCGGCATGGACCTGTCGGTCATCGCGGTGATCGGCATCCTGATGCTGATCGGCATCGTCAAGAAGAACGGCATCATGATGGTCGACGTCGCGCTGGAACTGCGACGAGAAGGCATGTCGGCCAAGGAGTCCATCCACAAGGCCTGCCTGATGCGCTTCCGGCCGATCATGATGACGACGCTGGCAGCATTGATGGGCACGTTCCCGATCGCGCTCGGCACCGGCGCAAGCGCCGAACTGCGGCAGCCGCTCGGCGTCGCGGTGGTCGGCGGCCTGCTGGCTTCGCAGGCGCTGACGCTGTTCGTCACGCCGGTGATCTACGTCTATTTCGAGAACCTCTCCGGCTGGCTGACGAGCTTCTTCACCTTGAAGAAGCGGCCGACGCTGCATGCCGTCGAAAGCGGCGAGCAGGCTTCGCTGTTCGGCCCCGAGGACCGGCTCATGGAACCGCAGAAGGCCGCCGCCGAGTAATCTGGCCCAAGCTGTGGTGCTTGCGGCGACGTGCCCGCAATCCTAATCTGTGGTCATGTCCCATGATCATGACCACGACAACGAGTTCGACCCGTTTGCGGCCCGCGTGCGCGCGCTGGAAACCATCCTCACCGAAAAAGGCCTGATCGATCCGGCGGCGATCGACGTCATCGTCGACACCTATGAAACGAAGATCGGGCCGCGCAACGGCGCCAGGGTCGTGGCGAAAGCCTGGAGCGATCCGGCCTATGCCGACTGGCTGAAGCGCGATGCGACGGAAGCGATCGCCTCGCTGAGCTACACTGGCAGGCAAGGCGAGCACATGCAGGCGGTGTTCAACACGGACGAGACGCACAACCTCGTCGTCTGCACGCTGTGCTCCTGCTATCCGTGGTCGGTGCTCGGCCTCCCACCGGTCTGGTACAAGGCGCCGCCCTACCGCTCACGCGCGGTGATCGATCCGCGCGGCGTGCTGGAGGAATTCGGCCTGACCTTGCCGGCGGACAAAAAAATCCGCGTCTGGGATTCGACGGCCGAACTGCGCTATCTCGTCGTGCCGATGCGGCCTGAAAATACCGAGGGCTGGAGCGAGGAGCAACTCGCCGAACTGGTCAGCCGCGACGCGATGATCGGCACCGCTGTCGCGAGGGTGCCGGCATGAACGGACCGCAGGATCTCGGCGGGCAGATGGGGTTCGGGCCGGTCGCGCCCGAAAAGGACGAGCCTTACTTCCATGCCGCATGGGAGAGGCGGGCTCTCGGCGTGACGCTGACGGCCGGCTCGATGGGCGCCTGGAACATCGATGAGAGCCGGCATGCCAGGGAATCGCTGCATCCCGCCGTCTACTATTCATCGAGCTACTACCAGATATGGATCAAGGCGCTGGAAGTGCTGCTGAAGCGTCATGGCTTTGTCAGCGAGCGCGATCTGGCCGAGGGCCGGGCGGTCGATCCGGCGGCAACACCGAAGAGGGTGCTGAAGGCGGAAAACGTGCCGGCGGTGCTGGCCAAGGGCGGCCCCTGCGACCGGCCGGTTGCGACGCCGGCGCGGTTCAAGGCAGGGCAGGCCGTGCTGACGAAAAATTTCAATCCGACCGGTCACACGCGGCTGCCGCGCTATGCGCGTGGCAAGCAGGGTGTGATCGAGGCGGTGCGTGACGGCTTTGTCTTCCCCGACAGCAACGCGCATGGAAAGGGTGAAAACCCGCAGTGGGTCTATACCGTCGTCTTCGATGGCGCCGAGATCTGGGGCGAGGGCGCCGACCCGACGCTCAGCGTCTCGATCGATGCCTGGGAGAGCTACCTTGACCCGGCATGAAGGCGCATTGCCGGCGGATATCGACGAGCCGGTGTTTGCAGAGCCGTGGCAGGCCGAAGCCTTCGCCATGACAGTGGCGCTGCATGACAAAGGCCTGTTTTCGTGGATCGAATGGGCGGACGCCTTGTCCGCTGAGGTAAAGAAGCCGGGCGCGGCGAGCGACGGCCACGATTACTACGAGCATTGGCTGGCAGCACTGGAAACGCTGCTGGCGGCCAAAGGCGTCGCCGGCAAGAACGATGTTGACACGCTCGCCGCCGCCTGGGAGCGCGCCGCGCATGCGACGCCGCACGGCAAGCCGATTTTGCTGGAGAACGATCCAGGGCCCTGACAATAAGGTACGGCCTAAACGGCATCATTCGGCCAATTTAGACTTCCTTTATGCTGCCCTGGATTTCGCTGCCCGTCCGGTTGTAAATATTGACGCTTCACGCAACATTATTGCCATGATGGAAATCGCTTCAGCACCCTGGCCTTTACTGAAAATCGCGATCGAGCCGAAGTCGGAGGCCGATGAAGAAAAGCTGCGCATCGCCTTGTCGAGCCTTGCGGATGAGGATCTCGGCTTCCGCTTCACATGGGACGAGGAAGCCGGCCAAACGATAATCTTCAGCAACGCCGAGCTTCACCTCGATCTTGTGATCGATCGGCTGGTCAATAAGTTCGAGATCACCCTGAATATCAGTGCTCCGCAAGTGGCCTATCGCGAGACGATCACCCGCAAGCTCGAACAGGATTACACGTACAAGAAGCAGTCATATGGGATGGGTCAGTTTGCCCGCGTGAAGCTGCTTTTCGAGCCGAATGGGCACCATCCGGAGTTCGTGTTTGCGTCTAGGATTCCCAATGGCGCGGTTCGCGATGAGCATGTCGCCGGTGTCGAAAAAGGGGTGCGCAGTGTCCTGCCATCCGGCCCCTTTGCCGGTTCTCCGATGATCGGAATGAAGGCGACGTTGGTCGACGGCGCCTTTCATGAGACCGACTCTTCGGCTTCGGCCTTCGAGATCGCCGGCCGCGCATGTTTCAGGGAAGCCGCACCCAGGCTTGGCGTGCAGCTGCTCGAGCCGATCACCGAGGTTGAAGTGGTCACGCCGCAGGATTGTGCCCGCGCCATTGTCAGCGAC
Source organism: Mesorhizobium sp. P2_F7 (assembly GCF_056403695.1). NCBI lineage: Bacteria > Pseudomonadati > Pseudomonadota > Alphaproteobacteria > Hyphomicrobiales > Phyllobacteriaceae > Mesorhizobium > Mesorhizobium sp. P2_F7. The sequence continues at coordinate 38,659 of NZ_JBFUFA010000007.1, read as the reverse complement.
CTGGTAGGCCGCCGCGGCAAGATCACGGGCCGGGAAATCCGAGACGCGGACGTGGTGGTCAAAGCGTTGGTGCCGCTGGTCACCATGTTCAAGTACGTCGACATTCTGCGCTTGATGAGCCGGGACCGCGCGACCTACACGATACAGTTCGACCACTATGCGCCCGTTCCGACGGCCTACCGCGATCCACCGCCGCCGCCGGCAGTGGCTGCCTACGGCTGACTTGATACTCGCTGGACTGAGTTTCACCCTCGGCATTGATTGTTTTGTTCTCTTTACGTTCCGGTTTGTGGCTGATAGCCTGACTTGTCGGAGGCGCTGGCGATTGTCGCCGACAATGGTCGCCATGGCGGCCAAGCTTGTCTTTCTCTCGCGAATCCGGTCTGTCGAGCCGATGGAATTTTCCCCCCAACAGGATGAGGCGTTGAAGGCGGTGGCGCGCTGGCTCAAGGAGGGCCGGCCGCAGATTTTCCGGCTGTTCGGCTATGCCGGCACCGGCAAGACGACGCTGGCGCGCTATTTCGCCGAGCATGTCGACGGGCAGGTGCAGTTCGCCGCCTTCACCGGAAAGGCGGCGCAGGTGCTGCGTTCCAAGGGCGCGATCAATGCCCGCACCATCCACTCGCTGATCTACAGGCCGAAGGGCGAGGAATCGGTGGCCGACGAGGTGACCGGCAAGACGTCGATGTCGCCGACCTTCTCGCTCAACCGGCAAAGCCCGATCTCGCGGGCAAAACTGGTCGTCATCGACGAATGCTCGATGGTCGACGAACAACTCGGCCGCGATCTGCTGAGTTTCGGCACACCGATCCTGGTGCTTGGCGATCCGGCTCAGCTGCCGCCGATTTCGGGCGGCGGCTTCTTCACCGAGCACGAGCCGGATGTGCTGTTGACCGAAATCCACCGCCAGGCGCGCGACAATCCGATCATCCAGCTGGCGCTCGACGTGCGCGAGGGCCGCGAGTTCATGCGCGGCGACTACGGCACCGCGCAAGTGATCGGCAAGGAAGACGTCACCCAGGAGTTGGTGCTGAAGGCGGACCAGGTGCTGGTCGGCACCAACCGCACGCGGCGCCGCTACAACCAGCGCCTGCGCGAGCTGAAGGGGTTCAATGCCGACTATCCGCAGGCCGGCGACAAGCTGGTGTGCCTGCGCAACGACCCGGCCAAAGGCCTGCTCAACGGCTCGCTGTGGAAGGTGATGACCTCGTCGCGCGAGACGATAAAACCCGGCATCAACCTGCTGGTCTCGCCGGAAGAGGACGATCCCGACCGCGGTGTCGCCAAGATCAAGCTGCTGAAGTCGGCGTTCGAGGACCCGGACGCCGATATCCCCTGGCAGCAGAAGAAGCGTTTTGACGATTTCGACTATGGCTACGCGCTGACCGTGCACAAGGCGCAGGGCTCGCAGTGGAACGACGTCGTGCTGTTCGACGAGAGCTGGGCGTTCAAGGAAACCCGCCAGCGCTGGCTTTACACCGCCATCACCCGCGCGGCCGAGCGGCTGACCATCGTTAGATAGCTGGCGTCAGGTAGCGGCTGGCGTGGCAGGGCTGAGTGGCGTTGCGTCCAGCCATTGCCAGGCCTCCGCCTCGTCCTCGACCTTGAAGTGTCTGAACTCGATGGGTGATGAAGCGGGAAGGAAGCCTTGCGCATCCGCTATCCAGTTCGGCTCACCGATCGTCGCGCACCGGGCAATATGGTCCAGGGCGTGCACCGTGCCCTGTTTCAGCGTCTCGTCTGCGACATCCGCCCAGTCGACGCCTTCATGGTCGACCAGCCGCATCAACACGTCGATCCTTGGGTGAAGTGCGTAGGCGGCCTCCAGCAATCCAAACAGATTTTCGCCGTCTGCCGCCGAGACATGGCCGACGACGTCAATGGCGAAAAGGTCCTCACGGTCGGTTTCGATACGGCGGATCGCCGGCACGGATTGGAGAAAATTCATCGGCTGGTCCTCCGCTAGAGCGTTTCACCGTTTCGCTGAAACGGCGAACCGCTCTAGCTCTTTGATTTGACGCAGTTTCCGGACGGAAAACCGTGTGACACTTTTCCTGGAACTGCTCTCATAGGGCACTCACCTGACTGGAACACCCGAAACCCCCTGTCTGTTCCCTTCAAAGGCAGTATAGATGCGCTGCCAAACGCCCCTGATCGGACCCAAAGCCATGCCCGCCAAGCTTTCCGTCAACCTCAACGCCATCGCCATGCTGCGCAACCGCCGCGACCTGCCGTGGCCCAGCGTCACCGGGCTCGGGCGCCTTGCCCTGGCCGCCGGCGCGCATGGGTTGACGGTGCATCCGCGGCCCGACGAGCGCCACACCAGGCATTCCGACCTGCCGGAGATCCGCGCGCTGATCGACGACGAGTTCCCCAAGGCGGAATTCAACATCGAGGGCTACCCTACGGAAGATTTTCTGGCGCTTGTGGAAAAGCACCAGCCGGAGCAGGTCACCCTGGTGCCCGACGATCCGGCGCAGGCGACCTCCGACCATGGCTGGAACTTTGCCGCAGAGGCCGCGTTCCTCAATCCGATCGTCAAGCGCCTGAAAAAAGGGGGCTTTCGCGTGTCGCTGTTTTCCGACCCGGATCCCGCCGGCGTCAATGCCGCGCGCGATACCGGCGCCGACCGGATCGAGCTCTATACCGGGCCCTACGGCAGCTACCACTCCGATTCCGCCAAGGCGCAGAAGGAACTGGAAAGGTTGGGAAAAACCGCGGATGCCGCGCTCGTCGCCGGGCTCCAGGTCAATGCCGGGCACGATCTGGTGGTGAACAATCTGCCGGGGCTGGTCAAACGCATCCCGGCATTGGCCGAAGTGTCAATCGGACATGGGTTGACAGCCGATGCGTTGGAGTATGGCATGGCCGGCACGGTGGGGCGGTTCCTTAGGGCATGCGGATGGTAAAGGGCAGACGGCTGGCATTACCGCATATCAGCCATTACGTGAGGGCTCTTGATATTGCATCGCAGCAAGCGTAGAGCACCGCGCGCTTATCGGAGTGTCGTCCATGGCCCTTACCAATACTGGTAGTGAGGCAGAACCCGTCGAACAATCGAGCCATCCCGAAATCGAACAGCATAGCACCAAGGTGCTGATGCTGGGCGCGCTCGGCGTGGTCTATGGCGACATCGGCACCAGCCCGATCTACGCGTTCCGCGAGGCGCTGGTGGCGTCGTCCGGCGGCGAGGTCGCGGATCGCGGCGATATTCTGGGCGTGCTGTCGCTGATCATCTGGTCGCTGACGATCATCGTCACCATCAAATACATCAATTTCGTGTTGCGCGCCGACAACCGCGGCGAGGGCGGCGTGCTGTCGCTGATGGCGCTGGCGCGCGGCAGTTTCCCGACGCGATCGGCGATCATCCTGGCCATAGGCATTGTCGGTGCGTCGCTGTTCTTCGGCGACGCCGTCATCACGCCGGCGATCTCGGTGCTGTCGGCGGTCGAAGGCATGAATGTCGTTACCCCGGCCTTCCAGCCCTATGTCGTGCCGCTGACGCTGGTCATCCTGGCGATCCTGTTTTCGGTGCAGCGTTTCGGCACCGGCGGCGTGGCGCTGATTTTTGGCCCGATCACCGCTGTCTGGTTCCTGGCCATCGGCCTTTCCGGCCTGAACCACATCATCGCCGATCCGGAAATCCTGTGGGCGGTCAGCCCGCACTACATCGTCGCCTTCCTGATCAATTCGCCCGACGTCGCCTTCGTCACCATCGGCGCCATCTTCCTCGCCGTCACCGGCGCCGAGGCGCTTTACGCAGATCTTGGCCATTTCGGCCGCAAGCCAATCGTGCTGGCGTGGCTGGCGGTGGTGTTTCCCTGCCTGCTGCTCAACTATGCCGGGCAGGGCGCCTTCGTGCTGGCCAAGAACGGCGTTGTCGGCCATCCGTTCTTCGAGATGAACGAAGGCTGGACGCTGATCCCGATGGTGGTGCTGGCGACGGCGGCAACGGTGATCGCCAGCCAGGCGGTCATATCAGGGGCTTTCTCGCTGACCCGGCAGGCGGTGCAGCTCAACATGCTGCCGCGGCTCGAAATCCTGCACACGTCGGAACGGCAGTCCGGCCAGATCTACATGCCGCGCGTTAACCTGTTGCTGGCGCTGGTGGTGATGCTTTTGGTGGTCGGCTTCGGCGAATCGAGCAAGCTCGCCTCCGCCTACGGCATCTCGGTGACCGGCAACATGCTGGTGACGACGGTGCTGCTCTATGTCGTCATGACGCGCATCTGGAAGTGGCGGCTGTGGGTAGCGGTGGCGATGACGGCTGTGTTCATGTTCATCGACATCGGCTTCTTTGCCTCCAACATCGTCAAGGTGTTCGAGGGTGGCTGGGCGTCGCTCGCGGTGGCCTTCACCATTGTGCTGGCGATGTGGACTTGGGTGCGCGGCAGCCGCTATCTCTTCGACAAAACCCGCCGTAACGAAATCCCGCTCGATTTCCTCGCCGGCAATCTGTTGAAGAAGAAACCGCAGCTGGTGTCCGGCACCGCCGTGTTCCTGACCAGCGATCCGCAAAGCGCGCCGACCGCGCTGATGCACAGCCTGAAGCACTACAAGGTGCTGCACGAGCAGAACGTCATCCTCTCGGTGGTGACGGCGCCGCAGCCGCTGGTGCCCGACAGCGAGCGGGTCAAGATGGAGACGGTCAACGAGCTGTTTATGCGGGTGACGCTGACCTTCGGCTATATGGAACAGCCCAACATTCCGCGCGCGCTGGCGATCTGCCGCAAACAGGGCTGGAAGTTCGACATCATGACGACCTCGTTCTTCCTGTCGAGACGCTCGCTCAAGGCGTCTCCCAATTCGGGCATGCCGGTTTGGCAGGACAAGCTGTTCATCGGGCTCGCCCGCACGGCGGCCGACGCGACGGAGTACTTCCAGATCCCGACCGGGCGCGTGGTCGAGATCGGCACGCAGGTGGCGATTTGAGGATTTTGAACGCATAGGCATTGGGGGAGGCGGATATGAGCGGCGAATTGGTGCTGGTCACCGGCGGGTCCGGCTTCCTCGGCGCTCACTGCATCCTCGAACTCCTGAAGGCCGGCTATCGCGTCCGCACGACCGTGCGATCGGCCAAGCGTGAAGCCGATGTGCTCGCCATGCTTAGGGACGGCGGTGCCGAGCCAGGCGAGGCGCTTTCCTTTGCCCATGCCGATCTGATGACCGATGCAGGCTGGCCAGCAGCGGTCGCCGGATGCGAGTATGTTCTTCATGTCGCCTCGCCGTTCCCGCCCGGTGTGCCCAAGCATGAAGACGATCTGATCATCCCGGCGCGCGAAGGGGCACTGCGCGTGCTGCGCGCCGCGCGCGATGCCGGCGTCAAGCGTGTTGTGCTCACCTCGTCCTTTGCTGCCGTTGGCTATGGCCAGCTGCCGGTTGCCGGTCGTCCGTTCACCGAGGAGAACTGGACCAACCTGGCGGAAAAGGTGAGCGCCTATGTGAAATCGAAGACGCTGGCGGAGCGGGCGGCCTGGGATTTCATTGCGGCTCAAGGCGGTGCCTTGGAGCTGGCGGTCGTCAATCCGGTTGGAATCTTCGGACCCGTCCTGGGGCCGGATCATTCGACCTCCACGGAATTCATAGGACGCCTGATGGACGGCGCGATGCCGGGCCTGCCGCGCATGCTGTTCGGCGTGGTCGACGTGCGCGACGTGGCCGACCTGCATCTGCGCGCCATGACCAATCCGCTCGCCAAGGGCGAGCGGTTCCTGGCCATCAGCGGCGATTTCATGACGATGCTTGAGATTGCGCAGACGCTGAAAGCCCGGCTGGGCAATGCGGCGTCACGCGTCCCGACGCGGGTGCTGCCGGACTGGCTGGTGAGGATCGTCGGACTTTTCGACGGCCAGGCGGCCCAGATCGTGACGGAACTGGGCAAGGCGAGGAACGCGACGGGGGCCAAGGCGATGCGCCTGCTCGGCTGGGCGCCGCGGTCGCGGGAAGAGGCCATCGTTGCGACCGCCGAAAGCCTGATCCGGCTTGGGCTGCTCAAGAAATCGAAATAGTTTGCGGGTCGCCGAACCATCAAAGGCCCGGCGTCCCGCAACGCAACTTTAGCCTGCCAGCGCGGCCTTGTTGGTCTCCAGAAACTGCTTCAGCGGCACTGGCTGGCGGCCGGAGAGTTTTTCGACGGCGTCGGTCACCATGGCGAGGTCGCCGACGCGCGCGGCGGCATCGAACGACACCAGGACCTTGGCCAGGGATTCGGGCAGGCCGGCCGACTTCATGCCCTCGGTCAGGGCCTCGTCCGAGAGCTGGATGACCTGGATCGGCTTGGCTGTGACCTCGGTGACGAACGCCGCGACCTCTGCGGCAGTGTATGCCTTGGGACCTGTCAGCGTGTAGGTCGTGCTTTCGCCTGTGTCCGAGGCAAGTCCGGCAGCGATCGCGGCCGCGTAGTCGTCACGCGTGCCATAGGAAATGGCGCCATCGCCGGCGGATGTGTACCACTGGCCCGAGGCCAGGATCTGCGGCAATGCCATGAACAGGTTCTCGTCATACCAGCCGTTGCGGAAGATGGTGTAGGGGATGCCGCTCGCCTTGATGGCCTGTTCGGTGTCGTAATGGTCGGGCGCGAAGACCACCGGCGAGCCCGGTTCCGGGTTGGGCATCGAGGTGTAGAGCAGGTGGCCGACGCCTGCCTGCCTGGCTGCGGCGACGGCCGCCAGCTGCTGCTCGCGCCGCTTTCCCCGCACTTCGACCTGGTCGGTCGAGATGATGAGCGCCCGGTCGGCCCCGGCAAAAGCCTTGGCAAGCGAAGCCTGATCGTCGAAATCGGCCGCCCGGATGGTGACCCTGCGCGCCGCAAGGTCGGCGAGGTTGGCGGGCGTGCGGGTGGTGGCGATGATACGGTTTGCAGGAACTTTTGCTGTGTCCAGCAGGTGATTGATGACGCCGCGGCCAAGTTGGCCGGATGCGCCAGTGACGAGAAGGGTTTTGGGCATGGGGGATCCTGATCTTAGCGCCGGAATGGCGGGTGCCTTGGTGGTCTCAAAAAGAGACCAGCACTAAAATAGGAATTGACCCGATGCCGTAAAGAAGGCAGTTTTCCGGGAGGTAGGCACAGGCAGGGAACCAGCGATGGACGGCAAGATCGTCAATCTGAAATCGAAGATCGAGATCTACAGGGCCATGACGGGCGGCGCCAATTTCGGCGATTGCCCGGTTCGTGACGTCATCAAGGGCATCAACGGCAAATGGAGCCCATTGCTGGCGATGGCGCTGGCGGAGAAGCCTTATCGCTTCGGTGAACTGCGGCGGCTCGTTCCTGATATCTCGCAGCGCATGCTGACCCAGACGCTGCTCGAGCTGCAGCGCGACGGCTATGTGCATCGCGAAGTGTTCCCGACCAAGCCGCCGAGCGTCGAATACAGCCTGACCGATCTCGGACGCTCGATGTTCGGCGCCATGCATCAATTGATCCTGTGGGCCGAACTCAACCACGATGCGGTGCGCGACGCGCGGGCTGCGTTCGACGCCGGTGGTTGATTTTTTGACGCATGCCGCAATGCCTTGATTTGGCAAGGTCGCTGAAGGATTGTCCGGCCATTGGTTGGGCGGGCAATGGAAAAATCTCTCGACATCGCGATTGCCGGCGCCGGTCCGGCGGGGCTGGCCACGGCGCTCTATCTCAAGCGCGCCGGGCACAACGCCACCATCTTCGAACGCTTCGAGGAACCCAAGGCCGTCGGGTCGGGACTGATCCTGCAGCCGACCGGGCTGAGCGTGCTCGCCGATCTCGGCCTCCTCGACGACATACTGGCGCTGGGTAGCCGCATCGAGCGTTTGCATGGCGCCGATGCGAGCACCGGCCGCACCGTGCTCGCCGTCCGCTACGATGCGCAGCCCGGCGGTCGCTTCGGACTGGCGGTGCATCGGGCGGCACTGTTCAATGTGCTGTTCCGCGCCGCGCAGCGCCAAGGCATCGCCATCGAGACCGGCGTCGAGATCGAGACGCTGGAGGTCGGCGAGCGGGCGAGCCTGGTCTTCGACAAAAGCCGAAAGGGTGGGGGCCGAAGGGCAGGGCCGTTCGACCTTGTCGTCGACGCCAGCGGCGCGCGCTCGAAACTGCGCCGGAGCCTCAACGACCTGGCCGAGCCGCGGCCACTCACCTATGGCGCGTTCTGGGCGTCGCTCGGCTGGCGCGACGGATTCGATGAGAATGCGCTGCTGCAGCGCTACGACAAGGCCAGCGTCATGATCGGCGTGCTGCCGATCGGCCGGCCGCAGCCGGGCGCCGAAAAGATGGCGGCGTTCTTCTGGAGCCTGAAGCCGGCCGACGTCGAACAGGTCCGGGCCGCAGGCCTCGACGCCTGGAAGGCGAGGCTGGTTGCGCTGTGGCCGGCGTGCGAGGCATTCACCAGCCAGATCGACAGTTTCGACCAGCTGTCGCTGGCGCGCTACGGCCACCACACGATGAAGCTGCCGGCGGGACGGCGTCTGGCAGTGATCGGCGACGCCGCGCATTCGACCAGCCCGCAGCTCGGGCAGGGCGCCAACATGGCGCTGCTCGATGCGGCAGCACTCAGCCATGCCTTGGCACAGACGGGCAGCGTCGAGACGGCGCTGGAAGCCTATGCCAAGGCGCGGCGATGGCATGTCCGGATCTTCCAGTTGCTGTCGCTGGCGCTGACGCCGTTCTACCAGTCGGATGGCGTGATGTTGCCCTTCTTCCGCGACAGGCTGGTGGCGACCATCGCAAAAATCCCGCCAGTACCCAGCGTGCTTGCCTCGATGGTGGCGGGAACGCTGGTCGATCCGTTCAGGCGGATCGGGCTAGAGGAGGCGGACTGGCGAGACCATCCGGCGGGATCAGGGTCGACAGAAACGACTTTCTCGCCAGCAGGAATTGTCGCAGGCGTTGCGGATAGTCCTGCGCCACGGCGGCCTTGATCGAGGCGCGTTCACTCAGCGCCTTGCGCCAGGCCCGAACCAGCGGCTTGCCGTCCAGAATGCCGAAATTGCCGATCCGGTCGAAGGCGTCGAGATAGCGGAAGACCGGGCCGTAGACGGCATCGACGAGGCTGAAGCGCTCGCCGTTGAACCATGGTCCGGCCTGGTCTGCCAATTCGTCCTCGATGCGATCGAACATGGCCGACAGTGCCGAGGATTCCGTCAGGAAGGCGGCCTCCGTCGACGCCGAGTAGAAGCGGCCGATGGCGTTCAGCGTCGCCGAGCCGAACTCGATCCAGGCGCGATGCCGGGCGCGGTCATGAGCGTCGGCGGGATGCAGCGGATTGCCTTGCGTCTCCTCGAGGAATTCGAGGATGACGGCGGATTCGAAGATCACCGTCTCCGCGCCATTGGACTGGACGATGAGCAGCGGCACCTTGCCCAGCGGCGAGATCGCCTTGAACCAGTCCGGCTTGTCGGCGAGGTCGATGGTGATCCGCTCGAACGGCACGCCTTTTTCCGCCAGCGAGATCGCCGCGCGCTGGACATAGGGGCACAGATGATGGCTGACGAGAATGAGCTTGCCAGTCATTTCATTCTTCTCTGGCATGTCACTCTCCCCAGACATAGTTCAGCGCGCCGTCCTCGATGCGCGTCGACAGGAACAGCAGACGGGACGCTTTTGGCGCCGGGCCTTCGAGCCGATCGCCTGATGCCATGTCGAAGGCGGCGCCATGCCATTGGCAGACCAGCCGGCCGTCCTTGCAGTCGAGCGGCCCGCCGAAATGCAGACAGACATTGGCGGCAGCGCGGATGCGCTCGCCGCTGCGCCAGACATGGACCTCGCGGCCGAAGAACGGTGCGATCAGGCTGCCCGTCTGCGGGACGTCGGCGACTTTGCAGATTTCGTGTTTCATGAGGTTCCTCGGGTGATTGATGCGATTGCATCTATATAGATGCAGATGCATTAATCGTCAAGCTTGATGCAATTGCATCTATCGCCTAGGATGTGGTCATGACCGAGAAAGCCACGCCTTCGCCCGACGCCATCAAGGCCTGGGCGCGTCTGATGCGGGTTTCGCGCCAGCTTATCGAACAGGCCGAACAGGCTTTGAAGGACAGTGGCTTGCCGCCGCTCGACTGGTACGACGTGCTGCACGAGCTTGCCGAGGCAGGTGAGGGTGGGCTGCGGCCGTTCCAGCTGATCGAGCGCACCCTGTTTGCGCAGTACAACATCTCGCGGCTGCTGGCCCGGCTCGAAGCCGACGAGCTGGTCGAGAAGCTGAAGGTCGCCGATGACGGCCGGGGCCAGACCATCCGCGTCACTGCCAAAGGGCGCGAGACGCGTCGGCGGATGTGGGCTGTCTATGGCCGCTCGATCGCGGAGCTGGTCGGCGAAAAACTCTCCGCGGACGAACTGAGCATGGTGTCGGCATTGCTTGGCCGACTGCGCCTGCCGCCGGCTTCGGACTGAGGCGACCGCGGCCAGCCGTCAGGCCAGATGGCTGCCCCAGAGGAAGGCCAGCGTCGCCAGCACGCCCAGTCCGGCGCGCGCTAGGTGCAGAGTGCCCCATTTGACGATCAAGGCCCTGGCTTGCGGATTGTCGGCGCTGGCGTCCATCGCCCCCAGCAGCTTGTTGGTCGGCATCATGACCATCAGCGTCAACGGCCAAGGTAGGATGATCAGCACAGCACCGAGCAGAAAGGCGAAGCCACCGGTCTGCCACCAGGCGATAAGGCCAAGAACGAAGGCGACAATGGCGATGGATGCCTGCATGGCCGCGCCGCGCTTGTAGGAAGGCTGCCATTCGCTGAGCAGCGCCTTGTCGTCGAGGCCAAGCCGCGCCGGCTGTTCGGCGACGCTGACATAGATGGCGGCTCCGGAGAACACGGCGGCGACCGTCAAGGCAAGCAATCCGGCCAGCATCGTCGTTCCCGCGACATCAGTGAAGTGAACCGTTCGAACAGAAATAGGGCTTGCAAGGCTGATAGCAATACGCCATAGAAGCGGCGAACCGTAACGTACGGTACGGCACGCCGCATTTGCTGGCTTGCCTGCCGGCCGAGGGAAGAGCGTGTTGCACATCGTACCCGACATCGACACCAGCGCGACGCTGACGGAGCGGCAGAAGGCCGTTCTCGACGCCGCCTTGCGGCTGCTCGTCGAGGAGGGCGATAATCTCACCATGACGGCGGTGGCGCGCCGCGCCAGCTGCTCCAAGGAAACGCTCTACAAATGGTTCGGCGACCGTGACGGTTTGCTAACGGCGACGGTGCAGTGGCAGGCCTCGAAAGTGCGTGTGGTGCCGGTCGACGGCGAAAAACTCGATCTTGCCTCGCTGACGGCTAGCCTTGAAGGCTTTGCCTCGGACTGGCTGAAGGTGATTTCGAGCGACACGTCGATCGCGCTGAACCGCGTCGCGGTCGGCCATGCCGGTTCCGGCAAAGACGACCTCGGCGCCATCGTGCTGGAGAATGGCCGCTTTGCGCTGGCCAGGCGGCTGAAGCCGGTGCTGCTGGCCGGCAAGCAGGCCGGGCTGCTCGATTTCACGGATGCCGAAACGGCGTTCCGCAGCTTTTTCGGACTGGTCGCCCGCGACGTGCAGATCCGTCTCCTGCTCGGCGACCGGCTGGAATTGACTGAAGCGACGATCGGCGGCGATGCCGTCCGGGCAACGCAACAGTTTCTCGCTCTTTTCGGAGCAAAAACCGGGCCGAAAGGCCTCTGATCTTCAAACGGGAAGGAAGACCAAAATGCGTGTCTATTACGATCGTGATGCCGATCTCAACCTGATCAAGGGCAAGAAGGTCGCCATCATCGGCTATGGCAGCCAGGGCCGGGCGCATGCGCTCAACCTCAAGGATTCCGGCGCCAAGGAAATCGCCATCGGCCTCAAGGCCGGCTCGGCAACCGCCAAGAAGGTCGAGGCCGACGGCCTCAAGGTGATGAGCGTGGCGGACGCCGCCAAATGGGCCGACCTGATGATGATGGCCACGCCCGACGAGTTGCAGGCCGACATCTACAAGAACGAAATTGCCCCGAACATCCGTGACGGTGCGGCGATCGCCTTCGCGCACGGCCTCAACGTGCATTTCGGCCTGATCGAGCCGAAGGCTTCGGTCGACGTCGTCATGATCGCGCCGAAAGGCCCCGGCCACACGGTGCGCGGCGAATACCAGAAGGGCGGCGGCGTGCCGTGCCTGGTCGCCGTCAACCAGGACGCATCGGGCAATGCGCTCGATCTCGCTCTGTCCTACGCCTGCGGCGTCGGCGGCGGCCGTTCGGGCATCATCGAGACCAATTTCCGCGAGGAATGCGAGACCGATCTGTTCGGCGAACAGGTGGTTCTCTGCGGCGGCCTGGTCGAGCTGATCCGCGCCGGTTTCGAGACGCTGGTGGAAGCCGGCTACGCCCCCGAAATGGCCTATTTCGAGTGCCTGCACGAGGTCAAGCTGATCGTCGACCTGATCTATGAAGGCGGCATCGCCAACATGAATTACTCGATCTCGAACACCGCCGAATGGGGTGAATATGTCTCGGGTCCGCGCATCATCACCGCCGAGACCAAGGCCGAGATGAAGCGCGTGCTGAAGGACATCCAGACCGGCAAATTCACCTCGGAATGGATGCAGGAATACCGCGCCGGCATGTCGCGCTTCAAGGGCATCCGCCGCAACAATGACAGCCACCAGATCGAGGAAGTCGGCGCCAAGCTGCGCGCCATGATGCCGTGGATCTCGAAGAACAAGCTGGTCGACAAGGCGAAGAACTAATCTTCGGCCTCCTTGTTGGATAGGAAAGGCCGGCGGAGCGATCCGCCGGCTTTTTCATGCTGTTTTTTCGGTCAGCTGGTACAGATGTCAGCCGTAATGCCAGTGCGGCTTCGGCTCGGTGCCGGTGAACTCGACGCCGATGCGGTCGTCACGGCGCCAGCGCACGATGGCCTTGTAGCCGATGCCGTCGATCGGCACATAAAGCAGGAATTCGTCCGGCACGCGCGCGTCGATCGGTACCTTCAGTTCGGCGCCGCCGGCATGCATGTTGCGCACAGTGCACTTGACCTCGGAATTGGTGAGGCCGAGCAGGATCGTCGCGCCTTTCAGCACGCGCTGCCGGTGTTTGTTTCTCAATTCGTCGTCGGCCATGACGGCACGTCCTTCGCGATCGGACCGGGCGCGATCGTCAGATGGGGGGCACCGTATCATGGATAGACGCAGCCGATAAACAGATGGTTAGCGGCGGCCGTCTCCAGCCCTGTCTCCCAAATGGAAACGGCGCCGCGAGGAGCGGCGCCGTCATGCATTATCGCTTATAGTTCAGCTATAGGGCGACCAGCATTGCTGGCGCGGGCCATTGTAGGGCTGGAACGTGTTGTCCCAGGACCGGTAAGACCGGTAGCGGTCGTAGCACCACTGGACATGGGCGCTGGAAAGACGCTGCGTGCGGTAGTAGCGGCGAGGCGCCGGCTGCACGTAGTAGCCGTCATTGTAGTTGTTATAATAGCCGTTGTTGTAGATGCTGCCGAGGCCRAGACCCAGGCCGAGGCCGAGAACCGCGGCGGCGCCGGTATCAAAATCGCGGCCGTGACGATGGCGATGATGGCGCCAGCGCCAGTTGTCGCCGCCATTCCAGTTGCCGTTGCCATTCCAGTTGTCGTTGTTCCAGTTGCCCGACCGGGCAAAGCGACGCCCGTCGTGGCGACGCCACTGCCAATCGTTGAAGGAGCGGCGGTCATTGCCGCCCGCCCATTCGTCTCGGACCGGGGTGATCGTCGGGGCAGCGGTGCTTGTCGGCACCGACAGGTTTGGCTGCAGGATCGGGCCCGCGGCGGACGGCGCCGTGAGACCCGAGACGAGACCGAGCGCTATGAGCCCGGATTTGACGGTGGAAGAAAAGAGCGAGTTCATTGCACTCTCCAAGCGATACAGGCCCCACGCCCAGAATACCCCAGGGAAGAAGCCTGATGATGGGACTTTCCATCTGAACGGAGGATGAACGGAAAGGTTCCATCAACCCTGGCGAGCAAGGGCGAGGCCCTTGTTTTCGACACCGCTTGCAGGCAAAGGTCACGGCCATGTCGCTGCGCCTCGCCACTTTCAATGTCGAAAACCTGATGAACAGGTTCGATTTCTCCGGCTACCGCAACCAGCTCAACGAAGACCGCACACTGGCGCTTTTCGACATCCAGAGCGAGGCCGAATACAAGATGCTGGAGCAGGCGCGCGCGATTGCGCAGTCCGACGATACGCGCCAGCTGACGGCGCTCGCCATCGCTGCCACCCGCGCGGACATCATCTGCATGCAGGAGGTCGACAATATCGAGGCGCTGAAGGCGTTCGAATATGGCTATCTCTTCAAGATGGTGGGCGAGGGCTACCGGCAGAAATACACCACCGCCGGCAATGATTCGCGCGGCATCGACGTTGCCGTGATGATGCGCAACGAGACCGCGCAGGGCCAGCCGATCGAATTCGTGCGCATGACCAGCCATGCCTATGCCACCTTCGAGCAGTTCGGCCTGTTTACGCCCGAACTGGCCGAACTCGGGCATCAGGCCAATGAGCGCGTCTTCCGGCGCGATTGCCTGGAGGTCGACGTCAAGATCGGCGGTGTGCCGCTGACGCTCTATCTCGTGCATTTCAAATCGATGGGCTCGCCGCGCAACGGGCTCGACGGGCGCGAGGCGACGATGCCGCTGCGCGTCGCCGAGGCGCAGGCCGTACGACACATCATCGAGGAGCGCTTCAGCAAGGATCACGCCGCCGACAAGCGCTGGGCGATCTGCGGCGACATGAACGACTACCGGCAGCGGGTGAAGATCGAGGGCGACGCCGTCGACGGCTACCGCTTCCAGGTGATCGACGAGAGCCTGTCCTGCATCAATGTGCTGACCGCCGGCGGCTTTTGCGAGAATGTCGTCGAGCGGCGGCCAGAGATGGACCGCTGGAGTTTCTATCACACGCGCGGGCCGCAGGAGCGGCACCTGTGCCAGCTCGACTACATCCTGTTGTCGAAGGGGCTGGCGGCGAAGAATGCGACGGCCGTGCCCGACATCATCCGCAACGGTCAGCCCTGGCGCACCATCTTTCCGGCCGGACAGGCGGTGGAGCGTTTTCCGCGCGCCGGCTGGGACCGGCCGAAGGCCTCGGACCATTGTCCTGTGGCAATTACTTTGGACATGGCCTGAGTGGGGGCCTGAGCGTGAGTTTCGACCTGCCGCGCAACGTCATCCTGCCGGTCGACGAGATCGACGTGCGGCTCGACCCGGGACCGCATCCGTTCGAGCGCGACAACGCGCAGGCCATCACTGAGAACTGGCGGCGTGAGATCGAAGCCAAACCGGCGCTGTTCGACGGCACCGTGGTGCTTTTGTCGGCGCTCGCCTGGCGCGACAATCGGCTGGTCGGGCGCTGCCACGCGGTGAAGTACTCGACCTTCATGCTGTGGCGAAAGAACCGGCAGGGAACCGGCGCCGAGCACGCCTACGGACACGCCATGCTGGTCGCCGGCGACAATGCGCTGGTGGCTATCCGCATGGGCTCACACACGGTCATGGCCGGTCGCGTCTATTTCGCCGCCGGCTCGTTCGAGCCGATCGATTTTCGCGACGGCCGCGTCGATGTCGATTTCAACATGATCCGCGAAGTGCGCGAGGAGACCGGGCTCGACCTGACGGGCGCTGCGCGCGGCAAGCGCTACCACGCGCTGTCGACCACGACCGGTACGGTCCTGTTCCGCCGCTACCATGTCGACGAGCCGGCCGATGAGATTGCCCGGCGCATCCGCGCCTTCGTCGCGACCGAGGCCGAGCCGGAGATCGAGGGGCCGGTGATCATCCGCCATGCCACCGACCTGCCCGACGGGCTGGCGCCGCATATGAAGCCACTGGTCGAGTGGCATTTTTCCAACGATTCCTCCCAAATTCCGTGACTTGGAATTAACACCGCTCAGCGATGATGTCCGCGCGTTTTGGTCCGGGGGACACCTGTGCGGAAGCTTGTGCTGATCATGGTCGGGCTGGTCATAATAGCCGTCCTGTGGGCGACATTTACGACAGGCGGGCAAATCCTGACAGGCCGCTGGTCCTACACGGAAAGGACCTACGTCGATAGCGGCACCTATTTTCGCCTCAAGGTCGACCTGACCTATCGAGGCGAGCCCCAACATTTCGATATCGTCGCCGGCTGCAACGTTGTTAGCACCGGCTACAAGGACGGCTCAGGCACGCGCGAGGTTGGGCTGGTGCCAACGGTCTATGGCCGACAAATGAGCGACGGCAAGGGACTTGTGGTGCGAGTGCCTGACGCTTGTCACGGCCAAACGACGGCGAAAGGCAATGTGCCGTCAGATTTCATGCCGGTAATGATCGTGTATGACGACGCCAACACCCTGGGTTTCGGCACCGCCTACATAGCCGAGGAAGCCTATGACAGTCCGCGTTCGCTGATGAAATTCGGCCAGGCATCAGTCGACAAAGCGACACGAGCCGAATTTGACGATTTCCGCACCAATGGTCAGCCCAACCTAGTGACGCGCGAGCAGTACCATTCCGCGCAGCCGCGGGACGTCGTCGAAAAGATGGGGCTGAAGAAGATCTATCCAGCGTTCGGGAGATCGTGCTGGGCGTACAGCCGGTCGCTTCTTCCCGAAAAGCTCCGCGCAAAGGTACGAAAATACTGGCCTGCCGATCGGCCGAAATACTGGATGATCCCCGACCACAAATCGCTCGTCGAATTGCGCGAAACATTCAACGGTGCGGATTTCTCGCGAGATGATGGCGGAGAGCTTTTGGGGACGGGGCCGTGGGTTGATTCCGAGCGTCCGAAATACGGTGCCTTACGCCATAGAGGCAGCACGCCTAGTCCGCCCGGGATAGGTCAACGTGACTTTGGCCCTCCAGCTTTCTACCCTTTTACGAGTGATGTTTCAGCAGCCAAATGGCCGCGAGATCCCAGCAAATGGATTAGCTATGTCTCTACCTTGTCGCCGGTCAATATTCTGAACGTTAGCGCGACGATTCCAGAAAATAGAGGGTTTGCTTATTGCTTTGAGTCTCCGGCCTTTTCCTCAAACGAAGAGGCAATGCAGGCGCTTGAAGGTCAACCGGCGTCCTTTACGGTTGAAGATCAACCGGCTGAAGGCGCACCAAAGAACTGGAGTACGTCGGCTGGAACGACAACGCCGATCTTTGAAGGCGATCAGTTCATCTATTATCACCAACAATTCTATCTTGAATCGACGAGGGGCGACGTTTGACAGTCGAGGCTTCTGGCCGCATCGAGATCTGCTTGGCATTCAGCAGCGAGGACCCTTGACCGGTCAGGGAAACAGCGGCGGCAGCGTCTCCGGTTCAGTGCCTTCGCGAGGTTCTGAACTTGCTGCCGGTCGCGGCCGGGTCGTGGCGCCATCGTCCTTGTAGTAGTAGCTGTAGCCGTTGATCGCCGGCGCGCCGCCGAGATGCGCGTAGAGAATTTTCGCGCCCTCGGGGAAGAAGCCTTTGCGGGTCAGGTCGATCAGGCCCTGCATCGACTTTCCCTCATAGACCGGATCGGTGATCATCGCCTCGGTACGGGCCGCCAGCCGGATCGCATCATTGGTCTCGTCAGAGGGAACACCGTAGGCCGGATAGGCATAGTCGGGGTTGATGACGATCTCGTCGTCGCGGACCGTGCGGCCGAGTCCGACGAGGGCGGCGGTGTCGTCGACGATGCGGCGGACCTGGGCGCGGGTCTGGTCGAGTGTGCCGGAGGCGTCGATGCCGATGACGCGGTCGGCGCGACCTTGCGCGGCAAAGCCGACGATCATGCCGGCCTGCGTCGACCCGGTGACAACGCAGACAATGATGTAGTCGAATTTGAAGCCGAGCTCGGCCTCCTGGCTCGCCACCTCTTCGGCAAAGCCGACATAGCCCAGCCCGCCGAATTTGTGCACCGAGGCGCCGGCCGGGATCGGGTAGGGCTTGCCGCCGGCGTCCTTCACCGACTGGATGGCATCCTCCCAGCTCTTGCGGATGCCGATGTCGAAGCCGTTATCGACCAGCCGGCTGTCGGCGCCCATCAGCCGCGTCAGCAGGATGTTGCCGACCCGGTCGTAGACGGCGTCATAGTGCGGCACCCATTTCTCCTGGATGACCACGCACTTCATGCCGATCTTGGCGGCGGTGGCGGCGACCATGCGGGTGTGGTTTGACTGGACGCCGCCGATCGACACCAGCGTGTCGGCGCCGGAGGCAATGGCGTCCGGCACGATGTATTCGAGCTTGCGCAATTTGTTGCCGCCCATGGCGAGCCCGGAATTGCAGTCGTCGCGCTTGGCGTAGACCTGCACCTTGCCGCCCAGCGCCGCGCTCAGCCGCGGCAGATGCTCGATCGGCGTCGTGCCGAAGGTCAGCGGGTAACGTTCGAATTTTGCGAGAAGCGACATCGATCTGTCTCCGCCATGGTCGTTTTCGATTGGCAGAAGATAGGCGCAATTGCGCGAAAGGTGCTCTCGAACTTGCACCGAGGGTTTTTGCAGGTTTCACAAACGGGCGATATGATTGCTTATATCGTCCACAGAGGTCTATCAAAATGGAAGAATCTTCCACACAAGCTCTTGACCGCATCGACGTGAAAATCCTGCGCGCCCTGCAGGCCGAGGGACGGCTGACCAATGCGGAGCTGGCGGCCCGCGTCAATGTCAGCGCCGCGACCTGTCACCGTCGCACGCAGCGCCTGTTCGAGGAGGGCTACATCACCGGGGTGAGGGCGGAGATCGCGCCCGTTGCGGTCGGGCTTGGCGCGCTGGTCATGGTCGGCGTCGTGCTCGACCGTTCGACACCGGAAAGCTTCGCCGCTTTCGAAGCGGCCGTGCTCGAACTCAAGGAGGTGCTGGACTGCAATCTCGTTGCCGGCGACTTCGACTATCTCCTGAAGATCAGGGTCCGCGACATGGCGGATTTCAACAAGCTGCATGGGCAGAAGCTGATTGCGCTGCCGGGCGTTCGGCAAACAAGGACCTTTTTCGTCATGAAGGAGGTCAAGGAGAATGCGCGGCTGCCGTTCTGACAGGCTTCAGCGCTGCGCCTTTTGCTGCGCTGCCTTGCGGTCGTTGCGGGCGGCGACGACAAACAAGATAAGGCCGAGCCCCAGCAACCCACCCATCGCCGTGCCCATCGTCTGGCCGACGACGCCCTGAAAATCGGCTGTGACGCGATCGGGATTGGCCATGCCGTAGCGGGCGAGATACCACCAGATGCCGGCAAGGGCGCCTTCGATGATCACCATCGCCAGGATCAATCGCACCTTCTTGCTCATCGCCCATTCCTCGACCAGAGATGCATTTCCCTAGCATCGTGGATCGGACGATGACAGCGTTGCCGGCATCGGCAAGCACCCAAGTTGTGGATAGCAATTATTCGTGCCGCAGCGCGTCGATCGGATCGAGCCTTGCGCCGCGCAACGCCGGGAAGAAGCCGAACACCATACCGATCAGTGCCGAAAAACCGACGGCCAGCAGGATGACCGCAGGGCTTGGCGCAAACGGTATGGCCAGCGTCGCCGAGGCGAGGCCAGCGAGCGCCAGGCCGATCAGTATGCCGATGATGCCGCCGAGCAGCGACAGCACCGTCGCCTCGACCAGAAACTGGATGAGGATGTGTTTCTCATGCGCGCCGATGGCGAGCCTGATGCCGATCTCGCGGGTGCGTTCGGTGACCGACACCAGCATGATGTTCATGATGCCGATGCCGCCGACCAAAAGGCTGACACCGGCGACGGCGCCGAGCATGCCGGTCATGGTGGTGGTGGCGCTGGCCATGGCGTCGGCGATCTGGGTCATGTCGCGGATCGAGAAATCGTCTTCGCGGTCTGGCGTGATACGGCGGGTGTCGCGCAAAATGTCCTCGACGCGCGGCTGTAATTCGGTGGTCGGCGTGCGGTCGTCGGCGGCGACGTAGATGTTGTCGATGTCGCGGTTGCCGGCAATGCGGCGCTGATAGGCGGCAAGCGGCATCAGCACGACATTGTCCTGGTCCTGGCCAAAGCCGGTATAGCCCTTTGGTTCGAGCAGGCCGATGATCTTGCACGAGGTGCGGTTGACGCGGATGATCTCGCCTTCGGGCTCGCCGGCGCCGAAGAATTGCTGGCGCACCGTCTCGCCGATCAGGCAGACGCCAGTGCCGGAGCGTGTCTCCGAATCCGAGAACGGCCGGCCCGAAACCAGCTTCCAGTCGCGGGCGTCGAGATAGGCGCTGTCGGTGCCGGTGACGCCCGAAGTCAGGCTCTCTGTGCCGAAGATGACGCGCACCTGCTTTTGCGAGGCAGGCGAAATCGCGCGCGCACCGGTCAGGTGTGCGACAAGGGCTGCAACATCCTTGTCGGCCAGCGGCCGCACCGCCTGGTCGAGCCCGCCCGGTCCGCCGGTGCCCGCCGGGCGGCCGGAGCGGACGACGAGCAGGTTGGAGCCGAGCTTGGCAATGTCGGACTTGACCTTGGCCGTGGTGCCCGAGCCGATGGTCAGCATGGCGATGACGGCGGCGACGCCGATGACGATGCCGAGCAGCGTCAGGAAGGAGCGCAGCACGTTGCGGCGGATGGAACGCAGCGACAGGCGGACGGTTTCCCAGATCATTGGGCCACCTCGAGATTCTTGGAGTCGGAGGCGACGTGGCCGTCAAGGAAGCGAATGGTGCGCTCGGCATAGTCGGCGACGTCGGCCTCGTGGGTGACCATGGCGATGGTCAGGCCAAGCTCGCGGTTCAGCCGCGTCAACAGCTCCATGATCTCATGCGTGCGGGCGGTGTCGAGATTGCCGGTGGGTTCGTCGGCGACGAGCAGCGTCGGCCTGGTGACGATGGCGCGCGCGATCGCCACGCGCTGCTGCTGGCCGCCGGAGAGCTCGGCCGGCGTATGGTGCTCGCGCCCGACAAGACCCACCTCGGCCAGCGCCTGCATGGCAAGCTCGCGGCGCTCGCGGGCCGGGGCGCCGCGATAGATCAGTGGCAGCTCGACGTTCTCCGCCGCCGTCGTGCGCGGCAACAGATTGTAGCCCTGGAAGACGAAGCCGATGTAGAGGTTACGCAGCAGCGCGCGGCGGTTGCGGTCGAGCCGGCCGGCATCGATGCCCATGAAGGTGTACGTTCCGGCGGTCGGCGTGTCGAGGCAGCCGATAATGTTCATCGCCGTCGACTTGCCTGAACCCGACGGACCCATGATGGCGACGAATTCGCCGCGCTGGATGGCAAGGTCGACGCCGGCCAGCGCATGCACCTTGGCTTCGCCCTGGCCATAACTCTTCCAGACCGTGTCGAAGCCGATGAGGGCGCCCACAGCGTCAGCTCCGCAGCTGCGAGGCGGTGATCACCAGAGCGCCTTCGTCGAGGCCTGACGTGATCTCTGTGAGTTCACCGTCGGTGGAACCGATCTTGACGTTGACCGGATGCGGCCGGCCGTTCTCCAGCACATAGAGCGTGCGTGAGCCATCGGTGGGCGCCGCCACCTGCTGGCGGCGATTGCCGCCGGGACGGCCCATGCGGCCGGTGAACAGGTCGCTCAGGCTCCAGGCGCGGGCCGCCTGTTGCGCCGGGCGGTAGCGGAAGGCGGTGGACGGCACGGTGAGCACACCCTTGGCCTGTTTGGTGACGACCGAAACCGTGGCGGTCATGCCGGGCCGCAGCAGCAGTTCGTTGTTGTTGACCTCGAGCCGCGCATTGTAGGTGACGACGCCGTCGGTGGTGAGAGAGGCAAAGGAGATGTCGCGGATCTCCGCATCGAACGGCCGTTCGGGAAAGGCGTCGACGGTGAAGCGGGCATGCTGGCCGGGCCTGACCGCGCCGATATCGGCTTCGTCGACCGCCGCCACCAGTTCCATGTTTCTGAGATCGGCGGCGATGATGAACAGCACAGGCGCTTGCAGCGAGGAGGCGACCGTCTGGCCGGGGTCGACCGAGCGCGTCAGCACGATGCCGTCGATCGGCGCATAGATGGTGCTCTTGGCAAGATCGGTCTGCTGCGCCTTGAGGTCGGCCTGGGCGATGGCGAGATTGGCCTCAGCACTATCGAGCGCCGCCTTGGAGCGGTCGCGCGTGGCGGTTGCGGCCTCAAGCGACTGGTCGGTCGCCATGCCGCGTTTGGTGAGTTCGGCGGCGCGCACCAGCGCCTTCTCGTTCTCGGTCAGCGTGACCGTGGCGTCCTCGACATTGGCGGCGGCGGCCTTGGCCGAGGCCTCGGCGCGCTCGATCTGGACCTCGAGTTTCACCGTGTCGAGCGTCGCCAGCACATCGCCCTTCTTGACCTGCTGGTTCTCCTCGGCCGAGACCGAACGGATGATGCCGGACAGTTCGCTTGAAATGTCGACCTGGGTGAGGGGCTGCAGTGTGCCGGTTGCCGACACTGCGACGGTCAGGTCGGCAACAGTGGCCGGCGTGGTGGTGTAGTCGATCTTGGCGGGAGAACCGGCATACCATTGGTAGCCGGCGAGGCCGCCAACAACGGCAATCAGCGCCAGCAGCGCGTAAAGCCAGCCCCGGCGGCGCTTCTTGCGCACGCCGTTCTGGTCGAGCCCAAGTGCGGCCTCGATGGCGGAATCCGATTCCGTCTTTGGCAGATTGACAAGCTGGTCCACGCTGGACCCCTATGAAAGCGTAATGTCCCTATAGGGGGACAGATCAGGCTTACTGGTTCGAATATCAAATTAAATTTCGGCCATGTTCGGATTGAGGCGGAAGGTTTTCCAAGATGCAGACGCGCAACTACTTGCTTTATGATGTGTTTACGACCGACCGGCTGGCCGGCAATCCGCTGGCCGTCGTGCTCGACAGCAAGGGGCTGGATACGGCGGCGATGCAGGCCATTGCGCGCGAGTTCAACCTGTCCGAATCGGTCTTCGTGCTGCCGCCGGACAATCCAAAGCACCGCAACCGCATTCGCATTTTCACGCCCGACTATGAAATGCCGTTTGCCGGCCACCCGACGGTCGGCTCAGCCATCGCGCTGGCCGAACTGGCAGGCGAGAGCGGCGCCGGCATTTTCGTGCTGGAAGAAAATATCGGCCCGGTGCGCTGCGCCGTCAGCAAGCACGATGGCGCCACTTTTGCCGAGTTCGACCTGGCCAAGCTGCCGGAACCGCTCAAGCTCGAAGCCGATCCGCAAGCGATCGGCGCCGCCCTTGGCCTGGCGCCGCACGAGATCGGCTTCGAGAATCATGTTGTGTCGTTCTGGTCGGCCGGCGTGCCATACGTCACCATTCCGGTCGCCAATCTGGAGGCAGCTGGCCGCATCAAGCTCGACAACCAGGCCTGGTCGGAACTGGCGCCGCGCAAGAGCGAATGGGCTTTCGCCAGCCCGTATGTCTATTGCCGCCAGACGGTGAACCACGACAGCGCCTTCCATGTCCGCATGATCGTGCCGGGCACGCCGTCCTATGAAGACCCGGCGACCGGCTCGGCGGCGGCCGCCTTTGCCGGCGCCATCATGCAGTTCGACGCACCGACCGACGGCATTTCGCAGCTGTGGATCGAGCAAGGCCTGGAGATGGGCCGCCCATCGCGAATCCGGCTCGAACTCACTGTCGATGGCGGGAAGCTGGCTTCCGCCCGCATTGGCGGCCATGCCATCAAGGTGGCGGAAGGCAAGCTGTTCGTCTGAACGCGCGCATTGATCTGCGGGAGCCGGCGCGTTCGGGCGAGAGGGGAGACAGATGGGTTGGGCGACAGGCTATATTGGGCGCCTTCAGGCAGGAGAGACGGTGAAGTTTCGTCCGCGCGGCCATTCGATGAAAGGCAAGATCGAGAGCGGGCAGCTCTGCACGGTCAAGCCGATAGAAGATGCGAGCCTGCTTGGCGTTGGTGACATCGTCCTGTGCCGCGTCGGCGGCGCTCAATATCTGCATCTGGTGAAGGCGGTTAGGAACGGCCAATTCCAGATCGGCAACAATCGAGGCGGCATCAACGGCTGGATAAGCGCGAATGCTATCTATGGGATTCTGATCGAAGTGGCCGACTGAAATCGCTTCTGCCCGCATTTGCGGCCATGCCATCAAGGTGGCGGAAGGCAGACTGTACGTGTGACTGGCTTCGGGGAAGACCCTCGCTGTTGGCGTTCCTGTCCCGCCACGAGAAGGTAAGTTTCGCTGTGCGACGCGGCCGAGAGCGAAGCCTGGAGCGATTTGTCGGGAAATGATTCCGGCAGGGCTGGACAGGACCGGTATCGGCGGCTATATGCCCGCCAACACCGGTTTTGCCGGTCGAGTGGGTGCGTAGCTCAGTTGGTAGAGCAGCTGACTCTTAATCAGCGGGTCCACAGTTCAATCCTGTGCGCACCCACCAAATTTTTCGAAAAAATTGGTGGAAGACCTTTGAAGCGAGACGCGTTGACGCTGGCCGGCGGCAGCGTTCATTCGACTGCTATTGGATAGTTGGCCGCAGATAGGTGAGGATCGCCCGTGTTATGGCGACGACGCCATCGACGGCTTCAAAGTCTGTCTTGCTTTTGCCGGCGATCCATTCGAGCTCAGGATGCTTGGGCAGTCGAAGTGCATGGAATAGCGCCTCGCCCGAGAGACCGCCCAGTCCAAATGACGTGGGTTCATCGTCTGCATAGTAAGGAAAGCGCAAATCGAGCTCAATTGGCCCACCATATCCAAGCTTGAAGGTCATGGTGACTGTAACACCGTGACCAAATCTGTCTTCAAAAACTCCGCCAAAACGAAGGTCTCTGGCATCGTAGCTATGCCATTGCCTCGCCAACCCCAGAGCGCCCCATGTCTCAAGGGTATGGGCTTTCAGTTCCTTGCGATTAGGGAATTTTGTCATTTCAGGAGGTAGGTGGGTGGCCGGATCACTGTAGCCGGTCTCTGCTCTCCACTGTTCCGCGGCGCTGCGAAGATCCTCGAAAGTCCGGGTGACCCTTGGATCAACCGGTTCCTTTGAAAAGTATGAAATCCGCTGCTGAGAAATCATGTCACGCAGTTCCTCGACTGTGTGGCACGATCGTTCCGCCCAGTCCTTGGTGGCCAGCATCCACGGCGAATTGTAGTTCAGCCCGGCAAAGGCCCCGGTCTTGCGGTCAAAATCTCTGACAATCCGCGCATAGGTCTGGCGAATACCCTCTTTCGGGTCGTCGAAAGTATGTGGCGTTTCGTTCATCGCAATTCTTGTTTCACTACTTCTCCGACACACCAGCCTCGGCAAAACTCGCCATCCTGGCGTGGCACTCCAGCGCCGAGCGGACGATGTTGACGGCGAGGCAGGCGCCGGAGCCTTCGCCGAGCCGCATGCCGAGGTCGAGCAGCGGCGGCAGGCCGAGTGCTTCGAGCAGGCGGCGGTGGCCGGATTCGGCCGAGACATGGGCGGCGATGGTGTGGGCGAGGCCGCTCGGGTGCAGTCGCGCCAGGGGCGCTGCCGCAGCCGTGCAGACGAAGCCGTCGAGCAGCACGGGCACATTGTTGCGACGGGCGGCGAGCGTGGCGCCGAAGATGGCGGCGAGTTCGCGCCCGCCGAGGGCGGCGGCGATCTTCAGCGGATCGGACAGCGCATCGGCATGGCGCTTGAGGCCGGCTTCGATGGCCGTCACCTTGCGCTTCAGGCCGGCATCATCGACGCCGGTGCCGCGCCCGGTCCATTTTTCCGCGCCGCCGCCGAACAAAGCGGTCGAAATGGCGGCGGCCGGGGTGGTGTTGCCGATGCCCATCTCGCCGAAGCAGACGAGGTCGAGGTCTTTCGTCAGCGCGTCATAGCCGGCCGAGACGGCAGCGAGGAAGGCCTTTTCGTCCATCGCCGGCGTTTGTGTGAAATCACCGGTCGGGTGTTCGAGGTCGAGCGGGATGACGTCGAGTTCCGCGCCGGCGATGCGGGCCAGCTGGTTGATGGCGGCACCGCCACCGGCGAAATTGGCCACCATCTGCACGGTGACCTCAGACGGGAAGGCCGACACGCCTTGCGCGGTCACGCCGTGGTTGCCGGCGAAGACGAAGACTTTGACGCGGTCGAGCTTCGGCATGTCGCGGCCCTGCCAGCGCGCCAGCCAGGCGGCGATGGTTTCCAGCCGGCCAAGGCTGCCTTGCGGCTTGGTCAGCGTGTCCTGGCGGCGGGCGACGGCATTGGCGGCCGTGTCGCTGCCGGTGGGCAGGTCAAGGCAGGCGGCGCGCAGTTCATCGAGCGATTTGAAGGGCATGGGAAAAAAATCTCCGGAAGGGATTCAGGTGAGGGAAACGGAAGCGACGAGCAGGACGGTGATCTCGCCGAGCTGCTGCAGGGCGCCGATCGTATCGCCGGTCTGGCCGCCGATTTGGTTGAGGCAGAGCGCACGCAAGGCGCTGAACACAAGCGCGAGCAGGACGAGCGCGGCAAAGCCGCCGCCGAATCCCAGCGCCAGAAGTGCTACGGTGCCGAGCACTGCGCCGAGAACAGCGGTTTGCGCCGAGACGGTGCCGGCGCCGGCCGACAGGCCGTCGCTGCGCGCGGGCGGCGCCAGATGCATGAAGGCGCCGAGCAGGCCGCGCGAAGCAGCATGGGCGGCGATGAGGGCGAAGAGCACACTTGTCGGATTGGCCAGTTGCGACAGCGCGCTCCAGCGGATGAGCAGCGACAGGCCAAGCGTTGCGGCGCCGTAAGCCCCGATGCGGCTGTCGCGCATGATCTCCAGCTTTTTGTCGCGCGTCTTGCCGCCGCCGAAGCCGTCGGCCACATCCGACAGCCCGTCCTCATGCAGGCAGCCAGAGGTGAGCAGGGTTGCTGCAAGCACAAGGGCGGCCGCCGGACCGGCGGCAAGGCCGAGCTTTACGCCGATGGCATAAACGACGGCGCCAACCACTGCCACGGCGAGGCCGGCGACAGGTGCGGCCCAGATCGCATCGGCCAGGCTGCGGCCGCGAAAATCGAAGACCGGCAGCGGCAGCCTTGTGAAGAAGACGAGGCAGAGCGCGATGTCGTCGAGCGCCTGGCGGGGTGAGGGAATTGTGTTCATCCACCTCTCGCAATGGCATGGAAGAAGGTGCCGCTGACATGGCCGCGCCGGTAGCCGGAAGCGCCGAGCGGATTGCCCTGGCCGTCAGCGAGATCGGCCAGCGGCTCGTCATTGCCGGTCGCGATCATCTGCGCATAGTGGAATTCGTGGCCGCGGACCAGCGCGCCTTGTGCGCCCAGCGGACAGGCGGCGCGCAGCCGCGCCTCGCGGTAGCCGAGGTTCATCTTGCGCTTGGCAAAGCTGGTGGAGTGGCCGAGCAGGCCGAGCATGGCATGCGTCTCGCCGGCCGCATCCTCCAGCGCTTCGCCCAGCACCATGAAGCCGCCGCACTCGCCATGAACGGGTTTTGTCTTGGCAAAACGCGCCATCCCGGCGTGGAAATTGGTCGCCGCCGCCAGGCGGCCGGCATGAAGTTCAGGATAGCCGCCGGGCAGCCAGCAGACATCGCAATCCTCCACCGGCGCTTCGTCGGCGAGCGGCGAGAACGGCACGATCTGCGCGCCGGCCTTGCGCCAGTAAGCGGCGACGTGCGGGTAAAGAAAGGTGAAGGCAGCGTCTTCGGCCAGCGCAATGCGCTGGCCGGGCGGCTGCAGGGCATTTTCGAAACTGCCGGACGCCGGCGAAAAGGGTGCGGCCAGCGCCATGATGGCGTCGAGGTCGAGCGATTTTTCGACCATATCCGCCAAGCGGTCCAGATGTGCCATCAGGTCGGCATATTCGCCGGCCTGGACGAGGCCGAGATGGCGCTCCGGCAAGTTGAGCGAGGGATCGCGCAAGATCGAGCCGACGACCGGCAGGCCGAGCGCTTCGATGGCCTCGCTGCACAGTTTGCGGTGGCGCTCGCTGCCGAGACGGTTGAGCACGACGCCGGCCATGCGCACATCCGGGTCATAGGTGGCAAAACCCTTGGCGACGGCAGCGGCCGTCGTCGACTGTCCGGAGACGTCGAGCACCAGAAGCACCGGCAGATGGTAGAGCCGCGCCAGGTCGGCGGCCGAACCGGTGCGGCCTTGCCCGGCAGGGATGCCGTCGAACAGGCCCATGGCGCTTTCCAGGAAGATGAAATCGGCATCCTCGGTGGCGTTGCCGGCCAGCGCATTGAGCAGGTCGGGCGACATCGCCCAGCTGTCGAGATTGACGCCGGAGAGGCCGGTCGCCGCGGTGTGAAAGCCGGGATCGATATAGTCGGGGCCGGATTTGGCGCCGCGCACTTTGATGCCGCGGCGGGCGAGCGCGCGCAAAATGCCGATGGTGACGCTGGTCTTGCCGGAGCCGGAGCGCGCCGCGCCGATGATGATGGCGCGGGTCATTGCTCGCCCGCCAGTGCCGCGCGCATGGCGACAATGCCGCCGACGACAATGAGCGCCGGCGAGGCAAGCCCGGCAGCGGCCGCCGCCTCGGCAATGGTGGCGAGTGTGGCGACGACGGTGCGCTCCTGCGGCGTTGTAGCCGACACGATGACGGCAGCCGGCGTCGACGGCGCCAGCCCGCCTTCGAGCAGCGACGCGGCGATGATGGGCAAATTGGCCATGCCCATATAGATCACCACAGGCTGGCCAGTGCGGGCGATCGCTGCCCAGTCGAGATCGTCATCGGTGCCGGCGGCGTGGCCGGTCGCCAGGATCACCGCCTTGTTGATGCCGCGCATGGTGGCCGGAATGCTGGTGGCGGCTAGCGCGCTCAGGCCCGATGTCAGGCCAGGCAGCACACGGAAGGGTATGCCTTCTCGCGCGAGCGCCAGCGCTTCTTCGCCGCCGCGCCCGAAAATATAGGGATCGCCGCCCTTCAACCGGATGACGCGGCGGCCGTCGCGCGCGAGCCGCACCAGCAGAGCCGTGATGTCGTCCTGCTTCATCGACGGCTTGCCGCCGCGTTTTCCCGCAAAGAACAGCTCGGCCTTGTCCGCGACGGCGACGACGTCAGGCGAGACCAGCGCGTCGTAGACCAGCGCATCGGCCTCGGCCAAAGCGGCCAGCACTTCCAGCGTCAGGCAGCCGGGGTCGCCGGGACCGGCGCCGGCCAGCCAGACATGGCCCGGCTCAAGCGCACGCGGCTTGAAGTTGAGCCGCGCAAGCGCCTGTTCGAGCGTGGTGTTTTTGGTCTTGCCGCTCACAATCCGTCCCGTCCGCGAAAACGCCGCTGGTAGTGGGCGTCGTACAGTGAACTCTCGCCAAAGCCTTCGGCCGCCAGCGACGAGCCGACGAAGATGATCGCCGTGCGCTCCATCGGATCGGCGGCGAGCAGCGCCTCGATGGTGGCCAGCGTGCCGGTCAGCACGCGCTCATCCGGCCAGGAGGCGCGAAAGACGATCGCCACCGGACAATCGCCGCCATAGTGCGGCGTCAGCTCGGCGACGACGCGGTCGATGGCGTGGATGGCGAGATGAATGGCGAGCGTTGCCCCGGTGCGGCCAAAGCCTGCCAGCGTTTCGCCGGGCGGCATTTTGGACGCGCGGCCGGAGACACGGGTCAGCACCAGGCTTTGCGCCACCTCGGGAATGGTCAGTTCGCGGCGCAGCGCGGCAGCGGCCGCGGCGAACGAGGGAACGCCCGGTGTCAGTGTGTAAGGGATGCCGTGCTTCTCCAGCCGGCGGATCTGCTCGGCCACCGCGCTCCACACCGAGAGGTCACCGGAGTGCAGGCGCGCGACATCGTGGCCGGCCTTGTGGGCCGCCACGTACTCAGCCTCGATCTCGTCGAGCGACATCGGTGCCGTGTCGATCAGTTTCGTGCCGGGCGCGCAGTGCTGCAGCAATTCGGGCGCGACGATGGATCCTGCATGCAGGCAGACCGGGCAGCTCGCGAGAAGCTTGGCGCCGCGCAGTGTTATCAGGTCGGCGGCGCCCGGACCGGCGCCGATGAAATGGACGGTCATGGCGCGTCTCCGCCGATGGCGATGGCGCAGGTAACCGGACCGAGCACGGTTCGGGGGCCGAGCAATCTTGCACCGGCGCCGGCGACGGCAAGGGCGGATGCTTCGGAGACGGACGGCGTGCCGGCCAGATCCTGCGAAAGGCCGGAATGGCTAAGCGTCCCCGGCGAGGCGGCCTGAAGTTCTGCGTCATCGACAATGATAACCGGAAGGTTGAGCGCGCGGCCGGCGGCAGCGATCGCTTGTTCATCCTTCTTGAGCGTGGCGGTCGCCAGTGCCGAAATCGCCGTCATCGCCAGCCCGTGCGCTTCGAGTGCGGTTTCGATCGCGGCCAGCACGTCTTCGACGCTGACGCCCTTCCGGCTGCCGATGCCCGCGACCATCATGGTTTTGCCCAGCTCCATTGCGTGACCGGCATGGCCGGCCGCCAGGCCTGCATCGAGCCGACCGGGGAAACCCTAGAGATGGCGATGCGGGTGAGGTCGCCGCCGCGCTTGGTGTGCTCAGCAAGCAGCAGGGTTTCCATCTCCAGCGTGACGGCATTGGCGACCAGACGGCCGCCGGATGGCAGCGCCTTGATGGCGGCATTCAGCACGCCCGCATCGCTGCCCCCGCCGCCGATGAAGATCGCATCCGGCGTGGCAAGCCCGTTGAGCGCCTTGGGTGCTTTGCCTTCCACCACGACAAGGCCAGGTACGCCGCAATGCACGGCGTTGCGGGCGATGCGCGCGGCACGGTCGCTGTTCGCCTCGATGGCGATGGCGCGCATCGAGGGGTGCGCCAACATCCACTCAATGCCGATCGAGCCGGAGCCGGCGCCGATGTCCCACAGCAGTTCACCGCGACAGGGCGCGAGCGCCGCAAGCGTGATGGCGCGGATGTCGTGCTTGGTGATCTGGCCGTCATGCTCGAACAGATGGTCGGCGCGGCCAACGGTCAGCGGCAGGATGCGGGCCTCCGGTGTCGATTCAAGTTCGAGCGCCAGCACATTGAGCGGGTTGATGTCTCTGAGATCGAAAGCGTCGGCGCGGGCCGAGCGCTGTCTCTCGTTCGGTCCGCCCAGCGCTTCGAGGACCGTCAGCCGCGAAGCGCCGAAATCGAGCTCGGCGAGCAGGCGCGCGATTGCAGCGGGGGCGTCGCCGTCCGATGTCAGCGCCAAAATGCGCGCCTTTGGATGCAGCAATGGCCGGAGCAGGTCGAGCGGCCTTCCATGCAGCGAGACGGTCTCGATGTCCTGCAGCGCCCAGCCAAGCCGCGCGGCAGCCAGCGAAATCGCCGAGGGCGCCGGGATGACCTGCATTTCCTCAGGCTTGACCTTGCGGGCAAGGGTGACGCCGACGCCGTGGAAGAGTGGATCGCCGGAAGCGAGCACGCAGACGCGCCGGCCGGCAAGCGCCAGCACACCGGCCATGCCGGCATCGAAGGGCACGGGCCAAGGACGTTGCTCGCCCTTGGAGAGCGAACTCACCAGCGCCAGATGCCGCTTGCCGCCGAAGACGAATTCCGCCTCGGCGATCAGCCGCTTGGCCTCGTCGCCGAGACCCGCTAAACCGTCCTCGCCGATGCCGACGATGGTGAGCCATTTGGCGTCGCGCGAACCCTTAGCAGGCATGATGACCCACCGCATTCTGATCCTTGGCGGCACCAGCGAAGCCCGGCACCTCTCGGGAAAACTGGCTGCGCGTGCCGATCTGTCGATCACCCTGTCGCTTGCCGGCCGCACCGAAAGCCCGGTCGCGCAAGGCGTGCCGGTGCGCAGCGGCGGTTTTGGCGGCGCCGAGGGGCTGGCCGCCTGGCTCAGGGAGGCGGGCGCCGATCTGCTGATCGACGCCACGCATCCCTATGCCGCGCGAATCTCCGCCAATGCGGCGCAGGCCGCGCGCCTGACCGGCGTGCCAATCCTGGCGCTGCGCCGCCCCGGCTGGGCGCCTGTCGAAGGCGATCGATGGACGCTGGTGGATACTGTGGGCGATGCCGCGCAAGTGCTTGGAGCGCCGCCGCGCCGCGCTTTTCTGGCCCTCGGCCGGCAGGAGGTCGCGGCGTTCGAGGCAGCACCGCAGCACCACTATCTCATCCGCAGCATCGATCCGGTCGAGCCGAAACTGGCGGTGCCGGATGCGGCATACCTGCCGGCGCGCGGCCCGTTCCGCGAGGCGGATGAACGCGCGCTGCTTGTGGAGCACCGCATCGATGTCGTCGTGTCCAAGAACAGCGGCGGCGAGGCGACCTACGGCAAGATCGCAGCGGCGCGGGCGCTCGGCATCGAGGTGGTCATGGTGCGCAGGCCCGTCCTGCCGGACGTGCCTTCCGCCGAAACCGCCGATGAGCTCGCCGCCATTGTTGATAAATTTGGGGTCGATCATTTGCTCGACCCAGTCGCGGAGCGCGGCGTGTAGACCAGCGCCGGCTTGTCGCCACGCTTGATGATGCGGGTTTCCGGCGAGCCGATGATGATGCAGGTCGCCATATCGGCTTTTTCGGCCTCGACGTCGGCCAGCAGAAACACCTCGATGCGCTCGTCCGGGCGGCCGGCGGCGCGGCCGAAGATGACAGGCGTGGTGCCAGGCAGGATGGCGCGCAGGCATTCGAAGGCGCGGCCAAGCTGCCAAGGGCGCGCCTTGCTGATCGGGTTGTAGAGCGCAATGACGAAGCCGGCGCCGGCCGCCGCCAGAAGGCGCAGTTCGATCAGGTCCCAGGGTTTCAGATTGTCGGACAGCGAGATGGCGCAGAAATCGTGGCCGAGCGGCGCGCCGATGCGGGCGGCAACCGCCAGCATGGCGGTGACGCCGGGCACGACAGCGACATCGACGGTGCGCCATTCGGCCGGGCCGGCCTCGATCGCCTCGCAGACGGCGGCCGCCATGGCGAACACGCCGGGATCGCCGCCGGAGACGACGGCGACATCATGACCCTCGGCGGCCTTGACCAGCGCGTCCTTGGAGCGGGCGAGTTCCTCGCGATTGTCGGAGGCGACGCGGGTCTGGTCGGGGCGCAAGTCCAGCCGGTCGAGATAGGGCTTGTAGCCATAGAAGAACTTTGCCTCGGCGACAGCGTGGCTCGCTTGCGGCGTGACCTGGTCGGCATTGCCGGGTCCGAGGCCGATGACGGTAAGGCGGCCGCTCATGGCTTGGCTCCCATTCCCACAACGCCAGGCCGGGCTGACCAGCCTGCGACCAGCACGATGGCGAAATAGGGCGCCTTGTCGTCCGGCTTGTCGGCCAGCCGCATCGAGACGCTGCCGGCCATGGTGCCGCGCTCGACATAGACGGCGCGGGCGAGCTTGCCGGTCGCCTCCAGCGCCCGCCTGATCTTGGGCAGATTGCGTCCGACCTTCATGATGACGGCGGCATCCGTGTCGGCGAGACGGCGGGTCAAGTCGAACTCGCTCATCGTGCCGGGCAGAACCGTCAGCACATCGTCGCCCTGGACGATCGGCACGCCGGTCTGCGACCAGCAGCCGGACATGGCGGTGACGCCCGGAATGACTTCGGTCGGGAAACGGTGCGCAAGGCGCACATGCAAATGCATGTAGGAGCCGTAGAACAGCGGATCGCCTTCGGAGAGCACGGCGACCATGCGGCCGGCTTCGAGGTGTTCGGCGACTTGTTCGGCCGACTGCTCGTAGAAATCGGTGATCTGCGAGCGGTAGTCGTCGTGATCCTTGTCGATCTCGGTGGTGACGGGATAGAGCAGCGGCAGTTCCAGCATGTCCGGGCGGAAGCGCGCCTCGACGATGGCGCGCGCGTTGCTGTTGTTGCCGCGCTTGGCGAAATAGGCGACGACATCGGCTTCGGAAAGCACGCGCGCGGCTTTCAGCGTCAACAGTTCGGGATCGCCGGGACCGGTGCCGACGCCGAAGAGGCGGCCTTTGGGGATCGCGTTCACAGGCCGGGCCTCGCCAGCGAATTCAGCGCGGCGGCGGTCATGGCGCTGCCGCCCAGACGGCCGCGCACAATGGCATAGGGCACGCCATAGGAGTTCTCGGCCAGCGCATCCTTGGATTCGGCCGCGCCCACGAAGCCGACCGGCATGCCGATGATCGCCGCCGGCTTCGGCGCGCCGTCGCGCAGTTTTTCGAGCAGATAGAACAGCGCTGTCGGCGCATTGCCGATGGCGACAACCGAACCGGCAATGCGCTCGCCCCACAGGTCGATCGCGGCAGCCGAGCGGGTGTTGCCGATATCCCTGGCGATGTCGTGCGTGCGCGGGTCGCGCAAGGTGCAGATCACCTCGTTGCCGGCCGGCAGCCGGGCGCGGGTGACGCCATGCGAAACCATTTCGGCGTCGCAGAAGATCGGCGCGCCGGCTGCCAAAGCGGTGCGTGCGGCAGCGACGAAGTCAGGTGAGAAGACAAAATGACTGGCGGCCTCAACCTGGCCGCAGGCATGGATCATGCGGATGGCGACATCGGCCTCCGCTTCGGAAAAGCGCGACAGGTCGGCCTCGGCGCGGATGATGGCGAAGGAGCGCTCGTAGATCGCGTTGCCGTCATGGATGTAGTCGTAGGCGGCCATGCTTATTCCTGTCGGTAGGTCTTGGCGATTGCCGCCGGCCCGAGCCTTGCCAGGCAAGCGGCGGCGGTTTCGCCCTGAAATCGTGCGCTGCGGACCAGCGCTGCGACGCGACCGATGCCGCGCGCGGCGTCATAGCCCGGCCTGTAGCCCGCAGGAAGGGTCTTTGCCGTCGCGTTCACGACAAGTCCGGCTCCGTTTTCGCCGCCGACCAGAGTTAGCGCCGCCGGACCTGGGTGTGCGCAGCCCTTGGCGCAGCCGGAGATATGCAAGGTGAAGTCGAGGATGTCGGGGTTTTCGGCGGCGATGGTCTCGGCGATGTCGCGGGTGGCGATCTGACCGGAGGCGCAGGCGGGGGTGCCGGGGCAAGCGGCAATGCGGGTGCGCGGGTCGGTGGCAGAGGTGACGAAGCCGAGCGCGGTGGCGGCGGTTTGGAGGGGTTGGTTGGTGGCTGGGGGTTGGCCGAGGAAGAGCAAGGCGCGGCCGGGGGCCAGGCGGATCTCGGTCGCGCCGAGGGTGAGGGCGGTTTGGATGAGGGCGATGAGTTTGTCGGCTGGCATGCTGCCGTAGGGGAGGGCTATGCCGAGGGCAGAGGTGTTGTTTGACAAGAGGAAAAGACCGATAGGCCGGCGATCCTGCACACCCCCCTCTGTCCTGCCGGACATCTCCCCCTCAAGGGGGGAGATTGGCAGTTTGGGCGCTGGCGCTTCACCTTCAACGTTGGCGATTGGCAAAAGCCGAGATGAGAGCTCAATCTCCCCCCTTGAGGGGGAGATGTCCGGCAGGACAGAGGGGGGTGGGACGGAGTGCCAACTCGCGAGAGATATCAGTTGCCTCTCCGATAAATCCCGAGCGTGCGCTTCGCGCCCTTTCTCCGCGACCATCCTGAGTGCAGCCACCGCGATATCCCTTGCGGAATCTGCGTCGATCGTCGCGAGCGGTTTCATGCTTTGGCCAACGTCCCCAACTGACACATTCCACAAGACGCCAGCGCCGCCTCGCCCCGCCTTCAGCCTGACATCAGCCGTCACCGCATCCATCGTCAGCTGTCCGCCGCCATCGACAACCACCGAAACCTTCGGTCCGAGCCTCGCCGTCAGCCCGGCGTCCTCGACCGCCGCCCTGATCCGCTCAGCCAGCGGCCGCGGATCCACAAGCTCCCACGAATCGATGCCGGCCAGCGGCCCGGTCTCGACCGGCACGCCGGTGCGCACGGCAATGCCCAGCGCATCGACCTCTCCAGCCAGAAGTCGTGCGCTCTCCACCGTCAGCCCGCGTATCTGCAGACTGCCGCGCGCCGTCACCTCCATGATGCCGTTGCCGTGCCGCAAGGCGGTTTCGCCGAGTCCGATCAACAGCTTCGGCGCCAATCCTCCAGCAACCGGGTTGAGCCGCACCAGCAGGCCGTCGCCGGTCTGCATCGGCGCCGACAAAGCCGGGCAGGCGCCGCGCCTTGAGAAGGCGTTCATGCCGCGACCCCGAGCGCCTCGGCCTCGGCGATGAGTGCTGCAAGATCGTCGTCGATCGAGTTGCGCAAGGGGTGCCATAGGCCACGCCGGCGCGCCGACAGGAAGCGTTCGGCAATGACTTTGGCGGCAGCGGGGTTTTCGCGCAGGATGAAGGCGCGGACTTCCGCGTCGCCCACATAGGCGTCGTGCACGGCTTCGATCAGCGCGCCCGAAATGGCGTGCGTGGTTTCGGCAAAGCCGATGAGACGGTCGACTGTCTCGGCGAATTCGGAGGCGCCGCGCGGGCCGTGCCGCATCTGGCCTGATATGAAGCGGGCATTGACCGCACGTGCCCGCACCACCCGCGATACGGCCTCGCCGACCGAACGCGGCTTGGGCTTTTGCGGGTCCGTGGTGTCGAGGACGATGACGTCGGCATTTCGACCCAGCGCCGCAAGTGCGGCCGAAAATCCGCCGATGAAGGCGACATCGGCGGAGCCTTCGAGAATGTCGCGCCCGGGGTCGTCGCCTGTGTGGACGAGCAGATCGGCCTCGGCGATGCGGCTTTCGAAGGCGCCGGGGGAGGCGGTGCCTTCACCCTCGGCGCCGCCATAGGCATGCGATGTCGCGTCGAGATAGGCGCGGCCGATCTCTTCGCGTGCGCCCCAGTCGCCGCTGGCCAAAAGGTCCTCGACGCCGGCGCCGTAGGTGCCGGGCGAAGTGCCGAAAATGCGCGGGCTGATCTTGCCGTCGGCGCGGGTCTTGGCCGCGAGCGGGTTTTCCGAATCGTCTTCGTCGCGGGCGGCAACCGCGTTGGCTGCGGCGTCGATCAGCGCGATCTGGGTCGGGAACATGTCGCGGAACAGGCCGGAAATACGCCAGGTGACATCGACGCGCGGGCGGCCGAGCGTTGCCGGCGGCAGCACCTCGATGCCGGTGATGCGGCCGGTGGCAGAATCCCATTGCGGCCGGCAGCCCATCAGCGCCAAGCCTTGCGCGATCTCCTCGCCCCCGGTGCGCAGCGAGGCCGAGCCCCAGAGGTCGATGACCAGCGAGCGCGGCCAGTCCCCATGCGATTGCATGTAGCCGCGCACCACTTCCTCCGCTGCCGCCTTGCCGAGATCATAGGCGGTCGGCGTTGGCATGGTGCGCGGGTCGGAGGTGAAGAGGTTGCGGCCAGTGGGCAGCACGTCGGAGCGGCCACGCGCGGGCGCGCCGGCCGGACCGGCCTTGACGTGGCGGCCATCAAGCGCGGCAAGCAGTGCGGTCTTCTCGGCCTCGGCGCTTTGCCGGCGAATGGCATCTGGCTCGTCCTCGGGCGCGCGGCCATAGATGTGCAGGCCATCTTTGATGGCGAAGTCCTTGAGGTCGCAGAGCCAGGCGTCGATGCGGCGCAGCGCTTCGTCGGGCGCATCGGTTTTGGCGACGCCGGCTTCGGAAGCGAGGCCGGTCTTTTGCGCCGTGTCGACGATCAGTTTTGCGAGGCGGTCACGGCGCCGGCGGTCGAGGCCGTCGGCCTGGGCGTATTCGTCGACCAGGCGTTCGAGCTTGTGCTGTTCTTCGTCCAGTCCCGCGCCGGCCAGCGGTGGCGGCAGATGGCCGAGCGTGACGGCGGCGATGCGGCGCTTGGCCTGTGCTGCCTCGCCCGGATTGGAGACGATGAAGGGGTAGATGACGGGCAGCGGGCCGGTGACGATTTCGGGAAAGCAGGCCTGCGACAGCGCGACCGTCTTGCCCGGCAGCCATTCCAGCGTGCCATGAGCGCCGACATGGATGAGGGCGTGGATGCCGAGCGATTTGCGCAGCCACAGGCCGAAGGCGAGTAGGGCATGGCGCGGAGGGAGCGTCGGGTCGTGGTAGTCGGCGCGGCGGTCGGCCGAGCGGCCACGGTCGGGGGCGAGTGCGACTGTGATGTTGCCGAAGGTGGCGGCTCGGAAGGGGAAGTGCGGCGAGGTCGGCGCTTGAACACCCCCCTCTGTCCTGCCGGACATCTCCCCCTCAAGGGGGGAGATTATTCCTTCGCCTCGGCCTTCGCCAATCACCAGCGCTGCAGGACTGGCGTCGCCGGAGGAACCGCTAATCTCCCCCCTTGAGGGGGAGATGTCCGGCAGGACAGAGGGGGGTGCCTCGCGCGAATTTATGTCTTCTGCTTTCCCCCAAGCGGCCTCCACAGTGGCAATTGCCGCTGTGGGTAACTCCACGGAAAGGTCGAGATACTCCTCCAGCCCCAACCCGTCGCCACTCCGCTCCAGCAAATCCAGCAACCCTCGCGGCGATTGCGGAATCCCTTCAACAGCGTAGCCCTGCTCCTTCAGGTCATGCAGCATCGCCAGCACGCTGGACGGTACGTCGAGGCCAACCGCATAGCCGGTGCGGCCGGGGGCACTCGGATAGTCGGGAATCAAGATCGCCAGCTTGCGCGTCGCACGCGGTGTCTCCTGCAAGCGAATAAACGCCGCCACACGCTCCGCCACCTGTGCCACGCGATCCGGTTCCGGCCGGTTGGCGAAGGCGCGGTGGCCGAGGGCGGGGTCGGTCTCGCTTTCGCCCTTGAAGGAAATCGCGCCGGCGAGGATGCGGCCGTCGAGCTCGGGCAGCACGACATGCATGGCGAGGTCGGCGGGCGCCAGGCCGCGCTGGTTCTTGTCCCAGACATCGCGGCGGGTGGTGGCGACGATGACCTGGAACACCGGCACACCGGCACGGTCGAACACGGTCTCGACGCCCGGTTCGGCGCCGGAAGCGAAGGCGGTCGCGGTGATGATGGCGGTGGGGTTCAGCGAGGCCAGCGCGGTTTCGACGAAGGCGAGGGACGTCGGGTCTTTGAGGCTGGAGACGAAGATGGGGACCGGACTGAGGCCGCGCTGGCGGAGTGCATCAAAAAGCGCGTCGATGGGGGCGACGTCGGCAGCCAGCAGCATCGAGCGGTAGAAGAGGATGGGGACGACCTTTCCCTCCCCCTCGAGGGGAGGGTGGCCCGCAGGGCCGGGT